>NZ_ATXP01000006.1 GCF_000421745.1 Nesterenkonia alba DSM 19423
AAGTTGCTTCGGAGCGATTCAGAAGGTTTTCTTCTGATGGTGCCGGATGTACTCGCTGTTTGAGAACTCAATAGTGTGCCAAGTTTGTTGATACCAATGAATTATTCGATTGGTTATTGCGGCGCATGCCACCCCCGTGGTGTGTGTCGTGTTTAGCCTGGATTGTTGATCTTGTGGCAGCTGTTATGTCCTGTGAGGCCTTGTTTTTCCGGCAGGGTGGGATGTGGTGGTTGTTGCAGGGTTTTCTCTTTTTTCAGTTTTCTGATGGAGAGTTTGATCCTGGCTCAGGATGAACGCTGGCGGCGTGCTTAACACATGCAAGTCGAACGATGAAGCCTGTGCTTGCACGGGTGGATTAGTGGCGAACGGGTGAGTATCACGTGAGTAACCTGCCCTTGACTCTGGGATAAGCCTGGGAAACTGGGTCTAATACCGGATAGGACCATTCCTCGCATGGGGGGTGGTGGAAAGCTTTTGCGGTCTTGGATGGGCTCGCGGCCTATCAGCTTGACGGTGGGGTAGTGGCCTACCGTGGCTTTGACGGGTAGCCGGCCTGAGAGGGTGACCGGCCACACTGGGACTGAGACACGGCCCAGACTCCTACGGGAGGCAGCAGTGGGGAATATTGCACAATGGGCGCAAGCCTGATGCAGCGACGCCGCGTGCGGGATGACGGCCTTCGGGTTGTAAACCGCTTTCAGCAGGGAAGAAGCGTAAGTGACGGTACCTGCAGAAGAAGCGCCGGCTAACTACGTGCCAGCAGCCGCGGTAATACGTAGGGCGCGAGCGTTATCCGGAATTATTGGGCGTAAAGAGCTCGTAGGCGGTTTGCCGCGTCTGCTGTGAAAGCCCGGGGCTTAACTCCGGGTGTGCAGTGGGTACGGGCAGGCTAGAGTGCAGTAGGGGAGACTGGAATTCCTGGTGTAGCGGTGAAATGCGCAGATATCAGGAGGAACACCGATGGCGAAGGCAGGTCTCTGGGCTGTTACTGACGCTGAGGAGCGAAAGCATGGGGAGCGAACAGGATTAGATACCCTGGTAGTCCATGCCGTAAACGTTGGGCACTAGGTGTGGGGAGCATTCCACGTTTTCCGCGCCGTAGCTAACGCATTAAGTGCCCCGCCTGGGGAGTACGGCCGCAAGGCTAAAACTCAAAGGAATTGACGGGGGCCCGCACAAGCGGCGGAGCATGCGGATTAATTCGATGCAACGCGAAGAACCTTACCAAGGCTTGACATCAACTGGATCGCCGCAGAGATGTGGTTTCCCTTCGGGGCTGGTTGACAGGTGGTGCATGGTTGTCGTCAGCTCGTGTCGTGAGATGTTGGGTTAAGTCCCGCAACGAGCGCAACCCTTGTCCTATGTTGCCAGCGGGTTATGCCGGGGACTCATGGGAGACTGCCGGGGTCAACTCGGAGGAAGGTGGGGATGACGTCAAATCATCATGCCCCTTATGTCTTGGGCTTCACGCATGCTACAATGGCCGGTACAGTGGGTTGCGATGCTGTGAGGTGGAGCTAATCCCTAAAAGCCGGTCTCAGTTCGGATCGGAGTCTGCAACTCGACTCCGTGAAGTTGGAGTCGCTAGTAATCGCAGATCAGCAATGCTGCGGTGAATACGTTCCCGGGCCTTGTACACACCGCCCGTCAAGTCACGAAAGTTGGTAACACCCGAAGCCCACGGCCCAACCGGTTTTCCGGGGGGAGTGGTCGAAGGTGGGACTGGCGATTGGGACTAAGTCGTAACAAGGTAGCCGTACCGGAAGGTGCGGCTGGATCACCTCCTTTCTAAGGAGCTGGACTCGAGTCGAGTCCGCCCAGTGAGTGATCGGATGTATTGCTCTGGGTTTGCTCATGGGTGGAATATCAACAAATGTCCTGCGTATCAGGACCATCATGCTTGGCGCATCGTCTTGGCTTAGTACGCTCTGTTTCCTGTCCTTGTGTGGGTGGGTAGGGGTTGGAAGGTTTGGGTGGTGTGTTTTTGGTGTGGTGTGTGGTGCACTGTTGGGTCCTGAGGCCGTGAGTGCTTCTGGATTGTGGCTCTTGCTCCTGCTGTGTGGTGGGGGTGGGGGTTGTTGTTTGGGAACTGCATAGTGGACGCGAGCATCTGTAGTGATTTTTTGTGTTGTTGGGTGTCGTTTGTGTGTTTAAGTGTTTTAGGGCGCATGGTGGATGCCTTGGCAGCAGGAGCCGATGAAGGACGTGGGAATCTGCGATAAGCCTGGTGGAGCTGATAACCGAGCGTTGAGGCCAGGATGTCCGAATGGGGAAACCCGGCATGCTGTAGTGGTGTGTCACCCCGGTCTGAATGTATAGGGCCGGTGGGGGGAACGCAGGGAAGTGAAACATCTCAGTACCTGTAGGAAGAGAAAACAATTGTGATTCGGTGAGTAGTGGCGAGCGAAAGCCGATGGGGCTAAACCTGTGGCGTGTGATACCCGGTGGGGGTTGCGTTGCAGGGGTTGTGAGACCATCCGTCCAGGATCCACCGGTTCTGGGGGTTGAGGTGCGGGCGTATAGGCGAAGAGGGTTGAGTCCTTCACCGGAGAGGGTGTGAGTCCCGTAGCTGTAATGCGTTCCGCCGGCCTGTGGTGTGTTCTCGAGTAGCACGCGGCTCGAGGAATCGTGTGTGAATCTGCCAGGACCACCTGGTAAGCCTGAATACTTCCTGTTGACCGATAGTGGAGCAGTACCGTGAGGGAATGGTGAAAAGTACCCCGGGAGGGGAGTGAAAGAGTACCTGAAACCATGTGCCTACAATCCGTCAGAGCTGGGCTTTGGTCTGGTGATGGCGTGCCTTTTGAAGAATGAGCCTGCGAGTTAGTGCTTGGTGGCGAGGTTAACCCGTGTGGGGTAGCCGTAGCGAAAGCGAGTCTGAACAGGGCGTTTGAGTCGCTGGGTCTAGACCCGAAGCGGAGTGATCTACCCATGGCCAGGGTGAAGCGGCTGTAAGAGGTCGTGGAGGCCCGAACCCACCTAGGTTGAAAACTGGGGGGATGAGCTGTGGGTAGGGGTGAAAGGCCAATCAAACTCTGTGATAGCTGGTTCTCCCCGAAATGCATTTAGGTGCAGCGTTGCGTGTTTCCTCCAGGGGGTAGAGCTACTGGATGGCCGATGGGCCCTACAAGGTTACTGACGTCAGCTAAACTCCGAATACCTGTGAGGTGAGAGCGTGGCAGTGAGACGGTGGGGGATAAGCTTCATCGTCGAGAGGGAAACAGCCCAGACCACCGGTTAAGGCCCCTAAGCGTGTGCTAAGTGGGAAAGGATGTGGAGTTGCTGAGACAACCAGGAGGTTGGCTTAGAAGCAGCCATCCTTGAAAGAGTGCGTAATAGCTCACTGGTCAAGTGATTCCGCGCCGACAATGTAGCGGGGCTCAAGCACACCGCCGAAACTGTGGCAATCCACTTTTGTGGGTTGGGTAGGGGAGCGTCGACATCAGCGGTGAAGCCAGGGCGGAAGCCTCTGGTGGAGTGGTGTCGAGTGAGAATGCAGGCATGAGTAGCGAAAGCAACGTGAGAAACGTTGCCGCCGAATGACTCAGGGTTCCACCGTCAAGCTAATCTGCGGTGGGTTAGTCGGGACCTAAGGCGAGGCCGACAGGCGTAGTCGATGGATAACGGGTTGATATTCCCGTACCGGCGAAGAACCGTCCACGTGAAACCACTGATACTAACCACCCGAACCCCGCTTCACGGCTCTTCGGAGTCGATGGTGGGTCTAGCGTGGGACCTGATGTGGTGGAGCGAGCGTGTTAACAGGTGTGACGCAGGAAGGTAGCCGGGCCCGGCGATGGTTGTCCGGGTCTAAGAATGTAGGCCGGACCGTAGGTAAATCCGCGGTTCATGCAGGCTGAGATTTGATGGGCCCCCACTTCTGGTGGGGGATCCGGTGATCCTATGCTGCCAAGAAAAGCATCGACGTGAGGTTCTAGCTGCCCGTACCCTAAACCGACACAGGTAGTCAGGTAGAGAATACCAAGGCGATCGAGAGAATCACGGTTAAGGAACTCGGCAAAATGCCCCCGTAACTTCGGGAGAAGGGGGACCACCCCGGTGACGCGCCCTTGCGGTGACGGGCTGGTGGTGGTCGCAGAGACCAGGGGGGTCCGACTGTTTACTAAAAACACAGGTCCGTGCGAAGTCGTAAGACGAGGTATACGGACTGACTCCTGCCCGGTGCTGGAAGGTTAAGAGGACCCGTTAGGCCCTTTGGGGTCGAAGCGGAGAATTTAAGCCCCAGTAAACGGCGGTGGTAACTATAACCATCCTAAGGTAGCGAAATTCCTTGTCGGGTAAGTTCCGACCTGCACGAATGGAGTAACGAGACCCCCGCTGTCTCAACCGTGAACTCGGCGAAATTGCACTACGAGTAAAGATGCTCGTTACGCGCAGCAGGACGGAAAGACCCCGAGACCTTTACTATAGCTTGGTATTGGTGATTCGCATCACTTGTGTAGGATAGGTGGGAGACTGTGAAGCCGCCACGCCAGTGGTGGTGGAGTCGTCGTTGAAATACCACTCTGGTGTTGTGGATTGTCTAACTTCGGGCCCTGATCGGGTCCAGGGACAGTGCCTGGTGGGTAGTTTAACTGGGGCGGTTGCCTCCCAAAGAGTAACGGAGGCGCCCAAAGGTTCCCTCAGCCTGGTTGGCAATCAGGTGTTGAGTGTAAGTGCACAAGGGAGCTTGACTGTGAGACAGGCATGTCGAGCAGGAACGAAAGTTGGGACTAGTGATCCGGCGGCACCGTGTGGAAGGGCCGTCGCTCAACGGATAAAAGGTACCTCGGGGATAACAGGCTGATCCTGCCCAAGAGTTCATATCGACGGCATGGTTTGGCACCTCGATGTCGGCTCGTCGCATCCTGGGGCTGGAGTTGGTCCCAAGGGTTGGGCTGTTCGCCCATTAAAGCGGTACGCGAGCTGGGTTTAGAACGTCGTGAGACAGTTCGGTCCCTATCCGCTGCGCGCGTTGGAGATTTGAGAAGGTCTGTCCTTAGTACGAGAGGACCGGGACGGACGAACCTCTGGTGTGCCAGTTGTCCTGCCAAGGGCACCGCTGGTTAGCTACGTTCGGGATGGATAACCGCTGAAAGCATCTAAGCGGGAAGCCGGCTTCAAGATAAGATCTCCATCACCCTTTGAGGTGTGAAGGCTCCCTATAGACCATGGGGTTGATAGGCCAGAAATGGAAGCGCAGTAATGCGTGGAGTTGACTGGTACTAATAAGCCGACCACTTAAACCCCCTCATTTTGTCACCCGACACGGGTCCACCAGTTGGTGGGCGCAGGGTTGCTGCGGGTGTTACGCGTCCACTAGGCGGTTCCCAAACCACAAACCCCACACGCCACAGTGCCTCCTGCCCTCGCTCCAGAGGGGAGGGTGTGCGGGCAGAGTCACTGGTGATAACAGCACCAGGTATAACAAGATAGAGAATGCTGCCCCTGGTTGGGGTGGCGTGTTGTGACCACTAGGTTTACAACAACCCCGTCCCGGGTGGTTTTTCGCCCTGGTGGTGGGGGTTGTTGGATAAGGGTTACGGCGGTCATAGCGTGGGGGAAACGCCCGGTCCCATCCCGAACCCGGAAGCTAAGACCCACAGCGCCGATGGTACTGCACCCGAAAGAGTGTGGGAGAGTAGGACACCGCCGGACACACATTAAAGAAAGAGCCCCTGTGCTCCGCGAAGAAGCGGACCACGGGGGCTCTTTCGCGTTCAGGGACAGATTCCCACCTTCCGCACGCCGTATCTGGTGTGCTGTATGCCCATAGAACATAGGCACTTGGCCGTCTCCGATCCTCACTCTACACTCGAATATATGTTCGATTTCTGGGGAGTGTTGTGATGACGGCTGAGACCTCTGCCTGTCAGGATCAGGATCTGGCCACCGTGTGGACAGATCCGCAGGGCGTGCCGGAGCACCTTTTCTGGTGCGGCCGTCGGTTTGTTGTGATGGCCCAACCCATCGCCTGGCAAGACCACGCTATCTGGTGGGAAACCCCGGCGAGGGTGGCACGTGGAACAGGCCGTGCCCTCGTGGAGCGCCCGATGTGGCAAGTCACTGCCCGGGCGCTGGATAACGGGCAGATCCTCATTTTTGACCTGGCTGTCACAGCCGGTCACCAGTGGCCCGTCACCGGGATCTACGACTAGGCGGCGGTGCCCGTGGTTCGTTTTACCCACCTCCACGTCTCCAGCGCCTTCTCTGCCCACTACGGCACGGGCCGGCCGGAAGTGCTGGTCGCTGCGGCGAAAGCTGCCGGAGCCGAGGCCGCTGCCATCACCGACAGAGACGGCGTCTACGGTGCAGTGCGGCATATCCGTGCTTGCATCAGTGAAAACCTCGCCCCGATCGTGGGCGTTAATTTGCCCCTACGCGCCAGCAGGACCACGGAACAGGGGCCACTGGAGATCACTGCCCTGGCCCACGGGTCCCACCAAGGAGCCGCTGCCGGGGCTGGTTGGGCCGCACTGGTGCGTCTGATCTCCGCAGCCCACTCACCCCGCCGGCGCGGCAGGCGAGCCCTGCATGGGAGTGCCCACCGTTCGGCCTCAACGGACCCGAAAGCTGCCTCGGTTTTCCTCTCCGGGGAGGAGGGCCCTGTGGCGACAGTGTTGTTGGGGCCACGCTCCGACGTCGGAGACGCGCTAGTGTCAGGAGACCGCACCCGTGCCGAAGCGCTTTTAAACCAATGGAAGAAACACCTGCCCGGGGGAGTCGTGGTGGAGGTGGTGTGCTGGAACACCAAACCCGGAACCACTGCGAGCCTGGGACATGCTGCCCAGCTGCTCCAGCTAGCCCGAGCCACCGGCACCCCCGCAGTGCTGACCAATGCTGTGCGTTACGTCGAACCCGATGACGCCGTCACCGGGGATGTGCTCGACGCCGCTGCGCACCTGCTGCCACTCGGGGAGTTCCAGCCTCAGCCCAATGCCCAGGCCTGGCTGAAACCTCCCGAAGCCATGCACGAACTGGCGTACCGGATTGCCGAGTACGCCGGACTCGGCCGCTACGCCGCCATCGAGCTCCTCAGCACGACCGAACACCTCGCGGAGCAGTGCCGGATCGACCCCGACACCGACCTGGGGTGGCGGCAGCCGAAAATCCCCGAACTCGAGATCCTCGGTGTGGACCAGGACCCCGCCCGAGTGCTGGCCCAGCGGTGTGAAGCCGCCCTGAGCGACCGGTACCCGCTCAGTACAGCTCATCAACTGGGCACCATTCGCGACCGGATGGAGGAGGAACTCACCACGATCAGCGGTTTCGGCTTCGCCAGCTACTTCCTCGCCGTGGCGGAAACCGTAGACCTCATCCGGGACAGAGGCGTCCGGGTCCAGGCAAGAGGTTCAGGAGCCGGCAGTCTGGTCAACTACCTGCTGCGGGTCTCCAATGTGGACCCCCTTGAACACGACCTGCTGTTCGAACGATTCCTAGGCAATAAGCGTTCCACCCTGCCGGATATCGACATCGACATCGAATCCGCCCGACGCCACGAGATCTACCAGGCGATCTTCGACCGTTATGGCCACCATCGAGTCACCCTGCTGTCGATGCAGAACACCTACCGGGCCCGTGGCGCCGCCCGTGATGCGGGTCTCGCCCTAGGCCTGAGCGAGGAGCAGATCAACCAGGTCGCCGAGCACATCTGGCGGTTCAATGCCCGGGACTTCCGGTCGGTCCTCCACTCCAAACCTGAGCTGCGTCAGATCGCCGAGCTGGTGGCGACCGAGCCCCAGCTGGACCAGCTCGTTGACCTCACTGAACGTCTCGACCGGTTACCCCGGCACATCTCCATGCACCCCTGCGGAGTCATCCTCGGTGACAGCAGTCTCCTCTCAGTCACCCCCACCCAACCCTCTGGGATCGGGCTGCCGATGAGCCAATTCGATAAAGACGACATCGACGATATGGGCCTACTGAAACTCGACATCCTCGGGGTGAGGATGCAATCGTCGATGGCCTACGCGGTTGAGGAAATCACCCGGGTGAACGGTCCGGCAGCCGCAGCGGAAGGTGGGCTACCCGCTGAGGTTCCTTATATCTCCGCCGACGGGAGGGTCGACCTCGACGCCTTACCCCACGACGACGAACCCACTTTTGAGATGATTCGCACCACCCACACCTTAGGGTGCTTCCAGATCGAATCCCCCGGCCAGCGGGAGCTGATCGGCAAGCTCCAGCCCGACAGGTACGCCGATCTCATCGCCGATATTTCCCTGTTCCGGCCCGGGCCGATGAAGGGAAATATGGTCACCCCCTTCGTCAACCGCAAACACGGCTATGAGCGCATCGAGTACCTCCACCGGCAGTTCGCGCCTTTCCTACAGGATTCCTACGGAGTGGTGATCTACCACGAGCATGTGCTGCGGATCCTGCACGAAACGATGGGGGTCTCCCTGGCCGAAGCTGACGAAATCCGCCGGCGTATGGAGCACGACGTCGACACTATTGAGGGGGAATTCCGTAGCCACACCGCCGCACGTACAGACGAGTACGGGCAGCGGATCTTCACTGATGTGCAGATCGACCGTATCTGGGAGACCCTGCGCGGATTCGGCTCCTTCGGGTTCTGCAAAGCCCACGGAGCGGCTTTTGCCCTCCCCACCTATCAATCCGCCTGGCTGAAGACCCACTACCCGGTGGAGTTCTTCGCCGGCCTCCTCGAACACGACCCCGGGATGTACCAGCGCCGATTCATCATGGCCGAAGCCCGGCGGATCGGCATCCCGGTGCTGCCGGTGGACATCAACGCCTCCGGGGAACACTACCGGGTGGAACGAATCAGCGCAGAGGAAAAAGGCATCAGGATGCCGTTGCGGCATATCAAAGGCATCACAGAGGCTGAACTCACTCGGATCCTGGCCGGTCAGCCCTATGAGTCCATCACCGCGTTCTACCACCAGGCAGCACCCTCCCGGGCGCTAATGCGGCGCCTGGCCGGCATCGGCGCCTTCGACGCCCTCGCCGAGCACGGCCGGCGCTCCGGCACACGCGGAAGCATCATGACCTACGCCCAACAGCTCACCGCACCGAGCCGCTGCAGGAACACCCCGGCAGAAGACCCGCAGCAGCCGGTGCTGTTCAGCGAAGCCGAACTGATGGACACCACGGTGTCAGATCCCACCGTTGAAGAACGCATCACCACTGAACTGGACACCCTGTCCACGGAGGTGACCGGTCACGTCCTCACCCCGTACCAGCCGATGCTGGAGCATCTGGGTGTGACACCTGCTGAGGAGTTACTCACCCTGCGGACCAACACCGAAGTCCTCGTCGCTGGTATCCGCGTGGCCACCCAGACCCCACCGATGCGCTCGGGGGAGCGGACAGTGTTCATCAGCCTCGATGACGGCACCGGATGTGCGGACACGACCTTCTTCACGGACGCGCAGGAAAGGACCGGTCCGCTGCTGTTCGGTACCCGGCTGATGCTCATCAAGGGCCACACCCGCCGCACCGGCCACCGCGGGATCTCTATCCAGGCGGAGCAAGCCTGGGATCTCAAACAGCTCTGGCAGGAATGGCACCGCTCGCTGACAGTGCCCGCTGCATAACCGGCGGTGCCCGTAGGATGGACGGGTGACTCCCGAAGAACTCTCCACCGTCGTGAAAAACACGCTCACCGAGGCCATTGAAGCCGGTGATCTCAGCCTTGACACCCTCCCCGACGAGGTGCGAGTCGAGCGGCCTAAGAGCCGCGACCACGGAGACTGGGCCACCAACATCGCTCTGCAGCTGGCCAAACCCTCCGGGATGAATCCCCGTCAGCTCGCCGAGCTGATCGCCCCCAGGCTCCGTGACTACGAAGGCATCGCCGCGGTGGACATCGCTGGGCCAGGGTTCATCAACATCACCCTCAACGCCGCCGCCGCCGGACAGCTCGCCCGCACCATCGTGGAAGCCGGCGACGCCTATGGGCACAACGAGGCCCTCACCGGACACACCATCAACCTGGAGTACGTCTCCGCCAACCCCACCGGCCCGCTGCACATGGGGCACACCCGGATGGCCGCACTCGGCGACGCCATCGCCCGACTGCTCCGAGCATCCGGTGCGGACGTGACCACCGAGTACTACATCAACGATGCGGGCAACCAGATGAACGTCTTCGCAGCATCAGTGCTGGCCGCCCTCCACGCTGAGCCCACCCCCGAAGGTGGCTACCCCGGGGAATACATCAACGAGCTCGCCGAACAGGTCGCCGCCCACCGGCCCGATATCCGGGACCTGCCCCGCGAAGAGGCTCTGCCGGTGGTCAGGGACCTTGCCTACCGGGCACAGATGGACCAGATCCGCCACACCCTGGCCGCCTTCCACATCACCTTCGACGTGTACTTCTCCGAGCGCACCCTCCACGACGAGGGCAAGATCGACGCCGCGATCGCCACCCTGCGGCAACAGGGACACATTGAGGACCGCGACGGCGCCGTTTTCCTGCGTACCACCGATTTCGGCGATGACAAGGACCGAGTCCTCATTAAAGCCGACGGTGAACCCACGTACTTTGCGGCCGACGCCGCCTACTACCTGAGCAAACGCGAACGCGGCTTCACCGAAAAGATCTACCTCCTCGGAGCCGACCACCACGGCTACATTGGTCGGTTGAAGGCCATCGCCGCCTGCGCCGGAGACGACCCAGAAAAGAACATCGAGATCCTGATCGGCCAGCTCATCAGCGTCAAAGGTGCCCGGCTGTCCAAACGGGCGGGAAACATGATCGCTCTCGATGACCTCATCGAATGGCTGGGAACCGATGCACTGCGCTACACCCTGGCGCGGAACTCGGCCGACCAGCCGCTCGACGTCGACCCCGAGCTGCTGCGGTCACGCACCAATGACAATCCCGTCTTCTACGTCCAGTACGCCCACGCCCGGGCCTGCAACGCCGCCCGCACTGCCGAAGCTCGAGGGGTGGACCGTTCCGGTTTCGATGCGGGCCTGCTCACCCACGAACGCGAAGAAGAACTGCTGGCCCACCTGGCCAAGTTCCCCACCGTCGTCGCACGCTCGGCCGAACTGCGCGAACCGCACCGGGTGGCCCGGTACCTCGAAGACCTCGCCTCCGCTTATCACGCCTGGTATGCGGTGTGCCGGATTGCCCCCAGTGCCACTGAGGACGGTTCCACCGCTGAGGTGACCGACCTCAACCGCACGCGCCTCTGGCTCAACGACGCTACAGTCCAGGTGCTGCGCAATGGCCTCGACTTACTGGGCGTTTCCGCCCCGGAGAGGATGTGAGATGACCTCCCCGTCCCCGCTGGCACCATCCTGGCTCACCCCACGAGTGAACACCGATGACCTTGAGGAAGCACTCTTCCCTCAGGACACTGGGCGCGACGACGACGGAGTCCTCACCCTCTCCGGAGTCCCCGTCACGGATCTGGCTGCCACCTATGGCACTCCGCTCTATGTGCTCTCCGAACCAGATTTCCGTGCCCGTGCCCGGGCGTTCCGCCAAGCTTTCACCGAAGCCTTCGCTCCGCATACCGACGTCGATGTCTTCTACGCCGGTAAAGCCTTCCTCTCCACCCATGCCGCCCGCTGGGCAGCCGAGGAGGGTCTGAACATCGACACCGCCTCCGGCGGAGAACTCGCGATCGCCCGTGCCGCCGGAGTGGACCCAGAGCGGATCGGTCTGCACGGCAACAACAAATCCGACCAGGAAATCCGCACCGCCCTGCACAGCGGTATCGGGCGGATTATCGCCGACTCCCTCGACGAGCTGCACCGCATCTCAGCCCTGGCCAGCGAACGTGGCACCGAAGCTCCGGTCATGTTGCGGCTGACCCCTGGAGTCCACGCCTCCACCCACGAGCACATCGCCACCGCCCACGAAGACCAGAAGTTCGGTCTTTCCCTCACTCCGCCGCAGCCAAGCGATGACCTCACGGCCACCGGCAGCGGGTCTGCGGCCCTGGCCGGCTCCCACGCCTACGCCGGGTCACCGGCCTGGACCGCTGTGGAGACTGCACTGACGCTGAAGGGGATCCGGCTGCTCGGGCTGCACTGCCACATCGGTTCTCAGATCTTTGAACCCGATGGTTTCGAACTCGCCGCAGCCAAGCTCATCGCCTTCCTGGCGGCGGTGCGGGATGCCACCGGCCTTCAGTTGGGTGAGCTGGACCTCGGTGGTGGTCACGGTATTGCCTATACCGAAGCTGATACCCCCCGGCAGCCCGCTGAGATCGCCGAGGCCCTGGCCGCCACAGTAATCGCCTCCTGCGCCGAGCATGGTCTTGACGTACCACGGATCAGCATCGAGCCAGGCCGTTCGATCGTCGGTCCGGCCGGCGTGACGCTCTACACCACTGGTGTTCAAAAGGACGTTCCGGTCACCGATGAGGCCTCCCGGCGCTACATCGCCGTCGACGGCGGGATGAGCGATAACGCCCGCACCGTGCTCTACGACGCTGATTACTCCGCTGTGCTGGCCTCCCGCCGGGTCACCGGAGACCACGTACTGTCTCGTATCGTGGGAAAACACTGCGAGTCCGGGGACATCGTCGTGCGAAACGTATACTTGCCGTCGGCTGTCACCCGAGGAGACCTCCTCGCCGTGCCGGCCACCGGGGCGTACTGCCACTCGCTGTCGAGCAACTACAACTACCTCACCCGACCGGCCGTCGTCGCCGTCAACAACGGGACGAGCGAGATCCTCATCCGGCGTGAAACTGTCGACGAGATGCTCGGCCGCGATACCGGCTACACCTCCAGCTGATACTGCCGAAGCACCGGGCAGACCCGCCCGGACGAGCCAGAAGGGGGACCATGGTCCAGCCGCAGGAGCAGATCCGTATCGGACTGCTGGGCGCCGGCAGCGTGGGTGCACAAGTGGCTCGCACGCTGGTCGAAGAGCGCGAACTGATCTCCGCCCGTGTCGGCACCCCGGTGCGATTGGTCGGCGTCGCCGTCCGTGATCCAGAAGCCCCCCGGGACTGGCGTATCCCCGGTGAACTGCTTACCACCGATCCCGAGGAGCTCATCGACAACAGCGACCTGGTCATCGAGCTCATCGGTGGGTTGGATCCCGCCGGGGACTTGGTGGAGCGGGCACTGCGCCGGGGGGCCGCTGTGGTGACCGGCAACAAGGCACTGCTGGCCACCCGGGGCGCTGAACTGCACGCCCTCGCCCGGCACAGTGGTGCGGTGCTCCGTTTTGAAGCTAGTGTCGGTGGCGCCATCCCCATTCTGCGTCCCATTGAGGAATCTCTCTCCGGGGACCGCATCACCAAGGTGATGGGCATCGTCAACGGCACGACCAATTACATCCTCGACCAGATGGACACCACCGGTGCGGCCTTCGACGATGCGCTCACCGAGGCGCAACGGTTGGGGTATGCCGAGGCGGACCCCACAGCCGACGTCGAAGGTCACGACGCCGCCGCTAAAGCCGCCATTTTGGGCACGTTGGCCTTCCACGCACCTTTCACGATCGACGATGTCTACTGCCAAGGCATCAGCGATGTCACCGCAGAAGACATTGAGGCTGCAGCCGGATCCGGCTATGTCATCAAACTGTTGGCCATCGCTGAGAAGCAGAACGGGGGAGCCGTGCTGCGGGTCCACCCCACGCTGCTGGCTCGGACTCACCCACTGGCCAGTGTGCGCGGTGCCTTCAACGCCGTCTTCGTGGTCGCCGAAAATGCCGGGGAACTGATGTTCTACGGTCAGGGGGCCGGGGGACTGCCAACCTCCAGCGCCATCATGGGTGATGTTGTCGCTGTGGCGCGGTACCTGCGGGCACCGGCCCCGGAACCACCGACCATCTCCGATGAGATCGACTTGCCTGCCCTGGCTGTGGAGAACGCGAAGACCCAGTACTACATCGATATGCAAGTCACCGATCAGGAGGGCGTCATCGCCCAGATCGCCCGGGTACTGGCCGATCACCACGTGTCCATCGAGTCGATGCGTCAACCCGGCTCGGTCAGCCTGGAGGGCGAAGTCGACGACGACGCCGGCGGCAACGGTGCCCAGGTGCAGATCGTCACACACCTGGCTTCTGAGCGAGATCTGCAGGCCACGGTGAACGCACTCGAAGGGCTCGACGTCGTCAAGTCCGTAGACTCGGTGCTGCGCGTCGAAGTTGAGAACTAACCCCCTTTCACGAGAAACAGGAGCACGATGGCCCACCAATGGCGCGGAGTGATCCGTGAGTACGCTGACCGCCTGCCGGTGACCGAGGACACTCGGGTCATCACCCTCGGGGAGGGCGGTACCCCGCTGGTGCACGCCCCGGCGCTCTCGGCACTGGTCGACGGTGAGGTCCACCTCAAGGTTGAGGGTATGAACCCCACCGGCTCCTTCAAGGACCGGGGGATGACCATGGCCATCACCGCGGCCGTGGCTGATGGTGCCAAAGCCGTGGTGTGTGCCTCTACCGGAAACACCTCGGCCTCAGCGGCGGCCTACGCTACCCAGGCGGGGCTGACCTGCGCGGTCCTCGTGCCCGCCGGACGAATTGCCATGGGTAAGCTCTCCCAGGCCATCGCCCATGGGGCAGAGCTCATTCAGATTGACGGAAACTTCGACGACTGCCTCACTGTGGCGCGCAAACTCTCCGAAAACTACCCGGTCTTCCTGGTCAATTCCGTGAATCCGAACCGGATTGAGGGGCAGAAGACTGCGGCCTTCGAGGTTGTCGATGCACTCGGTGACGCTCCGGACTACCACTTGATGCCGGTGGGTAACGCCGGCAATATCACTGCCTACTGGAAGGGATACCGGGAGTACCACCAGGACGGACCCGCCCAGAGCGTGCCGACGCTCTGGGGTTTCCAAGCCGCAGGGGCCGCGCCGATCGTAGCCGGTCACCCCATCACCGAGCCCGATACAGTGGCCACCGCCATCCGGATCGGTAACCCTGCCTCCTGGGAGTTCGCCGAGGCAGCCCGCGATGAATCCGGCGGTGTGATCGAAGCGGTCACCGATGAGCAGATCCTCAGCGCTCATCGGTGGCTCTCCGCCAAGGAAGGGGTGTTCGTCGAGCCGGCCAGTGCGGCCGGGGTCGCCGGACTTATCGCCAAACACCAGGCCGGTGCAGTGCCTGCCGGTAAACAGTGGGTCATCACCGTCACCGGTCACGGCCTCAAAGACCCCGACTGGGCACTGAAGAACGCCGACGGCTCCGATATTTCCCCCACCCAGCTGCCTGCCGACGTCGAAACCGTCGCCGGTGAGCTCGGACTCACCTGAAAGCCAGGGACACTGTGGTCGGCGAACTCGGCAGACTCGGACAGGGCCTAGCCCCCGATGCGGCGGCAGGGGCTCCTGCGGCACATCTGAACGAACCACTGGTGGCTCCGCGGTATTTCACGCTCACCGTCCCGGCCACCAGTGCCAACCTGGGGCCCGGCTATGACACCGCCGGACTAGCCCTTGACTTACGGGACACCATCGAGGTGCAGGCCTCCCCGCGCCGGGATCCCGACCGAGCCGAGGTCGCCGTGACCGTCACCGGAGAGGGGTCTTCCGATCTACCGGCCGATGCGAGTCATCTGGTCATTAGCGTCGTCGAACGGATCCTCGCGGCCAAAGGATTCGCTCTACCGGATATGCACGTCACCGCGCACAACGTCATTCCCCACTCCCGTGGCCTGGGCTCTTCAGCGGCGGCGATTGCCACCGCCGTGGTGACCGCCGACCAGCTGTTACCTGATGGCCTCAGCGCCGATGAGCAGTTGCAGATCGGCTCGCGCATCGAAGGCCATCCCGATAATTACGTCCCTGCCCTGCGTGGGGGAGTTTCCATCGCCTGGCATGCCGGGGAGGACAGCAACGGTGCCTCGGTGTTCCGTGCCGCCGCGTTGAGGCACCACCCCGAGCTCAGATGCGTGGTGGCCGTGCCGGATTTCGTTCAGTCCACGCAGACCGCCAGGGACCTGCTGCCGGTGCAGATTCCTCACGGCACCGCGGCGAAGAACAGCTCCCGGGCAGCACTCCTGACCCATGCGCTGACTGAAGCCCCGGAACTGCTGCTCGATGCCACCGAGGACTTCCTCCATCAGGAATACCGGAGGCAGGCGTTCCCCGCCTCTATGGCACTGCTGGACTCCTTGCGTCAGGCCGGATACGCCGCGGTGATTTCCGGTGCCGGGCCCGCAGTGCTGGTACTGACCACCCGCGCTGAAGCCACGGCGGTCGCCGAACACATCCGCAGCTGGGATGCCGAGCAGACCACGCCGAAGACGTTCACCGCTCGAAACCTGCCAATAGCCCGCTCAGGTGCTACAGTGGAGACACATCAGCGGTGATGCTTCAAGCGTCAACGGATTCGATCCAAAGATCGCCGCGAATCTTTCGTGCGCAATGCACATTCTTCCCTGCCGGGGTTTTCCCCAGGTCCTGCTCCCAGCAGCAGGCACACAGTGCGGGACATCCATGTGAGGACACGAAAGGCTGAACGAGAAAGAGACGGTCACATCTGAAGTGCCGTCACTCAGATCGCAGGACACGCAGCGTAAGGGCCATCTCCGGGCGCGCTCAGCGATAGCGCCCCACAGCCCTGTGTTGCCACTACCTGCCCGACGAGGGAGAAGGAAACCTTCGTGACAGACACCACTGCAGAGACTGCCCCGGCCGACAACGCTGCCAACGGCGGACTCGCCGGGCTGAAACTCGCCCAGCTGAAGGCCCTGGCCTCCCAGCTAGGCATCCCCGGATCCTCTCGGATGCGTAAATCAGATCTGGTGGATGCGATCTCCGCCCACCAGCGCGGCGGAGCCGTCGCCGACCGGGAGCAGAAGAAAGACGACACCTCCGCGGAGGAGAACGGGTCCGCTCAGCAGGCTGCGGCCGAGGAGAAGACCCCTCAGCGCAAGAACGGCCGTTCCCGTCGCGGTGCCTCCGCCCCGGCGGGCAGTCCCGAGGATGCTGCTGCCCAAGAGGGCAACGCCCAGGAGACTGCCGATCAGCAGCAGTCCAATGACCAGCAGAGCCAGCCGCGCCGCAGCGAGGAGACTCGGTCTGAAGGCAACCGGTCGGAGAACCGCGCTGAGGAAGAGGACCGTTCCGAAGAGAACCAGTCTGAAGGCGGACGGCGTCGGCGCAGCCGTGGACGCGGTGCCAGCGACGACCAGGACAACCGCTCCCACCAGGAGGGCGGCGGGCGTGACCGCAACCGCGGAAACGACCAGCAGCAGGACCGCTCCGGCCAGGACACCGATCAGCAGACCGATGACGCCGATGACGATTCGGCACAGAACCGTGACCGCAATGAGCGGCGCAGCCGGCGTCGGAACCGTAATGAGCGCGGCCGGCGTAACCGCAACCGCGGACCCGAGCACGACGGCGACGAGCAGGTCAGCGACACCGACCAGCTGATCCCCATCGCCGGCATCCTCGATGTGCTGGACAACTACGCCTTCGTGCGGACCTCCGGTTATCTACCCGGCCAGAACGACGTCTACGTGTCCCTGCAGCAGGTGAAGAAGAACAACCTGCGCAAGGGCGATGTGGTGACCGGCTACATCAAGCCTCCCCACGAGAACCAGAAGAACAACAAGCGGCAAAAGTTCGCCGCCCTGGTCAAAGTGGAGAAGGTCAACGGCCGTCCCGTGGAGGCCAATACCGACCGAGTGGACTTCAGCAAGCTCACCCCCCTCTACCCGCAGGAGCGGCTGCGCCTAGAGTCCAATGACCCCAAGGCGATCGGTCCCCGGGTCATCGACCTGATCTCCCCGATTGGTAAGGGACAGCGCGGGCTCATCGTCTCCCCGCCCAAGGCCGGTAAGACGATGATCCTGCAGTCGGTGGCCAATGCCATCAAGCAGAACAACCCCGAAGTCCACCTGATGATGGTGCTAGTCGATGAACGACCCGAAGAGGTCACCGACATGCAGCGGACCGTCGAAGGTGAGGTCATCGCCTCCACATTCGATCGGCCAGCTGATGACCACACCACCGTCGCCGAATTGGCCATCGAACGGGCGAAGCGCCTGGTGGAACTCGGCAAAGACGTCGTCGTGCTGCTGGACTCTATGACCCGCCTGGGCCGGGCCTACAACCAGGCCGCCCCGGCTTCCGGTCGCATTCTTTCCGGTGGTGTCGACGCCTCGGCGCTCTACCCGCCCAAGCGGTTCTTCGGCGCGGCTCGCAACATCGAAAACGGTGGCTCACTGACCATCCTCGCCACCGCACTGGTGGAGACCGGGTCCAAGATGGATGAGGTCATCTTCGAGGAGTTCAAGGGCACCGGCAATATGGAGCTGCGGCTGTCCCGTCAGCTTGCCGACCGGCGGATCTTCCCCGCTGTGGACCTCAACGCCTCCTCCACCCGACGTGAGGAGAACCTCCTCTCCGCCGACGAAGTCAAGATCATGTGGAAGCTGCGCCGAGTCCTCTCCGGACTCGACCAGCAGCAGGGTCTTGAGCTGCTGATGTCCAAGCTGAAGGAAACCCAGTCCAACGCTGAATTCCTCATGCTCATCTCCAAGACCACGCTGGGAGAGAACGGCAAATAGCACCCTGAGATGACCCCGCCAGACTCCACTGTGGAGCACTGGCGGGGTCTTTTCAGATCTGTTGTCCCCGTCGTCGTCGTTCGAGAAGAAGAAAGTCACTGATGAGCACTGAGATCAATCCACGCATGTTCGACTCCGTCGACGCGCTGCTGGCCGAGCACGCCGAGATCCAGGAGCGAATGGCCGATCCCCAGACCCACAACGATCAGCGGTTGGCCCGCCGATTGGGACGCCGCTACGCCCAGCTCAACGGAATCGTGGAGGCACATAAGCGGTGGAAGAGCGTGCAGGATGATCTCGCTGCGGCCGAAGAGCTTGGCGCCGACGACGCCGAATTCGCTGCTGAAGTGCCGGGACTGCGCCAACAGCTCGACGAAGCTGCAGATAAGTTACTGCGCATGCTCATCCCACGCGATGAGAACGACGCCCGCAACGCCATCATCGAGATTAAAGGTGGCGCCGGGGGAGACGAAGCCGCCATCTTTGCCGGGGATCTGCTGCGGATGTACACCCGCTACGCCGACTCCAAAGGATGGAAGACCGAGCTGCTGGCCGCCACCCCCTCCGAAGCCGGCGGATACAAGGACGTTCAGGTCGCCATCAAGGGCAACTCCAACGACCCCGCCGAGGGGGTCTACGCCCACCTGAAGTTCGAAGGAGGGGTCCACCGAGTCCAGCGGGTTCCAGAAACCGAATCCCAGGGGCGTATCCACACCTCGGCAGCCGGAGTGCTGGTGATGCCGGAGGTCGACGAGCCCGAAGAGGTCGAGATCAACCCCAACGACCTGCGCATCGACTACTACCGTTCTTCTGGGCCGGGCGGCCAGAGCGTGAACACTACCGACTCCGCGGTGCGGATTACCCACGAACCCACCGGGATCGTGGTCTCTATGCAGAACGAGAAATCCCAGTTGCAGAACCGGGAAGCCGCCATGCGCGTGCTGCGCTCGCGGTTGCTGGCCCACCAGCAGGAACAAATCGACGCTGAGAACGCTGAAGCCCGCAAATCCCAGGTCCGCACGATGGACCGCTCCGAACGCATCCGCACCTACAACTTCCCGGAGAACCGGATTGCCGATCACCGCACCGGCTACAAGGCCTACAACCTCGACGCGGTGATGAATGGAGATCTCGAAGCCGTCATCCAGTCCTGCATTCAGCTCGATGAGCAGGAACGCCTCGCCGCCCTGGCCGACCAGTGACGCCGTGGATCTAGCAACGCTCATCCGGCAGGCTGCCAACCGCCTGCAGGCCGCCGGAGTCCCCACCCCGCGGGTTGACGCAGAGCTGCTGGCAGGTCACGTGCTCAACGCAGGGCGTGGGGAAATCCAGGCCCGGGCGATCACCGGAGGAGAGCTCTCACCCCAAGCCGCCGCCCGGTACGAGGAACTCGTCGCCGAGCGGGCCCGGCGCATTCCGCTCCAGCATCTCACCGGCAGCACTGGGTTCCGTCAACTCAACCTGCAGGTGGGGCCGGGAGTCTTCATCCCTCGCCCAGAGACCGAGACCGTGGTGGAAGCAGCCCTAGCCGAAATCGATGCGCTCATCGCTGCGGGAGTGGAGCATCCCCGGGTCATCGATCTGGGGACGGGATCTGGTGCCATTGCCGCCAGTATCGCCACCGAACGACCCCAGACCCAGGTGCACGCCGTGGAAGTCTCCGCGGAGGCTGCTGCGTGGGCCGAGCTGAACTTCAGGCAACTGCCTGCCGGTTCGGCGGCGGTCACCCTGCACCGTGCCGACCTGCGTCAGCTGCCGGCCCAGCTGTTTGAGGAGAGGTTCGACGTCGTCGTCTCCAATCCTCCCTATATTCCGGAGAGTATGGAACCGGTGGATCCCGAAGTCGCCGAGCACGACCCCGAACTCGCCCTCTACGGCGGGGGAGAGGACGGTCTCGAACTGCCCCGTGCCGTCATTGCCACCGCGCTGAAGCTCCTGAGACCTGCCGGCTGGTTCATCCTGGAACACGCTGAGGTCCAGGCGGAGGCGCTGCAGCGGATCTGCCAGGCGGAGTCTGAGCTGCGGGAGGTCACCACACACCGAGATCTCACCGGACGGCAACGGGCCACCTCGGCGCGGCTGGGAAGCACCATAAGGGACAGGAAGCTGGCCGAAGGCGCGCCGCATTCGGCGCAGACGCCCGGAGTGGGGGATACTACAGCGCGTGAGTGAGACCTTCGACGTCACCGATCCTGCGGTACGCCAAGCCGGGTTGGCGGCCGCCCAAGAGGCTCTGCATCGTGGTGAGCCGGTGGTCCTGCCCACGGACACGGTCTACGGGATCGGCGTCGACGCCTTTTCTCCCCAAGCGGTGGCCGTGCTGCTCGCGGCCAAAGGACGCAGCCGTGCCATGCCGCCGCCGGTGCTGGTAGCCCGGGAAGAGGTCATGGATGCACTAGCCACGGAGATCCCGGACTCCGCCCGAGCACTCGCTGAGGCCTTCTGGCCAGGGCCGCTGACACTCATCTTGTCCGCTCAACCCTCTTTGGCCTGGGACTTGGGGGAAACTCGGGGCACTGTGGCGCTGCGAATGCCCGCCGATGAGCTGGCCCTCGAATTGCTCGGTCTCGTGGGGCCGATGGCTGTCTCCAGTGCTAATCGCACCGGTCAACCCGCCGCCACAACGGTGGAGCAGGCCCGCGACATGCTCGCCGAATCGGTGGCGGTCTATCTCGACGACGGCGAACGCAGCTCCACCCGGCCATCGACGATCCTCGACTGCACCCAGGGAGCACCCGTGGTGGTGCGTGATGGGGCGCTGCCGTTGCACGAGCTGCAGGCCGTGGTTCCAGATGTGACCAGCGACGACGCCTCCACCGGCTCATGATCTACTTCCTCATCGTGCTGACCGTCTCTGCTGCGGTCAGCTACGCCCTGACACCACCGGTGCGCCATCTCAGCCTGGCTCTAGGGATCTATACCCCGATCCGCACCCGCGATATCCACACCGAGGTCAAACCCCGGTGGGGCGGGTTAGCGATCTTCGTGGGACTGCTGTCCGGCCTGGCGGTCGCCGCGGCGACCCCCTATCTGCAAGGGATCTTCGATGAACTGACTCCCGTGGTGGGGGTCCTGCTGGCGATGACTCTCATCGTCATCACCGGCCTGGCTGATGACGCATGGGACATTCACTGGGCGATCAAGCTGCTGGCCCAGATCGGGGCCGGGGTCATCCTGGTCCTCCACGGCATCCAACTTGAAGTCGCGCCGGTGGGGTCGATCGGCGTCGGGGGCCCTGCAGTGCAGGCCACCCTCACCGTCTTCCTGGTGGTCCTGACCATCAATGCCTTCAACTTCATCGACGGGCTCGACGGGCTGGCCGCCGGTGTGGCAGCCCTTGGCGCGGCGGCCTTCTTCCTCTACACCTACCTACTGACGCTCTCCATTGAGGAATTCGACCCCTCTAACCTCGTCACACTGCTCATGGCGGCACTGCTGGGGGCATGTTTGGGGTTCCTGCCGCATAATTTCCACCCCTCCCGCATCATCATGGGGGACACCGGGGCGATGCTGCTGGGTCTGGTGATGGTCACCGGAGCGCTGAGTGTGACCGCCTCTTTGGAGCTGAATCCCGAGCATTTCCGATTCCGGAACATCCCAGCCTATATGCCGGTGTTGCTGCCGCTTGCGGTGATGGTCCTTCCGCTGTTGGATCTGTTCCTGGCGGTGGTGCGCCGCACGATGCGGGGTAAGAGTCCCTTCAGCCCGGATCGAGGCCACCTCCACCATAAACTGTTGGACTCGGGGTACTCACACCCCCAGGCGGTTTTACTGCTCTACCTGTGGGCCGGCATTGTGGCCTTCGGTTCGGTTTCCTATAACTTCCTGCCCTGGCAATGGGTCACCATGGGAATCGCTGTGGCCCTGACCGCCGCGACTGTGTTGACGCTGGGTCCCTGGTTGCGCCGCAGGGCTCGGCGAGCTCAGCGCGAAGCCATCCGACGCGCGTTGCAGGCCCGGAAGAGGGACAGCGAGACGTGAGCAGCCTGAAGCGGAACAAGCACGACCCACGGCATGGGGCCTGGGGGCGAATGCTGAAAGCCGCCACCGTGTGGAGCACTCTGGTCGTGGCGTTGTTCAGCGCGGGGGCCTTCCTCTTCTCCGGGGTAGAAGCCACCGTCTCTGTGCTTGTCGGCGGTGGGTTGGTCATTGTGCTCTATGTTCCATCCATCTGGGTGGTTGACTTCGCTGAACGGCGTTCCCCGGATTTGTCGATCACCTTGTATCTGCTCTTCTTTGTCCTGAAATTCGTCGGTATCGGCTTTCTCTTGGCCGTTGTCCCGTTACCGGTCTGGCTGAGTCTGCCGTGGGGCGGATCAGCCGGGGTCGCGGTGGTCGTGGTGTGGCAGGTGGCGTCTGTCTATGTTTTTAGCCAGATGCGGCTGCAGATCGCCCCTGCGCAGGAGTCGTAGAGGCCCGTGGTGGCCTTCGTCAAGTACGACTCTATTTGCCTGTAGTTCTACAGAATGTAGTACTGTTTAGTGCGCAGCTCCGACGTGCGCTAGTTCACCTTCAGTTTGATAGGCTGGATGACAGGCGCATGGTGGGATTCCTGCGCGCACTTGCTAACTTCTCGCACAGAACGAACCTCTCTCCTGAGGCTTCGTCGACGACCGATGAGAGGACCAGCGTTGTCTACGCTTGCCCTGAGCGCCGCCGATGGAGGCGAGTTTCAGCCCCCTACTATTAATGACACCCACTTGCCCGAGATTCTCCCCTGGGGTGCTGAGTGGGGAGAGGGGATCCTCGGCAAGAACGGTCTTGTTCTTCTGGCGTCTGTGGTGGTGATCTGGGCGTTCTTCCATTTCGCTATCCGTCGGCAGTCACTGGTGCCCACCCGGACTCAGTTCATTGCCGAAGGAATCTACGGCTTTGTGCGCAACTCCCTGGGGCGCGACATCCTGGGTGAGAAGTACTTCAAACCCTGGGTGCCCTTCCTCTTTGCTGTGTTTACGTTCATTCTGGTGAACAACCTCATGGGTGCTATCCCGGTCATCCAGATGCCGAGCTTCTCCCACGCCGGTCCCGCCTATGTGATGGCCGGCATTATTTATGTCACCTGGATCGGGGTGGGCATTCAAAAGCACGGGTTGCGTTACTTCAAGTTGGTCTGCATCCCCTCAGGCGTGCCGTGGTATGTGATGCCGGTGATGATCCCGCTGGAGATCATCTCCAACTTCATTGTCCGGCCCCTGACGCACTCCCTGCGTGTGATGGCTGTGATGCTGGCCGGCCACATGATCGTGATGATCGCGGCCTCCGGTGCGGAGTTCTTGGTGACGCAACAGGACAACATTTTCCTCAACGCCACCGGCATCATCGTGCTGATCGGCTTCGTGCCCCTGTACTTCCTCGAGTTGCTGCTGATGGTCTTGCAAGCATTCGTCTTTGCCCTGCTGACCGCCATTTATCTGCAGGGCGCCATTGAGGCTGACGCGCACTAGCGCTGCAGCTGACCTGAAGAACTTCCAACTGAATAGACCCGCACGAAAGCGCCGGATCTCCCGGCACCTTCACAAGAAAGAGAGCACATGGAAATCATCGGTAACGTGAACATGATCGGCTACGGCCTCGCTGCTATCGGCTCCGCACTGGGCGTCGGCCTGGTGTTCATGGCTTACATCAACGGTGTGGCGCGTCAGCCTGAGGCCCAGCGTGTGCTGCAGCCGATCGCCATCCTCGGCTTCGCTGTGATCGAGGCGCTGGCTATTCTCGGCCTCGTTTTCGCGATCTTCCTGTAAGTCAGACCATAGCCCCTGAAGGTGCCTGGAGTATGGGCGCCTCAAGAGAAGGAAAATGGGTGAATTCATGATCAGCACCGCACTGATCCGCGCGACAGAGGACGGCGATTACCAAGCCAATCCGCTGATTCCGCACCCGTGGGAGATGGCTGCTGCCTTCATTGGCTTCTTTGTCCTGTTGTTTGTGGTCATCAAGTTTGTTGTGCCCAAGTTCGAGTCCACATACCAGGAGCGGGTCGCTGCCATCGAAGGCGGCATCAACGAGGCCGAAGAAGCCAAGGCCGAAGCTGAAGCTCTGAAGGCTCAGTACGAGCAGAACCTCGCCGACTCGCGCGCTAAAGCCTCGCAGATCCGCGAGGAAGCCCGTGCAGAGGCGGCGCAGATCGTCGACGAGGCGCGCTCTAAGGCGGCTTCTGAAGCGGCGCGCATCACTGAGCAGGCTCAGGCCCAGATTGCCGCTGAGCGTGCCGCGGCCGAGGCTTCGCTTAAGGCCGACGTCGGGGCACTGGCCACCAAACTGGCCGGTCAGATCGTCGGTGAGGCCCTTGAGGACGATGCTCGCTCGCAGCGTGTGGTGGACCGCTTCCTCGCTGACCTCGAATCCGATCAGCAGCGGAGCACGACCGCGGAGGCCACGCAGTAATGGCCGCTGTGACCACCGAGTCCCTTGCCAGCCTGAAGAGTGACCTGGCGCAGACCCTGAGTTCGGCTGGGCTGACCGCCGCTGACGAACTCTTTGCGGCCGTGGACGTCATCGACGGTTCGGCCTCACTGCGCCGCTCACTGACCGATCCGGCTCGTCAACCGCAGCAGCGCGCGTCTGTGGTGCGCCAGCTCTTCGGTGACAAGGTGCAGGAACCGGTGCTGGCAGTGCTCGAAGCAGCAGTCTCCCGGCGCTGGAGTGCCGAGCGGGATCTTACCGACGCTCTGGAGACATGTGCTGTGGAGATGGCCGCCGCGCACGCTGAATCCGAGGGGCTGCCCGGGCTGGAGAAGCTGGAGGAAGCTCTGCTGGGCTTCCGCCGGGTCGTGGCGTCCTCACATGAGGTCCAGCGGGCACTGACCGATCCGCAGGCTCCGGCTGAGGCCAAGCAGAAGCTCGCGGCTCGGTTGAGTCCCGAGGCTCCGGAGGCCGCCCGATTGCTCATCGACCGAGCAGTCACAGCCCCCCGCGGCATGCGGCCCACCACGCTCATCGAGCGATTTGCCCAGCAGGTGGCCTCCCGTCAGCAGCGCTGGATCGCGCAGGTCACGGTGGCCAAGAAGCTCGACACCGCTTACCTTGAGAAACTGTCGAAGAGCTTGGACGCCTACTTCGGCAGAGAGCTTCGGCTCGACGTCGTCGTCGACCCCACCGTGGTCGGCGGCATCCGGGTCCAGGTGGGAGACGAGGTCGTCGACTCGACGGTGGCGACCCGGCTCAACAGCCTGGGCAGGCAATTGGCCGGCTAGCCGAGGCCGGCACTGAGACACTTCACCAACCGCACGGTTGTCCCCGAGACGACCAACGACACAGGAGAGCAGGGACAGATGGCCGACTTGACCATCAACGCCGACGACGTCCGCAATGCACTGAACGAATTTGCCGCGTCCTACGACCCCGGCAGCGCTGAGCGCACCGAGGTCGGCCGAGTGATCTCGGCCGCCGACGGCATCGCCCGCGTGGAGGGTCTGCCCTCTGCGATGTCCAACGAGCTGCTGCGCTTCGAGGACGGCACGATGGGTCTGGCGCAGAACCTCGACACCCGGGAAATCGGTGTGGTGATCCTCGGTGAGTTCTCCGGCATCGAAGAAGGCCAAGAAGTCACCCGCACCGGGGAAGTCCTCTCCGTTCCAGTGGGCGATAACTTCCTGGGCCGTGTGGTGGACCCGCTGGGTAACCCCATTGACGACCTCGGGGACATCGAGCCTGAAGGGCGCCGTGCCCTGGAACTGCAGGCCCCCGGCGTGACCCAGCGTAAATCCGTTGAGGAACCGCTACAGACTGGTATTAAGGCCATCGACGCGATGATTCCGATCGGCCGCGGTCAGCGTCAGCTCATCATTGGTGACCGTCAGACCGGTAAGACGGCCATTGCTATCGACACCATCCTCAACCAGAAGGCCAACTGGGAATCCGGGGATGTCAGCAAGCAGGTCCGCTGCATCTATGTCGCCGTGGGTCAGAAGGCCTCCACGATCGCTTCGGTGCGTCAGACGCTGGCCGAGCAGGGCGCACTGGACTACACCACCATCGTTGCCTCTCCGGCCTCCGACCCGGCGGGCTTTAAGTACTTGGCACCGTTCGCCGGCTCTGCCATCGGTCAGCACTGGATGTACGGTGGCAAGCACGTCCTCATCATCTTCGATGACCTCTCCAAGCAGGCCGAGGCTTACCGTGCGATCTCGCTGCTGCTGCGCCGTCCGCCGGGACGTGAAGCTTTCCCCGGTGACGTGTTCTACCTGCACTCCCGCCTGCTGGAGCGGTGCGCCAAGCTCTCCGATGAGCTCGGTGGCGGGTCGATGACTGGCTTCCCACTCATCGAAACCAAGGCGAACGACGTCTCGGCCTACATTCCCACCAACGTCATTTCCATCACCGACGGGCAGATCTTCCTGCAGTCCGACCTCTTCAACGCCAACCAGCGTCCGGCCGTCGACGTCGGAATCTCGGTCTCCCGTGTGGGTGGTGCCGCCCAGATTAAGGCGATGAAGAAGGTCTCCGGTACCTTGAAGCTGGACCTGGCTCAGTACCGGGATATGCAGGCCTTCGCCATGTTCGCCTCGGACCTGGACCCGGCGACCCGCCGTCAGCTGATCCGCGGTGAGCGTCAGACCGAGCTGCTTAAGCAGCCGCAGTACACGCCATACCCGGTGGAAGAGCAGGTCGTTTCCATCTGGGCCGGTGCCAACGGTCACCTCGACGACGTCGAGCTCTCCGATATCGCCCGCTTTGAGGCCGAATGGATCGACTACCTCAAGCGCAAGACCGATGTGCTGACCAATATCGCCTCCACGGGCAAGCTCGAAGACGACACCGTCGCGGCTCTGAACGCCGGCATCGAGGACTTCAAGAAGTCTTTCCAGCCCGGTGAGGAAGAGTCCCTGGTGGGCAACGAGCAGGCTGAGGCGCTCAGCGACGACGAGATCGACCAGGAAGAGATCCCCGCCGCCCAGTGATCCTGGTACAGGACACATCGGCACCGATCTCTACTGACTGAGGAAGGACACCATGGGAGCCCAGATCCGGGTCTACCGGCAGAAGATCAAGTCGACGTCGTCGATGAAGAAGATCTTCAAGGCGATGGAGTTGATCGCGACCTCGCGCATCGGCAAGGCCCGCGCCCGAGCCGCGGCCTCCACGCCATACGCCGAGGCCATCACCCGTGCGGTGGCTGCCGTTGCGCGGGAGAACGACGTCGAACACGTCCTCACTCAGCGCGCGGAAAACCCCAAACGGGCCGCTGTGCTCATTATGACCAGTGACCGAGGCCTGGCGGGGGCGTACTCCACCAACGTGCTGAAGCGCTCGGAATCGTTGTTGGCCCGCCTGGCCGCCAACGGCATCGAAGCGCGTCCCTACCTCTACGGTCGCAAGGCTCAGGCGTTCTATGACTTCCGGAGCCGGGAGTACGACAAAGTCTGGACAGGCAACACCGATAACCCGGAAGTGGAAGTGGCCCGGGAGATGGGCACGCTGCTCGTTGACCGGTTCAGTCAGGACACCGATGAGGGTGGGGTGGACGAGCTCTACCTGGTCTACACCGAATTCGAGTCCATGGTGAAGCAGGAACCGGTGGTGCGCCGTCTGTTGCCACTGGCCGTGACCGAATCCGATGAGGACTCCCCGGTAGTGCCGTACTACGAGTTCGAGCCCGACGCCGAGGAAGTCCTTGACGAGTTGCTGCCGCGTTATATCGAGTCCCGGATCTTCTCCGCGATGCTGGAGGCTTCGGCCTCCGAGCTTGCCGCCCGCCAGCGGGCGATGAAGTCCGCCGCGGACAACGCCGATGACCTCATCCGCAAGTACACACTGCTGCGGAACAACGCCCGCCAGGCGGAGATCACCCAGGAGCTCTCCGAGCTCATTGCTGGTGCCGACGCGCTGTCGAGCTCCTAGCCCCGTTGACATCATCAACTATCGAGTGAAGTGAGAGAGATGACTGCCACTACTGAAGCACAGAGCCCCGAGGCGCCTGCCGGCGGCGCCACCGGCCGCGTCTCCCGGGTGATCGGCCCGGTCGTGGACGTGGAGTTCCCCGCCGACGCCATCCCGGAGATGTACAACGCCCTCACCGCGGAGCTCACCCTCGGTGGTGAGACCCGTACCGTGACCTTTGAGACCGCCGCCCACCTGGGCGACAACATGGTCCGGGCCATCTCCCTGCAGGCCACCGACGGCCTGGTTCGGGGTGTGCCCGTGCAGGACACCGGCTCCCCGATCTCGGTTCCGGTGGGTGACACGGTCAAGGGTCACATCTTCAATGTGCTCGGTGAGACCCTGGACATCCCCAGCGAAGAGCTTGAGGTCACCGAGCGTTGGCCGATCCACCGCGAGGCACCCAACTTCGCCGCGCTCGAGGGCTCCACCGAAATGCTGGAGACCGGCATCAAGGTGATCGACCTGCTGACCCCCTACATCAAGGGTGGAAAGATCGGTCTCTTCGGCGGTGCCGGGGTGGGCAAGACGGTCCTCATCCAGGAGATGATTACCCGTGTGGCCCGCAACTTCGGCGGTACCTCGGTGTTCGCCGGTGTCGGTGAGCGTACCCGTGAGGGCAACGACCTCTGGGTGGAAATGGAAGAAGCCGGTGTGCTCAAGGACACCGCGCTGGTCTTCGGCCAGATGGACGAGCCGCCGGGAACCCGTCTGCGTGTGGCGCTGACCGGTCTGACCATGGCGGAGTACTTCCGCGATGTGCAGAACCAGGATGTGCTGTTGTTCATCGACAACATCTTCCGCTTCTCTCAGGCCGGTTCCGAGGTTTCCACGTTGCTGGGCCGCATGCCCTCGGCCGTGGGGTACCAGCCGAACCTGGCCGATGAGATGGGTGTGCTGCAGGAGCGGATTACCTCCACCCGTGGCCACTCCATCACCTCGATGCAGGCCGTCTACGTGCCTGCTGATGACTACACCGACCCGGCCCCGGCGAATGTGTTCGCCCACCTGGATGCCACCACGGAGCTGGACCGTGCGATTGCTTCGCGTGGTCTGTACCCCGCGGTGAACCCGCTGACCTCCACCAGCCGCATCCTGGACCCGCAGTACATCGGCCAGGAGCACTACGACTGCGCCACTCGGGTGAAGCAGATTCTGCAGAAGAACAAAGAACTGCAGGACATCATCGCCATCCTGGGTGTCGACGAGCTCTCGGAAGAGGACAAGATCGTCGTTTCCCGGGCCCGCCGCATCGAGCAGTTCCTGTCTCAGAACACCTACACGGCGGTCCAGTTCACCGGTGTGGAAGGCTCCACGGTCCCGATTAAGGACACCATCGAGGGCTTCAACGCCATCGTCAACGGCGACCTTGACCACATCCCAGAGCAGGCGTTCTACAACATCGGTGGCCTCGACGACGTCGAGCGCAAGTACGCCGAAATGCAGAAGCAGGGCTGATCCATGGCTGAACTCGACGTCCAGGTTGTTGCCACCGACCACGCGGTGTGGCAGGGCAAGGCACGCTCTGTCCGGGGCCGCACCGTCGAGGGCGACATGGGGATTCTGCCCGGACACACTCCGGTGCTCGCCCTGCTCGGTCAGGGAGAGCTTGTCATTGAGCCCACTGAAGGGCCCACGGTGACCGCTCAGGTCAACGGTGGATTCTTCTCTGTGGACTCAGATCAGGTGACCATCGTCGCCGACGACGCCGACTTAAGCTAGGTTCCCAGCTGCTTCCTTAGCGGCCAGCGCACCTGAAGCAGTGGCTTCGGCTCGCATCACTTCACGTTCACACACTGACGGCTCCCGGTACTTGCCGGGGGCCGTCAGTGCATCTGGCAGATAGGATCTGTTGCCGTGCGACTCGTTATTGCCACCTGCTCTGTGACCTATACCGGCCGGCTCACCGCACACCTGGCGGAAGCGACCCGACTACTGATGGTGAAAGCCGACGGCGCGGTCCTCATTCACTCCGACGGCGGCTCCTACAAACCATTGAACTGGATGTCCCCACCGGCGACCATGCGGGTGCTTGAACCAGACGCCGAGCAATCCGCCGCAGGCATCACAGAAGTATGGCGGGTCACCGCAGAGAAGGCCGACGACACCCTCACGGTGCTCATCTCCGAGATCCACCACGATTCCACTCACGAGCTGGGCTATGACCCTGGACTGGTCAAAGATGGTGTGGAAGCCGATTTGCAGCGTCTCTTGGCTGAGCAGATTGACCGCCTGGGAGCCGGCCACACCCTGATTCGGCGTGAGCATCCCACCCCGATCGGTCCGGTGGACATTCTGGCCTCAGGCCCGGAAGGAACGGTCGCGGTGGAGCTGAAGCGTCGCGGTGATATTGACGGCGTCGAGCAACTTACTCGATACCTCGAGCTACTCAACAGAGACCCGTTGATCGCTCCGGTGACGGGGGTGCTCGCCGCCCAGCAGATCAAACCCCAGGCTCGGACCCTCGCCGAAGATCGGGGGATCCGTTGCGTGGTCCTCGATTATGAGGACATGAAAGGCGAAGACGCCGCCACACCGCGCCTCTTCTAAGCCGGCCTCAGCAAGGTGCGACCATAGAAGCATGGCCAAGCGCAGGCAGAACAAGTGGCAGCGGGAGTATCGACCGCTGTCGACGTCGTTTCTCGCCCCAGCCGGAATCTCTGCTGGACGCGTGCGACGCCGGGACGGGGAGTATCACGTCCGCTACATTCCCGGGCCCGCCGCTACGAAGGACTACACCTGCCCCGGTTGTGGGCTGTCGATTACCCCCGGAACCGCCCATGTGGTGGCCTGGCGGGCCGATTCTGTGCTCGGCGACGAGTTCGCCGCCGCTGAGCGCCGCCACTGGCACAGTCAGTGCTGGCGCATAGAGTAGAACTATGCCCGATCACGACTACCACGAGGTCCACGACCTGCAGATCAGAGCACGCACGGTCCTTCCCGCCCGCCGTGAGGACATTGAGTTCACCACCGCGGACGGTGTGAGGCTCGTGGGGGAGCTGGCTTTGCCCGAACACGGGGACCCCGAGGCGACCCTGGTGACGTTCCATCCGCTGCCCACAGAAGGCGGTTACATGGACTCCCACCTGTACAAGAAGGCCTCCTATCGTCTTCCGGCTCTGGCCGACATCGCCGTGCTGCGGTTCAACACCCGAGGTACCTCAAGCCCCCGGGGAACCTCGGAAGGGGAGTTCGACGGCGGGGAGAAGGAGGGGTACGACGTCGCCGCGGCGGTCGAGTTTGCCGTAGCACGGAATCTGCCCAACCGGTGGATGGTGGGTTGGTCCTTTGGCACTGAGCTCATCCTCAAACATGGCACTAAGGAGCCGGCTGCCTCGGCTACTGAGGGAGCAGTGTTGCTCTCCCCGCCCGTGAAACGCGCACAGCGCGCGGATCTCCAGGCCTGGGCGGAAGACGGCCGTCCTCTACGCGTGCTGGTTCCCGAACATGACGATTTCCTCAAGCCCCCGGAGGCCGAAGAAGTGTTTGCCACCTGCCCACAGGCTCGCTTGCGCGCTGTCGACGGCGCCAAGCATCTCTGGGTGGGGGAGAAGTACACTCATCTTGTCCTCGAGGACATTGCCTCGACCGTGCTGGGGGTGCCAGCGGAACTGCCGACCCGGTGGACCGGACCAGCAGCCCAAGAACCCAGCCAATTGTAACCGTATCGTTATGTTCGGTACTCTAGAGCGCTGAACCTCAGCCGCTGGCGCTGATCGTCAGCATTCCCCACCGAAGGACCACCACTACCGTGCGATTTCTTTCCGCCATTGTCACCTTCATCGCGGGCCTGGTCATCCTGGGCCTGGGCGTCAACGACCTCACCCGGTTCACCGCGGAAGAGACCCACACTGTCTACCCCGAAGGCGTCGAAGAAGCTCCCTTCACCGTGGTCACTGACGAGATCATCGACCCGGAGCAGGGCCGCGAGGACTTCACCATCGAGGCCGAGGGTGAATACACCATCGCAGTGGCCCGAACCTATGACATCGATGCCTGGCTCGATGGTGTCGCTCACAACCGGATTGGGGGAGTGGTGCCAGCTGAAGACGGTGAGGAGAGCTCCCGGATCGAGGCTGAGCACATCGACGGTGAAGACTCCGTGCCGAATCCCGAGGATTCCGACCTGTGGGTGGCGGTGGAAACGGTCGAAGACGAGCTGCTCTACCGGTGGTCGGCACCCACAGAAGGTGAAGACTGGGCACTGCTGATCTTCCGCGATGGCGAGGAAGCCGCCCCTGCGACCATCACCGCATTGGAGACAGAGTTTTTCTCCCGCAACCAGGCCGTAGGAATGGTCATTGCCGGTGGCGTGGTGCTCCTGGTCTCTGTGGGCTTGTTCTACTGGGCACTCGGTGCTCCCCGGCGTCGACGGAAGAAACAGGCTGCAGCTGCCACCACCGCTGCAGCGGCGACCACGAAGACTCAGGTGGCTCCCGCAGCCGATCACGGCACCGATGACGGGGCCACCACCAGTGAGACTGAGGCCACTGAACCTCACCGCGCCTCCCCTCCCGGGGATACTGCAGGGCATGCCGCAGCGGACACAGAAATCACAGACTGGACCCTGCCGCCCATTACCCCGACGCCCGAGGACACCGAGGATAGTGGCCTACCGGGGGCCAGTGAAGCGACTGCGGCCGCCGAAGACCGTGCCGTCGAAGACAGTGATGACAGCGAGGATGAGACGGTGACCACCTCTGAGGCGGAGGCCTATTCTCACCAGCCGCCTAAGACCCTTGCTCAGCGACTGCGTCGTCGACTTGGCGGTGGGGGCACCACTGCAGCCCTGCTCGCGGTGACCCTGGCCGCTGCCGCGGGGCTGAATGCCTCCACTCCGGTTTTCGCCACCGAAGAGGAAGACGGCGAGGACGAGACCGACCAGACGGAGACCGAGGCCGAAGACGAGCAGCCTGAGGACGAGGACTCCCCCGAAGAGACCGAGGAAGCCGAGGACGAGTCCGAGCAGGACGAAGCCGACGACGACGAGGACCCCGGCGACGACGAGGAGGACGAACCCCAGGAGGGGGACTCTGCCGAGGAACAGCTCGAGGACCGTCCGGACCCGGAGGAAGAAGAACTCGATGACCGTGACCACGGCACCGGTGTCGGGGGAGACATTGCCTCCGAAGGCTACTCAGTGCTGCTACAGACGCAGTTGGACCGGATCCTCGAGGACATTGCCGCCACGGTCGAGGCCGGGGATGAGGCCCTTGACACCGACGAACTCACGGGTCGGGTCGCCGGCCATGCGCTGGAAGTTCGCGAACTCGCCTACCGGAACCACGACCTTGCCGAGAGTGCTCTTCCGGTTCCCATCGGCACCGAAGTGCTTTCGGCAGCGGTGACCTCCGAACCCGAGTTCCCCCGGCACGCGGTGGTCATCACCGAGCACCCGGACCAGGAGGTGCCGCAGGTGCTCGTGCTCGAGCAGGCCGAGCCGCGGGAAAACTACCGCCTGGTGCACTTCTCTCTGATGGCCCCAGGCACGGAGTTCGCCGCCCTGAGTGCTGAACAAGGCGGCGTCGTACCCGTCGACGATGGAGACGAAGACGATGAGCTCTCCCCGCTAGGCGCCATCAACGGGCTGGCTCGGCACTTCGCCGACGCCGATGACGAGTTCGGAGACTTCGTGAGCGAAAGCATCTATCTCGATGACCTCCACGACTACTACCAGGACATGGAAGAAGCCGCAGCCGATACCGACGTCAGCTTCGAACACCAGAATGTCAGTGAGGACGTCGTCGCCCTCGAACTGCCCGACGGATCCACTGTGGTCGCGGGCTCCTTCGAAGTCGTCATGGAGATGGCGCCGGTCTCGGCCGGGGACACGATCTTCTTGGACCACGACCTTGTCATCGAGATGACGGGCACTGATTGGACCACATACCCGGTTCAGATGACCACGCTGGAATCTGTAGTGCTGTGGATCCCCTCTGAGGAGCAACTCGCCGCCGCTGAAGACGCCGAGGACGACAATGGTGATGACGAAGACGGCGAGGATGGCGAGGACAACGCCGAAGAGAACAACGACGACGCCGACGTCAGTCCCGATGGTGTCGTTTTGTTGGGTATCCACGACCTCATCCACTCGGCCTATATCGACGTGCCAGAAGGTCACGACGGCTACGACGGTGCCCTCGACCCGAATGAGCAGGATGAGGACGACGAAGATGACGAAGACAACGGCGATAATGGTGATGAGGACACCGACGATTCCGAGGAGGACGACGAGTGAGCGAACAGCAGCCTCCCGCGGCGGTCAACGCCAGGGGAGCCGTTGACCTGTCCCAACTGGCCGACCAGCGCAGCAGCTCCGGGCAGCGGAGCCCCGCACCTGGCCAGCCTGCCCCGCAGCAGGGTCAGCACGCAGGTGGCCACCAGTCTCCGGGTGGGGCGGATTCCTGGGCGGTCGCTGTACAGCCGGCTGACCTGCAGCAGGTGCTGCAGCTCTCCGCCCAGGTGCCGCTGCTGGTGCTCATGCACGACACCTCCGACGTTTCCGAACAGTTCCGCACCACCCTGACCGATGCGGTGGACCGCCAGCGTGGTCGGATTGTGCTGGCCTGTATCGATGCCTCCGCCTACCCCGAAATCGCCCAGCAGGCAGGTTCGCTACCGGTGGTGACCGCCTTCCTGGCGGGTCGGCCGATCGGTGAATTCGACGCCCAGGCACCCGCCGACCAACTGCCCCAGGTGGTCGAGCAAATTCTCCAACTGGCCACTCAAAACGGCATCACCGGGACTGTCCCGCCCCAAAGCACCCGTTCTGCGCAGGAGGGCGCCACCGAGGAACCACAACTGCCCCCGCTGCACCAGAAGGCACACGACGCGTTGGAACAGGGAGATCACGCTGCGGCCGCCCAGGCTTTTGAACAGGCGCTCAAGGAGAACCCCGGGGATGAGGACGCGCGGCTGGGTCTAGCGCAGGTGCAGCTGTTGCAGCGCACCGCCGAACTCGATGTAGCCGGGGTCCGCCAAGCGGCTGCCGAGCACCCCGACGACGTCGAGGCACAGAAACGCGTTGCCGACGTCGACGTTCTGGGTGGGCACGTCGAAGACGCCTTCTCCCGGCTCATCCGATTCATCCAGACCCACGCCGGAGATGACCGGGAAGTCGCCCGTGAGCACCTGGTAGAGCTGTTCAGCATCGTCGGCGACTCCGACCCGCGCGTGCAGAAGGCCCGCAAGGCCCTCGCCCGCGCCCTGTTCTAACGGCGGTAAGGATGTCCCCTGCTCGGAAACGCCCTCAGCCTGCCGGCGTTGATTTCCGGACCGTGGAGCCGGCACCGCTGATGCTGCTCAAAGGTCCGGAGGACTATCTAGCGATTCGGGCCGTAGACCGGATCAAAGCCCAACTGCGCAGTCGACACGCTGACCTGGAGTACACCCGTCTCAATGTGGCGGAGGCGACCCCCGGGGAACTGAGCACGCTGGCGTCCCCCTCTCTGTTTGGTGAACCCCGACTCATCCTCGCCGAAGACCTTGCACAGACCAATGAAGCGTTCCTCACCGACGCACTGCGGTTCCTCGAGGAACCACATGATGAGGACGTCACTCTGGTGTTCCGGCACAGTGGAGGCAACCGGGGCAAGAAGCTCCTTGACGCCTTGGGTAAAAGCGCCGTCGTCGTCGACTGTTCCAGCGTCAAAAGCGACAGTGAGAAGCTCGACTTTGTCCGGGTGGAGTTCCGTACCGCGGAGCGGACAATCCACCCCGATGCTGCTCGGGCGTTAGTGGCTGCGGCCGGATCCTCGCTTTCGGACTTAGGTAGTGCCTGCCGTCAATTGATGCGCGATGTCGCCGGGGATATCACCGTCGAACACGTTGACACCTACTTCGGTGGCCGGGTGGAAGCCTCCGCGTTCAAGGTGGCAGATGCCGCTTTCGAAGGACGTCGGGAAGCGGCCCTGCGACTGTATCGACATGCCTTAGCGACCGGCGTTGAACCGGTGATGATTACCTCGGGACTGGCATATAAGGCGCGACAGATTGCTGCACTGACCGATCACCGTGGACCCCGCGGGGAACTGGCCGCCGCGCTGAAAGTCAGTCCCTTCCAGCTGAAATTTGCCGCGGAGACCGCACGCCGGTGGACTCCGGCTGCCGCCGCGGACGCGATGGAAGCGATCGCACGGGCTGATGCCGAGGTCAAAGGGGCCTCGCGCACCCCGGAGTACTCCCTGGAGAAGGCCATCGCTCGCATCGCTGACTACGCTGGTCGGTGAGCTGGCCGGCCGCTGATACCTGGTATCATCAATTCCAGTGTCTACTGGTCTGCCCTGATACGGGTGCAGGCTTACACACTCCCTGAGGCCGCGAGCACTCAAAACGGCCTGAGCTGATGGGGCCCTCTACCCGAACAGCTCAGGTGGATCGCCATGGCACACCCCACGCCACAACGTCTCTGACGCTCGCCGCGGCCGCCCCGGAGTGGAACAACGTACACCCACAGAAGGAAAGACTCACCGTGGCAAACATCAAATCGCAGAAGAAGCGCATCCTCACCAATGAGAAGCGCCGCCGCCGCAACCAGGCGGTGAAGTCCGAACTCAAGACTGCCGTGAAGAAGGTGCGTACCGCCGTCGCCGCCGGTGACAAGGACGCCGCCGCCACAGCTCAGCGCGAGGCTGCTCGGAAGCTGGACAAAGCTGTCTCCAAAGGCGTTATCCACAAGAACCAGGCTGCGAACCGGAAATCCGGGCTCGCTCAGCTGGTCAACTCGCTCTGAGGCCGGCCGCGGACTCCAGGTGCCCCAAAGGCTTGTGCCACGGGGAGCGCTGAGCCCGCACTGATCGGCTGCAGAAGGCCTCGCACCCTTCGGGTGCGGGGCCTTCGCCGTATGATGGACCCCTGTACCGCCCGCGACCCGAAGGACTGAAGCCAAGCTCGTGTCACCCAAGGCCAGCACGCCCCTGGTGCCTGCTCAGACTGACCCCTCGGCGATCCGCAACTTCTGCATCATCGCTCACATCGACCACGGCAAATCGACCCTGGCTGATCGGATGCTGCAACTCACCGGGGTGGTGACCCCGCGGCAGATGAAAGACCAGTACCTCGACCGGATGGACATCGAGCGCGAACGCGGCATCACCATTAAGTCGCAGGCAGTCCGGATGCCCTGGGAGTTCGACGGCCAGACCTACGCGTTCCACATGATCGACACCCCCGGTCACGTCGACTTCAGTTACGAGGTTTCCCGGTCTCTGGCCGCCTGTGAAGGTGCCGTGTTGTTGGTGGACGCGGCCCAGGGCATCGAGGCCCAGACTCTAGCCAACCTGTATCTGGCGATGGAGCACGACCTGGCCATCGTGCCGGTGCTGAACAAGATCGACCTTCCGGCGGCACAGCCGGAGAAGTACGCCGAGGAACTGGCTGGACTGATCGGATGCGAACCGCATGAGGTACTGCGTGTCTCCGGGAAGACAGGTGAAGGCGTCGAAGAGCTCCTCGATACCCTCGTCGCCGAGATCCCCGCCCCGGAGGGGGACGCTGAGGCTCCTGCCCGGGCCATGATCTTCGACTCGATCTACGACACCTACCGGGGCGTGGTGACCTTCGTCCGTGTGGTCGACGGTAGTCTGCGCCACCGGGAGAAGATTCAGATGATGTCTACCGGGGCCACCCATGAGTTGCTGGAAATCGGCGTCTCCAGCCCGGAACCTGAAGCCACCGATGGCTTAAGCGTGGGCGAGGTCGGCTACCTCATCACCGGGGTGAAGGACGTGCGCCAATCCAAAGTCGGTGACACGGTCACCAGCCAGAACCGACCGGCTGAGGAGATCATCGGCGGCTACGAAGAACCCCGTCCCATGGTCTTCTCCGGGCTTTTCCCCATCGACGGTTCGGACTTCCCCGTGCTGCGCGAAGCGCTGGAGAAACTACAGCTCAACGATGCGGCCTTGAACTTTGAGCCTGAGACCTCCACCGCATTGGGCTTTGGGTTCCGTGTGGGCTTCCTGGGTCTGCTGCACCTGGAGATCACTCGTGAGCGCCTCGAGCAGGAGTACAACCTCGATCTGATCTCCACCGCTCCCAACGTGGTCTACCACGTCACCACCGAGGACGGGGAAACACATGAAGTCACCAATCCCTCGGAATTTCCCGACGGTAAGGTCAAGGAAATCCGTGAGCCGGTGGTCGACGCCACGATCATCGTGCCCGCTGAATACATCGGTGCGGTCATGGAGCTGTGCCAGTCCCGGCGCGGCCAGATGAACGGCATGGACTACCTCTCCGAGGATCGGGTGGAGATCCGCTACACCATGCCGCTGGCGGAGATCGTCTTCGACTTCTTCGATCAGCTGAAGTCACGCACCAAGGGGTATGCCTCGCTGAACTGGCAGGGCACCGGCGATCAGGCTGCTGATCTGGTGAAGGTGGACATTCTGCTGCAGGGGGACAAGGTCGATGCCTTCTCCGCGATCACCCACCGCGATCACGCGTATTCCTACGGGGTGAAGATGGCCTCCAAGCTCAAAGACCTCATTCCCCGCCAGCAGTTCGAAGTGCCCATTCAGGCGGCGATCGGCTCGCGGATCATTGCCCGGGAGAACATCCGGGCGATTCGTAAGGATGTGCTCTCCAAATGCTATGGCGGTGACATCAGCCGTAAGCGCAAACTGTTGGAGAAGCAGAAGGAGGGGAAGAAGCGGATGAAGATGGTCGGCACGGTCGAGGTGCCCCAGGAAGCCTTCATCGCCGCGCTGAGCTCTGATGAGGGCAACGCCAAGGAGAAGACCAAGAAGTGAGCACTCATTCCTGCATCACGCTATTAACTCTGCATAGGGCTATAGCGTTATGCAGAGTTCACAGGGTTATGCAGGAAGACCAGTATGCCGTCAACGCTGCCGCTGGGTGACCCGGTTCCGGCCGACGGATCCTTCCCGCCGGAGGTGGTGGCTGCCCTGCCGGCCCGAGCGGCCAAGCCCCTGGGCCTCTACGTGCACATTCCGTTCTGCTCGGTGCGCTGCGGATACTGCGACTTCAACACGTACACCGCGGAGGATCTGGGTCCCGGTGCCTCCCGCGAGTCCTATCCGGAGACGCTGATCCGTGAACTGGAGTTCGCTCAAAGAGCGTACGACGACGCCGGGGCACCGCAGCGTGCCCTCTCTACCGTCTTCTTCGGGGGCGGCACACCCACGCTGCTGCCTGCAGAGGACCTGGCTGGCATCCTTCGCCGAGCCCGGGAGCTGTTCGGTTTCCGGCCCGGTGCGGAGATCACCACCGAGGCGAATCCGGACACCGTCACGCTGGAGTCCGCCCAGATCCTGGCCGATGCCGGGTTCACCCGGATCAGCTTAGGCATGCAGTCGGCTGTACCGCATGTGCTGGCCACCTTGGACCGGACCCATGATCCGGAGAATGTGCCCAAAGCGGTCGACGCCGCCCGGGCGGCAGGTCTGGAGGTGAGTCTGGACCTCATCTATGGAACCCCGGGGGAGAGTCTGTCTGACTGGCGGGCATCTCTGGAGACGGCCATTTCACTGCGCCCCGACCACATCAGCGCCTATTCGCTGATCGTGGAGGAGGGCACCGCGATGGCCGCCCAGATCCGGCGCGGGGTGCTGCCGGACATCGACCCGGATGACCAGGCGGACAAGTATCTGCTGACTGATGAGCTGCTGACTGCGGCTGGCTACGGCTGGTACGAGGTCTCGAACTTCTCCCGCAGCCCGGAGACGCGCTCCCAGCACAACCTGAACTACTGGCTGGACTCCGACTGGTGGGGTGCGGGCCCGGGGGCTCACTCCCACCTGGCGGGGATGCGCTGGTGGAATGTCAAGCACCCGGCGGCCTACGCCCAACGGCTGCACCAGGGCATCTCACCCGGGCATGGCCGCGAGATCCTCGACGATGAGGCCAAGGTCCTGGAGCACCTGATGTTGCGTCTGCGCATCCGCGAGGGCCTGGACATCGCCGAGTACAACGGGCTGCCCGAGGTGGCCACGTCGGATGCGCAGCCGGTGAGCCAGCAAGCTCTCCATGCCCTGGTGCGCGAGGGGCTGATCGAGCCAAAGGCCGCGCAGCCGTCGTCGTCGTATCCCGAAGGCCGAGCAGTGCTCACCTTGGAAGGTCGACTGCTGGCCGACGCGATCACCCGGCGCTTACTCGGATGATGCGGCCCTGTTGCATGAGACAGTGCGCTTGCTTGACAGATTGCTACTGAATCAGGCGGAGGTTGAGTCGATAACGGTAGGGGCGGCCCTTATTACATTCGGCACCGCCGAGCAGACCGCAAATCGTCATAAACGCCCAGAAGAACACCGCCACCAGGCCCAGGATCCAACCGATCTCGGGCAGGAAGGCGAGTCCGTAGAGCACCACCAGCAACACCGTCAGAGGCAGAGTGAAGTTCAGCGCCTCTTTGGCCTCCTGGGCGGTGAACGGCCCGCGGTCACGGAACACCAAATAGATGACCAGGCTCGGTAAGCAGCCGGCCACACCCCCAAAATGCGCCAAGGTCGCCCATCGCCGGTCTTCCTCCGGCGTCAGCGGGGGAGCGGCGGCATCCGAGCCCTTCAACTGCTGTGAAGAGGTCGGGCGAGGACCGCGCGGTGCGCCGAGCCTCGTGCTGCCTTGCTGTGGGGTCACTTCTGCCTGCACTTTCATCGGATTGTGGAATGACAACGGGGTCAGAAACGCCGGATGAGCGTTGGGCATATTCTACGACCGCAGGCTGAATGTCAGCCGTGCACCGATGGGTGTGTTGACCCTGGTCAGCCGTGGATCCGCTGGTGTGTCTGGGGTGTCGGGTGTGCTGACTGACTCGCTTTCATTCTTCGGCGGCAGAGACGAAGTCGATGATCTCCTCGACTCGGCCCAGTAGCGCCGGCTCCAGGTCTGTATAGCTGCGCACCTGAGAGAGGATCCGCTTCCATGCAGCGGCCACGTCGGACCGGTTCTCCGCCGGCCAACCCAGCGCCCGGCATGTGCCGACCTTGATGTCTGTACCACGGGGGATCTGCGGCCAGGCATCTAACCCCAGTCGCTGGGGCTTGACCGCCTGCCAAACATCCACATAGGGGTGTCCAAGGATGAGGAGGTTGTCAGCAGCACCAGGTACAGCGGAAGCCTCGGCCGCGAGGCGAGACTCCTTGGAACCGGGCACCAGGTGATCCAACAACACTGCCAGCCGACGGTGCGGCGCCGGGCCGAATTCCCGCACGGCAGCGGCCAGGTCATCTGCCCCATGGAGGGGTTCGACGACGATTCCTTCGATCCGGAGATCATCGCCCCAGACTTTCTCCACCAGTTCGGCGTCGTGCAGGCCTTCGACCCAGATCCGGGAGGCGCGGGCGGTCCGGGCGGACACATTCTCCACCGCCAGGGAGCCGGACGCCGTGCGACGTCGGGCAGCAGCGACCGGTTTCTGCCGTGGGGGAGGTACTAACTCCACGGACCGTCCATCCACGAGGAAACCGAACCCCAGGGGGAAGTCGCGGGTGCGTCCGGACCGATCCTCTAGGGTGACCAGGTTCATGCCAGCGGCTGGGCTCACACCGAGGACGGCGCCCACCCAACCAGTTTCCCGTTCTTCGACGACCAACCCGTGATCTGCAGGAACCTGGGGGAGCTGTCGCTGCTGGGCCGCACGGGTCTGCCCGAGATCGGCTGGGCCCCAGGAAGACCACGGATCGAAGCTAGAGTTCACGCCGGCTGACGTTAGCACTGGCTGAGGGTGGCCCGCGGTATTGCGCGCCAAGGCCCGCTAGAATTAGCAGTCGTAGATTAAGAGTGCTAAAACACGCTCATCAGGCCCGTCTGCGTGAAGGAGGTGTGAACATGTCGGATACCCGGCGTCTGCACGTATTGCGGGCCATCGTCGAAGACTATGTCCATACCCGGGAACCAGTGGGTTCCAAAGCTCTGGTGGAACGGCACAACCTCGAGGTCTCCCCGGCGACCATCCGCAATGACATGGCCCACCTCGAGGAGGAGGGGCTCATTACCGCCCCGCACACCTCTGCCGGGCGGATTCCCACAGACTCCGGTTACCGGCTCTTCGTGGACAAGATCACCGAGGTCCGGCCGTTGTCTCAGGCTGAGCGTCGGGCCATGGACATTCTGGCCGAGACCGCCGATGACTACGAGGCCATGCTGGAACAGACGGTGCGGCTACTGGCCATGCTGACCAACCAGGTTGCGGTCATCCAGCATCCTCAGCACAGCACCGCGAAGATCCGCCACGTTGATGTGGTGCAGATGAGTGAACGTCGGGCCCTGGTCATCTTGATCCTCTCCACCGGCAAAGTGGAGCAGCGCATGGTCACCTTGCCCGAACCGACCGATGAACAGACCCTGCACCGCATTGGTCAGCGGCTCAACGAGCACCTCTTCGGTCGTACCGCCTCGGCACTGCCCCTACCCTCGGAGCGGCTGCTGGGCAGTGTGGAGCCGGCGTTGCAACCGGTGATGGCCGTCATTGCTAACGGGGTCGAATCCGTGCTGGAATCCTCCCGCGTGGATCGCATCATCATGGCCGGGACTGCTAACCTCGCCAAGTCGGGCGGCGACCTGGGGCCCTCGATCGCACCGATCCTCGAAGCGCTTGAGGAACAAGTCGTGCTGCTGCGCCTGTTGCATGAGATGGAGCAGGACCGCCGCGGCCTCTCCGTACGCATCGGTCAGGAGACTGACCACGAGTCGCTGTCCGAAACGGCCGTGGTCGCTGCGGAGTACGGCACCGACGATGGCGCCAAGCTCGGCGTGGTCGGCCCCACCAGGATGGACTACAGCTCGACGATGTCGGCGGTCCGCGCCATGGCCCGCTACCTGTCCCGCATACTCTCCGAAGGGTGAATCAGCTTCCGTGACCGACTACTACGCCGCACTTGGCGTCAGCCGTGACGCGTCGACCGAGGAGATCAAGAAGGCTTACCGGAAAAAAGCCCGGCGTCTGCACCCCGACGTCAACGATGCTCCCGACGCCGAAGAGCAGTTCAAACTGCTTGGCACCGCCTATGAGGTGCTCTCCGATCCGCAGAAGCGTCAGAACTACGACGCCACCGGAGACCCCGACGGGCGCCCCGCGGGCTTCGGTGGTGCAGGTGGCGGCGGGTTTGGCGGGTTCGGGGACATCTTCGAGACCTTCTTCGGCGGCGGGTCTGGCGGTCCGGCTTCCCGTACTCGCCGTGGTCAGGACTCGTTGATCCGAGTCCGCATTGATCTGCGCGACGCCGTCTTCGGCACCACCAAAGAAGTTGAGGTCGAAACAGCGGTCACCTGTTCAGAGTGTGACGGCAGCTGTATGCGCCCGGGCACCACACCCACCACCTGCCCGGATTGCCACGGCCAGGGCCAGATCCAACGGCCCATGCGCTCCATCCTGGGCACCGTTATTCAGACCCAGACCTGCCCCCGGTGTTCCGGCTTCGGCAATATCATCGAGGACCCCTGCCAAGAGTGTGACGGCCAAGGACGAGTCCGGGAACGTAAGACACTGAAGGTCAAAATCCCCGCAGGAGTGGACCGGGGCAACCGTATCCACTTAGCAGGTCAGGGTGAAGCCGGCTTGGCCGGTGGCCCGCCCGGCGACCTGTTCATCGAGGTCGACATCCGACCTCACGATGTCTTTACCCGCCGCGGTCACGACCTGCACGCCACGATCACCGTGCCGATGACCGCCGCAGCCCTGGGCACCACCACCACGCTGGAGTCCTTCGACGGGACCGAGGAGATCGAGATCCGTCCGGGCACTCAGTCCGGGGAAGTCATTACCCTGCGGGGGAAGGGCGTGACCCATCTGCGAGGCCAGGGGCGCGGTGACCTCAAGGTCCACCTCAAGGTCGAAACCCCGACGAAGCTCACCGAGAAACAACAGGAACTACTGCGGATGTTCGCTGAAGAACGCGGGGAGAAAGCCTCCACCCCCGCGGCCGAGCACAAGGGGATGTTCCGCAAGCTGCGTGAGGTCTGGGAGAGCATGTGACCGCACCGCTGTTCCACTTAGAGCCGGGAGCGCTCGACGACGCCGCACCTGGCTCAGTCATCACCCTCACCGGAGCGGAGGCTCACCACGCCCATACGGTCATGCGGCTTGGTCCGGGGGAGTCGATCCAGCTCTCCGACACCCGCATCCGGCGGATCAGCGGGGTGATTCGCTCTGCCGAAGCAGGGGTGGTCACCGTGGAGGTTAGTCATCTCAGCATTGAACCCGCCGAGCAACCACAGCTGGTGCTGGTTCAGGCGCTGGCCAAGGACAAGCGCGACCTGCAGGGCATCGAATCCGCCACCGAGCTCGGGGTCGACCGGATCATCCCCTGGGAAGCGGAGCGTTCAGTGGCCCAGTGGAAGCCCGGGCGGGAGGCGAAGAAGCACGCCGAGTGGGTTAACACGGTCACCGCGGCGGCCAAACAGACCCGACGGACCTCCATCCCGCAGGTGGAGCCGTTGCACCGTACCGGTGAATACGTGCAGCGAGTTGAAGAGACCGGAGCCGGCGTCGTCGTCCTTCATGAGAGGGAAAACCGGCCCCTGCGCCAGGTCCTGGAAGACTTGGGACTGATCGACCGTCAACCACCGTTGGCCCACGCTCAGGTTGCACAGAGTCAGGTTATACGGAGTCAGGTGGGGCAGAACGTGCCGGGGCAGAACCGGATTGGACAGAACCAGGCCGCACAGAATCAGGCGGGGCAAAGTCAGGCAGGGCAGAATCACGCTGGACGGCCGCAGAGTGCAGACCATGGCCTTGCTCGGCCGCTGCATCAGCTGCACGTGGTGGTCGGGCCCGAAGGTGGTATCACCGACCGGGAGATCGAGCGCTTCCGTGCCGTCGGTGCCCACACCGCTCGACTGGGCCCTACCGTTCTGCGATCCTCCACCGCCGGCCCAGCAGCCGTGGCTGCTGTCCAGGTGCTGCTCGGCCGCTGGGACCGCCCCACCCGGTGAGACCCCACCCGGTAACCCCCTCATCCTTCCCACCCAAAATGCTGTTTCCCACCGGAATTCCTGTGGGAACGAGTATTTTGCGTGGGAAACACGCAGTATCCTTAAAGTTGAGAGACGTCCCGACCAAGTGAGGCACCTGATTACCGAGACTCCCACCACCGTGCTGACCGAACGGCAGGTCCACTTCGCCGACGCGGAGACCATGTTCCGCACTCTCGGCGTGCAGGATCTTGCACTGCGCATCCTCGCTGGACTCTATCCCGATGCCAGCATCGGGCTGCGGGAGAAGCAGATCACTGTGGCTGGTCCAGCAGCCGACGTCGCCCAGATCGTCGAAATTCTCACCCAGCTGAAAACCTTGGCTGCCTCAGGGACCACCGCCACTGAGGAGATCACCGAGCAAATCACCACTATGGTGCGGGCTCAGGATGCCCCGACCAGCGCCCGGATGATCGCAACAAACATCCTGTCCCACCGTGGCCGGACCATTCGTCCAAAGACGGCGAATCAGCAGGCCTACGTGGAGACCATTGACGAGGCCACCGTGGTCTTCGGGATCGGCCCGGCGGGCACCGGTAAGACCTATTTGGCCATGGCCAAGGCGGTGCAGGCGCTGCAGGCTAAGGAGATCAACCGGATCATTCTGACCCGTCCGGCGGTGGAAGCCGGTGAGAAGCTCGGTTTTCTACCCGGTGGACTGAGCGAAAAGATCGACCCCTACCTGCGGCCGCTTTACGATGCGCTCTACGACATGCTCGAACCCGAATCCATTCCGCGGCTGATGGAAGCCGGGACGATCGAAGTAGCACCACTGGCTTATATGCGCGGGCGGACGCTCAACGACAGCTTCATCATCTTGGATGAGGCGCAGAACACCACCGCCGAGCAGATGAAGATGTTCCTCACGCGTCTAGGGTTCAACTCCAAGATCGTGGTGACGGGGGACATCACCCAGGTGGACTTGCCTCGCGGTACCGATTCTGGCCTGGCCACAGTGCTGCAAATCCTCGAAGGTGTTGAAGACATCGCGATCTCCCGGTTTGGCTCCGAGGATGTGGTCCGTCATGAACTCGTCGGCCGAATCGTTGACGCCTATGAGCGCCACCAGCAGGCTCAGCCGCAGGGCCGACGGCGGCGACCCCGGTCGAATTCAACCGGTCGAGAGCAAGGGGACCAGGGGCGAGGTGCTCGGGGACACAGTTCTCAGGGGCGAAGTTCCCAGAGCCGAGGAACCCAGAGCCGAGGAACCCAGAGCCGAGGGATCCAGAATCCAGGGACCCAGAGCAGCCAGAGCGGGGACGATAGCGCGGGGGGCCAGCGAGGGGACGCCTCAGATAGGCAGGAGGAGCGGTGAAGCTGAGCCTGCAGGACACTAGCGGTCACGATGGTCTCACCGGCGAGACACTCTGCGACCTGACCGACGTGGTCGCCTTCCTCTACACCCGGCTGCACTTAGGCCCCGATGTGGAACTGGCTGTCACCTGCGTAGATGTCGACCATATGGAGCAGCTTCACCTGCAGTGGATGGGGCTGCCTGGTCCCACCGATGTGCTGAGCTTCCCCATGGATGAATTGCGTCCCGGCACGGTGCAGGCACCCGTAGAGAGCGGCACCCTGGGGGACATTGTGCTGTGCCCTACGGTGGCACAGACCCAAGCACACCAGGGCGGACACAGTCTGACCGACGAACTCTGCTTGCTGACCACTCATGGGGTACTCCACCTTCTCGGCTACGATCACCACCAGGCGGATCAGCGGCGCGAGATGTTCGGTCTGCAGGCAGCACTTCTGGAAGAGTTCCTCGGCCGCCCGGCACCGACCCCCACGGTCAGTGACACCCCGCAGACGCAGAGTCCTCTGCCGCACACCCAGACCCCGGGTTCTGGCATTCCTGCTTCTGAGGCTGCCGTGCCTGAGAGCACAGGGACAACCCACCACCGACGATGATCCGCCCGATGCGATGACTACTGTCTCCCTCATCCTCGCCGCCGTGACCGCGGCGGTGCTCGCCTTTTTGCTGAGCACCGCGGAGGCCGCTTTCATCCGACTCACGCGCAAAGAAGCCGAAGAGATCGCCGTCAAACACGGATCAGCTGCCGTCGAGCGTATCCTCGCCGACCCGGTGCCCCACACTTTGGCCCTGCAGATGTGGCGGTGGGTACTGACCACCGTGGCGGTGGTCCTCATCACCGTGACCGCTGTCATCACCCTGGATGATTTGCTCTTGGGTGGACTGGCCGCCGGATTGGCGTTGGCACTGACCGGCATTATCAGTGCCGTGGTCTCCCCGCGGAAAATTGGCCGGGCCCAGCACACCCCGCTCGCCTCGGCCACCGCGAAGCTCGTCAGAGCCTTGCGGATTAGCTTAGGTCCCATCCCGCAGTGGCTCTCCGGTGTGGGGGCGCGGCTGTTCCCGGGGACCGCTGGTGGCGATCAGGGTTTCTTCGACGACGACGAATTGCTCGATTACATTGCGCGGGCGAATGAATCCGATGTCATCGAAGATACTGAGGCCGAGCTCATCCAGTCGGTCTTCGATCTCTCCACCACTCGGGTACGTTCGGTGATGGTGCCGCGTACCGATATGGTCACCGTCGAAGCCGAGGCCACCCTGGACGAGGCGATGACCTTGTTCCTACGCTCGGGCTACTCTCGCGTTCCGGTGACCCGCGGCTCCGCTGACGACATCACCGGTATGGCCTATCTGAAAGATGTCGCCTACCTTGAGCACATGCTACGCATCGGCCGGGCCCCTGCTGAATTCGCCGGACGAACATCGGCGAGTATCACCGTGGAAGAGATCCAACGCGATGTGCGCTACGTGCCCGAATCGAAGTCGGTGGGGGAGTTTCTTTCCGAATTGCAGCGGGAATCGACCCACGTCGCCGTCGTCGTCGACGAATATGGCGGCACCGCGGGTCTGGTCACGCTCGAAGACCTCATTGAGGAACTGGTCGGTGAGATCGTCGATGAATACGACGCCGAACCTCATGAGATGGAACACCTCGAGGACGGTCGGTTGCGGCTCTCGGCCCGTATGAGTATTGATGATTTCGCTGAAACCTTCGCTCTTGATCTCGAAGACATCGAAGACGTCGACACCGTGGGGGGATTGCTGGCCAAGGAACTGGGGCGGGTGCCGATCGCCGGTTCGGAGGTCCAGATCGACGGTGTGGTGCTGCGTGCCGATCGGCTCACTGGCCGCAGGAACCGAGTGTCCCATGTGTTGGCCTGGGAGGCTGAAGACCGGCGCGGGGCTCGCGGAGGAGTGGGCACTGAAGACGAAGACGACGCCACTCGGGAGGACCATGAACACCATCAGCACAGCACACCAGCCAGCACCTCAGGAGCCCCACGGTGACCCCATCCGGCAGTGAACATCCGGTGACCGCGCAGATTCCCCAGCTGCCGCAGTACCCCGAGTACGACGACGCCTTCCGCGCCGGTTTCGCCAGTTTCGTTGGGCGTCCCAACGCCGGAAAATCCACCCTGACGAATGCGCTGGTGGGGGAGAAAGTCGCGATCACCAGCTCCAAGCCACAGACGACTCGACACACGATCCGCGGCGTGGTGAACCGGCCGGCTCAGCAGGATCGCCCCGGGGCTCAACTGGTTCTCATCGATACCCCCGGGCTGCACCGGCCCCGTACTCTGTTGGGGTCGCGGCTGAATGATCTGGTCATCGATACGCTCAGCGAAGTCGACGTCGTCGGTTTCTGCTTGCCCGCTAATGAGAAGATCGGTCCGGGAGATCGGTTCATCGCCGGCCAGCTGACGAAAGTGCCGCATAAACCGGTGGTGGCGCTGGTGACCAAAGTTGACACGGTGGAGAAGAACCGCCTCCCTGAGCAGCTCATCGCCGTAGATCAGCTCGGCCGTGAGCACCTCGCTGGTGAGGGTCGACAGGCCGATGGGTTCGCAGCGATCATCCCGGTCTCGGCGGTCTCCGGTATCCAAGTGGATACTGTGGCCGATGAGCTCATCGCTCGGCTGCCGCTCTCCCCGCCGCTATACCCCGAAGGCGAGCTCACCGACGAGCCGGAAGCGGTGATGATCGCCGAACTCATCCGGGAAGCCGCACTGGAGGACGTCCGGGACGAACTGCCCCACTCCATTGCGGTGACCGTTGAAGAGATGCTGCCCCGCCCGGACCGGCCCCAGGACCGTCCCCTGCTCGATATCCACGCCACCATCCATGTGGAACGGGACTCGCAGAAGGCCATCATCATCGGTAAACGGGCCTCCCGGCTGAAGGCCATCGGCCAGCAGGCCCGCGAAGGAATCGTGAAGCTGCTCGGCACTCCGGTTTACCTGGATCTGCACGTGAAGGTCACGAAGGAGTGGCAGCGGGATGCGAAAAAGCTCAATCGTCTCGGGTTCTAAAACCACGACGACGCCGTCACGGGCTGCCGCAATTGACCGGATGCTCGTCTCGGCGTGCTAGCGTTTGAGGTGTGCAGACCGTGACCTACCGTGCGCTACGACTAGAGCTTCTCCGCCGCAGCGGGGAAGAGCCTGTGCGCCTGTAGAGATCCGGTCACAGCGCAGGCACTTCCGGAGCCGAGTCCCCGCTGCGGAGTCTGATATTCGTTCTTCGGCTCCGCACCCGTGACCGGGCTTGAGCACCACGTCGTGACGTAAAGGAAGTTCCATGCGCAAACTGCAGCAGCCCTCCCCGATGCCGTACCACCGGTACACGCCCTTCCAGGATCAGATCACCGTCTCCCTGCCGGACCGTACCTGGCCGGATCAGACTATTACCCAGGCACCCCGGTGGTGTGCTGTCGACCTGCGTGACGGGAATCAGGCGCTGATCGACCCGATGAGCCCCGAACGCAAGCACCGGATGTTCGACCTGCTGGTCGCCATGGGGTACAAGGAGATCGAAGTCGGCTTCCCTGCGGCCTCCCAGACCGACTACGACTTTGTCCGCCAGCTCATCGAACAGGACAAGATCCCCGACGACGTCTACATCCAGGTCCTCACTCAGGCCCGTGAGCACCTCATCGAGCGGACCTTTGAAGCGATCGACGGTGCGCCGCGGGCCATTGTGCACCTGTATAACTCGACCTCAGTGCTGCAGCGTGAGGTGGTGTTTAAAAAGGACAAAGACGGCATCGTCGACATCGCGACCACCGGTGCCCGGTTGTGCAAAAAGTTCGAAGAGAACCTCCGCCACGACACCGAGGTTATCTACCAGTACTCCCCGGAGTCTTTCACCGGCACGGAGCTGGATTTCGCTGCCCACATCTCCAATGCAGTGATCGAGGTCTTCGGTGCCACAGCTCAGCGGCCGGTCATCATTAACCTGCCGGCGACCGTGGAGATGGCCACCCCGAACGTTTACGCCGATTCCATCGAGTGGATGGACCGGAACTTGAGCCCCCGGGAGGCGATCATCCTCTCCTTGCACCCGCATAACGACCGTGGCACTGGGGTGGCGGCTGCCGAACTGGGGTATATGGCCGGGGCCGATCGGATCGAAGGGTGCCTGTTCGGCAACGGGGAGCGCACCGGCAACGTAGACCTCATCACCCTCGGGATGAATCTCTTCAGTCAGGGCATCGACCCAGAGATCGATTTCCGGGATATGGACCACATCCGCCGAACTGTCGAATACTGCAACCAGATGCCGGTTCCGGAACGCTCGCCCTACGCAGGAGATCTGGTGTTCACCGCCTTCTCCGGGTCTCACCAGGACGCCATTAAGAAGGGTTTCGAACACATGGATTCCCGAGCGGTGCGTGAGGGCACACCGCGCGACGAACTCACCTGGGCCGTACCGTACCTGCCGATCGATCCTAAGGACATCGGCCGGACCTACGAGGCCGTCATCCGGGTCAACTCCCAGTCCGGCAAGGGCGGGGTCGCCTACGTGCTTAAGACGGAGCACGGTATCGATCTACCCCGCCGCGCGCAAGTGGAATTCTCCGGTGTGGTGCAGCGCCGGGCTGACACCTCCGGTGGGGAAGTTAGCGCTGAGGAGATCTGGAAGATGTTCCAGGATGAGTATCTCCCTGTTGAGGACAGTGAACGGCAGTGGGGCCACTACCGTCTCGGCACGGTGACCACTTCATCCACCGCCGAAGGTGAATTTTCGATGGAGGTGGAACTGTTCACCGACGGCACCGTACGGACCAAGCACGCCGAAGGCAACGGCCCCATTTCCGCACTGCTTCACGTACTGCGGGAAGACGGCGTCGATGTCCGTCTGCTCGATTACAGCGAACATGCCATGAGCGCCTCTGGTGATGCCCAGGCCGCCAGCTTTGTCGAGCTGGCCATTGGTGAACGCGTGCTCTGGGGGGTGGGCCTGGACCACAACACCACGCTGGCCTCGCTGCAGGCGGTCATTTCGGCGGTCAACCGCGCGTTGCGACAGGGCTAATCCCACCCGGATACGAGTAACCTGGGGCCCATGGCAGGGTCGACGTTTGCCTCACGCAGCTACCGCGATATCGCGGTGATCTTGCGCACCCAGAAACTCGGGGAAGCTGACCGGATCATCACGTGCCTGACGGCTTTTCATGGACTCGTGCGGGCTGTGGCCAAAGGGGTGCGCCGAACCTCTTCGAAGTTCGGCGCCACCCTGGAGCCTTTCATGGTGGCCGATGTGCAGTTCGTCCATGGCCGCAGCCTCGACATCGTTACCCAGGCCACTGGGCGGTCAGCCTATGGTCCGATGATCGTCTCCGATTACGAGAAGTACACGGCTGCCTCGGCGATGGCTGAGGCTGCTGAACGACTCACTGAGGGGGCTAGCATCGACCGGGCTCAGTTCGACCTCATTCACGGCGGGTACTCTGCTCTGGCCCACGGTCGGTACGGCACAGATCTCATTCTGGCTTCTTATCTGCTGCGGGCCATGGCCACTGCAGGGTGGCAAGTGACGTGGACTCGGTGCGTGGGGTGCGCCGAGCCCGGGGCGCACAGTAGCTTCCATCCGGCCGCTGGGGGGCCGGTATGCCCGGCCTGCCGACCACCGGGAAGCCGCACGCTCTCAGCGGGAGCGGTTCCGCTGCTGCACGCCTTGCAACACGGTCAATGGCACCAGACCACCGAGTGCACCGCTGATCTGCGGCATGAGGCGGTGGAGGTGGTCACCGGATTCGCTCAGCATCACCTGGAACGCCCCTTTAAAGCCCTGGCTGCCGCGCACTGAGGCTTTGGCACTGACACAATGGGCAGGATGAACACTCCCCGCTACGAGGACCCCTGGCCGCACCCTGAGGGTGCGACGCCGCCTCGGCTGCCCCGGTCTTTGGTTCCCCAGCACGTGGCCGTAGTCATGGATGGCAACGGCCGGTGGGCCAATCAGCGTGGCCTTCCCCGCACTGAGGGGCACCGCGCCGGCGAGCACGCCCTGATGGATGTGGTCGCCGGGGCGATCGAAGCCGGCGTCGGCTACATCAGCGTCTACGGGTTCTCCACCGAGAACTGGAAACGTTCCCCGGAGGAAGTTCGGTTCATTATGAGCTACTCCCGTGAGGTGCTGCGTCGCCAGCGTGACATTCTGCACTCCTGGGGGGTGCGGATCCGGTGGAACGGGCGTCGACCCAAACTCTGGCGTTCAGTCATCCGGGAACTGGAAGCCGCCGAGGAACTCACTCGGGAGAACACCCGATGCACCCTGACCATGTGCGTCAACTACGGTGGACGCGCTGAAATCACCGATGCGGTGCGTCGTATTGCGCAGAAAGCCGCCGAGGGCAGCCTGAACCCCGACCGCATTCGGGAGAAAACTGTCGCCGCCCATCTGGATGAACCCGACCTCCCCGACGTCGACCTCTTCCTCCGTTCATCCGGGGAGCAGCGGATCTCTAACTTCCTGCTCTGGCAGTCGGCCTACGCGGAAATGGTCTTCCTCGACACGCTGTGGCCCGACGTCGACAGAACGACTTTGTGGAAAGCCATCGATATCTATGCCCGCAGAGATCGGCGCTACGGTGGCGCCGTGGATGCTGTAGCCGATCACTCCCCGTAGGCCCGCATCCAGCGAGCCACCTCAGCGAAGGCCTCACTGCGCACCGGCTCGCGAGTGGCGAAGACATCGTGCATCGCACCCGGTACCCGCACCACGGTGACACGGTGGCCTAAGCGCACGGCCCGGCGAGCGAGTAGGTCGACGTCGAGCACCCCGTCGTTCTCCTGGTACTCAGGAGTCCACTGGGGGCGGTACACCGTGCCGGTGGAGAGCAGCACTAACACCGGCAGATCGAGTCCCAGGCCTCCGTGGACCCGCCGGTGCCCTGCGAAGACCGCTCGCAGCCAGCCCAGGGTCATCGGGAACATCTTGCGCGGGCGCCACTGAGGATGCAGCTGCCACTCGCCGTGGGCCTCATCAGAGAGTGACTCCCAGTAGTTCTCCAAACGGGGGACTTTGACCGTGGCCAGCGGGTTGATCCGGCTGAGTGGAGAAATCAGGCCCTCGGCTGCAGCTCGAGCCGGGACGTCTCCGGGCAGCTCCAGCCACGGGGAGTTCAGCACCAGGGCGGTCACCGCCTGTTGATGATCGGCCGCCCAGAGGGCGGCCACCAGCCCGCCGGTGGAGTGGCCGCACAGTATCGGTGGTGGCGCATCCGGATGCTGGGTGGCGATGACGTCCAACGCCGCTGAGATTTCGGCGTCGTAGTCGGCGAGGTTCTCAATGTGGCCGGGGGTGTGGTGTGCGCGCAGACTGCGGCCATATTTGCGCAGGTCGAGTGCGTAGAACGGGTGCCCTGCCGCTGCCCACCGTCGCGCAGTGGGCAGGTTGTAGAAATAGTCTGTCCAGCCGTGGATCTGCAGAACCGGGGCCGCCTCGGACCGTGCCTGTTCGGTGCTGTGTGGCTGCCCGGTGCTGTGTGGCCGGTCAGTGGCAGGCGGCTGCTGGCGAAGGCGTACCAGGGTGGCGCAGAACGGTCCTTCCTCATCTGTGCCCAGGGGCAGAGTCATCCGCTCGCACCCTGGCAGATAGTCCGGAACCCAGGTTCCAGGCGGGGAGTCGCTCAGCAGATCCTCAGTGAGGACCACGCCCGCTGAGCGACTCTGCTCGCTGACGGTGCCAGTGTCCTCGGTGGGGGAGTTGGCTGCGGCTGAGGAGGAAGGTTCAGGCATGGCCATAGCTGTTCAGCGTAGACCCCGGCGCTGAAAAGGTCCTGAACTCAGTTCACCCCGTAGGCTTATTGCCATGTCGCTGCCGGTCTACCGTTTCATCTTCCGCACTGTTCTGCGCCGCCTGGACCCGGAGAAAGCCCACCGCCTCGCGGTGCGAGGGCTGCAGGCAGCCCAGCTACCACCAGCGGGTCGAATGATCGAGCGGTGGACCCGCCCCGATCCGCGGCTGCGCCGAGATGTGATGGGAATCGAATGGCCCTCACCTTTCGGTCTGGCCGCCGGTTTCGACAAAGGTGCTGAAGCGGTGCTTCCCTTGAGTGCCCTGGGATTCGGGCATATCGAAGTAGGCACTGTCACCGCCAAAGCTCAGCCGGGAAACCCCCGCCCGCGGTTATTCCGGCTGACTGAGGACGAAGCGCTCATCAACCGTATGGGGTTCAATAACGGGGGAGCCCAGGCGGTCCGGCAGCGTCTGGCCGCTGTCCGGGACATGATGGAACAGCGCCGGCGAAAGGGTCGGCACGTCCCGGTCCTCGGAGTCAATATCGGAAAGACGAAGATCGTTCCCGTGGAAGGAGCCCTGGAGGACTACCTCGCCTCCGCTCAAACCCTGGCGCCGGTGGCGGATTACCTGGTCGTCAACGTGTCCTCGCCCAACACGCCCGGGCTGCGGCAGCTGCAACAGATCGAGTCACTGCGGCCACTGCTGATGGCGGTACAGGAGGCTGCCGGCAGTGCCGCTGAACGCCATGTGCCCCTGTTGGTGAAGATCGCTCCTGATCTCAGCGATGACGACGTCGACGCCGTGGCTGATCTGGTCATCGAACTTGGTCTCGATGGAGTCATCGCGGTCAACACCACGATCTCTCGGACCGGTTTGCGTACGCCGCAGGCCGAGCTGGAACGTATCGGTGCTGGGGGACTCAGCGGTCCAGTGCTGGCCGAACGCTCAACGGAGGTGCTCCGGCGCCTCAGGGCGCGGTTGCCTGCCCAGACGGCGATCATCTCAGTGGGCGGCGTGCGGACCGCCGAGGACGTCATCGAGCGACTAGATCTCGGTGCCGACCTGGTGCAGGGCTACACCGGGTTCGTTTACCAGGGTCCGTTCTGGGTACGGCGGATCAACCGCGGCCTGGCCCGCTCACTGCCAGTACACTGGTCCGGTGCTCCGACGAAAGAAAAAGACCCAGGACGAGGTGCTCGCCGAACAGGCTCAGGCCGAAGCTGAACGCCAGGCCGAGAAAGAGCGCCAGCGCAAACTGCCCGAGAAGAAGGGTGTGCCCACCCCGAAGCGCAAAGAGCAGGAGCGTGCCCGACGTCGTCCCCTCGTGGCCGGAGACCGTAAGGCGGCTAAGAAACTCCAGCGCCAGCAGATTGCTGACCAGCGGGCCAAGATGCGCCAAGCGATGGAGACCGGAGACGAGCGCTACCTACCGTTGCGTGACCGCGGGCGGCAGAAGCGCTTCATCCGGGACTACATCGACGCCCGCACCGGTATCGGCGAGTGGCTGCTGGTCATTGTGCTGATCTTCCTCTTCGCCTCCTTCATCATGACCGAAGAGGCCCGGGCCACCAGCGCCTTCACCCTGTGGTTCCTCATGCTGGCCGTGATCGTCGAATGCTGGTGGGTCGCCCGACAGGCGCGCCGAAAGATCGATGCGAAGTTCGGTGCGGAGAACCGGGAGAAGGGGATTCGTTTCTACGCCCTGATGCGAGCATTGCAGATGCGACCGCTGCGTCTGCCCAAGCCGCTGGTCAGACGCGGAGAGTTTCCCAGCTGACCGGCAGACGAGGCCGTCGCCGCAGCCGGGGAATGCTGGGTGTATTCCCCGCGTTGTTACCCTCAACGAGGATGCCGTACATCGCCGCACGCGAAAGGTAAAAGGTAGAAGATATGAGCACTCCCACTCAGGAGACCACCACCGAGATCCGCGGATCCGAGGTCGAAGGGTTCCCCACGCACCGGGTTGAGCTCTCCGAAGCGGCTAGCCAGAAAGTCGCCTCCCTGCTGGCCCAGGAAGGGCGTGAGGATCTGCGCCTGCGCGTGGCAGTCCAGCCCGGCGGATGCAGCGGGTTGATCTACCAGCTCTACTTCGACGAGCGGGTGCTCGACGGGGATGCGCTGCGTGAATTCGACGGCGTAGAAGTTGTCGTCGACAAGATGAGCGTCCCCTACCTCGACGGCGCCAGCATCGACTTCGAAGACTCCATCTCCAAGCAGGGCTTCACCATCGACAACCCCAACGCAGGGGGCTCGTGCGCTTGCGGAGATTCTTTCCACTGACGAGCCCCCGTATAAGAGAGGCCGCAGGGTCCCTCCGGCAGCGCGTAGGCGCTGTTGGAGGAGGCGGCCGAACGGGCTCGTGGGCTTGCGGAGATTCTTTCCACTGAGGCGCTCGGCGTCATAAAACTGACATGAAACGGCGTCGTCGTTCTGATGACAGCCCTACTGCGGACCCCGCTCTCTCAGGTGTTCTACGGCCTGTAGAAGCGGGGTTCGTGCGTGTCAGGGGGCTTTGACATCGCGTGGAGAACCCGATGACGCCCTGACTTCGGCGTGGTGAGGTCGCCCGCTCCTCTACGACTCGTAGTAGTCTGGATCCCAGCGTCAAACGTCGCAGGCGGCTGTTCAGGACAGCGGCCGTGCAACCCAAGTGATGTGAGCGGGAGACCGCGCACAAATGAAGACGAAAGGGCCGTTGAGTGAGTTCGCATCAACGAACCGGCCGCCAAGGCCGTACGGTCAAGGGGCTGGCTCTCGCCGGTGTGGCACTTCTGGTGCTCACCGCCTGCGCTGAGGATCACCCGGCTCGCCGGGGCTGGCTGCCTGGTGAGCGGGATACCACGTCCAACACTCCGGTGCTGACCGACCTGTGGGTCGGCTCCTGGATCGCCGCACTGGCAGTTGGACTGGTCACCTGGGGGCTGATGCTGTGGTGCATGGTCGCCTACCGGCGCCGCCGTGGCGAGACCGGCTACCCTCGCCAGCTGGCCTACAACGTGCCGCTGGAGATCATGTACACCGTACTGCCGTTGGTGATGGTCTCAGTGTTCTTCTACTACACCGACCAAGCCCAGCGGGAAGTCGATGAGCCCTATGCTGACCCGGACCTCACCGTGGAGGTCTACGGCAAGCAGTGGGCCTGGGACTTCAACTACACCTATGGGGATGAAGAGCGCCACTACTACGGAGTGCAGGCGCACCTCACCGGGGAGGAGGGCGTCCGGGACACCCTGCCGACCCTCTACCTTCCGGTGGACAACGCCGTGGAGTTCGAGCTGAAGTCCCGCGACGTGATCCACTCCTTCTGGGTTCCGGCCTTCCTGCAGAAGCGAGACATGATCCCCGGCCGTACCACCTACATGTACCTGACTCCTCAAGAGGAGGGCAGCTTCGACGGCAAGTGCGCAGAGCTCTGCGGTGAATACCACTCGGAGATGCTCTTCAACGTGGAAGTTGTTCCCGAGGACGAATTCGTCGAGTACCTGCAGACCCTTGATGAGGGGCACCTGGGCGATGAGTACAACCGCAACCCCAATCTTCATGACCAGGAAGAACTGACCGGAGGGGATGACTGAGCATGACGACAATGGAGTACTCCTCCGATGAGGCCCGGGGTGCAGTGCGCAGTGCGCCCACATCCAAGGGTCAGGTGGTCGTCAACTGGCTGACCACCACTGACCACAAGGTGATCGGGTACATGTACCTGATCTCCTCGTTCATTTTCTTCTGCGTCGGCGGTGTGATGGCGCTCATCATCCGCGCCGAGCTGTTCGAGCCGGGGATGCAGTTCCTACAGACCAAGGAACAGTACAACCAGCTGTTCACCATGCACGGCACGATCATGCTGCTGATGTTCGCTACCCCGCTTTTCGCCGGGTTCGCCAACGTCATGATGCCGTTGCAGATCGGTGCTCCCGATGTGGCCTTCCCGCGGCTGAACGCTCTAGCCTTCTGGCTGTTCCTCTTCGGTTCCTTGGTCGCCATGGCCGGGTTCCTCACCCCCCAGGGTGCGGCCAGCTTCGGTTGGTTCGCCTACGCCCCGCTGTCTGACACCACTTATTCACCCGGCGTCGGGGGAGACCTGTGGGTGCTGGGCCTGGGGCTAACCGGTTTCGGAACGATCGCAGGTGCCGTCAACTTCATCACCACGATCATCTGCATGCGCGCCCCGGGTATGACGATGTGGCGGATGCCCATCTTCACCTGGAACGTGCTCATCACCTCGATCCTGGTGCTGATGGCCTTCCCGCCGCTGGCCGCGGCATTATTCGGTCTGGCCATGGATCGCCGCCTCGGCGGGCACATTTTCGATCCGGAGTCCGGTGGTGCGATTCTGTGGCAGCACCTGTTCTGGTTCTTCGGCCACCCCGAGGTCTACATCATTGCGCTGCCATTCTTCGGCATCGTCTCGGAGATCATCCCGGTCTTTAGCCGCAAACCGATCTTCGGGTACAAGGGGCTGGTCTACGCGACGATCGCGATCGCTGCGCTCTCGGTGACGGTGTGGGCGCACCACATGTACGTCACCGGTGCGGTCATGCTGCCGTTCTTCGCGCTGATGACGATGCTCATCGCCGTGCCGACCGGTGTGAAATTCTTCAACTGGATCGGCACCATGTGGAGAGGGTCCATTACCTTCGAGACACCTATGTTGTGGACCCTCGGCTTCCTGGTGACGTTCCTCTTCGGTGGTCTGACCGGTGTCATCCTGGCCTCCCCGCCGCTGGACTTCCACCTCTCCGACACGTATTTCGTCGTCGGACACTTCCACTACGTCATTTTCGGCACCGTGGTGTTCGCCATGTTCGCGGGCTTCCACTTCTGGTGGCCCAAGTGGACCGGGAAGATGCTCAACGAGCGGCTGGGCAAGATCAGCTTCTGGATGCTGTTCATCGGCTTCCACGGCACCTTCATGATTCAGCACTGGCTGGGTGTGATGGGCATGCCGCGGCGGTACGCCGACTACATGGTGGAAGACGGGTTCACCGCAATGAACCAGTTCTCCACGGTGTTCTCCATGCTGCTGGGTGCCTCCCTCATTCCGTTCTTCTGGAACGTGTGGATCACCCACCGCAAGGGCCGCCGTGTCTTGGTCGACGACCCCTGGGGCTTCGGTGGCTCCCTCGAGTGGGCCACCAGCTGCCCGCCCCCGCGGCACAACTTCTACGCGCTGCCGCGGATTCGTTCCGAGCGCCCTGCCCTGGACCTGCACCACCCGGAACTCTCCGAGCGGCACAGCCTCCACACTCCCGCAGGAAAAGTGTTCGGCCCCGCCGACCAGAAGGACAAGGCAGGTATCTGAGTCATGAAGACCAATATCGTCATCTTCGGTGGCCTCGGCGTCTTCCTCGTCATCGTCACCGCCGTCTACGCCTTCCTCACCTACAACTGGGAGTCAGCCGGCTCCGGTGGTCTACAGGGTGTCGAATGGGTCGGTGTCATCTGCATGCTGCTGGCCGCAGGTCTCGGCTTCATGCTCTGGTGGTACCTTCGCTCCACTGACAAGCACGCCGGCCCCATGGACGGCGACAACCCCGAAGGGGAAATCTCGGACATGGCCGGTAACTACGGGGAGTTCGCCCCGTGGAGCTGGTGGCCTCTGGGTCTGGGTGCCACGTTCGCAGTGCTGGTGTTCGGGGTCGCCGTGGACTGGTGGATCGTCCTGCTGGGTCTCATTCCCGCGCTGTTCTTCATCACCGGTTGGGTGATGGAGTTCAATCGGGGTCGCTACCGGCACTGATGGCCGTACGCCCTATCGTCATCCACGGCGAACCGGTGTTGCATACCCGGGCCGCTGAAGTGGAGACCATCGACGACGACATCCACGCCCTGATCCAGGACATGGATGACACTCTGGACGCCTCTAGAGGGGTGGGTCTGGCGGCCCCGCAGATCGGTGTGGGCTTGCGGATCTTCAACTGGAAGTACCACGGAGACACCGGAGACGTTCCCCAGCGGGGTGTCATCATCAACCCGACTGTTCGACTTATCGGGAAAGTCTCCCAAGAGGCACCTGACCCCGAGACAGAAGTCGAAGGATGCCTCTCCGCCCCGGGATACAGCTTTCCTCTCAAGCGCAGCGACCACGTGGAGGTCCACGGCCTTAATCCCCAGGGACAGCCGGTGCACTTCGAAGCCACTGGGTGGTTTGCCCGCATTATGCAGCACGAATACGACCACCTGGACGGCTACCTTTACGTCAATCGGCTTGCTCCGCGATGGGCTAAGCGCTGGAAGAAGGCGGTACGCAAAGAGGGGTGGACCGGGCCCGGCCACAGCTGGCTACCCGGCCAGGATCCAGATCCCTTCGCTACGGATGAGGACACCGCTTCACACGACGACGCCGAAGAACAGTCCGCAGCGTAAGGAAACCTCCGCGGTTCAGTCCAGTTCCGTCATGGGCCCTGCGATGGGGGGTTCTGTGACAGGACGTATCGGCACCCGGTGAAGCTGCGCGGCTAATCTGGTGGCATGTCTGAGAACACCACCACGTGGCCCCACCTGCTTGACACCCTCCTGGCCGGGCGAGACCTGTCCGCCTCCGATGCCGCCTGGGCCATGGAGCAGATGTTCGCCGGAGAACTCACCGATGCCCAGATCGCTGGTTTCCTCGTGGCCCTGCGCGCCAAAGGGGTGACCGGAGGGGAACTGCTCGGTCTGGCAGATGCCATGCTCAGCCACGCCATCAGTGTGGAGATTCCCGGACCCACTCTGGACATCGTCGGTACAGGTGGGGACAAGCTGGGCACCGTCAACCTCTCCACCATGAGTTCGCTGGTGGCGGTCGGCGCCGGAGCCAGGGTCGTCAAACACGGCAACCGCGGTGCCTCATCCACCGCCGGAGCCGCTGATGTCATCGAAACGCTCGGGGTCAGTCTCGACCAACCGGTTAAACAGGTGGCTGCCGCAGCCGAAGAAGTCGGCATCACCTTCCTCTTCGCCCAGGTCTTCCACCCCGCGATGCGCCACGTCATGCCGGCGAGGAAAGCTCTTGGGATCCGGACCGTCTTCAACTTCCTTGGACCACTCTCCAACCCCGCCCGAGTCACGGCCCAAGCCATTGGATGTGCCTCGGCAGAGCTGGCGCCTCAGATGGCCCAGGTACTGGCAGGGCGGGGAACGCGCGGCCTGGTCTTCCGTGGACGGGATGGGCGGGACAAGATGACCACCTCCGCGGAAACCGATGTCTGGGAGGTGCGTGACGGCGTCGTCGAACACCACGTCATCACCCCTGAGCAGCTGGGACTGCAGCGCTGCGCGGTAGAGGACCTCCGTGGGGGTAGCAGTCAGGACAACGCTCGCACCGTCCGGCAGATTCTGACCGGCCAGAGCGGACCGATTCGAGACGCCGTGTTACTCAATACCGCTGCCGGACTCGTCGCACTCGAAGAGAACGGATCTGGTCCGTTGCACCAGCGGCTCAGTGCCCAGATGCAGCGTGCCGCGGAGTCCATCGATAGCGGGACCGCAGCCGATGTGTTGGCCCGTTGGACGGCATTCCACCGCTGAGCAGGCTGCGTTTTCGACGACGTGTAGAAATATTCCTGCAACTTTCAGTTCCGTAGAGCACGCGTACTTCCGCGTCATGACGCGGAAGTTGGGCTGAGACCCCGTTCTGGCCAGCGCGCCACGCCGCCGGCTGCGATGGCATGGCTGGGAATTTTCAGGACATAATGTCTCTGTGACATCCGCAACCGAAGCCCCAGCTGCCGCCGGCGCACCGCGCACGCTGCCGAACCGCCCCAACATGGTCTCTGTGGGGACCATGGTGTGGCTGACCAGCGAGCTGATGTTCTTCGCCGGCCTCTTCGCCATGTTCTTCACGCTGCGCTCGACTCAGCCGGAGATGTGGGCTGAGTACAGCGCACGCCTCGACGTCGTGCTGGCCACCATCATTACGGTGATCCTGGTCTCGTCCTCGGTGACCGCACAGTTCGGCGTCTTTGCCGCCGAGCGTCACCAGCCGCGCCGGACCGGCGGACTCTTCCAGTTCACCAAATGGGGCATGGTCGAGTGGTACATCGCCTCCTTCATCCTGGGGTCGATCTTCATCGCCGGTCAGAGTTTCGAGTTCGCTGAGTTGGTCTCCCACGGGGTGGCCATTCAGACCAACTCCTTCGGTTCGGCCTTCTACATCACCACAGGCTTCCACGGGATTCACGTGCTGGGCGGACTGTTCGCCTTCCTCTACGTGATTGCCCGTGCCTACTTCTCCGTGAAGTTCACCCATAAGGAAGAGTCGGCAGCCATCGTCGTCTCCTACTACTGGCACTTCGTGGACGTCATCTGGATCGCCCTCTGGGCAGCGGTCTACATCCTGCCGCTGTTCGTCTAGCACCTGGCGAAGCACCCACCTCGCACACCGCACCGACAAGCAAAGGAACCGGCTCAACGTGAAGGCACTCTCGCAGAAGCGCCGCCACCCGTTCGCGTTCGTGGCGCTGCTCCTTTTGGGGCTGCTGCTGACCGGCGGACTCTACGCCGCGGCGACCACGGTCAACCAGGCTCAGGCCACCGGCGATGTCCCGGACGGGTACTCCGCCGACCAGGTCGAAGAAGGTGAGCGGCTCTTCGTGGCCAACTGCGCCACCTGCCACGGCATCAATGCCGAGGGCAGCGACGCCGGACCTTCCCTCGTCGGCGTGGGTGCGGCTTCCGTCGAATTCCAGGTGGGTACCGGTCGGATGCCCATGCAGATGCAGGGTCCCCAGGCCCAGCAGAAGCCACCGCAGTTCAATGACGAACAGACCACTCAGCTGGCTGCCTATGTCGCCTCCCTGGGAGCCGGACCGGCAGTGCCCGATGAGCAGTACCTTGATGTGGACCAGGGCGATCCTGCCCGTGGTGGCGAGCTGTTCCGCATCAACTGCGCTATGTGCCACAACGCAGCCGGTGCAGGTGGCGCTCTGACTGAAGGTAAATTCGCTCCGTCGCTGCACGGTGTGGATGAGGTTCATATCTACACCGCTATGACCACCGGTCCGCAGAACATGCCGGTGTTCAGCGACTCCAACATTCCGCCGGAGGACAAGCGGGACATCATCGCCTTCCTGAAGACCTATGAGGCACAGGGGAGTCCGGGAGGGTTCTCCCTTGGCTTCCTTGGACCGGTTTCCGAGGGGCTTCTCATCTGGACACTCGGACTGGCGCTGCTCATCGGTTCGATGGTCTGGCTGACGTCCCGATCGAGCTGACCGGCAGAACGACACCTGAGAATTTCCGCACCTGAAAACAGCAAAGGACAACACATCTATGGGCGAGCACGGTAACGGCGACCGGGACTCCGGGGCCGTCATCACAGCCGGCGAGGGGGACAAGGGCTCATACGCCATCGACAACCCTGGCCTGCCGCCGCACCGTCCGCGGCTGGCGGATGTCGATGAGAAGGCGGCCAAGCGCGCTGAGCGTCAGGTCACGGCCCTGTTCCTCGTCTCTATCATCGGTACCGTCGTCTTCTTCGTCGGGTACTTCGCCGTCGGACGCATGGACGAGTTCGACGACTACTTCGACGGAATGACGGCTCTGCGACTGCAGAACACGCTGCTCGGTGTCGGTGCGGCCCTGGCTATGCTCGGCATCGGTCTTGGGGTGGTGCACTGGGCAAAGACGCTCATGCCCGATCACGAGATCGTCGAGGACCGCAAGCCGCTTCGCACCGAGCAGGACCGCCAAGAGGCCGAAAAGATCGTCACCGAAGTCGTCGAGGAGACGCAGATCAAGCGTCGCCCGCTGATGCGTAACACGCTGATCGCAGCTGCGCTGCTGGCTCCGCTGCCCGGGATTGTGATGTTCCGCGATCTCGACCGCAGTGAAGACTTCGGTGTGGAGCGCCTGCGGCACAGCCTGTGGGACGAAGGGGTGCGACTGGTCCGTGACCCCACCGGTACACCTATCCGTGCTGCAGACCTCACAGTGGGCTCGGCGATGCACGTCATCCCGGAGAACCTACGGGAGATCTCCTCTCACGGTGAGCGGCTCTCGGAGAAGGCCAAAGCCGTTGTGCTGCTGATGCGGCTGAACCCCGACGAATTCGAGAACCCCGAGCACCCGGAATGGACCCATGAGGGCATCATTGCCTGCTCAAAGGTCTGCACCCACGTCGGGTGCCCTGTGGCGCTGTATGAACGGCACACCCACCACCTGTTGTGCCCGTGCCACCAGTCCACCTTCGACGCTTCCCAGGAGTTCAAAGTGGTCTTCGGCCCCGCCGGTCGACCGCTTCCGCAGCTGCCAATCACCGTCGATGACGAGGGCTTCCTCGTGGCGCAGAGCGACTTCCAAGAACCCGTCGGCCCGACCTACTGGGAGCGTGGCAACGCATGAGCACTCCGCACACCCCGAAATACACCGAGGCCCAGTACCTCGAAGTCGACCAGTACCAGCCCAAGACCCGCACCGGGCGCATCACCAACTACTTCGACCAGCGGGTCGGCGGTACTTCCATCGTCAAAGAGTTCGGTCGGAAGGTCTTCCCCGATCACTGGACCTTCATGTTCGGTGAAGTGGCACTCTACAGCTTCGTCATCGTGGTGCTCTCCGGGGCATTTTTGACCTTTTGGTTCGACCCATCCATGGCGACCACCCGTTACTCGGGCTCCTACGCACCCCTGCAAGGCCTGGAGATGTCCATGGCCTACGCCACGGCCCTGGAGCTGAGTTTCGATGTGCGCGGTGGTCTGTTCATGCGCCAGGTGCACCACTGGGGCGCTCTGCTCTTCGTTCTGGCGATGAGCATCCACATGCTCCGCGTGTTCTTCACCGGTGCCTTCCGTAAACCGCGTGAGGTCAACTGGGTGATCGGTGTGGCGCTGCTGCTGGCCGGTATGGCCGCCGGGTTCACCGGCTACTCCCTGCCGGACGAGGTGCTCTCCGGGAACGGTCTGCGCATCATCGACGGCATGATCAAGGCGATCCCGGTGATCGGGACCTACATCTCCTTCTTCCTCTTCGGAGGGGAGTTCCCGGGCAATGAAGTCATCCCACGGCTGTACACCCTGCACATCTTCATCATCCCGGCGATCATCCTGATTCTCATCGCCATCCACCTGTTCCTGGTCGTAGTGCATAAGCACACCCAATACCCTGGCCCGGGACGGACTGAGCGCAACGTCGTTGGATACCCAGTGGGTCCGGTTTACGCGGCCAAAGCTGGTGGCTTCTTCTTCATCGTGGCTGGCATCCTCTCGTTGATTTCCGGCACCTTCCAGATCAACGCGTTGTGGAACTACGGCCCCTACGATCCATCGCCGGTTCAAGCCGGGGCGCAGCCGGACTGGTACATCGGACCGTTCGAAGGTGTGCTGCGACTTATGCCCGGTTATATCGGGGACATGTCGTTGGAGTTCGTCATTCCGACCCCATGGGGCGGGAACTCCGTGGCCACACCGGTGCTCATTCCGATGATCCCTATTGCGATTCTCTTCCTCGGGATGTTCATCTGGCCGTGGTTGGAAGCCTGGATCAGCGGGGACAAGAAGGAACACCACCTGCTGGATCGGCCCCGCAACGCTCCGACCCGTACCGCTATCGGCGCGGCCACCGTGGTGTTCTACTGCATCATGTGGGGAATGGGGTCCAACGACCTGATCGCCACACACTTCCAGTTGTCGCTGAACGACATCACCTACTGGTCGCGTGTGCTGATCTTCCTGGGACCGATCATCACCTACATCCTCACCAAGCGGATCTGTCTGGCCCTGCAGCGCAAGGACCGGGAGACGGCACTGCACGGTCACGAGGCTGGAATCATCGAGGTCAGCCCCGACGGTGAGTTCCACGAGCGGCACTCGCGCCCAGACGAGTACGAACTCTGGACGCTGGTGTCTTACGAAGCACCGGAGCCCAGTGGCCCGCAGCCGAACGCCAAGGGCAAGATCACCCGCACGGAGAAGTTCCGTGCCTGGCTGAACCGCATCTGGTGGGAAGACCGGGTGGAGCCGGTCAGCCGCGAGGAGTACCTCGAGGCACTAGAGCACGACCACCACGAGCCGGAAGCCCTCGGCCCGCACACCAAACGCGAGCTCGAGCACAATAAGCACTGAGCCTCGAACGCGCAGGTCGCGAATGGCCCCGCTGGTATTCCAGCGGGGCCATTCTGTTTCCCCAGCACAAGCATCTGCGCATCAGCACTGGGCCTCCATCAGCACTGGGCCCGCAGCAGAGGCGTGTCTGAATCAGCGTTGCATCGCGCGGGCCCTCAGGTGCCGCGGATAATGGAGCGAAGACGGTTCAGCCGCTCTGCGACGGCCCGCTCGTGGCCGTTCTGCGTGGGGGAGTAGTAGTCCACGGCGAGGAGGTCATCGGGAGCGTATTGCTGCCGGGCGACGTGATGGGGCTCATCGTGGGCGTACACATAGTCGGCCCCGTGCCCCAGCCGCTGAGCACCCTTGTAGTGGGCGTCACGCAAATGCATGGGCACCGGTGCGCCCTTACCGGCACGCACATCCGCAATGGCAGCATCCAGTGCCTTGTAGCTGGCATTGGACTTCGGAGCGGTGGCGATATGTACCGTTGCCTGGGCCAGAATAATCCGGCCTTCAGGCATGCCGATGAGCTGAACCGCTTGGGCAGCTGCCACAGCGGTCTGCAGGGCTGTCGGATCCGCCATGGCGACTTCCTCGCTCGCGGCGATGACGAGGCGCCGGGCAATGAATCGGGGATCCTCTCCGGCGACGATCATCCGGGCCAGATAGTGCAAAGCAGCGTCCACATCGGAACCACGCAGTGACTTGATGAACGCGGAAATAATGTCGTAGTGCTGGTCGCCGTCTTTGTCGTAGCGCTGAACAGCGAAGTCAGCCGCTTGCTCGGCGTCGTCTGCGGTGATGAGCAGCGGATCTTCTGTCTCAGGAACGTGGTGGCGCCCCAACGCCACGGCTGCTGCGGCTTCCAGGGTTGTCAGCACCCTCCGGGCATCCCCACCGGAGATGCGAAGAATATGGTCGCGGGCGGCGTCGTCGAGCACGAACCGGTCTGCTAAGCCGCGGTTTTCTGTCAGCGCCCGATCGATGAGCCCGTTGAGGTCTTCGTGGGTCAACGGCTGCAGTGTCAGCAGCAGGGACCGGGACAGCAACGGAGCGACGACGCTGAAACTCGGGTTCTCCGTGGTGGCGGCCACCAGAATGACCCAACCGTTCTCCACACCCGGCAGCAGTGCATCCTGCTGAGCCTTATTGAACCGGTGAATCTCATCGAGGAACAGCACGGTGGTCACACCGCGTAAGTCGCGATCTTCCAAGGCCTGATCCATCACCCGCCGAACATCTTTGACTCCGGCGCGGATGGCTGAGAGCTCAACGAACTTCCGAGTCCCGCCGCGGGCAATGACGTGAGCGATCGTCGTCTTCCCCGTCCCCGGAGGCCCGTAGAGGATCACCGAACTCGGTCCAGCCGGTCCGCTGGAGCCCTCGGCCAGTACCCGCAGAGGAGAACCTTCCTTCAGCAGATGTTGCTGGCCGAGGACCTCATCGAGAGTGCGGGGGCGCATCCGCACAGCCAGAGGCGTATGCCGACCTGAGCTGGCGCCTGAACCAGCTGTGCTGACGGCGTCGTGCTCGTCAAACTCCGAGGAGAACAGGTCGCCTGTCATAGCTGCCAGACTAGCCCAGGGCCCCGAGAAGCCCCTGGGCCACAACGAGCCTAAGAGTTCTTTGGTCCCGGCGCCGCGTCGACACCGGCTTCCTTGCGCTGTTGCGCAGTGATGGGGGCAGGCGCGTCGGTGAGTGGATCGTGCCCGTTGCCGGTCTTGGGGAAGGCGATGACCTCACGGATGGAATCCTCCCCGGCCAGCAGGGCGACAACCCGGTCCCAGCCGAAGGCGAAGCCGCCGTGCGGGGGAGCGCCGTACTTGAAAGCGTCAAGGAGGAACCCGAACTTCTCCTGGGCCTCGTCTTCGGACAGCCCCATCACCTTGAATACCCGCTGCTGGACATCCTGCCGGTGAATACGAATCGAACCGCCACCGATTTCGTTGCCGTTGCAGACCAGGTCATAGGCGTAGGCCAGCGCGTCTGCGGGATTCTTGTCGAATGTCTCGGCAAACTCCGGTTTCGGTGCCGTGAAGGCGTGGTGAACCGCTGTCCAGGCACCGGACCCCACGGCGACATCCCCAGCCGCCTTGGCGTCGTCGGCCGGTTCGAACATGGGTGCATCCACCACCCAGGCGAAAGACCAGGATCCGGGTTCGATGAGGTCAAGACGTTCGGCGATTTCCACGCGAGCTGCCCCCAGCAGCGCGCGGGAAGACTTGGGCTCACCTGCGGCGAAGAAGATGCAGTCACCGGCAGAGGCCCCGACGGCCTCAGCGAGTCCGGACTTCTCCGCCTCGGAGAGGTTCTTGGCCACCGGGCCGCCCAGTTCACCATCCTCACCAACCAGGACATAGGCCAGGCCCTTGGCCCCGCGCTGTTTGGCCCACTCCTGCCAGGCGTCCAGGGTCCGCCGCGGCTGGGAGGCCCCACCGGGCATGACCACCGCGCCCACATAGGGTGCCTGGAAGACTCGGAAGGGAGTTTCGGCGAAGTACTCAGTCAACTCGGTCAACTCCAGGCCGAACCGGAGGTCCGGCTTATCCGTGCCGTAGCGGGCCATCGCCTCCCGGTAGGTGATATGCGGAATCGGGGTGCTGATCTCTACCCCAATGAGCGCCCACAGTCGGACGGTGATCTCCTCCACCAAGGAGATCACATCCTCCTGCTCCACAAAGGCGGCCTCGATATCCAGCTGGGTGAATTCCGGCTGTCGGTCGGCCCGGAAGTCCTCATCCCGGTAGCAGCGGGCGATCTGGTAGTACTTCTCGATCCCGCCGACCTGGAGCAATTGCTTGAACAGCTGCGGAGACTGTGGCAGGGCGTACCAGGAGCCGGGAGCCAGGCGAGCCGGAACTAGGAAGTCGCGGGCACCCTCCGGCGTCGAACGAGTCAGGGTGGGGGTCTCCACCTCAGTAAAGCCCTGCTGGTGTAACACCTCCCGGGCAACCCGGTTCACCTCAGAGCGCAGCCGGATCGCCCGCGACGGCCCGGGTCGGCGCAGGTCGAGATACCGGTGCTTCAGACGAGCTTCCTCCCCAACTTCGACGTGCTCGTCGATCTGGAACGGCAGTGCCGCCGAAGGGTTGAGCACCTCCAGCTCCGAGGCGATGATCTCCACCTCACCGGAGGGAATATTGGGGTTCTCATTACCTTCTGGACGGCGTTCCACAGTGCCGGTGACCCGCAGGACGAACTCATTGCGTAACGGGTCAAAATCTTCCTCATCCCGCACGACCACCTGCGCGATCCCTGAGGCATCGCGCAGATCGAGGAAGGCCACCCCGCCGTGATCCCGGCGGCGGGCCACCCAGCCGGTGAGTGTGACAGTCTGACCCAGAAGTGCGGCGCTGATCTCGCCTGCAGTGTGTGTGCGGAGCACGGCGTCCTTTCGACGTACGGGAGCGGTTCTGTGCTGAGCTTACAAGTCTCGTCCGGGGCGCAGAACCCGGGGCGTGAGGTCCTCGGCTGGGGGAGTCCACACCGCCGGGTCGGCAGGCACCTGGTCCCCGGAGCGGATGTCCTTGACCTCGTGGTGACCTTCGGCGTCGGTGAACCACACATACGGGATCCCACGCCGGTCGGCGTATTTGATCTGCTTACCGAACTTTTCGGCGCTGAAGGCCACTTCGGCACTGATACCCCGGGCGCGGAGCTGGTCGGCGACATCCTGGGCTGTGGACCAGTCCGTATCCTCGCGCAGCGTCACATAGACCGCAGTAGGTACCGAACGGGAGGCGGTGAGCTCATCGGCGGCTAGCAGCGCAGAGATCAGCCGGGTTACCCCGATGGAGAGTCCGACGCCGGGAAACGTGCGTTTGCCGTGGGTGGCCAGGGAATCGTAGCGCCCCCCAGAGCAGATCGACCCGAGGTTCTCATGCCCGAAGAGCACCGTTTCATAGACCGTTCCCGTGTAGTAATCGAGCCCACGGGCGATGGACAGATCCGCCACAGCCTGTCCCGGCACCCGCTCCTGCAGTGTGGCGATGACCTCGGTCATCTCCCTCAGCCCCTCTTCGAGCAGCTCGTTAGCTGCCCCGGGAGGTAGCAGATCGCGGACTTGCTCGGCGAAGGAGACATCTGCTGTGCGGATCTGGGCCAGGGCCAGGGCTTTCTGCGCCTGGTGCTCATCGGCACCGCAGGTCTCGGCCAGCTCGGCCTGCACACGGGCGGGGCCAATTTTGTCCAGCTTGTCGACAATGCGTAGCACCGCAGCAGGATCGTTGAGACCCAGAGCGGTGTAGAAGCCTTGGGAGAGCTTGCGGTTATTCACCCGCAGTTGGAACTGACCGATGTCCAGAGCCGCCAAGGCCCGAGCCATGACCACAGCGAGCTCAGTGTCGGCGCGGAAGGGCAGGGTGCCGTCACCGACGATGTCGATATCGGCCTGGGTGAATTCCCGGAACCGTCCGGCCTGGGGCCGCTCTCCCCGCCAGACCTTCTGGATTTGATAGCGACGGAAGGGAAAGGCCAAGTGCCCGGCGTTTTCGGTGACGTAGCGGGCAAACGGCACAGTGAGGTCGAAGTGCAAGGCGAGTTTGGCCTCAGCGGCCGAGTCGGCGTCGTCGTGGATTCGGGAGACCGCATAGACCTCCTTATCCACTTCCCCTTTACCCAACAGCGTGTCCATGGTCTCCACGGCACGGGACTCGATCGAGGCGAAACCGTGGCGTTCGAAGACCTCCCGCAGGGTGTCGAGCACATGCAGCTCCACCAGCCGCTCGGCCGGAAGCAGCTCGAGGTAGCCGGAGAGCGATGCAGAACGTGCCATGGCGGTGAGTACAGCTCCTTGCGGATCAGATCAGGGGGTTATCGGCTCAGCCACGCCATCATAGCCGCCGGGCGGGATGTGAAGCACTCGCCTAGCTGGTTCTGACCACCCGGTAGGCTGGAGACTATGAGTCCAGCAGTGAAGCCCACCTACCACCAGACCTCTCTGGATGAGGTACGCCGGCGTACCCGGGTGGATGCCGAAGGTCATGTGTACCTCACCTCACCGGAACCCTCCGGCGAGGAGACCTATGTAGGGCAATACTCCGCCGGTGGTGGTGAAGACGAGGCGCTGCGGTACTACGCGCGCAAATTCGACGAACTCTACAACCGAGCGCTGCTGCTGGGAGCCCGTGTCGCCACTCGCGCTGACAGTGTCTCGGTGCTGCGGGGTAGCCACACGGCCCTCACCAAAGAGCTCGACGACGGCACGTGGGTGGGCGACGTCGACTCGCTGCGCAAACTCTTAGCTGAGATCGCTCGGGGCATCGAGGAGATCGCCGCCGAGGAGCAGAAGGCCCATGACGAGGCCGTGGCTGCGAAACTCGCCGTGCGCGAAGAGATTGTCGCCGAAGCCGAGCAACTGGCTGCTGCCGATGATGCCCAGCAGCACTGGAAGACTGCCCAGCAGCGGATGAACGAGCTCTTCGAGGCGTGGAAAGCGGAGCAGAAATCTCCACCGCGGATCCCCAAATCACAGGAGGACCCCCTGTGGAAGCGGTTCCGTACCGCGCGCAGTACGTTTGAGCGCCGCCGCAAGGCTTTTTTTGTGAAACGGGACAAAGAAGCTGCGGAGATCAAGCGGGCCAAAGAGGAACTCATCGCCGAGGCCGAAGCCTTGCAGCACTCCACGGATTTCGGTCCGACCACGAAGGCATATCACCGCCTGATGGACCGGTGGAAAGAGCTCGGGCGTGGCCCCCGTAAGACTGAGGACGCCCAGTGGAAACGGTTCCGTGCAGCCGCGGATGTCTTCTTCAGTGCCCGGGATGAAGCCAATGCCAAAGTCGACGCCGAGTACCAGGAGAATCTGAAGAAGAAAGAGGAAATCCTGGCTCGCCTGGAAGAGCTGATGCCCTTCACCAAGCCGGAGGCGGTGCGGGACCGGTATTACAAGCTGCTCGATGAGTACGAGGCGGCCGGTCGCGTGCCTCGCGGCGATATTAAGCGTCTGGAGCGGCGACTTGGGGAGATCCAGGACGCCTTCCGTCAAGCAGAGGGCGCCAAATGGCGTCGGAGCGACTCAGTCCAGAACGACCGCCAGCACCAGATGCTCAGTCAATTGCAAGAGAGCATCGCCCAGCTGGAGCGTGACGTCAAAGAGGCTCAAGCCAGTGGGGATCAGGCTCGGATCCGCGAGGCGGAAGAGGCGTTGGAGGCCCGTCGCAGCTGGATGGCCATGTTGCAGTCCAACTGAGATCACGGATCGATTACAATCGTGAGCGCCTTTGGATACCATGATGTCTATTTCTGGCCGTCCACCTGCCGTCAACCTTGAGGATCGTTCGTGAGCGATGAAATGCTCCCTGAGGTGGGGTCTCGGCGTCGTCGCCGCGAGATCCGTGAAGCCAGGGAGCGTGCCCGGGCGGCTGAACGGGAACGTCAGTCCGCTGTCCGGCGGCTGAGCCGGTCTTCGACCGCCTCGCCGGCGCCAGATCTCTTCGATCAGGAGTCGAGCCAGACCCAGGTTCCTCCGGCGGTCCGGCGGGAACGTGAAGGCAGCGATAACGGGCGCCCACAGAACCCCTCCCCGCAGCGGCCATCCGGGGAAACTCTTCCTCACCAGACTCTTCCCAACCAGGCGCTACCCACTCCGGTGGAGTCCCGGCGTTCCCGGCGGCAGCGCCGCAGTGCTACCGAAAGTGCCGCCGAATCGGGTGCCTCACCGGCTGTCCCGGGGGAGACCGCGCAGGGGCAACCCGCATCGTCGCGGTCGGCTCAAGCCCGTCACCAGGGCGGAACCGGTGCACAGTCCACATCGTCTCAGCCCGCAACGGACCAGCCCACACCCGATCGGGCGGGTCAGAAATCCCGTGGCCCGGCAGCCGGCTCAACGCCTGCGCGGCGGACAGAACGGCAGGTGCCTGATCGCCGGAGTCCGGGAACGCAGACGCCACGGGCGCAGCAGACTCCGCGGATCGACCAGGCGCCTGGGAATCAGGCTCCTCGGAATGAGGAACCCACGCGGATTCAACCGGCCGTGTCACCGGCCGCAGGATCTCATCAGCGTGACTCGACTCCGCCCGGAGAGGCTCTGCATCACGAATCCACCCCCACTGAGGCTCTCGGTGGCGCCCCCGCTGGCAAGGGCAGGGAGAGTTCCTCCGTGCAGACTCCACCACCGGTGCGGTCCGAGGACCACCCCAGCCCGGTGCCGGGTCGGGCCCGTCCCACCGCATTCGACGAGCTCGTCACCGGATCTGCGGCGTCCTCTGCTGAGGCTGCGGGTTCTGAGGAGCCGGCGGGTGAACAGGACATCTCAGCCGAGGAGTTTGATGCCTTCGACGCCGATGAGGGCGCCTTCGACGACGACACCTCCGCAAGTTTCGATGACTTCGAGGATCTTGAGCACATCGACCTCGATGAGATCGACGGTCATATTGAGCACGATGAAGACGGCCACCCGGTCTTGGTCTCCGCTTCTGGCTTCGGCCGGGGGTACCAGACCGTCCAGCCCCTGACAGGACGTATGGCACGCAATATTCTCCAACAGCGGAAGGCCAAGCGCCGTCGCCGCAATATCACCTTGACCCTGGCCATCGGCGGTTTTGTCGTGATGGTCGCCGTCGTCTGGATTTTCCTGCAATCCATTGCAGGGATCTTCGGGCCCCGTGAGGCGGAGGACTACGAGGAGCAGGCCGGCGAGTTCGTGCAGTTCCAGGTGGTCGAAGGCGACGGTATCGAATCGGTGGCCACCCGGTTGGCCGATGCCGAAATCATCGCCAGTACGGAGGCCTTCAGCGAGGCGGTGCAGGAACTCGAAGCCGAGGGCGAACGCGGGGAACTGCATCCGGGAACCTACGAATTGCGGGAGCAGATGCCCGCGGCCGACGCCGCCGAGGAACTCCTCAGTGAAGGCGGACAGTTCTGGTACATCGGCATCACCCCGGATATGTGGAACGATGACGTCATCGAAACGCTGGCGGAGAACACCGCCCACTCGTATGAGGAGTACCAGCAGCTCAACCGGAATCCGCAGCGCTTCGGCCTGCCGGAGCAGGCTGAAAACCTCGAAGGTTATATCGCCGCGGGCGAGTACCAGCCCGAGGCCGGAACTTCTGCCGAGGAAATCATCGAAATGATGATCGAACCGACCTTCGAGCTGCTCGAAGCCGAAGGGGTCGACGATCCTGACGAGCAGTACCGGGCCATCACCATCGCCTCACTCATCACCGCTGAGGGCCTGCCCGAGGACTACCCAAGAATCGCCGGTGCGATTGAGAACCGCCTGCAGGACGAGGACGGTGAAACCAACGGTTACCTGCAAATCGATGCGGCAGTGAACTATGGCCGCGGGGTGCGCGGCACCCACTTCACCGAGGAGGAACGCTTCGATGCCTCCAATGAGTACAACACCTACGTGCATTCAGGTCTGCCGCCCGGGCCCATCGGGGCTCCCGACCAGCGGGCGGTGACAGCAGCAGCGGATCCCGAGGACAACGACTATCTCTTCTGGGTCACCGTGGATCTGCACACTGGAGAGACCCGGTTCGCCGAGACATTCGCCGAGCACGAGGAGAACGTCGAACTGCTCAACCAGTTCTGCGAGGAGAACGAGGAGACCTGTAACCAGGAAGTCGGCGGCGGCCAGACCGAAACCGAACAGCCGGGGGGTCAGTGACCTCGCAGCAGCGCGCCGCTGTACTCGGCTCTCCGATTCAGCACTCGAAATCCCCGGCTCTGCACAGTGCCGCCTACCGCCTCTTGGGTGTGGAGATTGACTACACGCGCCGGGAAGTCAGTGAGCAGACGCTGCCCCGTTTTCTCTCCGGTGAGGGCGCCGAACCCGGCTGGGTCGGCTGGTCGGTGACCATGCCGTTGAAAGCCGCCATGGTCGAGCACATGACCACTTACTCCCCACGGGTCAAGACTCTCGGAGTGCTCAACACGGTGGTGATTGACCACGACGCCGACTCGCGGCGTCTCCACGGGGAGAACACCGACGTCGATGGGATCCTCAGAGCATTGACTGAGGCTGAGCTCACAGCACCCGGGCCGACGGCGGCCGCGGCGAGACAGAGCCAGCGTCCCTTTGCGGTGTTGGGGGCCGGGGGGACGGCGGCCGCGGCCCTCGGAGCCGCCGCCGAGCGCGGGCATCGTGAAGTCGTCGTCTACGCGCGCAGTCTGCAACGGGCCGCCTCCGCGGTGCCGCTGGCCCAGCGACTGGGACTGGAATGCACACTGCGTGAGCTGGAGGCTTTCCCTCACGACGTGGCGGCTACCTCCCCTGCGGCGGTGGTCTCCACCCTGCCACCGCGGGCGGCCGACCCGCTGGCCGCCGCGTTGGGCACCGTGACCCCGGGGGTTCCGCTGCTCGATGCTGCCTATGACCCGTGGCCCTCCCAGTTGGCTATCGCCTGGGAAAACGCCGGAGGGCAGGTGGCTAGTGGGCTGAGCATGCTGTTGCACCAGGCGGTCAAACAAGTGGAGCTGTTCACTGCCTCCACCGGCCACCCGGCCGGTGAACTGGCAGCGACCGCTCACCGCCAGCTGGTGGAAACGATGCGCACAGCGATCGGACTTCAGCCCCCTGGGAACAGGACCACGGACTGAACACCGCAGCTTCTGCGGCCGCTTGAGCTCACCAACCCGGTTAGGATGGTCGGCATGTTGCGCTGGCTGACTTCCGGAGAATCTCACGGCCGTGCCCTGGTTGGCATTCTCGAAGGCCTCCCCGCCGGGGTGCCGCTGACTTCCCAGGATGTCCAGGACCGGTTGGCTCGTCGGCGCCTGGGCTATGGTCGCGGAGCCCGCATGAAGTTCGAGCAGGACGAGGTCACTCTCATCGCCGGAGTCCGGCACGGTGAGACCTTGGGCGGTCCGGTTGCCATCGAGGTCGGCAACACCGAGTGGCCTAAATGGGAGAAGGTCATGTCTGCCGACCCGGTGGACCCTGCCGAGATTGAGCACCTGGCACGCAACGCACCCTTGACCCGGCCCCGTCCTGGCCACGCCGACTTCACAGGGATGCAGAAGTACGGCTTCACCGAAGCGCGTCCCGTGCTGGAGCGCGCCTCCGCCCGAGAGACTGCCACCCGGGTGGCGTTGGGAACCGCTGCACAGAACTTCCTGGCCGAACTAGGCATGACTACGGTCTCGCACACCGTCGCCGTCGGGGAGGTCACCACTGACGACGACGCCCCGGTTCCCACCGCGCAGGATGTCGCCACGATCGACGCCGATCCGCTGCGATGCTTCCACCCAGCGACCTCTGAGGCGATGGTGGCTGAGGTCGATGCGGCACATAAAGCCGGCGAAACTCTCGGTGGCGTCGTCGAAGTTGTCGTCGACGGCGTCCCCCCGGGGCTGGGAAGCTATGTGCACTGGGACCGCCGACTGGATGCACGGCTGGCCGGAGCGCTGATGGGTATCCAGGCCATCAAGGGCGTGGAAGTCGGTGACGGGCTGAAGACCGCTGCCCGTCGGGGCTCCCAGGCCCATGACGAGATCGAACTCGACGCCCACGGGAGAATCCGCCGCTCGACCAACCGTGCCGGAGGGATCGAAGGCGGGATGAGCATTGGCGATACCCTCCGAGTGCGCGCGGCGATGAAACCTATCGCCACGGTGCCCCGAGCCCTGCGCACCGTGGATATCGCCACCGGGGAGCCAACCACTGCCCACCACCAGCGCAGCGACGTCTGTGCGGTCCCGGCAGCCGGGGTGGTCGCCGAAGCGATGGTCGCCCTGGTCCTGGCACAGGCAGTGTTAGAGAAGTGCGGCGGGGACAGCCTCACTGAGACGCGGCGTAACCTGCACAGTTACCTGGAGAACATGCCCGAACTGGGGCAGAACCCGCAGCTGGCCGGCAGCGACGGGGACCCCGTGCAGCCTCCGGCTGCCTTCAGCAGCTGATGAGCAGCCCGGCACGTACCCACAATGTGGTACTCATCGGACCCATGGCCTCCGGTAAGTCCAGTGTGGGCCAGGCACTGGCCCGCCGGTTGAACCGCCCCCATGTGGACACCGACCAGTTCTTCGTGGCCCGCTACGGTCCCATCCCTGAGTACTTTGCCCAGCACGGGGAGGAGTCGTTCCGGGCCGCTGAGGAGCGCATTGTCGCTGAGCTGCTCGATGCCCCCCGCCCATCGGTCATCAGCCTCGGAGGTGGGTCGGTGCTTTCGCCTCGGACCCGGGCATTGCTTGAGGGGCATTTCACGGTGATGCTCGATGTCACCGCCGAACAGGCCGCCGCCCGGATCGGCGACGCCTCCACCCGCCCCATGCTCGCCTCCGACCCGGTGGGCCGTTGGAAGAAGATCTACGCCGAGCGGGAATCCCTCTACCGGGACTGCGCTGATCTGGTGGTCAGTGCCGACCACGAGACGATCGAAGCCCGAGTCGATACCATCGAGAACGAACTGAACCGGATCACGAAAGACTGAGCGCACACCCCTATGAGCACTCCTACAGACAGCGGTGAGCCTGCGGGGACACCGCAAGCATCCACCCCGCTGAGCGAGACCCAGCACAGTGAGCCCACCACCATCACCGTGGGTGAGGGAACGGGAACCGGTGGAGATGAACTGGGCTATCCCGTCGTCGTCGGCAATGGACTCCTCTCCCGGCTGCCGGACCTCTTGGGCACCCAAGCCGAACGGGTGCTCATCATTCACCCGCGGGCGCTGCGTGCCACCGGTGACGTGGTGCGTGAAGACCTGGAGAAGGCCGGCTACACCGCCATGGTGGCCGAGATTCCCGATGCCGAAGAGGGTAAGCACATCCAGGTGGCCGCGTTCTGTTGGCAAGTGCTCGGGCAGAACGATTTCACCCGCTCCGATGCTGTGGTCTCCGTCGGCGGGGGAGCGGTCTCCGATCTGGCCGGCTTCGTCGCCGCTACCTGGCTACGGGGAGTGCGGGTTGTGCATATGCCGACCACGGTGCTCGGCATGGTCGACGCCGCCGTCGGCGGCAAAACTGGGATCAATACCGCTGAGGGGAAGAACCTGGTGGGTTCCTTCCACCAACCGGCCGGGGTGCTGGCTGACCTCGACACCCTCATTACCCTGCCACGCAATGAACTGGTCTCTGGATTGGCCGAGGTCATCAAATGTGGGTTCATCGCTGATGAACGGATCCTCACCCTGATTGAGGAGTCCCCGGAGGCCGCGCAGAACCCTCATTCGGCACAGCTGCGTGAACTCATCGAACGCTCTATCCGGGTCAAGGCTGAGATCGTCGGAGAAGACGCCCGGGAGGCTGATCGCCGTGAGCACCTCAACTACGGGCACACGCTGGCCCACGCCATTGAACTCGCTGAGCGTTATCAGTGGCGCCACGGTGCGGCCGTCTCGGTGGGTATGGTCTTCGCCGCGGAACTGGCGCACAGCCTGGGCCGGCTCAGTGAGGCCGAGGTCGACCGCCACCGGGCAGTGCTGACCTCACTGGGATTGCCCATTACCTACCGGGATGACCGGTGGAACCAGCTGCTGGAAGGAATCCGCCGCGATAAGAAGAACCGCGGCGATGTGCTCAGGTTCGTGCTGCTCAACGGCATTGGCAACCCCGCCACTGTGGAGATTCCGGATGCATCCATGTTGTACGCGGCGTACCAGGAGATCGGCGAACCAGTCAGCGGGACCACGATCTCCCTGTGACGTGCTGGGTGGAGGCCGCCTGTATGATGGATCGGCGGCTCACAGAGATTTATCGAACCAGAAGGGGCTCAATTTCGTGGCAACCTCGAACGACATCAAGAACGGCGCGGTGCTCAAGCTCGAGGGGCAGCTGTGGAACACCCTGGAATTTCAGCACGTCAAGCCGGGCAAGGGCGGAGCGTTCATCCGCACCAAGCTGAAGAACGTCACCTCCGGCAAAGTCGTGGACAAGACGTTCAATGCCGGAGCCAAAGTGGAGTTCGCCACGGTGGACCGCTCCGACTACCAGTTCCTCTACGCCGATGGCGACGATTACATCTTCATGGACTTACGTGACTACGACCAGATCACGGTGCCCGCTGAGATCGTCGGCGATGCCGCCAACTACCTGCTGGAATCGGCTACTGTCACCATTGCGATGCACGAAGGCACTCCGCTGTACCTGGAGCTGCCACCTTCAGTGGTGCTGGAGATCACCTACACCGAGCCGGGCCTGCAGGGTGACCGCTCCAATGCTGGAACCAAGGCAGCCACTGTGGAGACCGGTCACGAGATCCAGGTGCCGCTCTTCGTCGACCAGGGCACCAAGGTCAAAGTCAACACCAGCACCGGGGAATACCTCGGCCGTGTGACCGACTAATAAGTTCAGCGACCACTGTGGTGAAACGATCCCGATCCAAAGCCCGACGTCGGGCTCTAGAAATCCTCTTTGAGGCTGAGCAGCGCGGACTCCCGGCCGAGGAAGTCCTCACCCTGCGCAGCTCGGCCACTGAGCTGCAACTGAACCCGTATGCTCGTCAACTGGTCCTGGGGGTCAGTGCCCGGCAGGAAGAACTCGACGAGCTGATCTCTACCTACGCTCGTGGCTGGACTCTGGAGCGGATGCCCACAGTGGATCGCACTGCGCTGCGCATCGGGGCCTGGGAACTGCTGCACAACCCGGAGATCCCCGAGGCGGTGGCCGTCTCCGAGGCCGTGGCCCTGGTCCGCGAGCTCTCCACCGATGAGTCACCGCGGTTCGTCAACGGGCTACTCGGCAGGCTCCAGCAGCTCAAACCCACTCTGGTGGATGAGGACGAGGACCCCCTGCTCGATGAGGAGCCTGGCATGGATGAGGATGCAGACTCTGCCTGATAGGCTGAAGCAGGTGTCGATGAGGCACCAGCGCACCCGATGCGCCGACATCAGGTGCGCAGGCCGGCACGGCTTTGCCGCCGGGACCACCGCTCCTTTAAACATCGTCCTGTGAGGCGAGGAAGGAGTCGATACGATGACCCCGTCATCTGAGACTGCCCAGGTCATGAGCGCTTCGGATATTGAACGCGCCCTGACCCGAATCGCCCATGAAATTGTGGAGACCCACCGCGGCACTGCGGGACTGGTCATTCTGGGTATTCCGCGCCGGGGCGTCCCCTTGGCCCGCCGGTTGGGTGAGAAACTCGCCGGCATAGACACCGACTTCGACTCCCACGACCAGGTCGGCTCCCTGGATATCACCATGTACCGGGACGATCTGCGCACCACGGGTGCCCGCACACCTGAGCCCACCGAACTGCCCGCCAGCGGAATCGATGCCGCCACTGTGGTGCTCGTCGACGATGTGCTGTACTCCGGGCGGACGATCCGGGCTGCACTCGACGCTCTTTCTGACCTCGGCCGGCCGGAGACCGTCCGGTTGGCAGTCCTGGTCGACCGGGGTCACCGGCAGCTGCCCATCCGGGCCGACCACGTCGGTAAAAACATCCCCACATCCCGTCAGGAACGCGTCTCGGTCCGCCTGGCGGCCATTGACGGTGTGAGTGCCTCAGATGAAGCGGTGGTGATTCAACGGTGAAACACCTGCTGACCACCTCCGACTTAAGCCACAGCCAGGCGATGAACATCCTCGACACCGCTGAGGAGATGGACCAGGTGTCCCAGCGGGAAGTGAAGAAGCTTCCCACCTTGCGCGGCCGCACAGTAGTCAACCTGTTTTACGAGGACTCCACGCGCACCCGGGTCTCCTTCGAGGCGGCCGCTAAGCGGCTCTCGGCCGATGTGGTCAACTTCTCCGCCAAGGGGTCCTCGGTCTCCAAAGGGGAGTCACTGAAGGACACGGTCCAGACCCTCGATGCCATGGGGGCCGATGCCATTGTCATTCGCCATCCTGCTGCCGGAGCGGCCGCGCAGCTGGCCGCCAGTGACTGGACCCAGGCGGCGGTGCTCAACGCGGGCGACGGAACCCACGAACACCCCACCCAGGCGCTGCTGGACGCGCTGACCCTGCGCCGTGGCTACGCCGCCGCCCGGGACACTGGATCCCGCGGCACCGACTTATCAGGACTGAAGGTGCTCATCATCGGAGATGTGCTGCACTCCCGGGTCGCCCGGTCCAATGTATGGCTGCTGACTACCCTCGGGGCGAAAGTCTCCCTGGTCGCTCCGGCCACCCTGCTGCCGGTGGGCGCGGAAACCTGGCCGGTGACCATTCACTACGATCTGGATGAGGCCCTGGCCACGGACCCGGACGCAGTGATGATGCTACGGGTTCAGGCCGAACGGATGGGCGGGGCGTTCTTCCCCACGAGTGCGGAGTACACCCGCCGCTGGGGTCTGACCGATGAGCGGCTCGCCGTCGTCGAATCCTTGCGGATCGGCCCGAGTCAGGCCCCGGCGATGATCCTGCACCCTGGTCCGATGAACCGCGGCGTGGAAATTTCCGCCGCCGCTGCCGACTCCCCGCAGTCGGTCATCACCGAGCAGGTCACCCACGGTGTCTCCGTGCGGATGGCCGTGCTGCACCTGCTGCTCTCCGGAAGGAGCGAAACGTGAACGCCTATCTCATCACGGCCGCCGCACCCTATGGGCAACAACCGGTCGACATCCTCATTCGCGATGGGCGGATCGTCTCCATCGGTGAGAACATCACCGACGACGACGCCGAACGGGTCGATGCCGCCGGACTCATCGCCTTGCCGGGGATGGTTGACCTCCATACCCACCTGCGTGAACCCGGCCGCGAGGACGCAGAGACGGTCGACACCGGGACACGGGCCGCTGCCCGCGGGGGATTCACCGCCGTGCACGCTATGGCGAACTCCCAGCCGGTGGCCGATACCGCCGGCGTCGTCGAGCAGGTCAAGCGGCTCGGAGATGACGCCGGTTGGAGCGAGGTCTACCCAGTGGGTGCGGTCACCCGCGGTCTGGCCGGAGAACAGCTGGCCGAGCTTGGAGCTATGGCGGCTTCGGCGGCTGAGGTGAGAATGTTCTCCGATGACGGCCACTGTGTGGCCAACCCCCAGCTGATGCGCCGGGCTTTGGAGTATGTCAGCACGGTGGGCGGGTTCATCGCCCAGCATGCCCAGGACCCGGATCTGACCGCCTGGGGCACTGACTACGCGGCCCAGATGAACGAAGGCATCGTCTCTTCCGCCCTCGGATTGCCTGGCTGGCCGTCGGTGGCCGAAGAGGCGATCATCGCCCGGGATGTGCTGCTGGCCGACTACGTGGGAGCCCGGCTGCATATCTGCCACGTCTCCACCGCCGGCAGTGTCGAGATTCTCAAGTGGGCGAAGTCCCGGGACATCCAGGTCACCGCCGAGGTCACGCCCCACCACCTGTTGTTGACCGATGAGCTGGTCCGCAGCTTCGACCCGGTCTACAAGGTCAATCCGCCGTTGCGGACCGAGCGGGATACCCGCGTGCTGCGTGAAGCCCTCGCCGAGGGGATCATCGACGTGATCGGCACCGACCATGCTCCCCACCCCACCCAGGCCAAGGAGTGCGAATGGCACCAGGCCGCCATGGGGATGACCGGGCTAGAGACCGCTCTGCCTGCGGTGACGCACGCGATGATCTCCACCGGGTTGATGGACTGGCGGCGCTTTGCCGAAGTCACCTCGGAGACTCCGGCGCGTATCTACGGGCACACCCATCAGGGACGGCCGCTGGCCGAAGGGGAGCCGGCCAACCTCATCCTCGTCGATCCGGGGGCGGTGACCACCGTACGGCCCGAGGAACACGCCACGAAGGGGCAGAATTCGCCTTACCGAGGGATGGAGCTGCCCGGAGTGGTTCGAGCCACCTTCCTCAACGGCCATCAGGTGGTCGCTGATGGCGCCCTGACCGTCTCCACCACTGGGAGGTCCGCATGACACCCACCCCGCTGGGCACCGCCCCCGCCGCTGCACAGTTTCTGGCCGATACCACCCGGCCGGAGATGACCGGTACCTACCTGATGTACCTATGGGTCTCCCTAGGGGTCATCGTGGTCTTCTGCCTACTGTTGTGGATCGGGTGGCGCGGACGCAAGCGTCGCCAGCAGGGCATCCCCGAACCGGCTGATGTTCCCGCACAGCTGATCGAGACTGAGCCACAGGCCGCCGCCGAAGGGATGGTCATCGGCACGGTGAAAGCCGAGGACTACCTGGACCGGGTGGCGGTGCATGAACTCGGCTTGCGGACCACCGGCCGGATCGAAGTCCACGACGCCGGAGTGGCCGTCTTCCGTGCTGGGGCGCGTAACGTCTTCATCGGCACTGAGGACCTCAGCTACGTGCGCACCGACCGCGGCGTCGTCGGGAAGTTCGTTGAACGCGACGGCGCCATTATCTTCGGGTGGCAGCTGGGCACTGAGGAGGTCGAAACGGCATTCCGACCCCGTCGCGCCGTAGAGGGGCGTGCCCTGCTCAGTGCCGCCGAGGCCCTGACCCCCCGTCAGACAAATCAAGAGACCCCACACCCCGACCAGACACCTTCCCAGGAGAACTCCGCCGAATGAGTACCGAACCCGCATTACTGGTCCTGGAGGACGGCACTGTCTACACCGGCACCGCCTACGGCGCGGTGGGCACCACCCTGGGAGAGGCGGTCTTCGCCACCGGAATGACCGGCTACCAGGAGACCCTGACCGACCCCAGCTATGCCCGGCAGATCGTGGTGCAGACCGCACCCCACATTGGCAACACCGGGATCAACGACGAAGACCCCGAATCCCGGCGCATCTGGGTGGCCGGCTATGTGGTGCGCGATGCCGCCCGCCGGCCCTCCAACTGGCGCTCCGTCCGCAGCCTGGAGGACGAACTGTCTGCACAGGGCATCGTGGCCATCAAAGACGTCGACACCCGGGCGGTCACCCGCAGGCTGCGGGACCACGGGGCCATGCGCGCCGGGATCTTCTCCGGGCAGGCCGCCCGCCGCCCCGAGGCTGAACTGCTCACCGAGGTGCGGGAGCAACCGTCCATGGTGGGGGCACGCCTGGCTGAAGAAGTCAGCATTGACCAGGCATACGTCGTCGAGCCCGCTGACCACGGCTGGGTGGATGCTCACGGCCGCCCCAAGGAGCCGATCGCCACAGTGGCTGCCATCGACCTGGGGTTGAAGAACATGACCCCGGTGCGGATGGCTGAACGGGGCCTGCGGGTCCACGTATTGCCGGCGAGCACCACCTTTGCCGATATCGAAGAACTCCAGCCCGACGGCGTCTTCCTCTCCAATGGGCCCGGAGACCCTGCCACAGCCCCGCAGGTCGGTCTGCTGCGGGAGGTGCTCGACGCCGGCACTCCGGTCTTCGGTATCTGCTTCGGTAACCAGATCCTCGGCCGGGCGCTGGGCTTTGGCACCTACAAACTGCCGTTCGGTCACCGGGGCATCAACCAACCGGTCATCGATCACGCCACCGGGAAGGTGGAAATCACCAGCCAGAATCACGGCTTCGCCGTCGATGCGCCCATTGGGGAGACCGTCACCGCACCTGAGGCGAAGTACGGGCGGGTCCAGGTCAGCCACTCCAGCCTCAATGACGGTGTCGTCGAAGGACTGCGCTGCCTGGACATCCCGGCCTTCAGCGTGCAGTACCACCCTGAAGCCGCCGCGGGGCCGCATGACTCCGCGTATCTGTTCGACCGATTCGTCGAACTCATCATCGCCCGCAAGACCGGGAAGCAGGCCACTGGGGCCGATACGCTCCCGCAGACCACCGCCACCGCAGGAGGACACGAACAGAATGCCTAAGCGCGCCGACCTGAACTCCGTGCTGGTCATCGGCTCCGGGCCCATCGTCATCGGGCAGGCCGCCGAGTTCGACTACTCCGGCACCCAGGCTCTGCGGGTGTTGAAAGAAGAAGGCCTGCGCGTCATCCTGGTCAACTCCAACCCCGCCACCATCATGACCGACCCGGAGTTTGCTGACGCCACCTATGTGGAGCCGATCGATCCCGACGTCGTCGCCAAGATCATCGCTAAGGAACGCCCCGACGCGTTACTACCCACCTTGGGCGGTCAAACCGCGTTGAACACCGCCATCGCCCTGGACAAAGCCGGAGTACTGGCCGAGTACGACGTTGAACTCATCGGAGCCAACATCGCCGCCATCGAACTCGGTGAGGACCGGGAGAAATTCAAAGGCGTGGTGGAACGCTCCGGTGCGGAGTCGGCACGTAGCCGCATCGTCCACTCGATGGATGAAGCCCTCGCTGCCGCTGAGGAGCTCGGTTACCCCATGGTGGTCCGCCCCTCCTACACCATGGGTGGGCTTGGCTCCGGTATGGCCTACAACGAAGCTGACCTGCGTCGGATCGCCGGAGCTGGGCTGCAGTATTCACCGACCACTGAGGTGCTGCTCGAGGAGTCGATTCTCGGGTGGAAGGAATACGAACTGGAGATGATGCGCGACGCCAACGATAACGTCGTCGTCGTCTGCTCCATTGAGAACCTCGACCCCGTTGGGGTACACACCGGGGATTCGATCACCGTGGCCCCTGCCATGACCCTGACCGACCGGGAGTATCAGCGGCTGCGAGATATTGCGATCAACGTGATCCGCGAAGTGGGTGTGGACACCGGCGGCTGTAATATCCAGTTCGCCGTGGAGCCGACGACCGGGCGCGTGGTCGTCATTGAAATGAATCCGCGGGTTTCCCGGTCCTCCGCGCTGGCCTCGAAGGCCACCGGCTTCGCCATCGCCAAGATCGCCACCAAGCTGGCAGTGGGCTACACCCTGGATGAGATCCCCAACGACATCACCCAGAAGACCCCGGCCAGTTTCGAACCCACCCTGGACTACGTAGTGGTCAAGGTGCCGCGCTTCGCTTTCGAGAAGTTCCCGGCCGCCGATCCGACACTGACGACTACGATGAAATCGGTCGGTGAGGCGATGGCCATCGGCCGCAGCTTCACCGAGGCGCTGCAGAAGGCCTTGCGGTCTCTGGAGCAGCGGGGAGCGGAGTTCACCTTCGCGGCACCGGAGGAGCCCGCAGCCGACGTCGCCGGGTTGTTAGAGGCAATGGCAACCCCCACCACCGAGCGGATTCACCAGGTGCAGCAGGCACTGGAAGCCGGCGCGGAGCTGGAAAACATCCACCAGATCACCGCGATCGACCGGTGGTTTCTGGACCAGATTCAACTCATCAACGAGGTCGCCGCGCAGATCCGTGAAGCCGAAGCCCTCGATGCTCAGACCCTGCGGCTGGCCAAACGGCACGGCTTCTCCGATGAGCAGATCGGCCGGCTGCGATCCATGGACCCCGCAGTGGTTCGGGGAGTCCGCCACGCGCTAGGAATCCGCCCGGTGTACAAGACAGTGGACACCTGCGCGGCCGAGTTTCCCGCCTTCACCCCTTACCACTACTCCAGTTACGACCTCGAAGACGAGATCGAGCCGCACGCCAAGCCCTCTGTCATCATCCTGGGCTCCGGACCCAACCGGATCGGGCAGGGTATCGAGTTCGACTACTCGTGTGTCCACGCCACGATGGCGCTGGCCGAGGCCGGATACGAAACGGTCATGGTCAACTGCAACCCGGAGACCGTCTCCACCGACTACGATGTCTCCACCCGCCTGTACTTTGAGCCGTTGACTCTGGAAGACGTGCTCGAGGTGATCGCCGCCGAACAGCGCACCGGGGGAGTGGCCGGGGTCTTCGTTCAACTCGGCGGGCAGACGCCACTGAAGCTTGCCCAGCAACTGGCCGACGCCGGAGTGCCGATTCTGGGCACCTCCCCGGAGGCCATCGACCTGGCTGAGCACCGGGGGGCTTTCGACCAGGTGCTTACCACCGCGGGGCTCATCGCCCCAAAGAATGGGACTGCGGTCAGCTTTGAGGACGCCAAACGGGTGGCCGATTCTATCGGGTACCCGGTGCTGGTCCGGCCCAGCTACGTCCTGGGCGGTCGAGGCATGGAGATCGTCTACGACGAACCCGGCCTGGCCCGGTACATCGCCGGAGCCACTGAGGTGACCCCGGAGCACCCGGTGCTGGTGGACCGGTTCCTCGAAGACGCCATTGAGGTCGACGTCGACGCCCTCTACGACGGTGAAGAACTTTACCTGGGCGGGATCATGGAGCATATTGAGGAGGCCGGTATCCACTCCGGGGACTCCGCCTGTGTGCTGCCGCCGATCACCCTGGGTCCCGATGTGCTGGCCAGGGTCCGCGAGGCTACTGAGGCGATCGCCGCGGGCGTCGGGGTTCGGGGGCTGATCAATATTCAGTTCGCGGTGGCCTCTGATGTTCTCTACGTCATCGAGGCCAATCCCCGGGCCTCCCGCACAGTGCCCTTTGTCTCCAAGGCGACCGGGGTGCAGCTGGCCAAGGCCGCAGCCCACATCGGCACCGGTGTGTCCATCGCGGAGTTGCGTACCGGCTCCGGGCATCGACTCTCCGGGGTGCTGCCCGCTGAGGGAGACGGCTCCCTGCTGCCGCCGAACGCCCCGGTGGCGGTCAAAGAAGCCGTGCTGCCCTTCGCCCGGTTCCGTACCCCGCAGGGCCGCAGTGTGGACTCGCTGCTGGGTCCTGAGATGCGCTCCACCGGCGAGGTCATGGGGATTGACGCCCACTTTGACACCGCCTTCGCGAAGTCCCAGCTGGCCGCCAGTAACCCGCTGCCCACCTCCGGGAAGGTGTTCGTCTCCGTCGCCAACCGGGACAAACGCGGCATCATCATGCCGGTCAAACGGCTCGTGGATCTTGGGTTCTCTGTGGTCTCTACAGGTGGGACCGCCGATGTGCTGCGCCGCAACGGCATCGGCTGTGAAGTGGTCCGCAAGATCGCCGACACCGGCGAGGAGACCGGCACTATTCTGGAACTGGTCGAAGCCGGTGACATCGACCTCATCATCAACACCCCCTCAGGTGGGGACGCCCGCAGCGATGGTTACGAGATTCGTGCCGCCGCGACCAGCCTGGGCATTCCGGTCATCACCACGGTCGCCGAGTTCGGTGCCGCCTGCCAGGCCATCGAGGCCCAGCGACAGTTCAGCTGGTCAGTGGCCTCCCTGCAGGAACACGCCGCCGCACTGCACACCGCCGCCGGTGAGCACGGTGCTGCTGCAGAAAGCGCCAGGGCGTGAGCGGCGCAGATCAGCAGCCCTTCGGGGTCCGCCTGGAGGCGGGCCTGCAGCACCGTGGGAAACTCTGCGTAGGTCTCGACCCCCATCCGGAGATGCTCACCGAGTGGGGACTAGGTCACAACCAAGCAGGTCTGGAGGCTTTCGGTGCCCGGATCATCGAGGCGGCGGCCTCACGGGTGGCCGTGGTCAAACCTCAGGTGGCCTTCTACGAGGCCTTCGGCCCCGAAGGTCTGTGTGCTTTGGCGACAACGATCCGCCAGGCGAAAGAGGCGGGCCTGTTGGTGCTGGCCGATGCCAAACGCGGCGATATCGGTTCGACAATGCAGGCCTACGCCCAGGCCTGGCTCAATCCCGCTAGTGATTTCGGTGTCGATGCACTCACGGTGAGCCCCTTTCTGGGTTTCGGTTCCCTGCAACCGGCCATTGAGCTAGCCCGGCACCACGGGGCCGGCTTATTCGTTCTGGCCCTGACCTCCAATCCTGAAGGTCGTGAGGTTCAGTTGGCGTATCACGACGACGACGGCACCGGAGCTGGGCCGGTGACAGTCGCCGAAGACATCATCCGGCAGACTGCGGCGGTCAATGCCATCCATGCGGCACAGCCTCCTGCAGGCACCGCGCAGGGTGCGCCGCTGGGCAGTATCGGACTGGTGGTCGGGGCGACCACCGCTCATCTGGCCGCGGACTACGGTATCGACCTGACCCTCGGCCGGCCTGCCCTGCTGGCTCCCGGGTACGGGGCCCAGGGAGCCACCGCGGAGACCCTGCGGCGATCTTTCGGACCCGCCTGGGGGCAGGTGCTGGTTAACTCCTCTCGGCAAATCCTGGAGCACGGTCCCGAACCACGCCGACTCGCCGCCGCGATCGACTCCGCCCAGGAGGATCTGAGCCGATAACCCGCTGGTCAGCCACGGTGCAGCAACCTCACAGCATGCGAGGAGTGTGATGCGCTGTTGCCCATGACAGAAATTGGCGCTACATTCTGCCTCAGGCCCATCCGCGCAAGCGGCGTTGAAGACCTGACAAGGAGAATAACTGTGGCACTGCGACAGCTGACCTCGGAGGAACGAGACTCAGCCCGGAAGAAGGCCCTGGCGGCGCGTATCGCCCGTGCGGAGATCAAGCGGGACTTCGCCGCGGGCAAGCTCAGCTTCGGCGATGTCATGGGCAAGGCCGATGCCGATGAGGCGATCGCCCGGCTGAAGTGCACTGAACTCCTCGAGTCGCTACCCGGCGTCGGACGGGTCACTGCCACCAAGATCTGCGAAGAGCTCGGGATCTCCATTAACCGCCGTTTGGGGGGACTCGGGGTCAAACAGCGGGCTGCCCTGGCCACGCATCTGGCAGAATTGGGCTGATGCAGCCACCCTCCACCCGCCCGCGTGTGACCGTTTTGGCAGGACCCACCTCGGTGGGAAAGTCCACGCTCAGCCGGCACATCCGCACTCACTACCCTCAGGTGCACTTCTCCGTCTCGGCGACCACTCGGCCGCCGCGGCCTGGGGAACATGATGGGGTGGACTACCACTTCATCTCACCTGAGCGCTTCGATGAACTCATCAAAGCCGAAGCGTTCCTGGAGTGGGCTACTGTCCACGGTCGGCATCGCTACGGGACACTGCGCAGCACTGTGGAGCAGGCACTGACCGAGGGTAAACATGTGCTGTTAGAGATCGACCTGCAGGGTGCCCGCCAGGTGCGTCAACGAATGCCCGAGGCACAGTTCGTCTTCCTGGCCCCACCGAGCTTCGAGGACCTCGTCGCCCGCTTGACCCACCGCGGCACGGAGGACGAGGAAGAGAGGCGCCGTCGGCTCGAAACGGCTAAGATAGAACTTCAGGCCGAATCAGAGTTCGACGTGACGATCATCAATGACGACGTCGACCGGGCCGCGCGGGAGCTTCTGGCTCGCATGGGCCTCGACGTGACGAACGCCGATCCCGCCACGACCTGATGAGAGCCCCGGCCGCAACCGGCCAGGCACCCGACCAACGAAGGACACCGTTTCAGTGACTGAGCAGCTCGAAGGCATCATCGACCCGCCCATCGACTCCCTGAGCACCAAGGCCGAGTCGAAGTACGCGCTGGTGCTGTTCGCCGCCAAACGTGCCCGCCAGATCAACAACTACTACGCCCAGTTGCACGAAGGCCTCTTCGAGCACATCGGCCCCCTGGTGGATACCAAACTCAACGAGAAGCCGCTGTCCATCGCGCTGCGTGAGATCAACGAAGACCTGCTGGTCATGCGGCCGAAGACGGCTGTGGTCGAACCTGCTGGCGAGACCGCGGCCGACAACGCCTGAGGCGGACGATACGCCTGAAAATCCCATGCGCATCGTCCTCGGTGTTACCGCCGGCATCGCCGCCTATAAGTCGGCGCACCTGCTACGGCTCCTCACGGAGGCCGGTCACACGGTCGACGTTGTGCCCACGCCGAGTTCCGAGAAGTTCGTCGGCCGGGCTACCTGGGAGGCACTCAGCGGCCGCCCGGTGACCACTGGGGTCTTCGACAGCGTGGATACGGTCCGGCACGTGCGGCTGGGTCAGCAGGCCGATCTGGTGGTGGTCGCACCTGCCACTGCGGACCTGCTGGCCCGAGTGCGGGCCGGAATGGCCAATGACCTGCTGACTTCCACCTTATTAGTGACCCGAGCTCCTGTGCTGATGGTTCCGGCCATGCACACCGAAATGTGGCAGCACCCGGCCACTGTGGACAATGTCGCAGTGCTGCAGCAGCGCGGTCTTGAGATCATGGAACCGGCCACAGGGCGGCTGACCGGGGTTGACTCCGGCGCCGGGCGGATGCCTGAACCCGAGCAGATCGCAGCCCGAATCGAGGAGATCCTTTCGGCGAAACCGGCCACGGAGTCAGCCTCTTCGCCAGGCACAGGCCCGCTGACCGGGGCCCGGGTGGTCGTCACCGCCGGGGGGACCCGGGAACCCCTGGATCCGGTGCGGTATCTGGGCAATCGGTCCTCCGGCAAACAGGGCATCGCCCTCGCCCGTGCCGCTGCGCGCGCCGGGGCACGGGTCCAGCTGATCGCCGCAGTCACAGACGGTGGGCTGCCCACCCCGGCCGAAGGTATCGACATCGTCCGGGTGGAAACCACCGCTGAACTCCGCCGAGCCGTGCTGTCTAGGGCCGATGAAGCCGATGTGCTCATTATGGCCGCCGCGGTAGCGGACTTCCGCCCCGCGGCCAGCTCCCAGACCAAGATCAAAAAGACTTTCGACGGCGCCCCCGTGATCGAGCTGACCACCACAGAAGACATCCTCGCCGAGACGGTACGGCGTCGCCGAGCAGGGGCCGCCGGCCCGCGGGTCATCGTCGGCTTCGCCGCCGAAACCGGGGACGAGCACACCGACCCGTTGCAGTTGGCGCAGCAGAAACTGGAACGTAAAGGGTGTGACCTTCTGGTGCTGAACCGAGTCGGGGAAGGACTGGTCTTCGGCCAGGACAGCACGGAGGTGCATATTCTCTCGGCACCGCAGTATCACGCGGTACTGGGGACAGATCCGGTCACCCTTCGAGGAACTAAAGATGAGGCCGCCGAGCGCATCGTGGAACATACCGCCACTGTTTTGACCCACCAGGGCTGAGGCCCTGTTGACCAGGCAGTCAGAGGTGGCGACTGCTTCGGCACACACCTGGGTGAGCCGTCGTCGTCGGCTATGACGAATTTCTCACGCGCCGCCCACGGCGCGATGCCCTCAGCGATAGGATGACCCGGTGAGTATACGAGACGACCTGCGCCTGTTCTCCTCGGAGTCGGTGACCATCGGGCACCCGGACAAGATCTGCGACCAGGTCTCCGACTCAATCCTCGACGCTCTGCTGGCCAAGGACCCCGAATCGCGTGTTGCGGTGGAAGCGCTCACCACCACCGGTCTGATTCACGTCGCCGGAGAAGTCACCACTGACGCCTATGTGGAGATCCCCCACATTGTGCGTAACACGCTGCTGGGCATTGGATACGATTCCTCAGCCAATGGGTTCGACGGCGCCCGCTGTGGGGTGACGATCTCCATCGGCCAGCAGTCAGCAGAGATCGCTGGAGGCGTCTTCAACTCTCTGGAAGCCCGCACCGGAGAGGCCTCCGATCCCCGTGACGCCCAGGGTGCCGGAGATCAGGGCATCATGTTCGGCTACGCCACACGTGAGACCCCTTCTTTGATGCCGACGCCGATCAGCCTCGCCCACCGGCTTTCAGCGCGACTGACTGAGGTGCGTACCTCAGGGGAACTGGACTACCTGCGCCCCGACGGCAAAACTCAGGTCACCATCGGTTACGACGGGGAGACTCCCGTGAGCTTGGACACTGTCGTGGTCTCTAGCCAGCACACGGTAGAGACCACCCAGGCCCAACTGCACGCCGAGATTTCCGAACATGTCATCGCCCCTGTCATCGCCGAGTCAGGGCTGGATACCGCTGATGTCGATGAGATCATCAACCCTTCGGGGCCCTTTGTTATCGGTGGGCCGGTCGGGGACGCCGGACTCACCGGCCGGAAGATCATCGTGGACACCTACGGGGGATTCGCCCGCCACGGAGGCGGTGCCTTCTCCGGCAAGGACCCCTCCAAAGTGGATCGCTCAGCCGCCTACGCCATGCGGTGGGTCGCTAAGAATGTCGTGGCCGCCGGTCTCGCTGGCCGGGCTGAGATCCAGATCGCCTACGCCATCGGCCGGGCCCAACCGGTGGGTATCTACGTGGAGACCTTCGGTACCGAGCAGGTGGATCCGCAGCGAATCCCGGCTGCCATTCGGGAAGTGTTCGACCTACGGCCCCTCGGGATCATCGAGGATCTGCAGTTGAAGCGCCCCCTCTACGCCGAGACCGCCAAAAACGGGCACTTCGGACATGACGCCTTCCCCTGGGAGCAGACCAACCGGGTCGAGCAGTTGCGGTCGTTCTTCTCCGCCTGAATCGGACTGACGAGTTCTCCGAGGTGGAACGTACTATCAAGACATGACCAGCGCGGACCCGGAGCCCCCTGCCGGCCGTGCCACCCGCCAGCCGTTGCTCGACGGCCTGGCCAGCGAGCTGGCCGTCCCGCCGCCGTTGCCCGCCGGTACCGCAGAGCGCCTGCCGGTGGCCCAGGTGCTCTTGGAAAGTCCCGTCCCACACCTGGACCGGCCCTTCGACTACGCGGTACCCGCGGAGCTGGATACCCGGGTGGTGCCTGGCGGACGGGTCAAAGTGCGGTTCTCGGGGCGGGAGATGTCCGGTTGGGTTCTCTCCCGCAGTGCGCAACCGGGCACCGCGGTGAAACTGAGCCCCATCAGTAAAGTGGTCTCCGCTCTTCCGCTGTTGGATGAGGAGATCCGCCGGTTGTGTGAACAAGTGGCGACCCGTTACGCGGGGGTGACCTCTGATGTCATCCGGGCGGCGGTGCCGCACCGGGTTGTGCGGGTGGAACGAGAATTCACCGGACTGCAGCCCGGCTGGACCCCACCGGCGGTCCAGCCGTCACCAGTAGACGACATCCCCCACTCCCTGCAGGAGTTCCTCACCCACCTAGCCTCGGCACATTCCGGCTCACCTGCCGGGCCTCGGGCGGCACTCTGTGGGGTCGCCGGCTTCGGACCTGGTGGCTGGGTAGCCAGCGCCCTGGCCGTGGTGCAGGCAGCCCTGGTGGGAGGTCACGGTGCTGTGGTTGTGCTCCCCGACCAGCGGGACGTTCAACGGATGGCTAGCCTCCTCCGAGAAGCTCTGGGGGATGAAGTGGTCGCCGAACTGACTGCTGACCTCGGGCCCACCGCCCGATTCCGTTCCTTTCTGCGGTTGCGCTACGGCACCGCCCAGGTCGCAGTGGGAACCCGTTCCGCGGTCTTCGCGCCCGTACAGCGGTTGGGGGTCATCATCATGGTCGACGACGATGAGACCACTCTGAGCGAACCCCGCGCCCCCTACCACCACGCTCGGGAGGTGGCCCTCTTACGGACCGTGGACACCGGTGCCGCGATTCTCTTCCTCTCGGGGCACCGCAGCCTGGAAGTCCAACGGCTGGCGGAACGCGGCTGGCTGGCCGAGCTCACCCCGCCGGCACGCATGCAGCGGCAACAGGCTCCCCGGGTCATCTCCACCCACGACTCCTACCAACTGGAGCACGACCCCATGGCCCGGCGTGCCCGAATGCCGGCCGCCGCCTACCGGACCGCCGCTGAGGGGCTGACCACCGGGCCGGTGCTCATCCAGGTGGGTCGGGCCGGCTATGTCCCTGCGGTGTTGTGCTCCCGGTGCAGCACCCGCCAACAGTGCCCCGACTGCTCCGGTCCACTCAGTCTGCCTGTCCACCACCAGCAATCTGCCACGTTGCGCTGCCGGTGGTGCGGACTGCACCACCGCCGGCACCGGTGCCCGGAATGCGGTGGAGCCCAGTTCCGCGCCGGTTCGCGTGGAGCTGACCGGACCTCCCACGAACTGGGCCGGGCCTTCCCCCAGGTGCCGGTGATCTCATCTACCTCCGACCACCCCGTGGCGGAAGTGGGGCACGCCCCGGCCCTGGTGGTCGCCACTCCCGGCCTGGAACCTGTGGCCCCCACCGGCTACAGTGCCGCGGTACTGCTCGACGGGGACGCTCGGCTCAGCAGGGAAGGACTCGATGTGCCCCGGCAGGTGCTGGCCTCCTGGTTTCGGGCGGCCGGGCTGGTCCGCTCCCAGGAGACTTCCGGTGCGGTGGTGGTCACCGCCGCCGACGAGGAACTCACCGCCGCCCTGGTGCGTTGGGACCCGATCGGATACGCCCGCCGAGAGCTCTACCGCCGGTTGGAGGTCGGCCTGCCCCCGGCTCGCCGGGTCCTCAGCGTCACCGGGGACGCTACCGAGGCTGAGGAGCTCATCGCCCGGGTCCGCCTCCCCGAAGGCCTGGAGTGGATCGGTCCGGCCCCGGTGGAGGGCGGTCACCGGTGGCTGCTGTTCTTCAGCTACGCCCAGGCTCACCAGGTCATTGCCGAGATGCGCCGAGTGCGTCGCACAGCCAGCGCTTCACCGGCCGGAGCTGGGCGGGCGCTGCGAGTCGCCGTCGACGACGTCGCTAGCCTCCAGATCTGAGATGAATCGCCGCATCGCGCGGGCCAGCTGAGCGGGTCGCTCGTAGTGGATGAGGTGTCCGGTATTGCGCACCAGCTCCATCCGCGCGTGCGGTAGCCGCTGTTGGAGCGCTGCCCGGCCGGCTCGCGTGCTGAGCTGGTCCTTGGCCCCGGCCACTAGCAGCACCGGCAGGTTCAGCCGGTCGGCGACCTCGGTCACGGTATGCCGGCTCGAGGCCCGGTAGGCCTGAAGAAGAGTCTGCCGGTCGGTGTAGGTGCCGAAGTACCGGTGGTGCTGGTCCTTGACGAAGGCGCGGACCAGCGGATCGTCGTCGACACCGATGGTCAGGTTCGTCACCGCCATGGCGAACCGGGAGCGCAGCAGGGCATTGCCGCCAGCTTCTGGCAGCAGGCGGCTCAGTGCATAGTAGAGCTCCACTCCACACGCTCCGGGGAGCAACCGTCCGGAAAACACCGGATCACTGATCGGGGCACTCAACACCAGTCCCGCCCAGTCCCGCACCCCCGAGGCGATATGCGCGGCGGTGACGATTGTGCCGAAGGAATGCCCGAAGAGCACATCATCAGTGGTGAAGCCCAGGTGCGCGGCCACCGCTTCGACGAACCGGTGATACGTGCTCAGAGTATGCGGCAGTGTGGCACCGGTGGCCGGGTCGCGGACCGGCTCGGTGGCGTTGAAACCGGGCAGATCGGGAACGACCACCTCGAACTCCGGCAGGGCATCGACGATCAGTTGCATCCCATGGTGGTCTCCCCGGAAGCCATGGACGAACATCAGCCGCCGTTGAGACGCCGGTTCAACGGTGGGGGTGTAGTGCCACAGTGCAGTCCGGCATGTAGCCTCTCGACCGTGCCGCGGCGCCGCGCCATTGCTTCTGGCTGTGTCATCGTCGCCGGCAGGGCCCTCGGCTCCGACTGGCTGGTCTGGCACAGTGAAGCGGAGCTGGACATCACGCCGGGTACCCGGCCGGTGGGGATAACCGGTCCAGGGGACCGGATCGCCTGTGGTGGCGGGGGCAGAGGAGGTCACAGGCACCAAGCCTACCGAGCCGGCGTCGTCGTCCCCTTCAAGGGCCGCTCGGTCCTCGATGAGCTGGTCTGGTCTCGTTGAGGCCGGCCTGATGGGTAGCGGTGTGGTCCGCGGTCGCCGGTCTGATGGCGTAACCTCATAGACTGTCCCCGACGGTGACCGGGACCCACAGAACCGGGCCTCACCGTCAATGTCCATGACCGCATGAGTGTGAGGTGCCCGATTCAGGTGAGCGAGACCGCCGCGCGCAGCGAGAAAGCCAGCTACGACTTCCGCGAGATCGAGGCCCGCTGGCTACCGTTTTGGGAACAGGACGGCACGTTCGCCGCCGACCTCGACGACAACACGCGGCCTCGCAAATACGTCTGCGATATGTTCCCCTACCCCTCGGGGGATCTGCACATGGGGCATGCCGAGGCCTTCGCCATCGGGGATGTGCCCGCCCGCTACTGGAGGATGCGCGGGTTTAACGTGTTGCACCCCATCGGGTGGGACTCCTTCGGGCTGCCGGCTGAAAACGCCGCCATCAAGAACAATGCGCATCCTGCGGAGTGGACCTACGCCAATATCGACACCCAGGCCGCCAGTTTCCGCCGGTATGCGATCAGCGCGGACTGGAGTCGCAGACTGCACACCTCCGACCCGGAGTATTACCAGTGGACGCAGTGGCTGTTCCTGCAGTTCTACAAGCGGGGCCTGGCGTATCGGAAGGACTCTCCGGTCAACTGGTGCCCCAGCTGCCAGACCGTCTTGGCCAATGAGCAGGTCGTTGACGGTGCCTGTGAGCGGTGTAAGACCCCGGTGACGAAGAAGTCCTTGAACCAGTGGTACTTCAAGATCACCGACTATGCCGACCGGCTGCTCGAGGACATGCAACAGCTTGAAGGCACCTGGCCGGAGCGAGTCTTGGCGATGCAGCGCAACTGGATTGGCCGCTCCACCGGGGCCAGTGTGCGTTTTGATATCGCCGACGACGCCGCCGAGGTTGGTCCGATCGAGGTGTTCACCACCCGGCCAGACACCCTCTACGGTGTCACCTTCATGGTGGTGGCCGCCGATGCGCCGCTGGCCGAAGAACTGGTCACCGAGGCCCAGCGCGCCGAGTTGGACAGCTACCGGGAGAAGCTCAAAAGCGTCTCCGAAATCGAGCGGCAATCCGCCGACCGGGAGAAGACCGGGGTGTTCCTGGGCAGTTACGCTCTTCACCCCCTGACCGGTGAGCGTTTGCCGATCTGGGCCTCCGATTATGTGCTGGCCGATTACGGCACCGGTGCTGTGATGGGTGTGCCCGCTCACGACCAGCGGGATCTGGAATTCGCCCTGGCCATGGACCTGCCGGTCACCGTGGTGGTGGACACCGGGGAGGAGCACCCGGCCTCCACCGGGACGGCGGCCTCCGGTGAGGGGACCGCGATCAACTCCCCGCGCTGGGAAGGTCTGCCCAAGCAGGAGGCCATCGAGAAGGCCATCGAGGTCTTCGAGGATGAGGGCGTGGGGCGCGCCGAGGTCAACTACCGGCTGCGAGACTGGCTGATTTCCCGCCAGCGGTTCTGGGGCGCACCGATCCCGGTGGTTCACTGCGCTGACTGCGGAGAAGTTCCGGTCCCGGAGGATCAGCTGCCGGTGACTCTGCCCACCGATATGCGCGGTGAACAACTGGCACCTAAAGGCAAGTCCCCCCTGGCCGCTCACGCCGAGTGGACCACAGTGTCCTGCCCGGAATGTGGGAAGACCGCCACCCGGGACACAGACACGATGGACACCTTCGTCGACTCGTCCTGGTACTACCTGCGATACCTGGACCCGCGGAACAGCCAAGAGGTTTTCTCCACCGAGCGAGCCAACCAGTGGCTGCCGGTGGACCAGTACGTCGGTGGCGTGGAGCACGCTATTCTCCACCTGCTGTACTCCCGGTTCTTCACCAAGGTGCTCCACGATATGGGTCTGGTGAACTTCACCGAACCGTTCAGCGCGTTGCTGAACCAAGGGCAGGTGCTCAACGGTGGCAAGGCGATGTCCAAATCCCTGGGCAATGGGGTGGACCTCGGAGAGCAACTGGACAAATACGGGGTCGACGCCGTACGCCTGACCATGGTTTTCGCCTCCCCGCCGGAAGACGACGTCGACTGGGCCGATGTCAGCCCCTCCGGTTCGGCGAAGTTCCTCTCCCGCGCCTGGCGCCTGGCGCAGGATGTCACCAGCGCGCCGGGAGCTGATCCCACTGCAGGGGCCCAGCCGTTGCGTGCGGTGACCCACCGGACCATCGCTGATGCTGAGGCGCTGCTTGAGGATCGCAAATATAACGTCGTCGTCGCGCGTTTGATGGAGCTGGTCAACGCCGCACGCAAGGAGATCGACTCCGGGGCCGGGCCAGCTGACCCCGCCGTGCGAGAGGCGGCTGAGACCACCGCCCAGCTTCTGTCCCTGGTGGCTCCCTACACCGCCGAGGACATGTGGGCGTTACTGGGGCATGAGCCCTCTGTGGCTAACTCCACCTGGCCGCAGGTCGAGCAGTCCCTGCTGGTGGAGGACACCGTGACCGCCGTGGTGCAGGTCAAGGGCAAACTACGGGACAAATTGGAGGTGCCCGCGGACATCAGCGCGGAGGAACTTCAGCAGCGCGCCCTGGCCTTGCCGAAGATCCAGCGCTACATCACCGAAGGTGGGGGAGTGCGCAAGGTGATCGTCCGGGAGCCGAGGCTCGTCAACGTCGTCACGGGTTGATGTGCCCACGGTGGGAAGCCTGCTGCGATGATCGCCGTTGTCACCGATTCAGCCGGCTGTCTTGCCTCACGGGGGCGACTCCGCGTGGTCTCTATTCCGGTCACCATTGGGGAGCAAAGCTTTCCTGAAGGCTCTGCGGACCTCGAGGAACGCCTGAAGCTGGCCCTGGCCTCTGGTGAGCCGGTGAGCACCTCCCGTCCCTCTCCGGGGGTTTTTGCTGAGACGTACGACCAGCTTCTTGCCCAGGGGTACCAGCACATCGTGTCGGTACATCTCTCCGGGGAGCTTTCCGGCACGGTGGACTCTGCTCGCCTGGGTGCCGCAAACACTGCAGCGCAGGTACACGTGGTTGACTCCCGGCAGGCCGGAGCGCCTCTGGGGTGGGCTGCGGAGGACGCAGCCCGGGTGGCTGAAGCCGGCGGGAGGGTGGAGGAGGTGATCGCTGCGGCCCAGCGCACCGCCGAAGCCGCCCGGGTGGTTTTCGCGGTACCAAGCCTGGAGCGGCTGCGTCTCTCCGGGCGGCTCCGTGGGCCCGTGGCCGCCCTCGGTTCTTTGATGCACATCACTGCAGTGCTGCACCTTCAGGCCGGGCGAATCCAGCCCGTGGCGAGGCCGCGCACCTGGCAGACAGCCCAGCAGAAACTCCTCGAGCAGACCCTTCACGCGGCCCAGCAGGGCCAGGTGAGGCGCTGCACAGTGCATCACGCTGCTGACCCCCAGGGAGCCCGATGGTTGGCTGAGCGGCTGAGGCACCAGCTGGATGAGACCGCACCGGGCCAGAGCGTTGATGTGGTGAACTTACCACCGGCACTCAGTGCCCACCTCGGCTTGGGGACCCTCGCGGTCGCTGTCGACGCCGCACCCCCGCCCTCTGGCTGAGCTGCCTGCCAGGTCACTTCAGTTGCGCTGCCCACTCGGCAGGACTGTCCCATCGCGGTGCAGGCCTCAGAGGTCTTGCGCGAAGGACTTTTCCACCCCGGCGCGCTGACCAACTGCGGCACGCCGATCTATCCACAGGGGGTGCCACCTGTGAACCGTTGAGGGGATGGACCCCTCTACGGTGCGGATATGGCCCGCTATGACACACTGAGCAGCGAACTGCCTAACCCCGAACGGCCTAGCCCCGAACCGCAGACTGTCGGCGCGCAGGGCATCAGCGCGGAACAGGTCGATGTCGGTGAGGATCCGCTCTGGGAGGATGAACCGGTCCTCAGCAGGCGAGAGCGTATGCGTCAGGCCCGGCAGGCGGCCCACGCCGCGCCGGCGCGATTCTCCCTCCGGCTCTCGGCAGTGATCGTGGTGGTCGCCGCCGTGGTGACCTGGCTAGTGGTCTCCTGGCTCAGCGGGGCACATCGTGCCGGGGAGGAACTCCCCGATCCACCAGAACCCCAGGCTGCCGGTGCAGACTCAGACGCTGGCTCTGGGGACACCGCCTCCGGCGACGATTCTCCAGGGGACGGGGGAGAGGCAGACCAAGCTCGGCAGGGCGAGATGGACGCCAACCTCATGGTCCACGTAGCGGGGGCGGTCGAGGATCCGCAAGTCGTGGAACTGGAACCAGGAGCCCGAGTTCTTGACGCTGTGGAAGCTGCCGGAGGGCTCACCGAGGACGCAGCCGCCGAGGCGGTCAACCTGGCGGCTGAAGCCGAAGACGGCACGCTCATCTGGGTTCCCACCCAGGAGGAGGCCGAGGCTGGAATGAGTCCACCCCAGGCCGCCGACACCGCGGCGGATGCAGACGGTGATGGTCAAAAGGTCAACATCAACACCGCTGATGCCGCCGAATTAGAAACCCTGCCGGGGATCGGCCCCGCATTGGCCGAACGCATCATCACCCACCGACAGACCCACGGGGAATTCGGTTCGGTGGAGGAGCTGGAAGCGGTCAGCGGCATTGGTCCCGCTGTCCTGGAGAACATCGCTGACCTGGTCACCTGGTGAGCGGGATCAGTTCATCTGCCCAGCGCGGTTCGGCCCCCGTCCCCGTGCCTACGGCTGACGATCGACGCAACCGGCTGGACTTCAGACTGGTGCCAGCGGCCCTGAGTGCCTGGGCCATCGCACTGGTCTGTGTCCACGCGACGGCTTCCTACGCTGTCAGGCTCAGTGCAGCAGCAACTGTGGTGAGCCTGCTGGCACTGGGGGCCGGCGTACTCCTGCGGCGGCACCGACGTGCCGCATTAGTCGCCGCTCATCTGTGTTTGGCGGCGGTCTGCAGTGCCGGGGTGGCGCATTCTGCCTACCTCTCGTTGCAGACCGTGGAGTCCACCGGCTGGGCAGCTGCCGTTGAAGACCCCGGACGTCTTGAAGTGCAACTGCGGGTCACTGAGGATGCTCAGCCGTTGCGTGAGCCGGGGTGGGGCGGGCAGCAGCGTGTTCGTGCCACCGCTACGGTGCATCGTTTCCGTCCAGCCGGAGAGCAGGAGTGGATCCCGGTACGCGGTGCTTACGCCGTGGTCATCGCGCAGGTTCCACACGGAGTGCATCCGGATTGGTTGCTGACTGCTGGGGTCAGATATTCCGGTGAGGTGCGCGCGAGCCCCACCGATCCGGGGGAACGCGCCAGTGCGTTGCTGTTCCCGGCTACAGAACCTCTTGCCGAGCTGCCGGCAGACGCCTGGACCGATCTGATGGGTGTTTTCGGGCACCTGCGGGAGACGACCTCCCGTGCAGCGGCCTCCACGGTCGCAGATGCGCCTGCTCTGCTTCCCGGGGTGATCCTGGGGGACAGGTCCGGTCAAGATGAGGAGCTCACCGAGGCGATGCGGGTCTCTGGGTTGAGCCATATGACAGTGGTCTCTGGAACCCATTGCGCCTTGGTGATGGGCGCGCTGATGGGTGTGTTGCGGATATGCCGCACACCGCGGTGGTGCACCCCGGTGGCGGTGCTGCTGGGGTTGGTGCTCTTCGTGTTGCTCGTCCAGCCCGCGCCGAGTGTTATTCGGGCCGCAGTCATGGGCGGGATCGGGGCGGTAGCCGTCTTTGCAGGCCGAGGCAGAGTGTCGTCGTCGCTGCTGATGGTCTGCGTGCTTGTGCTGCTGGTCTATGACCCTTGGTACTGCGTGGAGCCGGCCTTCCAGCTTTCAGTGGCCGCGACAGCCGGGATCGTGCTGGTGGGGCGCCGGTTGAAGGAGATCTTTGATCCGTGGATGCCAGCTATCGTTTCCGGACCACTGGCCCTGGCCACTGCCTCGCAGATTTTCGTCACCCCGGTGCTGTTACCCATCGCCGGGGGTGTGAATACCTACAGCGTGGTGGCCAATATCCTCGCCGGGCCGTTGCTCCTCCTGGTGACGGTTCCCGGCACAGTGGCGGCGCTGCTCTCGGTTGTGGCTCCCGGCGTGACTCATCTGCTGCTGAACGTGGCTGCCGTACCCGCAGCGGTCATCGGGGTGATTGGACGCAGCGTAGCAGGATTACCACAGTCTTTAGCTGAGTGGCCCCCAGGCTGGCTCGGTTGGGTGCTGGTGGTGGTCTATCTCGCCGGGTCAGTGGTGATGTCTCGGCTGCTCATTGAAGCACGGCGTCCGGGTCAGTGGGAACTAGTGCTGCTGACGGTCTGCGCCGGATCCTTCGCTGCAGTGGTGATTCCAGGACCCACCGGGTAAAGAACGAGGACACGGTTGTGGTGCCGAACCCGCGAACGGTCCGGCACCACAACCGATATCAGGACGGTAAGAGGATTATTCCGCGGCGGGAACCTTCAGTTCATCGCCAACGTAGATGAGGTTGGGGTCCTCGATGAGGTCAGTGTTGGCACCCCAGAGGTCGGTCCACTCCACACCGAGCTCATCAGCGATGCTGGCCAGGGTGTCACCGGACTGGATCTGGTAGGTCTCGTCGGAGACGTCGACGTCGGTGTTCGGCTCAGCGGAGAACTGCGGGGTGGAGCTGCTCTGCTGCTCAGGCTGGCTTTGCTGCTGGGACTGCTGGCTCTGCTGCTGCTGTCCCTGGTTCTGTTGCTGGGTGTTCTGCTGGGACTGCTGAGTCTCCTGCTGCTGGGACTGGCCGCCGCCGTTACCGCCGCTGGGAGAACCAGAGAGGCCCAGGCTGGCGGAGCAGGCAGGCCACTGGCCCCAGCCGTAGCGGGCCTGCAGCTCAGTGGCCACAGCAATTTGCTGCTCACGAGTGGCCTGGTGCGGGTATTCCGCGTACTGCTGACCGCCCATGGCGTCCCAGGTGGACTTCATGAACTGCAGTCCGCCGTAGAAGCCGTTGCCGGTGTTGATGGACCAGTTGCCGCCGGATTCGCACTGGGCCAAGCGGTCCCAGTCGCTGGTAGCGGTCGCTGCGGGGGCCTGAGCCACCAGGGCGCCGCCAGCCACTGCGGCAGCAGCCAAAGATCCGCCGAGCATCTTCTTTACGGAGAGAGTCTTCATCATGTTCCTTCTGTTCCTCACTTGGTCGGTGCAGGTTTTCACCGGGCCGGCAGATCGTCGATGGGAGGCGCAGTACTGCCGGTCCTGATGTCCTCTGCGTACGAGCTGAAAGATCACGCTCGCATCACAAAAGATGTCCGCGCTCCAGTAAAGGGCCTCAGAGTGTGGGCGTCAAACCCACCACAAACGTCCCGTGAAGCGGAAAAACCCCGACATTACGCGGATCGAGCACCGTTATCGTCCTGTGATCTTTCTTTCTGTGGATTTTCTGTGAATCTCAGGTCACACTGCCTGGCATCGCGCTGTTCCGGGTCCTTTCAGGCTAGGGATAGACTCCATTGCGTGAGTGAGCCGCAGGTGACTGAGTCGAAAACGATTCACGTGGCCGCCGTCGTTATTCAGGACCCCGAGGGGCGCGTGCTGACCGTGAGAAAACGAGGCACCAGCCGCTTCATGCAGCCCGGGGGTAAGCCAGAACCCGGCGAAACTCCGCTCCAGACGGCGTTGCGAGAAACCCGCGAAGAACTGGACCTGCCCCTGCGTTCTGAGCAGCTGGAACTGATGGGCCAGTTCTCCGCCGCAGCCGCCAATGAACCCGGCCACACAGTGGTATGCACCAACTACCGCGTCAGCTTGGGTCAGGACGCCACAGCGATCTTGCGCACAGTAAAACCTGCCGCAGAGATTGAGGAACTGCGCTGGTTCCGGCTGGATGAGCTTGTCTCCCGCACCGACGTCGCACCCTTGCTCACTGATGTCATTGCCGACCAACTGCGGTCTGCCGTGACCTAAGACCTCAGTCTGCCGGGTCGGCGGACTGATACCGTGATGAACATCCCACGGGTGCCCCGAGTACGGGGCTGAGATCGGACTGCAACTGTCCGGGACCGGCCGAACCTGTCCGGATCATGCCGGCGAAGGAAGAAGGAGCATCACGATGACTGCACGCTTCACCGAAACCCTCCGCGCGGAGAGTCAGCCCACCTGGGACCAGGCGGTTGGTCACCGCTTCGTCGACGAGCTCATTGCTGGACGCGTCGACGACGACGTCATGGCCACGTATCTCATCCAAGACCACCGGTTCCTTGAGGCTTTCGTGACGCTACTGGGTTCAGCGATCGCCACCGCTGACACGTTCGAGGCGCGACTGCGGTTTGGCCGATTCGTCGGCATGGTCGCCAGTGACGAGAACACGTATTTCCTGCGGGCCTTCGATGCTCTGGGGGTCTCCGAGCAGCGGCGTGCCGCAGAGCCGGACACCGAACCTACGGCCGGTTTCATCAGCATCATGCGTGAAGCCGCGCAGACTCGAGACTATGTGGCGGTGCTCGCTGTGCTCAACGTCGCCGAATGGCTCTACTACGAATGGGCCCACCGAGCCCAGGGACACCGGCCAGAGAACTTCGTGCACGCCGAGTGGATCCACTTACACGACAACCCAGACTTCAACGCCTTCGTAGAATTCCTCCGCAGCGAACTGGACCGCCTGGGCCCGACATCCCCGCAGACCGCCAGGGACTTCTTCTCCCGAGCCGTGGACTTGGAATTGGCGTTCTTCGACGCCGTCTACGGCAGCTGATGCGGGAAAGGCCCCGGCACGTGACCGGGACCTTTCCTCATCCAAGGGGTGAGCGACGGGGCTCGAACCCGCGACCCTCGCGACCACAACGCGATGCTCTACCAGCTGAGCTACGCCCACCATGAGGCACATGCCACCGGCTGCTGAATCAAACACTCCACGATCGCAGCGGACCGGTGCACCTCCGGCGCTGTTGAACCTCTCGATGAACGTCTGGTCATGACCAGCTCGATCTCTCCAGGCCGAAAAGCGCCGCAGATCATCATACATCGCAAGTACCCCGCTGAGCACATCGGCTCCGTGGAGTGCCACAAACAACGACCACACCCTGCCTTAAGCCGGCGACACTGGCCACCCGCGCTGGTCACATCCGCCGAATCCCGGCGAACGGCAGTCCACCGGGGCTGGTCAGCGGAAGATCGTCTGCCGGTAGTGCCGCAGCTCGGCGATGGAGTCCACAATGTCCCCCATGGCCCGGTGGTTACCGGTTTTGGCAGGTTTGGCCTCAAACGCCTCTGGGTACCAGCGGCGAGCCAGCTCCTTAACCGTAGAGACATCAACAATCCGGTAATGCAGGTGCTCAGTCAGCGCCGGCATCCCCACGCGCAGAAACGCTTTATCCGCATGGACGGAATTGCCCGCCAGCGGAGCGGTCCGGGCCTCAGGGACCCAGGCGGTGACATAGTCGAGCACTTTCTTCTCCGCCGACTCCAAGGAGATGCCGTCTTCCAGCTCAGCGAGCAAACCGGAGGCGGTGTGCATCTGCCGCACGATGGACTCCATTCCCTCCAGTGCGGCCGGATCGGGGCGGATAACGACGTCGACCCCCTCACCGAGCACATTGAGGTCAGCGTCGGTCACCAGGGCGGCCACTTCGATGAGCACATCGCGTTCGGGGTTTAACCCCGTCATCTCGCAGTCGATCCACACCATCCGGTGGGACCAGTCCCCGCCTGGTGCGGTCTGTTCGGATTCGTCTCTTTCAGTCACGGCCGACACTTTACCCACTCCCACTGCACTGAATCGCAGCAGAATGCTGTGAGACAAGACCAGAAGAAGGACCGGCGCCCACGGGGAGACGCCGACGGCACCGGGGGCGGGCCGCCGGTTCAGCAGACTGCAGTGGATCACCGCGCCGTGCAGAAAGCCCGCCGGTAAGATAGGCACAATGACAGCCCAGCGCACCCGTGGACCCCTCATCGAGGGGTTCATCGGATCGCTGCTCATCCTTGCCGGGTCCTTTGGGGTGGGGTGGCTGGTCTCCAACTCTCCGGTGGCGCGCTGGGACTGGGTGATCCGGCTGCGGACCGAACCTGACGGCGTCGTGCTCTCCACGGTGCTGCTGACCCTGGGCTGCTGGGTGATGTTCCGGGCGTGGCTGCGGTTGGGCCGCCGCCTCGGAGAAGGCACCCACTCAGCGGATCAGGCCCCCGACTGGCCTGAAGGCAGTGTGCGCACCGTCAACCTCGCGGTGGTGCTGTGGTGTGTGCCGCAGCTAGTGGTTATTCCGATCTTCTCCCGGGATGTCTTCGCTTACCTCAACCAGGGCAGGCTCGTCCTAGCAGGGGAGGACCCCTATCAGACAGGGGTCTCCAGTCTCGGCAATTGGTTCCAGCTGGGGACTGATCCCATCTGGGCCGAAGACGCCACCCCCTATGGGCCGTTGTTCCTCTGGGTGGAGGCGGCGGTGACGTGGGTCGCCTCGGAAAGCACCGACCTGGCGATCATCCTCTTCCGCCTGGCCTGCTTCGCCGGGGTGGTGATGATGATGATTTACGTTCCCCGCCTGGCCGCCCTCCACGGGGTCGACGCCGCCCGGGCCCAGTGGATCACCTGCGCCAACCCACTGCTCATCATCAGTTTTGTCTCCAGCGCCCACAATGACGCGATCATGGTGGGGTTTGCCCTGGCCGGAATCTGGGCGGCCGCCCATGGGCGGGGGATTCTGGCCACCGTGTTGGTGACCGTCTCGATCGGAATCAAGCCGATCACCATGGTGCTGCTGCCATTCATCGGGTTGTTGTGGGCCGGACCCGGTGCCAGCTGGGTGCAGCGGGTGAAGAAGTGGATCGTGGTCGGGGGACTGGCCCTGGCGATCATGCTTGCCGTGGGGCTTATTCAGGGGTACGGGTTCGGGTGGCTGACCGTACTCATCGGCACCGGAACGGGAGCGACGTTCTGGTCCCCGGTGGCCATCGCCGATGGCGCGATCTCCGGGATGCTGGCGAACCTGGGACTGACCCACTATTGGACGCTGGATACGCTGCGACTCATTGGCCGGATCCTCTCTGTGGTCATCGTGCTGGTCCTCATCTTCACTGGCTCGGACCAGCACATTGTGCGCCGGCTGATGTGGGCGTTCACCGCGATTGTGGTGCTCTCCCCGGTGATCCAGCCCTGGTACCTGCTCTGGCTGCTGCCGCTGTTCGCTGTCACAGGGATCCGCCCCAACTGGCAATTCAAGTGGGTTGTGTTCACCGTGGCGTTCTTCCTGGCCTTTGGTGCCTCCGACCAGCTGTCCATCTACCAATTCCTCGAACTGGACCAACAGATGGTGGCGCTCTCCCTGGGTGTTTCCTACGCCTGCCTGGCACTGATGTTCACTGTGGACCCGGGGACCCGGTGGGTCGCCTGGCAGGGCTGGCAGCTTCCTCGTCTGCGGCTGCGGTGGCCGCGCCCCGGCCGGACTCCCGAACCGCCATTGACTACCGATGAACTCCACACGGCACCCCCGCGGACAGAAGAAGACGAAGGGCAGCCGCGTGTCTGAACGCCATGGTGAACACGGTCTTCAGCGCAATGTGCTGACCCGCTACGCCGAAACCGCACGCCGAGCTCTGGGCCGCTGGCCGGTCACCGGGTGGCTCATCGGCGGGGCCGAAGGGGAGGTCTCCCACACCCTGCGTCAGGGACTGCTGGCCGCGTTACTCATCATGGTCGGTTCCTGGGGGGTGGGCTGGCTGGTCACCACCCCAGGTTCAGTGCTGGCCTTCAACGAAGTGCTGTTGCCGCTGCGCACCACCGAGGTTGGGGTCATCACCTCCACGGTGCTGCTCATCGTGGGGACCCTGCTGCTGTTGCGTTCCTGGTTGCGGCTGGCACAGCGTACAGATCTCACCGGCGACGACGCCGTCGGCCTGATGCGCCGGGCCCTGTTCACCTGGGGTGCCCCGCTGCTGTTGTGCTTTCCCATCTTCTCCCGGGACGTGTTCTCCTACCTGGCCCAGGGCCGGTTACTGCACACCGGGCTGAATCCGTATGAGCACGGGGTCAGTGAAGTGCCCGGCTGGTTCATGGAGGGAGCCGACGCACTGTGGGCGGAGTCCCCTTCACCCTATGGTCCGTTGTTTTTAGTTATCGCCCAGATGATCTGGTTCAGTACCGGGGGGATCCCGGAACTGGGGGTTGCCGCGTTCCGGTTGCTGGCGGTGGCAGGTGTGTTGCTGATGCTGTGGAGCATTCCCCGGCTGGCTGAAGCTTTTGGTTCCCGACCCGGCTGGGCGCTGTGGCTGTGCCTGCTCAACCCCCTGAGCCTGATGGTGTTCATCCCCGCCGCGCATAACGACCCGCTGATGATCGGTCTGATGCTCGCCGGTGCGTGGTACGCGCTGCGGCGGCGTCGGCTTGCCGCGATCCTGCTGGTCACCGCAGCTGTGGCGGTGAAACCCATCGCCCTGGTGGCGTTGCCATTCGTGGTGCTGCTCAGCCTGCCGCATACCGCCAGCTACGCCCTACGGTTCCGCGAGTGGTTGGTCGCCGGCTCTATCGCGGCGGCACTGCTCATCGGTGGGGGGCTCTGGCTGGGCGTGGGGCTCGGCTGGTTTACCGCCGCACTGTCGGCCGGCTCCGCGGTACTGCAGGGCGCTCCTGTGGGTCTGCTGGGCATGGCTGTAGGTGAGCTGGCCGCGATGCTGGGGCAGGCGGATGCGGAGGCAGTCGCCGTCGTCGTCTACGACGCCGCCCGGGTGTTCTCAGCTGTGGTGCTGGCGCTGATGCTACTGCGCCCCCGGCTAGGCAACCCGGTGCTGTGGGCGGCCTACGGGCTGACCGTGGTGGTGCTGTGTTCCTCGGTGATCCAGCCGTGGTACGTGCTGTGGCTGCTGCCGCTGTATGCGGTAGTCCACATGTACCGGGGCCGGGTGGTGACTTTCGTGGTGCTGTTACTCACCGTCATGGTGCTGGCTTCGATGGTGGGCCAGCTGTGGGTGGCTCAGTGGATGGACGAGTGGCTCATCCGGGGGATCGCCGCAGCCGTTGCGATGCTCTACCTGGTGTACATCACTCTGCTGGACCCGGCGACGTCGGCCATGTTCACCGTGCGGGAAAGATCACAGCGCTGGAATGCCGTCGATGGCTGGCTACGCTTGAGAGAATTATCGACGCCCGACACCTCCTGGGCAGCCTCTGACGTCTACACGAAAGCCGCACGGTGAACCTGAAGTCCAAACTGCTGTGGGTTCTGCTAGCGGCAACAACCTTCGCCGCAGTGCTGTCGGTGGCCGCGATGCAGTGGTGCCGGGTCAACGGCTGGTCGGACCCTGACCAGCACCTGCGCATGTGCTACTCCGATGTCGCCCTGCTCTACACCGAGCGGGGCTTAAGTGAGGGACTCTTCCCCTTCATCGACAACGTCCCCGCCGATCAGGTCATGGAGTACCCGGTGCTCATCGGCGTGGTCACTGGGGTGCTGGCCCTGCTGGTGCCGACAGGACTCGACGACGACGCCGCACGGCTGGTCTTCTACGATCTCAACCACCTCGCGGCGATCCTTTGCTGGGTGGCGGTGGTGCTCATGACCGCGGCCTCCACAGCACGCAGCCGCGCTCGCGACGCCATCCTGGTGGCCCTGGCCCCCGGGATCATCCTCACCGTGTCCATCAACTGGGACATGTGGGCGGTCTTCTTGGGGTCCTTTGCTGTGCTGTTGTGGGGTCGGTCCCGTCCGGGATGGGCCGGTGTGCTCATCGGCCTGGGCACTGCCATGAAGCTCTACCCGTTGTTCTTCCTGGGGGCGATCCTGGTGCTGTGCCTGCGGACCGGGCGGTTGCGTAGCTTCACCGGGGTGCTGGTGTCCGCCGTGGGGACGTGGCTGGTGGTGAACCTTCCGTTCATGCTCACCCAGTTCGACCAGTGGGCCACGTTCTACCGGTTCTCCTCCGAACGTGAGGTGAGTTTTTCCTCCATGTGGTTGGCCTTCACATGGCTGCCCCTGGACGGGCAGGGGTTCTCCCTACTGTCGAATGGACTGTTCCTGCTGTGCTGTCTGGCGATCGCGTGGCTGGGTCTGGCCGCCCCGCAACGGCCACGTCTGGCCCAATTGTGTTTCCTCATCGTGGCCGGTTTCCTGCTGCTGGGAAAGGTGTATTCACCCCAGTTCGTCCTGTGGCTGATCCCTCTGGTGGTCTTGGCCAATCCGAGGTTGCGGTCGTTCGTCATCTGGCAGGCTGCAGAGGTTTTCCACTGGGCCGCAGTGTGGCTGATGAGCGCGAAGATCACCTCCGGTGGGCAGATTGGCGCTGGGCACCATCTCATCGAAATCGCCTATGGTGCCGGCATCGTGGCACATATGGCGGCGGTGATCTGGCTGATGGTCCAGGTGGTCGGCGATATCCTGCATCCGGAACGGGACCCGGTACGCGCCGCTGAGGCCGGTGGCGACCCGCTGGCGGGTGTCACCGCTACAGCACCCGATGTGGTGACCTTGCCCGGGGCTGGGCAGCCGAGACGATTCAGTGTGAGGTGGTGAGCCGTGGCTGAGATGCTCACGGTCATCGCACCGATGTTCCTGCTCATCGTGGTGGGTTTCGGTGCCGGGTTCGTGGGTCGGTTCCGGCAGGCCGCCGGGCACCTCAACGCCTTTGTGTTTTACTTCGCGTTGCCCAGCTTCATCTACACCACCATGGTCAGCGCCCCGCCACTGGGCAGTTTCCCGGCGGTGGGACTGCTCATCCCGCTGACGCTCACACCCCTGCTGGCAGTGGGGCTCTACCTGCTCTGCCGCGCGGTGGGACGCTGGCGGGACCACGCGGGTCCGGCTTCCTTGGCGGGGACTTTCGGCAATGTGGGGTACTTCGGCATCCCGATCTCAGTAGGTGTGCTCGGCCCCGAGGCGGGGTTGGTCGCCGGGCTGGTACACACCGCCCACAATGTCTTCTTCATGAACGCCTACCCCATGGTGCGTACCGCGGTACACGCCTCACGGGCCTCATCCGGGCGACCACAGAACCTCCGGCAACTCTGGCGCGAGCGGTTGTGGCCGATCCTGCGCCGGGCGGTGTTGCTCAACCCGGTACTCGGATTCATCCTCCTGGCTCTGTTAACGGTGTTCACCCCTGTTCAGATGCCGGCGCTGTTCAACGAGCCGGTGGAGATGATCGGGCAGACCGCGGTGCCGCTGGCACTGTTCTGCGTGGGTCTGGCACTACATCCGGCACTGGCCGGAGTGCGCAGCGGCGGGGCGCCGGCAGCCCCCGTCATCTTCGGTGCCACGGCCAAGCTGCTCATCTTGCCCGTCATCACCTGGGCGGCGGTGTTGCCGTTCTACGACCAGCTGGGACCGGTTTGGGCCGGGGTGCTCATTATTATGGCGGCCACCCCCAGTTCCACCACTGTGTTCCTCTTCGCCGAAGAGTACGACGGCGACGGCCGCCTCGCCGCAGCCATTTTGGTCCTCTCCACGGCCCTGAGCCTGGTCACCCTCCCGGTAGTGGCCGAGTTCATCCTGTGACCGGCCCCGGAGCGCTACGAGGTGGAGGCTCCTCAGTGGTGTTCACCCGGAGTTCACCTCACCCCAGTTGACTAGTACTGATGAGTGACACCGAACAAAACCGTCCGGTCAGGGAAGCCGGAGGCAGCGTGTGGGAGGTCTTCTGGGTCTTCCTCCGCCTGGGGCTGACCAGCTTCGGTGGTCCGGTGGCGCATCTGGCGTACTTCCGGGAGGCCTTCGTCGAGCGACGCAAGTGGCTGAGTGAACGCGCCTACGCCGACCTGATGGCGCTGTGCCAGTTCCTCCCCGGGCCGGCCTCCTCCCAGGTGGGTATGGCCCTGGGACTGCACCGCGCCGGTCCCGGCGGGCTCTTCGCAGCCTGGTTCGCCTTCACCCTGCCCTCAGCAGTGCTCATGATCGCTTTCGCCTACGGGGTGGCTGCCGCCGGAGACCTCTCCGATGCCGGGTGGATCAACGGGCTGAAAGCCGCCGCAGTCGCCGTGGTCGCCCATGCAGTGCTCGGAATGGCCAAGTCCATGACCCCGGACGCCCCGCGGGCCACGATCGCCGCGTTAGCGGCGATCATCGTGCTGCTTGCCCCTCACCCCGCTGTACTGGTCGGGGCCATCGCGCTCTCCGGGGTCATCGGGCTGATCTGGCTGCGGCCGCAACAGCAGACCAGTACCGAGGCCGACACTCTCCACGTGCGGATTCCCCGCCCGGTGGCAGTGGCATGTTTGGTGCTCTTCGGTGCCCTGCTGGCAGGACTACCGGGGCTGGTGGCCCTCACCCAACACAGTGGGCTGACCCTGGCCGATACGTTCTATCGGGCCGGGTCCCTGGTTTTCGGCGGCGGACACGTCGTCTTGCCGCTGCTGCAGGCCGAAACGGTGCACCCCGGGCTGGTGGACGCCGATAGCTTCCTCGCCGGGTACGGGGCCGCGCAGGCGCTGCCGGGGCCGCTGTTTACCTTTGCTGCGTTCCTCGGGGCCTCAGCGGAGACCGACACCACTGGGGTGCTCGGTGCGGTGATCGCCGTGGTGGCGATCTTCCTGCCCGGAGGGCTGCTACTGGTGGGCTGCCTCAGCTTCTGGGAGCAACTGCGGTCCAATCGGGTTGCCCGCCGGGCCATGGACGGGTTCAACGCCGGAGTGGTCGGGATTCTCGCCGCCGCGCTCTACACCCCGGTCTTTACCGAAGGGGTGCTTCAGGTCGGTATTGAGGCGCTGGTGGTTGCCATCGCTGCGTTCATTGCGCTGTCCAGCTGGAAGATCCCCGCCTGGGCGGTGGTCATCGCCGCAGGCCTCCTTGGCTGGATCGTTCTCTGAGCTGACAGTTACCTGTCATCCAGCCACAGCAAAGGTGTACTGACTAGCTTCCTCGCAGTGACTACGCGCCCCCGGAGCACCTCCCGTTTGGCGGCTCTCGACGTCGCCCGTGCCGGTGCTGTCTTCGGGATGGTGATCGTCAATGTGGGCCCTGTCCTGGCCGAAGGGCCCGCTTCCTGGCCGATGCAGCTGCTCTACGGACGAGCCTCTGTGCTGTTTATCCTTTTAGCCGGACTCGGCGTGGTGCTGCTGGCCGGCACCCGCTCTGCTGGGCGCAGCGTCACCGGGACTCTGCTGTGGCGGGCGGCGGTGCTGTTCCTGCTGGGGCTGGCCCTGCAGCCGTTGCCCCATGAGGTCAATGTCATCCTCACCGTGTACTCCGTCCTGTTCCTGGTGGCCATCCCGGGGTTGCGTGTGCCTTCCTGGGCGGTGCTGACCACCGCGGGGGTGCTCACCGTCGTCGGCCCGCTGGTGTGGATCGCAGTGAACCGAGGGGTCGAGGAGAAGGACGACGCCGCCCGCTTCGGAGACTCCCCGGGACAGATTCTTGCCTCGGTCACTCTGACCGGCCCCTACCCGGTGATCGTCTGGGCGGTGCCGTTCCTGGTGGGGATGTGGGTTGGGCAGCGTGACCTGCGCAGCCGCAGCACCCAGTGGGCTCTGGTGATCTACGGGGCGATCGCGGGACTGGCTGGATACGCCGTGGCGGAGGGACTGCAGTTCATCTATGGTGCTCCCGAGCCGGAAAGTGTGGACTATGACCGCCTGCTCACCGCCGGTGGGCACTCCCACATGCCGCTGTGGTTGGTCAGCGCCACCGGAACCGCGGTACTGGCTGTGGGTCTGCTGCTTCTGGTGGTGCCGCACCTGGGCCGTGTCACCGCACCCTTTGAGGCCGTAGGGCGTATGCCGTTGACCGCCTATACCGCACACCTACTCCTCATTGCGTTCCTGGTGCGCCCCGGACCGGATGAGGCTGGCACCGGCCTGCTGGCCAGCGTGGGCATCATCGTCGTTCTGGTGGTGCTGAGCCTGGTGTGGTCGATGATCCGGCGCACCGGGCCCCTGGAGTACCTCATGCGCCCACCCCCACTGCCTCGGCTTCGGCGGCCACCGTCGTTTTCAGCGGATCCACCGTGAACCGGGTAGATCGGTGTGAAGAGCCGCCTGAAGTTGGTGATCTTCCTGCCCGTCTGTGATCCGACTGTCCGTTTCCATTGAAGACCACTGATGTTCCATGGGGTGATGACGTGATGATCTTGCAGAGCACTGAGGCTCTCCGCCCGGCCCTTGCGGGCACCGCTGCTGCCGCACTGGTGCTCACTGGCTGCGGCCTGACCGACCAAGAGCCTCCCCCGGCGGAGGAGGCCGAGGAGACTCAGCCCGGAGAGCACCTGGATCCAGAGGATGTGCCCGAGGCGGACCCGGACGAGGAGGACACCGACGCCGGAGAGCCCTATCTCAGCCAGCAGGCGGTCAGTGCCGGACACCCAGAGGCCGTCGCCGCCGCGGAGGAGATCCTCGCCCAGGGCGGAAACGCCGTTGATGCTGCCGTGGCGGCCTCCTTCGCAGTGGCGGTGATCGAACCGGTTGCCTCTGGTATCGGTGGGGGCGGCTCCGCGATCCTCGCCGGACCGGAGGGCGAACCGGTCTTCTACGATTACCGCGAAGTGGTCAACAACGACGGTGATATCCCCGACACCGGAACTGGCATCCCAGGGTTCGTCGCGGGAATGGGACAACTGCACGAGGAGTACGGCCAGCTCAGCTGGGAGGAAGTCCTCGAACCCTCCCGGGTCTTGGCTGACGAAGGATTCGAAGTCTCCGATTACCTCGCTGAGCGCATCACCACCGGGCAGGGGCCCGAGTATCTCGCCGAGTTGGAGGCATTCACTCCCGATGGCGCGAGTTTGCAGGCCGGTGACGACCTGGTCCAACCCGAGTTGGCCGAGACCATGGAACGCCTCATCGACGCCGGCTGGGAGGACTACTACACCGGTGAACTCGCCGCCTCCCTGGTGGAGCAGGCTGAGGGGATCGACGCCGAAAGTTTGGAATCCTATGAGGTCATTACCTCGGAGCCGGTGACCGGAGAAGTGGGCGATTACGACGTCGTCTCCGCCTCTCCCTCGCTTCCCGGGCCGGCGCTGATTCAGATGCTGCAGATCGCCGAGGCCGAGGGGATCGCGGAGATGGAACCGGGGTCAGCTGAGTACATCGATACGCTCTCCCGGGCCTGGGGTGTGGCGGAGGAAACGATCTTCACCGACCTGGGGGACCCGAACTTCGTGGAAGTCCCCGTCGATGAGATCACCGACCCAGCGGCCAATGCGGAGCTCGAAGTCCCTGGTCCCGCTGCAGCCTCCGCGCCGCTGAACAGCACAGACCGCGATACTGCGCAGCTGAGCGCTGGGGAGGAGCCCGCGCATGCGAACACGACGCATATCGTCGTCGTCGATGAGGACGGGCTGACGGTGTCGATGACGAACACGATCACTGACTTCTGGGGCTCCGGGCAGGCCGTGGACGGCTATTTCCTCAACAACGCCCTGGACCGCTTTGAGCACATCGATTCCCCGGCCAACCAGCCCGAACCGGGGCGCCGGACAGTGACCTGGTCCAACCCGACGATGGTCCTCGACGCTGACGGTCGGCCTGTGCTGGGGGTCGGCACCCCCGGGGGGCAGCAGATCCTCAACATCATCGCCGACATCATCATCCAGTGGGGGCTGCAGGACATTCCGCTTGAAGAGGCGGTCACCAGCCTGCGTTTCCGTGGTGAGGGAGAGGCCCTCTACCTGGAGGAAGGCCACCCCGATGAGGTCATCGGCCAGCTGCAGGAAACTGGTTGGGACACCGAGCTATGGCCGTCTTCGACCTATGGCTCCGCCCAGGTGCTACAGATCGACTACGAGGCCGAGCAGATCACCGGGGCCGACGACCCCCGCCGGGACGGGGCACACGCCATCCTCGAGTAAGGGGGACACCCGGGGGGCGGTGGTGCTCGCGGAGACTGGTAGCGTATTGCGGCAAGCACGGGGTGCCCGCCGCCGATCGGTGGGCTGAGATCACACCCGCCGAACCTGATCGGGCTAACACCCGCGGAGGAATGCTCATGAGCCAGACCCCCCACATCTCACCGCGCACTGTCCCCAATGTGCTCTCCATCGCCGGGACTGACCCCACCGGCGGTGCCGGGATCCAGGCCGACTTGAAGAGTTTCGCGGCCTTCAGTACCTACGGCATGTGCGTTATCACCGCCCTGGTGGCCCAGAACACCCAGGGGGTGCGGCAGATCCACATCCCACCACTGGAGTTTCTGCGCGCCCAGCTGGATGCCGTCAGTGATGATGTCGCCGTCGATGCGGTGAAAACCGGCATGCTCGGCACCACGGGGATCATCGAGACGGTCGAACAGTGGTGGGACGACACCTACGGTGCTGCCGGTCCTGTGCTGGTCGTGGATCCGGTCATGGTGGCCACCAGCGGAGACCGGCTGCTGGAAGCCGAGGCCGAAGAGGCGCTCATCAGGTTCTTGGACCGGGCTGACCTCATCACTCCCAACGCCCCGGAGTTGGCGCTGATCGCCGGTGCCCCCCCGGCTGACTCCGACGCGGAACTGGTCCGCCAGGCCGAGCAGGTGGCCGATACCCACGACGTCGTCGTGCTGGCCAAAGGCGGGCACCTCACCGATGACGACGTCGTCGACACCCTCGTTTTCCCCGCCTGTGACGGCGCTCGCCCGGCGGCCTATAGTCTGGCCTCCCCGCGGGTGCAGACCCGCAATACCCACGGCACCGGATGCTCGGTCTCCGCGGCGTTCACCGCGCTGCGGGCCCGCGGGTTCACCTGGAACGCAGCCCTGGATGAGGTCAAACCGTGGGTCACCGCGGCTCTGGAGCAGTCAGAGCATCTCGAGGTGGGAGAAGGTCACGGACCCATCCACCACTTCGCGGAGTATTCCAAGCACTCATCACCCTGTGCGAGCGGGTGAGGCGGTGATCCGCAGGCTAGTTTTCGGCGTCGCGGACAATGTCATCCCAGTTCCACACTGGGCTGCGGCGCCGAGGACCGTCAGCACTGGCACGGCCATCTCGGGTGCGGTCTTCTGAGGAGTTGCCTTGCGGATCGGCCTGGGGGGCGTCCGGGTCCCCGGCGGCGTCGCGGGCTGCGAACCATTGGGCTGGGTCCGGCTGGTCGGCTGAGGGGGCCTGCTGGCGCAGGGCGGTGACTTTATCCCGGATCTCAGCCATCTGCTGGTCCAGTTCGGCGGCCTTATCGGCGGCGTCGCGCAACTCGTCGAGAATATCGGAGGGCACTTCGCCGTCGTAGGTGTAGTAGATCTTGTGCTCCAGGGAGGCCCAGAAGTCCATGGCCACGGTGCGGATCTGTACTTCGACGTAGACGAACTCTGTCCGGTTGGACAGAAACACCGGCACTTGCAGAATCACGTGCAGGCTCTGGTAGCCGTTGACTTTCGGGGTACGGATGTAGTCCTTGACCTCCACCACCCGCACATCGGGCTGGGAGCAGAGCATCTCGGCCACCCAGTAGGCATCAGAGACGAAGCTGCAGGTGATACGGATCCCGGCGATATCCCGGATGGCGTGACGGATGCCCTCCAAAGTGGGCTCGGCACCATAGCGCTGGACTTTATCGAGGATCCGCTCCAAGGACTTCAACCGGTAATTGACGTGCTCGATGGGGGAGTAGTCGCGAGTGTGTTCGAACTCCTCACGCAACACGTTGATCTTGGTGAGCACCTCGTCCATGCCGAATTTGTAGTGCAGCTGGAACTCGGTGAGCTGCCGGCGGATATCGACCATCCGGTTGACGGTGGAGTTGTTCCCATCGGCATTGGAGGTCAGCTGGTCGAGCAGCTGACGGTAGAGGTCGCTTTCGGCGACGGCGTCCTCAGGGCTGGCGAGCTCCTGTGAGGTACTGTGCGCGGCGTCGTCGGCCGCAGGCAGCTCCTCGGTCTGCGGGCCTTTCGGCATCGGTCTCTCCCTCGAGCAGGTAGTGCAACGACTCGATTCTCGACTGTAGTGGTGTCTTCTGTGAAGTCCCTGAGCGATCCGACACGCCACGACACACCGTGGAGACGATGGATTGTTCTGGGGAGTTTTTCCTCCACAGCTGTGGACCGGCGTCGTACTTCGCTGAGTTTCCGGGCAACACACCGTCCACATCGTTGTGCACAGGCGGTGGAAAACTACACTGATGTGAGTACAGCATCTAGTGGTTGCTGACTGAGTCGGACCCAAGATGTAGTATTGGAACACGCCAGCGGTGAGATCGCACCGCTACTGAAGCGAAGCCGAGAAGCCTAAAGGGGATCAGCATGAGCGTCACCGTTTACACCAAGCCCGCATGCGTGCAGTGCAACGCCACCTACCGGGCTCTGGACAAGAACGGCGTCACCTACCAGACCGTCGACATCTCCCAGGATGCTGAGGCCCTCGAGCGGGTGCGCGCCCTGGGTTACATGCAGGCCCCGGTCGTCATCACCGAAGACGACCACTGGTCCGGTTTCCGTCCGGACAAGATCTCCGCCCTGGCCACTCAGGTCCAGGCCGCCGCAGCCTAAAGACCGCCGATGCGGTGAAGGGGTGAATGCATGACCACCGCAACGATGACCTCAGCCCAGCTGATCTACTTCTCCTCGGTGTCGAACAACACGCACCGGTTTGTGGAGAAGTTGCAGCTGCCGGACGGGGAAACGGCGCGCCTACCCCTGCGCACCGCGGAGGAGACCTTACAGGCCACGGAACCCTATGTGTTGGTGGTCCCCAGTTACGGGGCCGACGGCGGATCTGGCTCCGTGCCGAAGCAGGTCATCAAGTTCCTCAATGTCGAGTCCAACCGACGGCTCCTTCGGGGAGTCATCGGAGCGGGCAACACCAATTTTCAGGAAAGCTACTGCATTGCCGGTGACATTATCGCCGCCAAATGCGGAGTCCCCCATCTGTACAGGTTCGAACTGATGGGCACCGAGCACGACGTGTCCACCGTCCGTCAGGGATTGGAAGAGTTTTGGAAACAGCAGTCAAGCCTCTCAGCCGTGTAGAGGACCAGCCTCTGGCCAAGGACGTCCCGCCGCAGTGGGAGGGACTGAGCTACCACGAGCTCAACGCGATGCTCAACCTCTACGGCCCGAACGGGGAGATCCAGTTCGAGGCCGACCAGCTCGCGGCGCGGAAATACTTCCTTGACCACGTCAACGTCAACACGGTCTTCTTCCACGACCTCGATGAGAAACTCGGCTACCTCGTGGAGAACGACTACTACGAGCCCGAGACACTGGAGCAGTACTCCCGGGAGTTCATCCACCGGCTGTGGGATGAGGCCTACGCCCACAAGTTCCGGTTCCCCACCTTCCTGGGAGCCTTCAAGTTCTACACCTCGTATGCGCTGAAGACTTTTGACGGTAAGCGCTACCTGGAGCGGTTCGAGGACCGGGTCTGCATGGTGGCCCTGCACCTGGCCCGCGGCGATGAGGATCTCGCCGTGCGGATCATGGAGGAGATCATCTCCGGGCGGTTCCAGCCGGCGACCCCGACCTTCCTGAACTCTGGGAAGAAACAGCGCGGTGAGCTGGTCTCCTGCTTCCTGTTACGGATCGAAGACAATATGGAGTCCATCGCCCGGGGCATCAACTCCGCACTCCAGCTGTCCAAACGCGGCGGGGGAGTGGCGCTGTCGTTGACTAACATCCGGGAAAACGGGGCACCGATCAAGCAGATTGAGAACCAGTCTTCCGGTGTCATCCCGGTCATGAAGCTGCTGGAGGACTCTTTCAGCTACGCCAACCAGCTCGGGGCCCGTCAGGGCGCTGGTGCGGTCTACCTACACGCTCACCACCCGGATATTCACCGTTTCTTGGACACTAAACGGGAGAACGCGGATGAGAAGATCCGCATTAAGACACTCTCTCTCGGCGTCGTCATTCCCGACATCACCTTTGAACTGGCCAAGCGGAATGAAGACATGTACCTCTTCAGCCCCTATGACGTGGAGCGCGTCTACGGCAAGCCGTTCAGCGAGATCTCGGTGACGGAGAAGTACTACGAGATGGTCGACGACGCCCGGATCCGCAAAGACAAGATCAATGCCCGGGAGTTCTTCCAGACTCTGGCGGAGATCCAGTTCGAATCCGGTTACCCGTACATCATGTTTGAGGACACGGTGAACCGCGCCAACCCCATTGACGGGCGGATCACCATGTCTAACCTGTGCTCGGAGATCCTTCAGGTCTCTGAACCCAGTGAGTACAACGCTGACCTGGGATACGCGCAGGTGGGTAAGGACATTTCCTGCAACCTGGGGTCGCTGAACATCGCGAAGACGATGGACTCCACGGACTTCGGCCAGACCGTGGAGACCGCCATTCGTTCGCTGACTGCGGTCTCGGATATGTCCTACATCGACTCGGTACCGTCCATAGCGGAAGGGAACAAGCGTTCTCACGCCATTGGTCTGGGGCAGATGAACCTGCACGGGTACCTGGCCCGGGAGCGGATCCACTACGGTTCCGAAGAAGGCCTGGACTTCACCAACATTTACTTCTACACGGTGTTGTACCACTGCCTGCGGGCTTCGAACCTGCTGGCGAAGGAGACGGGCCAGACGTTCGATGGCTTCGAACGTTCCACGTACGCCACCGGGGAGTTCTTCGATAAGTACACCGACCAGGTGTGGGAGCCGAAGACGGCGAAAGTCCGGCAGCTGTTCTCCCACGTGCGGATCCCCACCCAGGCGGATTGGCGGGAGCTGAAGGAGCAGGTGCAGAAGTACGGCATCTACAACCAGAACTTGCAGGCGGTGCCGCCGACCGGTTCGATCAGCTACATCAATAACTCGACGAGCTCGATTCACCCGGTGGCCTCGAAGATTGAGATCCGCAAGGAGGGCAAGATCGGGCGGGTGTACTACCCGGCCCCGTACCTGACCAACGAGAACCTGGAGTACTACCAGGACGCTTATGAGATCGGGTACGAGAAGATCATCGACACCTACGCGGTGGCGACCCAGCATGTGGACCAGGGGCTGAGCCTCACCTTGTTCTTCAAGGACACCGCCACCACCAGGGACATCAATAAGGCGCAGATTTACGCGTGGAAGAAGGGCATCAAGACCCTGTACTACATCCGGTTGCGTCAGCTGGCCCTGGAAGGCACTGAGGTTGAGGGCTGCGTCTCCTGCATGCTGTGAGGCACCCGGGGGATAGCCCACGACGACGCACCATCGGTTTAAGACATCATCAGGCACCACAGATAGAAGGACACCAAAGCGCGTGACGACTTCAGCAGAAGCACCGAGCTCCTCCACGCTGCTCGACCACGTCGAGGCGATTAACTGGAACCGGCTTCAGGATGAGAAGGACGGTGAGGTCTGGAACCGGCTGGTCAACAATTTCTGGCTGCCGGAGAAGGTCCCGGTGTCTAATGACATTCCCAGTTGGGGGACCCTGACGGAGGAGGAGAAGGTCCTCACCATGCGGGTCTTCACGGGGCTGACGTTGCTGGATACCATCCAGGGCACGGTGGGTGCTGTGGCGCTGATTCCGCATTCGCTGACTCAGCATGAGGAGGCGGTGTTGACGAATATTGCCTTCATGGAGTCGGTGCACGCGAAGTCGTACTCCTCGATCTTCTCCACCCTGTGCTCAACGAAGGAGATTGACGACGCCTTCCGGTGGTCTAAGGAGAACCCGAATCTGCAGCGTAAGGCCCAGATCGTCATGGATTACTATCACGGCGATGATGGGTTGAAGAAGCGGGTGGCTTCTACGATTCTGGAGTCTTTCCTCTTCTATTCGGGTTTCTACTTGCCGATGCACTGGTCGTCGCGGGCGAAGCTGACGAACACGGCCGATGTCATCCGGCTGATTATTCGTGATGAGGCGGTGCATGGGTATTACATCGGTTATAAGTATCAGCGCGCTTTGGAGCAGGAGACTGAGGCCCGCCGGGAGGAGTTGAAGGCGTATACCTTTGACTTGCTCTTCGAGTTGTATGAGAACGAGGTCCAGTACACCCATGACCTTTATGACGGTGTCGGGCTTGCTGAGGATGTGAAGAAGTTCCTGCATTACAACGCGAACAAGGCACTGATGAACCTCGGTTATGAGGCGATGTTCCCCTCTGAGGTGACGAACGTGAACCCGGCGATTCTCTCTGCGCTGAGCCCGAACGCGGATGAGAACCACGATTTCTTCTCCGGTTCTGGCTCCAGCTACGTGATCGGCAAGGCCGTGGAAACAGAGGACGAGGACTGGGATTTCTAGAAGTCTAGAACTGGGACTTCTGAGACCGATGTCCTGAGTTGTCGTTCTCAGGCCGCTAGAGGCTCCGGTGATGGCCCAGTCTCGTTACGTCAGGTGTGTGATGAGGTCGCGGACGCGGTGTTCGATCTCGTCGCGGATGGTGCGCACGGTCTCGAGGGGTTGTCCGGCGGGGTCGTCGAGTTCCCAATCCTCGTAGCGTTTGCCGGGGAAGACCGGGCAGGTGTCGCCGCAACCCATCGTGATGACCACATCGGCTGCTTTCACAGCGTCGGTGTTCAAGAGCTTGGGCTGTTCGGCGGTGATGTCGATGCCGACCTCTGCCATCGCCTCAATGACGGTGGGGTTGAGCTGGTCGGCAGGTTCGGACCCTGCAGAGCGGACCTCGACCCGGCCCGCGGCGAGATAGTCAAGCAGGCCGGCCGCCATCTGTGAGCGTCCGGCGTTGTGGACGCAGACGAACAGCACAGTGGGGGTTTTCTTGGTCATGAGGTACTCCTGGGTCTCGTTGCGCCAGCAATGCTGAATGCGTCCATCGGGGGTTAGACCACCGGCTTCGTGGCCCGGACGATGGCGGCATGCATCCCGTTGATGACCTCGTGGGTGAACTCCACACTGGGGTCGGTGAACCCGACAGTGACGAGACCCTCGAGATACTCAGATCGCGAAAGGGCGCCAGCGATGCAACCCACGTAGGATCCGCGCTCCGCTCGCTCCTCGGCAGTGAGGTGGTCTTCAGCGACCACATCGGAGATGCCGATGCGACCGCCCGGGACCAGGACACGGAACATCTCTGCGAGTACGGCGGGCTTGTCAGTGGACAGGTTGATAACGCAATTGGAGATCACCACGTCCACAGCGCCATGAGGCAACGGGATGTCCTCGATGGCGCCCTTGACGAACGCAACATTGGTCACTCCAGCTTTGGTGGCGTTCGCGCGGGCCAGCGACAGCATTTCGTCAGTCATATCGACGCCGTAGGCGAACCCAGTGGGACCAACTCGCCTCGCCGACAACAGCACGTCGATCCCGCCGCCCGAGCCCAGGTCCAGCACCCGCTCGCCCTCATGTAGCTCGGCAACCGCAGTCGGGTTGCCGCAACCCAGGCTCGCCTCGACTGCCTCAACGGGGAGGTCCGCGGCGGAGGTCGCGTCGTAGAGACCGGCACCAAAGCTCCGTTTGGTCGAGGCGTTCGTGCCGTCACACGAGGAAACGGTTGGGCTGCAGCAGGAGTCCTCGATGAGCAAGGTGGTGTTTCGGGTGCCGGCGGTAACCGCGGTCGCGGCCTCTGCGTAGCGGGCACGGACCTGATCCCGCAGCTTGGCCTCCTGGCCTGTGGGCTCCTCGTTCACCGCGTGCTCCGCTCATGGTAGATCCATACACATTGTATTGATGATCGTCGATACATCGACATGTGTCAATGTGTGTCGTAGTGTCGGAGTATGACGACTTCGATGCCGCTGCTGACCACAGACCAGGCCGATTGCTGCGCGCCGGTGACTGCGGGCGTGATGGAAGCAGAGGATGCGAAGCAATTGGCGCGGATGTTCAAGGCGTTGGGCGACCCCACGCGTGTTCGGCTCTTGTCCATGATCGCCGCGCAGTCCGGAGCCGAAGCGTGCGTATGCGATCTCACCGAGCCGGTCGGGCTGTCCCAGCCCACGGTGTCACATCACATGAAGCAGCTCGTTGACGCTGGGCTCGTCACCCGCGAACAGCGTGGCAAGTGGTCCTACTACGCCATCGTCCCTGAGACCCTGGCGATGCTCAGTGCCGTCCTCGACCCGCGGTCCTTGCCTGCGGGATGAGGGAGAACTACCACCGGTGCTGGCCATCATCGGCGGGGCAATATGTCTCACCAGTGTCGCGCTGGCCCACATGAGCCCCCGCCGCAGGAGATAACCCACCCGTTTGTGGCGTCTGAACTGCCGGCGTCGCAAAAGCGTTTGAGCCTCCCGTTGGGGGAGACCGGATACTGAAAACCATGTACAGCATTGGAGAATTCGCAGCGACCACAGGCCTGACTGTCAAAGCCCTCCGGCACTACGACGAGATCGGCCTGCTTCAACCCGCCTCCGTCGACCCATACTCCCGATACCGGCGTTACGAGGTCGAACAGCTCCGCCCCGCCACGATCATCAAAGTCCTACGTGAGGCCGGGCTAGGAGTCGACGCGGTCCGTCAGGCACTAGAGACTGACCCCCAACAGGCGCTGATCCAGCATCGAGAGGAAATCCTGGCGCAGCGGGAGCACGAGGACGCACAGCACGCCCAGGCTCAGACCTTCTTCGCCCACCTAGAGGCTCACGTGGGAGTCACAGAACAACAAGAACCTGCCCAACCATGGGTAGCCCAAGTGCTGGAGTTATCCACCGACGACCTCGATCGACTCGACGACGACCCAGAAGCCGTCCACACCCTGTTCGACCAGCAAGCCACACACCTCAGGCACCGGCTCCAGGACCAAGGGATCACCATCACCGGACACCCGTGGACAACCGGCAGGGAAGGGCCCACCCCGGGCCGGTACGAGATACTCACGGTCTACCCTGTTGATGCGCAACTTCCCGCCGCGTGGGGCGGCGACGGCATCGAGACCGGTGTCCTGCCCGCCCGGTATGAACTCCAGGCCGAATGGGAAGCTGATCCTGCTGATTCCGAGTACGGCGAACACATGGACCCCCGGACCGTGCTGTTCCTGGAAGAAGCGGACCGCCGGGGCGCGCTCTCCGATGCGCCGGGCAACCCCGCCCGCACCGGAATCAGAGAAGAGAACGGTCGCTCATTCATCTGGGTCGCCCTCACGATCAAAGAGCTGGAACCCTCAGAAACGGCCGCCACCTGAAAGGACACCCCTGGTGACCTCCCTGCGCTACGGGACTATCCCCACACCGGATGGGTCTTTTACCGTGATCGCTGATGATGCACAGTACATCCGGTGAAACCCTGCCCGATGAAACCCCGCATCCAGAGAACCCGAACCTGGCGAACCCCCTCCCAGCTTTGACCGTATGACGCGTTCAGGCGTCATACAGGCTTCGGGTCCCTCGGCGTGTCTCGCCTGCTCGCTAGGGTGTGGTTATGGGCTTCCAGACTCCGCAGGAGAACCTCAGCAAATACCTGGAGAAGACAACCAGCGGCAAAATCCAGCTGCCGGACTTCCAGCGCGGATACAAATGGGATGACGAGCGCATCCGTCAACTGCTGGTCACTATTCTGCGAGGCCACCCCATGGGAGTCGTGATGCTGCTGGACACGAATAATGACGAAGTCCGTTTCAAACCACGACCCGTCGAAGGGGTCACCCTTCCCGAATCCGTTGAACCCGAACAACTGCTGCTCGACGGCCAGCAGCGGCTGACCTCCATGACCCAGGCGCTCACCGGAGACGGCGTCGTCGCCACCAAGGACTCGCGCGGCAAATTACTGCAACGCCGATACTTCGTGGACATCGCCAAAGCCCTGGAGGGCGAAGACAGTATTGACGACGCCGTTATCTCGGTGGACGCCGACGGCAAGATCAAAACCAACTTCAACCGCGACGTCGTCCTCGACCTCTCCACCGAGGAACTTCAGCAACAACAGGGTTACTTTCCCCTCAGCGAGCTCTACTCCGACGGTGGAGCCCGGTGGATCCTCGGCATGGAGAACCGTGAACTCAGCATGGCCTTCCACGAACGGATCTTCAGCCCCGCCCGGCAGTACTCCATCCCTGCCATCCAGTTGGACCGGGACACCTCCAAAGCGGCAGTGGCCACTGTCTTTGAGAAGGTGAACACCGGTGGGCTGCCGCTGAACGTGTTCGAGCTGCTCACCGCCACCTTCGCCGGGGACAAAGTTCACTACGAGAAGTACGGTACCGACTTCCGGCTCAACGACGACTGGCGAGCCACCCAGGAACTCTTCGCCCCGTACCCGGTGCTCCACGACCTGGAGAACACCGACTTCCTGCAAGCAGTCACTTTGCTGACCACCCTGGAGCGTCAGAAGAATCAGGAGGGCACGCGCCGTTCCGCCGTCTCTGCCCGTCGTGAGGACATGCTGAAACTCACCCTCAGTGATTACCTCAGGTGGGTGGAACCGTTGCGGGAGGCGTTCATCTGGATCGCCGGATTCCTCGCTGACCGGCACATTTTTGACACCCGCTTCCTGCCCTACCGCACTCAGCTGATCCCTTTAGCGGTGATGAAAGTCCTCATGCAGGACAACGCCGACCTGCGTGGACCCCGCGACCGGATCATTCAGTGGTTCTGGTCTGGGGTGCTGGGCGAACTCTACGGGGGGACCACAGCCACTCGGTTCGCCCGTGATGTGCAAGAAGTCCCTGACTGGGCCATGCAAAAACCGGAGGCCGGGATTCCCAGCACCATTCAGGAAGCCGCCTTCGCAGAGTCCCGCCTCCACTCCCTGCGCACCCGTAACGCTGCGGCGTATAAGGGGATCTATGCCCTGCTGCTGGCCAATGAGGCCCGCGATTGGATGGAAGACAAGCGCCTGGACAAGGCCCAGCACGCCGCCCTGGAAGTCGATATTCACCACATCTTCCCGCAGAAGTGGTGCACTGACCGGGACGTCCCGGCGGAGTACCGCGAATCTATCATCAACAAGACTGCCATCAGTGCCAAGACCAACCGCAGCATCGGTGGCCGCGCCCCGAGCATCTACTTACCGGGAATTGAACGTAAGGCCCAGATTTCCTCCGAGGTGCTTGACGCGGTGCTGGACTCTCACCTCATTTCCGCTGAGGCGCTCCGTCGGGACGAATTCGCCACCTTCTTCACCGACCGGCGGCGCAGGCTCTGTGAACTCGTGGAGAACGCCATGGGCAAACCCGTCCAGCGCGACATCGAATACGGCACCGCCCAGGAAGACTCCGCACAATTCGACGACACCGATATCGCTGAGGCTCCCGATGAATCCGTCGATGCAGTCGGCGAGGTCCACGAGCCGATCTCCTCAGCTCCCAACCCTTCCGGGGAATGACCTCAGGGGCGACACCGTACTGGCTGCCGGCGTCGTACCGATCCCCGCTATCCTGTGTCGGTGATGCAACGACACCAGCGCTCCGACCGCCGAGACTCCCGGGACCGCCCCGCACGTGAGCGCCCAGAACCGAACCCACGGGATCTACGCCGGGCTAATAGTGCCGACCGCCCCCGTTCCCCGGAGATCGACGACGACGTCACCGGCAAGGAACTAGACCGGGAGGCCGCTCGGCAGCTGACCACCCTCAACGAGGCCAACCGCACGTGGGTGGCCAAGCATTTGGTGATGGCGGGTCGACTCATCGATATCGACCCCCAGCTGGCCTTGGAACATGCCCTGGCGGCCTCCCGGCGTGGGGGGCGGCTGGCGATCGTGCGTGAAGCCGTGGGGCTGACCGCTTACGCGGCAGGGGACTACGCCGAAGCTCTGCGTGAACTGCGCACCTACCGGCGGATCAGCGGAGATTCCACCCACGTGCCGGTCATCGCCGACTGTCTCCGTGGGGTGGGCAAACCGGAGAAAGCCCTGGAACTCGCCGAAGACGTCGAAAACGTTCAGCTCAGCCGAGCGACTCGAGCCGAGTTGGCTATCGTCTGCTCCGGAGCCTACGCCGACCTGGGGGACTACCAGTCCGCCGTCACCGCACTGGAAATCCCTGACCTGGACTACCAGCGGGCCTATCCGTTCTCCCCGCGGCTGTACACCGCCTACGCCGATGCCCTCGAACGCGTCGGCCGGACCGAGGAGGCCGCCCGCTGGCGTCGGCAGACCGCCGTGGCAGAGAAAGCCCTAGGCGCCGGAGCCTACGCTGAGCCGGACATTCTCGACTTCGACGACGACCCCGAAGAGTCCGTGACCCTTCCCCGAGTCGAAGACGTCGTCACCGACACCACATCGGCAGCGCACCCAGAGGGAGGAAACCTGTGAGCACGACACCACTGGCCCAACAGCATGACGCGGTGCTCTTCGACCTCGACGGAGTGCTCTACGCCGGGCCCCACGCCGTCGACGGGGCTCCCCAAGCCCTGGAGAAACTCAAAGCGCAGGGAGTACCGTGCGCGTTCGTGACGAACAACGCCTCCCGCTCCGCCGAGCAGATCGCCGAGCACCTGCGAGAGCTTGGCATCCCGGCCGCACCGGAGGAGATCTACAGCTCCGCACCGGCCGGGGTCGCCCTGTTACAGCAGCACCTCACCCGCGGGGCTAAGGTCCTGGTCACCGGCAGTCCCTCATTACGGCAGCTTTGTGAACACGCCGGGTACACCGTGGTCCACAGCGCTGATGAGGCACCGGAGGCTGTCATCCAAGGGTTCGATCCGACTCTCGGCTGGGCGGACCTGGCCGAGGCCTCCTTCGCCATCAACGCAGGGGCCCTGTGGTTCGCCACCAACCTAGACCGCAGCGTGCCGCGGGACCGCGGGATCGCACCCGCCAATGGTGCGCTGGTGGAAGCGGTCTCCTTCGCCACCGGGCAACGCCCCCGGGCGGCGGGGAAACCCGAGCCGGTGATGTTTACCCAGGCTGGAGAAGGTCTTCAGGCGCAGAACCCTCTGGTAGTTGGCGACCGACTCGACACTGACATCCTCGGCGGTAACCGTGCCGGGTACACCACCGCACTGGTCCTCACCGGCGTGGACACCACCGAAGCTGCGCAAGCAGCCGAGGGCGACCTCCGCCCGAACTGGATCATCAGCACCCTGGACGATCTGTTCACCGGCGACCACCAGAGCGTCTGAGACCATGACCGATACGACCGATCCGGTGCCCGAGCAAACCGGCGAAGAGCCCGGTGAACAAGGCGGACAACCTGGGGCACACGGCAGGGGCCAGGACCAGGTACTCAGCGTGGACACGCTTGAGGACTACATCCGCGCCGCCGAAGAACTTCACAGCGAGCTCTCCCGACGCCTCGACAACACGGCCACGGAGTAACAGTGTCACGGAGTCACGATGGCGCCCCGGCTGGATAAGGAACTCCACGCTCGCGGGATGGCTCCCAGCCGCAGCCGGGCCGCTCAGCTCATCACCTCCGGTGCGGTTCAGGTGGCCGGAGAAGTAGTGACGAAGCCCTCGACACCGGTGCAGCCCGGTGAGACCATCACCTTAACCGGTGAGGACCAGTGGGTCAGCCGTGCGGCCCATAAACTCCTCAGCGCGCTAGAGACCTTCGGAGTCGACGTGATGGGTCTGCGCTGTCTGGATGCCGGGGCCTCCACCGGTGGTTTCACCCAGGTTCTGCTCACCCGAGGGGCCGAGCATGTGGTGGCCGTCGACGTCGGACACGACCAACTTCACCCCAGCCTGAGGGCCGACCCCCGGGTGACCTCAGTGGAAGGAGTCAACCTTCGCTATACCGGCCCCGGTGATTTCGGTGCAGCCTTCGACCTCGTGGTGGCTGATCTTTCCTTCATCTCCCTGCGCTTGGTCATCGAGGCCCTGACCGATCAGACCCGCCCCGGGGGCCAACTGCTACTGATGGTTAAGCCCCAGTTTGAGGTCGGGCGGGAACACCTGGGCCGTACCGGGGTCATCACCGACCCGGAACTGCGCCGGGCAGCAGTAGAAGGCGTGATGGAGGCTGCCGACAGCGCTGGGCTTGAGTTTCACGGTCTGGCTCGCTCGGGACTGGCGGGACAGGACGGCAACCTCGAGTTTTTCCTTCACCTGCGCCGCGGGACACCGCACATGTCCGAGGGGAACAGTACGGTAGCTGCCGGAACAAGCCCAGAACCTGTGGAAACACCTGAAGGCAGGAGCCGGCTGCGGGATAGTCTGGAGGAGTTCGACTTCAGCACCCCGCCGAATGACTGAAGCCGGAACAACGCAGCATCCACGGAAGGAGGACCGGTGACCGCCGCAGATCCCCGCGCCGTGCTCGTGCTGGCCCACACCGGACGGCCAGACGCCGTCGACGCCGCCGCGACAGTCGCCGAGGATCTCCACCACGCCGGCCTACGGCCGGTGATGTTAGAACGCGATATCCGAGACCTCTCCGCCGCCGTGGGGGATCGGCTCCGGGCGGTACCGGTCGCCGTGGCAGATCGGGAGATACCCATCGAGCGCTGCGAAGTGGGGATGGTTCTAGGCGGTGACGGCTCCATCCTCCGGGCTGCTGATCTGGTGCGCGGAGTAGATCTTCCCCTGATGGGGGTCAACCTCGGGCACGTCGGATTCCTCGCCGAATCTGAACGCACCCAGCTCGGCGACTCCGTGCAATGGGTGGTGGAGCAGAACTACACCGTGGAACAGCGCATGGCTTTAGACGTCCAGGTCTTCAGCGGCAGCGACCACATTGGATCTTCCTGGGCATTGAACGAAGCCAGCATCGAAAAAGCAGCCCGGGAACGGATGATTGAACTCGTCGTCGAAATCGACGGGGCCCCGGTGTCCACTTTCGGCTGTGACGGGATCGTCATGGCCACCCCCACCGGCTCCACGGCCTATGCGTTCTCCGCCGGGGGGCCGGTGGTCTGGCCGGAGGTTCAAGCGTTAGTCCTCGCTCCCATCTCCGCCCACGCGCTCTTCGCCCGCCCCCTGGTGGTGGATCCGGGCTCCATGATGGCAGTGGAAGTCCTTCAGCGTGACGATGAACACGGTGTGCTGTGGTGCGACGGACGCCGTTCGATGACCCTGCCAGCCGGAGCGCGGGTGGAGGTCACCCGCTCCTCCAAACCCGTGCTGCTCGCCCGAGTCCATCACACCCCCTTCTCCCAACGTCTGGTGGAGAAGTTCAACCTGCCCACCACCGGCTGGCGCGGACCGGCCCGTGAAACCCCCGGTGGTGAGGCCTCATGATTGAACGGGTCACCATCAGCGGCCTGGGTGTCATCGAGCGGGCCGAGCTGGACCTCCACGCAGGTTTCAACGTGGTCACCGGTGAAACCGGGGCTGGTAAGACGATGGTGGTCACCGCGTTTGGTCTGCTGCTGGGGAGTCGGGCGGAGGCCTCCTCCGTCCGCCGGGGAGCGGATAAAGCCGCCGTGGACGCTGAACTCTACGTCGCCTCCGATCACCCCGCCCGGCAGCGGGCCGAAGAGGCCGGAGCGCTGCTCGGTGAGGAAGACGACGCCGAACCGTTGCTGCTGGGCCGGGCGGTCAGCGCCAAAGGGCGCAGCCGGGCCACAGTTTCTGGTCGGGCGGTTCCAGTCTCGGTGCTCGGTGAGATTGGAGCTGAGCTGGTCACCGTTCACGGGCAGAGTGACCAACTGCGGTTACGTTCGGCTGCAGCCCAACGAGAGGCTCTCGACCGCTACGCCGGCGAAGAGCTCCGTACCGCCCTGGAGCAATACCAGCGCGACTACCAGGAATACCAGAGTCTCTCTGCTGAGCTGAAGGAGATCACCAACCACGAGGTGGAGCGCCGTCGGGAAGCTGAGCAGCTGCACCAGGCGCTGGAGGCCATTGACGCTGTGGACCCCCAACCCGGTGAAGCTGAAGCACTGCGGGCTGAGACACTCAAACTGGAGAACCTCGAAGCCCTGCGGGAAGCCGCCCGCACCGCCCAGGAGGCACTCACCGGAGGTGACGCCGTCGCAGCAGATACCGCCCCCAACGCCTCTGCGCTTATCGAGGCGGCCTCCAGTGCACTGACTCCCGTGGTGGATCAGGATGAGGAACTGGCCCAGACCGCCCGTCAACTCAGTGAGGTCTCCACTTTGGTCACCGATGCGGCGAACCAGCTGGGCATCTACGCTGCCAGCCTCGATGACACCGGACCAGAACGCCTAGCCCACGTGCACTCACGCCGGGCGGAGATTGACCGGCTCACCCGGCTCTACGGTCCAGAAATCGATGATGTCCTTCACTGGGCCCACACCGCGCGTCAGCGCCTGGATACCCTGCACAGTGATAGCGAACGCATCGAGGAGCTCACCCAGCGCGTGGAGGAGCTCAGCACCCAGCTGTGGAACCAGGCTGAGGCCGTACGGCAGTTGCGCGTTCACGCCGCAGAGAAGCTCAGCAGCGCGGTGGGAGACGAGCTGACCGCCCTGGCGATGCCCAATGCGCGCCTCACCGTGGAGGTCACCCCCACTGAGGAACTCACCCGCTATGGTGCTGACACGGTGACCATGCTCTTAGCTCCCCACTCCGGGGCCGAGCCGATGCCTCTGGGCAAGGGAGCCTCTGGTGGTGAGCTCTCCCGGGTAATGCTCGCCCTGGAAGTGGTATTAGCCGAACAGCTCAGCGCTGGAACGTTCATCTTTGATGAAGTCGACGCCGGCGTCGGCGGCCATGCTGCGGTCCAGATTGGCCGGCGGCTGGCGACCCTGGCGCAGAAGGCCCAGGTTATCTGTGTGACCCATCTTCCCCAGGTGGCCGCCTACGCCGATCAGCACATTCGGGTCCATAAAGGTGACGGTGGCTCCACAGCAGAAGGCGTCACCGTTTCCGATGTCCGGGCTCTCTCCCAGGAAGAACGGGTCGCTGAACTCGCCCGGATGCTGGCCGGCCAACAAGACTCCCAGACTGCTCGGGCCCATGCGGCAGAGCTCCTAGAGACCGCTACAGTCGAGTTCCCCCGCAGTGGGTCGGCTGCTGACTGATAGGCTAGAACTCCGTGGCGCAGCGCAACTCTCCCAGGACTCAGAACACCCCCTTCACCACCCGGCAGATCTTTGTCACCGGGGGTGTGGTTTCCTCCCTCGGCAAAGGCCTGACCGCTTCCTCGTTAGGGCATCTGCTCAGGGCCCGGGGGCTCTCCGTGGTCATGCAGAAGCTCGACCCTTACCTCAACGTGGATCCCGGAACGATGAACCCGTTCCAGCACGGGGAAGTCTTCGTCACCGAGGACGGAGCCGAAACCGATCTCGACATCGGCCACTACGAGCGTTTCCTCGACGAAAACCTCGACGGGGTCAACAATGTGACCACCGGTCAGGTGTACTCCCGGGTCATCGAGAAAGAACGCCGCGGCGATTACCTTGGCGATACAGTCCAGGTCATCCCGCACATCACTGACGAGATCAAACGCCGCATGCGGCTGCCCGCTGAGGAACCGGGGGACAAACCGGCTCCCGACGTCATCATCACAGAAATCGGCGGCACGGTCGGTGATATCGAATCCCAGCCCTTCCTGGAGGCGGCACGGCAACTGCGCCAAGACGTCGGCCGAGAAAACGTGTTCTTCCTCCACGTCTCCCTGGTCCCTTACATCGGGCCCTCCCAAGAACTGAAGACCAAACCGACCCAGCACTCGGTGGCTGCCTTGCGCTCGTTGGGTATCCAGCCCGACGGAATCGTATTACGCAGCGACCGGGAGCTGCCCGCCGATATCCGCGGCAAGATCTCCCGAATGTGCGATGTCGACGCCGATGCCGTCATCAACTGCGCTGACGCCCCCAGCATCTACGACATCCCCCGCATCCTGCACAAACAGGCCATTGACGCCTATGTGGTCCAGTCCCTGGACCTGAAGTTCAAAGACGTGGACTGGACGAAGTGGAACCGCCTGCTCAACGTGGTGCACAACCCCGACCACGAGGTCGAGGTCGCCCTGGTGGGCAAGTACATCGACTTGCCCGATGCCTACCTCTCGGTGACCGAGGCGCTGCGGGCCGGTGGATTCGCCCACAATGCGCGCACTAAAATCCGGTGGGTGCCCTCGGATCTCTGCGCAGACCCCGATGGTGCGGCCAAGGCCTTGGCCGGTGTGGACGCGATCTGCGTACCCGGTGGATTTGGGGTCCGCGGGCTAGACGGCAAAATCGGTGCTCTGCGCTATGCCCGGGAAAACAAGCTCCCCGCTCTGGGGCTGTGCCTGGGCCTGCAGACCATGGTGATGGAATACGCCCGCAACGTGCTGGGGATGACCGAAGCCAACTCCACTGAGTTCGACCCCAACACCGCCTACCCGGTTATCGCCACCATGGCCGAGCAGAAGCAGATCGTCTCCGGTGACGGCGACCTCGGTGGGACCATGCGCCTGGGGGCGTACGACGCCGTACTCACCGAAGGAAGCGTGGTCGCCGAGACCTACGGCGCCACACAGATCTCCGAACGCCACCGGCACCGCTATGAGGTCAACAACGCCTACCGGGAGCAACTTGCCGAGGCCGGTCTGGTCTTCTCTGGCACCAGCCCGGATGGAACCCTCGTGGAGTTCGTGGAACTTCCCCGTGACACCCACCCTTACTACGTCTCCACTCAAGCCCACCCGGAGCTGAAGTCCCGGCCTACGAACCCGCACCCGCTGTTCTCCGGGCTGATCCGAGCAGGCCTGGACCGCCAGAACTCCTGGTGAGCAGTTCTCTACGGTGACCGGTGAACACGGACCCGCTGCCGCAAGCGGCTGAGCAGTACCTCATCCACCTGCGGGTAGAGCGTGGGCTGAGCGAGAACACGCTGTCGTCCTACCGTCGGGACATCATCCGCTACCTGGACTACCTCAACGCCGAAGGACTCAGCAGTCCCGGTAAGATCACCGAGTCCCGAATCGGAGACTACCTGCGGGCTCTAGCGACAGGGTCCGACGGCGGCACAGCCCTGGGGGAGACCTCTGTGGCCCGGGCCTTGGCCTCTATTCGTGGACTCCATCGGTATTGGGCTGCAGAAGGATTGACCTCCTATGACCCCGCACGTGAGGTCCAAGCGCCCAAGCTGGGCGAAAGTCTGCCTAAGGCACTCAGCGTCGATGACATCACCCGCCTGCTTGAGACTCCGAACCCGGCCACGCCGCTCGGGCTGCGAGACCGTGCCCTTCTGGAGTTTCTCTACGCCACCGGGGCACGGATTTCCGAGGCCATCGGGCTCGACGTCGACGACGTCCACCGCGCCGGGGAAGGCCCTGAGGGTCTGCTCTTGGTCCGGGTCACCGGCAAAGGCAATAAACAACGGATGGTGCCAGTGGGTAGTTACGCCCGCCAGGCGCTCAACGACTACCTCACCGCCTCCCGCCCCGCCCTGGCTGAACGGGCACAGCGTCGGCGACGTCGTCGTAGTTCCCCGGCACTGTTCCTCAACAAACTCGGCGGACGCTTATCCCGCCAGTCCGCGTGGACAGTCCTGACCAAGACGGCAGAGCAGGCCGGAATCAGCGCGGATGTCTCCCCGCACACGCTGCGCCACAGTTGCGCAACCCATCTACTCGACGGGGGTGCTGATGTCCGTACCGTCCAAGAACTGCTGGGACACGCGTCTGTGACGACAACGCAGATCTACACCAAAATCACCCAGCAGGGCCTCAGCGAACAGTACCGGCTGGCCCACCCGCGGGCACGGTGAGCCCGTTGAGTGCCGCCACGCCTGGTACGAGGTGCTCCTTTACGGCAGCTGGCGTTCCGCAGGCCCGCTGTAGGCGCTCAGCGGCCGGATCAGGGAGTTCTCCGCCCGCTGTTCCATGATGTGGGCGGTCCAGCCGGTGATCCGTGAGGCGATAAACAGTGGGGTGAACATCTCAGTGTCAAAGCCCATGAGGTGATACGTGGGACCGGCCGGGTAATCCAGGTTCGGTTTAATCCCCTTGGCCTGATCCATGGCCTGCTCGAGGCCGTCGTAAAGACCTAAAAGTTCATCCCGACCGTAGTAGTCGATCATCCGGTCCAGGGCGGCTTTCATCGTCGGGACCCGGGAGTCACCGTTCTTATAGACCCGGTGACCGAAGCCCATCACCCGGCGTTTGGCGGTCAAGGCCTCATCCATCCAGGCCTTCGCCCGAGCCGCAGCCTGTTCGCGACTCTCCTCAGCGCGGATCCCGATCTCATCAAAGGTGTGCATCACCGCCTCATTGGCACCACCATGCAGAGGGCCCTTCAGCGCGCCAATAGCTGCGGTGACCGCCGAGTGCAGATCCGAGAGGGTAGAGGTCACCACCCGGGCGGTGAAGGTGGAGGCGTTAAAGGAGTGCTCGGCGTAGAGCACCATGGAGACCCGGAAGGCATCGACCACCTCTTCAGCCGGCTCCTCTCCGAAGGTCATCCACAGGAAATTCTGGGAGTAGTCGAGATCATCCCGTGGTTCCACCGGTTCCTGTCCGCGACGACGTCGCTGATCGTAGGCCACCACCGCGGGGAACGCGGCGAAGAGCCGCTGGGCTTTGGCCAGCTCAGCCTGAGGTGAGGAATCTTCGGCATCGGGGTCGCAGGCGCCCAGCACCGAGACCGCCGTGCGGCCAACATCCATCGGGTGACAGTCCACCGGCAACAGGTCGATCGCAGAACGCACCTGCGGCATCAGCCGGCGGTGCGCCCGCTCGAACGCCATGAATTCGGACCGTTGAGCCTCAGTGGGCAGTTCCCCACTCCACAACAGCAGCGCCACATCCTCAAAGCTCAACTGCGCGGCGAGTTGCTGGACCGGATAGCCCCGGTAGAGCAAGGAGTTGGTCTCCGGATTCACCTTGGAGATAGCCGTGTGGTCAGCGACCACTCCAGCCAGTCCCTTATGGACGGTTTGCTCAGACATCCTTGTCTCCTTCGCTTGTTGAGTCCGAGTCACGGACCAGATCACCTCTGGTCGGATCACCCGAATGGGATCTCGCTGGTGAGATCATCGGGAGGCTTGTTCACCGGGGACATCGAAGTCGAAAATCCCGGTATCGAAACGGCTGTAGCCTTCGTAGTCGACCAGCTCGTAGAGCCGGGCACGCGTCATCATCTGCTCCACGGCGCGCTGCTGCGTACCATCAGCGGCGAGGACATCGAGGGTGCGTTCCACCGCCCCCATCGCCGCCCGCAAGGAGGTGACCGGGTAGATGATCAACGCCACCCCTGCCGCAGCAAGCTGATCCCGGGTGAAGAGCGCTGATTTGCCGAACTCGGTCATATTGGCCAGCACCGGCACATCAACTGCCCGGCATACCGCCTCAAATTCAGCGAGGTCTTGCATGGCTTCCGGGAAAATCGCATCCGCCCCGGCGGCGACGAGAGCTTGGGCCCGGTCGATCGCGGCAGCCAGCCCCTCTGCGGCACGGATGTCCGTGCGAGCCATAATGAGGAAGTTCTCATCCCGGCGTGCTTCCGCGGCAGCTTTGATCCGCTGGGTGGCCGTCTGGGTATCCACTGTGGCTTTGCCGTCCAGGTGGCCGCAGCGTTTGGGATTGACCTGGTCTTCGATGTGGCAGCCGGCCAGTCCTGCATTCTCCAGCTCGTGGATCGTGCGGGCCACATTCATCGGTTCCCCGAACCCGGTGTCAGCATCCACAATGGTCGGTAAGTCGCTCATCCGTGCGATCTGCCCAGCACGGGTGGCCACCTCCGTGAGAGTCGTCAGACCGATATCCGGTAGACCCAACTCATTGGCCAGCACCGCCCCGGAGACGTATAGCCCGTCGAAGCCTTTCTGCTGAATCAATGGTGCCGAGAGCGGGGTGAAGGTGCCGGGGAACTGACGTGCCGCTCCGGGAGTGAGGATCTCACGCAAGTGGGCCCGTTTGGCCTCCGGTGTGGTCTTCGCATAAAGCATTCAGAACAGTCCCTTCGGGGTGACAGAGAGGTCGACGACGCCGTCTGCAGCCTGAATATTCAATCCCACCAGTTCGTCTGCACTGAGCTGGGGCAGTTGCTGCACTGTGGTGAGGAAACGGTTGATTTCGGCGTCGTCGACGATCCCTTCAGCCAGGGTGCGGAACTTCTCGATGTACTGCCGGCGGGCGAAAGGCCGAGCTCCCAAAGGGTGGGCATCGGCCACGGCGATCTCATCGGTGATGACAGTGCCGTTGGTCAGGATGATCTCCACGGCTCCGCCGAACGCCTTCTCGGAGATGTCCAGCGAATGGTAGCGGCGCGTCCACTCCGGGTCTTCTGCAGTGGTGACTTTCTGCCACAGAGCCACTGTGTCTTCCCGTCCGGCACGTTCTGGGGCGTAGGAGTGCACGTGATGCCATGTCCCGTCTTGCAGAGCCACTGTGAAGATGTAGGGGATCGAGTGGTCAAGAGTCTCCCGTGAGGCGGAGGGGTCGTATTTCTGGGGGTCATTGGCCCCCGAACCGATCACGTAGTGGGTGTGGTGACTGGTGCGGATGACCACCGAGTCCACATTCGCCGGGTCGGTGACTTCCGGGTGCTCACGGTGCAGTTTCCGGGCCAGGTCGATCCAGGCCTGGGCCTGGTACTCCGCGGAGTGCTCCTTCGTATAGGTGTCCAGGATGGCCCGCTTTGGTTCCCCGGGGGACGGCAGCGGCACGGTGTACTCGGCATCGGGCCCGTCGAGAATCCAGGCGATGACTCCGTCCTCACCCTCATAGATGGGCACCGGGGAGGTCTGACCACGCATGGCTCGGTCCACCGCTTCCACGGCCATCTTCCCGGCAAAGGCCGGGGCGTGAGCCTTCCAGGTGGAAATTTCCCCTTTTCGGGATTGGCGGGTCGCGGTGGTGGTGTGCAGCGCCTGCCCAATGGCTTGGAAGATGGTCTCTGTCTGCAAGCCCAGTAGGGTGCCGATGCCGGCGGCCGCGGAGGGACCCAGATGGGCGACGTGGTCGATCTTGTGCTTGTGGAGGCAGATCCCCTTGACCAAGTTCACCTGGATCTCATAGCCGGTGGCGATCCCGCGCACCACGTCTGCTCCGGATCGCCCGGTGTGCTCAGCGACGGCCAGGATCGCAGGGATGTTGTCCCCCGGGTGGGAGTAGTCAGCAGCTAAGAATGTGTCGTGGAAGTCGAGTTCACGCACTGCCACCCCGTTGGCCCAGGCCGCCCATTCGGGGGAGGTTTTCTCGTCAACCCCGAACAGCGAGGCTCCCGTCCCCCCGGCAGAGACCCGGTGGGCTAGGGCTTGTCCCCGTGCGGAGACGATCGGTGCCCGGGTCAATGAGGCCACGGCGACCGCAGCATTGTCGATGACCCGGTTGATGACCATCTCGGTGACGTCGTCGTCGACGGGGACCGGATCAACGGCCACCTGAGCGATCTTATAGGCCAGTTGGTCGTCCCGGGCGAGGTTCGCCGAACTCGGGTGGACCCGTACAGTGTGCTCGATCATCCGGTGTCTTGCCCTCTCAGGTTGCTGGTCTTCAGTGCGAAAGCCTGTGATGCGTAACATACTCGTGCTCCCTGGTGACTCGGTGCAAGGGCCGTTGTTGATCCCGGGGGCAGTTGCCCGTCACATCACACGGGGTAATCTGGTCGGGTCAGTGACCACGACCGGCCCGCTGGGGCGACCCGTCAGGAGTACCACGTTGAGTTCCGAGCCGAGAGAGCTATTCACCGTCGACGGTGACGCGATCATCGGCCCCACCGGACAGCCCAAGCACGATTTCCCTGAACCCTCGGTGCTGGATGCTCACGGTCCGGCCCGGGTCATCGCCGTAGTGAACCAGAAGGGTGGGGTGGGGAAAACCACCTCGGCCATCAACCTGGGGGCTGCGCTGGCCGAGTACGGTCGGCGGGTGCTCATGGTCGACTTCGATCCCCAGGGTGCCCTCTCGGCCGGTCTAGGGGCCAACCCGCACGAGATCGACACCAGCGTGTACAACGTGCTCATGGAGAAGGGAGTCTCCGCCCGGGACGCCCTGATGAACACGCACATTCCAGACCTGGACTTACTGCCGGCCAATATCGACCTCTCGGCTGCGGAGGTCCAGCTGGTCACCGAAGTCGGACGCGAGCAAGTCCTGGAACGGGCACTCCGCGAGGTCCGCGATGACTACGACGTCATCATCATCGACTGCCAGCCCTCCCTGGGTCTGTTGACCGTCAACGCACTGACCGCCGCTCACGGAGTGATTATCCCGCTGGTGGCTGAGTTCTTCGCTCTGCGTGCGGTCGCCCTGCTGAAGGAGACCATCGAGAAGGTTCAGGACCGGATCAATCCGGATTTGGAGATCGACGGCGTCCTGGTCACCATGGTCGATCTGCGCACCACCCACGCCAAGGAAGTCATCGCCCGGATTGTGGAGGCCTTCGGGGAGAAGGTCTTTGAAACGGTCATTAAACGCTCGGTGAAGTTCCCCGATGCCACCGTGGCAGCTGAACCGATCACCAGCTACGCGCAGAAACACGACGGCGCGAAGGCCTATCGGCAACTGGCCCGTGAACTCATCTCCCGGGGAGCCTCCCCGTGACCTCGACTGTCATGGAGGCCGCTGGAGAGGACCTGGAACAGGTCTCAGGCTTTACCGTCAGCCTGGAAGAATTCTCCGGGCCCTTTGACCTGCTACTGAGCCTCATCGCCAAACGGCAACTCGATGTCACCAAAGTGGCGCTGGCCGAAGTCACCGACGAGTTCCTCGCCTATGTGCGCACCCTGGACAGCCGACGGGCGCTGGATGAGTCCAGCAGCTTTGTCTTTGTGGCCGCCACACTGCTGGATATGAAAATCGTTGAACTGCTGCCCGGAGCCACCCCGGAATCTGAGGAAGACCTCGCGGCCTTGGAAGCCCGGGATCTGCTCTTTGCTCGGCTGCTTCAGTACCGAGCGTTTAAGCAGATCGCCGATCAACTGCGGGCCGGTTTTGAGCAGAATCTGGGCCGGTTTCCGCGGCGGCCCGGGGAGCATCCGGACCTGATGGGGCTTTTACCGGAGTTGAGCTGGAACACCACGGTCGAGGACATCCGGCAGTTGGCTGAACGGGCTTTTGCTCGCAAGGAATTCGAGCCCGATGACGTCCGTTTGGACCATCTCCACGCTCACGTTGATGCTCTCGCTGAGCGGGAGGCCATGGCAGCTCAGTTGCGGCGCACCGGGCAGAGCCGGTTTAGCGATCTCATCGCCGATGCGGAGACCACGTTGATCGTCGTCGTGCGCTTTTTGGGACTGCTTGAGTTGTTCCGTGACCGGGCCGTGGAGTTCGATCAACCGGAGCCGCTGGCCGAGTTGACCATCAGTTGGGTGGGGGAGACGGCGTCGGCATGACGGAGGAACCCCGCGCAGCGGCTGAGGATTCACAACCGGCACCCACCCCGGCCCCGGCTCTGGAAGAGGCACAGGGGACCCACCTGGTAGCGCATGAGGACTATCTGGCCGCGGTGGAGGCGGTGCTCATGGTGGCCGAGGAACCCGTCACCCCGGCCGAGCTTGCCGCTGCGGTGAACCTACCGGTCCACCAAGTCCAGGCTCTGCTGGACGAACTACGGGCCGAGGCCGACGGCACACCCCTGGACTGGCCGGGGGAGCAGGACACTGCCCGTGCACCGAGGCGCCAACGCGGCTATGAGCTGCGCGAAGTCGCCGGTGGCTGGCGGTTCTATTCGCGCTCCCGGTACGCCGAGCAGGTTTCTGCTTTCGTGTTGGGCGGCCAGACCACCCGGCTCTCCCAGGCAGCCTTGGAAACCTTGGCTGTCATCGCCTACCGGCAACCGGTGACCCGGTCTGCGGTCGCAGCGATCCGGGGGGTCAACGTCGACTCGGTGGTTCGGACGCTGGTCACCCGGGGGTTACTGGACACCGCTGGAACGGACCCAGTCACCGGGGCGACGCTGTACGTCACCACCGCGGAGTTCTTAGAACGCCTGGGCCTGGATTCCATTGATGAGTTGCCTCACCTCAGCCCCCACCTGCCGGGGGTCGAGGATCTTGATGAGATCAACGACGCCGCCCCCTAGGCTTTTCCACGCCACCTCACCTCATACGCACCCTCCCTCGAGCCGGTCACACCCCTCAGGGGTGAGGCTGCGATGTGCCGGTGCGCTGATCGCTGTGAGAGCACAGGCGTCTGAAGTGACCTCAGCCGAGTCGGTAGGATAGTCGGCATGGCATCTGAGGGACGACGGCGCCGCAAGCCGGCACCGCGAGCAGTTCGCGCACCGCGCACCCCCAGAGCAGGCCAGGAGGGTGGGCCTTTCGCTGAGGAGAAACCGCAGCGCATCATCGCCTCGGGGCCGAAACGGGCCAAACTGCGTGCCGATGAGGCCGAGGAGAACTTCCGTGCCGTGCACACCGAAGACGGGACCCGCCTGCAGAAAGTGCTCGCCGCCGCCGGTGTCGCCTCTCGTCGGGTCAGTGAACAGCTCATCGCCGAAGGGCGAGTCGCAGTCAACGGCCGCATCGTCATTGAACCCGGCGTGCGCGTGGATCCCCAGGTGGTCAGCATCCACGTCGATGGGGTTCCTGTCAGTCTCGATGTGACGCACCGGTATGTCATGTTCAATAAGCCCGCCAAGGTGGTCTCCACGATGCATGACCCTCAGGGGCGCAGCAGCATTGATGACTTCCTCGATGAAGAGCACCGCGCCGCCGGGCTGTTCCACGTGGGCCGGTTGGACTACGAGACCGAGGGTCTGCTGTTACTGACCAATGACGGCGAGCTTGCCCACCGACTGACTCACCCCTCCTACGAGGTGCCCAAAACCTACCTGGTGGAGGCTGCCGGTGCCGTCAGCGTCAAGACCGCACGCAAGCTCCAATCCGGTATTGAACTCGAGGACGGTTCCATCGCGGCCGATCGGTGCTGGGTCCATACCACCACGGGAAACCGCTCCATGGTGGAGGTGACCCTGCATTCGGGACGCAACCGGATCGTGCGGCGGATGTTCGAGGCCGTCGGTCACCCGGTACAGCGGCTGGTCCGCACCGCCTTTGGGCAGATCACCATTGGAGATCAGCCTCAGGGCACTGTGCGCGATCTCGGCATCCAGGAGGTCGGGCATCTGAAAGATCTCGTCTCCGGTGAACCCCATAAGACCTCATCCTCCGAGAGCTCATCCCCGGCCGGTGCATCCGGTGGCTCTGCTGCCGACTCTGGCGCCGGTGATCCTGACTCGGGGCCCACCACCTGGACCCATGAGGGGAGCCGATGAGCGTGAGCACTGTGCTCATCCGCGGTACAGGCCTGCTCGGAGCGAGTATTGGCCTGGGCTTACGGGCCGCCGGCAGCGAGGTCTGGCTCTCGGATCCTTCCCCCACGGCCGCCCGGATTGCTGAGGACATCGGTGCTGGCACCATCTGGGACCCGGCTGCTCACCAGGCTCAGCCTGGTCTCGTCGTAGTCGCTGCTCCGCCTGAGGCGGTGCCCGGGGAAGTTTCTGCGATGCTCGCCCAGTTTGCTGACGCCGTCGTCGTCGATGTGGCCTCGATCAAGAACGCTGTCCTGGAACGGCTTAAGGAGCACGACGCCGGTGCGGACCTCAGCCGGTATGTGGGCACTCATCCCATGGCGGGCCGGGAGAGATCCGGCCCGGTGGCGGCCCGTGGCGAGTTGTTCACCTCCATGCCGTGGGTGATCTGCCCCCATGAGAGCTCCGCTGAGGATGCGGTCACCGCGGCCATGGACCTGGCGCGGACCCTGGGGGCCAGTGTGCATCGCATGGACCCAGTCACTCATGACAATGCGGTGGCGCTGATTTCTCATCTGCCGCAGATTGCTGCGTCCCTGGTGGCCTCCCGGCTGCAGGATGCACCCGCCGGGGCCTTGGCACTATCCGGGAACGGACTGCGGGATGTCACCCGGATCGCCGCGAGTGACCCGAATCTGTGGGTGCAGATCCTCTCCGGCAACGCCCCCGCGGTGGTGGAGATCCTCTACGGACTGCGCGAGGACGTCGAACGGCTCATCCGCACCCTGGAAGCCCCGGCAGCCCCGGGGGCGCAGGCTGATATTGCTCAGCTCATCGCCGAAGGCAATGCCGGGGTGGCCCGGGTTCCCGGGAAGCACGGCTCGCCGCCGCAGTCCTTCGCGGTGGTGACGGTCATCGTTGACGATAAGCCTGGTCAGATCGCCGCGGTTCTCAACGATGTCGCCCGCGCTGGCGTCAATGTTGAAGACCTGCGCATGGAGCACTCTGCCGGCCATCAGGTCGGTATGGTGGAACTCTCGGTGCTCCCGGGACGGGCCCAGCACCTGGCTGAGGCCCTGACAGACATCGGATGGAAGGTGGTTCTTTCGTGACCGACTCAGACCGGCTGGTCATCGCCGTTGACGGACCCTCCGGCTCGGGCAAGTCCAGTGTCTGCCGGGCCGCCGCCACACGCTTGGGGGCCGCCTATCTGGACACCGGGGCGATGTACCGCGCTGCCACCTGGTACTGCTTGCAGCAGGGGATCGACCTCGATGATGAGGACGCCGTGGCTGTTGCCGTGGAGGAGATGCCGCTGAAGATCTCCACCGATGCTGAGCACCAGGTCATCACCGTGGGTCAGACCGATGTCACTGAGGCGATTCGTCAGCCGCGGATTTCTGAAGCGGTCTCTGCGGTGGCCACTAACCGCAAAGCCCGGTCACTGCTGGTCGCTGCCCAGCGGCGCATTATTGATGAGGCTGGGTTTATCGTCGCTGAAGGCCGGGATATCACCACGGTGGTGGCCCCTGATGCGCAAGTCCGTGTGTTGCTGACTGCCTCTGCGGAGGCGCGGTTGCGGCGTCGTGGTCTGCAATTGGCTGCTGAGTCCGGTGCCCAGCAGAGTGAAGCGGCGTTGAAGAAGCAGGTTCTGGAGCGGGACACCAAGGACTCCGCGGCGGCGAACTTCACCGAAGCAGCCGATGGGGTTGCCGTGCTTGATTCCTCCGAGCTGACCTTCGAGGAGACGGTCGATTCGCTGATTGGCCGTGTTGAGCTGGCTCGGGAGAGCGCCTCAGCATGAGTACCGGTCCAGACAACGAGGAGTACATCCCCACTGAGTCCGATGATCGGATTGCTGAGCGGCTGGAACAGATCACCGAGGATGAGGCCGCCGCTCGGGCCGCAGCGTTGCGTGCTGGGCTTGAGGACTACGACCTCGATGAGGAAGACGCTGCCCTGCTCAGTGAGGCAGAGGACGACGACGCCGACTTCTCCCATGTGCCGGCCCCTCCGGTCCTTGCCGTGGTGGGTCGGCCCAATGTCGGTAAATCCACGCTGGTCAACCGGATCATCCGCTCCCGGGAGGCCGTGGTGGAGGACGTCCCCGGGGTCACCCGTGACCGGGTGACGTATGACGCCGAGTGGAATGGCCGCGATTTCACCGTGGTCGACACCGGCGGGTGGGAGGCCGACGCCAAGGGCATGGGCGCCCGGGTGGCGGATCAAGCGGAAATCGCCGTTGACGAGGCTGACGCGGTGCTCTTCGTGGTCGATGGCCTGGTGGGAGCCACCGCAGTGGATGAAGCCGTGGTCAAGATGCTCCGCCGGAAGAAAAAACCGGTCATCCTGGCAGCGAACAAGGTGGATGCACCACACCAGATGGGGGAGGTCTACCCGCTGTGGAATCTGGGGCTGGGGGAGCCGTATCCGGTGTCTGCATTGCACGGCACTGGCACCGGTGACCTGCTGGATGCTGCCCTGAAGGTTTTACCTGAGACGGCACAGTACGGTGGCATGATCCCAGTGGGTGGGCCCCGGCGGGTGGCGCTGGTGGGCCGGCCCAATGTGGGCAAATCCTCGTTGCTGAATCGACTGGCCGGCTCTGACCGGGTTGTGGTGGACGATGTCGCCGGCACCACCCGTGACCCGGTGGACGAGATCGTCGAACTGGGGGATGAGTCTTGGCGGTTTGTGGACACTGCGGGGATTCGGCGGCGTCAGCACATGGCCTCTGGCAGTGAGTACTACGCCATGCTACGCACCCAGCGGGCCCTGGACCGGGCTGAGGTGGCTGTGGCATTGCTGGCGGTCGATGAGCCCGTCAGTGAGCAGGACGTGCGGATCATCCAGATGGCGGTGGATTCCGGACGGGCCTTAGTTCTGGCGTATAACAAGTGGGACCTGCTGGATGATGAACGCCGCTACTACCTGGAACGGGAGATCGAGCGGGACTTAGGCCATGTGTCGTGGGCTCCGCGGGTCAATGTCTCGGCCCGTACCGGTTGGCACAAGGACAAGCTGGCCCCGGCCCTGCGCACCGCGTTGACCAATTGGGAGCAGCGGATCCCGACCGGGCGGCTCAATGCCTTCCTCGGGGAGTTGGTGGCGGCACATCCGCATCCGGTGCGGGGAGGGAAGCAGCCGCGTATTTTGTTTGGGACGCAGCCGGCCACTCGGCCTCCGAAGTTTGTGCTGTTCACCACGGGGTTTCTGGACCCGGGTTACCGCCGGTTCATCATCCGCCGACTGCGGGAGACTTTCGACTTCACCGGTACGCCCATTGAGGTGCAGATGCGCGTGCGTGAAAAACGCAAACGTCGCCGCTGACCATCCAGGGGGCATGGCCGGTCTGTGGTGTAGTACTACCTCTTTCTGCTGGGGTCAGCGTTGTGACGCAGAACAAGGCCCAACGCGCCCACCACCATCAGCAGCAAAGCTGCCAGCGCCAGCCAGCCAGTCCAGGCCGAACCGGTATCAGCCAGGTCATCCTGATCCTCCTGGTCTTCCTCCGGGTCCTGAACAGCTGAGGTCTCAGCCGGACCCGGCTCCTCAGTGGGCTCCTCCGTAGCCGTCGGCTCCTCTGTAGGAGTGGGCTCATCTGTAGGAGTCGGTTCCTCCGTCGGCGACGGCGACTCCGTCGGCTCCTCCGTAGGTGTCGGTTCCTCGGTGGGGGTCGGGTCCGGTTCTGCTGCCAGGATCTCGAAGGAGACAGATACCTCCTGGTAACCTTCAGCAGCCAGTACCACGGTGTGCTCACCGGACTCGGTGTCCTCAGGGATCTCCCAACTGAAGGTCACCGCCCCGGCCTCATCGGCAGCCTCGGTACCCAGATCCAGCGGGTCGGAGTACATGGTGCCGGTGACCTCAGTCCCGGGTTCGTAACCGGTGCCAGTGACCTCCATAGACTCACCCACAGCGACCTGATCTGCTTCCAGGATGATCTCGCCCGGGGCTAGAAGCTCATCTGTCGGTGAGGGATCATCTGTCGGCGTCGGCTCATCCGTGGGGGTAGGGTCCTCGGTCGGGGTTGGTGAGGGGTCCTCCGGTGCGGTCACCTGCACCACCGTGGTGCCAGTTACGCCACGGTACTCGGCAGTGATGGTGCGTTCACCTGCACTGGAGACAATCACCTCATCACCCACCACAACGTCGTCCTCCACCGAGGAAGACAGCGTGACGTGGTCGGTGACATCCCCAAGCACCTCACCGCCTGTATCCAGGGCTTCAACAGTCACAGTGACGGCCTCATCGACTTCAGCCTCATCCGGAGCATCAACTGCCAGGGCATCAACTGCGGAGCTGATCTCAACCTGGACCTGAACAGGGGTGAGGTCTCCCTCGTCCCCATAGCTGAAGGTCAGCTCACGGTCAGCAGGCCCATCCGGGGTGAAAGCGAAAACCACCTCAGTACCCTCGATGACATCAGCCTCCACGTCCGAGGTGATCTCGGTATCGGTAGTGACATAGCCGATCACATTGCCGTACTCATCCGAGGCCTGCACCCTGTAGGTGGCGGACTCCGCCTCGGTGACACTACGCGGACCAGTGACCGAGATCGACGCCGGGGCAGCCGGCACCATAGAGACCTCAACAGGATCAGAGTCTGAGGCCGCGAAATCACTGGTGCCTTCGTAGTGGACCACCAGGTCATAGTCACCAGCGGCCTCGAGATCCTCATGCTCCACCTCGACGGTGATGGCACCATCTTCGAGTGTGCCGGTGGCCAGGGGTGCGTCCTCATCGCGATCGGCATCCTCGTACCAGACCTCGACCTCACCAGTGGGCACCTGACCGCCCGGAACTGTGGAGTCCACCTCGATCTCAAGCACCACCGGGTCTCCAGCAGTCACCGGATCACCATCGAAGCCCACGCTGACCTCAGTAGCAGCTTGGCCCACCTCAACTGTGGCGGTGTCCTCCTCGCGTCGGTAGGTGGCAGTCAGCGTGCGTTCACCGGCACCGGTGAACGTCACCTGCTCATTGGCCACCTCGTCATCCTCAGCATCAGAACTCACAGCCGCGTACTCACTCACATCACCCAGCGGCTCGTCGTCCTCATCCAGGGCCGTGACGGTGTAGTCCACCGTTTCACCGTGCTCGATAGTCTCCGCGATGCTCAGCTCAATGGACTCCACCGCACTGGAGACCTCCACATCAATGGTGGCAGTGATCTCCGCATCGTCTGGATGGGTGAACGTCAACTCGCGGTCAGTCAGTGTCGGGGTGAAAGCGAACTCCACCACGATCTCGCCTGAATCTTCATCCACTGTGATGTCATCCGCGCCCACGGTCGAGGAGACATCACCGGCATCAAACACCACAGGCCCACGGGTATTGCCATGCTCGTCGAAAGCCTCCACCGCATAAGAGGCCATGCCGGTCTCTGCAGCAGTCCCGGGACCATCAACCTCAATGGAATAAGCGGCACCCGGGCCGACAGACACCTCAGCAGTACCGGCCTCGCCCCGGTACTCAGCAGTGATCCTCCGGTCACCGGTACCGATCACAGTGAGTTCGCCCTCGGTAATCTCATCTGCATCCACCGAGGAGACCACATCTGCATACTCGGTCACCTCGCCCAGCACATCACCGTCTTCATCCACGGCAACCACCGAGAAGTCCAGGACCTCCCGATCCACAGCAGAAGAATCAACCTCCAGATCAATGGAGTCCACCGCGCTGGAGACCTGCACATCAACAGTGTCGGTGAAGGTCTCATCAGCCTCGTCGGTGTAGGTAAAGGTCAATGTCCGATTGGTCAGTTCTTCAGGGGTGAAGACGAAGGTCACCTCAATGGTGTCCTCATCTTCGTTCAAGCTGACCTGGTCGTCGGTGATATCAGAGGTCACGCTCAGTGAATCGTCCAGCTCAGTGGTGATGTCTTCCACCTCATTGCCGTGCTCGTCTTCCAATGGAATGCCCCCGGTGTTAGGTCCAGTTCTTATGTGAGCTGCGGGGGTTGATCTTCTCTTGTGTGGCGGCAGGCTGCGGCGTAGGCCGCTGGGGGTTGGTAGCCCAGTGAGGAGTGCCGCCGGTGGTGATTGTAGTCATACTTCCAGTCGCTGATCACGACCCTCGCGTGGAGCAGGGAGTAGAAGCTGTTGATGTTCAAGCACTCATCCCGGATCCTGCTGTTGAAGGACTCCACATAGCCGTTACGCCATGGTGCCCCCGGCGGGATGTAGTGCAGTCCGACCTTCTGCCCGGCCCAGTCGGCGAGGGCCTGGCTGATCAGCTCCGGACCGTTGTCACAGCG
>NZ_ATXP01000007.1 GCF_000421745.1 Nesterenkonia alba DSM 19423
GCGTGACGGGACCTTCTACCAAGACCCCGAAACCATCAGAGGCAGAACCGGGCACGCCCTAGCAGCTTGACGAAAACCATAGAGGCACCCCCCGAGATTTCGACGTGACAGAGAGGTACGTATTTCGTGACCGGGTTATCGACACCTCAAACGGGTGCCAAATATGTCCCGATATGTCACGGGGAGCTGTGCAGATGGCGCAGTTCGCGCCGCGAACGCAGGCCGAGCTTCTTCAAAATCCGGCTGACGTGAGTATCCACAGTGCGCACTGCCGCCCCGAGTTCCGCCGCAATGGCTTTATTCGTCTTTCCCGCGGCCACCAGTTCGGCGACTTCCCTCTCCCGGGCAGTGAGCTGGTCCCACTCCGGGGGTAGAGCATGCTCCCCACCGGAGGACCCATCCTCCGCGGCAGCATCCTGGGGAGCAGCATCCTGGGGAGCTTGGGCAGCCCAGGCAAGACGGTCCTGTGCAGTGGGCTGGTGGAGCCCACCGAGGATCTCCAACGCGGCACCGACAACGGTCTCCGCCCCGGCGCTGCGGAAGGTGGAGGCGGCCCATTCAGCCGCCTCGATAGCGACGTCGACGTATTCGGCCAGCTCCTCTTGGTTGAGAGCGACGAGGATCGCCAGGTCAAGGGAGGCGAAGGACTTGTGCATCCGGTAGCCGCCACCGTCAGTGCGTAGCTGCCCAGAACGCAGCGGCGGCTGGGTCTCATGCCAGGCGATCACGCTGCGGAAATGCTCGACCGCATCGGCCAGGTGGCCCTGGGCCCAGGCGTCGAAGGCATCCAAATAACAGACGATGGCCCAGTGGAACTCCACCCACGCCGGGGAATCCCCCAGGCGCATGGACTTACGCAGCGGACCAATCATCGAAGACCACCCGGCGTAGTGCGCCGCCCGAACCAGCAGCAGCATGGGCTCCATCCCGATGGACCACCAGCTGCCAGCTTCATCGCGCATGGCCAGCAAGTGCTGCACACTCATCTCATGGTCCCCCTGCACCACGGAGATGAACGCCTTGACCCACTCCACGTGGACCGAGATCGCTGGCCCCTGGGACTCTGCGGACTCAAGGTCCTTCATCAGAGGCTCCATAGCAGCGGTGTCCCCGCGGGCGACGTGGATCAACGCATAGATGGCATAGGCCACCAGTGACGGGGCTGACTCCCGGCGCAGAATCGCCCGACCGGCAGCACGCTCCACGACCCGTTCGGCCTCCTGCCAGTACCCGGCATTGAAGAGCACCATGGCCAACTGGACCTGGGCGTTGACGATGAAATGGTTGGCAATGGGAATCTCCGCCAAGTCCTTGAGGTCCTCATAGGCGGCGAAGGGATCGCCAATCTGCCGGTACCGTGCACCCCGAGCCCCACGGATCAACTCTTGGAAAGCCTCCGTACCGGGGACCTCTTGCAGGCGCTCCAGGATCAGGGTTAAGTCCTCAATACCCCGGCTCATATCCTGCGGACGGGTGTACTCCAGACCCTGCCAGATCTCCCCGAGACTACGTAGCCCGGCAGTGAGGACCAAAACCCCCTGGAGCTGATGTCGTTCCGCCTCACTGGCGGCGTTCTCCAGGGCGTGCTTGAGCCCCTCTTCCTGAGCCGCGAGCATCATCAACGCTTGCATCCGGGGTCCCCCGAGCCGGTCCTGCTGACCGCGCATCGCCACCTCGGCGCTGACCTCAACCACCGCCTGGGCATAGGCCAACGCACCGGGCATCTCCGGGCTGAGGCGACGCTGACTCCACAACACCGTCACCGCAGTATCCAGGTCATTTCTCTGCAGGGCGAGCATGGCGAGCACCGCCTCCCGCAGTGGAGTGGCCTGCCAGGCGTCCACCTGGTTCTCAAAGAGCGTGAGCACATCGAGCCGACCTAAAGGAATCGCCACACCGAGCAATTTCTCCACTGTCTCCGCGTCCGGTCGCAGCTGGGCCGCAGTCCGGAAGAAGCTAAAAGCCGCCGGTAAATCCGTGCGCATCAGCGCAGTGGCGGCAAAGTTATGCAACTGAGCGTGCACTTCATCTACGGAGCCGCTCTCGGGGTTGTAGCGCAGGGCGGCGGCACGCTGGAAAACCGCCTCGGCGCCCTCCTGCCGTTCGGCCAGGCGCAGGTGCACTTCAGCCCGCTGCTCCGGGGGCAGAGCAGAGAGCACCGCCCGCGCCACCGGGTGGTTTCGAATGGCATAGGCGAACCGGTCCTCATCCCAGGTGACCAGCCCGGTCTCCAGTAACCCACCGACATCGAGTGGACACTGAGTCATGTCATCGAGTTCAGCCCGCCCCAGCGGATGCCGGCTGGCCGCCAACAGGCGCACCGCATCAACAGTCCCAGCATCTGCGGCGTTTAAGGCATACTCCACCGCCACCACCATCTGACGCTGAGCGGCACTTCCGTCCACCTCTGAGAGCGCCGGATACAGGGCCCGGCTGCCCACCGGGGTGCGTGCCACAATCTCTCCGACGGTCTTCACCAGGGCCGGATATCCGGCTGTGGCGCGCCACACCTCGTCGATGACGTCCTGAGCCAGGGGAGTGGAGATGTAGTGCTGGAGCATCCGCCGGGTGTCATGCCGCCCAAAGGGCTGCACATCCAGGTATAGCCCGTTACGGCTGGTCCGGCACATATTCGCAAACCGGGCCACCTGCCGCCGGGGGTCCGGTCGACTCGTGGCAATGAAAAGCAGCGGCGCACTGAACACGCCGCTGGCGGCCTTGAGTAAAGTCTCCGCGGACAGCTCGTCAATGTGGTGGAAGTTCGCCAATCGGATAACAGCCGGGGACTCAAGCACTGCCGCACGCTGCAGGCCATGCTGGATGGCCTCATCCGAGGTCGCCTCCTCCCCGGAGAGCACTCCCAACCCGGGTGAGGTGGGCCCTTGCAGCTGCGCGAAATACGCGAACACGGAACCGGGTTTATCCCGGAACCCCTCATCAAGTGAAAGCGTGACCTCCGGCCAGTCGCTGTAAGGTCCCAGCGCTTCAGACACCAGCGCGGTCTTGCCCACCCCAGCGAAGCCTTCAATAAAGACGAACTGCGGAATCCGCTGGGCCGCTCGTTCAGCGGCCTGCCGGATCTGTTGAATGGCCTGGGCACGCCCGACGAACAGAGGCCCCGGCTGATTCACGTTACTCCTTAGTAGTGGTAGAGATCCAGTAAAATACTACCGCCGCAGGCGCTGAATTCCGGGAGGACCAGACCTGGTACAAACCAGCAAGACCTCGATCCTCAGGCGCCGAGCCTCAGAGGCTGGCTGCCAACGATTCCAGGGCCGGAGTGAGCTGGGTGCGCCATCGCCACCGCGCCTTGGCATCCGCCCGGGAGGGCCCACCATTGATGACCGCGACCGGCTTACCGGCACGGTGAACCTGCAACACGATGGAGAACCCACTCATCACCGCCATCGAACTACCCACCACCAGCAGCCCGGAGGAGCGCTCCACTAAACGCGCGACGGCGGCTTTGCGCTCAGCGGGCACATTCTCACCAAAGTAGACGACGTCGGGCTTGAGAGTATCGGCCCCGCAGACCAGGCAGGGCACCAGGTGGAACTTCTGCACCCAGGACTCATCTAAAGTGACATCCCCGTCCGGGTTGACGTTCTCCGCGGCGACCATGGCCGCTTCCGCGTAACCGGGGTTTGCTTCCTCCAGCCGGACATCAAGGGCTCGGCGGTCTTCCCGGTTGCCGCAGGTCAAACAGGCCACCGTCGCCAAATCCCCGTGCAGGGTCACCAGCTCATCAACGCCGGGTTCAGAGCCGGTCAGCTCCCGGTACGCTTCGGCATGCAGACCGTCCACGTTCTGGGTCACCACCCCGGAGACCACCCCATCGGCCTGCCATTGAGCCAGGACGCGGTGCCCGAGGTTTGGACGGGCGGCTCCCATATGCCGCCACCCAACAAAGCTTCGCGCCCAGTACCGGTGGCGAGCGGCAGCGTCGTACTTAAATTCCTGGTACGTCATGGGCCGGTGCCGATGCAGCGACCCTTGCGGACCACGGTAGTCCGGGATCCCTGAATCAGTGGAGATGCCCGCCCCGGTCACGCACAGCACCGCGCCCTGGCGGAGCAAGGACTCAATCCCCGCCCGAGCAGTTTCCTCCGGTTGCGGCGGCACGCAGTCTTCTACGATCCGGGCGATCGAACGCAAGGCGGCCCGGTGGGCTCGCTCAGCCTGCTGGCTGAACACCGCAGGAACCGGTTCGGTATCGCCGGTGGGCACAGTCGCCTCAGGACTCAGCGGCGGTCGTCTCCTGCGGCGCCATCCTCGTACTCCTCATCCTCACCGGAGTCAGGGTTCTCGCCGCGCGCGGCAGCGAGCTCCCGCTCCAGAGCAGACAGGTCGGTATCCGGGGTGAAGTACTTGATCTCCCGCGCCTGCTTGGTTGCTTTCGCCTTCTGACGGCCACGCCCCATGAGCGGGACCCCCTTAACGTCTCTCATCGCCCCGTCCGGTGAGTGGCTCAACATTCACCGCGGGCTTGACTGTTCAGATGAAGTGGTTCGTGGTCTCTAAGTTAGCATGATGCTCTCTGCCGCGTCGCACCGATCGGGGGGTTTTGAGCAGGATATGAGCGAGGACGAGACCACCTCCTCCGCACCCGAACAACCCCTCACCCGGCGCGCCCGCCGGGAAGCCGAGGGGGACACCGGGCGGCGGTTCAACGCGATTCCCTTCCTCATCGCCGGGGTACTGGTGGTGTTACTCACAGGCGGGTTGCTGTGGTGGTTCGTTCTGCGCGAAACCCCCACTGAGGAGACCACCGACTGGACCTGGACCGACACGCCGGCCGACGGCGTCCACGCCCGAGATGTGCCCTCCGAGGACTGGGAAGTCGGGTGGTGCCTCAGTGGCTACGTCGATGAGGACACCCCCGCCGACGTCGTCGACTGTGAACGCTCCTATGACGCCCAGGTGCTGCTGCGCCAGGAGTTCGACGAAGACGAAGAGGACTACCCCGGCGATGAACTCGTCCTCGATGTGGCCCACCAATGGTGCGAAGACGACATCGAACTCAGCTCCGAGGCGCTGGCCGAGGTGGACTACGAACTCCACGTCGAGGTCTGGCACCCCACCCAGACCACGTGGCGCTCCGAGGGCGACCGCATGGTCTCCTGCTTCCTCACCCGGCCCGACGGTCAGACCATGAGCGGGGATTTCCTCGCCAGTGATGAGGACGAGGATGCCGAGACAGTAGAGACCGAGGACATCGACGTCGAAAACGCCGAAGACGCAGAGGACTCAGACGAGCCGGAGGATGAGGATGACGACGCCGACGACGACACTGAGGACGAATAGCCGGGCATATCCGGTATCGCACACACCCGGCTGATCCGATCCTGCCCACAGCAGCTACTGCCCCGCGGAATCCGGCACTAACCCACTGAACTGGCGGCGTGTTGGCCCATGACCAACTCGTAGAGCACCTCGACGACCAGCTCCACCACGCTGAGCAGCGCCCAGGCCAGGCCCACGCCGACGGCCGCCAGCAACATGACAAGCACCAGTCCCAGCAGCAGGTGCCTCCAGTTCTCCCAGAAGGGAGGCGGAGGCACGGAGGCCGACTCCGCCATCAGCTGTTCACTCCTTCCACCACCTCTTTCTTCCGCACGGTCAGCCCGTGAACGGAATCACCCTCCAGGGCCAATTCGTCCCGGTCGACGATGACCGTGTCGCCGTCTTCGACCTCCCCGGCCAGCAGAGCGCGGGCCAGCTGGTCACCGATCTCCCGCTGGACCAGGCGGCGCAGCGGCCGGGCACCGTAGGCCGGGTCGTAGCCGGTCAGACCCAACCACTCCTTGGCCGAGTCGGTGACCTCCAGGGTCAGCCGCCGTGCGGCCATCCGCTCGCGCAGTGCATCGACCTGCAGATCCACAATGCTGGTCAGCTGATCCATGGTCAGCGGGTCGAACATCACGATGTCGTCGAGCCGGTTGAGGAACTCCGGTTTGAAGCTGGCGTTGACCACATCCATGACCTGCTTGCGCTTGGCGTCCTGGTCGATGGACTGGTCCACCAGATACTGGCTGCCCAGGTTGGAGGTCAGAATCAGCACCACGTTGCGGAAGTCGACTGTGCGGCCCTGTCCATCGGTGAGTCGGCCGTCGTCGAGCACCTGCAACAGGATGTCGAAGACCTCCGGGTGGGCTTTTTCCACCTCGTCGAGCAGCACCACTGAATAGGGACGACGCCGGACGGCTTCGGTCAACTGCCCACCTTCGTCATAGCCGACGTACCCCGGAGGCGCCCCGACCAGCCGGGCCACCGAGTGCTTCTCCGAGTACTCGGACATATCGATGCGGACCATGGAGCGTTCGTCGTCGAAGAGGAACTCGGCCAGCGCTTTGGCCAGCTCGGTCTTCCCCACCCCGGTGGGTCCCAAAAAGAGGAAGGAACCGGTGGGCCGGTCCGGGTCGGCGACCCCAGTACGGGCTCGGCGGACTGCATCGGCCACTGACTGCACGGCCTTCTGCTGGCCGATGAGTCGGGAGCCGATGAGCTCTTCCATCTTCAGTAGTTTCTCCGTCTCACCCTGAAGCATCCGCCCGGCTGGGATCCCCGTCCACGCGGAGATCACCTCAGCCACGGCGTCGGCGTCGACCTTGTCAGAGACCATGCGCTCCTCAGCGGCGGCACCGGCCTCCTGCTCCTCAGCGGCGGCGAGCTCTTTCTCCGCCTGGGGGATTTCCCCGTAGCGCAGCCGCGCGGCCTCAGCGAAGTCGCCGTCGCGCTCGGCCCGCTCGGCGGCGGACTTCAGCTCATCGAGCTTGCGGTGCAGATCGGCGGCCCGGGAGTGAGCACCTTTCTCCCGTTCCCAGCGGGCGGTCAGTGCGTCGAGCTCCTCTTTCTTATCGGCGAGCTCTTCTTCCAGGGCGGCCAGCCGCTCCCGGGAGCCGGCGTCGGTCTCCTTCTCCAGCCAGCGCTTCTCCACCTCCAGGCGGTCCACGGCACGGCGGAGCTCGTCGATCTCCACCGGATCGGAGTCGATCTCCATCTTCAGCCGAGAGGCGGCCTCATCGACCAAGTCGATGGCCTTATCCGGCAGTTGACGGCCGGTGATGTACCGGTCGGAGAGCTGGGCGGCGGCCACCAGGGCGGCATCGGAGATCTCCACCCCGTGGTGGGCCTGGTACTTCTCCTTGATACCGCGCAGGATGGCGATGGTGTCATCGACGCTGGGCTCACCCACGTACACCTGCTGGAAACGACGCTCCAAGGCGGCGTCGGACTCGATGTTCTCCCGGTACTCATCCAGGGTGGTGGCACCGATGAGGCGCAGTTCCCCGCGGGCCAGCATGGGCTTGAGCATATTGCCGGCGTCCATGGACCCTTCGGAGGAGGCTCCGGCGCCGACCACCGTGTGGATCTCGTCGATGAAGGTGACGATCTGCCCGTCGGCGTTCTTAATCTCCTCCAACACCGCCTTGAGCCGCTCTTCGAACTCCCCGCGGTACTTCGCCCCGGCGACCATGGCACCGAGGTCCAGCGAGATCAACGTCTTGCCCTTCAGCGCGTCGGGGACATCGCCGTTTTCGATGCGCTGGGCCAGACCTTCGACCACGGCGGTCTTCCCCACCCCGGGTTCACCGATGAGCACCGGGTTGTTTTTGGTCCGGCGGGAGAGTACCTGGATGACGCGGCGGATCTCGGCGTCGCGGCCGATCACCGGGTCCAGCTTGCCCTCGCGGGCCAGTTCGGTCAGGTCCGTGCCGAACTTCTCCAGGGCCTCAAAGGTGGCCTCTGGGTCCGGGGTGTTGACTTTCCGGTCCCCGCGGACGGACTCCACCGCGGTGCGCAGTGCTTTGACATCCACGTTGTTGTCTTTCAAGGCGCGGCCAGCCGGGCCGGTGTCCGCAGCAATGCCGAGCAGCAGGTGCTCGGTGGAGACGTACTCGTCACCCATCTGCTGGGCTTCGGCCTGGGCGTTCTTGATGACCGCGAGTCCCCCCTGGCTGAACTGGGGGCTGGCCACGGAGCTGCCGGTGGTCGACGGCAACTGCTTGATGGCCGCCGAAGCGCGCGTGGAGACAGTATCCGGGTCGGCACCGGTGGCTTTGAGGACCGCTACCGCGACGGATTCGCGCTGGTCCATGAGGGCTTTGAGCATATGGGCCGGTTCCACCTGCGGATTGCCGGCGGTGGAGGCGTTCATCGCCGCAGCGGAGACGGCCTCCTGGGATTTGGTGGTGAGTTTGACGTCCATGGTGTCCCCCTTCGGGTCGGCGGCACTCGCCATTGAAGCACCGCAGGCTGGAAAACTTAAGTCACCTGTACTCAACTTTGATCTGCGGGTTTCTATTCCTCTGGATCGACACGCAGAACGTCACAGGTTTTTCTCAGGTTCTCGGCGCGCCGCAGCAGCTCGGCACTCTACGCTTCTCTACGCTGAGGCCTGTGCGCAACCTTCCCCGCTTGTTGTGCGCCGCCGGCTTGAGCTGCCTGCTCACCCTGGGAGCCTCTGCCCCCGGGACCGCCGACCGCGGCGCCTCCGACACCTCCCCCGCCTCGCATGTCACCGAGGCGGTCAACGAACGCGCTGCCGATGTGCGCTCGATCATCTCCACACAGACCTCGGACCAGAACACCGCCGATGACGTCGACCCGGTCTGGTCGGAGATCCTGAACTCCCACGCCGAGCAGCTGCGTCAGCGCGTGGCCGACTACGCCTCGAGTTACCAGCCGCCCGAGCAGCCGGAGGATCCCGAGGATCCCGAGCCCAGTCCGGATCCCGAGGAGGAAGGCACCGACGACGAGGTGCGCGAGGAGACCGAAGACCAGCCGCCGTCGTCGGACGACCACGACACCGACGACGACGCCGGCACCCCAGATGAGCACACACCGGCCCCCGATGACCAGGGGCAGGCCCCCGACGCTCAGCGTGAGGACCCGATCTTCACCACCAATCCCTCCGGTCCGGTCAATTGTGCCGAGGTCAACTGCGTGGCACTGACCTTCGATGACGGGCCGGTGCCGAACACCCGGGCTGTGCTCACTGCACTAGAGGCCGTCAACGGGCGGGCCACCTTCTTCATGACCGGGCATATGGCTGCCGCCCATCCGCTCATCGCCTCCCAGGTGACCGCTGCCGGGCACGAGGTGGCCAACCACGGCTGGTCGCACACCAACTTCACCGAGCTGACCCCCGAGCAGCTAGCCGATGAGATCACTCGCACCGCCGACGCTGTGGAATCCGCCTCGGGAGTACGCCCACGTCTGGTGCGCCCGCCGTACGGTGCCACCACCGAACAGATCAACCGGCAGGTCGGTGGGCCGATGATTATGTGGGACGTCGACTCCCGGGACTGGGCCACCCGCAACGCTGCCGAGACCCACGCCCAGGTGATCGAGCAGGTTCAGCCCGGCTCCATCGTGCTACTGCACGACCTGCACGCCTCCACCGCGCAGGCGGTGCCGGCCATCGTCGCGGATCTGCTCGCCGAGGGGTACCACCTGGTCACTGTCAGCGAGATCATCGGCCACGGGGCTGATGGGCAGGTCTACCGCCGGGGCATGAGCCCTTAAGCACCCTCCCCGCCACACCACCGCGGCGACCCCGCCCAGTGCACACCTGCCCCCGCCACACAGCGAAACCTCCGCGGCTTTGTCGAAACACCGCGGGATATATGGCGCGGTGGTTGTACATTCCCGCGGAGGTTTGGACGAAGTGGAGGACAGACACCAAGGTCACCTACCCCGGCCGGAATCGTGATGGCGGTTCCCCCCTAAGTGGGGGATAGACCAGGGTGGACAGTATCCTCCGCTGGGCTGACGACGTCGTCGGCGTCACCACGAAGAATAGAGGCCATGGACATGACGCTGACACTTTCTGAGACCGCCACCCTTGCCTCCTCTGCGACCGCGATGGAAGGAACCTTCCTCGGCGACCTGCAAGCCTGGGTGGACGGCCTCCCTGAAGCCTTGCAGTGGCTGGGAATCATCGCCCTCTCGGCCATCCCGTTCCTGGAGTCCTACACGGGCGGGCTGCTCGGTGTACTCATCGGGATGCCGTTCTGGGCGGCGCTGGCCTCCGCCGTAGCGGGCAATACGATCTCCGTGGCGGTGCTGGTCTACGGGGCCCACGGAATCCGGTCGGCGGTACTGAAGCGGCAGGAACCCAAGGAGTACTCCCCACGACAGCAGGCCCGTCGGGACAAAGCCAAGCGGCTGCTCGATAAATTCGGGGTGCCCGGGGTCTCCATCCTGGGACCGTTCGCGCTGCCGAGCCAGTTCACTGCCCCACTGATGGTCTCCTTCGGGGCCAGCCGACACTGGGTGATGCTGTGGATGTTCATCTCCATCATCCTGTGGGGTGCCGGATTCGCGCTGCTTGGGGTGGGGCTCATCCACCTGCTCGGAGCCTAATGCGGGCCTGACGCCCCCGAGGGCCTCAAGCTCAGCGCTGCTGTTCATCCTTGGGGTAGCGCTGCAATTCCCGAGACCCCTGAGTGAGGTTGCGCAGGTCGGCGTCGTCGTCGAAATTCGACCCGAAAGCACCGGCCACTGTCCCCATCGAGGCCGCCAGCCAGGCGATATGGGCATATTCGACCAGCGTGACCTCCCCACCGAGGGTCTCGCCCATGAAGCCCGGCTCAATGACGAATAGCCCCATGGTCAGGATCGCTAAGAACAACAGGCCGTAGAGCACCGCCACTGAGAGCAGCAGACTCAGCACCGTTGACGTGTTGTACAGCACCGCTTCCAGCTTGCCGCCTGCGGCCTCATTGGTATCCCACAGCCCGTTGGAGAGGATCAGCCAGCCGACGATCACCGTCACCGCGGCCAGGGAAGTCAACCCCAGCCGCCAGGCCGGCAGGGCCTCGGCCATCTCCCAGATGGTGGGGAAGAAGACACCGAAGGCACCTGTGGCTGCGGCCGCGGCGAACATCGCCGAGAGTTTACGCAGCGACCACAACGGCTCATTGGCTGCCACCATTCCCAGCAACATCCAGATTCGGCCCGGGAAATAGGCCCGCGGAGTGATGTACACCGTCTCGTGCCCATCCTGGTCCTCCACCCGGGAGGTGAACCCGCCGTGGGCTTTCGCCTCGGCCACCGAGTCATAGATCAAGGCACGCACCGCCCGATCCATCTCCCGGCGCAGCGAATGCTTCACCGCCACCGGCCCCAAAGCCGGCAGGGAGACCACCGCCAGTTTCTCCGCGAAGTGCAACTCCACTGACTTACTCCGCCGCCCGGCGGTCCGGGGAATCTCGGTGACGATGATCGTAATGTCCGATTCCGCCTCTCGCGCCCAGTGCTGCGCGGTGTCTAAGTCCAAGGTGCCGTTGGTGCGCAACGGGATGAGAACCTGCTCGTGCTTAATCCGGGAGTGCCGAGCCCAGTCCCGGTTCTGCTCATCGAGCAGCTGACGCACCAGATGGGAGGTCCGCCCCGGGTCCGAGTAGATGACAACAGTGCGGCGCTCATCCTCCTCCGGCAGGCGTGGCTCCTGCTGCCCCTGGTTGTGATGGGGCTGCTCCGTCTGGGCCGCGTGCTCATGAGGTGAGCTGCGCTCGGTGGAGTCCTCCGGCGTCGTCGTCTGCTCTTTCTCCTGCTCAGGCACGCCGGACAGGTTAGGTGCTAAACCTCAGCGGCCGGTGATCGGAGGCTGAGCTGAGGCCGGAAGTTCCCCGAGAGCCAGTCGCCGCAGCGCCCACCCTCCGCCAAACCCCCTCAGTGGGGCTCTGTGCCCCCTTGACCGCTTTACCTTTTTACCCCCTGGAGGCGTTCGAGCACCAACGGCTTGACCTTAGTCCCGTAGAGCTCAATGGCCTCCATCATGTGCTCATGCGCTAGGGAGCCGTTGCCGTACTTCAAGCCGAACCGGGTGATACCCAACTGCTTGGCGGTGCGCACAATCTTCTCCGCCACGGTCTCCGGAGAGCCGACGAACAGCGCACCGTGGACAATCTCCTGCTCGAACTGGTCCCGGCTCGGGTAGCCGCCACCCCAACCACGCTCCCGACCCAGCTGAGCCATGACCTCCGCCCAGGAGGGGTAGAAGATCTCCGCGGCTTTCTCATCGGTCTCAGCCACGAACCCGTGCGAATGGCTCGCCACCCGCAGATCCTGCGGCTGCCCGAACTCCTCGAGTGCCCGGCGGTAGAGGTCCACCATGGGGGCAAAACGATGCGGTGCGCCGCCGATGATCGCCAGCTCCAGGCCCACACCGTGCCGGGCCGCACGCACCACCGAGTTCGGGGTACCGCCCACGGCGATCCAGGTCGGCAGACCGTGCTCGTGGTCAGTCTTGGGGTAGACCTCCTGGTCCTTCAGGGGTGCACGGGTTTCCCCCGACCAGGTGATTTTCCCCTCGCTGCGCAGCTTGACGAAGAGGTCTGTTTTCTCCTCGAAGAGCTTCTCGTAATCCGCCAGGTCATAACCGAACAGCGGGTACGACTCGATGAAGCTACCCCGCCCCAGGGAGACCTCGGCCCGACCACCGGTGAGCCCATCGATCGTGGCGAAGCGCTGGTAGACCCGCACCGGATCATCGGAGGAGAGGACTGTCACCGCGGAGATCAGCTTGATCCGCTCGGTGGCCGCACCCATGGCAGAGAGTACGACGTCGGGAGCGGAGATCGCATAATCCGGGCGGTGGTGCTCGCCCACCCCGATGACATCGACGCCGACTTCATCGGCCAGCTTCGCCTCGGCCAGTACATTGCGCAGCACCTCAGGCTGACTGAGCTGTCGGCTGCCATCCGGGGTGGAGGTGACGTCACCGAAGGTGTGCAGGCCGAACTCAAAACCGGCTTCCGGGACTCTGCGTTCCGTGCTGACAGGCTGCGGGCTGGTCTGGCTCATGGTGTACTCACTTCTCCCGGTTGTTCGGGGTCACGGACGTGTTCTCCCCTGCCAACGGCCAGAACTGCGCCGGCATTCCTTCAAATTTGAAAAGCTTGGTGGCTGGGTACCGCTGGTTCGATGGCTTGATGACTGCGCTCTGCTGGTTTCAGTGACACAGCGTGCCGCTCAGAGCTGGCTGAGGATGGTGGCAGCAGCATTGTGCCCGCCCATGCCGTGAGCCCCACCGCCGGGCGGAGTGGCCGAGGAACACAGGTAAACCCCCTCAACACCCGTCTCATAGGGGGAGAGCAGCCGCGGTCGGGCAAACATCTGTCCCACCGTCGGCATCCCACCGCTGATCGTCCCTCCGATGAGGTTAGGGTTCCAGGCCTGAAGCTCTGCCGGCCCCCACACCGTGCGTTCGAGTACGACGTCGCCGAACCCGGGAGCCTGCCGGGTGATCTCCTCTTCGATGAGTCGGGCAGCCCGCTTCACCCCCGGCCCGGACAGTCCGCGCGGCACATGAGCGTAGGCCCAGCCGATCGTGCGGTGGTCGGGGGTCCGTGTGGGGTCAGCGACTGCCGGCTGAGTCAGCAGCACATAGGGCCGGCCGGGCAGCACTCCACGACTGATGGCCGCCTCGGCGGCGTGGATCTGCCCAGCACTACCACCCAGATGCACAGTGCCAGCCTGAGCTAATTCCTCCCGCGCCCACGGGATGGGCCCATCGCAGAGGAAGTCGATCTTCACCAGGCCGGGGCCGTAGTCCCAGGAGGAAAACCGCCGCTGAACTCGGGCGGGCAGCTTGAGCCCATCCAACCGGAGCAGCTGGGCGGGAGTGAGATCCAGCACCACCACGTCGTAGACCTCCGCCGCGGTCCGTTCCCGACGCCGACGCCTGCCCGGGGTGAGCCCCCGCAGCTTCCAACCCCTCGGCCGCAGATCGCTGCGGACTCCCAGGCGCCCCGGGGGCAGTGGCGCCTGGGACACTGCCGTCACCTCAAATCCGGTTTCGATCTGACCGCCGTGGGAGGTCACCACCTGGGTGAGCGCATCGACGATCCGCCCGGAGCCACCGGCCACCACCGGCCAGCCACAGGAATGCCCGGCAGCGGCGAACAGCACCCCAAAAGCCGAGGTCATCAACCGGTTCAGCGGAGCCGTGGAGTGAGCGGCCAACCCGGCAAACAGAGCGCGTGCGGACTCCGTACGGAAGAGCCGCTCCACATCCCGAGCGGGCAGCCCACCGCGAGTGCCCAGCCGCCAGAAACCGGCCACCCGAGAGAGCACCCCCTGGGGCACCAGCTGGGACAGCGGCAAGCTGGGCGGAGTGAACGCAGCCCGCTGTAGAGCCCCGAAATCCTCGGCCAGCGGTGCAATGAGCCTTCGCCACACCGGGCCGTCTGGCCCTAAACCCTCCGCCGTGGTGTCCAAGGAACGGTGAAGCAGGACCGGATCGGCGTCGTCGAGCCCATGGGCGGCTGGAACCGGTGGGTGGGCCCAGGTCACCTCATCCCCGATCAGGTCCTGATACGCCGGAGAACTCACCGACAACGGGTGCACGCTGGCACCAAGATCACTCATGAGCCCCGGACCGAATAACTCCGCCGACCGCAGCGCACCACCAGGGGTGTCCCTCGCTTCAAAGACGGTGACCTCATGCCCCGCCCGGGCCAGATACGCCGCAGCGGTCAACCCATTGGGTCCGGAGCCGACGACGGCGACCGCGGGGCTCATCCGGCAGCCTCAGAGTCCGTGCCACCCAGCTGCGATTGAGGCACCACCTGCCGGACCCGTTCCACCTGCGCGGCGATGTTCCGCACGAAGATAATCAACCAGGAAAACAGGATCGCTGCCCCGATGAGCTCCAGAGACGTCAGGTTGTAGTAGCCCACCGGCCGCCACAGGGTGAAGGCGAAAACCAGACCGGCGGCAGAGAGGTAGCTCACCAGGTAAAAGGTACGCGGAAACCCGGGCAGCCAGTAGGGGATCCCCACCAACAGGAAGAGAAAAGACAAACCGAAGGAGGCGGTGGCCACCACGTGGGCGTCGTGGTGCAGGCTGATGGGGATCAGCCCCACTCCCGCCAGGGAAAGCCCCATGACGATCATCCCGATGCGTACCACCATCACCCGCGGGGTCCACAGGTGCCGGGCAAACGGCGCAGTGGCCCGCAGGCGCAGCGGCACTTTACCGCGGGAGGACGCCGCTGCGGCCTCTTGTTGCCGCCGCTGAATCCGCTCGGTGAGCTTGTCCCGGGTGTGCTCGGCCCAGATCTCCAAGTCGCGGGTGATGAAGGCGGTCAGGGTGGTAATGATGATCCCGGAGACCACCAGGGTGGTGTTGAAAGTCCAGAAACTCGTGCTGCCGGCCTGCCCGGTCCCCAATTCGGAGAACATCACATGCCACCAGAACGGGTTTTCTGCAAAGAGCATGGAGACCAGCACACCACTGGCCATGAAGGAGGCCAGGATGGTGGAGAGGGTGAAGGCGTTGATGCGCGCCCCGGAGTTGAAACTAAAGTAGGCCGCCACCGCCCCCACGAGTCCACAGAACACCGCCCCGGCGAGGTCATCGACCGTCAGCCCGATGAACGCGTCCTGGAAGAGCCGGAAAATCCCCAGGGCGGCCATCACCGCGATGGAGGAGTGCACGACCACCAGGGCCAGAGTGTCGATGAGCTGGCGTAGCCGCCACCGCTGCCCCAGCCACAGGTTCGCCATACGGGTATTGAGCGACCAACCGATGAGAAACGCGACCCCCGCGGCCACCCCACCGACGATCGACGCGTAGAACTGCACGGCCGGGGAGTCCCCGGAGTACTCGGACTCGGCGAGGACCACACGTTCCCCCCAGAAGACCACGAGCCCGACGACGAGTCCCATCAGGCCGCCAAGGATCGCGCACCAGATCGCTCGCGACTCGATGAACACCTGGAGGCGAGCTTGCATCTCCGCCTGTGAAGGTGTGGTCGTCGTGGGATGTGCGGCTTCTTCGGCAGCGGCAAGCGCGGCGAGCCTGCGCGCTTTGCCGTGCGTGCCGAAGGGAATCACCTCTCCAGAAATACCAGATGCCGGGTTCCCGGCAACAGGTCCACTGGGTATCGTGACGTGCATGAGCGATTCCGCCCCACCGGAAAGAGTCGACGCCGGCGACTACGTCATCGCCTACACCCTGGAGATCACCGCGCCACCGGAGCGTATCTGGGCGGTGGTCGCTGACCCACACCGGCACCACGAGTTTGATGGGTCCGGGACGGTCCGCGACCGGGCCAAGGGGCCCCATGACCTCTCCGAGGGGGACACCTTCAGCGTGCATATGCGGAAGTTCGGGATTCCCTACCGGCTACCCTTGCAGGTCACCCGGGCGGAGCAACTGCGGGTGTTGGAGTGGGCTCAGCCGACCGGGCACCGCTGGCGTTGGGAGCTGGACTACAACGGCACATCCACCCGGGTTACCGAAGCGTATGACGCCTCGCGACAGAACCCGGCGGTGCGGGCCTTGCTGGATCGCGCGCGGGTTCCCCAGCAGAACGCGGCGAGCATTCGAGCCTCTTTGCAGCGCCTGAAGCACCTGATGGAGTAATACTTTCGTCTAGTTTCGCTCTGCGCGATACCTCCTGGTCAGACCTCATATCCCTACCCCCTTCTACCCCTGACACCGTCGGGTCTGAAGGGGGTGAAATATGACATAGGCCCACGTCAGCGCCGGTGCGGGCTACACTGTGGGGATTGAGCGAGCCTGGCCCGGACGGCCGTTCACGTCCGGGACCCCCATGCCTGTTCACCGTTGCACCCAGCGGCAGCGCTGCCGTTCCAGCGCGCCGCGCGTCATAGGAGACACATGTTCAACGCAGAGATCAATCGCGCGCTGATCGCCGCGGCAGACCTCATCAACACTGATGAGGGTCTACGCAGCGCCAAACGACACCCTGATTCGCTGGAGACTGTCGAAGGCCTGAAGACGTATCTCGCCGAGCAGGACCCCCAGCTCAACTGGCCCAGCTCCACTGCTGACCGCAAGGATCTGCAGCGAGTGCGCCAGCTGCGCTCGGTGCTGCGCCAGGTCTGGAGCCGCTCCCCGGTGACCACCCAGGAGACCGTCGAGCTCGTCAATCAGCTGCTCGACGGCGTCGGAACCCGCCTGGAACCGGTGGATCCGGCGGAGAAGCCCCTGCGGTTCCACGTGGTGCCGGTGCCGGTTTCGAAGAAGGTCAGCGACGTCATGACTGCCACGTTCGCCGCCTCACTGAGCCACTTGGTCACCGAAGAGGAGACCGGCCGGTTGCGGATCTGCAAGGGGGAAGACTGCGACGCCGCCATCGTGGACCTCACACGCAACCGCTCCAAACTCTTCTGTGACTTCGGCAACTGCGCCAACCGGGCCCACGTGCGCGCCTACCGGGCACGGCAGGCCGCCCGCCGCAGCGATGAGACTGAGAGCACCAACGGCCGCAGCTCCGCCCCGCGGAAGATCACCAAGCCCTCCTCCGCAGAAAAGGCCGCGGCACTGAACCAGCCGACCTCAGCCAGTGCCGTGGCGGCCAAGCAGTTCCGGGAACGAATGCGCTCTGAGCTGATGGAAGAACGCGCCAAACGGGAGAAGAAAGCTAAAAAGCGCAGCGCGGATTAGAAGCCGTGGGCGGCCAGCAGCCCGGCGACGGCGACCATGATGACACCAACTGAGGCGTCAATGACCTGCCAGACTCGGGGCCGGTTGAGCACCTTGGCTAGGGCTGAAGAGCCCCAGGCCAATCCCAGCAGCCAAACCACCGAGGCGAGCATCGCCCCGCCGGCGAAGAACCACCGCTCATCGGCGAAGCTATTGGCCATCGAGCCCAGCACCACCAGCGAGTCCACCCAGGCGTGAGGGTTCAGGATGGAAACGGTCAATCCGGTGGCGGCCACGGCGCTCACCCGGGAGACGTGGGTGACCTTCACTTTTTGACGAGTGGCGACGGCGTCGTCGGGCTTCACCACCGGAATCGAGGACGTCATGGTGACCTCGAGGAGCTCACGGTTCTGTCCGGAATGTTCGCGATGACGCTGTCGGTGCTGCGGTGATGCTGGGTTCTGCTTCTCAGGCGAGAGGAGGGCGACGTCGTCCCGCGGCCGCATGGCCGAACGGAAAGACCGCACAGCGAACCAGAGCAGGTATGCGACCCCGGCCCAGCGGATGACCTCGAGCAACCAGGGCGCGGTGTCCAAAATGGCGCCGACCCCGGCGGTGCCAGCCGCGATGAGCAGTACATCCCCCAGCAGGCAGCAGGCGGTGGCCACGGCAACCCGGTCGCGGCGTAACCCCTGCCGGAGCAGGAAGGCCGATTGGGGGCCGATCGCCACGATGAGCGCCATGCAGGCGAGGAACCCGGTCAGCAGCACAGTCATCATGTGATTGATTCTGCGCGGCCGATGGAATCCGCACCAGCTCATGATTCTTCAGTCTCTGAAGCTATGCTTCAGGTATGAATACCGGTCACCTGCGGGCTTTCGTGCTCGCCGTGGATGAGGGGACTTTCGAGGCCGCGGCGGATCTGCTGCAGATCTCCGGCTCGGCGCTCTCTCAGCGGATCAAGGCCTTGGAGAAGGAGGTCGGGCACGTGCTGCTGACCCGCACGGTGCCGGTGCGGCCCACCGCCTCCGGTGAAACCCTGTTGCGCATCGCCCGGCAGACCTTATTGCTGGAGGATGAAGCCCGCCGCACACTGGGGTTTCGCGGCTCCTCGGCGCACTATGAGCCCACGGTCACCCTGGCGGTGGGCGTCAATGCCGACTCCTTGGCCAGTTGGTTTCTCTACGTGCTCCGCGAGGCGGCAGTGTGGGACCACGTGGAACTGCACCTGCACGCCGAGGACCAAGAACACACCCATGAACTGCTGCGCAACGGCACCGTGGCCGCGGCGGTGACTGAGGAGCCCACACCGGTCTCCGGGTGCCGTTCAGAACCTTTAGGGGTGATGCGCTATTGGCCGGTGGCCAGCGCAGAGCTGCTGGACCGACACCGCGACGACGCCGGCGCCGTGCAGTGGGGTGAGGTGCCGCTGGTCGATTACTCCATCCGGGACAATATGCAACGCACCGCCCTCGCCCGAGTCGGGGTGACGACGCCGTCGGTGACACATCTGGTGCCCTCCGTTCAGGCCTACAACGCGGCAGTGGGCTACGGGCTCGGCTGGGGGATGATCCCGCAGGCGCAGATGCCAGAAGGCGTCGTCGAGGGCACCCACCGGGACCTAGTGGTCTGTGCGGAGATCGGACCACAAGATGCCCAGCTGCACTGGCAGCACTGGAGTGCCACCACACCGGCGCTCGACCGGCTGACCGAAGCGGTGCACCGAGCCGCCGCCCGCATGGAGTAAAGGGCCTGCCCACCGCCCCTGACGTCGCCAACCCCGTCCCCACTCAGCTAAACCGACCAACCCCACCCGCCCACCGCAAACTCCGCGGGTTTGTCGAACCTCCGCGCCATATATCCCGCTGAGGTTCGACAAACCCGCGGTGTTTTGGGCGAGGGGCGGGCGTGGGGGCTCAGGGTGGACCGTGTGGTAACCCGAACGGGGATTAAGCAGGGCGGGTGTGGGGTTCAGGGACGCAGGCGGGAGGTGCGGATGGGCTCTTAGTTATCCGGGTCGGCGTCGCGCCCGTAAGGGGGCTCTTCACCCCGGGCGCGGGCTTTCTTCTGCTCTTCGCGCCGCTGCCGCTCCCGCCGCTCGGCCACCTGCCGCCGGTACAGCTCCTCCGAATTCCGGTTAACCCCCGCACCCTCGGAGAGGTGCTCTGGATTCTCCCGGGAGGCCAGTTGCAGCATGGACACCACCAGCAACGCCACAATGAACACCACACCGAAAGCAATCAGCGAGAGGTTGATCGGGCTGTTCAGCCCACCCTCGGCACCCACCGTGTGCTCCACGCGCGGGTTGTCCGAACCGCCAGATGAGGCGAACAGTGTGACAAACCCGGCGACGAAGGCCAATGCGAAGGAGAACAGCAGGGGTGCTTTGACGCTCTCCAGCAGGGACCGGCGCCGGTCCTGGGGCTCCTCGGGCACGAGTGTGGGTTCCTTAGCACGTACGGGGGTGTGGGGCCGTCCCAGTCTACTCTTTTCTACACGACGTAGAGAACTGGGCTACTTCTGGTCCTGCTGTTGGCGTTGCTGCCGTTTATCTGCCACGCGCAGCTCGTGGGTCAGACCACCGGCGGCGACCCCGAGCAGAGCGGCGGTAAGGATCGCGGCCATTCCGATGATGCCGACCACGCCTTCGATCTCCAGCCCCCACCAGCTCACCAGGAGCACTCCGGCCAGGGCTTCCAACGTCCCGACCAGGGTGTGGTCTCGGGCGGGCACAAACCCGGCACGAGACCGCCGGGCGGCGACCGCTTCAGCCGCCCCGCAGATGAGCAGACCGGCACCAGCTGCCACGGCGATCGCCGTCGTCGTGGTCACAAACACCACGGCCACGCCTGAGAGCAGCCGCACTGCGGCCCCCAAAGCCAGGGCTGAGCGCAACCCGGTGGGGACCACGTCTTGTTTGGCGGCTTCCCAGATGGCGGTGGCACTGAGCACCAGGTACACGACGATCGCGATGCGAGCCACCAGCAGGTCCTCACCCGACCACAACTCAACAATGGTCTCGTTGCCGTGCCAGACCAGGGTGAAAACGCCGAAGAGCGCAGCTAAGCCCGCGCGTAGCCAGGTGGGCCGGGCCAGGGCGCGAGCGGTCTCGGGGTCGGTTCGTGTCACGGACACGCCGGGAAGTCTACTACCACCGACGGCGCCTCATCGGCTCTCACCGAGAACCATCCACCGGGTGCCCGCAGCCCGCACCCCCAGGGTGAGCGCGCGAGCCCCCATGAACACCACGGCAAAGCCGACCCATAGCCAGAGGATCGTTTCCGTACCGGAGGCGGCCATCGGCGGGCGGAACAGGTCGATCTGTGGATCCGTAGCCCACCGGTGCACCCAACCGAGGAAAGGAATGTAGATAGCCAGGTTCACCAGTCCGGCCATGGCGAGGTATTTCACATCACCGGCACCCATGAGCACCCCATCGAGGATGAACACATAACCGGCCAGCGGTTGGGCCACCGCCATGACAAGCAAGGCCACGGTGATACCGGCGGCCACCTGCGCATCGGGGGTGAACAGTCGTGGCACCCACGGGGCAGCCAGCGCCGTCAACGCCCCGGTGATGAGCCCGAAGCCCAGCGACCACACCACCATGGTGCGGACCAGCCGGCGGGCCTCATGCTGCCGCGAGGCCCCCAGTTCCCGGCCGATGAGCGCCTGGGCGGCGATGGCCAGCGCGTCGAGCGCAAAGGCCAGCGTGGAGAACACGGTAAACGCCACCTGGTGGGCAGCCAAAGTCTGCGCGCCGAGGTCAGTGGCGACCACCACCGTGGCCAGCAGCGCCGCGCGCAGGGTGAGCGTCCGCAGGAACATCCACCACCCCACGGTGAACGAGGTCCGCAAACCGATGGGGTCAGCGGCCAGCCCGACGCCGTGCGCCCGCAACCGCGGGATGAGCATCACCAGGTACGTCACGGCCATCCCCCACTGGGCGATGGATGTGCCGATGGCCGCTCCAGCGACCCCGAGCCCCACCGGGTGGACCAGCACCAGGTTCAGCAGGGCGTTAGCCGCGAACCCGGCTGCAGCCACCACAAGCGGGGTTTTGGTGTCTTGAAGACCGCGCAGCGTACCCACCGCGGCGAAGACCAGCAGCATCGCCGGCAGCCCGGGCAGCGACCACAGCAGGTAGGCGACTGCATGGGGGTGGATCTCTCCGCTGCTGCCCAGCCCGGTCAGTATCTCTTCCCCAAAGGCCAGCCCCGCCAGGGCGAGTACGACGCCGAGAGCTACAGCTAGCCACACCCCGTCGCGTCCAGCTGCGAGCGCCTTAGGCAGTTTCCCGGCTCCGACATAGCGGGCTACCGCGGGAGTGGTCGAGTAGGCGAGGAAGATCATCAGCCCCACCACAGTGTTCATCACCGTGACCCCGAGCGCGGCTCCGGCCAGTTCGGGCACCCCGAGCCGGCCGATGATGGCGGTATCGGCCAGCAGGAACAGCGGTTCGGCGATGAGGGCACCCAGTGCGGGGATCGCCAGGGACAGGATCTGCCGGGAGATGGGCCGCCGATCCCGCCCAGGGGCCTGTGCGCTCTGTGGTGAGTCGGCTCCCTCGGGCGTGCCGGCCCCCTGGGGCTTCCCGGCGTGCTCCGGGCGTGAGGGGCCGTCGGTATCCCCGGCGTCCTCGGGCGGTGTAGTGCTCACGAGCCCATCATGCTACTGAGCCGGCGCTGAAGAAGCTCAGCACCGTCCCCGAGGGGTCGAGAACCGGGCCGAAGAAGTACAGCAGAAGCACGGCGACGACGTTGTTGAACGCGTGCAGCAGCCACACGAACACCAGGGACCGTCCACTGAAGATATACGTCAGGGTGAAGACGATCGACATCGTCAGATAACCGGCTAAGGCGATGACGATCTCCACCCCGGAGGCGGTGAACAGCTCGGTCATCACGTGGATAGCGGCGAAGACGACCACTGAGATCGCCGCGCAGACCCAGATATTGAGGTGGACGGAGAGCTTGCCGACCAGTAAGTGGCGGAAGAAGTACTCCTCCACGAAGGGGCCAATCAGCCCGAAGATCAGCAGGGCTGCCCAGATGGGGACCGCAGCGATCATCGCCTCAACACCCAACTGGTTGACGCTCTGCTCGGGTTCTTCGCCGGTGGCGGCCAAGAGGCTGACGTTGATGATGAAGTTCAGCACGATCGTCACTACCCACAGCACCGGAATGGCCAGCAGCTTCAGCCAGGCGAAGGCGTGGTGGGTAAAGACCCGGAAGCTGCGGATGAATGACTTACCCACAATGGGGGCGATGGCCAGCAGGAACGCGATGAACAGCACCGCGTTGAGCCCGAATTCCAGGCCCCAGTCACCCTGATCGGGGTCCAGCTCCACTGCGGCGTCGAGGTCTCCCAGGATGGCCATCGTCGCCATGGGGATGATGATGAAGATGAACAGGTAGGGGATGGTGGGGATGAGGTCCCACCAGGAGAGTCGGCCGGGTTCGGAATCCGGTTGGGCGAAACGGCCGAAGAGCTTGGGCGGCAGACCTTTGGCCAGCGTCGGCTTCACCGGCCGGCCCTTCGGGTCATCGCCGGGAGAGGCGAAAGCCCCCTTGGGCTGAAACCCGTAGGGGATCTCCTTCTTCCCGCCGGAGTGCTGGTCGTGCGGATACTGAGCGTGCGGGCGCTGGGTATGCGGGTGCTGGGCCGATGGATACTGCCCTGGCGGGTATTGCCCGGGTGGATACTGCCCGGGGAAACCACCCGGCTGCTGGGGGTACGGTCCGGGTCCATACTGCGGACCGGCATACACCGGGCCCGCATTCTGGGCACCCGCATCTTCCTGGGAACCGCCGTAATGCGGGGGCCCATACGGTGGGGCTCCGTGCTGCGGACCTACCTGCTGAGGGGGACCTGCCTGCTGGGGGGTGTCCCCGTGTTGAGGTGCTCCCTCGGGGCCAGGTAACTGTTGTGGCGGCCCGTACGGCCCGGGATCTGGCGAATCTGGGGAATGTGGTGTCTGGCTCATCGTCTCCGAGCCTAACGGCGCTTTCTGGGGGAACCCATCCTCCCCAGGGCGTAGTTGTGATCTCCGGTGGGGTAAGGATGCAACCTGCGTGTTGCCTCAGGCGGTGGTGGCAGGCGTGGGTTCAGCCCCACTGACCGGCGGTGGGCTCGGGCTGAGCAGGGTGGCGTTACGCAGGTCGCGGATCCGGCGGGCCTTCTCCGCCACAGTGTGGTCTTCATCGCTGAGCGGCTGCCAGGCGGGGATCGGCCGGGCTGAGCCACTACCATCGGGGGAGACCATCACCGGCAGCCCGTAGGCGACATCCTGGGGGCGGCGCTCCTTGCGCTGGCCGGCACGGACCCGCACCAGCACGTGCATGGACTTGGTTCCGGTGAGCACCAACCGGGCATCGACCTCTACCAGGTCCCCAATGGTGATGGGCCGGTAGAACCGGACACCCCCGGTGAGGACGCTGGCGACGTCGTAACCGCAGTACCGCTCCGCGCAGATCTCGGCAGCGAGGTCGATCCACTTCATCACCGCGCCGCCGCGAATTTTGCCGTCGGGGTAGCGTTCGTCAGTGTCGGCGATGAACCGCAAGGTCACGCTCTCTGAGGTGCCCATGGATTCGGGCAGGGAACGGATCTCCTCTTCGATCTGCCGGCGGTGCACCATCCGACGGGAGGCGTCGACGTCGCGCCGGCGCTCCAACTCCGTCTGCGGGGTGAAGGGAGTCACCTCCACCGGCTCACCGTCGGCGCCAATGGCCACGTAGATCATGAAGCACTCGGTGCATACCGTCCAGCCCTCAGAGCCTCGGATCAACACCCGGGTCTGCACGTGAACACTGCGGCGGCCGGTGTGGACCACCCGAGCTTGGACGGTCACCGGGGTATCCCGCGGCACCGGGACCGCGAAGTGCATATTGCCCACATAGGAGGTTACGCATTGGGTGCGGGCCCAGGAGGCAGCACAGGCGTAGGCGGTTTTATCAATCCAATCGACGACGACGCCGGCAGCCACAGCGGGGTGCTGCGAGGAGCCACTTACCTCGCGGAAAGTCAGTTCAATGCTGGAACGCCGGGCCACAGGCACGACTCTATCGGCTTCCACCTACCAGGTGGACAGATATTCAGGAAACTTTCAGTGGATGCTAGGCCCGCCGTTCAGTGTGCCCATAGGATGGGCCAGAGCACGACGATGTGACCGAACTTGTCAGGACCTCTACTAGCCAACGAGCGTGAGGTAAATCACACACATGCACCCCTTTGAGAATCCTTTCCGTCACAGCGCCGAGGCCAAGCGTCACGCCCTGCGTCACTTCCGCGCCGTCATCTTCGATATGGACGGTGTGGTCACCGACACTGCCGGCGTCCACGCCACGGCATGGAAGGAACTCTTCGACGCCGCCCTCAGTGAGATCGCCGGTTCCCCGCAGCCGGAATTCACCGACGAGGACTACTTACGCTACGTCGATGGCAGGCCCCGGGAAGACGGTGTGCGCTCCCTGTTGGCCGCCCGCGGATTGGAGGTCGCAGACGGTAGTCCCGCCGACTCCCCCGATGCGCTGACCGTGCATGGGCTCGCCGCCCGTAAGCAGGGCTACTTCGAGAAAGTCCTTGAACGTGACGGCGTCGAGGTCTTCGACACCACGGTGGAACTGATCCACCAGTTACGCGCCGACGGTATTCCGGTGGCTCTGGCCACCTCCTCCCGCAACGGTCGGGAGGTGCTGCGCATCGCCGGGCTCCTTGAGGTCTTCGATGTCATCGTCGACGGCACGGATATGGCCCACCTGGGTCTGCCCGGGAAACCGGCTCCAGATATGTTCCTCCACGCCTCGATCATGCTGGGGGTGGAACCGCAGGACGCGATCGTCATCGAAGACGCCGCCTCCGGTGTGCAGGCCGGCCAGGAGGGCGACTTCGGCATGGTGGTGGGCCTCAACCGAGGCGATGACCCCCGCCGGCTGAAGGATGCCGGAGCGGACATCGTGGTCAAAGACCTCTCTGTGGCGAAGCTGGCCACGCGCACCACCCGCCCCTACGACCCCACCTGGGTGCTGAAGTACGACTCCTTCGACCCCAAAGACGAGCCCACCCGGGAAGCCCTGTGTGCCATGGCCAACGGCTACTGGGGCACCCGCGGTTCCTACCCGGGGACCTCAGCCGATGCCACCCACTACCCGGGTAACTACATCGCCGGGGTGTTCAACCGGCTCAACACCGACATTATGGGCAAGACAGTGGAGACCGAGCACATGGTTAATGTGCCGGACTGGACCTTCCTGCAGGTCACCCCGGAGGCCGGTAACCCTCTGCTGCCCAGCTCACCAGAACTGCTGGAATACAGCCAGGAACTGGATATGCGCCGAGGGCTGCTGACTCGGGTAGCCCGTTACCAGGACCTCCACGGCCGGCGCACCAAAGTGACCATCCGACAGTTCCAGTCTTTAGCCGGAGTGCACTTAGCGGCCATGGAGGTCAAAGTCGAGGCCGAAAACTGGTCCGGCAACCTCAATGTGCGTTCGATGATCGAAGGCCGGGTCGCCAACCGCAATGTCGCCGCCGACCGGGAACTGGCCGGCAATCACCTCGAACCGGTGGACTCCCGCGAGGTCGACGGTGAAACGGTGCTGCTGGAGACCCAAACCAACCAGTCCAAAGTGCAGATCGCTGTGGCGACTCGCACCCGGATCACCTCCGGCGGGGAACCCAACCCCATGCGCCGACCCGTCATGGAGGGGGACCTGGTGGCCGGTCACGACATCTCCCTACACGTCGACGCCGGCCAGCCGGTGAAGATCGAGAAGATCGCCGCGGTCTCCAACTCCCATGACCATGCGATCTCCACGGTGTGGCACAACGCGGTCAAACGCGTACAGCGCTCCACCGGGTTCCGGCAGATGCTGACTTACCACGAGGAGATGTGGGGAGCACTGTGGCACCGGTTCGCAGTATCCATCGGCTGCGACCAGGACCAGGGCCGCCGCAATGAGCGCCAGCAACTGGCACTGAATCTGCACACCTTTCATGTGCTGCAGACTGCCTTCGGCGCCCGGCGAGACCTCGATGCCAACCTGCCGGCCCGTGGGCTGACCGGGGAGGGCTACCGGGGTCACCTGTTCTGGGACGAGATGTACATGTACCCCATGCTCACCCTGCGCCGACCCGAGCTGACCCGTGGGCTGCTGATGTACCGGTACCGCCGCCTCACCGAGGCCCGCGCCATGGCCAAGGCGGAGGGCTACGCCGGGGCGATGTTCCCCTGGCAGTCCGGCTCCGATGGGCGGGAGGAGACTCCCAGCGAGCTGTGGAACCCGCGCTCCCAGCAGTGGATGCCGGATAACTCCCACCGGCAACGGCACGTGGGCCTGGCCATCGCCTACTCGGTGTTGCAGTACTTCGAGGCCACTGAGGACTACACGTTCCTCTCCGATTACGGTGCGGAGATGCTGGTGGAGATCTGCCGGTTCTTCGTCTCCATGACCCAGTACGACGCCGAAGCTGACCGGTATGACATCGACGGCGTCATGGGCCCCGATGAGTATCACGACGGCTACCCGGAGACCCCCGGTTCAGGGCTGCGTAACAACGCCTACACCAATGTGCTGCTCTCCTGGACGCTGCGGCACACCGCCGGGCTGGTGCGTGAGCTGGATTCCCGGGACGATCCCCTCTCCGAGTGGTTGGACATCTTCGAAGACGAACTGGACCACTGGGAGCACATCGCCCAGCGGCTTCGGGTGCCCTTCCATGAAGACGGGATCATCAGCCAGTTTGAGGGCTACGAGGATCTCCTCGAGTTCGACTGGGAGGGTTACCGGGCCAAGTACGGCAATATTGGCCGGTTGGACCTCATCCTGCAGGCCGAAGGGGACATGACCAACCGGTACAAGCTCTCCAAGCAGGCCGATGTCACCATGCTGTGTTACATCTTCTCCGCCGATGAACTCATCGCCCATCTGAAGTACATGGGGTATGAGCTGACCATCGAGGACTTCGGCCGCACGGTGGAGTACTACCTGGCCCGCTCCAGTCACGGCTCTACCCTCTCCCGGGTGGTGCACGGCTGGGTGGCCGCCCGGTTCGACCGGGCCGGTTCCTGGAACCTGTTCAAGGAGGCACTGGAGGCTGACCTCTCCGACACCCAGGGCGGCACGACCCGGGAGGGCATCCACCTCGGCGCCATGGCGGCCACTGTGGATATGGTCATCCGCTGCTACGGCGGTGTGGAGACCCGTTCGGATGCGCTCTGGCTGCACCCGCTGCTGCCTGATGAGCTGCCGGAGGTCACCTTCCGGATGCGGTATCGCAACCAGCCGATCTTGGTGCGCATCAACCACGCTCACGTCACCCTGAACCTCTCTGAAGGCTCCGCTGAGCCCATCGACGTCAACGTCGAAGGCAAGCACAAATTGTTAGAACCCGGGGAGGTGTGGACGGTGAAGCTGGAGCATCAGGCCCGCGCGCACCAGAAGGAACGCTCCACCGAACAGGCCGAGCAGATCATCGGCTGAGCAGGTAGGTGCCCTCACCGGTCACGCCGCGGACGGTGTAGCCGCCCTGCAGCAGCGGCTGCATCGTCTCCCGGAGGCTGACTCGCCACTGCGCGGAAAGCTCCGGGGCTTGCCGACGCAGCCGCATCATATCCGGGTGCACGCTGAGCCCAACGACGCCGGCTCCCTCCGCGGCGTGGAGCACATCGGCTCCGTGCGCAGTCGCCACGGGTGCATCATCGTCCCCGATGTGCAGCAGCACCCGGTCCGGCTCCCCTGTGATGGGGGTGCAGCGGCTGCGCAGTGGCCAGCGAATCAACGCCCGGTCGCTGCCCTGCCCGGCGTTGGTGGCATCACGCATCTGCCCGTAGAACTGCGGTAAGTACTCGGCGAACTCAGCGCCCAACTTGTGTAGATTGAACCGGGCATTGCGGGTGATGAGCGGGTCGAAGGTCCATTCCATGGTGTGAACACCCCGGGCGAGGCACCAGGCCCGCTGGTGCAGCTTCATCGCGGCCCCGATTCCCCGCCCGGCGGCGTCGGGGTGGACCCCGGCGATATGCGAGTGCATCATCGCCGCCTGGGGTGCGCCGAAGAAACCGGCGGTGACCCCGAAGAGCCTGCCGGCGTCGTCGTAGGCTCCTGTGGTGTAGTTTCCAGCGTGTTCCAGGGCGATGAGCAGTCCTGGTTCCACCGGTGCGGCACCGGCTCCACCGGGACTCCAGATCTCGGCCAGTAAGTCGGCGGCAGCCTGCGCCTGCTCCGGCCGCCTCAGTTCCCGGATGACGACACCGGCGGCCTCTGCGGCAGCATCGGCCTCACCACGTGCCTGCTGAAGAGGATCGGCGGGCTGGTTCATCAGGTCCCGACCTTACTGGTCGCTGTCAGACAGGGTGGCGGCGATCAGCCCGGCCAGCAGGGCGGTGCGGGGGGCGATGTTCTCCACCAGGGTGTGTTCGTGCTCGGCGTGGGCACCGCCACCGGTGGCTCCCATCCCGTCGAGGGTGGGCACCCCCGCTGCGGCGGTGAAGTTCCCGTCGGAGGCGCCCCCGACCTCCGCGCCGGTGAGTTGCCCGATGCCGATGCTCTCAGCAATCTGCTCGGCCCGGGCGTAGAGCTCTTCGGCGGCGGAGCGTTCCATGGGGGGACGGTTGATCCGTCCGGTGACCTCGACCCGGGCACCTTCGATATCGGTGCTCAACTGGCGGATCTGGGCATCGACCCGCTCCTGTTCGGCAATGGTCTTGGCGCGGGCGTCGACCTCCACCTGAGCGCGATCGGGCACAGTGTTGCCGGTGGTGCCGGCTGAGAGCACGGTAGGGGTCACTGTGGTGCCGTGCTCGGCTGAACCGAGGGCTTCGATCTCTGGGAGCAGCTGCCCCAGGATGATCCCGGCGTTGATGCCCTTCTCCGGTTCCAGTCCGGCGTGGGCTGCTCGGCCGTGGACCACCACGGTGTACATCGAGGTGCCTTTACGGGCGATCTTCAGGGAGGTGTCCAGTGCCCCTTCCATGACGAAAGCGGCCCGGGCCTCTGCGGCTTCCTCGAGGAGCAGATCCCGGGAGGTCACCGATCCGAGTTCCTCATCCCCGGTGACCAGAATGCCCAGCCCGGTGAGGTCTTCTCCCGCCTCGGCGAGGATCGCTGCGGCGTGGATGGACATCGCCAACCCGGTGAGCATGTCGAAGACTCCGGGCCCGCGCAGTACACCGTCCTGCTGGGTGAAGGGTTTGCGTGCCAGGGTGCCGTGTGGCCAGACAGTGTCCTGGTGGTTGACCAGCAGAACTTTCGGCGGCACCGATCCGAACCGCACCCGCAGGTGGGTGACCCCGTCGATCTCCAGGGTCTCTGGGGTGAGCCCTAGCCGCTGTTCGATGAGCCCGGCGACCACCTCGGCGCCGCGGGCTACAGCAGCCCGATCCTCGGAGGGGGTTTCGACCTCCACGAGCCGGCGCACATCCTCAATGAGCTGTGGTAGGCGGGTCTCAGCGGCGCGGAGCAGAGCGGGTGTGGGGTCAACCATCGGAGTGTGGCGGTCCTTTCACAGTGGGTCGGTCAGCTGGGTCAGCCGGATCAGGTCTTCAGCGGGTGGGTGGTGGAGGAGACGGTGTGCTGATCCAGACGGGAGACGACGACGTCGTACCCGAGCCCGGGTGTGCCATAGGGCACCTCGATGCGCCCGTCGGGACTCATGGTCACCGCCGGTTCGATGATGTCCTCGGCCCAGTACCGGGAGCTGGGTGCGGTATCCCCGGGGAGGGTGAAACCGGGCAGAGAGGCGATGGCCACATTGTGGGCCCGTCCGATGCCGGTCTCCAGCATGCCGCCGCACCACAGTCCGATCCCGCGGTCGCGGCAGAGTTGTTCGATCGCCAGGGATTCGGTGATCCCGCCGACCCGGCCAACTTTGAGGTTGATGATCTCGGTGGAGCCCAGTTCGATACCTTTGCGGGCGTCTTCGGCCGAGTGGATGGACTCGTCCAGGCACACCGGGGTGCGGATCTGCTCGGCGAGCTTACGGTGGTCGACAATGTCATCGTGGGCCAAGGGTTGTTCGATCATCATCAGGTCGAGCTCGTCGAGCGCGGTGAAGACGTCCAGATCATCGAGCGTGTAGGCGGAGTTGGCATCGGCCATGATGGGGGTCTGGCTGAACTGTGCCCGGACCGCGCGCAGCATGTCCACATCCCGGCCCGGGGCGATCTTGATCTTGATTCGCCGGTATCCGGTCTCCACTGCGGCGCTGACGGCCTCGAGGAGGTCCGCGTCGGTCTCTTTCAGCCCGATGCTCAACCCGACCTCGATCTGCTCGCGGGTTCCCCCGTAGGCCTCGGCCAGGCTGATGCCCTGCTGTTTGGCCCACAGATCCCAGTAGGCGCCCTCCACTGCGGCTTTGGCCATGTTGTTGCGCTTGATCGGCGCGAGTACCTCGGTCACCTCGCGCGGGTGGGTGATTTCCGCGGCGGCGAGCAGTGGGATGAGGTATTCGGTCAGGGCCACCTGGCAGGTGCTGGTGGCTTCCTCTGAGTAGATGGGGGCTGCCAGGGCGACGCATTCGCCGTATCCGGTGGTCTCGCCGTCGTGGGCTTCGACGATGAGTAGATCCCGGTGGGTTTGGGTGCCGAAGCTGGTGGTGAAGGGGGTGAGCATCTCCATGCGCAGTCGGCGGATGGTGATGGATTCCACGTGCATGGGGTCAGCTCAGCTCCCGGGCGATCGTTTCTTTGAGGATTTCGGAGGTACCGCCAAAGATCGTCATCAGCCGTACCGCCAGGTATGCCTGCGCCACCGGGTATTCGAGGATGTAGCCGTAGCCTCCGTGCAGCTGCAGGCAGGTGTCCACTGCCTCCTTGGCGAATTCCGTGGTGGTGAGTTTCGCTTTGGAGGCGGCGACGACGTCGAGCTCACCGGCGTGGAACTGCTCCAGCACACCGGCGATGTAGCGCTGGTTAGCCTCCAGCCTGGCGGCGATATCGGCCAGGGCAAACCGGGTGTTCTGGAACTCGGCGATCCGCTGACCGAAGGCTTCGCGTTCGGCGACGTAACGCACCGTTTGGCTGAGCACGGCGTCGACGACGACGACGGCGGCCGTCGATAAGGCCAGTCTCCCCTGGGGTAGCAGGTCCTTGATGTGCTCCAGGCCGCGTCCCGGCTCACCCAGCAGGTTTTCGGCGGGAATGTGGACATCGTCGAAGAACAACTCAGCGGTATCTGAGGCTTTCAGCCCCATCTTGTCCAGCTGACGGCCGGGGGTGTAACCCGGGTTGTCTTTCTTCTCCACCAGGAAGAGGCTGTAGCCCTCGCCATCGCGGGCCAGCACCAGGGAACCATCACCGCTGATGCCATTGCCGATGAACGTCTTCTGACCATTGAGCGTGTAGGAGCCGTCCGCGTTGCGTTCGACCTTGGAACGGACCGCGCGTAAATCGGAGCCGGCGCCCGGTTCGGTGTACGCCACGGAGGTGACAAAGCTGGCGTCGGTGAACCGGGGTAGCCAGGTGGCTTTCTGTTCCTCGGTGGCCAGGCTCAGCACCGCAGGCAGCACCCAGTCATCGTGAAGATGGAAGGCCAGGGCTGCGGCCATGCAGTTGGCCCGGGCGAGCTCCTCATCGATGACCATGCGGAACCGGTAGTCGTTCAGGCCTAACCCCCCGTACTCTTCCGGGACAGCCAGGCCGAGGAGTCCGTTCTCCGCTGCGGCCTCCCACAGGCGGCGGGGCATCATGTGGGCCGCATCCCAGGATGCATAGTCCGGGGCGACCTCGCGGGCTACGAATTCGCGGACGACGTCGCGGAATTCCTCATGGATCTCGTCATAGAAGCCTTGGTACACGCTTCACATCGTATCCCCGACCTCGAAACCGGCCGTGTGGACAAAGCACACCGGCGTCATACGCCGGTCACACCACCAGGGCAGCTCAGAGGGATCCAGGGTGGTGACAGAAGGCTAGATGACGCCCTGGCTGGCGAGGAAGATCAGTCCGATGACCCCGAGGATCACACTCAGTGTTCCCAGTCCCAGGCCGATCCAACCGGTGATCTTACCGACTTTGGCCTGGCGGCCTTCCTTCTCTGCCTTACCGGCGAGCACCACGGCGATGATCCCCAGGATGATCGCGACAATGCCACCGAACATGCCAAAGAGCAGACCCAGGAGCACGGCGGCCACGATGGAGACGATCCCCAACACCATGGAGACGGTGTCGTTTTCCTTGGTGGCCAGCGGCTCACCGGGAACCCCCGGGGCGGTGCCGTGCTGACCCTGGGGGTCCGTGCCGGGCTGATCGAACCCCTGGTACGGAGTGGCTCCGGCCTGCTGTGCCGGATCATTGGGCTGGGATTGCTGACTCATGACGTAAGCCTCCTTCAGGCTCTGTCTTTCTTTCAGGACTCTCTTCGGTCAGTTGGTGTCACCGTATCTACGTGAATCTGGACGCTGGCTCCACGCTGCCCGAATCCATCGTGTGATTCCGCCGCTTTTCCGCAGTGCGGAGACCCGGTATTGCCAGCCCGCCTGACCCGGACTCAGAATGATCCCTGCTGCCTATGGCCACCGATCCCTCCTGCATCCCTACCTGTGCACGCGTTACAGAACGTAGCCTGCTGAGCCAGTTGTCCCGGCGTCGTGCGACGATGGGAACATGTCCCGACCTGTCCACATCATCACCCTGGTCAAATGGGTGCCCGACGCGCAGCTGGAGCGCCGCTTCACCGAGCAGCGCCGGCTGGACCGCTCCGAGGGTATCCTCGGCGAGCTCGACGAGCACCCCATTGAGGCAGCCCTCCAGCTCCGCGAGAGCCTGCCGGAGCGCAGTGTCCGGGTCTCCGCCCTGACCGTGGGCCCCGCCGGAGCCAGCACCGCCCTGAAGAAAGCGTTGCAGCTCGGAGCCGATGAGGCCTTCCACCTCGCCGACGACGCCCTGGCCGGGGCCGATATCTTCGCCACCTCAGCCGCGGCCGCCGCTGCGGTACAGAAGATCTTCGAGACTGCCGAGTTCGACGCCGATGAGCCCGCTGAACAGCTCATCCTCACCGGGATGAGTTCTGAGGACGGCGAATCCGGTGCAGTCCCCGCGCAGCTGGCCGAGCGGCTCGGCGTACCGGCACTGACCCAGGCCACTGAGCTGAGCCTGACCACCGGGCACCTGGTGGTTGCCCGGATTTCCGGTGACGTCCAGCAACGGCTCGATGTTCGCTTACCGGCGGTGGTCTCGGTGACCGACCAGGCCAACGACCCCCGCTACCCGAACTTCAAAGCGATCATGGCGGCGAAGAAGAAACCGGTCACCACCTGGGCTCTCACCGACCTGGGTGTGGCGGCTTCTGCGGTGACCTCCCGGGTGGAGGTGCTCACTGCTGCGGCACGGCCCCCGCGGACCTCCGGGCAGATCATCACTGATGAGGGCGATGCCGGTGCCAAGATCGTGGACTACCTGGTGAAGGAGCGTCTGCTGTGACCAATGTTCTGGTGTTCTTTGACCGCTTGGACGAAGAGCTCTCCGGTGCCCAGCGGGAACTGCTCTCGCTGGCCGGGCGGATCGGCGCGGTGCACGTGGTCACCGGTGCGGACCCGCAGGTAGTCCCGCAGCCGTTGTCGGTGAAGGGGATCCATGACATCTACACCGGCACCGGGCTGATCGAGCCCCCGGATGCCGCCCTAGCCGATCTACTGGAGACGGCGCTGGCGGAGTCCCATGCCGACGTCGTCCTCGGTGCCGATACCCCGGATGCCGTCGACGCTCTGGCCCGGCTTGCGGTGCGGGCGGAGACCGGGCTCATCACCTCCGCTACGGACATCAGCCCGGATCTGGTGGTGACCAAGCAGGTGCTTGCCGGGGCGTACACGACGACGTCGCAGGTCACCGGGGAGGGTCCGCTCATCGTCACGTTGAAACCGAACAGTGTGGAGTCTGTCGTGGTCCCCGGGCACCCCCAAGAAGTCACCTCCCTGCCCGTGGGCCCCTCCCAACAGACGGAGGTGCTGGCTTCCGAACAGCTGCCCTCCACGGGCCGCCCACCGCTGACGGAGGCACGGGTGGTGGTGGCCGCCGGGCGCGGAATCGACGGCGATTTGAGCCTCATCGAGGAGCTCGCCGATGAACTCGGCGCGGCGATCGGCGCCTCCCGCGCGGCGACTGATGCCGGGTGGATCGACCACTCCGCCCAAGTGGGTCAGACCGGAGTGACCGTCTCACCACAGTTGTACATCTCGGTGGGGATCTCCGGTGCAATCCAACAGAAGGCCGGTATGCAGACCTCCGGCACAATCGTGGCCATCAACAAGGATGAAGACGCCCCGGTCTTCGAGATCGCTGATTTCGGCGTCGTCGGAGATCTCAATGAGGTGCTGCCGCAAATGATCGAGGAGATCCGCCGCCGGAGGAGCTGAGCGTCATCCTCGCACTGAGCCGGGCGGTCCCAGCCGTCCGGTCCCAGCCGTCCGGTCCCAGCCGTCCGATCCCAGCCGTCCGGTCTCTGCCGCGCGGTCCCAGCCGTCCGGTCTCCCTGCCCGCTCTTTCACCCCGAAGTCTTCACCGTTCCCACTATTGCTAGTAATTCTCAATTGCAGTAGTTTGAGGACATGACGGAACCACGCATCTGGGATGCCATTGTGATCGGCGGCGGCTCGGCGGGACTCAGCGCCGCACTGGCCTTGGGACGGGCTCTACGCCGCACCCTTGTATTGGACACCGGTCAACCCCGCAATCGCTTTGCCGAACACATGCACACTGTGCTCGGCCAGGAGGGAACCAATCCCCTCGATCTTCTGGCCCGCGGGCGGGAAGAGGCCGGCAGCTACGGTGTGCAGTTCCGCATTGCTGAAGTTCTCCAGGTGACCCAACCCCCGACGCCTGAACAGCCGGCTCCACACACCCTAGAGGTCTCCCTCGCCAATGGAGCAGTCCTGACCACCCGTGCGGTGATTGCTGCCTCGGGGGTGAGAGATCTCCTCCCAGAGATCCCCGGCCTGCACCAGCGGTGGGGAAAGACAGTACTGCACTGCCCCTACTGCCACGGCACCGAGTATGCCGGCCAGCGCATCGGGGTGCTTGCCCTGAGCCCCATGGGACTGCACCACGCTGAACTACTCCGCCAGTGGACACAGAACCTCACCTTCTTCAGCGCCGGAGCCGGGGAGCTCGACGCCGCCACAACCCGGCGGCTGGAATCCCGAGGCATCCACATTGACCCCAGGCCAGTGACAGAACTCCGTGGTGACCCCGAGGGGCCCGCCACCGTGGTGACAGAGGATGGATTCACCCAGGAACTCGACGCCATCTTCACCCTGGGTCAGGTCATCCCCAACGATGAATACCTCAGCCACCTGGAACTGGAGCGGGCAGACACCCCGGCAGGATCCTTCCTGCAGGTGGACCACGGGGGCCAGACCAGCCATCCGCGGGTCTGGGCGGCGGGCAATATCGCCAGTCCGATGGCTAATGTCCCCATGTCCATCAGCGCAGGCACCTTCGCCGGTGCGATGGCCAACGGCGTGCTGGTCACCGAGGACTTCGATCTCGCCGAACAGCACTGAGCCTCAGCCAGCGCTGAAGACCCAGCGTTGAGCCGACGAGCGCAGGCTCAGCCCTGCCGACCCTTGAACCGCGGGTTCTGCTTATTGATGACATAGGTCTTACCCCGCCGACGGACTACTTGAGCGCCGGGCTGCTTCTTCAGGGAGCGCAGCGACTTGCGAACCTTCATTTTGACCTCCAATTGAGAATGACTAGCATTAACATCTAAGCATACCGTTGCCGAGATGAAAGAGCCACATGGAGCCTGCTCCCCTTGATGTCATCGCCGTGGTCGGTGCCTGCGGGCCAGAGCGCCGCGACTATGCCCGTCGGCTGGCCCGCCACGAAGGGCGCAAACTGCTCAGCGCCCAACGGATCGCTGTGCAGTCGGACGCCCTGCGCGCGATCACCCACCGCCTGGAACGCGCACCCTACGGCCCCGAACTACTGGTGGAGTTACCGCTGCACGCTCATATGCCCGATGTCATCGGCGAGCTCACCGATGGACCCCACAACACCCGGCTCAGTGACATCGTCTGCGTGGTAGACGCCCCTCACCTGGTCTCGGATCTGTTCTGTGAGGAGTACATCGTCACAGACCAGCAGCGCCTGTGGGACCTACAGGAAGAACGTACTGAGTTCATTGCCCGCGCTGAGCTCATTGTGCAGCAGATCGAGTACTCCTCCACGGTTGTCATCCTCAACTGGCAGTCGCTGCCTGGGGACTATGTGCAGATGCTGACCGCGCTCATCAGTCACCTCAACCCGCAGGCGGCTTTGCACTTAGGGGACACTGGAGACCTGGCGCCCACGGCCGCTGCCCCGCCCTACACGCCCGATCAAACCCGCCCTGGTTGGATCAGCCTGCTCAACCAGAACTTCTCTCCCGCGGTGGAACACCCCGCGGTGATGGCCATGCGCTACGACCAGCCTCGCCTCTTCCACCCTGCCCGTTTGCGGCACCTGCTCGATGGCGAGATCGACCACGGCGCGTTCGGGAAACTGGTGCGCTCTTCGGGATTCTGCCGCCTCGCCACACGTCCGCACATCACCGCCCACTGGGAACAAGTCGGTGGGGTCATCAGCCTGCTGCCGCTGAGCTTCGATCACCAGATCACCGAACCCAGCCAAATGCTCACGATGGGGCAGGACATCGCACTGATCGGCATTGAACTCGACCTGCACGGGCTCACCGCAGCCCTGGATGCGGCCTTACTCACCGATGAGGAGTTCGCCGCCGGACCCATGCTGTGGGCCACATTCGAGGACCCCTTCCCCGCTTGGACCCCGCACTAACCGCGGCGACCCGACCGGATGAGGGCCAACCTGGCCTCGTTACCGGCTGGCCCTCATCCGAAGTTGGCGTAGTGGTTGGCGCGTTCGGCCACCTCGTGGTTGTACTCCCGGGAGGGGTTATAGGCCAGGATCGCGGCGATCCAGTTCTCCTGGTCGGTCATATCTCCCCAGGAGCACAGGTAAACGGCTGCCGAGAGTGCCGCGTCTTCGATGTTGTTGATATCGGCACTGCCGTCGCCGCTGCCGTCCTGGCCGAATTCCTCCCAGGTGGCGGGCAGAAACTGCATGGGTCCCACGGCACGGTCCCAGACGTCGTCGCCGTCGAGCACCCCACCGTCAGTGTCGGGGATCTCGGCTAAGTCCTCGCTGCCGTCTAGCTGCGGACCCAGAATCGTGGGGTGTACGACGCCGTCCTCGTGCAGTCGCGCTCCCCCGTAGCTTCCGTGCTGGGTTTCCACATACCCAATGGCCGCCAGTGTGTTCCACCCGAGGTTGCACTCCTCGAAGCTGTCATTGACCGAAAGGGTGGCACCGGCATAGGCGGCCAGGACGGGTTCTGGAATATGGGACCCAGTGGAGACATCCTCGACCCAGTCCGGGTCGACGAGCGCGCTGATGCCTGCCTCCTGGTTGGGATCCTCGGCACGCTCGGGGTCGTTTCCCCCGGCGTCCTCCGGCATCGTGGGGCGAACCACATTGGCCGCGGGGTCTTCCGGCTGGGACTCTTCCGCCCCGAGCTGGGAGGCCCCGAGCCCTGCCCCGAGGATCGTCAGCCCGAGTGCTACCAGCGCGCCTGTGGCGGTGGGCAGTACCCAGCGGCCCCGCCGGGCCCGCGGTCGTGGCACCGGTTCCTCCCAGACCTCATAGCCGGAATCCTGCGCAGCCCGGGGCGCGGGGTTCTCAGCGGTGGCGTCGATGAGGTCATCAAAAGGAACTGCCTCTTCACCCGGCTGGGCAGGCAGTTCAGTGGTGCGGTCGTCGTCAGATGGTGTGGTCATACTCGCGTTCTTCAGTGGGTGGCTGGGCGGGGCGGCGACCCCGCCGCAGGGTTCGGAGGGTCACCGTCATCAGGACGGTCAGCAGAATGAGGGCCAGGCCGATCGCTGATGCGAGCAGTGTGATGTCGATCCAGTCACGGCCCGGATCGGCGGTGTCACCTTCTGCGGCGTGGAAGTAGGACGCAGCGGCCGGCCCGTCCCACTGCGTGCGCAGCGCCCGTTCCCCGTTGGGGTTATCCCCCACGGAAAAGGAGATGACTTGAGTATCCGAGAACTCGGATCCATCGAGCAGTTCAGCCCGCACCGCAAGCTGGGCGTGGTAGACCCCCGGCTTGGTGAAGACCCAGTTCACAGAGGTCTCGCCGCCGACCTCGAGCCCCATGGATTGAGGAAATGCCTCCCGGGAATCCCATAACGGCTCGGGGTCGCTTTCGGCGCTCTGGGTGTAGGTGGTGAGGGTGCCGGGACCCTCCACCGCCGTCAGTAGGAAGGTGACTGCAGTGTCGATGCTGCTGTGTGCTTCCGGTGACTGGACGGAGAAGCTCAAGGCTGGGGTATCCCCACCTTCAGTTTCGGAGAGCACCCAGACGTGGTCGCCGGGTTCAGCGTCGAGGAAGCTGTAGAGCTCGTTGTCGGGGACGCGGAGTTCGGCTTCGGGGCCGGCTTCCAGGGCGGTGCGGCTGGGATAACGCCAGGTGCTGGCATCCTCGGTTTCACCGGTTTCATGAAGCAGCAGCCGCCAGGCGTTGCGGTCGAAGGCGGGGCCCAGGGTGCTGGTGCCGAGGTCCTGGATGTAGTACCCGTCGGAGGCTGGCTCGGCCTCCGGGGTGGGCGCGGTGGTCACCTCCGTCTGGACACCGGCCCCGCAACTACTCACCAGCAGTGCGAGGACAGCGGCCAGGAAGGTAACCACCGCACCCCGTGAACGCCCACGAGGCGGCCCGGTGGTCAGGTGCTGCTGAGTCACCGGCACGGGTGCCTCACTTGGGCCTCGGCTCATTCGGGTGTGGTGCGCCGAACGAACATCAGGGCCCCGGCACCGGCTCCCGCAGTGAGCAGCAACAGTCCGATGGCGATGAGACCACGGTTGTCCACCCCGGTCTCAGCCAGAGGCTGGCCGCCAGCGCCCTTGACTCCGGGCTGACCGGGAGCGCCGCCGGGGGTGTCTTCTCCCCCGCCGCCCCGGGCATCGGATTGGGGAGCTGAGCGGAGGTCGTCGTCCTCGTCTTCTTCTGGGGTGCCGTCGCCATCAGGTCCGGGGCCACCGTTTTCATCTGCGTCCGGCCCGCCGTTGGGACCAGTGCCTCCGCCGTTGCCGAGTTCATCGGGTCCACCGCCGTTGGGATCCTCGTCATCTCCGGGACCGTTGCCGTCCTCATCACCAGGGGCGCCGTTGGGATCCTCATCGTCACCAGAACCGTTGCCGTCCTCGTCACCAGGGGTGCCGTCGGGGTCTTCCTCATCCCGGTCACCCCCGTTGCCGTCGGGGTCCTCTGTGCCGTTGTCCTGGTCATCGTCGGCGTCGTCGTCCTCGTCATCAGTGCTGGCAAGGATTTCGATCGTGTCCCAACCGATGATCTCTCCGCTGTCGGTGTAGACAGCCAGACTGTGCTCTCCGATGAGGTCCTCATCATCAGGGATGGTGATGCTGATCTGGTTGTCGGTGTCCACAGTGGCAACACCCAGGTCGAGCGGGTCGGAGAAGAGGTAGGAGTGCACCTGCTCCCCCTGGTGGCCTTCGGCCACACTCACCAGAATGGGTTCGCCGAGTTCAGCGGTCTCCGGGGCGTCTACCGCACCGTAGGTGTCCTCAGTGAGGTCCTCGCTGCTGGGCTGACGATCCTCCGTGTCGTCATCCTCGTCGTCATCATCACGTCCATCTTCATCCTCGTCGTCTTCGTCTTCACCGTCGTCTTCGTCTTCACCGTTGTCTTCGTCCTCGTCTTCGTCATCCTCGTCATCCTGGCGCAGGTGGAGGGTCACGGGGTCGGAGGGACCGTAGACGATACCGCCGTCAGCATCTTGGACGGCGGCGACGATCTGGGCGCCGTCGACGTCCTCCTCGAAGGTGAAGGAGTACTCGGAACCGGTGGCGTCACTGATGGCGGTTGCTTCCTCCTCACCGTCGAGTTGGAGGTACCACTGGTAGTTCTCCAGCACAGTGGAGGGCTCGACGTCGAGGGACAGCTCTACGGGGTCACCGTGACTGTATTCGTCCTGGGCACCAGAGATGGCCACGGTCTGGTTGGGCTCGTCGGTGGTGTCGACGTGGAGTGTTTCTGGGCCGAGTTCGTAGTCTTCTCCGCCCGTAGTGACGTGGGCGCGGACCTGGGTGCCGTTGAGCGCGTGCTCGGCAATCAGCGTGTGGGAAACACCCTCAGTGTCAGGGATGGGAGCCCATTCTGTGCCGGGCAACTGCCATTCCCAGCTGATGGCAGCATCCTGGTCCAGCTCAGGATCCGCCACGACCTGCAGGGCGATCTCCTCACCTTGGGAATAGGTGTCCTCCAGGTCGCCGAATGCCACGCTCTGCTGGATCTCCGCAGAGATCCGCACGGTCTCTGAGACCACTTCGTGCTCGGTGGCGAGGAACCTATCCGGGTAGGTGGCTACTGCGCGCAGTTGCCGTTCTCCCGCCTCGGCTTCAGCGGTGAAGGTCTCATCGGTCTGATCGTCGAGGTCGACCCAGTCTTCGCCGTCGAGTTGTTGCCACTGCCATTCAGGCTCCACGACGGTCCATTCACCGTCGACACGGGGAACCTCGACGGCGGCCTTCTCCGGTGCCGCGGTCAGTTCAACCGCCTCGCCCGCCTCATAGGTGCGGTCACCGACGACGTCGATCACCTCCGGGGTCCGTACGAACTCCCCGACGGAGAAGAGGTACTCCTCAGTATTGGTCTGCCAACTCTGCTCACTGCCGGGGTGGTGCACATCGGCGACGACGTCCAGCACATAGTCCCCGGGCTCGGTGAAGGCCCAGTAGGCGTGCACATGAGCCAGGAAGCTCTGCTCAATGGTTCCTGGGAACCGGACACGGCCATCTGCCATGAGAGTGCCCGGCGCGCCGAAGGAGCCCTGGGTCCAGAGGAAGACCCCGCCGGGGCCCTCCACGTCCTGGATATGGATATCGACGTCGTAGTCGCTCTGCCTGGCCCCTTCGACGAGGTTAACCAGGGGCTGGCTTTCCCAACCGGGCCACAGCAAATTCTGCTGTTGACTCAAGGGGAGGATATACGCCGTCTCACCGTGGAGCTCTTCTGGAATGGCGGGAGCGTCGGGGACAGGGTCATAGAGCGCAGCCTGGCGCACATACAGTTCCACATCTTCAGGGCGGCGGATCTGGTAAGGACTGACCGTATCGTCCTTAAGCGCCATATACGGCTCACCCTCGGCAGCCGGCTCATCAAACGGGTTCCGCTCGCTACCGATATTGAAGTAGAAGGCGTCCACGTGACCCTGCTCGATCACATACGGCCGTTCGTCGACCTGCGGTGGGCTGACCTCCTCAGCCCCAGCCGGGGCCACCGCACCGGAAACACACAACGCCGCCGTTAACGCGGATACCGACCCCAGTCCTGCCGCCTTCTTCAGGGGGCTTCGCCGCGGCCGACGCCGCCTCACCAGGGGGACGTGAACATCTGCAGTGTTCGTCATCTTCTACTTTCCATCTCGGGCGCGGTGCGCCGCTGGGGATTACCTCAAGGAAACGGAGCCGCTGAAGAGAACCGTCGGAGAACCCCAGAACCTCTCCCGGCTATCTAATGCGAATGACTCTCAGTTTCATTCATGCTACGTGGAGGTGCTGATGCGGTCAACTGAGAAAGCAGCCCTAGCGCAGTGTGGCGGCAGGTTCGTCCTCTCCAGCGCGCAGGGTCTGAGGCGGCGCAGCGTCTTCAAGGTGAGGTTCGTCGTCGTTGTCATCCACGCTGCGGGAGGCCAACCATTTGCCCAGCAGACCGTGTTTGGGCGCGAGCACCCAGGTCAGCAGGAACACCGCGGTGGCCAACAACACGATCGTTCCACCGGTGGGCAAATCAATCGCCCAGGAGAGGTACAGGCCGAAGAAGGCACACAGTGCCCCGATGGTCGGGGAGAGGAACATCATCCACCCCAGCCGGTCAGTCAACAGCCGAGCGGTGGCCGCGGGGACCACCAGTAGTGCGACGACGAGAATATTGCCGATCACCTGCACGGAGACGACGACGGCGACAGAGACCATCACATACAGCACGATGTCCAGCGCCAGGATAGGCAGACCAGCCGAGCGCGCCATTTCCCGGTCCAGACTGACAGCCACGAATTCCTTGTGCAGTAGGAATGCCACCCCCAACAGCAGGAATCCCGCCCCGGCCACCACATAGATATCCGAATCCGGGATGCCGGTAATAGAACCGAAGAGGAAACTCTCCAGAGAACCGGAGTACCCCGGGGCCGTAGAGATGATGACAATACCCAGGGCGAAGGCCGCCACGAAGAAGATCCCGATCACGGCGTCCTCCTTCAGCCGGCGGTTCTGTGAGAACACTGCCACCAGCACGGCAGTCACCACCCCGGCGATCATGCCGCCGAGCACCAGGGAACCCTGGAGGATGAAGGCCAGAGCGATACCGGGGAACACCGAGTGGGCCACGGCGTGACCGACGAACACCATGCCGCGCAGCACCACATAGCTACCGATCACCCCGCAGATGATCGCGGCCATGACCGCGACCACCAACGCCTTGGGTAAGAAAGACAACAGCGGGTTGGTGAGGTCTTGGAGGAACTCCCCGAAAGTGAGCATCCCCAGTGAGAACAGCACATCAGACATCTTTGACTCCCAGCGCGTTGAGCAGCGGTGAATCCTCCCGGAAACCGAAGGCCCGGGTCCAGATCTCGGCATCACGCAGATCACCGGGTCGCCCGGAGGCCACCACGGATGCGTTGATGAGGTAAAGCCGGTCGAAGGTGTGCATCGCCCCGGCCAGATCGTGGGTGGTCATCAGCAGGGCACGTCCTTGACTGGCCAGGTCTCGGAACAGGTCAGTGAGCAGCTCCTGGGTGGGAATGTCCAAACCGGTAAACGGTTCGTCCAGCAGCAGCACCTGGGGTCGAAGGGCCAGCGCACGGGCCACCAGGACCCGTTGACGTTGACCACCGGAGAGCTGACCGACCGGTCGGTCCTTTAAGTGGGTCATATCCGCCAGGTCGAGGGCTTCCCGGGTGGCCCGGTAATCCTCCACCCCGGCCCGGCGGAACCAGCCGATGGTTCCCACCCGACCGGAAAGGACGACGTCGTGCACACTGATGGGGAAATCCCAGGCGAACTCATGACGCTGCGGCACGTATCCGATGCCCCGCCGAGCCCGGGTGTTGGCCTGGCCTTCCACGGTGATGTGCCCTTCGCGTACCGGAGTCAGCCCCAGCACCGAGCGGATGAGCGTGGTTTTACCGGCACCGTTGGGGCCGATGAGCCCCACCAGTTCTCCCCCGGCCACACTGAGGTCCACCCCACGCAGCACCGGGCGCCCGCCGAGGTCCACGGCGAGACCTTCGACCTGCAATCCATCACTGAGATGCACTGCCTCCTCAGCGGAAGTCTCCACGGCCGGGCCCGTGTCAGCGCGACCATTCCAGGTATCGGTGGTCTCAGTCATGGCCCCTCCGTGCACCGGTGGCGGATACTTCTTCCTCAGCGGCCTGTTTGGCCCGACGGGAACGCAGCCCCACGGCCAGGGCCGCTCCCCCGAGCAGGATCACTCCTACACCGACGACGATCGCCACGGTCGCCAGCGGCAGGCCGTCCTCATCGACGGCGGCAGTGTCACCGGCTTCACCGGTGTCGATATCCGTATCCTCACCCTGGTCACCGGCCTCGACGGCGTCTTCACTGAGTTCGGCCTCAAAAGCCTCGTGCGGGTCCGTGTCCTCCCCGACGGCGAAGCGCAACACCGCCCGGTCGGCACCTTCAGTGCCGTCGTCGAGATCACCGAGGACTTCGACGTCGAGGAGGTAAATACCCGGCTCGGTGAAGACCCAGTTGCCGTGGACGTGAGTGTTCGTATCCGCCCAGATGTCCTGAGCGCCGCTTTCCTCCAAGGTGGTGGAGTCCCAGAGTTGCTGGGGCGGGTCAAAGTTGCCCGACTGGAGGAAGAGCGTGAAGTCTCCGGGCCCGTCGACCGCGTGCAGACGCAGGGACATCCCGCGGACCAGTTGCTCGACGACGTCGGGATCCTGGGTGTTCCAACCCAGCCAGGGGACGTCGTAGTCCTCGGTCTGCGGGATGAGGTAGAGGTCTTCACCGGGTTCGGCGGGGATAAAGTCGTACTGCTCGTCATCGGGTGCCTGTTGGATGGAGGCATCCCTCATGTGGAAGACCATGTCATCGAGGAAGCGCCACACCGGTGGGGCGATGGAGTCATCCCGGGCCATGAGCTGCCATTCACCGTCGATCAGACGCGGCCCGAGGTCCACGTGACCGCGTTCGAGCACGACCCGTTCCTCACCGACCTCCTCGTCACGTTCGACGGTCTGATCGAGGGGATCATCCTCCTCAGTGGCCACCGCCGCGGTGGTCCCCGCGGTGGTCAGCAACAGGCCTGCAGCGGCCCCTGCGGTCAGCAGCCGGCGCCAGAGGGTCGTTTCAGGGTGAGACATGCGTCTCCTCTCCAGGTGGGTGGTACGGAAGTTTCCGCGAATCCGCCGCGGTGATGGTCAAGGGGTCAGACAGGTGTGCAGCGAGTCGGCGTTGAAGCGCATCATCTCCACATAGGTGTCGACGTCGTCGTCGAACGCGTCACCGTAGATCTCACAGACCTCAACACCAAGATCCGCGGCGGTTTCCTCCAAGGTGGAGGACCGGGCGATGAGATTCGGCTCCAGGAAGACCGCGGGGATCTGGAGATTGCGGATTGTCTCCACGAGCCGGCGTCGCTCCTGCATGGAGGGCTCGGTCGAGGGGTTCGGGGTGACGAAACCGGCGATGTCGATGTCATAGGCGGCACCGAGGTAACCGAAGGCGTCATGGGTGGTCACCAGGTGCCGATTGGCCTCAGGGATCTGACCGATGCGTTCAGCCATGTACTCATCCAGCTCCTCTAGCTCCAAGAGGTAGGCATCGGCGTTGGCCCGGTAGTCATCGGCATGCTCGGGATCCAAGTCAATGACCGTGTCCCGAATGATCTCCACATACGCCTGAGCATTGGAGACGTTATGCCACAGGTGCGGGTCAATTTCGCCGTGCACATGGGCCCCGAGGACCGCCTGAGGCAGCTGGTAGATCTGATCCCCGGCCCGACCCAGGAACCGAAAACCTGGATCCGGGGGGATCTCATGCAAGGCCCGATTGGGCACCTCGATGATGACGTCCTCCCCGGAGTACTCCTCCTGGAGTTGGTCTCCACCACCGTGGGGGTCGTAGTAGAGGTAGATCTCCTCGGTATCCATATCCACGGCGAGGTCCCCGTGGCCGTGGGTGAGCACCTCGGCGTCCTCAGCGCCCTCGATCGCGTGCGGGTTGACCCCCACCGCGAAGGTGAAGGTCGCTTCCTCGGCGATCGACACGCTGGTCTCCTCATCAACGTGCAGGTCCGCCTCCAGCGTCAACTCATAGACCCCCGGTTCGGTGAAGGCCCAGCTCATATGGGTGTGAGCATTCGTGGGCAGGCGCGTGGCGTCGTCGTCATCGATCCCATCCGAGGAGTCGATGTAGAACCGCGGGGTGCCAAATGACTCGGTGAGATAGGCGACCAGATCCCCGGGGCCCTGCACTTCCGTGGCACGCAACTCCACATGGGAGGTGCGGTCCGCTCCGTACTGCTCGCCGGTGCCGCGAACCCGCATGCCCAACCAGATGGTGTCCAGGGACACGTTCTCCACCAGGGGGATGATCTCCGCGGAGTACTGCACCGCCGATTCGGCGAGCGAGACATTCGGCGCATCCGCGGGGATATTGGCATCCAGAGTGCGGATGATCGCGTGGTCCTCCAACAGCATGTAGTTGGAGAACGCAGCATCAGCGTACGCCACGGTCCGCACATCCCGCAGGGTGGGTTCGTAGCTATGCGGGTCGGCACCCTCAGGCACCATCTGGTCCACGCGCATTCGGTCGCCGACCACGTTGCGGGTCAGATCCGCGAGGATCCCGGTGGTGGTCACAATCGAAAGCTCATCCTCCTCCGGGGCGGCCTCAGCCTCCGCGCAACCGGTGAGGGCCAGACTCGCCACGGCAGCGAGGGCCGCTAACCGCGTGCTGCCCTGAGAGGACCTGTGCCCCGCCGACCGATCTAGTCGTCGTCCGGGGTGCCGACGGGGCACAGGAGTTCTCCAATCAGCGTGCTGCATACAGGGCAGACACCTCGGATTCGCGGCGGGCGCGCCGAGCGAACATCAGGGCCGCGGATCCTCCGCCGAGGACCAGCAGGCTGACCCCGAGCCCGGTGAGCATCTCAGCACTGGCACCGGTCTGAGCCAGGGTGCAGGGTCTCCCGTCCGGGGTGAGCCCCTGGCCCGCACCCAGTTCGGGGACATCGTTGCCCCCGCCTCCGGAACCGCCGCCATTGGTGTTCTCCTCGTCGCCGGTGGCGTCGTCATCCCCGTTGCGGGAGTCCTCGTCTTCACCGCCGATTTCGACCGTGTCGGAGACCCGGTCCACTGCTAGCACTCCGGCGGCAGGAGCCACCTGCTCACTCACACCGGAGGCTTGGGGCCCGGAGCCGTTGCCGACCTCGAAGCTCAGCACCCCGGTGTCCGAGTACCCGTCGGCGGTGAACGTGATGGTCACGTCATAGCTGCCGGGTTCGGTGAAGACCCAGTTGCCGTGCTGGTGGGTGTTCGCCGGGACCTCGAAGCTGGAGGGTCCACCTACGGTGTCGAAGACCGGGTCACCGACCAGGTCGCCGAAGTTCCCGTTGAGGAACACCGCCATCTCACCCGGCCCGTCGACGCTCTCCAGGGTCATCGTCACACCGTCGCCGCCGGGGCCATTGACGATCGTTTCGTGCTGAGTGTTCCACCCCAGCCAGGGCACCCCGGGTTCCTGGATCTGTTGAATCATCCAGACGTCGTCGCCTCCGGAGACGAAGTCCAGGTCCGCCGGCAAGGTGTCAGCCGGGCGATGGGCGTTGTCGTCAAGGACAAAGATGATCTCGTTGTAGTCCCGCCACACCGGGGGTGCGGTGCGGTCATCTTTAATCATGAAGCGGAAGTCGCCGTCTTCGTAGACGGGGCCGACGTCGAAGTGGCCTTCGTTGCCGTAGTCCACCTCTCCACTCGGTGGGGCGATCTCTTCGTCAGCCCCACCGTCGGGCCCTTCTTCCGGTCCGTCCTGGGCCCCGCCTCCGGAGCCGTTGCCGCCGTCGTCAGTGCCGTTGCCTGAGCCGCCGTCACCGTAGAGACGGTTGTATTCCTCCAGCGGGATGCAGCGCTCACCGTCAGTGGGTGCGCTTCCGCCGCCCCCACCTCCGGGACCGTTGCCGCCGGGTGCGCCGTTGGGTCCGGTTCCGCCGCCGTTGGGCGGTGCCCCGTTGCCACCGCCATTGCCGTTGTCCCCGTTGTCACCGGGGCCGTCACCGCTGGGAGGCGGAGTGGGGTTCAGGTGGCTGCAGTCGAAACGGGAGTCATCGGACAAGCCCTCTTCACCCACGGTGAAGAGATAGACAGCCTCGTTGGTTTCCACGGCATTCCCGCTGCCGGAATCGGTGACCGTGCCTTGGACCGTGAGGTAGTAGGCCCCGGGTTCGGTGAAGGCCCAGTCAGCGTGGACGTGGGCCAGGTAGTCCTGGTGGATCGTGTTGGGCAGCTGGTAGCCGTTGGCCAGGATCTCGGAGAGCTCCCCAAACCCGGAGTTCGTCCACATGTAGATCTCTCCGGGGCCTTCGACGTCGGTGATGTGGATGTCGACGACGTCATAACTGGTATTACCCAGCGGTTGGGACTCCCAGCCAGGCCACAGCAGGTCAGGGTGTTGCGGGTCGGGCAGGTGATAGACCTCCTGCCCCTGGATGCCCTCGGGGACGACGTCCTCAGTGGGCATCTGAGTCAGTGCGGACTCCTTGACCTGGAGGTCCACATCGAAGGGATCCCGGATGGCATACGGGGAGACCGTGTCATCTTTCAGTGCCAGGTAGGGGGCGCCGTCGTCATCATTGAAGTAGAAGGCGTCCACGTGCCCCTGGTCGATGGGGTACTGGTCCCAGCAGCGTTCACGGGTGCTTTCACCGTTGCCGTTACCGCCATTACCCAACTCCGGGGTGTCATCATCATTCTCATCGTCACCCGGCGGCTGGGTGGGGGTCTGCGTGGTCGTAGGGCTTTGCGTCGGGGAGGGGTCTGTGGGCTGCTGGGTGGGGGACTCGGTCTCCGTGGGATCCTCGGTGGGAGAGGACGTCTCGGTCGGGGACTCGGTTTCGGTCGGGGACTCTGTCTCTGTGGGTTCCTCCGTCGGAGATTCAGTCTCGGTGGGCGTCTCCGTCGGGGATTCGGTCTCCGTGGGCTCCGGGTCATCGCGGTCGAAGTCACCGATGGAGAAGTGGTAGACCTGCTGGTTGGTTTCGAACGTTTCGCCGGTGTCGGTGATGTGGACTTCGGCAGAGGTGGTGAACCAGTAGTCCCCCGGCTCGGTGAAGGCCCAGTCAGCGTGGACATGGGCCAGATAGTCCTGGTGGATCGTGCCGGGGAACTGGAAACCTTCGCTCAGCACCGGCTGAGCGGTGGGGTCCAAGCTGCTACCAGTCCAGAGGTAGACCTCCCCAGGCCCATCGAGCTCTTCGATGGTGATGTCCACGGTGATATCGCCGCTGCTGTGGCCTTCCACCATCCCGGCGAGCGGCTGGGACTCCCAGCCGGGCCAGACGAGGTCGGGATCCTGGGGGTCGGGCAGCCAGTAGACCTCTTCGCCCTGCAGGTCGGCCGGCACCGCGGGGGCTTCAGGGAACTCTATGAGAGCCTCTTCGGGAACCCGCAGGATGACGTCGTCGGCGTCACGGACTGCATAGGGGGAGACTGTGTCATCCTTCAACGCCAAGTATGGCTCGCCGTCTTCATGGTTGAGATAAAAGACGTCGACATGGCCGCGGTCGATGGTGACCTCGCGGTCGTCTGCCTCCGGGACCCCTTCAGGTGCGGGGGCAGCCGCTGCGTGCGGCGCGACCAGCCCCAGGGTGAGGGCCAGGCTCCCGAGGATGGCCGCGGCAGAAGCCCCCCGACCATAACGCCGCCGTGGGGAAGCCGGGCCGGTCACGAGTGATGAATTCATACGGTTTTCTCAGCAATCCAGCGCGTTGGCGCATAGACGGTGTGCGGTCTTCTGTGTGCCACGTTCCCCCGGATTGCTGTGGCAGGTAGAAGATCTCTCGACAAGACAGCACAACTATAGCGAACGATTCTCATTTACACTAATTGTGTCGAGAGTCCCCCTTGAAGGGTCTTCTCACCGACACCGTCACGCACACTGGGCAAGGCTGCTGACCCCAGCCGGACGTCACAGCCTGGGGTACGGAATACCTAAGATGGAACGCCGCGCACCGCTACCCTGAGCGCAGCGGCTGAGGAAACATCCCGGAACTAGGTGCGGTCGACGTCGTCGTCCACTGTGGGTTCCGATGCGGAGGTGGGTGCCTGCTCACCCTGAGGTTCTTGCCCACCTCCGGGTGCTGTGTCCTCCGGATCGTCCGGGCCCTCGGGTGGGTTGTCCGGATCAACGAGCATTCCGGGCTCGGTCTTGGCAATGATGCGGGTACCGGCCAGATCTCCAGTGACGTTGTTCATGGTCCGCCCCATATCCAAGATCGCATCGATCCCAGCAACCAAGGCCACCGGCGCCATGGGCAGTCCCGCCGCGGTGACCGCCATGGTGAGCATAATGAGCCCGGCCCCCGGCACACCTGCGGTTCCAATAGAAGCCAGCACCCCGACCGCCGCCACGGTCACCAGCTGTGTGAGACTCAGCTCCGTTCCGGTGACATTGGCGACGAAAACCGTCGCGGCCCCCACATAGATCGCCGTTCCGTCCATATTCACCGTGGCACCCAAGGGCAGGGTGAAGGAGTACACACCCCGGCGGACACCGAGACGTTCGGCCGCCTGGGTGGAGACCGGCAGGGTCCCACCCGAGGAACGGGTGACGAAGGCAGTGAGCATCGGCTCCTTCGCTTCGCGGAAGAAGCGGACAACGGGAGCGCGGAACAAGGCCAGCAGGCCCACATAGACCAAGATCTGGATGGCGATCCCCGCATAGACGGTTCCGGTCAGCGTCAACAACGGCAGCAGGGCATCGGTGCCGGTCTCCCCCACGACGACGGCAATGAGGGCAAAGACACCGATCGGGGAGTACTGCAGCACACCACGGATGATGATGAAGACCAGTTCCACGCCACCGTCGACGAACCGGCGGATATCCGCAGCGATCGACGAGAGCCGCTCATCACTGCTGTCTTGCATATAGGCCAGCGCCACCCCGGCCACCAGGGCGAAGAACATCACCGCCAGGACCTGACCCTCAGCCAGTGCTCCGAAGATGTTGTCCGGCACGATGTCGACCAGCACCTCCGCCAGCGGAGGCGCCTCCGCCTCGTCGGCCTCCGCATCGGAGGGCAAGTCCAGGCCCGTACCGGGTGAGATGAGCAGCGCCAGGCCGATGCCGATCACCATGGCGAAGGCGGTGGTGACCATGTAGTACAGCAGCGTTTTGCCGCCGATGCGACCAATAGTCTTCGGGGAGACGGAGGCCACCCCGGCGACCAGGGTGAAGAGAATCAGCGGCATCACCAGCATCATGAGCAGATTGATGAAAATCTGCCCCAGCGGTTCGATGATGGAGATATCCGGTCCGAAGATCAGCCCTGCGACGATACCCAGGACCAGGGCGATGGTCAGCTTCCAGATCAGCGGGAAGTCGAGATACCGGCGCCACAGGCTCGGTTGGTGTGTCTGCTCGTTCTTCTGCTGTGCCACGCTGCCTCCCACGGTGCGGGCTCACGCACGGCGTTGTCGAAGGGCGTGAGCCGAGATTCAGACCAGTTGCGTGGGCACAAACCTATCCCGAATCAGCGCAGAGGGGAATGGTGGAGTGTGACCGACCTCTCAGGCGGTGAAGTCTTCGGCCTTCCAGGTCTGCAGCCGCCCGCACATGCCGAACAGGCGCGGTCCGGGCCGCGGTGCCCCGCGGATCACCTGGGACTGTCCCAGGTGCTCACCGTTACCGTTCTCCAATGCGGTCAGCTGCCGGCGGGTCAGCTCGGCTTGGGCCTCCACATTGGCGGACCAGATCTGCCGCCAGTGCGGAATTTTGGGGGTGACCAGGGCGGTGGCCTGACGCCAGAGTCGGCGCATGTGTTCGGGACCGTTGCCGGCGTTGAAGGCTTCGAGGATCTGCTGCTGCCCCTCGATGGCTAAGTCACGACGTCGGCGTGCCGCCTCGGCGCGTTTCTCCTCTGGACCCTCCGTGGGCAGTGCCACAGCCTGCTGGTATTTCTGCGGGTCGGCGAGGATCTCCTCGGGGAAAGTCAGCACAGCGTCGCCAGCCTCAGGCAACCCGGCGTTCTGCATGACGACAACGAGTTCGAGGTTAGCCTCGTTGATGAGCCGGTGAATGGTCCCCGGGGTGAACCACAGCAGGGAGCCGGGCTGCAAGGTGTCCTCGGCGGGACCCTCGCTGCTGATGGTCTGCACCGCACCCTGCCCGGCGGTGACCACATAGGCCTCCGTGGAGAGGGTGTGCAAGTGGGGGGACCCGCCGTGGAGACCATCGGGGGTCTCCCAGTCGTAGACGCACAGGTGACTGACTGAGGTCCCACCGGGGAATCGCGGCAGACTATTCGGTGGGGGCTGGGGGGTACCGGCGGACTGGTTCACAGGGCGAACTCCTCTCCCAGGGAGGTCAGCTCCTCCCGGCTGCACTGGTGCGCGATGAACACGAACCGGTGATTCAGCGTCAGCGTACCGCCATCGGGCAGGTGGATTTCCTGGTCGAAGGCCGGTGAGGGGGAGGCCACGGTGAAGATTCCGGTGCGGGTGAACCACTTGATCGGCGGCACCTCAGCATCCTGGGAGGTGGAGGACCCGGCGATCACCAGCACTGTGCCGCCGCCATCGAGCTCGTCGTGCTCAGAGGAGAAGGCGACCCAGTCGGCGACGGAGCCCATCGTGTTGTCCTCGCCCTCTTCACCGTTGGAGTTGACCACCTCGCAGCCAGTCCAGGACCGCGGTCCGCGCCAGAACCAGCCGGTGTAGCCAGCGTTGGGCCGCCCAGCGGTGGTGGGACTGCCCAGCGGCAGGGTCTGACCGGAGACATTGGTCAGCTCGGTGTCCAGATCCACTGCCCAGATGCCACGGTCAGTGTCCAGGGAGTGCACACGCTGTACGCGGTGCTCGTTGAACCAGTGCTCATCCCGGGAGGTGACCCATTCGAGAGTCTCGTCGAAGACGACGTCGTCGCCTCCGGTGGGTTCAGAAGCGAACCCGGTGTGCTTCATACTGCCGACGTTGCCACGCATCTTGTAGCCGTCGTCGACGTGGAAGGTGGGCCCACCCCAGAAGTTTTGATCGGCCACATGGGACCAGGTGAACTGCAGCCCCGTGTGCCAGCGGTGATCCCAGGGGCGGCGGACCGCAGCCTCTGCCCCGTCGAGGAACCGCAGCGGGAAGAAGTAGGGCTTGGGTGCCTCATCCTGGGGAGAGTCCGGGTGGATGACGTAGCGCAGGATCTCGGTATCCCCGGCAGTGACGGCGAGCGCTGTGCCGAGGTTCTCCACATCGAACTGGGCCATGGCTTACTTCTTTCCGTAGACGTAGGTGTTGTCGTGCATGCCGTGGTAGTAGGTGCCTTCGCGGGTGAGTTCGGCCCGGCGGATGGTCTGACCGGTTTCAGCGGATTGATACAACGCCGCGATGAACTCCAGGGTCCGGCGTCCGTCTTCTCCGGAGGCTCGAGGCCGGGCACCAGCAGCCATCGAGTCCAACAACTCCGCTAACTGCTGCTTATGCGAAGACGGCACATTATCAGCGGGCTTCCACGACTCCACCTCAGCGATATCTTCCTTATGCGGAGCCGGAGTCCACCTCCACGAATTGTTGTCATACCCATAGAGGTGCTCGACCTCCACTGTGGCGTCTTGGAAATCAAACCGCAGATAAGAAACCTCCCGCGGAGAGACCACCGAGGTCACCACCGTGGCCACCGCCCCATTGGCGAACTTCACAATCGCGGTAGAGAAATCCTCTGTCTCGATCTTGCGATCGAGCACTTCAGCCCGAGCGGTGATCTCCTCCCACGGACCCAGGATCTCTAACAACAGATCGATCTGATGGATCCCATGCCCCATGGCAGGGCCACCACCTTCGGTCTCCCACTTCCCCCGCCACGGCACCTCATAGTAAGAATGCGGACGGAACCACAAGGTATTACACAGCGCCACCAACGGCCGCCCCAGAGTCCCGGCCTCGACATGCTCCCGTAAACGCTTAGCCCCAGACCCAAACCGGTGCTGGAACACATAGGAGGCATACGGCCCACCTTCTTGCTCATAAGAGGCCACCTGGTCATACTCCGCCAGAGTCAACACCGGAGGCTTCTCACACCACACCCACGCCCCCGCCTTCAACCCAGCAATCACCGCGTCCTTATGAGCCACCGGAGGAGTACAAATCACCAACAGATCAGGCCGCTGAGCCTCCAACAACTCCTCAGCCGACCCATACCGACCAGCAATCCCCCACTCATCAGCCACCTGTGTCACCCGATCAGCATCCAGGTCCGCGATCCCGACGACCTCGACCCGATCCTGGTGCGCTTTCAGTGTGGGCAAGTGCGCGATTCCGGCGATACCGCCGGCCCCGATGAGCCCCACGCGGACCTTTTCTCCGGTGCCCGATGCGGGGGTGGTCACAGTCTCTGCGGTCATGTACGGCGCTCCATCCTTCGACGCGTAGTCTTGCGTCCTGGGTGACCAGGCTCACATCCTCCACTAGGCTAGAGGCAAACGCTTACCGATGCAACTAAAAGAGGGACCATGACGCTTACACCACATCACGTCACGCTCGAGGAGGTGGCCAAGGCCGCCGGAGTCTCCATCGCGACCGCATCACGGGCCATCAACGGCAGTACTCGCCGGGTCAACGAACAGGTCAAAAAGCACGTCGAAGAGGTGGCCGCCCGGCTGGGATACCTGCCGAATCTGTCAGCGCAGACAGTGGCCAAAGGCGCCTCACCGACTATCGCGGTCCTCGTCGCCGATATCGCCGACCCCTACTTCAGCACCATTGCCGCCGGTGTGCTCGATGAAGCCAGTGAGCACGGAATGATGGTGACCATGGCGGTGGGACGGCGTCGTGCCGAGGATGAACTCGCCGCGGTGCGGACCTTCCGCTCCCAGCGCCCCCAGGCGATCATCGTCACCGGTTCCCGTCACCCGGACTCCCCCCAGGCAGAGGCTTTCAATGAGCAGCTGCAGGCCTATGCGGCCGCCGGGGGACGAGTCGTGGTGATCTCTCAGGGACCCTCCCCATATGACCTCATTGAGATCCGCAACCGGGAAGGCGCCCGGCAGCTGGCCGAGGCCCTGGTGGCCCGCGGTGGGCAGCGCTTCGGCATTGTCACCGGGCACCGGAAGTACCTGACCAATGAGGACCGGGTCCGCGGGTTCCGGGAAGGCCTGAAACAGGCGGGGATCGAACTCGACGACGACGCCGTCGTCGAGGCGGACTTCACCCGCGAAGGTGGATACGCCGGGGCGGAGGAATTGCTGCGGCGCAGCGCAGATCTCGACACGATCTTCGCCACCAGCGACCTCATGGCCATTGGGGCCGGAACGGCGCTGCGCGATGCAGGGCTCACCCCGGGCGAGGACGTCTCCCTGGCCGGATTCGATGACATCGCCCTGGCCCGGGATGTCACCCCACCGCTGACCACTGTTCGGGTGCCGCTGTCCACTCTGGGACAACAGGCAGTGGAGCTGGCCTTGCGCCCAAAGGAGGACGAAGAACCGGCCCAAGTGAGCATCGACACCGAAGTCATCCTCCGGGCCTCCACCCCTCAACGCTGAAGCTCACCCCCGGCGCAGCGCCCGGCATATGACAGGATGTGAGCGTTCGCGGGTCCTTCCCGAGGGCTGAAGAAAGGGTGCGCCTGGTGGCACTGGGCAAAAGCGGGAGCCGGCCGCCGTCGATGATCGACGTCGCCCGGCATGCCGGTGTTTCCCACCAAACTGTCTCCCGGGTGCTCAACCATCCCGAAGCCGTACGTGCCGATACCCGCGAGCGGGTGGACCGGGCTATGCGCGAGCTCGGCTACCGTCGCAATGCTCAGGCCCGAGCACTGAAGACCCGGCGCGGCGGCCTCATCGGCGTGGTGAGCCAGGGAGAGACTGATTTCGGCCCGACCCGGATGACCCTGGCCATTGAGGAAGCTGCCCGGGAGCATGGTTTCGCCACGGCCTTGAGCGTCATCCGTGATGCCCGGCCAGAAACGGTGGCCCACACCCTGGAGTTCTTCTTGGGCCATGGCATCGAAGCCATCGTGGTCATCACCCCTGTGCCCACGATCGCCGAGGCCGCCAAGCAACTGTCCAAGAAAATCCCGGTGGTCATTGTCACCTCCGGGCTGTGGCCGGCGAACAACATGAACGTCGCCGGCATTGACCAGGAACTCGGTGCCCGACGGGCGGTGGACCACCTCATCGAACAAGGTCACCAACGCATCGCCCATATCGCCGGCCCCAGCGACTGGTATGACGCCCGAGGCCGCATCATCGGCTGGCGGCAAGCCCTGGCGGTTGCGGATATGACCGCCCCGGAAATGGTCGAAGCCGAAGGCTGGACCGCCGAGCACGGCTATGTGGCCGCACAGACCCTGCTGCTCAATGATGAACCACCCGATGCCCTCTTCGCCGGCAACGACTTCATCGCCCTGGGGGCCATCAAGGCACTGAAAGAACACGGGCTCACCGTGCCGCAGGACATCTCCGTGGTGGGGTACGACGACGTCGACGCCGCCGGGTACTTCTCCCCGCCGCTGACCACAGTCTCCCAGCCTTTCGAGGAAGCCGGCCGGGCGGCCCTGGAGCTACTGCTGACCGACAGTCGTGGCCTGATGCAGGTACCTCAGTTCATCGGCCCCGAACTGGTCATCCGCGGGTCCACCGCCGCGCGCAGCTAAGGTCTCACTGGCGCCATCGGCACAGTACTCGCCACCGCCTGGGACACACCGCCTGGGGCTGCCTCACCGGCCCGGTTGACTCGCTGTTCAAGCGCTCACCAGGGGCTTCGCTGCTGAACTTCGCGCGAGCCCTTGACATCCGTAACTATGTGAACGTTAACATTGCTGAGACATGCATCACGTGATGCATCTCACCGCATAGAGGCCGTGAGGTCCGCGCAGAGGGGCCGTGCGCATACCCCTGCCAGACCGGCAGGTCCAGTTCAAAGGAGACACCATGTCAGTCCGACACATTCGCACCAAGGCAGTCCTGGCAACCTCCGCCGCCATGGCATTGGCGCTCACCGCTTGTGAAGGTGAGGGCGCCGGAGCCTCCGGGCCGGATCCCGAAGCCGACCCTGAGGACCTCACCGTGGGGGTGGCTATGCCCACCCAAACCTACGAACGCTGGCTCAACGACGGAGCCGCAGTGGAAGAAGGGCTCGAGGAACAGGGTTACAACGTCGACTTACAGTACGCCGATGACGACATCCCCACCCAGTCTCAGCAGATCGACCAGATGATCACCCAGGAAGTCGATGTCCTCATCATCGCCTCCATCGACGGTTCGGCCCTGACCAGCCAGCTCGACGCCGCAGCCGATGCCGGAATCCCGGTCATTGCCTACGACCGGCTGCTGACCAACAGTGAGAACGTCGACTTCTACGTCACCTTCGACAACTACGAGGTCGGGGTGAACCAGGCCTCTGCCCTGCTCTACGGGCTGGGTATTTTCGACGAGAACTTTGAAGAGGCCGACGACGCACCGGAGGGTCCGCTGAACATTGAGTTGTTCGCCGGCTCGCTTGATGACAACAACGCCCACCTGTTCTGGGAGGGCGCTATCGACACGCTGCAGCCCTACCTCGACGACGGCACCTTGGAGGTGCCCTCCGGTCAGACCGACATCAACCAGGCGGCCACCCAGCGCTGGGAACAGGAGACCGCCCAGGAGCGTATGGAGAACCTGTTGACCACCCACTATTCCGGTGGCGAGGAGCTACACGGGGTACTGGCCCCGGCTGATCCGCTCTCCCGCGGCATCATCAACGCCCTGCGCAATGACGGCTGGGGAGACACCATCGAGGACGGACTGCCGGTTGTCACCGGGCAGGACGCTGAGATCGCCTCGATCTCGCTGATCGCTGAGGGGGTCCAGCACTCCACGATCTTCAAGGACACTCGTCTGCTCGCAGAGCAGGCCGTTGATGCCGCCGAGGCGTACCTCTCCGGCTCCGAACCCGAGCCCAATGACACCGAAACCTATGACAACGGGGAGATCGTGGTCCCCTCCTACCTGCTCGAGGTGGAGATGGTCCTGCAGGACAACTACGAGGAGATCCTCGTCGACTCCGGCTACTACACCGAAGAACAAGTCGAAACCGGCCAGCTGTAGTCCACCACCGGCACCCTCGAGAAGGAGCAGCAGGTCATGAGCGACCACATCCTTGAGATGAGGTCCATCACCAAGCGGTTTCCCGGCGTCGTCGCTCTGCGCGATGTCACCCTCACCGTTCGCCGCGGCGAGATCCACGCCATCTGCGGGGAGAACGGCGCCGGGAAATCCACCTTGATGAAGGTCCTCTCCGGCGTCCACCCCGCCGGTAGCTATGACGGCGACATCGTCTTTGACGGCGAAAAGGTCAGCTTCCAGTCGATCAACGACTCCGAAGCACGCGGCATCGTCATCATCCACCAGGAGTTGGCGCTGGTGCCTCACCTCTCAGTGGCGGAGAACATTTTCCTCGGCAACGAAGTCGCCACCGGCGGGGTCATCAACTGGCACGAGGCCAATGCCAAGGCTGTGGAGCTGATGCACAAGGTGGGGCTGGATGAAAACCCCGTCACACCGGTGGGCTACCTCGGCGTGGGCAAGCAGCAACTCGTTGAGATCGCCAAGGCCCTGAGTAAAAACGTCAAACTCCTCATCCTCGACGAACCGACCGCAGCATTGAACGACGACGACTCCGAGCACCTGCTCAGCATCATCCGTGGGCTGCGGGATGAGGGAGTCACGTGCATCATCATCTCCCACAAACTGGGCGAGATCGCCTCGATCGCCGATGCCACCACGGTGCTACGCGATGGCAGCACCATTGAGACCATCGATATGCACACCGGGGAGAACCTCGTACCCCGGATCATCAAGGGCATGGTCGGCCGGGACATGGAGCACATGTACCCCGAACGTGATGTGGTCATCGGTGAAGAGGTCTTCCGCATCGAGGATTGGACGGTGATGCACCCGACCCAGCCGGGCCGGGTGATGGTCGACCGGGCCAGCCTGAAGGTGCACGCCGGGGAAGTCGTCGGTATCGCCGGGCTCATGGGGGCGGGCCGGACGGAACTGGCCATGAGCATCTTCGGCCAGTCCTACGGCCGGGACATCTCTGGCACCGCTTATCTGCACGGCGAACCGGTCAAGCTCACCAGCGTCTCCGAGGCCATCGACCACGGGATCGCCTACGTCAGTGAAGACCGCAAACGCTATGGACTGAACCTCATTGAGGACATCCGACGCAATATCACCGCTGCGGGGTTACACAAGATCGCCACCGGCGGGGTGGTCAACGGCAATGAGGAGATCGCCGTGGCCGAGCGCTACCGGACGTCACTGAACATCAAGGCACCCTCGGTGATGTCCGTGGTCGGGCAACTCTCCGGAGGCAATCAGCAGAAAGTGGTGCTGAGCAAGTGGCTCTACACCGAGCCGGAGGTGCTGATCCTCGACGAACCCACCCGTGGGATCGACGTCGGCGCCAAGTACGAGATCTACTCCATCATCAACAAACTTGCCGCCTCCGGGAAGGCAATCATCGTCATCTCCTCGGAACTACCGGAGGTGCTCGGTATCTGCGACCGCATCTACACCCTCTCTGAAGGTCGGATCACTGGAGAGCAGCGTGCGGAGGAGGCCACCCAGGAAAGCCTGATGGAGCTGATGACCCAAGAACCCGCTGACACTGTCGCAGCGGCCACGGACTGAGGGGAGAAACCACCGATGGCAGGTACATCGAATCTGCTGGAGCTCATGACGCGCAATATCCGTCAGAGCGGGATTTACGTTGCATTCGTCTTCATTGTGGTGCTGTTCACCATCCTGACCGGTGGGACGCTGCTCTCCCCGGGCAACATCACCAACCTGGTACTGCAGTACTCCTACATCCTCATCCTGGCCATCGGGATGGTGATGATTATCGTGGCCGGACACATCGACCTCTCGGTGGGCTCGGTGGTGGCGCTGACCGGTGCGGTGGCCGCCGTCGTCGTCATCCGAGAAGGCATGCCCTGGTGGGTGGGGATCATCGCCGCGCTCATCACCGGTGTGCTGGTGGGGATATGGCAGGGGTTCTGGGTCGCCATCGTGGGGATCCCTGCGTTCATCGTCACCCTGGCGGGGATGCTCATCTTCCGCGGACTGACCATGCAGACTCTGGACAATGTCTCGCTCTCCCCTTTCCCTTCCGAGTACCAGATGATCGCCGGAGGCTTCCTCAACGGGCTACTCGGCGGTCCTGGGTATGACGTCTTCACTCTGCTCATCGGCGTGCTGGCGGTGCTGGGTTTCGCAGTCCAGCAGTGGCGGGTGCGGATGCGGAAGCTGAAGTATAAGCAGCCGGTGGAGGCGCTGTGGCTCTTCGCAGTGAAAATCCTCGTGGTCGCTGCGGTGATTCTGGCCTTCGCGTGGCGTCTGGCCAATGCCCGGGGGCTGCCCATTGTGCTGATCCTGCTGGCCGCCCTGGTTCTCATCTACGGGTTCGTCACCCAGCGCACCGTGTTTGGCCGACACATCTACGCCATGGGCGGTAACTTGCAGGCCGCGAAGCTCTCCGGAGTGAAGACCAAGCGGGTCAACTTCCTGCTCTTCGTCAATATGGGAGTGCTCGCCGCGATCGCCGGCATCGTGTATTCGGCTCGTTCCAACAGCGCCCAGCCTGGAGCCGGGTACATGTTCGAGCTCGATGCCATCGCCGCAGCGTTCATCGGCGGGGCCGCGGTCACCGGCGGTGTGGGCAAGGTCCAGGGGGCGATCATCGGTGGACTCATCATGGCGGTGATGTCCAACGGGATGCAGATCATGGGCATCGACCAGTCCACCCAGAATGTGGTTCGGGGTGTGGTGCTGGTGCTCGCGGTCGCCTTCGACGTCTGGAACAAGAAGCGCGTCGCCGTAGAGAAATAAACCCGCCTCACACCCCATCTCCCTGGCGGCTCCGGGAATCAGCCCGGGCATATTCCCGGAGCCGTCGTACATCCCGCTGCGGAGTGTTCCCCGCACGGCGGGTCAAGGCAGGTGCAGTTTCAGTGTGGGGCAGTCACAGCGGCGGTGCTGCGCGGTTGCAGCCGACGCAACTGGGTGACGTGCTTGGGCTCCAGTTCGCCGACCTCGGAAACTTCCAGCAGCTTCATCGTGCGCACGATCTGGTCGGTGAGGATCTCGATAGTCCGGTCTACACCGGCCCGGCCACCGGCCATGAGCCCGTAGAGGTAAGCCCGGCCAATGTAGGTGAACTTCGCTCCCAGCGCCAGGGAAGCCACGATGTCAGCGCCGTTCATAATCCCGGTGTCCAGGGTGACCTCGAGGTCATTGCCGACCTCCCGGACCACCTCCGGCAGCAGGTAGAACGGCACCGGGGCCCGATCCAGCTGCCGCCCCCCATGGTTGGAGAGCACAATACCGTCGACTCCCAGATCGGCGAGCTTCTTGGCGTCTTCGACGTTCTGCACGCCCTTGACCACCAGTTTGCCGGAGAACAGTTCGCGAATGGTCTTTAAATCTTCAAAGTTGATGGAAGGGTCCATCGCCTTGTCCAGCAGCTCCCCGACGGTGCCTCCTGTGGAGGTCAGGGATGCGAACTCCAACGGTGGGGTGGTCAGGAAGTCGTACCACCACCACGGCCGGGGGATCGCGTTGAGAATCGTGTTGATCGTCAGCTGCGGCGGGATGGAGAACCCGTTGCGCTTATCCCGCAACCGCGCCCCAGCGATAGGAGTGTCCACGGTGAAGAAAATCGTGTCGAACCCGGCGGCCGAGGCCCGTTCAGTCAGCTCGTAAGAGATCTGCCGGTCCTTCATCACATACAGCTGGAACCAGTTGCGCCCATGCGGGTTGGCCGCCTTGACCTCCTCAATGGAGGTGGTGCCCAGGGTGGAGAGAGTGAAGGGGATACCGGCCGCCCCGGCGGCCCCAGCTCCGGCGACCTCACCTTCGGTGTGCATCAGTCGTGTGAACCCGGTCGGGGCGATACCGAATGGCAAGGCCGAAGGTCCGCCGAAGATCTCGGTGGAGGTGTCCACCGTGGAGACGTCCCGCAGGATCGAGGGGTTGAACTCCACGTCTTCGAAGGCCTGCCGCGCCCGAGCCAGGGAGAGTTCCCCCTCGGCGGCACCATCGGTGTAGTCAAAGGCAGCCTTGGGTGTGCGGCGCTTGGCGATGGCGCGCAGATCCTCAATAGTCAGTGCCGCCGAGAGCCGGCGCCGGGATGCATTGAAGTCGAACTTCTTAAACTGCATCAGCGGCGCGAGGTCGCGGGGCTTGGGGATCTGACGCTGGACCATGGATTCTCCTTAGAGGTACGTAATCCTCTGTAGCTTATGTCGCCCGCGGGCGATAGGTGATGGGCTCGTGGGTGCGAGTGATGAGTTCGCGCAGTTCCTCCAGGGTGCCCGAAAGCGTCCCGGCGGTGCGCGCCTGGATGAGCAGATTGCCGATGGCGGTGGCCTCGACCGGGCCGGCGATCACCGGGCGAGACGAGCGGTCGGCCGTGGCCTGGCACAGCAGGGCATTGAGTGAACCACCACCGACCAGGTGCACCACATCGACAGGCTTTTCGGCCAGCCGGGCGGCATCGTCGAGGGCGCGAGCGAACCCGGCGGCGATCGACTCCACGATCGCTCGGACGATCTGTGGTTTCTCCGTGGGTGCGGGCTGGTCGGTCTCCGCGCACAGGGCGGCGATGCGTTCGGGCATATTCCCCGGTGGCACGAACCGCTCATCTTGGACATCGAAGACGACGACGTCGACATCGGGCACCTGGGCGGCGGCATCGAGCAGGGCGGGCAAGTTCTGTGGCTGCCCGGAATCCTGCTCCCAGATCCGCAGTGTTTCCGAAAGTAGCCAGGTACCCATCACATTGGTGAGGAAACGGGTGCGACCGTCGACGCCGCCTTCGTTGGTGAAGTTCGCCGCCCGCGACTCCTCGGTCACCACGGGAGTGTCGAGTTCCAGGCCGACCAGCCCCCAGGTTCCGCAGGAGATATACGCCGCGTCCCTACTGGAGAGCGGGACCCCGACGACCGCGGAGGCTGTGTCATGTGAACCCACTAAGGTCACCGGTAGTCGCTGTCCGGCCAGCAACCCGGTCAGGGACTCACGGGTCTGCCCCAGGGTGGTGCCCGAGGGTGCCACAGGTGTGAAGAGACCCGGGTCAACGCCGAGTTGACCCATCAGCTCGGTGTCCCAGTCCTGGGTGTGCACATTCAGCAGCCCGGTGGTGGAGGCGTTCGTCGCCTCAGTGAGTCGCTGGCCGGTCAGCCAGTAGCCGAGCAGATCCGGGAGCAGCAGCAGCGCCTCGGCGTCATTCAACAGGTCTTCAGCGGCCAGCTGGTACAGCGTGTTGAACGGCAGAAACTGCAATCCGTTGCGGCGGTAGAGCTCTTCGAAGGGCACCTTCTGGTGGACCGCTTGCACCCCGCGTTCGGTCCGGGAATCGCGGTAGTGGAACGGGGTGCCGAGCAGGCTTTCGCCGCGCAACAACCCGTAGTCCACCGCCCAGGAGTCGATCCCGATGCTGACCGCACCGGTGCCATCCGAGGCGGCCTGCCGTACCGCACTGCTGAGTCCGGCCAGGGCGTTCTCATAGAGCCCTAACAGGTTCCAGTGCAGCCCGTCGGGCAGGTCCACCGGGCCGTTGGCGAAGCGGGCGGCCTCGTGGAGTTCCAGAGTGTCGGGTCCGATCCTGCCCATCACCACGCGTCCGGAGGAGGCGCCGAGATCCACGGCGAGATGCGTCGTCGTACTCATATCAGTCCTGACTCCTTGCCTGAGCGGTTCAGTGCCTCAGCGCAGGAAGGCTGCGGCCACCCCGGCGTCGACCGGTACGTGCAGTCCCGTGGTGTGGGACATGTCCTGGCTCAGCAGCACGAAGGCGGCATTGGCGACGTTCTGGGGCAGCACTTCCCGCTTGAGGATCGTGCGTTGAGCATAGAACTTGCCCAGGTCCTTTTCCTCGATGCCGTAGGTCTTAGCGCGGTTGGCACCCCAGCCGGAGGCGAAGATGCCCGAGCCCTGCACCACGCCGTCGGGATTGATCCCGTTGACCCGGATCTGGTGCTCACCCAGCTCAGCGGCCAGCAGGCGCACCTGGTGGGCCTGGTCTGCCTTGGTCGCGGAGTAGGCGATGTTGTTGGGGCCGGCGAAGACGCTGTTCTTCGACGAGATGTAGAGAATGTCGCCGCCGAGTTCCTGTTCTATGAGAACCTTCGCGGCAGTTTTCGAGACCAGGAAGGAGCCCTTGGCCATGACGTCGTGCTGTAAGTCCCAGTCCTTCTCTGTGGTCTCCAGCAGGGATTTCGACAGGCTCAGCCCGGCGTTGTTCACCACGATGTCCAGACCACCGAAGGCCAGCAGCGTCTCATCCACCGCCCGCTGGACCGCGGCCTCATCCGAGACATCGGCGGCAACCCCAATGGCCTTATCCGGGCCACCCAGTTCCGCGGCAGTCTCCTGGGCCTTGTCAAGATTGAGATCAGCGATGGCAACCACAGCCCCTTCAGCGACGAGCCGTTCAGCGATAGCCCGTCCGATCCCGGAGGCTGCCCCGGTGACCAGAGCGATGCGGGTGGCCAGCTCTTTCGGCTTGGGCATCCGCTGCAGTTTGGCTTCCTCCAGCGCCCAGTATTCGATGCGGAACTTCTCCCGCTCGTCGATGGGAGTGTAGGTGGAGATCCCCTCAGCCCCGCGCATCACGTTGATGGCGTTGATGTAGAACTCACCGGCCACCCGGGCGGTCTGCTTGTCCTTGCCGAAGCTGAACATGCCCACCCCGGGCACCAGCACGATGGCCGGGTCCGCCCCGCGGATGGCGGGTGAGTCAGCATCGGCGTGCCGGTCGTAGTAGGCCTGGTAGTCCTCGCGGTAGCTGGCGTGTAGTTCACGCAGGCGAGCCTTGGCGGTGTCGATGTCGGCATCGGCTGGCAGGTCCAACACCAAGGGCTTGACCTTAGTGCGCAGGAAGTGGTCCGGGCAGGAAGTACCCAACTCAGCCAGGCGCGGGTGTTCCGCGTGGGCGAGGAAGTCGAGGACGACGTCGTCGTCGGTAAAGTGCCCCACCTGGGGCTTGTCCTGGCTGGCGATGGCGCGGATAGTCGGCATCAGCGCAGCCGCCTTGGCCCGGCGCTCATCCTCCGGCAGAGCAGCGTAGCCTTCCAGCGCAGGGCCGAAGGGTTCCGGTGTGGAGTGCTCGTCGATGTAACGCTGGGCGGTGTCGATGATCCACAGCGAGTTCTGCTCGGACTCCTCCGAGGTGTCCCCCCAGGCGGTGATGCCGTGGCCGCCGAGGATGCAGCCGATGGCCTGCGGGTTCTGCTTTTTGATCTCGGCGATATCCAGACCCAGCTGGAAGCCGGGGCGACGCCAAGGCACCCAGACGACCTTGTCACCGAAGATGGTGCGGGTCAGCTCCTCGCCGTCAGCGGCCGTGGCGATGGCGATACCGGAATCGGGGTGGAGGTGGTCGACGTGCTTGGCGTCGACCAGCCCGTGCATCGCGGTGTCGATGGAGGGGGCTGCCCCGCCCTTGCCGTGGAGGCAGTAGTCAAAGGCAGCGACCATCTCATCTTCACGATCCACGCCCGGGTAGACGTCCACCAGGGCACGCATCCGGTCCAGCCGGAGGGTGGCGAGGCCGGATTCCTTCAAGGTGCCGAGGTCACCGCCGGAACCTTTGACCCAGAGCAGTTCGACGTCCTCACCGGTGACCGGGTCACGGTCGGTGCCCTTGGCGGAGGTGTTACCGCCGGCGTAGTTGGTGTTCTTCGGGTCAGAACCCAATCGGTTGGAGCGCTCGATGAGCGCGGAGACGGTGGCCTGCTTGTCCATGGGGACCCCTGTTCCTCTGCCAGTTCCACGGGATGTTCGATTCTGTTCAATCGAACACAAACTATCACTGCTTGTGATGTAGATCAATGAGTGGGATGTGACTCATGTCCTGTCTACACGAGGTCGATGAGCTCGCGGTAGGGGTCCAGTGCGGAATCGGAGGGATCCAGCTCAGTGACGAGTAAGTCGACGTCCTCAAGCGCAATTCCCCGGGCGGCGGCACGGGTTTCCAGTTTGGAGGAATCAGCCAGCAGTACTGTGGAATCCGAGTGCTCGACAACAGTGCGCTTCAGCGAGGCCTCCTCTGGAGTGGATTCAGAACTCCCCCAGGTGGCGTCCAGCGCGGCGGCCGAGGTGAAGAACCGGCTGCAGTGCACTGACGAGGCCACAAGCTCAGCCAGCGGTCCCACGAAACTGCGGGTGGTGGCCTGCCGATGCCCACCGATGAGCACCGGGGTGATACCTGGTTTACCAGCCGCAGCCTCGAAGTTCTCCGCTGAATTGGTCACCACGGTCAGGTCGGCTGCCTCACTCAGGCCCGCCAGCAGCACACCCGCGGTGGAGGAGGCATCGACCGCGCACATCCCTTCTGCAGGCACCAGTTGCAGGGCCTTCTGCGCGATCGTGCGCTTGGCAGCCGCCCGGCGCGCACTGCGTTCGGCAAAACTACGCGGCTGGGGTGGGGCGACGGCGCCACCCCGAACCCTGCGGAGCCGACCGGCAGCTTCAAGATCGGCGAGGTCCCGCCGCAGGGTCATCGGGGAGACGTCGAGGTTATCGGCAGCCTCGGCGATGCTGATCCGCCCCTGCGCCTGCAGGATCTCCAGCAATGTGGCACGGCGGCTCTCCGCACCGAGGGAGGATGAGGTCGCCATAGACCGCGATGCTACCCGAGCCTGGTTGAGGAGCTCACTCGGAGCCTGAAGCCTCACGAAAGTCCGGGATGGGTAGACGGATACCGCCTTCCAAGGCAGAGGTATGAGCAATGATCCCCGGGGCAGTAAAAATTGCCGCCCGGTGGGCATCTACCGGTGGCTGCTGGCCGGTGACCACGGCCCGTGCGAAGTCATCGGCGAGGTAGTGGTGGGAACCTTCATGCCCATTGGGAGCACCGTCGAACTCAGCAGGCAATCGGGCAGTTTCGTGGACCGGGGCAGTTCCGGAGCTGAAGGCGGCCCGCAGGTCGGGATCAACCTCCTGGAGGGTCTCTGCTCCACGCCGCACCGGAATGAACTGCTCGGAGATGTCGTATGAGTCCTTCTTGTCATTCCATACCGTGTGGTGGGCCAACTGTTCGAAGCTGGCCTCTGTGCCGAAGAACCGAAACCTTGATTCCCGGATCGGCGAGGGATATCCCACTCGTCTCATCTCGTTAGTACGCATCGCTCCGCCATCGGAGAGTTCGAACAACGCGGTGGCATTGGAGAAGCTGTTGTTGAACTGGCTGACCTCGCGGTCGAAGACCCCGTCGCCGCGATCATCTTCGATTCCTATACAACTGACGCTCACGGCCCGGGCAGGCAATGCTCCCAGCACACCCCCCACCGCGTGGGTCGGGTACAGCATGGGCGGATACGACGCCGTCGCTTTCCAGTTCTCCCCACCGCTGTACTGATAGGCAGCGTAGAAGCCTAGGTCCATGTCATGGACATAGTCGCCTTCGGCATAGAAGACCCGGCCGAGCTCTCCGGCTCGGATCTTGTGCCGCATGTACACCGTGGCGGGATTGTAGTAGCTGGTCTCACCCATCATGTAGATCAGACCGGTGCGCTCAACCTCTGCGATTATCTGCTCAATTTCAGTGATCTCAACCGCCATCGGCACCGCCGAGTAGACGTGCTTTCCCGCCTGCAGGGCCTGCACCACCAATGGTCCGTGGGTCCAGCGCTGAGTGAAAATCGCCACCGCATCCACATCAGAGGCCAGCATGTCCTCGAAACTGGCGACCACCTCAGCCCTGGGGAAACGTGCAGCTAGTTTCTCCGCCCGCTCGGGCAGCACATCAGTCACCCTCAACTGGACGACATTCGGGTGCAGATTCCACAGCGCTGCGAAACTACCGGCGAACTGGCCAGCCCCGACGATGCCCAGGGTGAAACTCCCGGCCTCGCTCGTCATCGGGGTGGTCGGCTCGGGCGGAAGGGTGAACGGCACGAGAATTCCTCTTCGCACAGTAGGAGACAGTTTGTGCGATATACCCTGTCACATTTCACGCTCGTCTCTCTATTGACATGCTGATCCTCAGGTGACTAGCGTCACTGTCAGTTCAATGAAACGATTTACGAGGGGCGACGTCGTCGTCGGACTCCCCTTCACCGCCTTTGACTTCTCGAGGAGTAAGCAGATGACCACAGCAGGGCCGTATCAGGGCGTAACAACCTCTGCACAGGCGATGGACCGAGCCTTCGCCAGCGGTGTGGTGCGATTGGCTCCGGCCTGGGTACCGCGCGCCTTTTGCACACCTGGTCGGCGACTGAAACTGCACCCTAACGACTATTTCCCACTGGCCAAGGACCGCGGCGGTATTGACGAGCGCTGGCTGGCCTCCGCGGTGCGAGCTGAGAACGGACCTCTGACTGATCCCTATGAGGGACTATCCCTGGCTGTGGACCCTGACGGCGGCGTCGTCCCCTTCGACGAATTCATCGAACACTTCGGTGCTCGGGCGATTGGGGACCTCTGGGAGAGCCACCGCGCCTGGCCGATGTACTCCAAGTTCTTCGACAATCAAGCACCCCTACCCTTCCATATTCATCACCGGCATGAGCACGCCCAGCTGGTGGGCAAGGAGCCGAAACCGGAGGCGTACTACTACCCACCGCAGATGAACGACCACTTCGGTGAGGTGGGAGTCACCTACTTCGGATTGCACCCGGAGGTGACCCGCGAGCAGGTCAAGGACAAGCTGGCCGCCTTCCTCCGCGGCGGGGATAACCGCATCACTGAGCTCTCCAAGGCTTACCGGATCACCCTGGGGACTGGGTGGGATGTTCCCGCTGGGGTACTGCACGCCCCAGCCAGCGTGTGCACCTACGAGCCGCAGGCCGCCTCGGATGTCTTCGCCATGTGTGAGTCTTGGTCCAACCACCGCGAAGTAGGCGATGAACTGCTCTGGAAGGACATTCCCACCGAGCATCACGGTGACCTGGACTTCGTGGTCGACCTTATCGACTGGGAGCTCAACACCGACCCGAACTTCTGGTCCAGCCGATTCACACCGCCAGTGGAGACCTCCGCCTCTCAGAGCGCTCACGACGACGGCGACCCCGGCTACCGAGAGAAATGGGTCACCTATCGCTCGGAAGCCTTTAGCGCCAAGGAGCTCACTGTGGCACCGGGTGCTTCGGTGAGCGTGGACGATCAGGACGCCTACGGGTTCATCGTGGTGGCTGGGCGCGGGGAGATCACCACCACCGGCGGGGATACCCAGCCTCTGGAATCACCGACATTGATCCGCTATGGCCAGCTGACCTATGACGAGTACTTCGTCACCGCCGAGGCTGCTCGTGCCGGCGTCACCGTGAAGAACACCTCCCCCTCGGAGGAATTGGTCATCCTGAAGCACTTCGGCCCCACCAGCGCCGAATGGACTCGAGACCAGCACCTCTTCAGCTGATACATCCCTTCAGGAGCCTGGACGCTCGTCTGCTGATGCAGGCGGCTGCGTCTGGGCTCCTGCCGTCGAGCAGTCGCGGCGGATGGAGGACTTAAGCGTCCCCACTTTGAACGTATGAGCCTCATCACGATAGTCTGGCGCAAAAGGTTCATTGAACCTCTGATGAGTACTCTCTCCGTCCGAAGGAATCCATGTCACGCACCCGTTCTCTGCACTCTGACCGCCATGCCGGCCGCCGTAACCGCTCCCTCCGCCCCAGCATCCGCCTGGCCGGCGCGGGACTCATCGGCGCACTGGCCCTGACCGCCTGTGGCGGCGGTGACAACGATGACGACGGCGTCGAACTGCGCTTCGCCTGGTGGGGCTCCGATCACCGCGCCGACCTGACCTACGAGGTCATCGAAGCTTTCGAGGCCGAACACCCCGATATCACCATTGCCGGCGAATACAGCGACTGGCAGGGCTACTGGGATCAACTGGCCACCCAAACCGCAGCCCAGGATGCACCGGATGTCTTCCAGATGGATGACATGTACCTCCGCGAATACGCCGACCGGGGCACCCTGCTGGATCTCACCGAGGTCGATGTCTCCGACTTCGACGAGGCGATCGTTGACGCAGGCACCACCGAGGACGGTCTGGTTGGCGTCACCGTAGGCACCAACACCTGGACCGTGGTGGCCAACCCCGACCTATTCGAGGAGGCCGGCGTTGAGCTACCCGATGACACCACCTGGACCTGGGAGGACTTCCACGAGATCTCCGTGGAACTCAGTGACAACCTCGAGGGCGCCTACGGGTCCACCACCGGCGGCGGGATTGCCTCCTTGCAGGCCTGGCTACGTCAGAACGGCAGCCAACTGGTCACCGAGGACGGCGAACTCGGCTTCGACGCCGCCGAGGCCGAGGAGTTCTTCCAGTACAACCTGGACATGGTCCAGGAAGGCGGCACTCCGGACCCGGCGCACCTGGCCGAGACCTGGGACGCCGGTCCGGAAGAGAGTCTCATCGGCACCAACGAGGCGGCACTGCACATGCGCTGGTCCAATGAGATGCCCAGCCTAGAGAACGCCTCGGGCGCAGAACTGCAGCCGCTGCGCCTACCCAGCCAAAGCGGCAGTGCTGAGGACAACGGATCCTGGTACAAGCCCTCACAGTTGCTTTCGGTCTTCGCCGGCACCGATCACCCAGAGGAAGCCCAGTTGTTCATCGATTTCTTCGTCAACTCGGAGGAAGCCGCGGAAATCCTGCAGACCGAGCGTGGACTGACCCCCAACACGGACCTGCAAGAGACCGTCTTGGACAGCCTCGATGGGGCTGATCTGCGTGCCTCGGAGTTCCTGGTCGACATCGGCGATGAAGTCGGCGAGGCCGAGCCGGTGCCGCCAGCCGGCTACGGCGCCATCCAGGACATCCTGGGCCGCTATGAGCAGGAGGTCTACTTCGAACGCCAGACTCCTGCAGAAGCCGCGGAAAACTTCATTCAGGAGGCTGAAGACGCTCTGAACTGAACCCCATGACCCGTGAAGGGCCCGACGTCGACAGCGCGACGACGTCGGGCCCTTCACGTATATCGACTACCCCCACATCACGGTGGAACCGGAGTACAGCGACTGGCAAGGGTACTGGGACCAGCTCACCACCCAGGTAGCCGGCGGCGACGCCCCCGATATCCTTCAAATGGACGATGTCTATCTGCGGGAGTACGCCGACCGCGACTCGCTGCTGGACCTCACCGAGGTCGACACCTCTGGTCTCGATGAGAACGTGGTGGACACCGGCCGTACCGAGGAAGGCCTCTTCGGTATCACCGTGGGGACCAATGCCCTGACCATCGCGGCTAACGTGGATCTCTTCGACGAAGCCGGAATTGACCTGCCCGATGACACCACCTGGACCTGGGACGACTATTACGAACTCTCCGTGGAGCTCAGCGAGAATCTTGAGGACGCCTATGGCAGTAGCGGCGCCACCGGCGACGGGATGCTCCAAGCCTGGCTACGCCAACATGGCTCCACCCTGGTGACCGAAGAAGGGCAACTGGGACTGAGCGAGGATCAGCTGACCGAGTACCTCACCCTCACTGACGAGATGATCGCCGACGGCGGCACCCCACCTATCCAGCTGCTGTCTGAGGCCTTCGACGGCGGCATTGAGGAACGGCCGGTCAGCACGAACATGACCGCCATGGGGTCCATCTGGTCCAATGAGCTGACCAGTGTGGCCAACGCATCCGGCTCCGAGATTGAGCTGCTACGCCTGCCTAGCCAGGCTGGCACTGCCACGGAGAACGGAGTGTGGATGAAGCCCTCCCAACAGCTGTCCGTCTATGCCGGGACCGACCATCCGGAGGAAGCCCAGTTGTTCATCGATTTCTTCGTCAACTCACCGGAGGCCGGGGAGATCCTGCTCACCGAGCGTGGCGTTCCGCCGAACCAGGAGGTTCTGGATCACATCCTCGACGACCTGGAAGGCTACGACCAGCGCTCGGCGGAGTTCCTCACCGAGATCGAAGATGAAGTCGGGGAAGCCGAGCCAGTGCCCCCGGTGGGCTTCAGTGCCGTGCCGGATATCCTCGGCCGCTACGAAGAAGAGGTCTACTTCGATCGCATGAGCGCAGAGGAAGCTGCCTCTGGGTTCATGGCAGAAGCCGAAGATGTTCTCGACTGAACCGAACCGTCCGGTCAGCCCCGTGCTTAGCCCCGGAGAGGCCGGCCGGTGGTTAGGCGTTGGCCAGGCGAGGCCCGGCGGTGGGGTCGTAACTCCAGGAACGGATCTCCTCGGTGACATTGAGCCCCAACCCTGGTGTGTCGGGCAATTGCACCTTGCCATCGACCAGAGTGAGCGGTTCCTGCAGGGTCTGCTCCCGCAGCGGGTTCGGCACCCTGGGAACCTCCAGGTAAACCGCCGCCGGGGAGGCGGCCACCACTGTCAGGTTGGCCATCAGCCCCGGGCCGCTGCACCAGGTGTGCGGAGCCAGGCGGGCCCCGTGAGACTGAGCCAGGGCACCCAACTCGACGAGTCGGAGAATTCCACCGGTGGAGACGGCGTCGGGCTGGATGATATCCACGGCACCGGCTTCCAACATCCGCACAATGTGGTCCGGAGTGCGCTCGGCCTCCCCGAACGCCAGGCGGGTCTGCATCTCACCGCGGAGAATCGCATGGGCGTGAACTTCAGTCCGCGGTAGGGGGTCTTCGAACCAGTAGAGACGGTACGGCTCGAACCGGGCGGCCATGGCGATCACCTGGTGCACATCCGGAGGATCCGGCAGATAGCTGGCCCCCAGGTCCACCATGAGATCACCGTCAGGACCCAGCGCCTCACGGGCCGCGGCGACGCGCTCTTCATCTCGATCCAGACCGTAGCCAATGCGGATCTTCACCGCCTGGAACCCATCGGCCACATAACCGCGCACTTCCGCGGCGAGCTCCTCAGGGTCTTCAGCGAGACCCCCGCTGGCATAGGCGGGAAGTTCTCGGCGGTAGGCCCCACCGACCAGCACGTGAGCAGGGACCCCGAGGTGCCGTCCAAGAAGGTCGAAGCAGGCAGCCTCGATCCCGCTAACCACACTCTGATACAGCCCTCCGTGCCCCCAGCTGGGAGCCGCGCGGGTGAGCTTTTCCAGCACTCCCCGCGGCTCGGCGGGCAAACCGGTGACCCGTTCAGCAGTCCAGTCAACGATGGGTCGGACCATCTGACGCACGTTGAGCCCGTCACCGATCTCCCCGTAGCCGACGGTGCCGTCCTCACCGGTGAGGCGGATAAACCCAGAGGTCCAGCCGTCATAGCGGCCCCCGGGCCAGCCCCAGGCTTCCTGAGGGGTGTACTTATAGCTGAGCAACTCCAGCTGGCAACTGGTGATGACAGGAACCGACATTAGCGTCCTTTCGTCTCGGTGGCCTCAAGACCGGCCACTCGGGTGCAGATGGTCTCCACGTGCTCTTCGATCCACGGCGGCACCGCGGCAGCGGGCTGACGCGCGTGCAGACCAGTAGCCACGCCACGGGTCTGCAGCAACCGTTTCTGCGCATAGACAAAGGGCACCATGCCCCGGCGGGCGATCTCCAGGGCGGGCCCATACCGGTAGAACAAGGCGGCTGCGGCCTCCGGGTCACCGGCCCGCCACAGAGAGTCGATCCGAATGAATACATCGGCCAACGCCGGTCCGGGCAGCGTTCCTCCGGCACCGAGTTCCAGTTCCAGCAGGTAGTCGGCACCACCGGCGCCGCCGAGCATGAGCACTCCGGCCTCCCGCAGCGGTACAGAAAGCCGAGCCATACGCTCCAGAGCGTCCGGGGATTCGAGCTTGACCCCGATGACCTGCTGCACCTCCATGGCCAGCCGGGAGATCGTGTCATCGCTGACGCTCACTCCGGTCTCCTGGGGCGCGTCTTGGACGATGATGCCGACCTCGAGCACTCCAGCCAGGTCCCGGTAGAAACCCAGCACCGCCTCGGCAGTCAACCCCGGCACTTTCGGCGGGGAGACCATCAGAATCGTGGCTCCGGCGGCAGCGAGCCGGGTGCCGAGATCCACTACAACACGGGTGGAGGCGCCGGTGCACGCGCAGATCAGCGGCGTGGCCTGCGGTAACTGGTGCTTCACCGTTTCCACCAGTCCGGCGAGTTCCTTGGCCGTCAGCCGGGTGACGTCACTGGCCAGCCCCAGGGCAACAGCTTGTGCGCCCTGCTCCAGGAGCCAGTTGACTTGGCGTTTCACCCCGGCATGGTCGATATCGCCTGCTGCGGTGTAGGGGGTCACGAGAACCGGGGGGATCCCGCGCAGGGGCGCAGGCGAATGCGTACTCATAGTCCTCCGTCAGTATTGTGTGAAGCACCACAATACTACTAGATTATGAAGTCAGCTACACATTCTTGAAGTTCCCTTGAGGTGGTCACATGAGGCACTACGGTCTGGGCACAGCGGCTCTGGCAGCACACACTCCCGAGCCCGAGGAGTTCACCGCCGTGGTCTCCGCCGCCCTGCACGCCGGGGTGTCTCACGTGGATACTGCGCCGATGTACGCCTGCGGCCGGGCCGAGCAGCTCCTCGGTGAGAGCGTGCTGCGGCTACGCCAGAAGTCTCCAGACGTACCCGCGCCCCTGCTATCGACGAAGACCGGGCGGCTCGTCCGCCCCCTGGGGGACCAACGCCCGCAGAATGTGCCGGAGGACCAGTTCACCCGCGACGACGTCCGCACCGTCTTCGACCTCACCGCCGCTGGGGTGCGCACCTCCTATGAGGAGAGCTTGGCTCGGCTGGGCTGCCCGCGGACTGAAACCCTGTTGCTCCACGATCCGGACTATCACCCACAGCAGGCACTCACTGAGGCGTTGCCGGAACTGGTGCGGATGCGGGCTGCGGGGCTGACGGATCGGATCGGCCTCGGCTCCAACCGAGTGGACTTCGCCACCGCGGCGGTCAAACAGTTCGATCTTGACGAAGTCCTCATCGCCGGGCGGTTCACTCTGTTAGATCAGTCCGCTGCCCAGCTACTACAGCTCTGCGCCCGGCGAGGGGTCGACGTCGTGATCGGCGGAGTGTTCAATACGGGACTGCTCGCTGATCCGCAGTCGGCCACCCGGGTGGACTACCGGCCGGCCAAGGCCGCAGAGTTGGCCCGCGCCCACTACCTGCAGACGGTCTGCACCGCAGCCGGAACCAGTCTGCGTGCCGCTGCGGTGCAGTATCCACTGCGGCATCCGGCAGTCTCCCGGGTGCTGTGGGGGCCGCGCCACCGAGCCGACTTAGAGGACCTCATCGCCTGTGCCTCCGCGGTGGTCCCGGAGACGGCCTGGGAGGCACTCAGCGCAGCGGGGGTCTACGTTCCCGGCGTGGACTGAGGACCGGACTGTTGATTGAAGTCGCCCACTTACTCCGCGGGGGCCAGCAGGTCAGCCTCGTCGATGCGGTAGATCCGCAGTGCGTTCTCCGCATAGAAGGCCGCCCGCTCGGTCACTGACCAATCAGCGGTAACCCGCAGGAAAGCATCCAGTTGGTTCGTGAAGCTCACGTGCTGTTTTTCTACCGGTACATTGCTGCCCCAGAGGAGGCGTTCGACGCCGAACACTTCGGCCAGTTCGGTCACGTAACGTGTGAGCCCCTCCTCGGAGAATGCCGGTTCCACGGACCCGTAGGCTGAGGCTTTGACCACGACGTTCTCCGAAGCAGCCAGGGCGCGCAGTCCCGCCCGCCACAGGTCATCCCGTTCATCAGTAGCCTGTTGGAGGTATCCCCCGTGGTTGAGGATGAAGAGCACCTCCGGGTGAGCGGCGACCACTTCGGCGGCCCGCTGCAGCTGGGAGGGGAAGACCTGCAGGTCGAAGCTGAGCTCACGCCGAGCCAGCTCATCCAGTCCGGCCTCCCATGCGGGGTCGTCGAGGAGACCTGGCCGTCGGGCGATCTGGTCCTGGGGTTCCCAGTTGAGCATCTGTCGGATGCCGCGCAGCCGCGGGCTGGCGGCGGCATGGTCATCGAGCAACTGGCGCAATGCGGCGGATTCCAGCGGCGCGTAGGCGACGATGGCCTGCGGGAAACCGCTGTGTTGGGCTACCTCCTCCAACCATCGGGTTTCCGCCACCGGGTGATGTGGATCGTGGGCGGCCTCCACGTGCACGGTGCCGACCACCGGGGCGGCTCCGACATCCGCGGTGTAGTCCTGCGCCAGATAAGAGAAGTCCCAGGGATACCGGTTGCGTTCGATATCCCACAGGTGGTGGTGGGCGTCAACGATGCGCTGTGGCTGAGGCATCAGGCGTGCTCCTTGATCTCAATGGGCTGACCGTTGGTGCGGGCGGACTGCCGGGCGGCGGCCAGCACCTCCACCACTCGGGCCCCGAGCCGCCCGGGGGCGATCACCTCGGCTCCCTGGGCGGAGGCGATGAGCTGTTGGGGTGGGCTCACGGCAATATCAGTCGCGGCGAACCGCTCCTGCTCACACGCACCGGAACCCTCCCGAGATCCATGGCGCAGTTCGACCGTGGAGGCAACCGTGTCGAGCAGTAGCGTTCCACTCTCACCGAAGAACCGGTACTCCTCGACCCGCTGGTCATTGGCGGGCACAGTCCCCGCCCCCGCCAGGGTGAGCACCATGCCGGAGGCGGTGGTCATGGTCAGTCCGTCGGCGATGTCCACCTCGGCTCCGCCGCGATGCTCCAGCGCACAGACGCGCACAACCGGCTCATCGAGGATGAACAGCAGCACCGCCACCGCGTGGCTGAGCTGGGTGTAGAGATGACCCCCGGAGTCCGGGTCGGCGTAGGTGGCGGGCATGGGTGCCGCCAGCGCCCCGGTATTGGTGCGAGCCGGCTCCGTGTTGCCGTAATAGAGGTGGGACACCGCAGTGGAGAACAGTCCAGTGGCAAGCACCCGACCGCCGAGCCTCCCGGAGGTGAGGATCTCGCGCGCCCGCTGCACTGCCGGCTGATAGGGGAAAGTATTACCCACGTGCAGCCGAGCCCCACTGCTTTCAGCACGGGCGACTAAGTCCCAGGCCTCCGCCGGGTCCACTGTCAACGGTTTCTCCACCAGGGTGTCGATTCCCGCATCAAGAAGTACGGCGGCGGGCTGGTGGTGGGCTCCCTGCGGAGTGGCGACGACGGCGGCGTCGACCAGTTCTGTCAGCTGATGCACATCGGAGAACACCTCAGGAACACCGAAGGCCTCGGCGGCAGCGGAGGCGCGCTCGGCGTCGAGGTCACAGAGCGCCACAACCTCGGCGTCGGGGTGGGTCGTCAGCACTGGCAGGTGCGTTTTAGTGGTCCACCAGCCGGCGCCGACGACGCCGACACGCACCGGTTCGCGGCTCATCGCACCTCACTCACGCTAGTGAGCAGAGGGGAGTCTCTGTGACGGAGGCGGGCCGGCGGCGTCGGGCGGATCGGTAGGGTGTGCACAGGGTGATTCAAGCACCGCACCCCGGCATGGTCAACTATGTGATAGGAACTTCACATGAGTGAAGAAAAAGCTGCGCGGCGCGCATCCACCGGTGAAGGCGCCGTGAAATCAGCGGTCCGCGCCCTGGCGATCCTGGACTTACTCGCCCAGCGAGGGGCCCCCATGCGGTTCCCGGAGATCGTCCGGGAACTCGGTTACCCGCAGTCCAGCTTGCACGCGCTCATCAAAACCCTGCATGCGGCTCAGTGGGTGGAGTTCGACGAATCAACCCGCGAGTACACCCTGGGGATCCGCGCCTGGGAGGCCGGCAACGCCTATCAGCGGGCGCTGAGCCTGGCCGAACGCGCCCAGCCATTCATGAACTCCGCCCGCGATGAACTCAATGAGACCATCCAGCTGGCGGTGCTCGATGGTGGTCGCCATAACGTCTACCTCGCCAAGGCCGAAGGCGATCAGCGCCTGGTGTTGGAATCGCACGTGGGCGGCCGGCTTCCGGCCCATGCAACTGGGGTCGGGAAGGTGCTGCTGGCCGCGCTGGAGGACACTGAGGTCCGCCGCCGCATCGGGGACGCCGAACTGGAACAGTACACCGAGACCACCATCAAGGACATCGACGAACTCCTCGAGCACCTGCGCGGTGTCCGCCAGCGCGGTTACGCCACCGACCACGAGGAGTACACCGTGGGGGTGCGTTGCGTGGCCGTGCCGGTGAAGGACCACCGCGGCACAGTGGTGGCGGCGATGAGCGTCTCCGTACCGGTAGTCCGCTTCACTGAGGAATTCGAACAGCAGAGCCTGAAGGTCATCCAGCGGGCAGCCGAAGGGTTCTCCGCCGCCCTGGGCCACCGGTAGCGCCTCAGGGGGCCTCGCGGGTCTGCTCGCTGATGCGGATGAGCACCTTTCCGGGGGCGACCTCACCGGCAGCCTGACGGGTGAACTCTGCCTGGGCCTCCTCCATGGGGATCGTGGCGGAGAGTAACGGAGCGAAGTCGGTGACTTGCTGGGCAACCCACTCAGCGGCGCGGCGGAAGTCTTCGGCGGTATAGGTGAAGCTGCCCACCAGTGCGCGCTCTTCGGTGGAGATGGCGTAGGCGCTGATTTCCACAGTGGGTGTGCCCATCCCGACCAGGCAGACGGTGCCGCCGTCACGGGTGCTGCGCAGAGCCTGCCGCAGGGTGGTAGTGACACCCACAGCATCGACCGTCACATCAGCGGGCGTTTCCAGCAGCTGATCCCCGGTGGCGCCGGCCGGGTCCAGGACCATGGCTCCCAGTTGCGCACAAAGGTCCCGGCGGCGCGGGTCGAGTTCGCTGACGATGATGCTGTCCGCACCGGCCTGCTGGGCGGCGACGATCACCGACTGTCCGATGGGCCCGCCGCCGACGATGAGCACCCGATCCCCGGGATGAATCCCGGCCTGTGTGACCGCGTGAGCGGCCACGGCCAAGGGTTCGATCAGAGCCCCATAGTCGATATGGACTTCCTCCCCCACCAGGATCACATTGCGGGCGGGCACGCTGATGTACTCCGCGAAGGCGGCGGTGACGTGCGGATGCACCCCCAGGACCGTCTTTCCCGGAGCCTGCTGCTCCCGGCCCCGGTAATCCTCCAGCTGGTCTTCGGGTACCACCACCGGGTTGAAGGTCGCTGCCGCCCCGAGGGGAAAGTCGGCGGGGTTGACCCCCTCACCGAGTTCGGCGATGCGTCCGACGGCCTCGTGCCCCATGATCTGCCCGGGGTGGCGACGGCCGTTCTCCCCGGTGAATCCGTGCAGATCAGATCCGCAGATCCCGACGGCGATGATGCGCAGCAGCACGTGCCCCGCCTGAAGCTGCGGTTTCGGCACATCGTGGACGGCCAACCGGCCGAAGTCCTCCAGAACCAGTGCGCGCATTATTCTCCTTCGCTCTCGAGTCCTTCGTCTCACAGGGGGTCGAATAGTCCGCTGAAGCGGATCAACCGGTCTTAGTTGATGGCCTCGGTGATTTCGCGGTGGACGCCTTCGGCGGCCTCGGCAGCGCTGACCCGACCGAAGAGGAACTCCTCTTCATAGCGGAAGACGATGTCTTCCACCGCGCCGTAGCCCTCGGGCGGCAACGGCGGGGGTTCAGTGGCCACATCAGCGATGGATTCGTTGTATTCGAGGACGTCACGTTCAATGTCGTCGAGGTCGTCACGAATGAGGTCCCGGATCGTTTCATTACCGGGGATTCCGCGTTCGATGAGTTGGATCTGCCCGGCTTCTTCGTTGTTACCCAGGAAGTCCACCAACAGCTGAGCCTCTTCGGGGTGCTCACTGCCGGAGTACACCGAGAAGAACATCGAAGCCCGGTAGAACAACTCCGCATCAGCCGAGGAGCCCGTGGGGCTGGGCCAGCGCAAGGCCGTCAGTTCCAGATCCCCCGCTGCAGAGATCCCCACGGCATTGGCATCGAATCCCGGGCTCAAGGCCGCCTGACCCGTACCGATAAAGGTCTGCTCATTGCCCGCAGCCCGGTCCTCGGAGACTTCCTCAGCCGAGGGCAAAGCGCCGCTATCCGACATCTGTTGCAACAGGTCGAAGTAGGACTCCGCGTCCTCTGGCTGCCAACTGAGTTCCCCTTCCCCGTCGACCAGGTTGACTCCGGCGTGCTGGCGCAACCACAGCTCCAGTCCGGCATCACCGGGAGGACGCCCCAGACCATACCCGTCCGTATTGGCGGAGATCTCTGCGGTGATCTCCGTGAAGTCCTCCCACGTCCAGGTCTCGTCGTCGGGCAGCTCGAGCCCAGCCTCAGTGAACAGTTCCTCGTTAGTCACCAGCGCAAAAGAGTTCGACGTCACCGGTAGGGCATAGAGGCTGCCTTCATGCAGCCCGTTTTCCAGCAGCTCCTCGGCGTATTCGCTGGTCTCGACCGCGTCGAGTTCCAACAGGACTCCGTTTTCGATGTACTCGCGTAAGTAGCGGGTATCCATCTGAATGACATCTGGCGCATCCCCGGCAGCGGCCTGAGTGGCCAGCTGGTCCCAGTAGCCCTGCCAGTCGGCGTACTGGATATCCACGGAGATATGGGGGTACTCCTCTTCGAAGAGGTCAACCATCTCCTGGGTGTTCTGGTAGCGCGCGTCCCCGCCCCACCAGGTAAACGAGATGGTGACGTCTTCGGCTTCGCCGTTGCCGGCGTCGTCGTCGGAGCCTTCGGCCTCTCCCTGGGCACATGCGGAGAGCAGCAGAGCGGCGGTGCTCAGTGCACCCGTAACCGTGAGGGCCTGTTTGAATCTCATGACGGATCCTTTGGTCGATCGCGATGAAATATTCATCATGGTGAAGTTGACTTCTGGAGTCTATAGTGATGCGTGCCACTCTGGCAACAGGATGTTGAAGTCTATTTCTGTATGCTGAAGTTCTGGCGGGTGGGTGGCCCCTTCCGTCGAGGCCCCAACCCCTTGTTCTGCACGAATCACTCCCCTGAAGAAGGAGACCTCAGGATGCACCTGAAGAGAATCGGCCAGCCTGGCGCCGAACAACCAGTGGTCACCGGCGACGACGGCCTCGACTACGACCTGACACCGCTGACCACCGACATCGACGGCGCTTTTCTCGCCGGCGACGGGATCGCTCGGGTCCGTGAAGCCCTGGGCACGGGAGCACTGAAACGAGTCAGCACCGAGGACCAGCGCGTGGGTGCCCCTATCGCCCGACCTTCGGCTGTGCTCTGCATCGGCATGAACTACAGGGCTCACGCCGCCGAATCAGGGGCTGAACCGCCTGAGCAGCCGGTCATCTTCCTCAAGACCCCGAATACAGTGGCCGGGCCCCATGACGACGCCTACATCCCCCGCGGCAGCACCACCACGGACTGGGAGGTGGAACTGGGCATCGTGATTGGCCAACGTGCCCTCTACCTGTCCAGCGAAGAGGACGCTCGCCAACACATCGCCGGCTACCTCACCGGCAATGACCTCTCCGAGCGGACCTTCCAGCTGGAAACCTCCGGCGGTCAGTGGTCCAAGGGCAAATGCGCCCCGGGCTTCTCCCCCTTGGGCCCGTGGCTCGTTCCAGCCGATGAGATTGATCCTCATCACCTCCGGCTGCGGTCCTGGGTCAACGGTGAACCGCGCCAGGACTCCACCACCGCCGACATGATCTTCGGCGTAGAGCACATCGTCTACCACCTCAGCCAGCACATGGCCTTAGAGCCGGGGGATGTGATCCTCACCGGCACACCAGAGGGAGTAGCACTCTCCGGGAAGTACCCGTACTTAACGGCCGGGGACGTCGTCGAGATCGAGGTGGAGGGGTTGGGCCGTCAGCGGCAGGTCTTTCACCAGACCTGAGGTGGTTCAGGTGGTATCCCGGGCGACCAGCTCAGGGGTCAACACAGCGTGTTTGGGTGATCCAGCCGGGGGGGCGCCGTTTTCGGCCCCGTTGCGGTCAAAAAGTTCCAGCAGCATCTCCACCGCGGTCGCCCCGAGTTCATACCGTGGCTGCCGCACCGTCGTCAGGGGCGGGTTGGCGGCTGCGGCCCACTGCAGGTCGTCATAACCCACCACGGCGATATCTTCGGGAACCCGCAGTCCGGCCCGGCTCAGACTCTGCAGAACCCCGAGGGCCATATGGTCGTTGGCGCACAGCAGGGCCGCCGGGCGCTCCTCGGCGGGCATATCCACCACGTGCTCAGCGGCCTCCCGACCCGACTCCACAGTCCAGGTGCCGGTGGAGATGACCTCAAGGACGACGTCGTCGTGCCCGGCAAGGACTTCTTTGACTCCCCGCAAGCGCCGCCGCACTTTAGGGGAGATCTCCGGATCCCCGGCGAACCCTAACCGCCGGTACCCGCGCTCCAGGACATGTTCGGCAGCCAGTCTGCCACCGGCGACGTCGTCGACCACCACGCTCCAGGCGTGCTGGTATTCCTCCCCGACCCGGTCCACGAACACCATGGGCACCCCACGGTCGTGCATCATCTGCAACCGGGAACTGAGTTCATCCACCGGGGAGATAATGAGCCCCTGAACCCGCTGCTGGGTGAGCAGCTCGAGGTTTTGGTTTTCCCGTTCGGCATCGTCAGCGCTGTTGGAGATCACGACGCCGACTCCGCGGCTGCGCGCGGCCTCTTCGGCTCCTAACGCCACATCCACGAAGAACGGATTGCCCAGGTTAGCTACCGCCACCCCCAGGGACCGCACCCGGCCAGGGCGGAACTGGCGCGCCCGCTGCTGGGGCACAAAGTTCAGTTCCCGGATGGCTTCCAGTACCCGCTGGCGGGTATCGGCGTTGACATAGAAGGGCCGGTTGAGCACATTGCTCACCGTGCCGGCTGAGACTCCCGCGCGCTGCGCGACGTCGCGAATCGTCGTCTTCGTTTGACTCATGTCACGAGCATCTCACCGCTGCGAGCAGCTGGCCTTACCAGGACATCTGCGTGCCGCCGACGCGCTCGGCTTCGATCTTCTCCTGATAGCCGGACTCGGCATAGGCGCGCATCGGCTCTGCAGGCAGTCCACGGGACTCCCGCCAGGCAGCCAGGTCGGCCCGGACGTCGGTGTAGAAGGCATCCATGAAGATCTGGTGGGCTTGAAGTACATCACCAGCCTGTTGGGCGGCGGCCAGGGCGTCCCGGTCCACCAGCAGTGCCCGGGCGGTCATCTCCTGAACGTTGAGCACGCTGCGGATTTGCCCCGGGATCTTCTTCTCGATGTTGTGGCACTGGTCCAGCATGAAGGCGACCTCGGACTCGGGTCCGTAGCCGCCACCGCGGATCACTTCGAAGAGGATGCGGAACAGCTGGAAGGGGTCAGCGGAGCCGACGATGAGGTCGTCGTCGGCGTAGAACCGGGAGTTGAAGTCAAAGGAACCGAGTTTGCCGACCCGCAGTAGCTGGGTGACGATGAACTCCACATTGGTGCTGGGGGCGTGGTGGCCGGTGTCGAGGCAGACCACGGCGTTGTCCCCCAGGGCCTGGACGTGCACCAAGGCGGTGCCCCAGTCCGGCACATCGGTGTGGTAGAAGCTGGGCTCGAAGATCTTGTACTCCAGGACCAGACGTTGCTCACCGCTGAGCTGGGCGTAGATTGTCTGCAGGGAGTCGGCCAGCCGGTCCTGCCGGCCGCGCATATCCGCCTGCCCGGGGTAGTTGGAGCCGTCAGCTAACCAGATTTTCAGGTCCCGCGACCCGGTGGCGTTCATAATCTCGATGCACTCCAGGTGGTGGTCAATGGCCTTTCGGCGCACGGAGTCATCGTGATGGGTCAACCCACCGAGCTTGTAGTCATCATCCTGGAATGTGTTGGAGTTGATCGTGCCGATCTCAATGCCCTGGTCCTGGGCGTAACGGGTCAGCGCACCGAAATCGTCCACCTGGTCCCAGGGGATATGCAGAGCCACTTTGGGGGCCAGTCCGGTGAACCGGTGGACCGTGGCGGCGTCGGCGATTTTTTCCTCGACCGTTCGCGGGGTGCCGGGGGATCCGAAAACCTTAAACCGGGTTCCTGAGTTCCCGTAGGCCCAGGAGGGCACTTCGATGGCCTGGTGCTCCAGTTGGGGAGCAATCTCTGCGAAGGTCGGCATTGGTCCTCTTCTCTTCCAGCCCCGTTCGGCAGCTGGGTCACAGGTCGTGGCCCACGCAGGCGTCCCCCACGCGAGTAAATCGTTTCAATGCCACGATGTTATGACTCAGGTCACAGCAGTGTCAATCATGTGTTCGACGCCGCCACAGAAGTCACTCACCCAGGGTCGACTCGCAGGCGACGACATAAGGTTGCTAAACGCTCGAAGAGTCGTTCACAGCTGCTGTAGTTTTTCGACAGCAGGCTGTGGGGGTGCTTGGTTCGAATGAGTCCACTCCACGGGATATCCCAGAGCTCGCAATGTCGTTGCTGCATGTTCCGGATCATCTCGAACTGCTGCTGCTAGTCGGTCTTGTTTATAGATTCCCGGAGGGAAGGACACGGACATCACCGTTCAACGACGGATAAGCAGGTCCAATGACTCGATTTCATCGATGCCGGGAACCCACGGCGGCTTTAGTCGTCTTCGACGGCGGCCAGCTGCTCCTCCAAGTTGAAAACCTCTTTGAGCTCCACGAAGCCGGTGTCGGGGCGGGCGCCCTCGAGGGCCACGAAAAATTCGGCCATCTCCGCCTGCCACCGGGCGTTGACTTCCTCGGTTTCCATGGCAGCTTGAGCGGCCTGAAGGGATTCGGTCTCGAAGTAGCCGATGAGTAGCCCATCCTCACGAATGAACAGCGAGTAGTTGTTCCACCCATTGCGCTTTAATGCGCGCAGCATCTCGGGCCACACCGCAGCGTGACGCTCGATGTATTCATCCATCCGCTCGGGTTTGACCTGGAGCTGGAAGCAGACCTTACGCATGTGTTCTCCTCTGGTGGTTACTGGTAATCGGCCATACCGCCGCGGCTGGTGGGGCCGTCGTCGGTGTTCATCGGTTCGGTGGGGTCCAGACGTTGATCGAGCCGGTATCCGCCCCATCCGGCGCCGGCGGCGACCAGCAGCATCCACGCAATATCGAAGACCGGGTCACCGGTACCGAAGACGAATCCGAAGGTCACCGCCAACCCGATGGCCGCGGCAGCAGCTCCGGCGGCAATCGCTGACTCCAGTGGCGTAGAACTCCACAACCACCGGCCCACGGCAGAGATGAGCCCGGCGAAGATTCCCGCCACGACCCCGAGCGGGACATACACCCCCAGATAGGCCCATAAGGCTTCGACGAGGGCATCAGCGCCGAAGCGTCCGATGAGCATGTGATACGGCATACCCACCAGGACGACCACGAGCGTGCCGCATAGGGCACCGAGGACGCAGTGGAGGAGACGACGAAGGGTCTTGGGGGGCGGGACCTTATCAGGCATAGTGACCATCGTGCCTGAAATGTGAGCTGTATCCTAAACCGCATGGCTTCGGCACAGGTGCGGGACGTAGCGGCACGGGCGGGCGTCTCCCCAGCAACGGTCTCCAACGCCCTCAATCACCCCGAAAAGGTCTCGGCCGCCACCCTGAAGCGGGTACAGGTGGCTATCGAGGAACTCGACTACGTCCGCAATGACGCGGCCCGGCAACTGCGCCAGCAGCGCAACCGCGCGGTCGGCATGATCGTGATGGACTCGTCCAACCCGTTCTTCACCGGTGTGGCCCAGGGTGCCGAGGACACCCTGGCCGAACTGGGACGACCCATGCTGCTGGGCAACACCGACCAGGACACTGCTCGGGAGTTGACCCATCTGCAGCTCTTCGAGGAGCAGCGCCTGGCTGGGATCCTCATCTCGCCGGTGGGCAATGTCCTCGCTCGGCTGCGCAAAGTCGCCGCACGCGGCACGGCGGTGGTGATCGTGGACCGCAAAGCCGGTACCGATGAGTTCTCCTCAGTCTCCGTCGATGACACCCTCGGGGGCCGGCTTGCTGCGGAGCACCTGTTGCAGCTGGGACGGCGACGCATTGCGGTGATCGGAGGCCCCGGCACGATCCGTCAGGTGGCCCACCGGTATGGCGGGGCGAAAACCGCTGTGGAACGCTCCGAACTCAACGGCACGGCACTGGTGGAATTCTTTGACACCGGCGCGATGAATATTGAGGCCGGCCGACGGGGCGTACAGGAACTGCTCAGCCGCCCCGTCTCAAGCCGACCCGACGCCGTCTTCGCGACCAACGATTTGGTGGCCCTCGGGGCGCTGCAACAGCTCACCCGCTCCGGGGTCACAGTGCCTGAGGATATTGCCCTCATCGGCTATGACGACATCGAGTTCGCCGCCTCAGCCACAGTGCCGATCAGTTCGATCGCCCAGCCCACCGCCGATATGGGTCGCCGGGCTGCGCAACTGCTGCAGACCGCGATCGAAAACCCGGAAGCTCCCGTGGAGCACGTGGTGTTCACTCCCAGCCTCGTCGCCCGTGAGTCGACCCTGGGTGAGTGATCCCATGCCGGTGTGGTGAGATACCGTACCGGCATCTCTTGTCCGGCCCGCGTCACTGCCGCAGAGTGGCTCCCCTCGCTAGGATCCACCATGTGACTTCCACCACTGATGCCATTCGCCATATCCGCCTGTCCTCCGTCACGCTGCCGCTACACACCGCCATCTCAGATGCCAAAGTCTTCACCGGTCGCCAAAAACCGATGACCGAGGTGGTCTTCCTCTTCGCAGAGATCACCAGCGAGCAAGGGTTCGAAGGCGTTGGCTTCTCCTATTCCAAACGCGCCGGTGGGCCGGCCCAATACGCCCATGCCAAGGAAGTCGCAGCTCACGCGATCGGCGAAGATCCCAACGACATCGGCAAGCTCTACACCAAGCTGCTGTGGGCCGGGGCCTCAGTGGGGCGTAGCGGAGTGGCCACACAAGCTCTGGCGGCCATCGACGTCGCCCTCTGGGATATGAAAGCCAAGCGAGCCGGCCTGCCGCTGGCCAAGCTACTCGGTGCCCACCGGGACGCGGTCCGGACCTACAACACCTCCGGAGGCTTCTTGCACGCCAGTGTTGAGGAGATCACTGCCCGGGCCGATGAGGTGCTCGCCGCCGGCGTCGGCGGAATCAAAATCAAAGTGGGCTTGCCGGATTCGGCTGAAGACATCCGGCGCGTCACCGCCGTGCGGGAGCATCTGGGCGAGGACGTTGCGCTCATGGTCGATGCCAATCAACAGTGGGACCGCACCACCGCGCTGCGAATGGGTCGCCGACTCGAGGAATTCAACCTGGTGTGGATTGAGGAACCGGTGGATGCCTATGACGCCGAAGGTCACGCCGCGCTGGCTGACGCCCTCGACACTCCCATCGCCACCGGCGAGATGCTGGCCTCGGTGGCTGAACACGAACGACTCATCGCGACCGGCGCCTGCGACATCATCCAGCCAGATGCACCCCGGGTCGGCGGTATCACCCAGTTTTTGCGGCTGGCGGCCTTCGCCGATCAGGCCGGATTGGATCTGGCTCCACACTTCGCCATGGAGATCCACCTCCACTTGGCCGCCGCCTACCCGCGGGAGACCTGGGTGGAGCACTTCGACTGGCTGGACCCGCTCTTCAACGAACGCCTGGAGATCTCGGAGGGACGGATGCACGTCCCGGACCGCCCAGGCCTGGGATTGACCTTCAGCGAGCAGTCGCGTGCCTGGACCACAGACGCCGTCGAGTTCGGCACTCCCTAAACCGACGACGTCGCAGGCTCCGCTCATCGGCTTCCTTGCCACACCGCGACACACCTAGGGACTTGATATGACACACACCACATGGCACGATGATGCACACTAGGTTTGTTTTTCTCGTCTATTGATACCTGGAGGGCATCGTGTTTACCCTCGATCAGGTGCGTTCCTTCGTCGCCGTGGCGGAAGAGCTGCACTTCGGGCGGGCCGCTGAGCGGCTCAATATGACCCAGCCCCCGCTGAGCCGCCAGATCCAGAAGTTGGAGAAGTCCGTCGGCGTCAAGCTGGTCGAACGAGATAACCGCCGGGTGGCCCTGACCCCCGCTGGAACCGCCTTCCTCGAGCAGGCCCGCAAAGTCCTCATTACCGCTGAACAGGCCCCTCAGGCCGCCCGACGGATTGCCCGCGGCCAGGCGGGGGTGCTGCGGATCGGCTTCACCGCGGCCTCCGGGTTCAGCGTGCTAGGGCAATTACTGGCCGATCTGGCCGAGACCGCTCCCGAGGTCGACGTCGACTTACGGGAGATGGTGACCAGTGAACAGATCGCGGCCCTGTCCAAGGACGAGATCGACGTCGGACTCGCCCGCCCACCCTTCGATTCAGACCTCTTTGACTCCCGTCTGCTGCACGCCGAGCCCTTAGAACTTGCGGTCCCGGCCGGGCACCGGCTCACCGAGTTAGGCCGCCCAGTAGCCGCCAAAGACCTCAAAAACGTGCCGCTCATCATGCACCACCCTTCCAAAGCGCGGTACTTCTACGATTTGTCCATCCGCAATGTCCCCATCCACCACGGCAATGTGGTCCACACCGTCAGTCAGATCCTGACGATGATCTCGTTGGTCGCTGCCGGCCGGGGCGCCGCCTTTGTGCCGGCTTCGGCCCGCAAGCTCGGCATCGACGGCGTGGAGCACCTGAGCCTGGAGGCCTCTCCGGACAATGTGGTTGAACTGCACGCGGTGTGGAACCGCCAGCGGTTCAACCCTGCGCTGCGCCGGCTGCTGACCGCTCTTGAGCGCGATGCCTCCGGCACATAAGCCCATACAAAACAAGGCGTGGACTACGCCGGAAACCATCCATAGGGTGAGGGCAGCATTGCCGCGCCCTGACTGATCGCAAGGGAGATCTTCGTGCCCCAGTACACCCCGCAGGAACTAGCCGACCACCTCAAGGACGGTCTGCTCTCTTTCCCCGTCACCGCCTTCACACAAGACCTGCAGATCGATGAAGACGCCTACCGGGCCCATGTGAATTGGCAGGCCCGGCAGGGCGTGGCCGGGCTCTTCGCCGCCGGCGGCACCGGTGAGGGATTCAGCCTCTCGGTGGAAGAGAACGCCCAGGTGGTCCGCGCCGCAGCAGAAGAGGCCGCCGGGGCGGTGCCAGTGCTGGGCTCCGCCGGAGGTGCCACCTACCAGGCTGTAGCCAACGCCCAGGCGGCCGAGGCTGCCGGCTGCGAGGGCCTGCTGCTGCTGCCGCCGTACCTGACCGAATGCGATCAGGCCGGGCTTGAGGCGCACGTCGACGCCGTCTGCGAGGCCACCAGCATCGGGGTCATCGTCTACAACCGAGCCAACGCGGTCTACAAAGCGGAGACCGTGGCCCGCTTGGCGGAGAAACACGAGAACTTCATCGGCTTCAAAGACGCCACCGGGGACATCGAGGCGGTCACCCGGGTGGTGGCCACCAACGGTGACCGGCTGTTCTACCTGGGCGGACTGCCCACAGCGGAGACCTTCGCCCTACCGATGCTGCAGCTGGGGATGAGCACCTACTCCTCAGCCATGTACAACTTTGTCCCCGAGTTCGCCCTGGAGTTCTACGCCGATGTGCGCCGCCAGGACCGTGCCGCGGTGACCGAGAAACTCAACCGGTTCGTGCTGCCCTACCTTCAGATCCGTGACCGGGTGAAGGGCTACGGGGTGAGCATCGTCAAAGGAGGACTGAAGGCCGTGGGACGGGACGTTGGCCCGGTTCGCCCACCGCTGCAGGATCTCACCGAGCAGGATGTCCAGGATCTCTCCGATCTCATCGACGCCGCCGGCATCCGTCCCACCAGTGGGGCCGAAGCACTCTCGGCTGTCTGATCCCCCGCTTTATCATCCATGCTCCACCGCCCCGGGGCCCCTCAGCTGCGGGGCTGAAGACCCTCTGATCCGTTCACCACAGGAGTCACGACTATGCCGCAGAATCTCACCGGATCCTCCCTCATCGCTGGTCAGCAGGTGCCCGGCACTGGCCGCACTGTCCACGGCCACAACCCCGCCACCGGGGAACAGCTGGAGCCCGGCTACACCCTCATTGACGAATCACAGTTGAGCCAGGCCACCGCCGCTGCGGCAGAGGCCTACCCGAGCTTCTCCACGCTGGAACCGGAAGCCCACGCGAGCTTCTTGGAGTCCATCGCCGCCAATATCGAGGCCGTGGGGCAGGAACTGGCCGCCCGGGTGATGGCCGAGACGGGGTTGCCCGAGGCCCGGGTGACCATGGAACGCGGTCGCACGGTGAACCAGTTGCGCCTGTTCGCCTCTGTGGTCCGCGCCGGGGATTTCCGCGGGGTCCGTTGGGATCCCGCGATTCCAGACCGCACGCCGCTGCCGCGCCCGGATATTCGCCAGCGCCGTATCCCCTTGGGTCCGGTGGCCGTCTTTGGTGCGAGCAACTTTCCGCTGGCCTTCTCGGTGGCCGGTGGAGACACCGCCTCCGCCCTAGCTGCCGGTTGTCCTGTGGTCTTCAAAGCCCACAACGCCCACCCGGGAACCTCAGAGATCGTCGGTCAGGCGATCACCCAGGCGGTGGCCGATGCCGACCTTCATCCTGGGGTCTTCAGCCTGATCTACGGTCCGGGTGCTTCGATCGGCCAGGCCCTGGCCTCTGATCCGGCGATCACCGCGGTGGGCTTCACCGGGTCCCGCGCCGCCGGGGTTTCGCTGATGCAGGCCGCCGCTGCCCGTGAGGTTCCCATTCCGGTGTACGCGGAGATGAGCAGTATCAACCCGGTGTTCTTCTTCCCCGGTGTTCTGGAGAAGAACGACGACGACGTCGCCGCACTTGCTCAGGCGTACATCACCTCGGTCACCGGCTCCTCGGGTCAGCTGTGCACTCAGCCGGGTCTGGTCTTTGTGCCATCCGGCACAGCTGGTGACCGCTTTGTCACCGCTGTGGGTGAGGCCGCCGCCCAAGTGGAGGGACAGACGATGCTCACTGCCTCAATCTGCCAGTCCTGGAAGCAGGGCGTGGAGCAGTTGGCCGCCCAGACGGGAGTGGAGTTGGTCGGCCGGGGAGCCGAAGGGCCCCATGACAACGCCCCGGCGCCGGCGGTGTACCAGGCCTCGGCTGAGCAGTTCCGGAACAACCCGGTCCTCCACGAGGAGATCTTCGGTGCCGCCTCCCTGGTGATCCGCTATGACTCCCCGGCCGATTTGGCCGAGGCGACTCAGCGGCTGGAAGGCCAGTTGACCGCCACTATTCATGTGGCCGAGTCCGACTACGCTCAGGCTGCCCCGCTGGTGCCACTGCTGGAGCAGAAAGCGGGCCGGATTCTTGCCAATGGCTGGCCCACCGGGGTGGAGGTCAACCACGCCATGGTGCACGGCGGCCCCTTCCCGGCCACCTCGGATTCCCGCACCACCAGTGTGGGGACCCTAGCCATTGAGCGTTTCTTGCGTCCAGTGGCGTATCAGAACCTGCCGGAGGAGCTGCTGCCGGAACCGGTCAAGGCCGACAACCCGTGGAACCTCAACCGGCGCATCGACGGCGACCTCCAGCTCGAGTCCTGACCCTCCAGCGACGTTCTACCGAAGAAGAGCTGGGGCTCACAGCCCGGGCGGCTGGTGGACGCCCTGGCCGAGATTGCTGAAGGGGATCCTGCTCTGGAAGGTGTCGTCCTTGACGATCCGCCCCATGTCTAAGCGCGACTGAGGTTCCTGGGTCGCGCGGACGAACGCGTTGCTCGCAGGCACCCAGAGAAGCACCAGGCCCACCAGGGCCGGCAGGACCGTCAACACCAATGCGGGATGCAGCAGCAGGAGGGCCGGTGTGAGGGCGATCATGGCAGTGGCCGCCACTCGCCACCGTCGCGAACCGCTGGTGCCGCGAGCCGCAACCAGCAGGAGCGGGACGCCCACAAGTGCGGCGATGCCGAGGCGGCCTACTGCGCGAATGAAGGGCCCGAGCTCCGCGGGGTCTGGGGCGGCAAGGCCGAAGAGCGCTCCAGACACGATGATGGTGACCCCGGCGGCCGCGATCAGAAACGCCGCCGCCTTCATGGTCCCCGGCCGCCGGGGCTGCACGCGCGGCACAGAGGGCCGGTCCGTTGTCCGACTCATGGCCACCACCTTCCTGATCGCTGGGTTCAGCTATATGATCCAGGACACATTCTCCTGACTGCGCCTGGGCAGCAGCTGGGCACGGCGGGCGGCTATGTCTCCTGGACGACGGCGATTCCTCCAGCAGGGACGTTCAGCTTGCCTTTGATCTTGCTGTCGCTGAGCAGTTCGTGCCCCTTGACCTTGAGCTTGGCGTCATTGCCGGTGTGGTTGAAGACGAAGAGGAAGCTTTCGGTCTCGCTGCGGCGCCGGACCACTTCGATCCCTTCGGGCGCGTCTTCATGCTCCGGGGCGACACCGGCTTCGGTGAGCACCTCGGTGAGAATGCTCTTCACCGCGTCGTCGTCGGGCCGGGTGCCCACGTACCACCCTGCCCCTTCGCCGACGGTGTTGCGCGTCACCGCGGGTAGCCCCGCCAGGGTGAAGATACCGGTCGGCGCTGTGGTCGCAGCGGCAGCGGCAGGGTCATCGACCCGTTGAAGGGTCGCGAAACGGCGCACCACCTCAGCGGCACCAGAACCGGAGTCGGTGACGGTGATCTTCTCGCTCCAGAAGTCAGCGGTGCTGCCATCATCCAGGGTGATTCGCTCGTTCGGCTGCACAGGCCAGAACTCCTCGGTGCGGATACCGAGCAGTTGGCGGAATGCCCCCGGGTAACCGCCCAGGCGGACATTGTCGTACTCGTCAACGATGCCGGAGAAGTAGGTGACCAGCACGCTAGCTCCTCGGGAGGCGGCCTCGGCGATCCGCTCCGCTGTGGCGTCGTCGGTGAGGTAAAGCCCCGGGACGATGATGCTGCGGTACCCGCTGAGGTCATCACTGGGATGTACGACGTCGGTGGTCACCCCGAGATTCCACAGGCCGCGGTACCAGCGCAGCACCTCCTCCGGATAGGAGTAGTCATTATTGGGATGGGAGTCCAGTTCGGCTCCCCACCAGGCCTCGTAGTCGAAGAGCACCGCCACCTCAGCGGTGACCTCAGTGCCCTTGACCGGCTCCAACTGCTTCAGCGCATCCCCGAGGCGCACGGTGGTGCGGTAGACGTCAGTGTCACGGCCCCCGTGGGGCACCATCGCCGAGTGGTATTTCTCCGCACCGGCTTTGGACTGCCGCCACTGGAAGAACATCACCGCATCAGCTCCCCGGGCCACGTGCCCCAGGGAGTCGCGGAGCATCTCCTCCGGGGGCTTGGTGTGGTTCCGCGGCTGCCAGTTCACCCCGGAGGTGGAGTGCTCCATGAGCATCCACGGCTTGCCGCGGGCCACACCGCGGGTGAGGTCAGCACTGAAGGCCAGTTCAATGTGGCGCTGCGGGTCATCGGCGATGGTGTAGTGATCGGTGGCGATGACATCCATGTCGTCGGCCCAGTCGAAGTAGTCCATGTTCTTCGAACGGGTGGTGCACATGAAATTAGTGGTCACCGGGACATCAGGGGTGACCTCACGCAGTACGGCTTTCATGTCCCGGAAGTAGCTGAGCAGCTCATCGGAGGAGTACCGGTAGAAGTCCAACTTCTGGGTGGGATTGACGAACATGGGCGCAGTGCGCGGAGGCAAGATCTCCTCAAAACTGGAATACCGCTGGGACCAGAAGGCCGTTCCCCACGCGGCGTTGAGATTTTCCACTGTCCCGTAGCGGGACTCAAGCCACCGGCGGAAGGCCGCAGCGGCGTCGTCGGAGAAGTCATGGGAATTGTGGCAGCCGATCTCATTGTCCACGTGCCACAGTGCCAGGGCGGGGTGGTCGGCATAGCGTTCTGCCATAGCTCGGGTCATGCCCACGGCGTAGTCGCGGAAGACCGGGTTGGAGACCGAGTATGCCTGGCGGGCCCCAGGCCACAGGGTGACACCCTCAGCCGTCTGGGGCAGGATCTCGGGGTGCTGATGGGTCAACCATGGCGGCGGGGAGGCCGTGGCGGTCGCCAAAGCCGCGTAGATACCGGCCTCAGCGAGCCGGTCGAGGGTCTCATCGAGCCAGCCCCAGTCGTACTCGCCCTGACGTGGTTCGAGCATCGCCCAGGAGAAGATACCCACGCTGACCAGATTCACTCCGGCTTCGGTCATCAACTCGATGTCTTCTAGCCGGGTCTGCTGGGGCCACTGCTCGGGGTTGTAGTCCCCGCCATAGGCCAGTCCGGGGACTTTCTCCGGCCAGCGGTATTCAGGTGCTGAGTCAGTGCGTGCGCGGTTGGTGCTCATCTCTCTCCTTGGTTCGGAGGTCTCCGGGCACCCTCAGGTGCCAGGCTGTATCTACCCCTGAAGGGCAGTGGCTCGGCACCACCCTATCGATAAAGTGATGTCCCCCTCATCCAAGGTGCTCACGGCAGCGGGGCACCTCACCAGGGTCACATCAGGGGGAGGCCTCGGTGTGCCGCTGACGTAGCTGAGCACTGGCTGCTGGCACCTCGGGCAACCAGACGCGCATGGTGGCGGGCCCGCGGTTGCCCCAGCGGTGGTAAGGGATCAGCGGGATGAAGAGCACATCATCACTCTCACCGGGTTCGGGGGTGGCCGTCGGCGCATAGGGCCAGGCACGGTCGGTGTCCCGATGGGCCCGCACCGGCACGTAGACGGTCTTACCTTCCCCGCGTAACGGGTATCGGGGATCAGCGCGCACTCCGGAGACATCACTGACTCCCTGGCGGACCATCTCTGCTGGCAGGTCCGTGGATTCCAGGGCCATGACCACCGGACCGCATTCGACCGCGACGTGTGTGCGCACGGCATCAACCCGGGGGTCGGCCCAGGTCCAGCGGGGGGCCACCGGTAATTCCACGGTGACCGTGTCCCCGGCTGCCAGGCCCGTCTGCGACTCACCGGTCCCGGGAATGTGGAAACTGCCAGGATCAGCGCTGACCGGCTCGTGGCTGCCCCACCAGATGCGAGTCCCCTGCGCCCATGCTGGGACGCGTAGGCTCAGTCGCCAGTCTTCGGGGGCCTGCACCACGTGGATGCGCACACTGCCGGCATAGGGGTAGTCGGTCTCGATACGCAGGGTGACCCTCCGGCCACCGGCAAGTGTGGTCTCCACCGTACCTGGCATGTACTGATGCACCTGGAGACCGTCATCATCGGCAGTGGCCACGTAGGCGCCCAAGGACGCTAATGTGCGGGTTAAGTTAGTGGGACAACAGGAGACGTCGAACCAGGCAGCCCGCACACTGGAGGCGGCTCGGGGGCTCGGTTCCTCCTGGTCCGGGGAGTCCCCGGCAACACGCTGATACAGGGTGTTCGTATAGAAGAAACTGCGCCCATCCTGCGCCACGGCGGCAGCGATGACGTTATAGAGCGTGCGTTCGATGGCATCAGCGTGCACCGGATCACCGGTGGCCAATAGCAGACGATGGTTCAGCTGGACCGAGGCGATGCCGGCGCAGGTCTCAGAGTAGGAGCGGTCGGGGGGAAGCACGAAGTCCCCACCGAAGGCCTCCCCTTCGTGGTGGGCGCCCATTCCGCCGGTGAGGTACGTGCGCCGGGCCAGTGCGCTGGTGAGCTGATTCGACACGGCGGTGAGAAGTTCGTCATCTCCAGTATCGATGGCGACGTCGGCCGCTCCAGAGGAGAGGTACAGGGCCCTGACCGCGTGCCCCCGTAACGTGGTCGCTGTCCGGACCGGTGTGTCGTCCTGGAAGTACTCCTGTCCAAAGAAGATCTTCCCCAGCGCGCCCCGTCCCCGCCGCTCGATAAATTGCTGCGCCTGGCGGAGGTATTTCGTGTCCCCGGTGACCCTAGAGAGTTCGGCCAGTGCTGTTTCGATTTCTGGGTGTCCGCAGATGCGCGGGTCATCGGGCGCGCCGAACTCTCGGCACACGTGCTCAGCAGCCGCCACCGCAGTGCGTACCAGCAGGTCCTCTCCGTAGCAACGGGCCCGCGCGACCCCGGCCTGAATGAGGTGACCGAAGCAGTAGAGTTCGTGCCCCCATTCCAGATCAGAGTAGCGGGGCTGTTGCCCTGGTCGTCCGAACATGGTGTTGAGGTAGCCGTCGCTTTCCTGCGCGGCAGCGACCCGGGCGCTGAGGGCCTGGAAACGCGCTTCGAGGTGTTGGTCTCCGGTGCGGCCGATTTCCCAGGCCATCCCTTCGAGCAGCTTATAGACCTCAGAGTCGGAGAACTCCCGACCGCTTCTTCCCGCAGGGAGCGTACCGGCTGCTGCACGGTCGAAATTCGCCGCCCACCCTGTCTTCTCGATCCAGTGCTCGACATGCGGAATGACCGCCGAGTGGGTCAGCTCCTGGCGCTGCCCCCAGAAGCCACCCTCGAGGGTGACCTCCTCGATGCCGAGCGGTCGGAAGCGGCCGGCACGGGGTTGAACGGGGGAAATAGTCATATCGAATACGTCTCCAGACGGGGTCACTTGACTGCCCCGACGGTTAATCCGTCGCGGAGCAGCCGGTAGCTTGAAACGAACACAATGAGGATGGGAATCGAGGTCAGCACCGCTAAGGCCATCAAGCCAGGCCAGTCGATGCCGAAGGCGGAGACTTGCTGGGCCAGCAGAGCCGAGAGGGGGTAACCGCCGGGGCTGAGCATGAAACTCACCGCGTAGAGGAACTCTCCCCAGGCCAGCAGGAACGTGATCGATCCGACGGTCAAGACCCCGTTGCGCGCCAATGGCAGCACGATGGACCAGAAGGTGCGGAACATACCGGCCCCATCGAGAGAGCCTGATTCTTCCAATGACATGGGAACCGCTCGGAAGAAAGGTCTCAGTAACAAGGTGGCAAAGGGTGCCAGCAGGGCTGTGTCGGCGATGATGACCCCGGTCAAGGAGTCCAACAGTCCCCACTGGCCGAAGTGCCGAAACAATGGGATAACCAGTGCGGTCTGGGGCATCATTTGCAGCACGATGAGGGCCACCAGCCCCAGCGTGACCGACCAGTGGGCCACTCGTGCCAGGGCATAGGCCGCCGGAACCGCAATCAGCAGCACCAGGGCCGTGGTTCCCACTGCGATGCTGACCGACTGCTGGAGCGCATCGAAGAGGTTGCTGTTGAGATTCCGGGTATAGGCCTGGACCGTGGGTTCGAAGACGAAGGCCGCAGAAGGATCGAAGACATCCGAGGAACGTTTGAAGGAGGTCAGAACGATCCACACCATCGGTACCCCGTAGAGCAGGGTGAAGAACAGCTTGGTCAGGATCGCGACCGGTCCGGCGCTGGTATTCATGACCGTTCCTCCTTTCCGATGGTGCGTGCGTAGACCCCCGCCAGCACGAGCACGCCGACGACGGCGAGGAACGATGTGGCCGAACCCAGGCCGTAGTCGTATCGGTTGAAGGCTTGGAGGTATCCCAGGAAGGGCAGGGTCGCTGTCGCCGTCCCCGGGCCGCCGAAGGTCATCACGTAGATGAAGTCAAAACTGCGGAAACCGTAGACGACCGTGAGCACGAAGAGCACCAGCGTGGTTCCACGCACTGCAGGGAGCATGATGTGACGGATTTCCTGGAATCGTGTGGCGCCGTCGACGGCCGCTGCTTCGAAGATCTCCGGTGGGATGGCCATCAGCGCGGCCCGGAAAACCAGGGCGTTGAATGGGATGACGGCGAAGGCCGCCACCGAGGCGACCGAGATCAACGCCCACTGCGGGTCATAAAGGAAGGGCACCGGGCTGATCCCGATGAAGCCCAGCAGCGTGTTGACCAGTCCACTTTCGGCCAAGAGGAACTTCCATACCGAGCCATTGACCACCGGGGGCAAGGCCCACACAAAGACCATGAGCGCTAACAGTGCTGCCGACCACCACCCCTTAGTGCGCAAGGCGATCGCCACAGCGAGGCCGAGCAGCATACCCGCGACGGTCACGATGCAGACCACCACCAGGGTGCGCACAATGGCGGCGGGACTTTCTCCGGCGGTGAAGCCGCGCAGGAAATTATCCCAGGCGACGAAATCCCAACCGCCTTGGTTCAACGTGGCCTGGGTGACGTCGTGGACGCTCATCCAGGCCAGCTGCAGCAGCGGGTAGACGGCGAAGACCGCCATGAACAGGGCTGCCGGAAGCGCGAAGATCAGGTGCCGGCGGGAGTTATGCCACCCCCGCCGGCGAGCCCGACTGGGAACAACCGGAACTGCTGTCACTGCTCAGGCAGGCTCTCAAGGACCGACATGGCGTCAGCGGCGGCATCCTCTGGTGAGGACTGCTTGCCGATGACGGCACTCCAGGCCTGGGCCATTCCCACCTGAACGTCTCCCACCGATTCCGGCGGAATGACGCCATCGGGGTAGGTCGCCCCGAACTGGGAAACCGTTTCACTGAAGGGTGCGAGAATCTCATCCTCAGTGACGAGATCTTCCTCCGCAGCATCTGAGCGTGATGGCAGCGATCCCACGATCTCGAGGGCTTCCAACTGTCCGTCGGGGTCGAGGTAGGTGGACTCGAGGTACTCCCAGGCGAGATCTGGGTTCTCGCTGTTGACCCCGATGCCCTGTCCCTCACCGCCCAGGTAGACCTGGCCGCTCTCGGACAGGGGCAGTGGCACCACGCCGTAGTTGAAGTCGGCGTCGGCCTCGGCGTTACCGCGCTGCCAGTTGCCGTTCACCGCGAAGGCGGTGTCCCCGGCGGACCACTCCTGGAAGGGAACAGTCTGGTCCCAGGTGACCGCTTCTTGGGAGAGCCAGCCTTCATCGACCCACTGTTCGACCCGGGTGAAAGCATTGACCAGAGCTTCCTCCTCCGGGGATTCGTAGCTGAACCCCTCTTCGCTGAGGAAGGGATAGGCCTGCCACTCCCCTTGAGAGTTAGGCAATCCCGTGAGGGTGATTCCGCGGTACCCCGCTTCGGAGGCCTCGGCCATGGCCGCTTCCAGTTCCTCCATGGTGGTGGGCGCCTCCACATCGATCTCCTCGAGGATTTCTGCGTTGTACCAGAGACCCAGCAAATTGACGTAACCCTGCACGGCGTAGAGTTCCTCGTCGACTTCGTGCAACACCGAGTCGGAGATGAGGTCGGCATCGGAGAAGCCTTCCCAGTACTCATCGATAGGGGCCAGCGCTCCACCCAGGGCCAAGATGGAGGCTTCGGCTCCGTTGAAGACCGCGACGTCGGGACCTTCCCCCGCGCCGGCGGAGTTGACCAAGCGGGAGTTCATCTCGTCATAGGGGACGTAGACGTTCTCCACGGTGACGCCGTCATGGGCTTCTTCGAATCTCTCTTTGTAGGTATCCATCAGCTCGACCTGAGCATCTTCGGCGAAGTAATGCCAGACGGTCAGCGTCTGTTCCTCATCCCCGGCGGCGTCTCCACCGCAGGCTGAAACGGCCAGCAATCCGGTGAGCGCTGCCCCGGTAGCAAGGCTTCGAGTGGGTGACATGGGATTCCTCCTCTATGAGCGGTGCGAGAAACGACCGAAATCGTTTTCGCTCAACATAGCAGTGAGGTAGATCACATGCAATACCTTATTGAGGGGATATAGCAGGTATCCTTGTCAGGCCTACTGCCATGGAAGGTACATCCGGGAGCTGCAATGGAAATACACCGAAAACGCGTGACACTGCGTGATGTGGCCGCAACGGCCGGCGTCTCCCCCAGCACGGCTTCCAAAGCATTGAACGGTCGCCGTGGTCAGGTCAGCGAGGCGACCCAAGCCCGCGTACGGCACGTTGCCGAAGACCTTGGCTTCACACCCAATGCTCTGGCTCAGGCGATGCACACCACCCGCACTGGCACCGTCGGGCTCATCACCGATGATCTCGAAGGACGGTTCAGCCTGCCCATCCTCATGGGTGCTGAGGATACTTTCGGTGCGGACCGGACCTCGGTCTTCCTCTGCGATGGACGGGGTGATCCCATCCGGGAAAGTCACCACCTCCGCGCGCTGGTCAGTCGACAGGTCGACGGGCTCATTGTGGTCGGCGCCCGTCCGGACACCCGGCCGTCGGTGAGCCATCGAGTTCCCATGCCTGTGGTCTACGCTTATGCGGCCTCCGAAGATGACAACGACCACTGCGTCACCACTGACAATGTCCGGGCCGGAGAGCTGGTCGCCGAGCACATGCTGGCTTTGGGACGGCGGAACATCGCCCACATCTCCGGGGACCCGGCCTACTCCGCAGCACAGGAACGCGTGGAAGGAATTACCTCTGTGCTGGCGGAGCACAATCTGAACCTCACAGCGAGACCACTGTTCGGCTCCTGGACTGAAACCTGGGGACGTGCCGCTGCCCGTGTACTCATGGAGGGGGATCATCCGGTCGATGCCATCATCGGGGGCAGTGATCGGATCACCCGGGGGATCATCGAAACCGTCAAGGCCATGGGCTATCGCATCCCTGAGGACATTGCGGTGGCCAGCTTCGACAACTGGGATCCGCTGGTCAGCGGTGGTCAACCCCCGGTGACCAGCGTCGACTTCCGGTTCAAGGAGATTGGCCGCCGGGCCGCCCGGCTTCTGTCCCTGGCGTTGGACAGTGCCGTACCGGAAGGCTCCCGCGAGGTGGTCGAGCCACAGTTGGTCATCCGCGAATCCTCCGTGGGCCTTTAACCCCTCACCACAGACAACGGTGGGGTGCCACCATACGGCGACACCCCACCTGCTCAGGGATTGCTCATCCCGTCCTCGTTGTCATGCTCACGGAGCGCCGACTTCGGACTCCATCTCAGCGATCATGGCCTCAGCGGCCTCGGCCGGGCTCTGGCGTTCGAAGAAGACCTCAAGCTCATAGCGGCGGAGGATCTCCTGCATCGCGCTGAAGCCCATAGCCGGAACCGGCTCAGCATCCTGGGCGGCCACCTCATCCTCGATCTCCAGCAGGAACTCCGCGGAGGTCAGGTCCGGCCCGTCGAGCTCCTCGAGCACGGCCTCCCGTCCGGCCGGGTGGGAGGGCAGCCCACGGTCGGTACCGTTCATCAGGGCGACATCCTCGGAGTTGACCATCCACTCGATGAAGTCCTGGACTTCCTCTGGATGGTCGGTGCCGGCATTGGCCGACCACAGCATGGTGGACTTGAACCACATGCCGTTCTCCTCGGCATTGCCGGTCTGGGATGGCATCCGCAGCGGCACCATGTCCACTCCAGCAGCCTCGGAGATCGCCGGCACCTGGTTGGTCCACCACATCCCCATGGCAACCTCATTGGAGCCGGTCATCGACTCATCCGGACCCGGGGTCTGGTCCTCAGCAATGACCGCAGCCGGCGGATAGGCACCCTCCTCCATGAACTGCAGGAGGTGCTCAAAGTACTCTTCGGCGTCGGCGGCGTCGAAACCGAGTTCACCCTCTTCGGTGGTCAGGTGCTGGCCCTGTTGGCGCAGCCACATCTGCAGGTCCGGCGGCTGTCCGGGGCCCGTGGCCCCATAGACGTCCTCAACCTCTTCGGTGATGGTGGCGGCGATCTCCCGGTAGTCATCCCAGGTCCAGGTGGTGTCGTCGGGAATCTCCACACCGGCCTGCTCAAAAATGTCCGGGTTGGCCAGCAGCACCATGGCGTTGATACCGGTGGTCACACCGATGAGGCCTTCGTTCTCGGTGCGACCGTTCTCCACGGCATCCTCGTCGAGCTCGGAGACGTCCACCTCGGTCAGCTCCAGCAGCTGCCCGCGCTCACCGTATTCGCGCAGGTAGTTGTCGTCCATCTGGATGACATCGGGGCCGTCTCCGCCGGCGAACTGTGTGGCCAGTTGGTCCCAGTACCCGTCCCAGTCGCCGTACTGCGGCTCAATGCGGATTCCGGGGTTCTCTTCTTCGTAGGCCTCGATGATGTCGTAGGTGTTCTGGTGGCGAGTGTCGGAGCCCCACCAGGCCACGGTCAAGGTGATCTCGCCGTCGTCGTCTCCGCCGTTACCGCAGGCGCTCAGGGCCAGGATGCCCGCACAGGCAGCGGCAGTGAGCTTGAGAGCACGACGGCGCACAGGGGTGTTGTCAGTCATGGTGCGTCCTCAGGGGTGGTGATACGGATTAAATCGATTTACAACCGTATGTCCCGCATCAGACATGTGTCAAAACTCACCGGTAACGCCTGCTCGCCAGCCTCCACGGAGCGCCGCCGGAGAAGCGGAGATCCTCTACCGGGGGTCGAGTGCGACCGCAGCCGCGCGCTGGACAGAGGTGGTGAGGGTGACTGCCTGAGAAGTCTCTGCCGCTAAGAGCACGCTCTCCATGACCTCAAGCACGTGCAGGCCCAGCTCGCCCCGAGCCCGTCCGGCCTGCGGGGCACCAGTGAAAGCCCCGGACCAGTACAGATCGGCCAGTCCATACCCACGGGCGGCCTGGCGGTACCCAGCAGCAACGGGGAGCTGTTGCCACTGGTGGCCTGTGGTGATAGCTGAGACCGTGCCGCCGAAGGTATTGGGGTCCGGAACGGCCAGAGACCCTTCGGTGCCGTGGATCTCGATCGGGGCCGCCTGCGTGGCGGTGCCGTCAAAGCTGGTCACCAGCGTGGAGATCGCCCCACTGGTGTGGATCAGGATGCCGGTGACGTGGCTGGCGGTACGCACGGGGATCTGTTCCCCGGCCCGGGGCCCGGAGCCAATGATTCGCTCCTTCCGGAGTGCGGAGGTTGCTCCCATCACGTGGCTCACCGGCCCCAGCAGCGTCATCAGGGCGGTGATGTAGTACGGACCCATGTCCAGCAACGGTCCCCCGCCGGGCTGGTAGTAGAAGTCCGGGTGGGGGTGCCACCGTTCGTGTCCGGGGGTGACCATGGTCGCGGTGGCGCTGACTGGGGTGCCGATGACGCCGTCGTCGAGCGCGTGGCGGGCGGTCTGCACCCCGGTACCGAGGAACGTATCGGGGGCGCAGCCGACCACCAATCCGGCCTCCTGAGCGGCGGTGAGCATCTGATGCCCCTCAGCGGTGTTGGCGGCCAGGGGTTTCTCCCCGTAGACGTGTTTCCCCGCGGCCACCGCCGCCAGGGTGATCTCCGCGTGGGCGGCGGGGATGGTGAGGTTGAGGACGACGTCGACGTCCTCGGCTTCCACTAACTGCTCCACGGTGAGGGCGCGGGCACCGTGGGGTTCGGCCGCCGCGCGCGCCCGCTGCAGGTCAAGATCAGCCACTGCGGTCAGCCGCAGGTCCTGCAGTCGGGCGATCGTGGCGAGGTACTGAGCACTGATGACCCCGGCGCCGACGATGCCGATGCGCAGCCCCGCTGATGTGCTGACCGCGGACCCTGCCGTGTTCACCCTGGGAGTCACCGGCTGGCCCAGAGCATGCCGCGTTCTATGAGGGTCCGCACACTGGGGTGCTCGAGGTTCTCCACCCGGTGGCCGGGGGTGGCCACGAAGATCCGGCCTTTGCCCCACTGCCGGGTCCACACCGCGGGGCTGACGTGTTCACGGTGCCAGGGGTCGAATTCTCGGGCCGGCAGGGTGGTGGTGGCCAGCACGTCGATGAGCTGGTCGTGGAGCACCCAGTACTGCTCGGTGACCAGCTCGAAACTGTCGATACCGCGGGTGATGGGGTGCTCGGCAGCTGCCGGGAGCATGTCGATGCGGTGGGGGATGTAGTTGTCTGACTGTTCCCCGATACGCTCCTCGGGGTGTTTTCCGGGGTGGTGGGCGAACTGAGCGCCCATCAGGTGGAGGTAGTCATCGCTGGCCCGGAAGGAGTCGATGATGCCACCGTGCCAGCCGGCCAGCCCCGTGCCGGCCTCCACGGCGGTGCGCAGCCCGGCGATCTGTTCCTTCTCGATGGTCGATTGGGTTAAACACTGCACGATGAGGTCAGTGGCAGCCATCGTCTGCTCATCGGCGTAGATCTCCGGGGAGTCGTGGATGGTGTACTCGTAGCCGCTGGCGGTGAGGAAGGGGCGGAAGAAGTCGGTGGTCTCCACCGGTTGGTGGCCCTCCCAGCCGCCGCGGACGATGAGCGCTCGTTTGGTCATACCTGGTGCCTTTCCACGGGGGTGTATCGGCTGTTCTCACCGGCGGAGGTCTCCACGGCGTGAAGGACCCGCTGGACATCGAGCGCCTCGGCGAAGTCCGGCTGAGCCGGGTGCCGGCTGTGCAGGGAGGCGACGACGTCGGCGACTTGGTGGACGAAGAGATCCCCGTAGCCCAAGCCGTGTCCCACCGGCCACCAGTGGTCGGTGTAGGGGTGGACGGCGTCGGTCACCTGGATGGTGCGGAAACCTTGGGCGGCCTGCTCCTCTCGGCCGTCGAAGTACTGCAGCTCGTTCATCCGCTCGAAGTCGAAGGCCACCGACCCGTGGGATCCGTTGATCTCCAGGCGGTTGGCGTTGCGCCGACCCAGGGCGAAGCGGGTGGCTTCGAACACTCCGACTGCCCCGCCGCTGAACCGGGCGGTGAAGGCGGCGGCATCGTCGACGGTCACGGCTCCGCGGGCGGCTTCTGCGCTGCCGGTTCCCCCGAGCCCTTGGGTGTCTCCGGTGAGCGGGCGGGTGGGCACAAACGTGTGGAGCATCGCCGAGACCCCCTCGATCCGCTGCCCGGCGACCCACTGGGCGGCGTCGATAGAGTGAGCGCCGATATCGCCTAAGGCTCCACTTCCAGCGGTGTCCTTATCCAGCCGCCAGGTCAGCGGTGCATCCGCATCGGCTAACCAGTCCTGCAGGTATTGGGCACGGACGTGTCGGATCTGACCGAGTCGACCTTCGGCGACGAACTGCTGGGCCAGGGCCAGTGCGGGGGCGCGGCGGTAGCTGAATCCGCAGAAGCTGTGGACTCCGCGGTGGGCTGCTCGCTCTGCGGCGGCGGTCATCTGTTCGGCCTCGGCGACGGTATTGGCGAGAGGTTTTTCACACAGGACGTGCTTACCGGCTTCGAGCGCGGCCACCGCGATCTCCGCGTGAGTGTTGCCGGGGGTGCAGATGTCGACGACGTCGATATCCTCCCGGTTCACCGCCTGAGAGAAGTCGGTACTGGTCTCAGCGATGTTCAGCCGAGTCGCGGCTGCGGCGGTGCGTTCGGGGTCACGACCCACCAGCAACGTCACCTCAGGCGTGTACGGCAGGTCAAAGAACCGGGAGGCGGTGCGCCAGGCATGGGTGTGGGCGGCTCCCATGAAGGCGTGGCCGATCACCGCTACCCGCAGCGGTTGAGTCATAGCGGCTCCGATCGTCTCACTCGATGCGCCGGGCACCGGCCGAGGGCACCGCGACGAACGGACCCGGCTCGGTGTAGCCGGCTTGGGCGTAGGCATCCTGCACCGCTGCGGCGAGCCGGTCAGTGTCTCCGGTCCGCACGAGGGCGATCACACAGCCACCGAACCCGCCACCGGTGATTCGGGCGCCGTAGGCTCCGGCCTCCACCAGGGTCTCCTGGGCGAGGTCGACCTCCGGGACGGTCACCTCGTAGTCGTCCCGCAGCGAAGCGTGGGAGGCGCTCATCAGTTCCCCGGCGGTGACCAGGTCACCGGCGGCCAGTGCCTGCCCGGTTTCCAGCACCCGTTGGTTTTCGGTGACCTGGTGGCGGACTCGCTTGCGCAGCACCTCGTCCTCAAGACGGGTGAGGACATCGCTGAGGGTCGGGGCACCGGGGTCGTTGAGTTCGCGCAGCTGGCCGATGCCCAGCAGCTCGGCGGCCTGCTGGCACTGTTGGTGGCGTGCGGCGTACTCCCCATCAACCAGCCGGTGCGGGGCCTTGGTGTCGACCACCAGGATCTGCGCACCTTCGGCGTTGAACGGCACGATATCGGCCTCAAGGCTACGGTTGTCGAACTGCACCACGTGTCCTTCGCGGCCCAGCATGGCGATCATTTGGTCCATCAACCCGCAGGGCATGCCGACAAAGTCGTTCTCTGCTCGCTGAGCGATCTGCGCCAAGGTGAGGGGGGCGACGTCGTGCCCGTTGAGCTCAGCGACTGCCAGCCCGGTGGAGCACTCAAGGGCCGCCGAAGAGGAGAGCCCCGCCCCCTGAGGCACCGCGGTCTCGATGACCAGGTCCGCCCCGGAGACTTCATACCCGGTCTGTTTCAGGGACCAGAACATGCCCAGCACATAGGCCGGCCAGCCCTGGACGGACTGCGGGTGCAAGGCTGCGACCTCGGCCTGGTGAGTCTCTCCGTTGTTCGCCGAGTGGACCCGGATCACCCCGTCGTCGCGGCGGGCGGCCACCGCGTAGGTGGCGTGCGGTAGGGCGAAGGGCATGACGAACCCACCCTGGTAGTCGGTATGTTCTCCGATGAGGTTGACCCGGCCGGGGGCGGCCCACACGCCGTGGGGGTCACGTCCGTAGAGTTCGGTGAAGGTCTGCTTCAGCGCGGTGATGTCGACAGTGGGCATTCAGGCGCTCACCTCGGCGTCGTCGGCGGTGATGGTGGTCTGGCGCAGCCGGGCGGCCATGTGCTCCGGGGGGATGTCATTGATGAAGACGCCCATCCCGGATTCGGAGCCGGCCAGGTATTTCAGTTTGTTGTCCGCCCGGCGGATGGAGAACAGTTGCAGGTGCAGGCGGAAGTCCCCTGTTGCGGAGGCCGGCGCCTGCTGCCAGCCGGAGATGTACGGCAGCGGGGTGGCGAAGAGCTTGTCCCCCCGGCGCAGCACGTCCAGGTAGAGGGTGGCGAAAGCGTCGCGTTCGGCCTCGGTGAGCTCCGGCAGGGTGCGAACGTCACGGTGCGGGTAGATGTGGATCTCCACCGGCCAGCGCGCCCATGAGGGCACAAACGCGGTCCAGTGCTCATTGCTGGCCACGATCCGTTCCCCTGCGGCCTGCTCGGCGGCCAGGGTGGTGGCGAAGAGGTCCTCACCTGTGGCCTCCCGGTGTGCCGCCGCCGAGGCGAGGATCTTTTCCGTGCGTGGGGTGATAAAGGGGTAGCCGTAGATCTGGCCGTGGGGGTGGTGCAGGGTCACCCCGATCTCCTCGCCGCGGTTTTCAAAGCAGTAGACCTGTTCCACCCCATAGTTGCCCAGCAGCGCTTCAGTCCGATCTGCCCAGGCGTCGACCACTGTGCGTAGCCGCCGGGTGTTCAGCTGCGCCAGGGAGGTGGTGTGCTCGGGGGTGAAACAGACGACTTCACATCGGCCGTGGCCCCCGGAGAAGGAGGGGAAACGATTTTCAAAGACGACGACGTCGTAGCTCGCCTGGGGCACCTCGGTGGGTCGGTCCTCTGTGGATGGGCAGAGCGGGCAACTGTCCGCTGCGGGTTTATGGGTGCGGTTCTGCCGGGCCGCAGCCACGGCGACGTACTCGGCGAGGAACGGGTCCCAGCGCAGTTCAGAACCTCCACCGGCGTATTCGATATCCCGAGGGTCGACGACGGTGCGCTGCCTGGGTTCGTCGTCGTAGAAGAAGATCTCCCGGCCATCGGCCAGATTCGCCGTCGTCTTGTTCATGTCTCCCTCAGCTGGTGGTGGCGGTACGAGGCAGGTCCGGTCCTTCAGCGGTGCACAGACCCCGCATAAGCATGCCAGCTTCGGTGGCTCAGGTCACGTCTATTGCGCCCAACCCGTAGACCGGGGTGCTGATGCCGGCCACGGTGACCGGTGCGGTGAGCACCCGACCGTCGTGCGCAGCGGAGGTCTCCAGACCGATGGCGGCGGTAGTCACCAGCGCCCGGTACGGGGGTTCGGCGGTGAGCGCCACACTGGTGGGTTGCCGCGCCGGGACAGGAATCCGCTCCAGCAGGTCACCGGTGGGGCTGTACCGGTGCAGGCAGGCGGCACCCCAGACTGCGGACCAGAGGCAGCCTTGAGCATCGACAGTCATTCCATCGGGGCCGCCCTCTTCCACTTGAACGAAAGGCCGTGGTGCGCTGAGGCTGCCAGTGGCGGGGTCGACATCGTAGGTTGTGATCTGGCCAGTGGGAGTATCCGCTAAGTACATGGTGCGCCCGTCGGGACTGAAAGCCGGCCCGTTGGGGATCGACATGTCCTCCAGGACGATCTCGACGCCGCCGTCGGGGTCCAGACGGGCCAGGAAGCCCTGCCCCTCGTCGCCCTCGTAGGCCATGGCTCCGACCCAGAAGCGGCCGTGCGGATCGGCGACGGCGTCGTTGACGCGCAGCTCGGGCTGGGCCTGACGCTCCGCCGGGGAGGCCAGCACCTCGGACTCCTGCAGGACGCCGTCCTCGGCGCGCAGCAGCGAGAGCCCCTTCCCGAGGGCGGCGACCCAGGTGCTCTCCTCCCAGCTCCCGGCTCTGCCCGACCGCAGGGCGACAGCACCCAGCGGACGGTCCAGCTCTGCGCGCAGGGTCAGCTGGGCGTCCGGCTCGCCCAATGTGCTGAAGAGCCGGCCCCGCAGCAGGTCCACGCAGACGAAGCCGCCGGGGCCCTCGGAGGCCGGACCGAGGTACCGAGCGCCCTCACCGAGCTGCCAGCGGCGCTGGTCCACTGGCTCCCAGCTGCCGGCGACCACAGAGCCCTCGGCCTGGTTCTGACCCGGGCGCTTCTGATCCGTCACGTTCTCGCTCATCGGATGCTCTCTCCTTCGTCGACGTCGAGCAGGGCAAGCTCCTCCCGTGTCGGCAGGCCCTCCCAGTCTCCCGCGCTGGCCACCGCGAAGGCCCCGAGCGTCGCCCCGCGCGCCAGGCGCTGGTCCACCTCACATCCGTCCAGCACCCCGGAGAGATAGCCCGCACTGAAGGCGTCCCCGGCACCGATGGTGTCCACCACCTGCACCCGCCGCGCCGGCACGGAGACCTCGCCCTCACGGGTCAGCGCAGAGGCTCCTGCCGCGCCGCGCTTGGTCACCACCTCGCCCACCCCGGCCTCCAGGAGCTCCTCCGGCTCGGCGGCCACCAGCTCCAGCTCGTCCTCGGAGGCGATGACGACGTCGGCCCGGCGGGCGAGATCCCGCAGCATGGGCCGGGCCTGATCCCGGCTCCAGAGCCTGCCGCGGAAGTTCACGTCCACGCTGACCAGCGCACCCTGTCCGCGTGCACCGGCCACCAGGTCGCTCAGCGCCTCCCGGGCCGCACCAGAGAGTGCGGCAGTGATGCCGGTGACGTGCACGATCCTGGGCCTCAGGGCAAGCGCAGGCTCGATGTCCCCGGCGTTCCACCGGGATCCGGCCGAGCCGGCCCGGTGATACTCCACGCGGGTGAGGTCCGCCAGACGCCGCTCAAAGAGCAGCAGCCCCGTCCCGGCCTCCGGGTCCCGGGCCACGGTGCTGGTGTCCACGCCCTCCGCACGCAGGGTGCGCAGGATCAGCTCGGCGGACTCATCGGGCCCCAGCCGGCCGGACCAGGCCGCACGATGGCCCAGCCGCGCCAGGCCGATCGCCAGGTTGCTCTCCGCCCCGGCCACGGTGATCTGGGCCGGACCGCCCAGCCGCAGAGGCCCTGCGCAGCGCACCGCCGTCATGGTCTCGCCCACGGTGAGCACGTCGATGCCGTCGGATCCTTCGGCCACAGATGCGCCGCTCACCGCGCCACAGCCCGCAGGAACTCTGCGGCACGGGCCTGCAGACCTTCGAGGCTGCCGCCGTCGGGCGCGTCGCCGCAGAGCGGGCTGGCCACCCCGACGGCGAGCGCGCCGTGCGCGAGATAGCCCGGCACGTCCTCCGCCCCGACTCCGCCGACCGGGATCAGCGGGACCTCCGGGAACGGCCCGCGCAGGTCCTTCAGATAGCCGGGACCGAACCGCCCTGCGGGGAAGATCTTGACCGCATCCGCTCCCTGCTCCACTGCGCTGAGCACCTCGGTGGGGGTCAGTGCCCCGGCCAGCACCGGCACCTGGGCAGAGACCGCATACGGCACCGAGGGCGCCAGGGCCGGGGTCACGATATAGCCGGCCCCGTGCTCCAGAGCGGCGTCGACCTCGGCCGCGGTGAGCACCGTGCCGGCACCGATCTCGACCTCACGGCCCGCCTGCCGGGTGACCTCTCGGAGGACCTGGAGTGCCCCGGCGCTGGTCAGCGAGATCTCGAAGAACCGAACGCCCGCCTCGGCGAGCGCCAGCGCCGAGGCGATGCTGGCCTCCGGGTCGCTGCCCCGGATGATGCCGAGCAGCCGGTGATCGCCCAACCGGTCGATGAAGCTCTGCTGTGTCATGGCCTTCTCCTCACCACTCCGCGAAGGAGCCGTCGGGGTGCTCCCAGACCGGGTTGCGCCAGCTGCCGCCGCGGGCGTCGGCGGCCCGCACGGCCTCCTCATCGACCTCCACCCCCAGGCCGGGGGCGTCCCACCGCTGGATCCAGCCGTCGGGGAACTGCAGCGGGGCGGTGTCGAGCACGTAGTCCAGGGGCTGGGCCGCGCCGTCGTTGTAATGGATGCCGATGGACTGCTCCTGGATCAGGAAGTTCGGCGTGGCGAAGTCCACCTGCAGGCAGGAGGCCAGTGCCAGCGGCCCCAGCGGGCAGTGCGGGGCGAACAGCGCGCCGTGCATCTCTGCCAGGGCGGCGATGCGCCGAGACTCGGAGATCCCTCCGGCATGGGAGAGGTCTGGCTGGACGACGGCGACGCCGGCCTCGAGCACCGGCTGGAAGCTGACCCGGTCGTAGAGCCGCTCCCCGGTGGCCAGCGGGATGGTGGTGGAGGCGGCCAGCGCCGGCAGCCGGGAGCCGAGCTCCGGGAGGACCGGCTCCTCCACGAAGAGCGGGGAGACCGGCTCCAGGGCGTGCAGCAGCCTGCGGGCGTCGGCCGGACCGACCCTGCCGTGGAAGTCCAGGGCGATGCCGAAGTCCTCACCGACCGCCTCCCGCACCGCCTCGGCACGCTCGACCACCTCGCGGATGCTGGGGGCTGCGGCGATGCGGTCCCACCGGCCGGTGGCGTTCATCTTCACCGCGGTCAGCCCGGCCTCGGCCTGCCGCCGCGCGGAGTCGGCGACCCCGGCCGGGTCGTCCCCACCGATCCAGCCGTACATACGGACCCTGTCCCGCACCGGGCCGCCGAGAAGCACGTGCACGGGCACGCCGAGGGACTTGCCCAGGATGTCCCAGAGCGCCTGGTCCAGCCCGGAGACCGCGCTGGAGAGGATCGGTCCGCCGCGGTAGAAGCCCGCCTTGGTCATCTTCTGCCAATGGCGCTCGATCTGCCGAGGGTCCTGGCCGATGAGCATCTCGGACAGCTCTCCGACGGCGGCGCGCACCGTCTCCGAGCGGCCCTCGATCACGGGCTCGCCCCAGCCGACGATGCCCTCATCGGTCTCCACACGGCAGAAGACCCACCGCGGCGGCACGGAGAATGTCTCGATCCTGGTGATCTTCATGCTTTCTCTCCTCGCTCGTCGCCCAGCACGCGGGTGACGTCTTCGACGCTCTGCTCCAGCAGCGACATCGCCGCATCGGCGGCCTGCATGGGCTCTCGGGCCACGATCGCCTCGACCACCCGCTGGTGGGAGGGGACCGGATCGGCGACCTTGTGATCGTGGACGAGCTGATCGCGGACCATCAGGGCAGGCTCCACGAAGACCCTCATCTGGGCGAAGAGCTCGTTGCCGGTGGCGCGCAGCAGCACCTGGTGGAACACGAGGTCGGCGCGGGCGGCTTCGTCGGCGCTGCCGCCGCGGGCGGCCTTCATCCCTTCCAGCGCCTCCTGCAGCGCGGCGACGTCCTCCTCCGTGCGGCGCTCGGCGGCCAGTGCGGCGGCCCGGGGCTCGATGGCGGTCCTGACCTCGGCGAGGTCCCGCAGCACCGCCTCGGAGTCTCCCACGGTCTGCCGCCAGCGCAGCACGTCGCTGTCCAGGGCGTTCCACTCAGAGCGGGGGCGTACGAAGGTGCCCTTCTTCTGACGGGCGTCCAGCAGCCCCTTGGCCATCAGCACCTTGATCGCCTCCCGCAGCGAGGTCAGCGAGAGGTCGAGCTCCTGGCCGATCTCCTGCAGGTCCAGGACCTCTCCGGGAGCGATGCTCCCGTTGACGATCCGGGCACCCAGCAGCTCCACGGTGCTGCCGTGCACACCTCGTCCCTTATAGCCGCTCACCACTGTCTCTTCAGCTCCTCACACACGTTCTGCTCGCTCATGCCGAGTCCTTGGTGATGCTCCAGCCGCCGTCGACGGCGACCGTGGCCCCGGTCATGTAGGAGGACTTCTCCGAGAGGAGGAAGGCGATCACCTCGGCGACCTCCTCCGGCTCCCCCAGTCTGCCCAATGCGGTCTGGGCCGCGCTGTGTTCCCTCTGGTCCTCGGTCACCCTGTCCCACTGCGCTGTGCGGATGGGGCCCGGGGTGACACAGTTGACCCGCACCTGCGAGCCGTACTGCGCGGCCAGCTGACGGGTGAGCCCGGTCTGCCCCGCCTTGGAGGCTGCATAGCCGGGGACGTCGGGCAGCCCGAAGTGGGCGTGCACCGAGGAGACGATGACGACGCCGCCCCTTCCCTCGCGCAGATCCGGCAGGCAGGCGCGTACCCCGTGGAAGGCCCCGGTGAGGTTGACGTCGAGCTGACGCTGCCATGACTCCGGGGTCATCTCATGCAGAGGCGTGACATCGGTGGCCAGCGCGTTGAGCACCAGCGCACCGACCGGGCCGAGCTCCTCACGCACCTCGCCGACCAGCCGCTGCCAGTCGGGCGCGGAGGCGACGTCGGCCGCCCATCCCCTCGCACCGGCGCCCAGGGCAGAGGCGCGCTCGGCCACCAGGGGGTCGACATCGGTCAGCGCCACCTGCCAGCCTGCGGCATGCAGGGTCTGCGCGGTGGCCAGGCCGATCCCGCGGGCGGCACCGGTCACGACTGCCGTAGGCATGGGCCATCTCCTTCCTAGGACCTGCTCCACTGTAGGCCTATTTAATGATTTATGCGCTCCGCGGCAGCAGGACGGCGTCACAGTCCCCCCACCGCCATCGGATCGGCACCGGCGGCATGCTCCGGCCGGCCTCCCCCTTCAGGGGGAGCTCCACCGGCTCGGGCCCGCCGGGCCGCCTGTAGGCCAGGACGAAGACCGCCTCCTCACCGGTGTACTGCACCGCGCAGAACTCCCCGGCGGGGTCGCCGTGGCGGTGCACGGTCCCCTCGAAGACCGTGGCGCGGGCCTGCTTGTAGAGCTCCACGAGCTCACGTGCCCTGCCCAGGGCAGCCTCGTCCCAGCCCAGCAGGTCCGCCCCGATGCCGAGCACCCCGGCCATCGCCACGGCGAACCGGAACTCCAGGCTCGCGGGATCCCGGTCGAGCACATCGGGCTCGTCGGTCACCCAGGAGCTCATCACCCAGCTGGGGAAGGCGCCCAGGAAGCCGTGCTGCACGGCAAGCCTGTCCCGCGGTCCCGTCTCGTCGCTGGGCCAGACCACATCGGTGCGGGCGAGCACCTCGTGATCGATCCTGCCTCCACCTCCGGCACATCCTTCCACGGTCACCTGAGGGAACTCCCGGCGGATCATCTCCAGGATCCGGTAGTAGGCCCGGGTGTGCCGCCAGGACCAGTCGTCCCCGCCAGGGGCCGACTGCCCGCCGTCCTCGATGGAACGGTTCATGTCCCACTTCAGATAGGTGATGTCGTACCGGGAGAGGAGGCCGCGCAGCATGTCCGTCGCCCAGTCCTCGACCTCCGGGCGGCCCAGGTCCAGCATGTACTGGTTCCGCAGGGTGCGCAGGGGCCGGCCTCGGACCTGATGGACCCACTCGGGGTGGGCGCGGTACAGGTCGCTGTCCGGGTTGACCGCCTCCGGCTCCACCCAGAGGCCGAACCGCATCCCGCGTGCCTGCACTCCGTGGATCAGCTCCTCCAGGCCTCGCGGGAACTTCTGGGAGTCCACCTCCCAGTCGCCCAGTCCGGCCCGGTCCGAGGTCCTGCCTCGGAACCACCCGTCGTCGACCACGAAGACCTCTGCGCCGATGTCGGCGGCGGCCTGGGCCAGCCGCAGCTGGTGGTCCACCTCCACGTCGAAGCCGGTGGCGTACCAGGAGTTGCAGACCACCGGACGATGCTCGGGACCGGTGCTACGGCTCAGACTGCGCTGATAGCGGTGCCACTCCTGGGCCACCGCGTCGGCGTCTCCGCGGACCTGGAGACCGGCCAGCACCGGGGTGCTCAGCGATTCCCCGGGGCCCAGGGTGAGCACGCCGGACTCGTCGTCGGGCCCTCCTGCGATGCGTATCCGGCCGGTGAACGGCGGCGCATCGGCGCTCATCCGCCAGGAGCCGCTCCACCCCAGCGCCGCCGAATGGGCGAGCTGCGGGTCCCGGCCGCCGCGCACCGTCATGACCGGGGCGTAGGTGTGCGAGGTGATGCCCTGCCGGCTGCCGATGCTCAGCGTGCCGGCGCCCAGCTGCACCTGTGCCTGTCCGTACTCCCGGGACCAGGCCCCGTGGAGCAGGTCCACCGTCGCCCCCTGGCCGCCGGGCACCTCGAAGGCCCCGCCCCAGGCGCGCAGCAGCTCCAGATCGGTCTCGCCGGTGTTGCGCAGCACCGTCCACTTCTCCACGACCTCGTGCTGGGGCCGGGTGCGGAGGTGCAGCTCGACCTGCAGACCTATGAGGGGGTCGGCCAGCGGGCAGATCAGATGACCTTCGTCGAGGACGACCTCGCCGTCGAGCTCGAGACGGGCCCCACGCAGCCCGTCGGCTCTGCGGACCACGAGCTCGGCGCTGTGCACCGAGCGCGTGCCCAGGGCGGTGGCCTCCAGGGGCAGGAGGTCCAGAGGGTCCTCGAAGGAGGTGCTGCGGCGGGGCAGCCGCGCCTCGCCGGCGGCCTGTCCCGCCTCCCCCCAATGCAGCAGCACCAGACCCCTGCGCTCGGGCGCGAGGCCCACCACATACTCCCCGGAGCGGGTGGCCAGCCGCCATGCCTCAAGGCCGTGCTGCTCGATGTCCTGGCCGCTCATTTGTCCGTCCCGACGAGCAGCCCGGAGACGAACTGCTTCTGGAAGATGAAGAACACCACGGCGGTGGGGATCGCTGCGACCAGCGCACCGGCGGCGATCACGTTCCAGGAGCTGCCGAACCCGCCCATCATGTTCAGCAGCTGGGCGGTGATCGGGAACTTGTCCTCGGTCCGCAGCACCGTCATCGCCCAGATCAGGTCGTTGAAGATCCAGGTGGTCGACAGTGCGCCCAGCGCGGCCATCGAGGGCCGGGACAGCGGCAGCACGATGGCCCAGAAGATCTTGCCCGCTCCGGCACCATCGATGCGGGCGGCCTCGAAGACCTCGTCGGGCAGGTTCCGCATGAACCCGTAGAGCACGAAGGTGTAGAAGCCGATGCCGAATCCGACCTGCACGATGGTCAGGGCGAACAGGGTGTCGTAGATCCCCAGGCTGTCGGTGATCGCCGAGACCGGCACCAGCAGGATCTGCGGGGGAAGCAGGTTCCCGGCGAGCATCGTCAGCAGGATGGTCTTGCGCAGCGGGATCTGGAAGCGGCTGAGCGCATAGGCCGCCACCGCGGAGAGCGCCAGCGAGAGGAAGACTCCCCCGGCGGTCACCACGATGCTGTTGCCCAGCGCCCTCCACAGCCCGCCGCCCTCGAACGCGGTCACGAACCCCTCGAAGGAGATCGAGGCCGGCAGCGCACCGATGCCGCGGGTGGCGATGTCGTCGAAGGAACGGATGGAGACGAACCCGACGAAGACGATGGGGCTGATCCACAGCAGCGAGATAGGGACCATCGCCACGTGCAGCCAGGGCGAGCGCGCCGGACGACGCCGCCTGCGCACCTGCCGCGCGCGGGCCGTGGGGGGCGACGACGTCGTCGTTGTCGTCGTTGATGTCATGGTGAGCTCTCCTCCTCAGTCCTCGTTGCGGGACTGGCGGACCAGGTAGGTGATGATGAAGCCGATGGCCAGGGCGAAGATCACCACGGAGATCGCCGAGGCGTAGCCCAGGTTTCCGGTGGTGAAGGCCTGCTGGAACATGTAGGTGCTCAGCAGCTGGGTCTCGTTGTACGGGCCGCCGCGGGTCATCGCCCAGACGATGTCGAAGGTGCGCAGCGAGTCGATCACGGTGACCGCGAAGACCACGGTGTGCACCCCTTTGAGCTGAGGCATCACGATCCGCCAGAACCGCGTCCACGCGTTGGCGCCGTCGACGGCGGCGGCCTCCTCCAGCGACTCGTCGCAGCTCTTCAGCCCGGCCAGGTAGAGGACCATGATGTAGCCGACCTGCCGCCAGACCGCGGCGATGAGCACCGCGTAGAGCGCCAGGTCCGGATCGGCCAGCCACTGCCGCTGCCACGACTCCAGCCCCACGAGCCCCAGGGAGGCGTTGATCGGACCGTCGGGGGCGTACATCACCCGCCAGAACAGACCGGTGACCGCCAGGGAGACCACCATCGGCAGGAAGATCGCGCTGCGGTACAGCCCGACCATGGGCCCCGGCCTGTTCAGCGCCACGGCGAGCGCCAGGCCGATCACCACCGAGAGCCCTCCGAACCCGATGATCCAGATGACGTTGTTCTCCAGGGCGGTCCGGAAGATCGGATCGGCCCAGAGGTCGACGAAGTTCTGGATCCCGACGGGCTCGGCGGGGGTGATGCCGTCCCACCGGGTCACCGAGAGGGAGAAGGAATTCAGCGCCGGCCAGAAGACCCAGAAGACCTCGAAGACCACCGGGACCAACAGGAACAGCCAGATCAGCAGCGGGACCCGGCGCAGTCGCGAGAGGATCCGGGCGCCGAACCCGGGGGCCCGCTGCGGGGCCGGCGGGGAGGCGGTCCGGGGCTCCTCGGTGCGGGAGGGTGCTTCCACCGCCATCAGTCGAACGTCCCTTCAGCGGCGCGCTGCCAGTCCTCCAGGATCTGGGTCAGCGACTCAGGCTCGGCCAGGAACCGGGTCAGCGCGTCGTCGGCCGTGGCCTGCAGCGCGTCGGATCCGTCCCTGTTGAAGAACTGGGTGATCTCCTCGGTCTCCTCCAGCAGCTCGATGCCCTTCTGCACGAGCGGGCTGAAGTCGGAGGTGTCGACGTCGGGCGAGGTCGGCAGGTTGGAGCTGTCGGCCATCTCGATGAAGGTCTCCTGGCTCTCCGGGGAGGCCATGTAGTTCAGGAAGGCCAGGGTCTCCTCGTGGTTGTCCCCCCTGGCCGCGGCGAAGTATCCGTCGGTGGGAGCCTCTTCGGCGGTGGGCACCGAGTCGTTGATGACCGGCACCGAGAAGAAGTCCAGGTCGTCGCGCTGGTCCTCGGGGAAGTACTGGGTGACGAAGGCGCCCACGAGGTACATGGCCGCCTCGTTGTTGGCCATCGGGGTGACCGCCTCCTGGTTGTCGTAGGAGGTCATGTTGGGGTCGAAGTGCGGGATGAGACGCTCGTACTCCTCCATCACGTCGACCACCTCCTGGTCTGTGAAGGAGTGCTCCCCGGCCAGCAGCTCCCGGTGGTACTCCGGGCCGTTGATCCGCAGGTTGAGATAGTCGAACCAGCCCGAGGCCATCCACGGGGTGGGGCCGATGCCGTTGGCCAGCGGGATGACCCCCTGACCGCTGAGGTTCTCGCAGAGCGCATGGAACTCGTCCCAGGTGCTCGGCGGCTCCACGCCCCACTCCTCAAAGGCGGACTTCTTGTAGAAGACCGACCACCAGTAGTACTGGGTGGGCACGAAGATCTGGTTGCCGTCGTCGTCGCTGGAGAGGCTGCGCAGCGCGTCCGAGAAGTTCGCACAGGCACCGTCGCCCTCCCAGAGCGAGGAGACGTCCAGCAGCAGCCCCTCACGGGCGTAGTTGCGGGCGACCGAGCCCGCGTACCAGGTCATCACGTCCGGCGGGTTGTTCGAGCGCAGGTAGTTGGTCAGCTGCGCCCGGAACTGCTCGGTGGCCACCGAGTTCATCGTGACGTCGCCGTCGTCGTATTCGCTGACCAGGTGCTCCAGCGCTGCGCGAGGGTTGGTGTCCTGGATGGAGTTCTGGAAGGTGATCCCTCCGCCACCGCCTCCTCCGCCGTTCTGCGATCCGCCGCCGCTGCCGCCTCCGACGCATCCGGCCAGGATTCCTGTCAGGCCGAGTGCGCCGCCGCCGAGCAGAAGGTTCCGGCGCGACATCGTTGTCTGCGAGTGATTCATGATTCCTCCTCGGGGAGAGGCCGCCATCGGCCCTCCCTGTCCCTACCCGGGGCTCCGGGGGTTCCCGGCTCGCCCACTGACAGCATCAGTGTGACCCGGGTCACCTACTGTGTCAACCTATTTTAGGATTTATTTTTGGTCAGACTTCTAGGCCCTGGTCCTCGGACCTGAAGCGTTCGGATTCAGCCCAGGACGCTGGCCAGCTGGTCGGCGTCGAGGGTGGTCTGCGGATCGAACTGCGGGCCGGCCATATAGGCCAGCAAGCTGCGGCGGAACTGCTGCGCGGCCAGCCGTCCCTGGCCGGGGGCGATGTTCAGCGAGGTCACCACCAGACGTCCGGCACCGATCCTCGCCTCGAAGAGCGCGCCGAGCCTGCGGGCCTCGAACCAGGTGTCAATGGGCTGCACGAGGGGCCGCAGGGACTGCGGAAGGCCCTCCAGGCGCATCGCCGTGGCCCCGTGGAGCAGCTCCCACCACTGCCAGTCGGTGGAGCCCCGGGTGGGGAACTCGCCGAAGAGCGGGTGCGCGGGATCGTGCAGCAGCCCCAGGGTGTGGGGCGCCTGTCCGCCGGTCCACGCGGTGTTCCAGAAGGCCGGGGTGAAGCCCAGGGCGACGTCGTTCTGCACCGCTTCGGGGGGCAGCTCCAGCAGGACCCGCCCGCCGCTCTCGGCGCGGCGCACCGCCTCGTCGAGCTCTGAGGTCACATGGACCTCCTCCGCGGAAGGCGCGGCATGTGTCCCGGCGGACTCCTCCGGGTAGACCCACAGGGGCCAGTCGTTCTCATACCGGGCGCCGTCGTCGGACTCGAGGGTGAGCACCAGGCTCAGCTGCTCCGGGTCCTCGAAGGACTCCAGCGGGACCGCCACAGGGCCCCAGCGGGTGCCGTTGCCGATGGGCACGGCGATCCCTCGGGCCACCGGCCCTTCGGCACGGGCCTCCCCCTGCGGGGTGCGCAGGCTCCAGGTGAGGTCTGCCTGCAGGGGCGTGGGGCCGAAGTGTGCGATCTGCGCCTCGAAGACCAGGGACTCACCCTGCCGGAAGATCCGCCGCGGCAGCCTGGCCAGGGGCACGGTGGGTCCGCAGAACCGGGAGAACTCCTCGGGCGTGCAGTAGCCCTTGGACTCCCAGAAGGCGTTGAGCACGCCCACCAGTGCGGTGCCCTGGCCGGGGAAGTCGGTGATCCCGAGCAGGTGGAACCCGCCGAAGCCCTCCGTGCGCAGGGCGGTCTCGATGTCCTCCTTGTAGCAGAGCGCCTGCAGCTCCCCGGAGCTTCGCAGGAAGTCCTGGGCCTGGTCGGCCATACCGGCCTGTTCGAGGAAGTCGGCGAAGATGTCGAAGTTCTTCGGGCGCATCAGCCCGGTGTACTTCGAGCGTTCCGCGAGGTCCGGGTACGCGCACCACTGGCCGATCTCGTGGCTGATGATCGGCCGAGGCCGCGAAGCCACCCACTCGCCGTAGTCGGTCAGGGTCTCGGGGGCGGCGGCATTGAGCCTGGAGTCCAGGCCCTCTCCCCACCGGTGGGCCCGCGGCTGGGGGATGTTGTCGAAGTCGTTCTGCTCCACGGCGGGCCAGCCGGCGCCGGTGGTGTACAGCCTCCGCGGATCTTCTCGGCGCCATCCCTCCACCCAGGCGCTGAGAAACTCGGCGTCCCGGCCGCCGGGCTCGTTGCCGTGGGCCATCATGAGGAAACAGGGGTGGTTGCCGTAGTCCCGCAGGATCCTGCGGGTCTCCTCGTGCAGGAACCCGTCCACCGGCCGGCCCTCGCCGACGGCGGCGCCCTGGTTGGCCCAGATGGGTCCTTCGACCTGGAGGTACATGCCGGTCTCATCGGCGGCGAGGAAGGCCGCCTCGGGCGGACACCAGGAGTGGAACCGCAGCAGGTTCAGCCCTGCGGTGCGTGCGGTCTCCATGATCTCGCGCCAAGGCCCGACGTCGGTGGGCGGATAGCCGGTCAGGGGGAAGACGCAGGACTCCAACGTCCCGCGGATGAAGGTCCGCCGGCCGTTGACGGTCACCTGAGTGCCCTCGACGCCGACCTCGCGCAGTCCGAAGACCGTGCTGCTCCAGTCGCGGTGCTCGACGCCGTGGGTCTCGGCGACGAGTTCGACGTCGAGGTCATAGAGGGCCGGGCGGAACTCGTCCCAGGTGGCGGCCTCGGGGCCGAGGGGCAGCTCGATGTCGAGATGCTCCCCGCCTGCGGTCAGGCCACGCTCCGCGAGGTCGCGCCCGTAGTCCACGGTGAAGGGAGCACACACCGGCCCGATCGTCGGAGCGCCCTCGAGGTCCCGGCGGCGGGCGGAGACCCGCACCTGGCCCTTCTGGACGCCGGGCGTCTCGGTGTTGATGTCCACCTTCACCAGGGCGGAGGACCGTGCGAGATCGGGGAAGACCCGCACCCGCGAGAGGCGCGCCGCGGGCACGGCGGTGAGGCTGAGCTCGCCGATGATGCCGTTCCAGTTGCCCTGCGTGTGGTCGGAGACGCTGTGGGCATTGGGCCCGACGTCGACGACGGCGCGGTTGTCCACGCGGATGGTGAGGCGGTGGCAGCCGGGGGCGAGCCGGCCCAGGACATGTCGGTGGGCGGTGCTCAGGCTCCGCTCCGCGCCCACGCGGTGCTCGTCGATCCAGACCGTGGACTCCCAGTGCACGCGCTCCAGGCTGAGCAGGACCTCGCGTCCGTCCCAGCTCTGGGGGACCTCGATCTCCCGCTGGAACCAGGCCGCGCCCTGGTAATAGACCTCGGGCTGCAGCCAGAAGGGGACGCTGATCTTCCCCGGTTCGCGGTAGGGGGCGTAACGCTCCTCGGTAAAGAAGGACCGGTCCACGATGCCGCCGGTCCAGGGCGTCTCGAGGGTGATCTGATCCCCGATCCCCTGATGCTGCAGCGAGCCCGGCAGGGAGACCTCGACGACGTCATCGGCCAGCGGAGCCCGGAACCACTGCTCCAGCTCTCCGACGGACTCGGGGTCAAGCCGGCAGCGCCAATGCCCGGCCAGATCAAGGCAGTATTCAGCAGAAAGCAGAGTCTTCAACGAGATAGTAGGAATCCTCTCTCAGATGTCTCCCGGATAAACCCAGGAGAAAAGCAGTATGTGATCTACAACATGGATTAGATGGTGGTCTTTTGTGACGGTAGAATATGATGAGACCGGACGGAAGGGATCATGTGATGCCTTGACATGGATATTTCGATGAATACTCCCGTCCGGCGGTTACTGTGAAGCGATGAGCACCCGCGATGACGGATTTCCCGGTGAACGGCTCCGGATTCTTCCCGAGCACGTCATCAATGCCGCTACGAGCAGGCCAATCACCAGAAACCTTCTGGTGACCGATGTTGGATGGTTCCCTCGCGCCCGGGACCACGGACGACGCCGCCCTCACGGCACCCCGACTGCGGTGGTCATGGTGTGCGCAGCGGGCCGGGGATGGTGTCAGGTCTCACAAGAACGCGTGGTGGTCCGGGCAGGCCAGGCACTGGTGATTCCCTCGCACCTTCCGCACAGCTATGGGGCGAGCCGAGATGACCCGTGGAGCATTGCGTGGATGCACGTTAGCGGAGACGACTTAGAGCACTTTGAGACCGCTTTTTCCCCGAGGGAACGCCGCGCTGTAGTCGTTGACATGCACGACCCGGTCTCGATTCAGGCGCTTATGGAAGACCTGATGAGCACGCTCGAAGTAGACGACACTACTCCCTCGCTGATGCGGGCAAGCGGTACGGCAGCACATGTGCTCGCCCAGTTGGCTGCCGACCATGAAGCTGGGCCACCGGATCGTCACGAGCCGGTACGTCTGGTCTTATCCCATCTACGCACTCATTTCCACCACCCGGTCGTGGTCTCGGAACTGGCATCCATGGCAGGAGTCTCCCGATCCCACTTCGCTGCGCTTTTCCGGCAAGCCACCGGATGCGGCGTCGTCGAGTACGTAAAACGCCTCCGCATGGCTCGCGCAAGCGAACTACTGCTGACCACGGAACTCTCCGTCAGTGCGATCAGTCGACTCGTGGGCTATCAGGATCCGCTCTACTTTTCCCGCCAGTTCCGCTCAGTCCATGGCCTCAGTCCCAGCAGTTTCCGTCGTCAGGAGAACGTCACACTACACACCGCAGACACTTTCTCCGCCTGGGTTGCACTCCAGGGCCCTGACTAAGCCTGACTAAGACTTCACAGCGCCAGCTGTCAGCCCGGAGACCATGTGCTTACGTAGCAGGAAGAAGACGATGAGGGCGGGAACAGTCGCCAAAACCGCCCCGGCCATCACCAAATCATACTGTCGACCCTCGGCGGCGAAGAGCGTCTGCAACCCCAGCGGCATCGTGTAGAACTGCGGTTCAGCCACAATGACCAGCGGCCACAACAGGTTGTTATAGCTGTTGAGGAAGCTCCACACCCCCAGAGCCCCCACGGCCGGTTTCAGCAGTGGGAACACGATCGACAGAAAGATCTTGAATTCCCCGCACCCATCAATGCGTGCCGCATCCAGTAGTTCGGAGGGCACCGACTGCTCGGTGTACTGCCGCATCATGAAGATACCGAAGGCCGGCGCCACCCAAGGAACGATGAGGGCGATGAACGGATGAGACAGCCCCATGATCGACACGAGGACGAACAGCGGCACCAAAATTACCGCGAAGGGCAAAGCCATTGAGGAGAACATCGTGTAGAAGAGGACGTTCTTCCCTTTGAAGTCGTACTTCGCGAATCCAAATCCCGCCAAGGAGCAGAAGAAGACGGTGGCAATAGTGGCGATGAGCGCCACCGAGGAACTCATGATCATCCAGCGCCAGAATGGCTGAGTCTCTAGGAGAGTGGCGTAGTTCTCCAAGGTGACCGGGTCCGGAATGAGCTGCGGCGGGAAAGAAAAGATGTCACCGCGCACTTTGAACGAGGAGGACACCGCCCACAGCATTGGCCCGACATACACCACCACCAACCCGGCCAGGACCACGTAAAGCAGGCTGCGCCCGAGCGGATTGGATCCAGGTTTGATCGCCCGCTGCCGTGACCTACCCCTGCGTTGCCGCCGTGTCTCAGGCTGCGTTGTGGATTGACTCACTGGTTGGACCTCCCCACTCCGAAGACCCGGGCCGCGGCCAGCCCCAGGACGAAAACGATGATGAACATCATGACGCCGGCAGCGGCGGCGTAGCCCAGTTCCTGCTGTTCGAAGCCCGCACGGTAAATGAACATCGCAATGGACACTGTGGACTGGCCCGGGCCACCTTCAGTCAGCAGGAAGGGTTCTTCAAAGATTTGAGCGGTGTTGAACAGCATCGTCACCGCAATGAAGGCAGTCACCGGACGCAGTTGTGGCATCGTCACCGAGAAGAAGCGCCGGAGCGGTCCTGCGCCGTCGATCTCGGCCGATTCGTAAAGCTCTCGCGGGATTCCCTGCAGTCCAGCCAGAAAGAAGATCGTTAAGAACCCGGTCCAGCGCCACAGCACAAGGATGACGACGACGACTCGCGCCCACAGCGGGTCAGTCAGCCAGTTGATGCCCGCGTACCCAAACAGCGCCTGGAGAATCGCGTTGAATAGCCCGTATTCGCCGTCGAAGATGAGGCCGAAAATCAGGGCGATGATGATCGGAGAGAGCACCACCGGCATGAAGTAGATCATTCGGAAGAAGTCCCGCAGTTTCAGGCCGCGGGCGTTGAGTGCCACCGCCATGAGTAGGGCCGCGGGGAAAACGATCAGCAGCGCACAGAGGGTGTAGAAGCCGGTATTGAACAGTGAGATCCCGAAGACCGGGTCATCCATGAGCCGCCGGTAGTTGTCCAACCCGATGAACTCCGGTGTCCCGAGCCCGGCCCACTCCGTAAGGCTCAGATAAGCCCCGGCCCCGACAGGCACGATCATGAAGACGAAGAACAGGATGAAAAACGGTGAGATGAAGACATACGGTGTCCATCTGGTCCTGGAGGTCATTCGTCCACCTGCCTGTGGTAGCTGTCCGCTGCGGCCTGTAGAGCGTCTTCAGGGGCGACGTTGCCGTGGATCGCATTCAGCAGGGGACCGGCGAATGCCTCGCGCATCTGCGGTGAATTCTCCGACTGGTAATAGGGCGGTAAATCCTCCGCTGCGGGTCCATAGACCTCGAAGATTCGTTGCCCACCGAGAAATTCCGATTCAATGCTGAGGAACTCATTGGTCTGGTAAAGGTCCACCAAGGTAGGGAGGTACCCGCCGGCGTGGTAGCGCGCGAGTTGCCCTTCGGGACTGAGGTACGTGCGGTCGAGGAAGTCAACGGCGGCGTCGGACAGGGGCTGATCGGCGACCACGCCGAAGGCTGTCCCACCGATGGTGGAGGCGATATGCCCGCCCCCAGAAAATCGAGGAATGGTCCTGGCCCGCCATAGTCCCTCTTGTTCAGGCACATTGGCCTGGAGACCGTAGGCCTCGTACCAGTTGGGCATGACGATGGCGATGAGCCGGTCGTCCCCTAATGCGGCGGCGGTGGCACCCCCGTAGGGATCGCCCATGGAGAGGAAGGCGCCACTGCGCACCCCTTCGGCCATCATCTCCAGAGCGTCCACGGCTTCCTCAGACACCACGGAGAGCTGCCCTTCGGCGTCGTAGAAGGAGCCGCCGCGCTGCAGCAGCATCTGCCCGAAGGACTGCACCACTGCGGTGCCGCTGTTCGAAACCATGCCAATGGCATAGCCACCGTCGGCAGCGACCTCTGCGCCGATTTCCAACATCTCTTCCCAGGTCTCGACATCCTCTGGGATGCCTAGCTCCTCGAAGAGGTCCTGCCGGTACCACATGACGGAGATGCAGTTGTCGGATTCGATTGCGAAGACACGTCCCTCGGATGAGTAGGCTTCTGTGCGGAGGAGGTTCTCCCCGTGCTGGTCAGCTAGCGAGGTGAGGTCGACCAGGAGATTCTCGGCGATTCCGGAGCGCAGCATACGGGCGAACTGGTCGATTTCCAGGCCCGCCATATCCGGCAGTGGTCGGCGAGCGACGGCCTGGGTAATGAGCCGGGTCACGACCCCATCTGCAGAGACGGAGGTGACATTAACGTCAAAGTCCCATGGACTGCCCCCTACGAGTTCTTCGTCTGCCGCAGCCTGAGTGAAGAATTCGGCGTATCCGGGGTCATGGGTCCACATTTCGATGGGTGCTTGCCCTGAGGTGACGGTCTGAGTCTCACCGACGAAACGACATCCGGTCAGCCCGACGACCCCCAGTCCGGCCAGCCCCATCGTCTGGAGCGCTCGACGCCGTGACATCGGCTTCATCGATAAACCCCCTAGCCTGCGCCATCCCCGCACTCGACACCAATCACGCGTAAATGTGATCTGAATCACTATGGCATATCGATAAAGCACACACAAGAGATCTCTACAGAAGTGCAACCTCAACGATGGAGCCCCGGCACTCCCCAAGCACCTCGGGGCTGGTTCATCCCCCGGTGGATTCGCGGATGGCCACCGTGAAAGGCGCTCGTTCCTCATTGCCCGTCCGGGAGGGCTTCTCCATTCGGGCCAGGAGTAATTCCACGGCTCGCCGCGCGGTCCACTCATGGTCCGGAGCCACTGTGGTCAGTGAGGGAACCAGGTATTCAGACTCCGGGACGTCGTCGAACCCGGCGACCAGCAGATCCTCGGGCACGCGCACACCGCGGTCGGCCAGGCCACGGACGACCCCCAGCGCCACTGTGTCCGTGATGGCGAAGACCGCATCGGGCAGCTGCGGCGATTCGGCAATCTGCCAACCGGCCCGGCGGCCTTCCTCCATGGTGATGAGCTGAGTCTCAAACCGCAGTGGATCCTCACCCCCGCGGGGAACCTCGAGCCCGGCGTCGGCCAGACCGGCCTCGAACCCCTCACGGCGCAGACTGAAGATGGACACCGCCTCCGTGGATGGACCTCCCACATAAGCGATGCGTCGGGCCCCGCGCTCAGCCAGATGCCTGGTCACCGCGCGGGCACCCTCCACATTGGGCAAGGCAATGTGGTCGGCGCCAGTGGGGTTATCCCGCTCCCCCAGCAGCACGATCGGGAAGGACTGCACCCCGCCGATCTTCCGCAAGTCCATATTCACCGAGGAAAGGATCAGCCCGTCATACTGCAGAGACTGGGACAACTGGATCGCATCGATCTCCCCGGCCTCCCCCGCACCGGTTTCCTCCACGGCGATGCGATACCCGGCATCCTTGGCCACTCGAGTGATGTGGGAACCGAGCGCACCGAAGTAGGGTCGGTCCAGCTCCGGAACAGCTAGTCCGATCACCCCGCTGCGCCCCGAGCGCAACTGCCGGGCCGCAGCGTTCATCCGGTAACCTGTGGCCTCGATCTGCTCTAGCACACGCCGGCGCACCGCCTCGCTGACGCCGGGGCGCCCGTTGACCACATTGGACACGGTCATTGGGGACACCCCAGCGGCGCGGGCGACATCGCTCATGGTCACTGTGCGCAGCATGTCTAAGACGCTACGTCAGGTCTGACCAGAACGGGTGGTACGACGCCGACTTCATCACTCCCCTACGGCGTCAGAAGCTTCTGCCACCACAGCTTCAGCAGCCTCCGCGGGACTCATCCGCTCGAAGTAGACCTCCTCGGAGTAGCGGCCCAGGATATCCTGCAGCGCGCTGGCCCCCATAGCGGGAACCGGCTCGGGGTCCTGGGCCTCGATGTCCGGTTCGATCTCATCCATCCACTCAGCCACGGCGAGGTCATTGCCCTCCAAATCGGCGACGACGGCGTCGCGCACCTGTTCATTGGCGGGCAGTCCACGGTCCATACCCTGAGCCCGGCCGGCCTCTTCGTTGTTGACCAGGCAGTCGATAACCGCCTGGGTCTCCTCCGGGTGGTCGGTGCCAGCGTAGCCGGACCACAGCATGGTGGACTTGTACCACAGGCCGTTGTCCTCCGAGTTGCCGGTGGCCGAAGGCCAGCGCAGCATAACCATATCGGTACCAGCCTGATCGGAGACCCCCGGCATGGTGTTGGACCACCAGCGGCCCAGAGCCTGCTCGCCGACTTCGAACATCGACTCACCCGGTGCCGCGTTGGATTCCTCCTGCATCAGCGAGGCGTTCGGATAACCGCCGTCTTCGATGAGGCCCAACTGGAACTCGAAGTACTCCTCAAGGTCGGCCTCATCAAAGCCGATGTCGCCGTCGTCGGTGGTCAAATGCTTGCCGTTCTGCCGCAGCCAGATCTGGAAGTCGGCCGGTTGCACGGGGCCACCGTCGCCGTACCAACCATCCGGCAGGGCTTCCGTCAGCTCGATGACCAGCTGACGGTACTCATCCCAGGTCCAGCTGGTGTCATCGGGTAAGTCCATACCGGCTTCCGCGAAGACCTCCGGGTTGGCCAAAAACGCCATGGAGTTCACACCTGTGGTGATGCCCATCTGGCCGTCTTCGGTCTGCCCATTGGCGATGGAGTCCTCGTCCATGGCGGAGACGTCAACGTCGGCCAGGTCCAGCAGGATGCCGCGGTCGGCGTATTCGCGCAGGTAGGTGTCGTCCATTTGGATGATGTCAGGGGTGTCACCGCCACCGGTCTGGGTCGCCAACTGGTCCCAGTAGCCTTCCCAGTCGGTGTAGTCGGGGGTGATGCTCACGCCGGCTTCCTCTTCGCAGATGCCGATCATCTCTTCGGTGACCGTGTTGCGGTAGTCGGCTCCCCACCACGCCATGCGGAGGGTCACATCGGCGTCGTCGTCACCTCCCCCGCCGTTGCCGCCACAGGCGGTGATCGCCACAGCGGCCACACAGGTGGTGGCTGCCAACTGGAGGGTTCGCGTGTTTCTCATGACAGTTCTCCTCGTTGAGTTTCTGGCCCGTAAGGTGATGCGGGCCAGCAGGGGTGCGGGGGGTGGGGTGTTCGGGGGAAACGCACGACGCCGGTGGCAGCGTCAGCGGGTACTGCTCACCTCCGGGGTGGGGTCGAGTTCGGCGGTGAGACTCACGTAGCTGGCTGCCGGTAGCCGCAGCGTGAGGACGGTGCCGTAGGGCCCGGAGTGGAGACTGGCGCCGTCGTAGGCTGTGGGTGTGACCGCATCGGGGGTTTCGGCGGTGTTGTGCGCGGTGACGTCGTCGCCGACCAGAATCCGTCCGGTGAGTCCTGTGAGCGGTGCCCCGCGCAGGTGTAGTTCCACGGTCTGGGCGGTATCCGGGTCCAGGTTCGCTGCGGTGAGGGTGAGCCGGTTCTCCTTGGTGGAGGCAGTGACACAGACGGTGGCGACCTGCTCACCGTCGACCTCGCGGGTGCGGGCGGTATCGGACCGCCACCGGACATCGAGCCGTTGGGCGTCGTGGTGGCCGGTGCTCATCTCGAAGACGTGGTAGCTGGGGGTGAGGATCAGCTGCGCCCCCTCGGTGAGCATCATGGCTTGCAGCACGTTGACGGTCTGGGCGATGTTAGCCAGCCGTAGCCGCTCGGCGTAGTCATGGAAGGCTTCAAAGTGCACGGCGGCGACCAGCGCGTCACGCATGGTGTTCTGCTGGTATAGGAAGCCGGGGTTGGTACCGTCTTCGACGTTCCACCACGTACCCCATTCATCCAGGACCAGACCGAGCTTGCGGGTGGGGTCATAGGCGTCCATCACCGCACTGTGTCCGGCGAGCAGTTCACGCACCTGGTGGGCTTTGCGGATGGTGGTCCAGTGTTCGTTGCGCGTGAATTCGGTGGCGTGGCCTTTGTCCGCCCAGGTGCCGGCGATGGTGTAGTAGTGGAAGGAGATCCCCTGGTAGATATCGGAGGGCTCGGTGTCGCCTAAGCCGGTGGTGACGTGGCGCATGAGGGTCTCGGTCCACGCGTAGTCACCATCGGAGGCTCCGGCGGCCACACGGTAAAGCTGGTTGTCGCCGTGGTTGCGGGCGTAGGTGGCGTGCTGGCGCGCCACGGCCACGTACTGTTCAGCGGTCATGTTCCCCCCACAGCCCCAGGGCTCGTTGCCGATGCCGAAGAACGTCACCTTCCATGGGTCACTGCGGCCGTGCTGGGAGCGCAGGGCGGACATGGGCGCATCGTCGCCGCGGGTGAGGTACTCAACCCATTCGCTGGTCTCACGCACGGTGCCGGAGCCCACATTGGCTGAAATATAGGGTTCAGTGTCCAACAGTTCGCACAGCCGCATGAACTCGTGGGTGCCGAAGTGATTGTTTTCTACGACGTCGCCCCAGTGGGTGTTGACCATTCGGGGCCGCTGTTCGCGGGGCCCGATGCCGTCCATCCAGTGGTACTCATCAGCGAAGCAACCACCCGGCCACCGCAGGTTGGGGATCTGCAGCTTCCGCAGAGCCTCGACGACGTCGGCACGGATACCGTCCACGTGGGGGATCTCGGAATCCTCGCCGACCCAAAAACCTTCGTAGACGCACCGGCCGAGGTGTTCGGCGAAGTGACCGTAGAGATGGCGACTAATCGTAGGACCAGGCACATCGACGTCGACGACGGCGCTCAAGGGCGTGGACACGAAGGGAAACCTCTTATCTATAGCGTGCGTCACATTAATGTATCGTTACAGTAGTGGTGTGCATCACACGTGTCAAGAGGGCGGAGGTTGCGCGCTTGCCGGGCTCAGACGCCGACTGTGCGCTCCACGCGGATGAGGTCGGCAGCACGCAGATGCACCCCAGCCGGGGTATCCCGCACCGCGGGGTCCACCCAGACCCCCAGGTCCGGGTCCCATGGCAGCAGTTCCAACCGCAACCCATGCTCGGCCACCTGCTGCTGCACATCGGTGAGGTCGATATCCCAGACCCGGCCGTGCCAAAAGTGATCGCTGATGAGCCGATCACCCACCCATGCGCGGCCGACATCGAAACTGGCCTCCACCCGTAGGAGCAGACGGTGTGCACCCCCGAATGCCTCTGGTGGGATCTCCGGGCAGAACACCGCAGCACCGGAGTAGTCGTCCGGGGCGGTGAGCCGATCCGCCGGTCCACCAGTCCGCGGCACACCGGCCGTAGCCTCGGGGTGCAGGTCGCTGAGCACCCGGCTGTCCTTGCGCTGACTGAGCCGAACCACCTCCCCGGTCTGCGGATCCAGGTACACCGGGTCCGCAGAGAAGTGCAGCCGACGCTGCTGGCCCTCCCCCAGGACGTAAAGACGGTCCGCAGTGGCCTCATCGAGCAGGATCACCTCGACCCCGGGCAGCTGAATCCGGCACTGGGCACCGGGCTCCCCGCCGACGTGGACCACCGTGACCTCCACACCGTCGTGTTCGGTGTGCACTCCGCGGGCACATCCGCCCACCGGCACGTGCCCGGTGAGCACCAGCTCAGGTGGGATGCCAGCAGTGGCACAGAGCACGACGACGTCGCGCCCGGGGTCTCCGGTCTGCCCACCTCCTGGGGTGCCTGCCTGCCTGGCGCGGCGCGAGAGCCGGGTGACGACCTGGCACGTGGCTGAGCGCAGCACGAGATCATCGGTGAGTCGATATCGCAGCGGCCAGGTGAACCACGTACCCGCGGGGATGTCCACCGCCCGGCTCGGTACGGTGACTGTCTCGCCGTCGTCGAAAGTCACCGCGAACTGCACCCCCTGCTGGGGCGGCAGTCCGACCCGCGCGGGCTGGTACGTGCTTGCGAAGAGCCACCCGCTGTATCCATCACTGCGGACCGCCCACCGGGGCTCACCGGGTGCACCACTGCCGCCCCCTACGGTGGTGGTCATGGTCGCCAACCGGCTTCCCTCCGCCTGGAGCCAGAGGTGCTGGCGGCGCAGCAGGTGATAGTGCTCGCGGATCTGACCGTGCTCCCCGATGGGCGCGGCGAAGTCGTAGCTGCGCTGCGGCACATCATTGGGGTAGCCGGTGGCCTGACTCTCCTGATCCCCGCCAAGGACTTCCCGCTGAGTTCCCCCGGCGTACATGTAGTAGCCCTGCCAGGCTGACCCGCTGCCGATCTTGAGGGCAGCCAGGGCGGCGATGTCACGGCCGGTGACCCGGGGCCGGCGGTGGTAGGCCACATGCATACCCCCGCCCATCTCGCAGGTAATAAATGGGGTGGGTGAGGTTCGCACCGCAGCCTCGCTGGCGTCGTCGTCGGCCCCTAAGGCTGCCCGCACGTCGGCGCCGGTGCCGAGATCGTCGCGGGTCTCGTCGAACTGGTAGTGCGGGGCGGCGAAGTGCGGCCAGTCGGTCTGAGCATCGGCCCAGAAGCCGTCGGCATAGGCGGAGTAGACCGGCAGCAGTGTCTCCGGCACCTGCGCACCGCCCCATCCGGTGGCGGTCCACAACGGAACCTCAAGGCCGAGCTCCTCAGCCATCCGGCGCAGGGTGGTCAGGTGCTCGGGCTGATCGTAGAGTTCGTTCTCTACCTGGGCGCCGATGATCGGGCCACCCTCGGCGTGGGTCAGCCCGCGTAGCTGGGCGATAGTTTCCCGGTAGAGTGCCCGCACGCGCTCCAGGTAGGCGGGGTCATCGGTACGCAGGGCCACCGTGTGCTCCTGTGCCCAGTCGATGAGCCAGTCGGGGAATCCGCCGTGCCGCGCTTCCCCGTGGGACCAGGGTCCCAGCCGCACGATGACGTCTAAACCGTGGGCGGCGGCCGCTTCGATGAAGCCCCGCAGGTCGAGGTTGTCTGTCCACTGGAACGTCCCAGGGCTGGGCTCGTGGTGGCGCCAGAAGACGTAGCAGGCCACCGAGGTCAGCCCACCGGCGCGGGCGAGACCGAGAGTCTCGTTCCACCGGTGCCGCGGAAGCCGGGAGTAATGGATCTCCCCAGTGATGGGGAACCACGGTGTCCCGCCGCGTTCCACGTAACGGCTGGTGACCTCGATACTCTCCGCCGGGTCAGAGGTCCCGGTGACGCGCAGGCGCCCACGCTGTACGGGACCGGGTGGCTGGATCCGCAGGTGGTGTGTCTCTGCGCTGGGCACCATCTCTCCTTGTGTCGTCTCGCTGGTTTCGTGTACTCACCGGACACGCCCGACGACGCCGGCGCATCCCTGGCACCCATCGATTGGCTGGTGACCCACCTCACTTTATCCATATATATGCTGCTGGTATATCTACCCACTGGTGCACCCACCGGCACCACCAGCATCACAGGCACCACAAGCGCCACAGGCACAGGCACCGCAGGCACACCACGGGCCGGCCTCCCCTGGGGGAAGACCGGCCCGGTCGGTGGTGCGTCGTGTCACCCGCTGTGGCGGATTACTGCAGTTCGCCCTCCATCTCCGGGATCATCTGGGCGGCAGCTTCTTCCGGAGTGAGGTTCTCGAAGAAGACCTCTTCCTCGTACCGGTAGAGGATGTCCTGCAGTGCGGAGAAGCCCAGAGACGGGATCGGCTCAGCGGGCTGGGCCTCGATCTCGGCTTCGATCTCTTCGATGAACTCAGCGGAGCGCTGATCGGCGGCTTCCACGTCCTGGAGCACGTACTCACGGACTTCGTTGTTCGCCGGCAGGCCACGATCCATCCCGTTGAAGTCGGCTGCTTCCTCCGAGTTGACGAACCAGTCGATGAACTCGATGACTTCTTCGGGGTGGTCGGTGTCCGCCGAGGCTGACATCAGCATCGAGGACTTGTACCACATGCCGTTCTCCTCCGGGTTGCCGCTCTGGCTGGGGAAGCGCAGCAGCTCCAGCTCCACACCGGAGGCCGAGGTCAGCGCCGGCAGCTGGTTGGTCCACCAGGGAGCCATGGCCACCTGACCGGTACCGGTTAAGGACTGATCCGGTCCAGCACTCTGGTTTTCGGAGAGTTCGGAGGCCGTCGGCATGCCGTCGCCGACCATGTCGAGGTAGTACTGGAAGTACTCGGCAGCGTCGTCTTCATCGAAGCCGAGTTCCCCGTCCTCGGTGGTGAAGTGCTGGCCCTGCTGACGCAACCACACCTGGAATCCACCGGGCTCATTGGGGTCATTGGTCCCGAAGGCAGAGTCATGGTTGGCACTGATCTCAGAGGCGATCTCAGCGAAATCGTCCCAGGTCCAGCTGGTGTCGTCGGGGATCTCAACCCCGGCTTCATCGAAGATCTCCGGGTTGATGACCATCGCTAGGGCGTTAATCCCGGTGGTGATACCGAACAGCCCTTCCTCGGTACGCCCGTTGTCCACCGAGTCCTCGTCGAACTGGGAGACGTCAACGTCGGAGAGGTCCAGCAGGGAGCCGCGGTCGGCGTATTCACGCAGGTACTTATCGTCCATCTGGATGATGTCCGGAGCGTCACCACCGGCGGACTGGGTGGCCAACTGGTCCCAGTAGCCGCCCCAGTCGGTGTATTGGCCTTCAACTTCGATGTGGTCGTGGGTCTCATTGAAGACCTCGATGGCCTCCAGGGTCGCCTCGTGGCGGGCGTCAGAACCCCACCACAAGAAGCTGAGCTCGACGACCTCCTGAGGCTCGTCGCCATTGCCGTTGCCGTTGTCGCCTCCGGCGTCCCCGTCGGCGTCGCCACCGCAGGCCGAGAGCGCCAGTGCTCCGACCATTCCTGCAGCGAGCAGCTTCGAATAGTGCTTGACGTGCTTCATAGTTGTCCTCTTCACGTGAGACAGCAGTGCAAGGTGCGTACCTACCCCAGTGATACACATCCTTGTGATACATCTCACTGAGGCGTTTAGGTGAAGAAAGACTATGGTTGTGATGCGCCTCACGTCAACGGAGAAAGCGCTTTCCACTGTGCTGTGTTGACATGCTTAGATACACCCGCAGAATCACAGAACCCTTCCTATGACTCTGCGCGCATCATGCTGCGGCCGGCCCACACGCTGGACTCAGCCGCGCCAACTCACTCCGTCCGTCAGTGGCGAGCCTCCTCCGCACTCACCCGCAACTGGGAGGCACCGGTGTCTTGTTCGGCGGGTCGGATCGCCACAGGCATCGGCTCTCCGGCGTGCTCCATCCACCACAGCAGCTTCTCGCGCAGCACCGCCCGCACCTCTTCGTGAGCGGGGGAACCGGCAAGATTGCGCAGTTCGTAGGGGTCGGCTTTGAGGTCGTAGAGGTAGGTTTCCACGTAACTGTCCGAATGCGGCTGAGCCAACGGGTCGGCGTCGGGGTCTTGAATCCCGTATTTCCACCGCCGCGTCCGGATACCACGGGCCAGCTCGGACTCACTGACCTGGATAAACGCCTCGTCCTTCCAGTCAGCCTCATAGTGGGTCAGCAACCCCCGCAACGAGCGGCCCTGGTAAGACTCCGGAACATTGATTCCGGCCAGATCCACCAGAGTCGGCGGCAGGTCCACCGTGGAGACAACCTCTTTGACATAGCGCCCCTGCGGCACACCGGGCCCGGTCAGCACCAGCGGCACACGGGCCGAGGCGTCATGCACGGAACGCTTGTACTCACTGTTGCGGGTCTTGAAGTGGCTGCCGTGGTCGGACGTGAAGGCCACCACGGTGTCCTCGTCTAACCCCAGGCTCTTGATCGCCTCACGGATGCGGCCATAGGCCTCGTCGAGCCGCTTGATCATCCCGTAGTACCCGTCGATGTGCTGATACGCGGTACCCCGCAGTGCGGCAAGGTCCGGTGGCATCCACGCACCGGTGTAGCGACCCTCGTAGGCCTCCGGACCGGGGTAGTCATCCCGGTGGTTCTGGTGGTGGGGTTCCAGGAAAGAGAGGAACAGGAAGAACGGCTCGTCGTCTTCGCTGCGGTCATCGATATAGCGGATCGCCGCATCGGTCAGGGCATCGACCCGGTAGCCAGGCAGTGTGACCTCCTGCTCGTCACCGTCCCATAACGACGTCGCATAGGCGTCTGAGGTGTGCTCCAAACCGTTGGCAGCCAACCAGTAGTCGTATCCACCGCGCTGTTCGGGCCGGACCGGGCCCTTGATGCTCGGCTCAGCGAGGTGCCACTTGCCGATGTAGCCGGTCTGGTACCCCGCAGAGGAGAACACCCGGGCCAGGGAATCGGCCTCTTCACCCAAGGCGATGCCATTGCGCCACACCCCCGTGGAGGTGGCGAAACGCCCGGTCTGCAGACTGGCCCGCGCCGGGGTGCAGACCGGCTGCGGGGTGACGGCGACGTCGAAGAACGCTCCGTCCCGCGCGGCCCGGTCAAGGTTGGGGGTCAGCCCCTCGGGGTTACCCGCAACCCCGGTGGAGTCCCACCGCTGCTGATCGGTGAAAAAGACGACGACGTTCGGCCGGCCCACCTGGTTGTCCTCTCTACTGTCTACTGGTCTTCCTCCAGCGATCGGTGATCGCTTAAGAGTGTTCGGTCATCGTGATGGTCACCTGCGGGGAGCGATGCACTCCGGAAGCCACCCCGTCGGCGGCTGCGGAGAGGCTCTGCATCCGGAACCGCCGCCCGAACTGGGCTTCAGTGCGCTCCACCAGCCCAGCGAGCGAATCGTCCGCAGCGAGTTTCAGGCTGGTGACATTGGCCACCAGCAGGCGCAGCTGGTGCCGGCTGCCCGGAGTGACCGCCTCGGTGAGGTCCACGCGGTAGGGCGGTTTCCACAGGGTACCGACCCGCCGCCCGTCGACTTCGACCACTGCAGCGGTCTCCACCGGGGCGCGCAGTCCGGCGCGGTAGGAATTGCCGAACCGCCCCGGTTCGGGCTGGCGCGCCTGGGTGGGCCAGCCCGGCCCGAAGTCCAGTTCCACGCGTTGCGCCGCAGCGGGGATGGTGATCTCTCGAGTGTAGATCCCCTGCCCGGCGTAGCCCTGACGGTCTTCGTGCTGCTCCCACAGATGCGGCAGGGTCACGGTCTTCGCCTGCGCTGCAGCGGTGTCGGCAAAACGGAACTGCCAGTCATCGAGTGTCCATACCTCGCCCGGGGTGGCACTCGAGACATGCGCTTCAGGGGGGCTGGCGTCGTCGTGCTCGGTCTCAGCGCGCTCAGCATCGTGCTCTATGAGCACTACCGACTCGTAGGGCTCTAAGTGCAGGCGAACCTCGGCCGTGTGCCGCCACACCCCACGGACATTCCCGGTCTCCGGATCCCACTGCTCCACGGTGCTGCGCGGACTGGGGAAGACGACGTCGACCTCGGCCGGCGCGTTCGCCGTGTTGACCACCAGGTGTGCCTGCATGTCCCCGATGACCCGGGAGGTGGCAGCCACGGCCTGGTTGCTGCCGCCGATGCCCTGCAGCCGCAACCGCGCGGGGGTGAAGCGGACTACTTCGGAGACATCGTGGACCGGTGTGCCGATACCCGCGCTGCCCCCGAGATCCAGCACCGTGCCACCGCGGCTGTGCACCTGTTGGAGCCAGGCCCGGGTTGTCTCCGGCAGCCGCGAGGTCCACGGCAACACGATGACCGGGTACCGGTCGGGATCCACAGTGGTGACGGCGTCGTCGTCGATGAGCGTGTAGTCCAGCCCCGCAGTACGCAGCACGCTCGGCAGTTCTTGACCGATGTACAGGCGGGTCTCACGGTAGAGGTCGATCCGACCCTCGGCACGGAATCGCGTGGCGTAGATGTCCTGGGCCGGAATGTAGAGCCCGACGTCGACGGCTCGCCTGCCCTGCCGCAGCAGCCAGGAGAGCCGGTGCAAGGTACCCCAGAGCACTCCGGCGGCATCCCACCAGGCGTTGCGGGAGTCCAAAGCCCCGGAGGCGTAGAAGATACGACCAATCTCCCGGGGGTTCTCCGGCCGGGGGGATGCAGGCCAACCGTGCCCGATGAGCTGATTGATGCCGGCCAGGAAGTGCTCCTGGGCTTCGCCGAGCAGGTCCAAGGGGGTGGAGCGGAAAGACGGCGAGTGCGTCCAGGTCCAGCATTCGCTGGAGACCACCGGGGTGCCGTAGATCTCCGCGGCCGAGCTGGCCCAGCGGCAGGCGGTGACCAGGTTCCACCCCCAGTGTTCGCCCTCGAATCCGTCGGCGTGCCGGTAGGAGCTGACCGAGGCGGGCGGCTCCCCGTAGGCTTGAATACGGAACCGCAGCCCCTTGGATCGGGCCCAGTCGCCCATGGTTTTGATGAACTGCTCGTCGAGCAGTTCGGTCAGGGTGCGGTAGTAGTCGGCGCGCACTGTGGCGCTGTCCGGGCTCTGGTGAGCATCTAGGGAGTCGTGCCGCAGCTTCCACAGGTGAGGTACGACGTCGTACCCTCGCCGGGTGCGGAATTCCTCCGGAAGCTGCGGGGTCCAGTCGGCCTCGTAGACCTCCAAGGAGTCGCAGAAGACGGTACCGATCCGGTGGGCTCCTGCGGCGGCGACCAGCGGCTCGGCCACCGCCTCGATGTGCCGGCGAGTGGCAACTGCCGAGTAATGGTCCAGGGCGAGACCCTCGGCGCCGTGGGCGGCACGTTTGAGGCTCTGCCGGGTCAGCCGGGAGACCGCGATGAGTACCGCCCGTGGGCCTCGGCCTTCGGGGATGAGGATCTCTGCCCCGGTGACCTCCAGTGGCTCGAAGTGCTCCGGGGTTTCATGGGTGGTGCCGTCCCCGATGTAGGCGGCAATCATCGTATCGCCGTCCCACAACGGGCCGGGGGCCAGCCGGTGAGCGGCCAGGGGGACTTCCTCGTAGAGCCAGGCAATCTTGCGTGACCCGGTCTCGGCGTCGATGTGTGGTCCCCCGTAGGGCCACCCGGAGCCCAGGGTGATGTCAAAGCGCATCCCACGGGCCTCGGCGGCCTCGGCCGCGTAGCCCAGGGTGGCCAGATGCTCCTCCGAGAGGAACGCCGCGCTTGTCTCCCCCAGGGGGTAGACGAAGGCGACCTCCACTCCGCCGATGCCCGCAGCGACCATGTCATCGAGGTCGCGCACGAGGTCGGCACGGTCCACGTCGGGACCGAACCACCACCACCGCATCATCGGGCGCGCACCCTTGTCCGGGGTGGCGAACCCGGTGCGCAGCGTCTCGAGGCTCAGCGGGGCATCAGCGGAGTGAACAGTGGAATTAGCCAACGGCGTTTTCCATCTCCGGGTACATCTGCTCGGCGGCTTCCTCCGGGGTCAATCGCTCGAAGAAGAGCTCTTCCTGGTACCGCTCGAGGATGTCACCGAGGGTGGCCTGGCCGCTGGCGGGGACCGGCTCTGGCGGGCCGAGCTCGTCCTCGATTTCGGTGAGGAACTCAGCCGAGGCGCGGTTCATGTCATCCATTTCTTCCATCAGCTGCGGGCGGATCTCCGTGTTGGCGGAGAGGCCACGGTCGGCCATGTTGATCCGGGCGGCTTCAATGTCATTGACGAAGAAGTCCAGGAAGGTCACGACCTCCTCCGGGTGCTCAGTGTGCGCGTTGGCCGAGACCATCCCGGTGTTGTACCACTGCATGGCGTCTTCGACGTTGCCGGTGGGGCTGGGCAGGCGCAGCAGCACCATGTCCTCTCCGTTGGCGTCAGAGATACCGCCCAGCAGGTTGGTCAGTGACATCGCCATAGCGGCCCCGCCGGTGGAGATGAGGTTCTGGTCGGCTCCTGCGGCGGCGTCTTCGACCATCACCGCGTTCGGTGGGTAGGTGCCGTTTTCGTAGAGTTCCAGCTGCCATTCGAGGTAGGCCTGGGCTTCGTCCTGGCTGAAGCCGAGTTCACCGTCTTCGGTGGTCAGTGCGCTGTCATTCTGTCGCATCCACATCTGCATCATGCGCAGCCCGTCGGGTCCGGCAGAGCCGTAGACGTCGTCGAGGTTCTCGCTGATTTCCTGGGCAATCTCGCTGTAGTCGTCCCAGGTCCAGGTGGTGTCATCGGGCAGTTCGACGCCGGCTTCCTCGAACAGCCGCGGGTTGGCCACAATCGCCGGGGCGGTCACCCCGGAGGCCAGACCGTAGTAGGCGTCATCGATGGTCCCGGAGGCGATGATTTCATCGGGGATGTGGGTCAGGTCCACATCGGAGAGGTCCAGCAGGGAGCCCTGTTCGGCGTACTCACGGATGTTGGGCGCATCCATCTGGAAGATGTCCGGGCCGTCACCGGCGGCCAACTGGGTGTTGAGCTGATCCCAGAAACCACCCCAGTCGGAGTATTCGATGTTGACGGTGATGTGCGGATACTCCTCCTCGAAGACCTCGATGATCTCCTCGGTGTTCTGCACGCGGGCATCGGAGCCCCAGAAGGAGAAGCGCAGTTCGACTTCTTCCTGGGCTTCCTCTCCGTTGCCGCCGTTCTCGCCGCCATTACCATTGCCGTTACCGCAGCCGGCCAGGGCCACCGCGAGCGTGAGTCCCGCGGCGGTGAGCGCAGTCCGGGTGCGGGCTGGTGAACGTGTCATGATCTCCTCCTGGTCAGACCGCACACTGAAGCGGTCAATTGCCCTTTACCCTAAGTGACCCACGTCACCAATTCAATGAATCGATTCAATTCGATGGTGCGGATTCCGTGGGATGACATACCGCTGCGGTATCACCCCTGCTCCACGCCGTGTGATGGTGACAAAGGGATGTGAAACCGGGGCGTGGCGGCGTCATACTCCGTAAGCTGGCGGAACTATGGCTTCTGATGATGCACCTCGGCAGCCTATGCCGATCAACCTCTCCCGCCGGTCCGCACCTCCGGCCGGGGAGAGTACACAGACGCCCGACGCCGCCACCTTGCGTCAGCGGGCGGGCCTCGAGTTGTTGGAGATCCCCTCAGGTGAGTTCCGTTGTGGCTCGGATTCCCCTCTGGCCAGTGATGAGGACGGTGAACGGCCGAGTCGTCAGGCGTACGTGGAGGCTTTCCGTATCGCCTCCACCAGTGTGACGAATGCCCAGTTTCGGCGGTTCATCGAGGCCACGGGGTACCGCACGGAGGCGGAGGAGTTCGGGTGGAGTTTTGTGTTCCACCTGTTCGCTGAGGGGCTTGATGACTCACTCATCAAGGGAACGGCTGCCGGGACTCCGTGGTGGCTCGGCGTTGAAGGTGCTTACTGGGCGGCGCCGGAGGGGCCCGGCTCACATCTGCGTGATCGGGAGGATCATCCGGTGGTGCACGTCTCCTATGCTGATGCGCTGGCCTACTGCCGGTGGTCGGGCACCCGCCTTCCCACGGAAACCGAGTGGGAGTTCGCCGCCCGCGGGGGGCTGGAGGGTGCACTGTATCCGTGGGGGGATGAGTTCACCCCGGGCGGGGAGCATCGCTGCAATATTTGGCAGGGCGAGTTCCCCTCCAGCAATACTGCCGAGGACGGTTACGTGGGCACCGCCCCGGTGCGGGCCTATCAGCCCAATGGCTACGGGCTGTTCAATCCGTGCGGGAATGTGTGGGAGTGGACGGCGACCTCTTGGGAGTCATCCACAGTGGATCTGCGTGTGATCCGCGGGGGCTCCTACCTGTGTCACGATTCCTATTGCAGCCGCTATCGGGTCTCGGCGCGGACCTGCAACACGGCAGATTCCTCCACCGGCAATACCGGGTTCCGGGTAGCCGCCGACGCCGACTGAATCTCCTCTTTAGGCGACTGAATCTCCTCTTCAGCGGCCCGTCGCCTCTCTGCTCGTTCTGGAGGGTTCTGTACTCCTCTCCCCTCTAGGGTTCTGCACTCCCCTCCGCCTGGGGGTTCTGTACTTCTCTCCCCTCTAGGGGCCGATGTAGTTGTTGTGTTCGTCGTAGAGGTGGGCCCAGATTCGGGGTGGTTGGTCGTCTTCGGTGAGGGTGACTGGTCCGTTGCAGCCGAAGGCTTCTGGGGTGGTGTTGGTGCAGGGTCCAGAGACCAGGGCGTGGCGGCGTCGCCAGATATCGGCTTGGCCTGGGGTGGCTTCCACGGTGGCGACCCCTGGGATGGGGGTCCAGGGGCCGTGGTTGATCCGGTATTCGCCGGTGAAGGTGACTTCTAGGCTGACGGTGTAGACACCGGTCTGGGAATAGATGTGGGAGGTGGGGGTGGGGATGTCCATGGGGTTTTCCCCTGGTGGCAGGCTGGCAGCATGATCGCTGTAGTCACCTCCGGGGGTGTGGGTGGTGGCGGTAGTCCCGTCTCCGTAGTCGAAGTGGTAGGTGGTGGGGATCGC
>NZ_ATXP01000008.1 GCF_000421745.1 Nesterenkonia alba DSM 19423
CTCCGCGGACTTCTTCCACACCCTGGCTTCCAGGTGTGCCTCGCCCAAGGCCTGGGTCAGCTCGGCGACCTCGGCCTCCAGCTGTTCCTCTCGGGAGGATGGTCCGGACCTGCCGGCCACCAGGGCGGTCTTGCCGGCTTCCAGGAACTCGGCCTTCCACCGTCCGATGGACTGCTCACTGACTTTCTCCTTGCGTGCCACTTCGGCGATGGACATCTCGCCGGCCAGCACGCTCAGCACTATCCGGGTCTTCTTCTCCGCCGGAATCGAGGGTGGTCTACCCATGACTGACTCTCCTTCAGGACCTACATAACGGCCCTGCCACTAAGTCTGACGCGCGACACCTGCACGCCGGTGGGGGCTCGGGGCTACGGAAGTCCTGGTTCGGCACCAGCTGCTGCCCCACCAATATCGCCCGCACCCTGTCCTCAGTGCACCTGTATCTGGCCACTGCCACCGAGGATGCCGTACAGATCCACCAGTACGCCGAGGCGGAGCTGAGCGTTGCCCTGGCTGAAGGAACCCTGGGGCTCCAGATGCGAACTAACTACCCCAGCGACGACGTCGTCACCCTCACCATCACCGAGGCGCCCGCCGCTGAAGCCGGGCTCAGTCTGCGGATCCCGGCCTGGGCGAAGAATGCCACCGTGGAGATCGACGGCACCCCGCTCACCCCCGGGGAGGAGATCCGTCAGATCTTCACCCCGGGTCAGCGCATCACCCTGACCCTGCCCCGGGAAGTCCGAGTGGTCCAGCCCGATCCGCGCATCGACGCGGTCCGCGGTACTGTCGCCATCGAACGCGGCCCCTGGGTGCTTGCCCTGGAGGACATCGACATCGACGCCGAGACCACCGTCAATGAGGTCGCCATCGACCTCAGCGAACCGCCTGTGGCAGTCGGGGCCGATGATGCCGAGGTGACGTTGAAGCTTCTGACAGAACCCAGCAGTTGGTGGCCCTATACCGAAGGAGCTGAGCAGCCGGCGTCGTCGGCCACTCGTGTGCGACTGCACCCCTACCGGGTGTGGGCCGAGCGCGGTCCGACGACGATGCGGATCTTCCTCCCGCTGCCAGAACAGGAGAGCGTCCCGGCCACAAGCGAGTAGACTGTTGCATATGGCAACTTTTATTTCCGTGACTGAGCGCGCCCTGGTGGTCCCGCTCACTGCCCCGTGAGCGCGGCTGCGGCCGACTTCGACGACACCCCGGAGGGGATGACCCGGCGGCAGGTCAACTGGGCCATCGCCGGGTTGCTCGCGGTGTTCTTCACCGTCGGGCTGTCGATGAACATCGTGCTCACTGCACTGCCGGTGATCGTCGGGGAGCTAGAAGGTAACCAGATCCAGTACTCCTGGGTCGTCATCATCAACCTGCTCGCCAACGCCTCATCGACCCCCATCTGGGGCAAGCTCGCCGATATGGTCTCGAAGAAGAAACTCTTCCAGGCCGCCGGGGTCATCTTCATCATCGCCTGCCTGATTGCCGGCTTCGCTCCCACCATGGAGCTGCTGCTGCTTGGCCGGCTCTTCCAGGGCATCGCCATGGGTGGAGTGCTGACCTTGACCATGGCGATCATTGCCTCGCTGGTCTCCCCGCGGCGGCGCGGACGCTACGCGGGGTGGCTGGGGCTGTGCATGACGACCTCCACCATGGGTGGTCCTCTCATTGGTGGGCTCATTGTGGACACCATCGGGTGGCGCTGGTGCTTCCTCATCGGTGTGCCGATGACCCTGGTGTCCCTGTCGATCTTCTCCGCGGTGCTGAAGCTGAAGACCATCAACAAGCCGGTCAGGCTCGACATCCTCGGAGCGGTACTGCTGGTCACCATTGCCTCCACCGTGCTGATCTGGCTCTCCTTCGCCGGGCTTGATGAGTTCTTCCCGTGGGTCTCCTGGCAGTCGGCGGCGTTGTTAGGTGCCGTGGTGGTCTTACTGGGTCTGTTCCTGCTCGCCGAGCGGCGCAGCCGTGAACCGGTGGTCCACCTGCGGATGCTCACCAACCGGACCACCTTCCTGGCAGTCATCTCGTCTGTCTCCATCGCGGTGACCCTGGGGGCGCTCCCGCCGTATCTGATGCAGTACCTGCAACTGGGCCGGGGCTTGAGTCCCACTGAAGCGGGCCTGATGCTGGTGCCCCTGATCGGCGGGAACCTGGTCTCCACCACGATCAGCGGGCGGCTCATCTCCCGTACCGGCAAGTGGAAGGCCTGGCTCATCGGTGGGGCGGTGGTGCTCACCGCCGCGTTCTTCATGCTCTCCACGGTGGCCGGTGATACGGCGATCTGGGCGGTGGCCGCGGTGCTCTTCACGATGGGTCTGGGGTTCGGTGCCCAGATGCAGAACTTGATGCTCGCGGTGCAGAACACTGTTCAGGTCACCCGAGTGGGGCAGGCCAGTTCCCTCATTGCGTTCTTCCGCACCTTCGGTGGCGCGAGCTGGAACTCGCTGCTGGGGTCGGTGATGGCGCTACAGGTCGGTGGGCTCGCGGTGGCGGCTCCGACTTCAGGTGTAGCGGACCCTGCCTACGCCGACGCCGCCGGGACAGTGTTCTTTGTGGGCGCCTGTGCGACGATCCCGGCGATTATCGCCAACCTCCTGATGCCGGAGGAGCCCCTGCGCACCACGATCTGATGCCCTCTCCCCCAAACCCTCCGCGGGAATGTACAACCACAGCGGCATATATCCCGCGGTGATTCGACAAAGCCGCGGAGGTTCAGGGGAACGGGTGGAGCGGAGAGAGGGGGAAGGCCCCTGCTCTCCGGTGATGGCCCAAGGCGGTGGTGGTTCAGGGGAACGGGCGAGCGGAGGGAGACGGGCAGGGGCCTCTGTCTACCGGTGGTGGCTCAAAGCTGCGGAGGTGAGGGGGTTGATCCCCCTTTTGTAAGATGTACAATTGCACAGGCGGATATCCTCTCCGCCGGAGGTGAAAACCTCCCCTTAGGTGCGGGTCCAGGGGTTGCGCTTGACGGCCGATCGCCGGTACTAAGCGTGACCCCTGGTCTGCCTTGACCAGCAGGAGCGATGAAAGGGCCTCATGGGGTACTCACTGCCCGGTCTCTGGGTGACCGAGCACACGACGACCGTCCCGCTCGACTGGCAGAACCCCGGAGGTGAAACCCTCCAACTCTTCGTCCGCGAGATCGTCGACCCGGACAAGAAAGACGTCGATCTGCCTCTGCTGGCCTTCCTCCAAGGCGGCCCCGGCGGTGCCAACCCCCGGCCGCTGCAGCCGGGTGGATGGATCACCGAAGCCCTACCGCACTATCGCATCGTCTTCGTCGACCAGCGCGGCACCGGCCGATCCACCCCCTTAGAAGCCCGCGACGTCGCCGAACGCGGCTCCGCTGAGGCCGGCGCCGACTACCTGATGCACTTCCGCGCTGACTCCATCATCCGAGACATGGAGCACGTCCGCGCTGAACTCTACAACGGGCGCAGCTGGGCCACCCTGGGGCAGAGCTACGGCGGCTGGTTGACCTTAAGCTACCTCTCCCTGGCTCCTGAAGCCCTGACGGCCTGCTACATCTGCGGCGGAGTCCCCGGCACCCCGCCGCGAGCCGCCGAGGTCTACCGGCGGACTTTCCCCCGTGTGGAAGCCAAAACCGCCGAATACTACCGCCGCTACCCGCAGGATGAGCCCATCGTCGCTGAGATCGCCGATCTGCTGGCCGCTGAGGACATCCGGCTGCCCGACGGTGACCGGCTCACCGTTCGCCGGTTCCAAACCCTGGGCAAGGACTTCGGTATGAAACCCGGCTTCGAGCGGCTGCACTGGCTCATCGAGACCGCCTTCGCCCGCCCCGGTCGGCTCTCTGAACGGTTCCTCGCCAACACAATGACCAGCACCTCAGCGGTGGACGGGCCCATCTACTGGGGCTTGCAGGAGGCCATCTACGGCGACCCCGAGTCCGGACCCACCAACTGGGCGGCCCAGGCCGAACGCGAGAAGCACCCCCAGTTCGCCGAAGACAACCGCCCGCTGCTGTTCACCGGGGAGATGGCCTTCCCCTGGATGTTCGAGGAGATCCGGGCCCTGCAACCGGCGGCCGCGGCCGTCAACGCTCTGCACGCCCGCAGCGACTACTCCCAGATCTACAACTACTCGCACCTGGCCGCCAATGACATCCCCGTCGCCGCCGCGGTCTACTACGACGACATGTTCGTCGACGCTCACCTGCAACTCGACACCCTCAGCCGGGTCGGTAACTCCCAAGCCTGGGTGACCAACGAGTTCGAGCACGACGGCATCGGTTCCGGCAAAACGTTCAGCTACCTGCGCACCCTCGTGCGCGACCGCGGAGGAGAGAAGAAACACTGATGAGTACCACGACGACGTCGCACACCTCCCCCACACTGCGGACAGTCCCGCACGCGGCAGCTGAAGTCGCCGCCAGCAGCATCTTCGCCCCCGCCCGGGACCGGATGCTCCACCTGGCCCGGGTCTACCCGGCCGACCGTCTGCTGGCCATCTTCCGCGCCAACGCCGGGTTGGATACCCGCGGCGCTGAGCCGCCCGGCGGCTGGGAGGGGTGGGGCCACCCGAATGAGGAGCCCTGGGGCGAACACGACTACCCCGGTCAGGAGAACGCCCAGACCGCCAACCTGCTGCGCGGCCACTACGCCGGGCACTTCCTGTCCATGCTCGCCCTGGCCTACGCCGGCACCCAGGAGCAGGACCTGAAAACCAAAGTCGACGACGTCGTCAGCGGCCTGGCCCAGGTGCAGGACACCTTGGCAGCCACGGGTCGGTTTAGCCACCCCGGGTTCCTGGCCGCCTACGGGGAGTGGCAGTTCTCCCGGTTGGAGGGCTACGCCCCCTACGGTGAGATTTGGGCGCCCTATTACACCACCCACAAGATCATGGCCGGGCTGTTGGACGCCTACGAGCTGGCGGGTAACAGCCAAGCCCTGGAGGTGGTCACCGCGATGGCCCACTGGGTGCATCACCGGCTGGAAAAACTGCCGGCTGAGCAGATCCAGAAGATGTGGAGCCTCTACATCGCCGGGGAATACGGGGGGATGAACGAGACCCTCGCCCGGTTGGCCCAAGTCACCGGTGAGCAGAAGTTCCTGGCCACCGCGCAGTTCTTTGACCAGGCGAATCTGCTGCAGGCCTGCTCCACGGGGGAGGACATCCTCGATGACATGCACGCCAACCAGCACATCCCGCAGTTCATCGGCTACATCCACGAATACGAGCTCACCGGGGATCGCCGCTACTTAGACGCCGCCACCGGACTGTTCGACATGGTGGTCCCCGGGCGCACCTACGCCCATGGCGGTTCCGGGGAGTCGGAGCTGTGGGGGCCGGCCAACACGCAGGCCGGGGACATCGGCCGGCGCAATGCCGAGACCTGCGTGGCCTACAACATGCTGAAACTAGCCCGCGGACTCTTCGGCCACACCCGGGACCCGAAGTACATGGACTACTACGAGCAGGCGGTCACCAACCAGATCCTGGGCTCGCGGAAGAACGCTGACTCTGACGTCAGCCCCGAGGTGACCTATATGTTCCCGGTCCACGCCGGGGCGCGCCGCGAGTTCAACAACATCGGCACCTGCTGTGGGGGCACCGGCCTGGAGAACCACGTCAAATACCAGGACACCGCCTTCTTCACCGAGGCCGGCGCCACCTGGGTCAACCTCTATTCTCCGGCTACGCTGCACGCGGCAGACGGTGGGCTGGGTCTGCAGATCACCGGGGACTACCCGTACCAGACGCAGATCCGGCTGAATATCACCAGCGCACCGGGCACCGACCACACCCTGCAGCTGCGCATCCCCGGCTGGCTGGCACAGCAGGGCCAGCCCCGCGTGGCGGTCAACGGCGAAGAGACCACCACATCCCCGGTACCGGGCACCTACCTGCCGGTGACCCGCGTCTGGCGAGCAGGCGACGTCGTCGATCTTCACTTTCCGATGCGCCTACGGGCCGTGCCCAGCATCGACGACCCGACCGTTCAGCACCTGCAGATCGGGCCCACGGTGCTGCTGGCCCGCAGCGAAGACACGCTCTTTCAGAAGCTGCCACTGACCGGCTCCCGGATCCTCGACGCCAGCCTCACCTTGCCCACTGAACCGACCGGCGACATCGAGGCAGACACTGCTGCGGTGCTGACTCGGTTGCGCCAGACCGGCACAGTGCCCTTCGGCGGCTATGACTGGGAACCAGCCCACTCCGGGGAGCAGACCAGGTACCACATGTACCTCACCGCCGACGACGCCACTGTCGCCTTCGCCGGGGAGGACTCCGGGGTGCCCAACCGGCTGCGGCACAACGGGCAGACCGTGCTGGAGTCCATCTGGGCTGGTGGGGACGCCACCGCCGGGGGATTCACCAGCCGGGAAGCCTTCCTGGCCCGCACTGGGGAGATCGTTCACACCGCCCGCACCGAAGGCGTGCTCTCGGCCACCGAGGCTGAAACGGTGTTGACCACCGCAGCTGCTGCCGATATCACCGCCTCCGGGCACCGGTACCACGCCAGTATCGACCGGCAGACCCGTCCCGAACGGCTCACCGCCACGGTGAGCACCGACGCCGATGCTCACACTGGTACTCACCACACCGGTGCTCATCACATGGAGGCGGTCACCTGGCAGTTGCCCGCCGGGTGGGAAGAGATCACCGCCCCGCCCATCGTCACCCTCGAGGTCAACGGCACCGTCTCCTCCAGCGGCTGGTACACCACCCACCCGCAGATCACCGTCACCGCCGAACACCTGGACGCGGCCGGGACCACCGAGGGGCTCACCGTGGAATACCAGCTCGACGAGGAGCCCTGGCAGCCTTACACCGAACCGGTCACCCTGCACACCGAAGGGGCCCACACGGTCCGGGCGCGCATCACCGACGCCGCCGGGCACACCAATCTGGCCGAACGGCGGCTGCGCATCGACACCGAACCTCCGGTGACCACCCCCCAGGTGCTCATCATGGGCTCGGGAGCCGAAATCCGGTTGCGCGCCAAAGATGCAACCTCCGGCGTCGAACGCGTTCAATGGGAAGGGCCCGGCACCTTCTGGGCCACCTACCACGGCCCCGTCGTGCGGGCGTTGGGGGAGACTGAACAGGTGATCGAATTCGCCGCCACCGATGTCGCCGGCAATGAAGAACCCCGCCAACGCATCACCCTGCCCGCCCGCGAGGGCTGACCCCAGCCCCACCGAGTGGCGGGCAGGCAGTAGCCACCACCGAGTAGCGACCCCGAGTAGCTCCCACCGAGAGGACCCCTGAGATGACCACACTCGCTCTACGCAACGGACGCTTCTACGATCCGGCCACCGGCACCACCACCGAGGGTGACCTCGCCATTGATGACGGTGTCATCACCGCCGTGGGGAGCATTTCCGGGGCCTTCGACGCCGAAGAGGACCTCGCCGGTGGCACCGTGATCCCCGGACTCATTGACGCGCACTTCCACGCCTACGCCCACGATCTGGGCGGTTACACCCTGGAGACCCGGCACCTCTCCTATGTGGCGATTAACGGGGTGCGGCGGCTGGCCAAAGCGTTGCGGCGCGGATTCACCACGATCCGCGACGTTGCCGGGGGAGACCTCGGGCTGCAGCAGGCACTCCAGGCAGGGGACGAACCGGCCTGCCGGTATCTGTTCACCGGGCCGGCGCTGAGTCAGACCGGCGGTCACGGTGACGCCCGGCCCGCCGAATACGACATCTGCCTCAACCACGGGCACATCGGGGAGATCGTCGATGGGGTCGACGACATCCGCCGGGCTGTCCGGGAACGCTTCCGGACCGGAGCCCACGCCATCAAAATCATGGCCTCCGGGGGTGTAGCCTCCCCCACTGACCCGCTGCGCATCCCGCAGTACTCCGCGGAGGAGATCGCCGCTGCCTGTGAGGAAGCCGGTCGGCGCGGCAGCTACGTGGCCGCCCACGCCTACACCGCCGACGCCGTCATCCACGCGGTGACCAACGGTGTGGTGTCAGTGGAGCACGGCAACCTCATCGACGCGGAGGCGGCCCGCATCATGGCCGACCATGGCGCGTATCTGGTTCCCACGTTGGCCGCCTACGACGCCATGGGCAGGCGAGGCCCCGACGTCGGGCTTCCCGCGGTGAGTCAGGCGAAGAATGAGGAAGTCCTCCACGCCGGCAAAGACGCGGTGCGCATCGCCGCCGAGGCGGGGGTGAAGATCGGTTGGGGGAGTGACCTCATGGGGGTTCTCGAAGATGACCAGCTACGCGGTATCGCCCTGCAAGCTGAGGCGCAGAGCCCCGAGGAGCTGCTGCACTCGCTGACGGTGGTCAACGCCGAACTTATCGGTTCCCCGCAGCTGGGCACCCTGGCCGAGGGCACACCCGCTGATCTGCTCGTGCTCCAGGGTGACCCGCTCACCCAGCCTGACCTATTGTGGGACACGACACATTCCCGCACCGTGATTCGCGCCGGAGAGGTAGTGACCTAAACCCCATGCTCACCCACGAGACTCGCACCCCCTACGCAGGGCGTCTGGCCCCGGCCCGCTCCTATCTGCACAGTGACGCTCCGGCGGTGAGTCTCAACGGCACATGGGGCTTCACCTTCCACGAGCAGGTCCCCTCCACCCCACCGGCAGACCAGCCCGCCGAGGAGATCACCGTGCCTTCAACCTGGGTGCTCGACGGCCGGTGGAACAAGCCGATCTACACCAACACCCAGTACCCCTTCCCCATCGATCCGCCATACGTGCCCGATGCCAACCCCACCGGTGACTACGTGCGCACCATCGAGGTGCCCGCCGCGTGGCTGGAAACGGGCAGTGGTGACAGTGCGGCTGACGAGGCCACGGCTGGTGACAGCACCGGCGGTGACGCCGGTCGGGTGCTGCTGCGTTTCGACGGTGTGGAGTCCTTCATGCAGGTCTGGCTCAACGGGGAAGAAATCGGTGCCGCCTACGGCTCCCGGCTCGCCCACGAATTCGACATCACCGAGGCCGTCACAGCAGGGGAGAACACCCTCACTGTGCGTGTGGTGCAGTGGTCGGCGGGCTCCTACCTCGAAGATCAGGACCAGTGGTGGTTGCCCGGGATCTTCCGTGACGTCACCCTGCTGCACCGACCCGCCGCCGGCCTCGACGACGTCTGGATCCACGCCGATTACGACCCCGCCACCGGACAGGGGTTCATCGTCCCGGAGATCACCGCTGCCCAGCAGGCTTTTCCCGTCCGGCTGAGCATCCCGGAGTTGGACATCGATGTGGTGTGGAACAGCCCCGAGGAGGTCACAGAGGTACCCGTCGGCGTCGTCGAACCCTGGTCGGCTGAGGTGCCCCGACTCTACGAGACCACCGTGTCCAACGCCGCTGAGACGATCAGCCTGCGCAGCGGGTTCCGGCGCATCGAGATCATCGGCGACCACCTGCTGGCCAATGGGCGCCGCGTGGTCTTCTCCGGGATGAACCGGCACGAAACCCACCCCGATCGGGGCCGGACCTTCGACTACGACGACGCCTACGCGGACCTGGCCATGATGAAGCAGCACAACGTCAACGCCATCCGCACCAGCCACTACCCACCACACCCGCGGCTGCTGGACATCGCCGATGAACTCGGCTTGTGGGTCATGCTCGAAGGTGACCTGGAGACCCACGGCTTCGGCAGCCGCGACTGGGCCCTGAACCCCAGCGAAGACCCCGCCTGGCGTGAGGCCTACCTGGACCGGATCGAACGTGCCATCGAACGGGATAAAAACCACCCCAGCGTGGTGATCTGGTCACTGGGTAACGAAGCCGGCCGCGGGCAGAACCTCGCCGCCCAGGCCGAATGGATCCGGCACCGCGACCCCACCCGACCCATCCACTACGAAGGTGACTACGCCGGGATCTTCACTGACGTGTACTCGCGGATGTACGCCCGGGTGCCGGAGACTGAGTCCATTGGGCGCGACGACGACTACCGCCCTCTTCTGGGGTGTTCAATTGCCGAATCCGCACGCCAGCGTTCCAAACCCTTCATCCACTGCGAGTACGCTCACGCCATGGGCAACGGTCCCGGTGCCCTGGATGATTACCGGCGCATGGTGGATACCTATCCGCGGCTGCACGGCGGGTTCATCTGGGAGTGGCGGGACCACGGGCTCCGCACCCAAACCGAGGACGGCACGGAGTTCTTCGGATACGGGGGCGACTTCGGGGAACTGGTCCACGACGGCAACTTCGTCATGGACGGGATCATCCTCTCCGATGGCACCCCCTCACCTGGGCTGCTGGAGTACAAGCACGTCGAAGCGCCCCTGGTGTTCACCCGGGCCGGGCGCGGCAAAGTCCACGTCACCTCCCGCCGGCACACCGCTGACACCACCGATCTGGCGCTGAAATGGACCATCACCCACGACGGCATCGAGGTCGCCTCTGGTCAGTGTGAGATCACCGGGGAAGACGGCAAACCCGTGGCCGCCGGGGGCAGCGCCGTGGTGGACCTGTTCCACCCCGCCGAGGCCCCCGCTGCTGAGCCCGGCACCGAAGTCCACGTCACTGTGGAAGCGGTGCTGCAGGCGATCGTCAGCTGGGCTGAGCCCGGCCACGTGGTCGCCCGCGGGCAGTGGGAGGAGACCGTCCCGGCCCCGGCCCTGCCCCGCCGGCGCAGTACCCTGCCGCTGGCCGAGGCGCCAGCCGGTTTCGCTGAAACGAGCCTGTCAGACCTGGCTGGATTGGCGGTGGCTGGACCCCGGCTGGAACTGTGGCGAGCCCCCACTGACAATGACAACGGCGGGGCCTCCCATAACTACGACGTCACCGACCCGACCGACTTCGTCACTCGGGGGGAGCCCTCGCCACCCTCGGCGGAACGGTGGCGGCGAGCCAAGCTGGACAAGCTCATCACCCGCACCCTTGAGGTGACTCAGACGCAGACCAGCCGCACCGTGCGCCGCCGGTTCGCCGCACCCCAGCAGCGCACCGCGGTGGACCTCAATGAGACCTGGACCGCCGAGCGTGCCGCCGATGGGACCGTGGAACTGGTGCTGCGGGCCTCCATGGTGCCCAACCGGGAGTGGAATGATGTCTGGCCGCGGCTGGGCCTGCATTTCACCCTGCCCACGGAGGTCGACGGCGCCGCGTGGTTCGGACTCGGCCCGCACGATACCTACCCGGATGTCTCCAGCTCCGGTTGGGTGGGACGCTTCGAGGCCGGGCTGGAGGACCTCACAGTGGAGTACGCACGCCCCCAGGAATCCGGGCACCGCTCACAGCTGCGGGAGCTGACGCTACGCCGCGGTGGCACCGACTGGGTGCAGATCACCGCGGAGCAGGACCTCGCCGGCCGCCGCCCGGGGTTCACCCTCAGCCCGCACAGCGCACATGAGCTCGACGCCGCCGCACACCCGCACGAGCTGCCCGAGCCGTCTGCCACTCACCTCTACATCGACGCCGCCCAGCACGGACTGGGCTCGCGGGCCTGCGGGCCGGATGTGTGGCCGGATCATATGCTCCGGCCCACCGCCCGCACCCTCACCCTCCGCTTCCGCGCGCTCTAAGGACTTGATTCTGGCAACGAGTCGTTGGGACTCCGCGATCCGGAACGGGCGCCAGCCGCCCTCGCGAAACAAGATTTCGCGAGGGGGCCAGGCCCATCCACGGCGCCCTAACCCGGATCGCTACGCCCCACTCTCTTCTCGGAGCAGAAGCGGAGGAGGAAATGTGGGCCGGTCACTCCAGGACAGCGGTGGAGAGAGCGCGCAGGAGGGTGAGGGCACCGGGCTTGTCCAGAGGACTGTTGCGGTTGCCGCATTTGGGTGATTGCACGCAGGAGGGGCATCCGCTTGAACACGGGCAGGCCTCGATGGCCGCTGCCGTGGCGCGGACCCATTCCTCCATCACCGTGTACCCCCGTTCGGCGAATCCCGCGCCACCGGGGTGCCCGTCGTAGACGAAGATCGTCGCGGCCTCAGTGTCCCGGTGCAGAGCGGTCGAGACCCCACCGATGTCCCAGCGGTCCGAGCTGGTCAGCAGCGGCAACAGCCCGATCATGGCGTGTTCGGCGGCATGCAGAGCACCCGGGATGTGCTCTACGGTCACTCCCGCCTCGGTCAGCGCAGTCTCCGGGGCACTGATCCACACCGCTTGGGTTCGCAGGGTCGACGGCGGCAGCTCGAGCGGTTCATCAGAAAGCACCTCCGAGGTCCCCAGGGCTTTGCGCTGAAACCCCACCACCGCGCTGGTGACCTCCACTGTGCCGAAGCAGAAGCGGAACCGTTCCCCCTGCCGATGGGTCAGCTCTTCGAGGACCTCGATCGACGTCGTTTCCCGGGCCTGGGTGTAGAACGGCGGGTCAGCGGGTCGAACGAGGACCGTGTGCTGGTCTGGGTGAAGATCCTCCACCACGTAGGTGCGGCCCCGGTGGACGTACACCGCCTGCGGGTGGGCTTGGCTGTGTACCTGAGCGGAACCGATATCACCCACCACGGTGCCGTCGTCGATATTGACAATCGTGTACGGACCGGCCCCATCACCGCGCATCCGCACCCATGAGGCGGCGGAGGCGTCGTCGTGAGCAAAAAACCAGCCGGTCGGTCGGCGGCGCAGATGACGCTGCTGCGTGAGAGTTTCGACCAGCTCGCGCAGACCGGTGAAGAGCCCACTGTCGAGGTCCCCCGGGTGGAGCGGAAGCTCCTGGGCCGCGGCGAGCAGATGTGGCGCCGCAACATGCGGGTTATGCGGGTCGGTGACCGCGTCCTCCACTCCAGTGTCGAAGATCGCTTCCGGGGTGCTCAGCAGATACGAATCCAGGGGGTCGTCCCCGGCGATGAAGAACGCCGCACCGCGTTGCCCGGAGCGTCCGGCCCGTCCCAACTGCTGGAAGAACGAAGCACGGGTACCCGGCCAGCCGGCGATGAGAACCACATCGAGCCCGGTGATGTCGATCCCCAGTTCCAGGGCTGGAGTGGAGGCCACCCCGAGCATCCGTCCGGCACGCAGAGCCGCCTCCAGTTCCCGCCGCTCCTCCGCCAAATACCCGGAACGGTAGGCGGAGACCCGGTCAGTGAGAGCAGGGTCGATCTCCTTCAGGTTCTCCGCGGTGATCCGGGCCATCGTCTCCGCCCCGCGCCGGGAGGTGATGAACGCCAGGGTGCGCCGTCCGGCCACCACCAGTTGGGTCAGCAGATCCGCGGCCTCCACCACCACACTGCGTTTGAATGAGGTCTCCCCCGCAGCGCTCGGTCCCGCCCCCGCCACAGCGGGGTCGTGTGCGGAGTCCCACAGGTAGACATCCACCGCACCGTGCGGGGAGCCATCCTCAGTCACCGCCAGCACCGAGGAGGTCTGCTCACCGATGAGCTGAGCGAACGACGACGCCGGCGCGCCACTGGTGGCGCTGGCTGCGGTCATCACCGGGTCGGCTCCGTAACTGCGGGCCACCCGCCGTAGCCGCCGCAACAGCAGGGCGATATGCGAACCGAAAATCCCCCGAGCAGTGTGCGCCTCATCGACGATGATGTAGCGCAGCCGGGAGAAAAACCGGGCCCAGCCGCGGTGGTTGGGCAGGATCCCGGCGTTGACCATATCCGGGTTGGTCAGCACCACATTGGCGTGTTGACGCACCCATGTGCGGGCTTCAGGTGCGGTGTCGCCGTCGTAAGCTGCCGCACGGATCCCGCCGGCTGGTCCCACCGCACCGACGGTCTCTGCCAATTCGGTCAGGGCCTCGAGCTGGTCGGCGGCCAGAGCCTTCGTGGGAGAGAGGTAGAGGACTGTGGCCTCCCCAGTGGGGTGGGCGGTGACCGTCTCCGCGGCGGGTGCCCCGCAGATCGCCGCCAGCCCCGGCAGGTGGGTGGCCAAGGATTTCCCCGAGGCGGTGCCCGTGGCCACTACTGTGTGCCGGCCGGTGTACAGGGCCTGTGCTGCGGCGACCTGGTGGGTGAAGGGGCGGCTCACCCCGACCTGCCGGTAGGCGGCGCGTAACGGGGCCGGTACCCACTGTGGCCAGTCGGCGTGGATCGCCGTGCGAGCCGGCAGGGTCCGGATATGCCGCAGCGGGCCGTGCTCACTGACCTCAGCGGGCAGCTTCGCCTCGCGCAGCAGGGTCAGGGGGTCTTCGGTGCCGGTCACCGCTCCAGGGTAGACCGCCGCGTGGTCAGTTCAGTTCATCGATCTGACTGTGCGAAGGCCGGCGTCGGTCGCTGGCCCCGGGGGAGCCGAAGACGTGCACATCGGCCAGAGTCTCCCAGCCGAGGTACTCGTAGAGCTGCACACCGTCCAGGGTGGCGACCAACAGTCCGTAGTCGACGTCGTGCTCATGGGCGATGGCCAACAGGGCTCGGGTGACAAAAGTCCCCAGGCCCTGGCGGCGATAGTCGGGCGCCGTGTAGACCCGGTCCACAATGCAGAATTCACCGACGACGGCGACCCGTCCCCGAGCAGCAGTGTTGTCTCCCTGCCGCACGGTGAACAGGGTCCAACCCTCGAAGTCCTCCCGTTCGGTGGTGAAATCTTCCGGGGTGATGGGGTCTTCAACGTCCTGGTTGGCCATATCGCAGACCATGAGTTTCTCTTCATCGCTGAGCAGTTCCAGGCCGTCGATCTCATTGACTGCCATGACGTCGTCGTCGGGCTCGGCGATGACCGTCAGCAGCTTCCGTGGGCTCTTGGCCACAGCGGAGGCGACCTTGCGCAGATCGGTCTCATCGGGGGCGTAGAGAACGTACTCGGCCTCCTCGTCCTGCCCCGGAGCGGAGGCGGAGTGGATGCGGCCTTCGTTGCGCACCTCGTAGCCGTGGGTGCGGGACCAACCGGTGACCCAGGTCTCGACGAGTGCGTCGCTCAGCTCAATATCCATACTTCGACCATATAACGCGCCTCACATTCTGCGGTAGGCCGATCGTCACATTTACCCCGCAAGGATGACCCCGACTCATCCCTGCGTTGCAGAGGCCAGCAGTCGGCCGATACCCTTAGGGGAGTGAGCATCTCCCGCATTGTCCTCTACTACCAGTTCACCCCGCTGTCCGACCCTGAGGCGGTCAAACTCTGGCAGTACACCCTCTGCCGCGAGCTGGGGCTGCGGGGCCGGATCATCGTCTCCGAACACGGCATCAACGGCACCGTGGGAGGCCAGCTGCAGGCAGTCAAGCAGTACGTGAAGCAGACCCGCAACTACCGACCGTTCCGGAACACGGAGTTCAAATGGTCACCCGGCGGGGCGGAGGACTTCCCCCGGCTGAGCGTCAAAGTCCGCCCGGAGCTGGTGGCTTTTGGGGTGCCCGATGAGGTCAAAGTCGGAGAAGAAGGAGTCATCGGCGGGGGTGAGCATCTCAAGCCTGAGCAGGTCCATGAGCTGATCGAAGCCAAGAAGCGCGACGGCGTCGATGTCACCTTCTTCGACGGGCGTAACGCGATGGAGGCTCAGATTGGACGGTTCAAGGACGCCGTGGTGCCGGATACCGAGACCACCCGTGACTTCATCACCGAACTGGACTCCGGTAAGTACGACCACTTGAAGGACAAACCGGTCATTACCTACTGCACCGGGGGGATCCGCTGCGAGGTGCTCTCGGCGCTGATGAAGGACCGCGGGTGGGAAGAGGTCTACCAGCTCGATGGCGGCATCGTTCGGTACGGGGAGACCTACGGTGACTCCGGCTATTGGGAGGGCGAGCTGTATGTCTTCGACGGGCGGATGAACATGCGGTTTTCCGAGGAGGCGAAGACTCTCGGTGAGTGTGTGCACTGTGCCGCGCCGACGTCGCGCTTCTATAACTGTATGGACCGGGGGTGTGCCACCCTGCAGCTCTACTGCGATGACTGCGCTCACATCCCGGCCAATACGCGGTGTCACCGCTGTCAGGCGCGGCTGGCGGCGAACCCAACTGACCCGAACTCCGGCCCGCTGGAGAAACAACGCCGCCCGATGGAGCTGAGATAAACCCCGATCCCGCTCGATGTCTTGCCATGCGGTTGAGGATGGTCAGGCGCTTGAGGATGGTGAGCCGAGCGCGTCTAGGCTGGGACTATGTCTGAGACCGCTGCGCCGCAGCCGCACTCCCCACCCCCGCCTGACTCTGCTGAGCTGGAGCTGATCGCTGCGCTGCGGGCCGACCTGGCGGAGGCCGAGTTCACCAACGACGCCGTCGCCTCGCTGCTAGGAGAAGACGCCGTTGCGGCCCTGGATCGGGAGCAGGTGGTTCCCGGGCAACTGGCCGTTGAGGCTGAACTGCCCCGGCTCAGCCACGAGACCCACCCCCAGCAAAACCCCTCACCGGCGCAACTCCGCTCACCCCAGCAGCGTTGTGCGGTCCTGACCGCCCTGTGGCTGGTCTCCGTGGAAGTCACCGTCCCGCAGGTCGACGCCGCCCTGCCGCGGGTGGGAGCCGAGGGCCTGGTGGAACTGAACCTAGTGGAGATCACCGCTTCCACAGCCGACGACGCCGCCATCACCCCACAGCGTGGCCTCACCGGTGACCACCCTGAGCCACTGCAGCGAGTCCGGCCCACGGTGGATCTGCGCCCCTACCAGGTGGAGGCTGCCCACGGCATCCGCGATCTGTGGGTGACCAGTGACCTTTCCGCCCACCAGGTGGCCGGGCCCTTGCCGCACGACCATGTATTGGGCATCGGGCACGCCAGCCTCACCTTGGCCGGCATCACCCACCGTCGGCCGGTGGGGACCGCCTTAGATATCGGCACCGGCTGCGGTATCCAGCTGCTGCACTTATTGGACCACGCTGACCATGTCACCGGTACCGACCTCTCCACCCGGGCGTTGGACTTCGCGCGGTTCAACCTGCTGCTCAACGCCCCGACGCTGGGTTTGGACCCGCACCGTGTAGAGGACCGTGTGGAGCTGGTACAGGGCTCGCTCCTCGAACCGGTGGCGGGGCGACGGTTCGACCTGGTGGTCTCCAACCCGCCGTTTGTCATCACTCCGCGCGGAGTCCAGGAGACCGAGGCTGACCGCTATATCTACCGCGATGGCGGACGAGAAGGGGATGCCCTGATGTCCGAGCTGATCGCCGGTCTGCCTGCAGTGCTCACCCCCGGTGGCACCGTCCAGATGTTAGGCAACTGGGAAATCCAGGCCGCCTTCAGGGGTGAGGATGCGGAGGGTGGTGAGAATGCGGAGAGTGTGGACTGGTGGGATCGCCCCCAGCAGTGGGTCACCGAGGCCGGCCTGAACGCCTGGTTCATTCAACGCGACCATCAGACCCCGGCCCAGTACGCCGAGACCTGGCTGCGGGACGCCTCCGAGGAGCGCGACCTTCCGGCCTACCGGCGCCGCTACGCCGATTACCTGGCGGACTTCGCCAGCCGGGGGGTCACCGGCATCGGCTTCGGCCTCATCTGGTTGGGTGCTGCCCTGCAGCCGAGTACTACAGCGGCGGAGTCGGAGCCCTGGCGGCGGTTCGAGGAGCTCACCGGAGCGCTCCAGCAGCCGCTGGGCCCGGTGATCGGCACCACTGTCCAACGTGCCGCCGACACCGCCGACGACGCCGGCGCCGCACTTGACCAGACACTTGTGGTCGCTTCGGATGTCACCGAAGAGCGATACCAGCGCTTCGGTGCCGAGCACCCGGAGGTGATCTTCGCCCGCCAGGGTGCGGGGTTGCGCCGGGCACGCCCGGTCAGTTCCGCGGCCGCCGGGTTCCTCGCCGCCGCCGATGGGGAGTTCACTGCCGCCCAGCTCATCACTGCCGTGGCCTCCCTCACTGACACCGATGAACAGGCCCTGACCCGGGAGATCCTGGACCTCTATATCGATGGTTTTCTGCACGCTGCCGGGCCGTAGCGGCCGCAACGGCCCGCCTCGGCACACTGTTATAGTGAGCACCCGACGGCGCCCCCTCACTATCAGTTGCACCCGCCGTACAACGCCCAAGGAGTTCCGTGTCAGGCAAGAAGCTCGTGATCGTCGAGTCCCCGGCGAAGTCCCGCTCCATCGGCAAGTACCTTGGAGAGGACTTCATCGTCGACGCCTCCGCCGGGCATATCCGTGACCTGCCGCAGCCCTCGGAGCTGCCCGATGACATGAAGAAGGGCCCGTTCGGCAAGTTCGCCGTGGACCCCGAGCATGGGTTCGAGCCCTACTACGTGGTCTCGGATTCCAAGAAATCCAAGGTCCGGGAACTCAAACAGCGGCTCAAAGAGGCCGACGAACTCTACCTCGCCACGGACGCCGACCGTGAAGGTGAGGCGATCGCCTGGCATCTCTACGAGGTGCTCAAACCCAAGGTGCCCACCTACCGGCTGACCTTCACCGAGATCACCAAAGAAGGTATCCAGCGGGCCCTGCAAAGCCCCCGGGAGATCGACAACCATCTGGTGGATGCCCAGGAGACTCGGCGGATCCTCGACCGGCTCTTCGGCTATGAGATCTCCCCGGTGTTGTGGCGCAAAGTCGGCCGGGGTCTCTCCGCTGGGCGTGTGCAGTCGGTGGCCACCCGCATGGTGGTGGACCGGGAGCGGGAGCGCATGGCGTTCATCCCCGCCTCCTACTGGGATTTAAGTGGCACGTTCTCCACTGATGGTGGGGAGTCCTTCACCGCGAAGCTGCACACTGTTGATGGTGAGCGCATCGCCTCGGGGGGCGATTTCGATGACCGCGGGGAACTGAAGAAGAACCGGCGCGACGTCGTCGTCCTCACCGAAGCCGATGCGACCTCCCTGGCCGAGGGGCTCACCAAGGCCCGCTTCACCGTGGACTCGGTGGAGGACAAGCCTTACTCCCGCCGGCCCCAGCCGCCGTTCATCACCTCCACGCTGCAGCAGGATGCGGCCCGCCGGCTGCGGTTCTCATCCCGGGTAACCATGCAGGTGGCCCAGCGGCTCTATGAGAACGGGTACATCACCTACATGCGTACCGATTCGACGACCCTGTCGAATGAGGCGCTCAACGCCGCCCGCAAACAGGCCAGTGAGCTCTACGGCAGCGAGTCGGTACCTGAGAAGCCCCGAGTCTACGGCAAACGCAGCCAGACCGCCCAGGAAGCGCATGAGGCGATCCGGCCAGCCGGGGACTCCTTCCGCACCCCCAAACAGGTCAAAGGGGAGCTGTCCGCTGATGAGTACAAGCTCTACGAACTGATCTGGAAACGTACTGTCGCTTCTCAGATGGAGGACGCCAAGGGTTACACCGCCAGTGTGCGGCTTTCCGGGGAAGCCTCCGACGGCCGGCGGGCCACCTTCGGCGCCTCCGGGACGGTCATCACCTTCCCCGGGTTCCTAGCCGCCTATGAAGAGGCCAGGGACACCACAGAAGCGTCGTCGTCCGACGACGCCAAAGACCGCCGCCTGCCCGAACTCACCGAAGGGGAGAACCTCACCGGGGAGGACATCGAGGCCAAGGGGCATGAGACCACCCCGCCGCCGCGCTACACCGAGGCGAGTATTGTCGCCGAGCTGGAGAAGCGCGAAATCGGCCGCCCCTCCACCTACGCCCCGACGATCTCCACCATCATGGACCGCGGCTATGTCACCAAACGCGGCTCCGCTCTGGTGCCCTCGTGGACGGCATTTAGCGTGGTCCGGTTGCTGGAGGAACACTTCGGCCGCTACGTCGACTACGACTTCACCGCCCGGCTGGAAGACGATTTGGACCAGATCGCCCGCGGGGAGATTGAACGCGAAGCGTGGCTGCAGCACTTCTACTTCGGCGCCGAATCCGGAGAAGAGGGGCTCAAAGCCGTGGTGGATAATCTGGGGGAGATCGACGCCCGGGCGATCAACTCCATGGAGATCGCCCCCGGGGTGGAGCTGCGTGTGGGTCGTTACGGTCCGTACCTGGAGCGGGCCAACCCCAATGGCGAGGTCGGCGAGGACGGTGAGCTCAAACGCGACCGGGCCAATATCCCCGAAGACATCGCCCCGGATGAGCTGACCGCTGAAAAAGCCGAAGAACTCTTCGAACAGGCCGCCCACTCCGGGCGAGTGCTCGGCACTGACCCTCAGACCGGTCGGCAGATTGTGGCCAAGGACGGTCGGTACGGCCCCTATGTCACTGAGGTCATCGAGGAGATGACCGCCGAAGAGATCCAGGCGGCGATGGACGCCCAGCCCACCGAGTATTACAAGAACGGCAAACCGAAGCCGAAGAAGAAGCCCAAGCAGCCCAAACCGCGCACGGCCAGCCTGCTGAAGTCCATGAGTCTGGAGACGGTGACTCTGGAGGATGCGCTCAAGCTGCTCTCCCTGCCGCGGGTCGTCGGCACCGACGACGACGGCCAGGAGATCACTGCCCAGAACGGCCGGTTCGGTCCGTACCTGAAGAAGGGATCGGACTCCCGCTCCTTACAGGACGAGGAGCAGCTGTTTACCATCAGCCTCGATGAGGCGAAGAAGATCTTCGCTCAGCCTAAGCAGCGCGGGCGGCAGGCCGCTCAACCACCGCTGGCTGAATTCGGTGCCGACCCCACCACGGAGAAACCGGTGGTGGTCAAAGACGGCCGGTTCGGTCCCTACATCACCGACGGGGAAACCAATGTCACCGTGCCACGCGGTACCTCGGTGGAGAATCTCACCAAGGAGCAGGCCTTTAGCCTGCTGGCGGAAAAGCGCGCCAAAGGCCCGGCATCCAAGGGCAAGGGCGGGCGCCGGAAAACGACGGCCAAGGCCTAGCAGGGGGACCTGACACTGATGCGACTGGGTGTGCTCGACATCGGCTCGAACACCGTCCACTGTCTGCTCGTCGACGCGCATATCGGGGCTAAACCCTCGGCATTTGCTTCGCATAAGCGCCCGTTGTCGTTGGTGAAGTACCTCGACGACGACGGCGCGATCACCGCAGAGGGGCAGCAGAAGCTGATCGACTTCATCAATGAAGCCGGACGCTTCGCCACCCGCCACCGGGCCGAGGATCTGCTGGCTTTTTGCACCTCCGCGATCCGTGAGGCCGCCAACGGGGCTGAGGTGATCGCCCGGGTGGAGGCCGAGACCGAGGTGGAACTCACCGAACTTTCCGGGGCCCAGGAGTCGGCGATGACGTTCTTCGCGGTCCGCCGCTGGCGGGGGTGGAGCGCCGGGCACATCCTCAACTTCGACATTGGCGGCGGGTCCTTGGAGGTGGCCTACGGGCAGGACGAACTCCCCTCCACCGCATTGTCCGTGCCCCTGGGGGCCGGCCGGTTGACCCGAGAGTTCTTCCCCGCTGAGGGCAAAGGACTCCCCGGTGAGCAGGTACCCTCCAAGGCTCAGATCAAAGAGCTGCGCACCTACGTGCGCGAAGAGATGGAAGCCGCCCGGTTGGAGTTCCCCCGGCTGGACGAGCAGACCGAAATCACCGCGACCTCCAAAACCTTCCGCTCCCTGGCCCGGATGACCGGGGCCGCCCCCTCAGCGGAGGGGCCGTATGTGAAACGGACGCTGAGCTATAAGAACCTCAAGCCGCTGGTGAAACGCCTCGGGGAGATGAGCGCGAAGGAACGCGCCAAGCTGCCCGGTGTCTCCGAGATGCGGGCTCCGCAGGTCTTCGCCGGCGCCGTGGCGGCCGAGGCGGCAATGCGGGCCTTCGACATTGAGGAGCTGAGCATCTGCCCCTGGGCGCTGCGTGAGGGGCTCATCCTACGCCGATTGGACACCCTGGCCCGGGACTCGGAGGTGGAGATCCCGCACGCCCCGGCCGTGGGGCACGTGGACCTCAACCGAGGATTGCGCCGGCCGCAGCACAAAGACGTTCGCACCCTGACCGTGGAGCACGCCCATGGCTGAGCACCTCAGAGACCAGATCCCGGTGGCGCTGTCGACCTCGTCGGTCTACCCCCTGGGGGTGGCCGAAGGTTTCTCCATCGCCGAGGACCTCGGCTATGACGGGGTCGAGGTGATGGTCACCCACCGCGCGGAGACCCAACAGGCCGCAGTCATCAACGCCCATGTGGAGCGGTTCGGCCTGCCCGTGGTGGCGATCCACGCGCCCACCTTATTGCTGACCCAGCAGGTATGGGGTTCGGCCTGGGACAAGCTGCACCGGTCAGCGGAGCTGGCACAGCAGGTCGGCTGCGATGTGGTGGTCGCCCACCCGCCCTTCCGGTGGCAGGGCACCTACGCCTCGCAGTTCGCCGAAGGGATCAAGAACATCGAGGCAGAGACCGGGGTGATGTTCGCCGTGGAGAACATGTACCCCTGGCGTGCCCGCGGCCGGGAGGCGAAGATGTACCTGCCGCATTGGAACCCGGTGGGCTTTGACTACCCGCACGTGACCTGGGATTTCTCCCACGCGGCGACAGCGGAGGACGACTCCTACGAGGCCATTAAGGCACTGGGTCAGCGCCTGCGGCATGTGCACCTGACCGACGGGTGGTCCAACGGGTTCAAGGATGACCACCTGGTCCCCGGTCACGGCAATCAGCGGGTGGCCGAAAGCATGGAACTCATTGCCCAGCCGGACTTCGGCGGCACCGGGTTCGATGGTGTGGTCGCCGTGGAGGTGACCACACGCACCGCCCGCAAGGTGGGGCAACGCGAACGGATGCTCGCCGAATCCCTGGCCTTCGCCCGCACCCACCTCGGCCAGGAGTAAACACTAAACAGCGGTCGACAGCGCTGATGGATGGGGTGACAGGATCAGCGCGCAGTAGGGTGGGAGGATGAGCTCACCGAGAATCGCCATGCTGGGGCTGGGGTCGATGAACGGAGCAATCCTCGCCGGGCTGATCAGCTCCGGGGTGCGGCCCGACGACGTCACCGCCACCACCCGCTCAGCGGCCTCCGCTGAAGACAAAGCTCACCACTACGGGGTGGAGGTCCTGGCCGAGGAGACCCAGCAGGCAGCCAACGCTGCCGCCGTGGCTGAAGCCGACGTCGTCGTGCTCGGGGTCAAGCCCTATCAGATCACGGGGGTCTGCGAAGAAATCGCCTCAGCGCTGAGACCACAGGCTGTGGTGGTCTCGGTAGCTGCCGCGGTCACAGTGGACATGATGGAATCCGCTCTGACATCGGGCCAACCGGTCATCCGCGCTATGCCGAACACGCCGATGTCCGTGGGGCTCGGGGTGGTGGGCTTGGCCGCCGGGACCCACGCCACCGATGAGCACCTCGAACAGGTCAGCGGACTCTTCGCACCCTCGGGGACAGTGCATGTGCTGCCCGAGGAGCAGATTGACGCGCTGAGCGCTATCGCTGGGTCGGGGCCGGCGTACGCTTTCTACCTGGCCGAACACATGGCCGCCGCCGGAGTGGAACTCGGCCTGGATCCGGACCTGGCGGCCGATCTGGTCGCACAGACCATCCACGGGGCGGGAAAGATGCTGGTGGAAAACCGTGTCAGTGCTGATGCGGCCCAACTGCGGGCTCATGTCACCAGCCCCAACGGGACCACTGAACAGGCGATTGCCACATTCGACGCCGCCGCCATGGGACAGACGATCCGGCAGGGCGCTGCTGCGGCTGCCGCCCGGGCCGCGGAGATCACCCGAAGCCTCTGAGAAGTCCCCTTCGGCTGCCAGGGGGTCAGGCAGAGGTCGCGCCGGCTTCGGTGAGGAGTCGGCGCATCCGTGCGGAGTCGAACTTCCAGAAGTCGCGGACCTGCCCATTGATGCGCAGCACCGGGATCTCTTCAGCGAACTGTGTGGCCAGGGCGGGATCTTCCTCCACATTGGTCTGGGTGTAGTCCAGGCCCAACTCAGCGCAGATCGCCTCTGTGACCTCCAGCGCCTCAGCACACAGGTGACATCCGGGTTTGACGAGCACTTCGACATCGACGGACTGACTCATCAGTTCTCCTTGAGGTGGTGCGGGATACGCGAAAGCCCCGGCCGGTGAGCCGGGGCTGAGCGTGAAGTGTGAACTCCTACTTATTACGCCGCTGGTGGCGGGTCTTCCGCAGACGTTTGCGGTGCTTCTTCTTCGCCATGCGCTTGCGGCGCTTCTTAATCACAGAACCCATAGGGTGAACAGTCCTTGTCTGTCGGGTACGGGCACACCAGTGCCCGGTGAAAAGGTCTCACGGCAGTCTACCGACTTCCATCGAGGACGGCGAACCGAGCGCCTGGCGGACTGACGCGTCACATCTCGCGAAGTTCGCGGCGGGCTCGTCCGATAATGCGGTCGCGACGGAAAATCCGCTCCAGGTGATCCATCTGCGCCTCGACCTCCGACTGTCCGGAGGAAAAGGCCTCTAATGTCTGACGGTACTGTTTCTCGAAGCGGTCCCAGTCCTCTGCTTCCAGCTGCGGTGCCAGCTCCCGCAGCTCATCCAACGCGCGCTGGGCCTCGACACCCTGAGCGTGGGCCTCAGCGGTGACATCGGCTAACAATTCGACGGTTGCCGTGGTGTCCAGCCGGTGCGGTTTCTCATCCTCATCGTCGCTGAAGATCCACATGATCCCGTAGATGAGGAACAGCAAGGCCGCCACCGACCCGAAGGTCAGGGCCACGATCTCCCACCACGCGTTAAATTCGATGCCCATTGCGCCCTTCGTCCTCGGGGCCCTTCATCGTCAGTGCCCTGCCTCCACGTCCTTCGTCCGTTCTCCCGCCGAGTGTACAAGGAGTGCACCGCCGAGGCTGAAGGCGCCGTGATCTCAACGGCGTCAGGAGGTGCAAAAGAGGGTCGACGACGGCGAACCGCGGCTTAGAAGCGGCCGCGGCGTCCTCCGCGGGAGCCGCCGCCAAAACCACCGCTTCGTCCGCGCCGGGAACCACCACCGCCGAAACCCCCACTGCGACTCCGCCGTGCCCGCGGTGCAGAGAAACCACGACCGGAGGTGCCCCGGGACCGCCCCCCGGAGAACCCGCCACTGGGACGGGAGGTAGACAGCCCGCCACCCCAGCCGCCACGGTGCCTGCGTGATCCTCCGCCGGAGCCCAACAGGCCGCCGATGAGCAACCCCATGGCCATATTGCCCATGGCGTTGCCGCCCCGCGGTGCTCCCGCCCCGGGCATGGGACCCGGGTACCTCGCCGGTGCGCTGCGAAACTGCGTATTGTCTTGCTGGGCCAGGTCGTGGGCCTCATCAGCCAGACGTTCGGCCCGGGAGAGCAGCTCCACCGCCTGCTGGGGGTCCTGAAGGGACCGAGCTTCCGCGAAGAGCCGCTCGGCCTCGGCCAGCCGAGTCCGGGCTGGCTGACCCACCGAGCCGCGGTGAGTGGAGACGAAGTGCTCCACCATGCGTAGTTTCTCCGCCACGCGGTCGGTGCGGCGCTGCCGCAACGTCTCGGCGCGCCGTTGGGCCTCCACCCGCTCCCGGGCGGGGGCCAAGGCGGTATCCAACTGCGTTTCGGCGTCGTCGAGGTCCCGGAGGGCAGCCACCGGGTCCCCCTGCTGCTGGCGTGTGTCACGGGCCACCCGCAGCGCCCGCTGGGCGTTGTCCCGGGCCGCGAGGACGGCGTCATCCCGCGGAGCCAGCCGGGCAGCTTCCTGAAGGTCTTCGGCCAGGGAATCAATGGCGTCGTCGAGCGCGGTGTAGGACTCATCGAGCAACGAGCCGGCCTCTTCGACGTCCTGCAGCAGTGTGGCTGCCTGGCCCACGGCCTCTTCGGCGATCTGCACGTGCGTCACTGCGGTCTCGCGGTCCTCGGCTTTCAGAGACGCTCGGCCCTCTTCGACGGCCTGACGCGCCGAGTCCAGGAGCTCCTCGGCCTGCTCTGGGTTTTCCGCCACGGAGGTCACCGCCTGCGGGGAGTACCGCGACTGCAGATGAGCCAGCCGAGCCCGTGCCGACTGGATCCGTGCGGAGCTCTCCTCGGCGCGCTGTTCGACTTCGCGTAGCGCCTGGGGAAGCCGTTGGAGGAGATTGCGCATCTGCTCGAAGTGTTCGGCCTGTTCGGTGAGCGTCTCGGCGACGTCATCGGAGAGTTCGAGGATCCGGGCGTGAGTGGCACGTTGCTCGTCCTCGGTGGTGATCTGCTGTTCATCCAGTTGCTGACGTAGGGCGAAGGCCATCCGCGCCTTCTGTTGGGCTTGGGTCAGTGCCTTCTGGAAGGGATCTGTCGCTTGCAGGCCAAACTGGGCCCGGGCGAACCCCAGCTCCTCCTCTGAGCTGCGCAGAGCGTCGTCGATCTCCACCAGCGCCTGACCGCTGCGGGCCGAGAGTTCCTCCATCGGCAACTGCTGGACTCCACCGGGTGGTATGGAACCGTCTTGTTGTCCCTGCTGCTTGCCTCGCCGCAGGAAATACCACAACAGTCCACCGCCCACCGCGAGCACGACCAGTGAGATCAGCATGACGATCACCAGTGCGGTGGCCACTCCCGCCCCGGGTTCCCCCGCAGGCTCTGCGCCCTCGGTCAGGTCCTGTTCACCGGTGGCCAGCTCCTCGACCCCTTCACCGAAGGCCAGGGCTGCCTCCGCCCAATCTTCGGCACTGAGGTGGGCGACGACGTCGTCGGCCGTCATCGCTTCCAGGTCCGCTTCGGTGATCTCAGCTTCCTCAGCGGCACTGACCGCCCAGGCCTCATCCTCGATGGAGACCACCAACAGTGGACTGTTCACGCCGAGTCCGGACTCTATCGCGACCTCCACCGCATACCAGTCAGGGTCCTCTCCTGCGAGATCCTCAACGAAGTGCACGTAGACGACCTGCCCGGTCTCCTCGGCGATACCACTGTAGGCCGACTCGATCTCGGCGATCTCCTCTTCAGTGAGCACCCCGGCGAGGTCGCTCACCTGCTCTTCGAGGTGCGGAAGATCGTCAGTGGCCGCGGCGGGGACAACGCTGAAGCTCATGGCACCAGCCTATGCGCTCGGGGTGAGTGCCGGAGTCGGGAAACCACAGGGGGCGTCACGCCGCGGGTCTTGTCCCTTCACGCGTCTAGTCAAACCACGGATCCATGCCCCAGAGGGGGAAAATTTCCCGGCGGGTCTGGATCACCGCCCGGTCTAAGTCGTCCTCCGGGTCGTAGCCGGCCTCCCAGCTGCGGAAACGTAAGTCGGCGCCGTCGTCCATGGTTTCGGGGGTGTCCACCCCGTAGGTGGAGCGCACGTAGTCCCGCCAGGCCCCGGGCACTGCCAGTCCCTTCGGCAGTGCGGCACCGGAGGCCGCTGCGGTCAGCTGGGTCCAGCTGCGCGGCACCACCGTGTGGATGGCATAGCCGCCGCCACCGGTGGCGATCCACCGGCCGTCGCAGAGCTCATCGGCCAGCTCACCCACCCGGAGGGCAAGCAACCGGTGGGCGTCAATGCTTAAGTGCAGGTCGCTCATCGGGTCCAGCGTGTGCGAGTCACAGCCGTGCTGAGAGACGATGACATCGGGTTCGAAGGCGCGCAGTACCGCGGGGATCACCGCCTCGAAGGCGCGCAGGAAGCCGGCGTCACCGGTGCCCTCTGGGACTGCGATGTTCACCGCCGATCCCTCCGCCCCGGGGCCTCCGGTCTCATTGGGGAACCCGGTTCCCGGAAACAGGCTCACCCCGGACTGGTGCATCGAAATGGTGAGGACGTCGGCGTCGTCGTAGAAAATCTGCTGGGTGCCGTCCCCATGGTGGGCGTCTAAGTCGATGTAGACCGCATGCACTCCACAACGGTGCCGCAGGTGTTGGATCGCCAAGGCAGCGTCGTTGTACACACAGAACCCCCCGGCTTTGGCGCGGGAGGCGTGGTGCATCCCGCCGGCGAAGTTCACTCCGCGCACCGCTGCACCGGAGGCCAGCGCCTCCGCGAGCCCCAGGGTGCCGGCAGCAATCCGGGCGGCACCTCGGTGGATACCCTCAAAGACGGGGGTGTCCTCAGTGCCCAGCCCGTGGTCGGTGGACGCCTTCCCGGCCTCTGAGGCACGGTGGACAGCGGCGATGTACTCCCGGCTGTGCACGGTGGCCAGGGCGTCGTCGTCGGCGATTCCGGGCACGGTGAGGCTGACGTGTTCGGCATCGAAGACACCCAGCTCGCGGCAGAGCCGTTCGGTCAGTTCCAGACGCACCGGGTCCATGGGGTGGGTGGCGTTAAACCGGTAGTTCAGCAGCGCGGAGTCCCACACCACGGAGGTCGGCGGGGGAGTGCGTGTCAGCTGAGTCACACGCGCCAGCATAGCGGGATCACGGTGTAGGACGTGGTCGCTGTGTTGTGGCGTGACACCCTCAGGCGTGGTCGGCGAACCACTCCAGCTGGCTGACATCACCGGAGACGATGATGGTGTCCCCGGCCGAGACCACCGTGTCCGGTTCGGCGTAGACAAAATCCTTGCCCGGTGACTTCACTCCGAGCACATTGACGCGGTGGCGCTTGCGCGGCTGGGCCTGGTCGATCGTCTTGCCATGGAGGGCCTTAGGCGGACGCATCTTGACGATGGCGAAGTCGTCGTCGAACTTAATGAAGTCCATCATCTGCCCGCTGACCAGGTGAGCGGCGCGCACCCCGGCATCGTGTTCGGGGTAGATGACGTGGTGGCAGCCGATGCGGGTGAGGATCTTGCCGTGGGTGGGGTTGATGGCCTTGGCCCACACCTGGTGTACGCCCAAGTCCACCAGGTTCGCGGCGATGAGCACACTGGATTCGATGGAGGTACCGACGCCGACGACGGCGGAGTCAAACTCCTCAGCCCCCAGTTGCCGCAGAGCCTCCATGTCTGTGGCGTCAGCAGTCACCGTGTGGGTGAAGGCATCGGCGTGCTTCTGTACCAGCCGCGGGTCCCGGTCCACGGCGAGGACTTCCTTGTTCTGGCTGACCAGCTGCTCGGCCAGGGCGATGCCGAACCGGCCCAGCCCGATGACGAGCGTTGGTTTATTCACATGCTGCTTCTGCTTGGCCACGTCACGGTCCTCCAGGGGTGGTGTTCTCTTCAGCGTAGCGCTCAGCCGATGATCGGCCGGCCCTCCGGGTAGCGGTAGCGGATCCGACTGTGCCGCAGTGTCAGGGCGGCGGCGAAGGTCATGATGCCCACGCGTCCGGCGAACATCAGCCCGGAGAGCACATACAGTCCCGACGGCGGCAACTCCTCCGTCAACCCCGAGGTCAGTCCGGCGGTGGCGAAAGCGGAGATCGATTCGAACAGCGGGCGTTCGAGGTCCTCACCGGTGATGATGATGAGCGCCAGGGTGGAGACCAGGACGAAAGTTCCGCCCATGGCCAGCACGGACACTGCCACGCGCACCGCCTGGGCAGGAATGGTCCGGCCGTGGGCGGTGGATTCCTCGTGCCCGCGGGCTTCAGCGAGGAAGGCGAGGAGGATCACCGCGAAGGTGGTGACTTTGATCCCGCCTGCGGTGGAGGCTGAACCGCCGCCGACGAACATCAGCGCATTGGTGACCAGCATGGTCTCCGAGTGCTCCATGATGTTGTCGACCACGGAGAACCCGCCTGAGCGCATCATCACCGAGGCGAAGAGGGAGTTCTGGATCTTCTCCCAGACGGACATTGGTCCGAGGGTGTCGCTGTGACTCCACTCCAGAACAGCGTAGGCGACGGCGCCGATCACCATCAGTAGTACCGTGACCTCCACGGTGAGTTTGGTGTGGAGGCTCCAGCGCTTGATCCGCCAGCGCTCCCGCCACAGCACCAGCAGGACGGGGAAGCCGAGACTTCCCAGGAAGACACCGATCATGATCGTCCACAGCACGATGGGGTCGTGGCCGACGTCGGCGAGCCCTTCGGGGTGGATGACGAATCCGGCATTGTTGAACGCACTGATGGCATAGAAGATGCCGTACCACGCCCCGGTGGCGGCGTCGTCCTCCAGCATCATCATCCGAGGCACGAGGATCGCTGCCAGGGCGGCTTCCACCACCACCGAGCAGATGACCACAGTGCGGATCAGTGAGCCGACTTCCCCCAACCGGCCGGTGGAGATGCCCTCCTGGGCCACGAGCCGGGTCCGCAACCCCAGGTGATGGGTCACTGACATGGCGACCAGGGAGGCCAGGGTCAAAATGCCCAGGCCCCCGACCTGGATGGCGGCCAGGATGACGACCTGCCCGGCACCGGACCAGTGTTCGGCGGTGTTGACTGGGGTCAGACCGGTGACTGAAACCGCGCTGGTGGCCACGAAGAGGGCATCGTGAAACTGTGCGGAGCCGCCGTCGGCGGTGGCCCAGGGCATCATCAGCAGTGAGGTGAACACAGCGATGACCAGGGCGAAGATGAGCAGGGCCATCCGCGGCGGGGAGGACTGCGCCAGCCGGCTGAGGAAGCCGGTCAGTCGCTGCCAGGTCAGGATCACGGGCCCTACTCTAGACTGCGCGCCCGCCGGGGTGAGGTCTTCTCAGGCCGAGAAGATCAGTCGTCTTCGATGATGAGCGGGTAGACGCCGTTCTCGTCGTGGACCTCGCGTCCGGTGACCGGCGGGTTGAAGACGCAGACCATGCGCATCTCCTCTTCCACATCCACCTGGTGCTTCTCGTGGCCGTCGAGCAGGTAGAGGAAGCCGTCGGTGATCTGGTACTTCTCGCCGGTCTCTAAGTCGGTCAGTGTGCCCTTGCCGCCCACACAGTAGACGGCTTCGACGTGGTTGGCGTACCAGAACTCATTGTGGGTTCCCGCACGCAGGGTGGTCTCGTGCAGCGAGAAACCGACTTTCTCCTTGGCCAGGATCATCCGGCGGGAGCGCCAGTTTGGGGTGTCGATGTCCCGCTCGGTGCCGTTGAGGTCGTCGATGTGCAGGGTGTACATACGTCTCCTTAGGAAGTTTGCTTCAACACGGCCTGGAAGTCTTGTCCGCCAGCGTAGCGGGCTTTGCCCGCCCGCCGGGACTAACTCAGTGCGGGGCCCGCAGGCGGGAGGGCTCACCCATCTGGCCGGTGGCGGCCAGCACGGCTTCCTCTAGGATCTGCAGACCCTTCTGCAGGTCCTCATCTGGGATGTTCAGCGGGGGCATGAGTTTGATGACTTCATCCTGTGGTCCGGAGGTTTCTACGAGCATATTGCGCTTGTATGCCTCGGCGGCGACCTTACCGGCGGTGTCCGGGGCGGGGAAGGAAATCCCGGCGAGGAAGCCACGGCCCTTGACGTAGGAGCCTTTGACGTGGCCGGTGATTTTCTCCATGCCGGTGTGCAGGGCCTCGATTTTGCCGGCGAGTTCCTTCTGGAAGGAGTCATCAGACCAGAACAGTTCCAGGGCACGGGCGGCGGTGACGAAGGCGAGGTTGTTGCCGCGGAAGGTGCCGTTGTGTTCCCCGGGCTCCCAGACGTCCAGCTCCGGTTTGAACAGGGTCAGTGCCATCGCCAGGCCGTAGCCGGAGATCGACTTGGAGACGCAGACGATGTCCGGGTAGATCCCCGCTTCTTCAAAGGAGAAGAAGGTGCCGGTGCGCCCGCAGCCGGCCTGGACGTCGTCGACGATGAGTAGAATCTTGTGCCGCTTGAGCAGGTTGGACAGCTCCTTGAGCCACTCCATGCGTGCGGCGTTGAGGCCACCTTCGCCTTGGACGGTCTCCACGATGACCGCGGCGGGCTTGTCCACACCGGAGCCGGCGTCTTCAAGGACCTTCTCCAGCCAGATGAAGTCGGGTACGTCCCCGCCGAAGTAGTCGTCGTAGGGGATCTTCGAAGAGTTCGTCAGTGGGATCCCGGCCCCGCGGCGCTTCATGGAGTTACCGGTGACCGACAGGGACCCCAGGGTCATCCCGTGGAAGGCGTTCGTAAAGGACAGGATGTGTTGGCGTCCGGTGACTTTGCGGGCCAGCTTCAGGGCCGCCTCCACGGTGTTGGTACCTGTCGGGCCGGGGAACATCACCTTGTAGTCGAGGTTGCGCGGTTCCAGGATGAGCTTTTCGAAGACTTCCAGGAAGCGGCGCTTGGCCGGGGTCTTCATGTCCATGGAGTGGGTGACCCCGGCGTTGGCGACGTACTCGACGATGAGTTCGCGCAGTTCGGGGTGGTTGTGCCCGTAGTTCAGCGCACCGGCACCGGAGAAGAAGTCGAGGTACTTGGTGCCGTCTTCGCTCCACTGGTAGGGACCCTCGGCTCGTTCGAAGACAGCCGGCCAGTTCATGCAGTAGCTGCGAACCTGGGACTCGCGGGTGTCGAAAATGTCAGTAGCCATGGCGGTAATGGGTTCCTTCGGTACCTAGCGGATAACGGAAAATATGGTCGAACGTCTTCTTGAGGACATCACTGACGACGACGTCGTCAGGTCTGCTGTAACGGTTCCACGATGTAGAGATCCTCGGCAGCGTGGCTTTCCCCGGTTTCCTCTTGTGTGGGGAAAAGATCCGGGGTGAACAGTGGTTGCCGGCGGATTTCTGTGCCGTGCTCGCGGGCCAGCGCGGTAAACAGTGCGATGGAGGCTTCATTGTCCGCGGTGATCGTGGTCTCTAGGCGGGCGGCCTGGGAACGGCCGACCAGCTCGAAGAGCATCTTCTTGGCCAGTCCGCGCCCCCGGAAGCGGGAGTCCACCGCAACCTGCCAGATGAAGAGGGTCTGAGGGTCAGAGGGCTTCAGGTAGCCGGAGATGAACCCGGCCGGTTCGCCCTCTACCTCGGCCAGTACCGAGGAGGCGGAGAAGTCTCGGGCCCACAGTAAGTAGGCATACGGGGTGTTGGTGTCGAGCACTCCGGTGCCCGCGGCCAGACGCCAGAGGTCGGCGCCGTCGGCCACTGTGGGTGCGCGCAGGATGATGAGCTCGTCGTCAGTGTCCATCACTGCATAACCCTAGCCAGACGCCGGTGGGAATCAAATACTTGCGGCGCGTGGGGTGCGTAACAAGCTGGGAAATTCCTGGTCATTCCCCGGCGTGGTGAGGGGGCGTCGTCGTGGTCTCTGACTGCCTGCTGGGAGTCCGGTATGAATCCGCTTGAACCTGCTGACAAGGCACGACGCCGCCCACTAGGGTCGTGAGGTGAAAGGTCGGCAACAGATAGAGGAGGTTCCTCCCATGGGACTCGAGGACAAGGCTGATGCACAGAAGGACAAGCTCGCCGGAGCCACCAAGGAAGGTGCCGGCAAGCTCACCGGTGACAGCCAGACCGAGGCGGAAGGGAAGGGCCAGAACCTGCAGGGCAAGCTGAAGGACGCCGCTGAGTCGGTCAAAGACGCCGCAGGTGATGCCAAGGAGTCCGCCAAGGGCTTTACCGATGGACTGAAGAAGGACTAATCCCGGCTGCGCAGCATGCGCCGGTGAGAGCAGAACACCATACGTAGGCCCCGGGGAGTAGTGCTCCAGCACGCTCCTCGGGGTTTTCTCGTATTCTGGTCTGCCGTGACCAAGCGCATCATTCCCGGCTTCGGCTGGAAGCTCCACGGAGACGGCAAGACCATCCGGCCCGGCGACGTCGTCGCCCCCGAGGAACGGCTCAGTTGGCTACAGACCACCGGAGTGGGGATGCAGCACGTGGTGGCGATGTTCGGGGCCACCTTCCTGGTGCCGGTCATCACCGGGTTCCCGCCCTCGACCACCCTGCTGTTCACCGGAATCGGTACCCTGCTGTTCCTCATCATCACCGCAGGGCGGGTCCCCAGTTATCTGGGGTCCTCCTTTGCCTTTCTGGCGCCCGTGGGGGCTGCCACCGCCCAGTACGGGATGTCCGGAGCGCTCGGCGGGATCTTCCTGGCCGGGCTGGGTCTGGTGCTGGTGGGAGTGATCGTCCACTGTGCGGGTCCGGCGTGGATCCAGCGGCTGATGCCTCCGGTGGTCACCGGCTCCATCGTGGCGCTCATTGGACTCAACCTCGCTCCGGCGGCCTGGGGCAATGTGCAGGAAGGCCCGGTCACCGCTACGGTCACCATCGTGGCCATGCTGGTGGCCTCGGTGCTCTTCCGGGGAATGCTGGGCAGGCTCTCCATCCTGGTGGGTGTAGTGATCGGCTACCTGGTGGCGGTCTTCCGCGGGGAGGTGGACTTCTCCGAGGTCGGCGACGCCGGCTGGATCGGCCTACCGGAACTCACCGCGCCGAGTTTCCACCTGGGGACCGTGGCGCTGTTCATCCCCGTGGTGCTGGTTTTGGTGGCCGAGAACATTGGGCACGTGAAGTCAGTGGCTCTGATGACCAAACGCGACCTGGATCCGGTGACCGGCCGGGCGTTGATGGCCGACGGTGCGGCGACGATGCTGGCCGGCTCCGGTGGTGGTTCCGGGACCACCACTTACGCGGAGAACATCGGGGTGATGGCCTCCACCAAGGTCTACTCCACTGCTGCCTACTGGGTGGCGGGGACTTTCGCCATCCTGCTGGCGCTGGTGCCGAAATTCGGCGCGGTGGTAAACACCGTGCCCGACGGGGTGCTCGGCGGTGCCGGCACAGTGCTGTACGGAATGATCGGCATCCTGGGTGTGCGCATCTGGGTGCAGAACAAGGTGGACTTCTCCAACCCCATCAACCTGGCGGTGGCCGGAGTGCCGCTCATCATCGCCATCGCCGACTACACCATGATGTTCGGGGAGATCGTCTTCACCGGTATCGCCCTGGGTTCGATCGCGGCACTGTTGATCCACCACGGGATGGGGCTCATCGCCCGCTGGCGCGGCACCGACCCCGGCTACGAGGACGCCGACCCGGAAGCCATCGCGACCCCGCTCAACCGGGAGGATGTGGAGTACCTCGACGGTGGGGGTCGTCTCGACGACGACACCTCAGGCCGCTGACCGCATCATCTGCGCGGCCAGGGCCAGGAGCAGTTCCTCACTGTGCTGCCGGCCGATGAGCTGGATCGACCAGCTCAAGCCCGACGCGTCGGTGTGCACTGGCACGTTGATCGCGGGTAGCCCGAGCACATTGACCACGGAGCTATACGGGGTGAACTGGCACTGGGCCCGGTAGTTCTCTTCCGGGCTCAACCCGGCGAAGAACCCGACCTGTGGGGGAGCGAACCCCAACATCGGGGTCAGAAGCACATCCCACGGCCCGAGGATCGCCTCACCGGCGTCGGCGAACTGCTGGAGCTGTTCCAGTGCCTGCTCGGTTTGCTCGGTGTCCCGGGCTGCGGTCAGTTCGAGGAACCATCGGGTCAACGGTTCGAGGTCTTCGGGATCCTCCACGGGTACCCGCCCCAGTCGGGAGGTCCATAGGGCGGTGAATTGTTCGTAGTAGTTCTCAGGCCAGAACCGTTCTGTGCCGGTGCAATGTGAGGTGCCCTGGACGTGGTGGCCTTCGGCAGCCAGCCGGGTGATGCCTTCCTCCACGGCGACGATGGCGTCCTCAGCCAGGACGATGTCCAGCTCGGGGGAAAACGGCGACTCCGTGGTGACCCCGATCTGCAGGGCGGGCAGACCTTCGGACAGTGCACTCTGTACGGTACGCAGTGCACCTGCGGCGGCCAGGTCTTCTGCGGCTGCGGAGGTGAACCGGTGCCCGGCCATCACATCGAACAACAGGGCGGCGTCTTCGGCGAGCACGGCGATGGGGCCCGAGGTCATCAGGTTGGTGACCGAACTGGAGGCATCGTCATCGGGTAGGCGCCCGCGTCCTGGTTTGAGACCCACTAGCCCGCAGGCGGCTGCTGGGATGCGCACCGACCCGCCGCCGTCATTTCCTGGCGCCACAGGCAGGATCCCGGCCGCGACCGCGGCAGCGGCGCCACCACTGGAGCCCCCTGGGGTTCGGCTCGGATCCAACGGGTTGCGCGCGGCCGGGGCGATCCGATTTTCCGTGTAGCAGGGCAGCCCGAACTCGGGCACTTGGGTTTTGCCGATGCTCACAGCACCGGCGGCGTGGACCCGGTGAGCTAAAGGCGCATCCCGGGCAGGCACCCGCGGGGCCACCTCGGCGCTGCCCAGCCGCAGAGGCATCCCCGCCACGGGAATCAGATCCTTGAACCCCACTGGCAGCCCCAGCAGCGGGGCCGCTGCGGAAATGGCCGCAGGGGAGGCACTACGGCGCAGAGTCTGCAGGGAGGAGTCCATCTGGCTGGCTCGCGCCAAGGCGAGGTCTGGGTCCACTTCAGCGAAAGCGCCCAGGCGCGTCAGCGTGGCGGCGGCGGTGATCGCCGTCGTCGTCAGTTCTACACAGCTGACATCACCGTTGATGACAGCCTGCCGCCAGTGCTCGGCGGTCGCGGCACGGAAGTCGACCATCGAGAGGTCTGTGGTGTGCTCAGCAGCGGGTGTGGGCATAGGCCCCGGGGTGGCTGCAGGGTGCTCCATATGGCAACTGTATACGCCGCCCTCCGGCCCGGACAGGCAGACCGATAAGATGGTTGCGCTATGAGTGACGTCGACACTGTTCCCGCCGCAGAGGTGCCCGCCGAGGCGCAGATCCTCGACGTGCGTGAGGCCTACGAGTACGAGGTTGGCCACGCCCCCGGGGCGGTGCATATCCCGGTCGATGAGATTCCGGTGCGTTTTGACGCCGAACTTGATCCCGACGTCGACTACTACGTCATCTGCCGCACCGGTGGGCGTAGCATCCAGATCGCCCAGTGGCTCACCGTTCAGGGGTATTCAGTGTTCTTCGTCGGCGGTGGTTATGACGCCTGGGTGACCGCTCAGCGCCCGCTGGCCTCCGTCACCGGAGAGGAGCCCCGCATCCTGTGAGCGCTCCACCGTCCGTGGCTGGTTCCGGTACTCCCCGCTATTCCTTCCTGGGGCCTTCGGGTACCTTCACCGAGGCTGCCCTGCTGAAGATGCCCGGGGGGCAGAACGCCGAACGGGTGCCCGCCTCGAGTGTGCTGGCGGCACTGACCATGGTCGACGACGGTGAGGTCGACGGCGCCGTCGTGCCCATTGAGAACTCCGTGGAGGGCGGGGTGACTGCCACGCTCGACGCCGTCTCCGTGGCTCACCACCTTCACCTCACCGCAGAAGCCCTGGTCCCCATTAGTTTTGTGCTCGTCTCGGCCGAGCCCAAGCCGCTCAGTGAGGTGAACTCGGTGGCCACCCACTCCCACGCCTGGGCTCAGGTGCGCCGGTGGGCCGAGGCCAGCGTGCCACGGGCCGAGTTCGTTCCTGCCTCCTCAACCGCGGCGGCCGCCCACGGTCTGCTGCGTGATGAGCCATTGGCCGATGCAGCGATCTGCGCACCCTTGGTGGCTGAACAGTTGGGGTTACACGTCATCGCCTCCGGGATCGAGGACACCCCCGGTGCGGTGACCCGGTTCGTGCTGGTGACCACTCCCGGGCCGGTGCCGGAGCACACCGGAGCCGATAAGACCACCGTGATGATTCCCTTGCCCGAGGACCGACCCGGCGCGCTGATGGAGATCCTGGAGCACTTCTCCACCCGCGGGGTGAACATCTGCCGTATCGAGTCCCGTCCCACCGGCAACGGAATGGGGGACTACTTCTTCTCCATGGACTTAGAAGGCCACATCAGCGAAGCGCGGGTGGCCGACGCGCTGGCCGGCATCCACCGGGTCTCCCCGAAGATCCGGTTTCTCGGTTCCTACCCCCGGGCCGATGGTAAACGCCAGCAGGTCGACCCCGAGGTCTCTGAGGCGTCTTTTTCCGCCGCGCAGCGCTGGGTTAACTCCCTGCAGCAGTGAGCGCCGAGACCGGGGAGACGGCCCGAGCCACCCCGTTAACGGTCAGTGAGCCGGCGGCGACCTCCGCACCGACCCCGACCACCTCGCCCACCGGGTCGCCGTCGATCTGAAACGGCATGGGTTCCTCCATCCGCAACCACCCGGAACGGGCCTGCCGTACGGTCATCACCGGGATGGAGGAGGACAGCCGCAGTGCGGTTTTCGCCATGATCCGTGCCCAATCCAGGGCGTGGCGGGGAGTGAAGAGCACGGCATCGAAGTGCCCGTCGTCGAACCGTGCTGAGGGGATCAGCTCAATGCCGGCCTGTAGTGATCCGCAGTTAGCCAGCAGGACTGAACGGACACGGAAGGTGGCGGGGTCGCCGTCGTCGAGCTTGACGGTCACCGACTTCCTGGAACCGGCGACATGCCGCAGCCCAGCTTCCCCGTAGGCCAGCCATCCGGCACGGGCTTTGAGCACCTCACGAGTATCAGCCATGACTTCAGCGTCCAGTCCGCCGCCGGCGATGACCAGGGAGATCTCTTCATCCTGCCGTCCGGCGGGGCGTTGCAGGGTCAGTTGCAAGGTGTCCACCCGGTGTGGGGTGCCGTGGATGGCTTCCTCCACACAGGCGGGCAGGTCGTCATAGGGCAAGCCGATGTTGCGGGCGAATAAGTTCCCGGTGCCCAGCGGGATCACCCCCAGGGCGGTTTCCCGGCCGGTGAGTTCGGCGGCCACTGCCCGGACCGTGCCGTCCCCACCGGCGGCGATCACCACATCACATCCGTGCTGCAGTGCTTGCCGGGCCATCCCCCGCCCGGGGTCTTCTGCGGTGGTGTCAAAGATGACCGGATCGGGCATACCCGCTTGGGTGCAGGCGGTATAGACAGCGGCGACGGCGTCGGCGGCGCTGTCTTTGGTGATATTGACCACGACGCCGACCAGCCGCTCCTCGGGCTTCTTCGGGTGGGCGGCCAGGAGGCCGGCGAGTTCGGCGTCGTGTTCTAACTCGGCAACTCGGTGCTTCAACTGGCGAACCCGCACGACGTAGCGTGCTGACACCACCAGCAGCACAGCGGCGAGCACCGCGCAGGCCAGTACAGCCCACTGCAACGCCGAGGAAGGATCCATGCCGGGAGTCTATCCAGCCGCCCTGAGCGCCGGTGCCGAACGCAGCGAAGGTGCTGTGGACAGACCACCGTGGGGCAGACGGGTGGGCACTGCCGTGCCTGGTGGCACCGTGGCGGGACGAGTCTGAATTAGGCTGGGCTGCGTGATCGACATCAAGGACCTCCTGGAACGCCCCGACGTTTACCGTGCCAGCCAACGCGCCCGTGGCGCGGATGAATCCGCCGTTGATGAGCTCATCGCCGCTGCGGAGGCACGGTCGGCGGCGATCACCCGCTTTGAGACTCTCCGCGCCGAGCAGAAAGCCTTCGGCAAGCAGGTCGCCACCGCACAGGGGGAGCACAAGCAGCGCCTACTCGCCGAGGTCAAGCAGCTGGCTGCTGATGTCAAGGCCGCCGAGGCTGACTCCGCCCAGGCACAGCAGAGGCTGAACCAGCTGCTGGCCGCATTCCCTAACCTGATCCACCAGGGGGTACCCGCCGGAGGGGAGGAGGACTTCGTCGTGCTGCGCCATGAGGGCAGCCCGCGTGACTTCGCCGCCGAAGGTATCGAACCCAAGGACCACCTGGAGTTGGCCGAGTCCCTCGGTGCGATAGATATGGAACGCGGCGCGAAGGTCTCCGGTGCGCGGTTTTACTTCCTGACCGGTATCGGAGCCCGGCTGGAGTTGGCGATGATGCAACTGGGCCTGGACCAGGCTCTGGCAGCGGGATTCACCCCGATGATTACCCCCACCTTGGTTCGCCCGGAGACTATGGCCGGCACGGGTTTCGATGTGGAGCACGACGACGAGATCTACCGGCTGGAACGCGATGACCTTTACCTGGTCGGCACCTCGGAGGTGGCCCTGGCCGGGTACCACGCTGAAGAGATCCTCGACTTAAGCACCGGGCCGAAGCGGTACGCCGGCTGGTCCACCTGTTACCGCCGGGAAGCCGGCTCCCACGGCAAGGACACCCGCGGCATCATCCGGGTTCACCAGTTCAACAAGTTGGAGATGTTCGTCTACTGCTCCCCGGAGGAGTCCACGGCCGAGCATGAACGCCTCTTGGCTTGGGAAGAACAGATGCTCGCCGCGATGGAGCTGCCGTACCGGGTGATCGATACCGCCGCTGGTGACTTGGGGCTCTCGGCCGCACGGAAGTTCGACTGCGAAGCGTGGGTTCCCACTCAAGGCACCTACCGGGAACTGACGTCCACCTCGGACACCACGACCTTCCAAGCCCGCCGGCTTAACATTCGTGAGCGCACGGTGGCTGAGGATGGCTCCAAGGGTCCGACCCGTCCGGTGGCCACACTGAATGGAACCTTGGCCACCACGCGCTGGATCGTGGCCTTGTTGGAGAACCACCAGCAGGCCGACGGGTCCGTCCGGGTCCCGGAGGCACTGCGTGGGTATCTCGGGGGGCTTGAGGTCATCGAACCGGTGACCTGAGGTCAGGTGCGGGGATCGCTGCTGAACAGGCACGACGACGTCGTCAGTGAGTATTCAGGTTCTGCTCACCTTCGCAGATTAATAAGGAGATGTGGACTCAGAGGGTCGACTTGCAAGGTCAGGCTTATCTTGCTAGCGCAACTTATTTTGAGTTCCTAAGATTAAGGGTGTCAGGGGTCGGCAGAAGCCGGCACCGAGGATCCGAACCGAAGGAGCGGACATGACCGAGAAATACGCTGACTACACCGTCCCAGGACTCAGCCAGGACAACGGCCGGGAGATTGCCGGCCTGCTCCAGGACCGACTGCACGCCCTCAACGACCTCCAGTTGGTACTCAAGCACGTGCACTGGAACGTGGTGGGCCCGACCTTCATCGCTGTTCACGAGATGCTCGACCCGCAGACCCACAAGGTGCGCGAGTTCGCCGATGAGATCGCCGAGCGCATCGCCACCTTGGGTGTGGCACCTTCGGGGCTCTCTGGTGAGCTGGTCTCCTCCCGTTCGTGGGAGGACTACCCGCTGTACAAGGCCGATGTCACCACCCATCTGGCAGAGCTAGACAAGGTCTACACCGGCCTACTGGAAGACCACCGCAAGGTCCTCAACAAGGTCGGCGAGCTCGACGCCATCACCGAGGACATCCTCATTGGTCAGGTCAAGGAACTCGAGCTGTTCCAGTGGTTCATCCGCAGCCACTTGGAGAAGGTCTCCGCGTAAGTCGCGGTACTGGTTGATCGCCAGTACTGACGTGGGGCAACACCTCACAGCGGCACAGGCCCGCCGGGAGTACAGCAAGACGTTCTCCCGACGGGCCTTTTGCCGTGACATTGCCAGTGCATGCATTACCGGCGGCGGGGCGGGCCGCTGTAGACCCCCTGGTATTCGTCAGCGAAGAACTCCGCGGTCTTCTGCATCACCAGAGTGGCCCATTCGCCTGAGAAGTGCAGCGTGAACTCGATGTGACCGTGGTAGAGCCCGATCGTCATGCTCCTGATGTGCAGGGTGTTCTCATCCACCCAGGTTCCGGAGGAGTACGTCTCGTACCCATAGTTCGGCAGCGAATGCCTGATGTTCCGGCCAATCCCAAAGGGAATCTCCCAAGCTGCTGGAGTGTCGGATGACGCAGCAGCCTCCGCCTCTCCCACAGGGTAGAGTGTCAGATGCCCCTCACCAGCGGTGGTGACAATCGACAGGTCAAAACGGTGGCCCGCTTCATCACACACTGAGTATTGCCTGTTGACTGAAACGCCCTTGCCTCCTGGTGGAAGCGCGGACAGTTCCAACCCGTCGGTGTCGGCGCGCAGTGCCTCCTGGGCAGCCGGATCATCGGGGAGTGGCTCCGCACTGAGATGAGGTAGGACCTCATCCCATAGCGCATCCAGCAGCTGAGCGGTCCCGTCGGGTCGCGGTTGGTTGTCCCCGGTGACCACCATGATGAGGTCTTGGTCTGGAAGGCACACAATCAGCTGGCCTCCCATGCCGCGAGCGGCGAAACCACCGTGCCGGGTCAACCAGATCTGGAAGCCGTAACCGGCGCGATCATCGGGATGCTGATGCCGCTGATGCGGCAGGGATGTCACCGCAGAGGTGCGGAAACTCGTCATCTCCTGAAGGTAGGTGGCGGGTACCAGTTCCTCCCACGGCCCTGGCTGGCGACCACGCATCAGCAGCAGACCGAAGCGTGCGGCATCGCGCGGGAGGCAGAACACTCCAGAGCCTCCGTGGGTCACCCCTTGCGGATTCTGCTCAACCTCTCGCCACGAGGGCCTTCCCGCACGCTGCTGAACCGTGAGTCCCGTCGGGGTCTTCAGTCCCTGTATAGGCCCCTGGCCACCGATCGGACCGAAAACCCGCGTGGCTAAAAAATCCTCCAGGCTCTGCCCGGAGAGCCTCTCCACCACCGCGGTGAGTACCACCGTGGCGGAGGTGTCGTAGGCGAAGATCGTGCCCGGACGGCGGGTCGGAGTGACGGTGAAGAAGGTGCGCACCCAGTCGGGGTCCTCAGTCATGATGTAGGTCATGTCCTCGTGGGGGGTGCGCATTTCCAGCAGATCCACGATGCGAGCCTCCTCCACGAACGGGTGGATGTGATGTTCGGCCCGGATCTCGGGAAAATACTCGATGACACGGTCCTTCAGCTGGACCCTGCCCTCGCCGACCAGCACGCCGATGGCAACAGCAACGAAACTCTTGGCCACCGAATACATCCGGTGTGGTGTGGAGGCCGTGTAGGGATTCCAGTAGGACTCCCAGACCAGCTCGCCACGGCGCACCAGCAGAACCGAATGCAAGACGAGTTGTTGCCGCTGGAGCCTTCGGATCATGGAGTGAATCGCCGAGGAGGGGATGCCGAGACTCTCTGGACTCGCGGCGGAGGGCAGGGGGAAACGCACAGTGAAGCTCCTTTGTACGGGTAGCCGGATCAGGACAGATATGGGCGGTCACCCGGAGAGGGAACTCTCCATCTCTGAGTACATCGCCGTGGCGGCTTCCTCCGGAGTCATGCGCTCGAAGAACACTTCGATCTGGTATCGCTTGAAGATGTCCTCCATGGGACCGAATCCGATGGGCGGCAATGGCTCCTGGGTCTCGATCTCGTCTTCTAGGTCTTCAAGGAAGTCCACGGCGATCGTGTTGCTCTCGTCCAATTCGCTGGCGATCACTTCACGGATCTCCAGATTGGCCGGGTATCCCCGCTCGGTGAGGGCAAGTGTCCCTGCTGTCTCGTCATTGAGCAGGAAGTCGATGAATAACTGAGCTTCTTCTGGGTGCTCAGTGGTGGAGGCTGCCGAGACGAACATCGAGGACTTGAACCACATGCCGTGCTCGCCCGGATGGTCGGGGCGGCTCGGGAAACGCAGGAGGATGAGATCATCGCCGGAGAATTCGCGCAGTGAGGGGAGCTGGTTCGACCACCAGAACCCGATCGCTGCACGTCCGGTTCCCGTCAGGTGCTGGTCAGCTCCTTCATAGATCACCTCGGAGGTGACATCGGCCGGGGGTAGTGCCCCCTGGTGCATGAGGTCCAGGTGGTACTGGAAATACTCCGCAGCATCGTCCTCGGTGAATCCGAGTTCGCCGTCATCGGTGACGAAAAAATCTCCCTGCTGGCGCAGCCAGGTTTGGAACCCGGAGGGCTCGGCGGTGTTACTCATTCCCCACGCGTCATCCAGGTTTTCACTGAGTTCAGCGGTGATCTGGGCGTATTCCTCCCAGTCCCATGTGGTGTCGTCGGGAAGCTCGACTCCAGCTTCCTCGAAGAGCCGGGGATTGGCCACCAAGCTCATGGTGTTGAGTCCTGCGCTCAGCGCGTAGATCTCCCCGTCGATCCGGCCATGGTCGAGGACGTCATCGGGAAACTCGCTGACATCGACATCTGAGAGTTCCAGTAATGTGCCACGCTCTGCGTACTCAGCGACAAAGTTGTTGTCCATCATGATGACATCAGGTGCATCGTTGGCAGCGGCTTGGGTCGCAAGCTGATCCCAGTAGCTGCTCCAATCGGTGTATTCACCGGTGACACTGATGTGGGGATATTCTTCCTCGAAGGCCTCAATAATGCTCTGATTGATGTGCTGTTCTTGTGAACTCCACCATGAAAAACGAAGGTCTACCGGGTCGAGATCCCCGTTATCACTGTCGCCGGACGCCTGAGCGCAGCTTGTGAGGGTCAGTGCGAGAAGTCCTGTCGTGGCAGCAATCGACGTCAGGGACAGGGGGCGGTGGCGGCGCATGGCGAGTGACCTTCCTTGAGGGCGACCCCCAGTATGAGCGCAGCCTAGATCCCAGGAGTGGGTCTATGTTGATCTGCGGTCTCACCTACTGGAGGCTCATCACGGTGATGAGATGAGATGAACCTAAGGGTGAGCTGGGCCACAGTCAATAAATCGTTCCAATTTCGCCCATACTATTTAGGTCTCATATGCCCATGACGTGCGCGTGGCAGGTATCCATCCATGTCGGGATCGATAAATATGAAGTATCCTCAGAAGGGTGATTGAGGGAAGATAGAGATCCTTTTAATAGTCTCCCTGGACGTCATAATTTAACCCAATATGTTACTGGGAAGTCGCAGCCAAGGGGGCGACGTCGCGTTTCTCCGCTGCGCTGCGCAACAGCTCGACTGTGCTGGGAGCCAGGGTGATGATCTCCGAGGCCGCTGTCCGGTTCTTCGCCTCAATATCGCCCGGTGCAAAGACCTGCTTCCCAGAGGACCGCACCGTGGACTGCAGCTGAGACAACCGCTTCCGCGTGTGTTCTGCTCCAGTGAAGAACTCCGGGTTCACCACGAAGAGCGTGTGCCCCACATTCATACGCGATGCCGGATCCACCCAAATATCAGTGGTCTCATAGGCGAAGGCCGCTTCACCCAGAGCAGCGGACAGCCCCTCCAAGGCCACCGCCAGTCCAGACCCCTTATGTCCACCGAAAGGTGTCAACGAGCCATCCAGTGCTTCCTGTGCATCGGTCGTCGGATTGCCCTCGGCGTCCACCGCCCAGCCTTCGGGGACCGGCAACCCGGCGTTCCTTGCGGCCACGACCTTCCCATAGGCGCCCTGCGAGGTTGCCATATCCAGGGTCATGGGATGCTCACTGTCGGTCGGCATGCCCACTGAGAGAGGGTTGGTGCCCAAGACCTTCCCTGCACCGCCGAAGGGAGAAACCACGGGCCCGGTCGTCGAGGTGGCAATCCCCACCAGCCCCTGCTGGGCGAGCCGGTCCACCCAGAACGCCCCGGCGCCATAGTGGACGCTGTTCTGAACCGCCACCGCTACCGCGGCCGAGCGCTGCGATTCCTCGAGGGCAAAGCGCACAGCCTCAGCCATCGCCACCTGACCAAAGGCGCCGTCGGCATCCAGTAAACCGCCCCCCGGTGCAGTGTTCACCCACTTCAGCTCCGCCGCGGTATTGATACCGCCGGCCTCGGCGGCGTCGGCATATAACGGCAGGCGAAGCAACCCATGAGAGGCAATACCGCTGCGATCGGCGAAGACGAGGTTCTCCGCGGTGATGGCGGCGTCGTGCTCACGAGCCCCCGCGGCGGTGAGGACCCGGCGCGCGAAGTCCTCCGCCTCGGTGACGGTCACGGTAAAAGTGGCTGGTTTTTCAGAAGACATGCAGGCGCTTTCGTGCTCGGAGGGGATGTGCGGGCCACGTGCGCGGACTTAAACGTCCGAGCGCAGGCGTGAGACGTCGTCGAGCAGTGAACGCAGCCCATAGGACCACGGCGGCAGCTCCTCGGAGAGCCCTACCCGGTTGACCAAGGCACCCAAGTGGCTGTTCTTAATGGTGACGACGTCGCCCTGCTTGTGTGTGAAGCCCTCACCGGGGACGTCTCGGTCCTCCGTCGGGGCGAACAGGGTCCCGGTATAGAGGACAAAACCATCTGGGTACTGGTGGTGGTCTCCGAAAGTCGCCGAGACGAGCTCTTCGAAGCTCCGGGACAGTGCTGAGACCGAGTTCAACCCCTCAAGGGTGTAGCCCTCGGGACCCTCCACGGTCAGGGTGATATCCAGCTGCCGGGCCCGGTCCACTGTGAACTCCTCATCGAAGATGCGCAGCACCGGGCCGATCGCTGCCGAACGGTTGTTGTCCTTGGCGATCCCCAACAGCAAAGCACTGCGTCCCTCCACATCGCGTAGGTTCACGTCATTACCGAGCGTGACCCCCACGATCTCTCCGGCAGAGCTGACCACCAGGACCAACTCGGGCTCGGGGTTGTTCCAGGAGGAGAACCGTGGAATGCCGATATCGCTGCCGGATCCCACAGCGGAGAGCACCGGAGCCTTGGTGAACACCTCCGGGTCTGGCCCCAGTCCGACTTCCAGATACTGGGACCACCACCCGCGGGCGATGAGAGCCTCTTTGACGGCAGCGGCCTCGTCACTGCCAGGGGTGATGGTGGTCAGATCAACGCCGAGTTCGGCCTGCATTGACTCCCGGATTCTGGCCGAGGCCTGAGGGTCTCCTCCGGCGCGTTCTTCAATCACCCGCTCAAGCATCGAGCCGACGAACGTCACCCCGCAGGCCTTGATGACCTGCAGGTCCACCGGAGCCAGCAATACCGGAGCCGATGCTGTGTTTTGCTCCTCCAGGGTGATGTCCTCCACCGACAGCCACGGCTCCGCCTCAGTGAGGGCCTTCAGTGCTGTTGCCACCTCAGGCAGGTCACACAGCTCAGACACTGTGGGTGCCAGGCCGGAGGCATCCCACACCGCGCGTTGATGGATCAGAGCCGGAACCGGAAGGTCACGCGCTGGATCCCAGATCCGGGCGATGTACAGCCCAGAAGGATCGGCGGGCAGGACGTCGTCAATGGTGTGCGGCATTTTTCCTCTTTCAGCGGGTCCATTCGCCGTCAACACGACGGCGCAGCTTCAACGGGTTGTCTTCCTTCAGAGCTTCGGGCAACTCATCCTCGGTGAACCCCTGGTAAGCCACCGGGCGGAGGAACCTCCGAATGGCGGCGGTGCCCACCGAGGTGGTGTTCGACGCCGTCGTCGCCGGATAAGGGCCACCGTGATTCTGCGCGTAGGAAACGGTGACACCAGTGGGCCATCCGTTGCGGATCAGCCGGCCGCAGCGCTGCTGCAGGCTCTGGCTGATCGCAGTGATGTCCTCGTCATCCTCGCAGTGGACTGTTCCGGTGAGCTGCCCCTGAAGACGCCCGACGACGTCCGTGAGCTGACGCTGGTTCGTATAGCTGATAACCACCGCGGCGGGACCGAACATCTCGGTGTGCAGCACCTCGGACTGCTCGGTGAGGGCTTCGGCACGCGCGAAGTACACCGAAGGAGACGGGGGATTGCCGGTGCTTCCTTCGGAGATGGTCTGGACCCCGGGTAGCTGGCTGACGTGCTCGCGTGCCTCGATGAAGCCCTCGCAGATCCGTTCGTTGAGCATCTTGCCCGGCAGGTCCACACCGGCCAGTTTCTCGGTGAGCAGTTGCTGGGCCGCCTCGGCGGCATCTGTGGGGAGAAAGAGCAACCCGGGCTTCGTGCAGAACTGCCCGATGCCCATGGTCATCGAACCGATGAAACCTTCGATGATCTCTTCGGGGCGGTTCTTCCAGGCACCCTCGGTGACCACCACCGGGTTAATTGAGCCCAACTCGCCGTAGAACGGGATGGGTTCTGGGCGGGAGACAGCCCGGTCGAATAGTGCTCGGCCACCGCTGACCGATCCGGTAAAGCCGACTGCTTTGACCAGCGGGTGCTCGACGAGTTCGATACCGGCCTGCCGGCCGGTGATGGCTCCGAAGAGCCCTTCGGGGGCACCGGCCTCCCGCAGGGCGCTGGCGACGACCTCTGCGGTGAGCGCACCCAGCTCCTTGTGACCACCGTGGATCTTATGCACCACACTGCATCCGGCTGCCAGGGCGGAGGCCGTGTCACCCCCGGCCACGGAGAACGCGAAGGGGAAGTTGGAGGCGCCGAAGACTCCCACCACTCCCAGGGGGACGTTGATACGGCGAATATCAGGCCGGGGACCCATGCCCCAGTTCTCGTCGGCGTGGTCAATGGTCGCGTCGAGGAACTCGCCCTGTCGCGTCTCCTCTGCCAGGAGTTTGAGTTGGAACACCGTGCGAGTCAGTTCGGTATTCAGGCGGGCCTCAGGGAGGTTGGTGTCACCCTGGGCGACGGTGACCAGGTCCTCGCGGCGGGCTTCCAGTGCATCACCGACTCCTTCAACCCACTTTGCGCGGGTCTGAAGGGAGACCTGGCGTGCGGTGAGGAATGCCTCATGGGCAGAACGGACTGTGGTGTCGACGGACATGGAGCCTCCTTGATCCGGCTATCGGCAGCTGACGCATGTCTGGTGACGTGCGTCACGGCAGCTACGCACCCTGTCTATCAAATCCTATATGAAAGAACAATACTCTATAGGGTCAGCGATCGAGGTAGTCCTCAGTGCCGCGGGGTGTATCTACCGCAAGGTTTGGCGTGTGTTTGACATCACATGAGATGCGTGCATATTATCTGGGTCACATTGCAAAATATAGGATCAGCTCAGATCACATAGGAATGCTGAGTGATTTTTCTACGGTCTGCCCCCTGTCTGAACTGTTCGTGGCACCGGGTATGGACCGTTGTTGTCATCCGAAGGAGAAGTGCGATGAAATCTCTCCGCCCCTGGGCGGCTCTTGGCGGAACCACCGTCCTGGCGCTCGGGCTCTCGGCATGTGTGGACACCGAGGTCGAAGTTGAAGCCATCGATGCGGTGTCCTACGACGGCGAAGAACTCCGCTTCGCTCACGTCTATGACCCCGACCACCCGGTTGAAATCTGCGGTGTCCCCGCGGTCAACGAAGAACTCGAAGACGTCGGTGTGCGGATCAACTCCTATCCCTCAGGTCAACTGGGTGACGAGCAGGAGCTGCTTGAGCAGGTCCAAGCCGGAAGTCTCGAGATGGCCATCGCCGGCCCCTCCTTCTTGGGTGTCTGGGAGGAGAACGCTGAGCTCTTCGACGCCGCCTACCTCTTCACCGACGCCGACCACATGGAAGCCACTGTCAACGGTGAGATCGCCGAGGAGATCTTCGCCGAGCTGCGCGAAGGCTATGGCCTCGATGTGCTCTCCACCTGGTACTACGGGACTCGTCACGCCACCGCCGATGTGGCAGTGCATACCTCTGATGATCTCTCCGGCCACGCCTTCCGTGTCCCGGAGGCTCCGCTGTACCAGGCGCTGGCCGATGTGCTCGGCGCCTCGGCGACGTCGATGGCTCTGGGGGAGGTCTACCTGGGGTTGCAGCAGGGCACCATCGATGCCCAGGAGAACCCCATTCCCACGATCGCTTCCTACAACTTCTATGACGTGCAGAACTACCTCAACCTCACCCACCACATGGTCCAGGGGGTCATGGTCACCGGTAGTGAGGCTGCGCTCTCGGTCTTAGATGAGGATCAGCGCCAGGCACTGGATGAGGCGTTGCAGGTTGGGGCGGCTGCCACCCGCGAATGTGTCGAGGAGCAAGAGGAGTCATACATCGATGAGTGGCAGGAATCCGGGGTAATCGAGGTCAACGACGACGTCGACCTTGACCACTTCCGTGACCGTGCTGCGGAGATCATCCCTGAACGTTTCGCATGGGGCGATCTGTACCTGGAGATCCAACAGGCGGGAGATGGCGATGACTGATGCAAGTACCATTTCCATTCCCGGTGAACCCGGGGCCCCGGAGGACGCCCACTATGTGGAGGAGCGCTCCCGGGTCTACAAGGTCCTGGTCAATGCCGAATTCGTCCTCGCGGCACTCCTGCTGGTGATGCTCTTCGCCGTGGTGATTACTCAGGTGGTGGCCCGCTACGTCTTCAGTGCACCCATCAGCGGAAGTGAGGAACTCTCCCGGTTCACCTTCATCTGGTTCACCTTCATTGCCGCCTCCTTTGTGGGAGCACGGCGCAAGCACATCATTGTCCAACTCTTCACCGGTGGGAAGACCGGGAAACTGGCCGCCGCCGCTGAGGTTTTCGCCTACCTGGTCATGATCGCAGTCAGTGCGGTCCTGATCTTCGGCGGAGTGCTCATGGTCACCACGATGTGGGACATCGCCTCCCCGGGGCTGGAGATGCCCTACCGGTTCGTCTACTCGGCCCTGCCGGTGGGTTTTGTGCTCATCGCGGTGCATGCCGTGGTGAACCTCGTGCTGGCATTGATGCACCCTGAGCAGTTCGCTGGTCAGCAGGACGTAGAAACGGCAGGTCTGTAATGACGTTATTCCTCATGATCGCAGCGGTTCTCATCCTGCTGCTTCTGCGTGTGCCAGCGGCGATCGCTTTGCTGGTTCCCTCACTGGTCTACATCCTGGTCGACCCCACGGTGGGGCTGGACACCGCGGCCCAACAGACGATCTCCGGGGTGAACACCTTCCCGTTGCTGGCGGTGCCGCTGTTTATCCTCATGGGCAATATCGCCAATGTTTCCGGTATCTCCGACCGGCTCTTTGACGCCGCCAGTGCGCTTTTTGGTCGGGTCCGGGGGTCCCTGGGCTACGTCAACGTCTCTACCAGTTTCGGTTTCGCCTGGATGTCGGGGGCAGCGATCTCCGATGCCGCCGCCATGGGACGAGTCCAGGTACCCGCTATGCTCAAGCGCGGCTACCCCGATGGGTTCACGCTGGGTCTGACGGCGTCGTCGTCGTTGGTCGCTCCGATCCTGCCACCGTCGATTCCTGCGATTATTTACGCCGTCACCGCCGGGGTCTCCATTGGGGCACTGTTCGTCGCCGGCATCGTCCCCGCACTGCTGCTGGTGACCGCACTGTGCCTGGTGGTCTACTTCAAGACCCGCAAGCGTGAAGACCTGCGGATGGAGAAAGTCACCGGCCGTGACCGGTGGGTCCCAGTGCTTTCGGCACTTCCTGGCTTCGGTGCCGCCGTGGTGGTCCTCGGTGGCATTCTGGGCGGCATTTTCACACCCACTGAGGCGGCGGCGGTGGCCGTGCTCTACATGCTGGTGCTGTCGATGTGCTACCGGTCGATGGGCGTGGCCAACATCAAGCGCGTCATGCTCAACACCGTGGAGACCGGCGGTGCGGTGCTGTTCATTGTCTGTGCCGCCGCGCTGTTCGGCTGGGTGCTCGCCCGCGAGCAGGCACCCCAGGTGTTGACCCAGCTCATCTTCGAGATCACCACCAACCCCATCGTCTTCCTCATCCTGCTCAACATCGTGCTGCTCATCGTCGGCGCGGTCCTGGAACCCACTGCCGCGATCCTCATCCTGGTTCCGGTACTGGCCCCGGTGGGGGAGATGTTCGGCCTGGATCCGCTACACATGGCGATGATCGTCATCTTCAACCTCATGCTGGGGCTGCTGACCCCGCCGGTGGGGTTGGTGCTCTATGTCTTCTCCTCGGTGACGGACTTCTCCGTGACGCAGGTGATCCGCGGCGTCGCGCCTTTCTACGGCGTGCTGCTGTTCGTGCTCTTCCTCATTACCTTCTTCCCCTTCTTCAGTACCTGGCTGCCTTCCCTGGTCGCCTGAGGTGCCAGCATCATCGGAAAGGAACACACTGTGACAACAATCTCCGCAGTAGAGACCCAGGACGTCCGCTTCCCCACCTCCCTGGAGTTGGATGGTTCCGATGCGGTCAATGTGGACCCGGACTACTCGGCGGCCTATGTGCGTCTCATCGCTGAGAACGGTGAAGAGGGCCACGGCCTGGTCTTCACCCTCGGGCGCGGCAATGAGGTCATCATCTCTGCGATGCAATCCTGCGCCCAGCGGCTGATTGGACAGGATCTCGACGCCCTGCTGGGTGACCTCGGCGCGGCCTCGAAACGCCTCATCCACGATTCCCAGATGCGCTGGCTGGGCCCGGAGAAAGGGGTCAGCCACATGGCCGCAGGTGGTCTGGTCAACGCCCTGTGGGATCTGGCGGCACGGCGTGCCGGCCTGCCCCTGTGGCGGTACCTGGCCCAGCTTCCGGCCGAGGAGATTGTGGCCGCTATTGACTTCACCCACATCTCTGATGCGCTCTCCCCGGATGAGGCCCTGGAGATCCTGCGTGCCGGCGAAGAGGGTAAGGCCCAGCGCATTGAACAGCTGGAGGCCGAAGGCTACCCGGCCTACACCACCTCGCCGGGGTGGTTGGGGTACAGCGATGAGAAGATGCTGCGCCTGAGTCAACAGGCAGTGGCCGAAGGGTTCGACCTCATCAAACTCAAGGTCGGTGGCGACGTCGAATCCGACCGCCGGCGTCTGCGCCTCATCAGAGAAGCCCTCGGTGAGGACATCAAAGTCGCCATCGATGCCAACCAGCGTTGGGATGTGCCCGAGGCGATCGAGTGGCTCAACCAGTTGCAGGAGTACTCGCCGTGGTGGATCGAAGAACCCACCAGTACTGATGACATTCTCGGCCACGCTGCTATTCGACAGGCCATTGCTCCGATGAAGGTCGCCACGGGGGAAGCGGTTCACAACCGCATCATCTTCAAACAACTTCTACAAGCCGGTGCCATCGACATCATGCAGATTGACTCCACGCGGGTCGCCGGGGTTAATGAGAACCTGGCGAACCTGCTGCTGGCCAAAAAATTCGGAGTCCCCGTCTGCCCTCACGCGGGCGGTGTGGGGCTATGCGAACTGGTCCAGCACTTCTCCTTCTTCGACTACGCCGCCGTCTCCGGTACCCAGGAGAACCGCTACATCGAATTCGTCGATCATCTCCACGAGCACTTCACCGAGCCGGTGGTCATCCGCAACGCGCGGTACCAGGCTCCGCAGCAACCCGGTACTGGCGCGCAGATGCACGCGGAGTCCCGCACGCGGTGGAGCTTCCCCCACGGTGAGGGCTGGCAGCAGGTCGCCGACCGGGCGGCAGTGACCCGGACCGGTTGAGCGCGCCCGCGGGTGAGGTGGAGCCGCCGCGTATACTCCACTGCACCTCATCACACCCGGTTCACCCTCAGATGCCCACGAGCGGGAGGTCATGGAAGCAATGCCGCGGCGGTCCTCTGACGCAGAAGCCCAGGGTCACCAGATCCCCCTGATTGGTGCCACCAGCGGAACGGCGAACACACAGAGCGCCGAGGAGGCGACTCCGTACGAGCGGATCAAAGCGATGATCCTCTCCAATGCGATTCCGCCGGACACCAAACTGACCATCGACCAGCTTGCACGCGACCTCGGCGTCTCCCAGACGCCTATCCGGGAAGCCCTCCAGCGATTGGAAGGCGACCGGCTGGTGGTCTCCAAGAAGCCCCGAGGTATCTGGACCACCCCGCTGTTGGACGGGCGGGAACTGATGCACCTGATGGAGGTGCGGCTGTTGATGGAACCGTGGGCGGTCAGCGTGGTGAGCACCGATCGGGCCGTCAATCCGGGACGGAAAATGCTCGCCGAGATCGAACGCTTTGCCCACCTGCCGAACGGGCGGCACGAAGGCTACGAACTGGCCTCGCACGACGTCGCCTTCCACGACATGATCTTTGACGCGGTGGGGAATGGCTTCCTCCACGATGCTTTCCGTCACCTGCACGCCCATTTACACCTGTTCCGCCTCTACCCAGCCGACCTCGACGGCACCCACACGATTGAGGAGCACCGGGCGATCGCCGAGGCCGTGCACCGGGCCGATCCTGAGGCCGCGGCAGAAGCGATGCGTCATCACATCTTCGAAGCGATGGACAGGTTCTCCAGTGGGCTCAGCACCCCAGGCGGTCACGGGCGTTTCCACGACGTGCGTACCGGCGTCCTCCGCCACCCCGAGTGAGGCTCTTAGGCGTTACCAAACTGATGTAACGAAGGTCATAGTGGGAGCTTGACAGAAGCTCCACGAGCTATTTAGTCTCACGGTAAGACGAAATGTGGGCTATACCACGTCCCCGCCGAAGGAGGCGGAAGACGGACCCGCATGTTCTGACCGAAAGGAACCCACGCAATGGCGCGTACACCATCCCCCACAGCCTGTATTGCAACCCTCTCCGCAGCCTCTCTACTCGCCTTGACCGCTTGTGGTAACGGCGGAGGAGACGGTGACGGCGGTGACGCCAGTGCCTGGATCCTCACTGGAGGAGGCTGGCCCCAGATCGAGGATGACTTCGAACGCTGGAACGAGGAGAACCCCGATCAGGCGATCTCCGTCGAAGCCTATGAGAACGACGCATACAAGGAGCAGATTCGCACTGCGGTGGGTGCCGGCGAGGCACCCACACTCATCATGTCCTGGACCGGTGGGGCATTGCTGGAATATCTCGAAGGCGAGCGCATCATCCCGCTGACCGAGCACACCGCAGAGCTTGAAGACCGCATCCATGACTCCGTTTTCCAAAACGGTGTCATCGACGGCGAAACCTACGCGGTCCCGCTCAACGACGTGCAGCCGGTGGTGCTCTACTACAACCAGGAACTCTTCGACGAGGTAGGCATCGAGGTGCCCCAGACGTGGTCTGAGGTCGAAGAGGCCATTGACGTTTTCAATGACAATGACATTGCGCCCTTCTCTCTGGCTGGGGGATCGGTCTGGCCGGCATTGATGTGGCTGCAGTACCTCACCGACCGCCACGGAGGGGAGGAACAGTTCACCTCCATCATCGAAGACGGTGCCAGCTGGAACAATGAATCCGTTCTCTTCGCGCTGGAAACCATTCAGGAACTCGGAGTCAACGGTGGGTTCATTGACACCTACCAGAGCATCTCTGCCGCACAGAATGAAGACGCCCAGCTGCTGGCCGATGGCCAAGCCGCCATGCTGCTGCAGGGCTCCTGGGTCTACGCCACGGTGAATGACGATTTCCCAGAGTTCGCTGAATCCGGGAACTTCGGTTTCACCACCTTCCCGGTGCTCGAAGACGGTCAAGGAGACCCCAGCAACATCGTGGGCAACCCGGCGAACTACTGGTCGGTCTCAGCCGACGCCGACGAAGCCTCTCAGGAGGATGCACTCGCCTACCTCAGCGAGCACCTCTACAACGACGAGACCGTTCAGAACATGCTCGACGCCGGCTCCCTGCCTCCCCTGGAAGGTATCGAGGACCAGATCGCCGAAACCGAGGACGCCGACTTCCTCGAATTCGCTAACGAGCTGGTCTCCGAGGCCAATCACTTCCAGCTCAGCTGGGACCAGGCGGTGATGCCCGAACACGAGCAGGCGCTCATGGACAACCTCTCTGACATCCTCAGCGGCAACATCACCCCCGAGGAATTCGCAGAGAACATGGACGCAGCCACCGGGGTCTGACCGCACGTGAGTGACCATCCAGCCAGACAGAAGCGGAGCCGATGACTGCTACCCCCAAAGTCCAGGCTGCTGACGCGACGCGCAGCGGGCAGCGCTCGGTGAAGGTATCCCGGCAGGGACCCTCTTTCATCATGGCGTTGCCCGCTGTGGCGCTGTTCGGCTTCTTTGCCCTTGTTCCCCTCGTTGGCGTCGTCGTCATCTCCTTCTTGGAGTGGAACACGGTGCGCGGCTCGATCGAGTGGGTCGGTACCAGCAACTGGGAGTTCGTGCTCGGAGATCGAGACTTCACCTGGCGGGCCCTGCAGCTGACGGTGATGTTCGTCATCGGTTCGTACCTGTTTCAGGCCCCGGTGGCGCTGCTGCTGGGTGTGTTCATGGCAGGTCAGCAGAAGTACCGCGCGGTGCTCTCAGTGCTTTACTTCCTGCCGCTGCTGTTCAGCTCGGTGGCCGTGGGGTTGACCTTCCAATCATTGCTGTCGCCGAACTACGGGATCTCCGCGGCCCTGGATTTCTTGCCACTACCTAACGACTGGTTGTCTAACCCGGATCTGGTCATGTGGGTGATGATCTTTGTGGTCGGCTGGTGCTTCATCCCTTTCCACGCGTTGCTTTATCAGGCCGGTGTGCGCCAAATCCCGGAGACAATGTATGAGGCTGCCACCATTGATGGAGCTGGACGTATGCGGCAGTTCTTCTCCATCACCCTTCCGCAGCTTCGCTACACGATCATCACCTCATCCACTCTGATGCTGGTTGGCTCGCTGACCTACTTCGATCTCATCTACGTGCTCACCGGTGGCTCTCCGGCCAATGCGGTACGGATTCTGCCGTTGGATATGTACATCGAGGGGTTCAGCTCTCACAACTTGGGCAACGCCTCGGTGATCGCCGTGCTGTTGGTCACGATCGGATTGACCATGTCGCTGCTGCTCAACAAACTCTCCGGCTCCACCAAGATGGAGTCCGATAAGGCAGGTGCCTGACCGATGACTCATGCAGCTTCTACGGAGACCCGTCACCCTGATGCCGGACGGGCTCTGGATCCGACCCAGCCCGATGGCGGCGTCGAAGGCACCAAAGGGTTCGGCTCCACCGGACGGGGCACGAAGCCAGTCAAGCCGTATCAGTCGCGCAACGTCATCGGCGGCGTGCTGGGTTGGGTGTGGTTGGGCGTCATTATCCTGCCCATCTACTTCATCGTCATCACCTCTTTCCGTACCCGACAGGACTTAGCGTCGAATAACCAACTGGTTCCCACCACGGAACCAACGCTGACCAACTTTCAGCGGGTCATTGAAAATGACTTCTTCCACTTCTTCACCAACTCGGTGATCGTCACGCTCTCCACGGTGACGGTGGTGCTGGCTGTCTCCGTGATGGCTGCCTACTACATCACCCGCTCCACCAGTTGGGGTGGATCCCGAATCTTCCAGCTCATCCTGCTGGGTATCGCCATCCCCGTGCAGGCAACGATCATTCCGGTCTACTACCTGATTCAGTTTCTGGGGCTCTATGACTCCTTGTGGGCGCTCATCCTGCCGCAGATCGCTTTCGCGATTCCGCTGAGTGTGCTCATCATCGTCAACTTCGTCCGGGACATCCCCAATGAGCTCTTCGAATCGATGCGGGTCGATGGTGCAGGGGAGTGGACGATCCTGACCTCTTTGGTACTGCCGATGGCCAAGCCGGCACTGATGACCGTAGGGATCTACCAGGCGCTGCAGGTCTGGAACGGGTTCCTCTTCCCCCTGGTGCTCACGCAGTCCCGGGACGTGCGGGTGTTGCCGCTGAGCCTGTGGGAGTACCAGGGCCAGTTCGGTGTCGATGTCCCGGCGACCTTAGCCGCCGTGGTGCTGTCTGCGGTGCCGCTGTTGGTCGCCTATATCTTCGCCCGGCGTTATATCGTGGCCGGGTTGACTGCCGGCTTTAGTAAATGACCCGACGACGTCGATTCGCGCAGGGGAACAGCTCTTCCCTGGGCTGACGAGATGAGGAGTGTGGAATGGCCGAGCGTGTAACCGGACCTTGGAATGATCGGTCGCTGTCTGCTGCGGAGCGGGCGGAAGCCCTGCTGGCGCAGATGACCCTGGAGGAGAAGGTCTCGCAGCTCGGCGCCCACTGGGAGATGCGCCAAGACGAAGAGGCCCAGGGTGAGGTCGCGCCTATGGAGGATGCGATGTCCTCCGGCAAGCTCCCTTTTGACCAGGAGATCGTCGACGGCCTGGGGCACCTGACCCGCACCTATGGCACGGTGGCGCTTTCTGTGCCCGAGGGGGCTGCGGATTTGCGGCAGCGCCAGTCGGCGGTCATGGCCGCGAATCGATTCGGTATCCCCGCCATCGCCCATGAGGAGTGCCTGACCGGGTTCACCGCCTACCAGGCCACTGTCTATCCCACCTCGCTGGCCTGGGGTGCGACCTTCAACCCCGGGCTCATCGAGGAGATGGCCTCGCACATCGGGGCCGATATGGCCGCGGTGGGAGTCCAGCAGGGTCTGTCTCCGGTGCTCGATGTGGTCCGTGACCCCCGATGGGGCCGGGTGGAGGAGACCATCGGTGAAGACCCCTATGTGGTCGGTACCATCGGCACCGCCTACGTCAAAGGCCTGCAGAAGGCCGGTATCGTCGCGACCCTGAAGCATTTCGCCGGTTACGCCGCCTCCCGGGCAGCCCGCAACCACGCGCCGGTGCACATCGGGAGGCGCGAACTCATCGACCTGATCCTCTTCCCCTTTGAGATGGCCGTACGGGAAGGCAAAGTCGGCTCGGTGATGAACTCCTACGCCGACATCGATGGAGAAGCCCCGGCTGCCTCCCGGTGGCTGCTCACCGAAGTCCTGCGTGAGGACTGGGAGTTCGATGGCACTGTGGTGGCCGACTACTGGTCGGTCGCTTTCCTGGAGAAGATGCACCGTGTGGCGGCCGATCAGGCTGAGGCTGCACGGCTGGCCGTCTCCGCTGGACTGGACATTGAGCTGCCACACACCGGCAGCTACCGCACCCTCAGCGAGCAGGTCCGCCAAGGACTGGTGGAGGAGTCGGTGATCGACACCGCCGCACGGCGGGTGTTGCAGCAGAAGGCTGAGCTCGGTCTGCTCGATGAGGGCTGGGAACCGGCCATCGATGAATCCGTGAACCTCGACTCGGAAGAAAACCGCCGTCTGGCGCGACAGGTGGCCCGCCAATCCCTGGTGCTGCTGTCGAATGACGGAACCCTGCCCGCCAGCCCAGAGAAACTGGCTGGCAAACGGATCGCCGTCGTCGGACCCTCTGCCGATCAGCCGCGCACCATGATGGGCTGTTACTCCTTCCCCAACCACGTGCTGGCCAAGTACCCCGAGGGAACTTTCCCGCATAAGGGGATTGGTGTGCCCATGCCCTCAATCCTCGATGCGCTGCGCGAAACCTACGACGACGCCGAGGTCACCTACTCCTTCGGTGCTCCGATCACCAGCTTCGACGACTCACAGATCGCCGCCGCTGCCCACGAGGCAGCTGCTGCTGACCTGGCCGTGGTCACCGTGGGAGACCTGGCGGGCATGTTCGGTGCCGGCACCTCCGGTGAAGGGTGCGACGTCGAAGACCTCAAACTCCCCGGGGCTCAGCAGGAGCTGGTGGAGGCCGTACTGGCCACTGGAACGCCGGTGGTGCTGGTGCTCATCACGGGGCGACCCTACGCACTGGGTGCGATCGCAGAACAGTGTGCGGCCGTGGTGCAGGGCTTTTTCCCCGGTGAAGAAGGGGGACCGGCGCTTGCCGAGGTGCTCAGCGGGGTAGTGGAACCCACCGGGCGGCTGCCGATCGGCATTCCCGCACACCCCGGGGGCCAGCCCGCCGGCTACATCGCCGCACCCCTGGGTCAGAACAGCCAGGGGGTCTCCAATCTGGATCCCACGCCGTTGTTCCCCTTCGGTCACGGCATCAGCTACACCACCGTGGAGTACCGCAACCTGCACGTCGAATCAGCAGAGATCGCCGTGGACGGGACCGTGAATGTCACGGTCAATGTGGCTAATACTGGCGACCGGCCCACCGAGGAGGTCGTCCAGCTCTACTTCGGTGACCGCAACGCCCAGGTGGCGCGTCCGGTCAAACAGCTGCTCGCTTACGCGCGAGTGCCCCTTCAGCCGGGGGAGACCAAGGAAGTGACCTTCTGGGTGCATGCTGACCGGTTTGCCTTCACCGGGGTCGACTACCGGCGGATCGTTGAGCCCGGAATCATCGACCTCTGGGCCGGGCCCAGTGCCGGGGAGTTGCCTCTGGCCGGTCAGCTAAACCTCACCGGGGAGATCCGGGAAGTCACCGGCCACCGCGTGCTAGACACCCCCGCCCGGATCAACTAAGCAGGACAAGCTCCGGCCAGCACGCATTCCAATAACTCTCCGGTCAGCGTGAGGGCCCTGCGGATGAGATCCGCAGGGCCCTCACGTATGGGGTGGGCAGGAGGTGTCAGCTGATCGCGGCCTCGATTTCAGCCACCATTTGCTCGGCGGCTTCTTCCGAGCTCAGGCGCTCAAAGATGACCTCTTCCTCGTAGCGGAAGATGATCCCCTGTACTGAGCCGAAACCCTCTGGCGGGATCGGCGGGTTGTCACTGACCTCGTCTTCTAAGCTGGAGTGGAACTCAGCGATGAGCTGCTCGTCTTCATCGAGTTCCGCGGCTGCGGCTTCCTGGAGATCCACGTTGGCCGGGACCCCTCGGTCGTGACCATTGATCGCCGCGACCTCTTCGCTGTTCATCATGAAGTCAACGAACAGCTGTGCCTCTTCGGGGTGGTCTGAGCCAGAGGCCACCGAGTAGAACATCGCCGGCTTATAGAACAGTTCCCCGTCTTCAGCATTGCCGGTCAGAGTGGGGAAGCGGATGGGCAGCACGTCGACTTCCTCCGTTCCGGCACCGCTGGCACCGGTGTACCACTCCACGTGCATGGCCGCCTGGTCGGTGAGGACCATGGACTGCTCCTGAGCGATGCCGCGCTCCTCAGCCGCTTGAGCAGCCGGTGGCATGGCACCGGACTCGGTCATCTCCAACAGCATGTCGAAGTAGGGAACAGCATCTTCCGGTTCGAGGTCGAGATCGCCGTCGTCGGTGACGATGTCCTTGCCTGCGTGCTGACGAAGCCAGACTTCGAATCCGAAGTCTCCGAACGGTCGGGACATCCCATAGGCCTCTGAGTTATCGCTGATCTGCTGGGTGATCTCGCGAAAGTCGTCCCAGGTCCAGGTCGAATCGTCGGGGAATTCCACTCCGGCCTCATCGAAGACGTCCCGGTTGGCGATGATGGAAGCGACGGTACTGCCAGTCGGCACCCCGTAGAGGTCCCCTTCGATCATCCCTCCTTCGAGAACCGATTCCGGAATACTGCTGACGTCGACGTCCTCGAGCGGAATGAACTGCTCATTGTCGAAGTACTCCCGCATGTAGCGCAGTTCCATCTGCACCACATCGGGTAGGTCGCCGGCGGCGGCCTGGGTAGCCAATTGGTCCCAGTAGCCGTCCCAGTCACCGTATTCCCCACTGACGCTGATGTGTGGGTGTTCAGCTTCGAAGAGCTCAATGATCTCTTCAGTCGCCTGGTGGCGCTCTTCGCCGCCCCACCACGTAAAGCGGAGCTGGACCTCCTCTTGCTCACCGCCTGCGTCGTTGTCGTTCTCCCCATTGCCGTTGCCGCCGCAGGCAGTCAGCCCCAGCGCGAGCATGCTCACCAGGGCGGCGCCCTTCATCACGGTGCGAGTGGATCTCATGATGTGCTCCTGTCGTATGCCGCTGGCATTAGCTCAGCGCGGACTCGATTTCGCCGACCATCTGCTCGGCGGCTTGTTCAGGGGTGAGGTTGCCGAAGATGACCTCTTCCTCGAACCGGAAGATGATGTCCTGCACGGCACCGAAGCCCTCCGGCGGAACCGGAGGAATGGGGGAGACTTCCTCGGCAATGGACTCCTGGAAGTCCACAATGACTGAGGCTCCTTCATCCAGCTCCGGCAGGATCGCTTCGCGGACCTGCTCATTGGCGGGCAGGCCCCGGTCGATACCGGTCAGGCTGCCGGCCTCCTCATTGTTGATGAGGTAGTCGATGAACAGCTGCGCCTCTTCAGGGTGGTCTGAACCGGCCGAGACGGAGTAGAACATTGCCGGCTTGTAGAACAGCTCGGCATCTGAGGCATCTCCGGTCAGAGTGGGGAAACGCAGCGGCTCCAGGTTCACGTTCTCCCCACCGGAGAGCTGCATGATGACGGTGTCCCACTCGATATACATCGCCGCCTGGCCAGTGACCACCAAGGTTTGCTCGTGGGCGGCGCTGCGGTCCTCCGAGGCCAGCGAAGCCGGAGCCATCTGACCGGATTCATTCATCTCAAGCAGCAACTCGAAGTACGGCTGGGCGTCTTCGGCGGTGAGGTCGACGTCGCCGTCGTCGGTGACGATGTCCTTACCGGCGTGCTGGCGCAGCCATACCTCGAAACCGTAATCACCGAAGGGGCGGGCGAAGCCGACGGCCTCCGAGTTGTCGCTGATCTGTTGGGTGATCTCGTGGAAGTCGTCCCAGGTCCAGGTGGTGTCATCGGGGAAATCCACGCCGGCTTCGTCGAAGACCTCCCGGTTCGCCACGATCGCCGGAACCGTACTGCCTGAGGGGATGCCGAAGAGCTCCCCGTCGATGATGCCGCCTTCGAGAACGCCTTCGGCAACATCGCTGACGTCGACGTCGTCGAGGGGGATGAACTGATCGCTGTCGATGTACTCGCGCATATAGCGCAGTTCCATCTGGATGATGTCCGGCAGGTCACCGGCCGCTGCCTGCGTGGCTAGCTGGTCCCAGTATCCGCCCCACTCGCCGTATTCAGGCTGGACGCTGATGTGGGGGTATTCCTCTTCGAAGTTGTCGATGATCTCCTGGGTGTAGTTATGGCGGCTTTCGCCGCCCCACCAGGTGAAGCGCAGCTCGACATTCTCCTGGTCCCCGTTGGACTCGGCATCTGCCGCTCCGCAGGCTGTCAGGCCCAGGGCCGCAATCGCGATACCGGCGGGGATCATCATCCCCTTCTGTGGACGCGCCATCAGTGTCTCCTTCGTCAATGCGCGAGTGCCTTCGATGACACCCCATCAATGGTGTGACTCACATTACAGTGGGGGTAATCACATGTCAATGAACATATGTTCACATCTGGGGGTCGGTGGGGTGGGGAAGGATGAGACGCAGAAGCAGGGAGCGTGCGGGAGCGAGGCTGGCGCGATGGCGATGTGCGCAGTTGTAGGGCGAAGCGGTGAGTAATGGCGATGCGGTGAGTATCCAGGGCCGGGTGGAGGCGCCTTGGACAGACGGACGCCCCGAGGAGCCGTTGCTCGCTCGGGGCGTCACGGGGCGACGTCGTGTGCGTCTTACACACTCAACTGCTGGGCTAACTGACGAATGGACTCCGGGCTGTGGACCCCGTTGATGAAGGCGAAACGGTGCTCCAGGTGAAGGGAACCACCGTGAGGCAGGTGGATCTTCTCGTCGAAGGCCGGGGATTGGCTGGCCACGGTAAACGGAGTGGTACGGGTAAACCACTTCACCGGCGGCACGTGAGTATCCGCACTGGAGGAGGAGCCCTTAAATGCGAGGACAGTCCCTCCGCCGTCGAGTTCATCGTGCTCAGAGCTGAAGGCCACCCAGTCAGGTTCACTGCTGCCCATCAGGGCGTCTTCACCGGTGCTGCCGTCAGAACCGATGAGCGTACATCCGGTCCAGGACCGCGGGCCCCGCCAAAACCAGCCGGTGTAGCCGGCATTGGGGCGCCCAGCGGTGGTGGGACTCCCTAACGGGATCGTGCTGCCGCGCACATTGGTCAGCGTGGTGCTGAAGTCCACCGCCCAGACACCGCGTTCGGTATCCAAGGAGTGGAAGCGGTGAACCCGGTGCTCATCCACCCAGTGCTCCCCATGAATGGTCACCCACTGCAGGGATTCATCGAGCGTGACGACCTCACCGCCGGCCGGTGCAGTGGCGAAGCCGGTGTGACGCATCGATCCGGTGTTCTTCAGATGCCGGTAACCATGCTCAGCTGAGAATGTCGGCCCGCCCCAGAAGTTCTGGTCATCGACGTGGGACCAGGTGAACTGCAGACCCACGTGCCAGCGGTGATCCCACGGACGGCGGACGGCGGCCGGGCCCCCGTCGAGGAACCGCACCGGATAGAGATACGGCTTGGGTGCTTCCCGCTGTGCAGTCTCCGGCCGGTACACATACCGGGTGAGTTCGGTACCGCCGCCGCGCAGGATGACCTCGGTCTCGGTGGTGGAGACCTCGAAGGCATCAGCCATGGGTGGCCCCCTGAACTGCCGGGCTCGTTGGGCGCTGAAGCCGGTAGACATGGGCTGGATTGTGCATCCCCGTGTAATAGGTGCCCTGCCGAGCCAGGTCATGGCGGGTGACGGTCCGCCCGGTTTCAGCTGACTCGTAGAGCGCAGCGATGAACTCCAACACCCGTCGCCCGTCATCACCTGAGGCGCGAGGGCGCTGGCCACGTTCCATCGAATCCAACAACTCGCCCAGCTGCTGGATATGCGAAGAGGGGATGTTCTCCTCCGGCACCCAACGTTCCACCACCTGGGTGTCTTCGGCCCGGTGCGGGGCCGGAGTCCACCGCCAGGAGGTGTTGTCGTAGCCGTAGACGTGCTCGACCTCCACGGTGGCATCGGTGAAGTCGAACCGCAGGTAGGAGGACTCCCGCGGGGAAATCACGCTATTGATGACTGAACCGACCGCCCCGGAGGCGAACTTCACCATCGCCAGGGAAACATCCTCGGTTTCCACGTCACGGTCCAGGACTTCGGCCCGGGCGGTGACCTCGCTCCAGTCACCGAGGATCTCAAAGAGTAGATCCATCTGGTGGATGCCGTGCCCCATGGTGGGGCCGCCCCCTTCGGTCTCCCACTTTCCACGCCACGGCACCTCGTAGTACTCGTGGGTGCGGAACCACAGGGTGTGGCACACCGAGACCAACGGCCGGCCCAGGGTGCCCTCCTGCACGTGTCGACGCAGCCGCTGCGCGGCCGAGCCGAACCGGTGCTGGAAGACATACGAGGCGTAAGGGCCGGCGGCACCTTCATAACCGGCGACCTCGTCGTATTCGGCCAGGGAGAGCATGGGTGGCTTCTCACACCAGACCCAGGCGCCGGCCTGCAACCCGGCGATGACAACATCGCGGTGGGCCACCGGCGGAGTGCAGACCACCAGCAGGTCCGGCTTCTCCGCGGCCAAGAGTGACTCCGCGTCCGGGTACCGTCCGGGGATCTGCCACTCATCGGCGACGGTGTTGAGCCGATCGGCACTGACATCGGCCGCAGCGACCACCTCCACCCGGTCCTGATGGGCTTTCAGCGCGGGCAGGTGCTTGTAAACGGCGATACCGCCGGTGCCGATGAGTCCCACGCGGATCTTGGCGTGGGATGTGCTCTCAGCAGAGGTGGACATAGTTCTCCTGTTCCTGGTGGGTGGAATGAGGTGAGATGACGTGCGGTGGGGGTCAGGCGGCGTCGTCGGTGTGTCCTGGCTGCCAGGGTGGGGAGGCCTGCGGGGCAGGGCCGAGCTCGCGCAGTAGCTCCCCCATACGGGCATAGGCCCGATTGCGGTAGCGCACGACGTCGGCAGCGGTCTCCTCAGGAAAGTCACCGGTCCAGCCGGCGCCATTTTTGAGTCCGTGGCGCCCCTGACTGACCGCCTCCCGGAGTAACTCCGGCCGGCTCATCCGAGATCCGTAGGCCTCGGCGAGGGTGCCAAAGCCGTTGTTGTACACATCGAGACCGGCCTGATCGGCGATGGCGAAAGGTCCGAAGAAACCTAGTCGGAAACCGAAGGTGGTCCGCACGATGGTGTCGACATCCTCCATGGTGGCCACCTGCTCTTCAACAATGGAGCAGGCCTCCTTCAATAGGGCGTACTGCAGTCGGTTCAAAGCCATCCCCGGCCGATCGGCGACCTGGGCTCCCTCTTTGCCAGTGCGTTGCAGTAGATCCTTCACCGCGGCGATGGCCTGCGGACTGGTGGCTTCCCCGGCGACCAGTTCCACCCCGGGGATGAACGGGGCCGGGTTGGAGTAGTGCACGGTGAGGAACCGTTCTGGATGCTGTACGGCCGGGGCGAGCACCGCCACCGGGATCGTGGAGGTGTTGGTGCCGATGATCGCCTCCGGGTCGGCGTGAGCTGAGATCCGTGCCAGCACCTCGGTCTTGACCTCCGGGGATTCGAAGACCGCCTCTTCGATGAAGTCCACCCCGGCCACTGCGGTCTCCAGGCTCTGCCCCGCGCGCAGGTGCTCAGCGATCGTGGCTGCCGCCCCTGAGGGGTAGAGGCCCTGGTCCTCGAAGTCTTCAGCCTCACGGAGCAGCCGCTGCAGACCCCGCTGGGTGGCCTCCGGGTCGACGTCGACGATTGTGGTGTCCAGCCCGGCCAGTGCCAGGGTCTGGGCGATTCCTCCGCCCATGTAGCCGGCGCCGACGACGGTCACGGTGTGGATGGACTCTCTCATGGGGTGTCAGTGCTTTCTGTGGTGCGGGAATGAGGCGGCAGGGCCGAGCGTAGAACCTGGCGGATGTAGTCCCGGTTCTCCGCACAGACCCCGATGGAGTCAGAGCCGTAGTGCTCACAGCAGAAGGGGCCGGTGAACCCCAGTTCCAGCGCCCGCCGGATGACGGCCCGGTAATTGATGATTCCGTGCTTTAAGGGAACCGGGGCGGAGTGGTAGCTGCCGGTCGCCGGGTCTTCATCCCGGATGTAGTTCTTGATGTGCCAGAAGTTCGTATAAGGCAGTACGGCCTCAAACATCTCGCCATAGGCGGGCATGGGGCGGTGCAGACGGATGAGGTTACCCAGATCCGGGTTGAGCCCGACGGCGGGGTGGTCAACATCGGTGACGAACTCCACCGCTTTTTCCGGGGTGCCAATGAAGGTGTCCTCGTACATCTCCAGGCTGATCTCGATGCCGATCTCGGCAGCGTGCTCGGCCAGTTCGCGGATCCGGGCCACGGCCAGTGGGCGCAGGGCGGGGTCATCGTGGTGGCCTTCGGCCAGCCAGAACCACAGCGCCCGCTGTTGAGCCTCGGTGAGGGCCTGCATGAACCCGGTGTTGACAATGGTGGCACCGAACTCGGGGGCCAGGTCGATGAGTCGGTGAGCCCCGGCGAGATTCTCCTCTCCGTGCGTGGCATCTACCACGGAGCTGCGCGTCATGGAGATCGAACTGATGCTCAGCCCCTGGTCGGCCAGGACCTGTCGGAACTCTGTGAGCCGATTCTCCCTCAGGCGGTGCAGGGGGAGCCAGGCATCTGTGGGGTCGATATGGGTGAACCCGAGTTCACGCACCTGCCGTAGGTGATCGGCCCACACCGAGGCGGGAGCCTCGGTGAGAGGAGTGCCGTCTGCGGTCTGCCCGCCGAAGGGGAGCATATTGCAGGCGATAGGCCACGCATCCGCTGTGAACATCTGTTCCTTTCCAAATGTGCAGATGCTGAATATCTTCTGGTAACCCACATCACATTGTCAAGACGTGGGGTGAGGAGAGGTGGCGGCGTCGGCCCCTTCTGGGACCCGCGGACCGCACGGTGAGGGGTGTCGCAGGTGTGGATGCAGTCGGTGTTACAAGGAGCGGTCGATAGCCCGGGCGGTCACTTCATCGGTGACCAAGACGGTGAACCAGCCGGTCTTCGCCGCGACCAGGATGCTGGGGGCCTTATGTGTGCCCACTGCCGCAGCAATCCGATGGGGGACGGCCCGCAGGGTCTCACCGGGGATGCGCACCATGCGTTCATTGCCGGGGAAGGTCACCTCGTGGCCCTCTTGGTCGAAGAAAGCCAGGCAGACATCACCAATGGACTTGGCGAGATTCGGATGATCCCGCGGCACGGTGCGGGCGATGGACTGCCGGGACAGTGGTGGAGCGCCGACGCCGATCAGTGCGACCTTCGCCGAGGCCCAGTCCTCTTGGATCTGCTGGAACCCCGGATCGTCCTGGAGGGCCTCGAGGAGCGCCTCGGAGGGAAGTGATGGAGCGAAGAGGTAGTGCGGATACCCTCCGGAGGTGGCGGTGAACATCCGCACCACTTCATTGGTCTGGTGCCAGGGGTCGGGTTCGGCCTGTCCGCCGACAGTGGGGGCCACGATGACTCCGGAGAAATTGCCGAGCCGCTGCTGGGCCAAGGCGTAGGTCGTTTCCCCGGAGGCGATGAGCATGACATCCCCGGTCGTCAGACCCGTGGTGGACAAGGCTTGGCGCGTGGCGGAGCCCAGTCCCAAACCCATGCGGGTGGACTGGTCTCCGGGGGCGATGTGGACAGCCTCGAGCTGCAGCGCTTTCTTGAGTCGCTGGCTGAGCTCATCGGTGCGGTTGGCTGTGGGGCGGTGCACTGTGATCTCCACAATGCCGGCCTCGCGGGCTTCGGCGAGCATGCGGCTGACCGAGGGGCGGGAGACGTTGAGCTGTTGGGCGATCTCCGCCTGGGTGGCGCCCTGTTCGTAGTAGAGCTGGGCGGCACGGTAGAGCCGATCGGTCTCTGAGATGGTGTTCACCGCCTCCCTGTGGATCAGTGGGACTGCCGATGAGCGTCATCGTACACCGCAGAGTGAACACATGTTCATTAACGAGTGTTCTGAGCGTGATAGGCTGACGTCTGTAGTGATTCCCATCACATAACATGCCTGGTCAGTGAAGGAGTCAAGGCGATGACCGTCATCTTCAACGATCCCGCCCGGTTCATGGAGGATCAGCTTTCCGGCTTCCTCACTCTCTATGGGGACCGATTGCGCGGGGTCGACGGCGGCGTGGTCGTACCCGATGTCGCTTCCCGGGGTGAGGTGGCAGTGGTGCTCGGTGGCGGGTCCGGGCACTATCCCGCCTTCGCCGGACTGGTTGGGCCGGGCTTCGCCCACGGCGCGGTGGTCGGCAATATCTTCACCTCCCCCTCAGCTCGTTGGGCCTGCACCGTCGGCCGAGCCGCCGACGCCGGCCGCGGAGTGATCTTCACCTTTGGCAACTACGCCGGTGACGTCATGAACTTCACCCTCGCGGCCCGTCGTCTGGCCGAAGAAGGCATTGATGCCCGGCTGGTCATCGTCACCGACGACATCGCCTCCGCGGACGATCCCGCACAGCGCCGCGGAATCGCCGGGGATTTCACCGTCTTCAAGGTACTTGGCGCCGCCGCGGCCGAGGGACTGGACCTCGATGCGGTACAGCAGGCCGGGCAACGAGCCAATGACGCCACCCGCACCCTGGGGGTGGCCTTCTCCGGATGCACGATGCCCGGTGCCTCCACGCCCCTGTTCGACGTGCCGGAAGGACACATGGGTCTGGGGCTGGGTATCCACGGTGAGCCCGGCATCGAGGACGTTCCGTTGATGAGCGCCGATGAGCTGGCCGAACTCCTCGTCACGCGTCTCCTAGCGGAGACTCCGCCTCAAGCCACCGGAGGCAAGGTGGCCGCCATCCTCAACGGACTCGGCACCACCAAGTACGAAGAACTCTTCCTGCTGTGGGGAGCGATCGCCCGGCTGCTGGCCGCTCAGGGGCTGGAGGTGGTGGAGCCCGAGGTCGGAGAACTGGTCACCAGTCTCGATATGGGCGGCTGCTCGTTGACGCTGATGTGGCTCGACGAGGACCTCGAACGGTGGTGGCGAGCTGACGCCTACACCCCCGCGTTCCGTCGAGTGGGCCGTGGCCTGCCGGGGCCCTCCGATCCGGCAGCCTCCACCACGGAGGGTGACCCACTGGAGTCCATCCCGCAGGCCAGCCCTGCCGGAGCAGAATGTGCAGCCGCGATCCGCACTGCAGTGGTCGATATCGCTGAGATGGTGGCCGCCTCCAGTCAGGAGTGGGGACGTATCGATGCGGTCGCCGGGGACGGGGACCACGGCCGCGGCATGCTGCGCGGGATCCGGGCTGCTGAGGCGGCCATCGCCGAAACGCCCACGCACGCCGGACCTTCCGCGCTCCTGCGTGCCGCTGGACGAGCATGGGCCGACGACGCCGGCGGCACCTCCGGAGTGCTCTGGGGTGCGGCACTGGAAGCTGCAGCCGGCACACTCGATGACCAGGCGCAGCGTTACACCGCCACCGATGCAGCCCACGCCGCAGACGCCTTCCTCGCCGCGATGAAGGAACTCGGCGGGGCCCAACCGGGAGATAAAACTCTCCTTGATGCGGCCGGGCCCTTCACCGAGGCGCTCCGGGCGGGCCTTCATGCCGGAGAGGGCTTGCATGCCGCCTGGAGCCAGGCCGCCACGGAGGCTGAACGTGCCGCTGGTGCCACCGCCGAGCTACGCCCTGCCGTGGGACGTGCCCGACCCCTGGCGGAGAAAAGCATCGGTACCCCGGACCCCGGGGCGATGTCGATGGCCGCCATCCTGGCCGCCATCGGCAGACACATCGCAGACACCAAGGAGGCGGGGCATTGACGGAATCGGGGCAGCAACGCCTGAGAATCGTCGTCGGGTCCGACGACGCCGGATACGACTACAAGGAAGCCTTACGGGCCGATTTCGCTGCCGATGACCGGGTCAGCGAGGTTATCGATATGGGGGTCGGCTCCGATGAAGCCACTCCCTACCCGAATATCGCCATTGCTGCGGCGGAGAAGATCGCCGCCGGGGACGCCGACCGGGCCCTGCTGATCTGCGGCACCGGACTGGGGGTGGCGATCTCCGCGAATAAAGTTCCCGGTATCCGGGCGGTGACCGCCCATGATTCCTACTCGGTGGAACGCTCCGTGCTGTCGAATAACGCCCAGATCCTCTGTATGGGGCAACGGGTCGTCGGCCGGGAGCTGGCCCGGAAGCTCGCCGGCGAATGGCTGGATTACCACTTCGACCCGCAGAGCCCCTCGGCGGCCAAAGTTGAGGTCATCACCGGTTATGAGCAGACCGGCACCTGCTGTTGATCTGCGGAAATATGCGTATGACGTTGCGTGACGACATGTAGCGTCACCTTCGGCCTGCTGTTCTAGCGTGTCCCGGGATTACCCGGTGCGCTCAAGGAGGACACGCATGGCCCGGACAGCTCGCCGCCGCGCGGCGGCACTGCGCGGTGCCGGCAGTCTGCTGGCCCTCGCTACGCTGGTCGGCTGCGCCGCCGGCGGGGGAGAGAACCAGGTCACCATCGTCGGATTCGCGGTACCCGCCGAGGCCAACGAGGCCGTCGGCGAGGCTTTCGCCGCCACCGAGCAGGGCCAGGGTGTCACCTTCGCCACCTCCTACGGCGCCTCCGGGGACCAATCCCGGGCTGTGGCCAACGGTCTGCCCGGGGAATTCGTTCACTTCTCGATCGAACCCGACGTCACACGGCTCGTCGAGGCCGGCATGGTCGCCGACGACTGGAACGCCGCAGAGAACCGCGGCATGGTGACCGACTCCGTCGTCGTCCTGGTGGTCCGGGAAGGCAATCCGAAGAACATCACCGACTGGGAAGACCTTGCCCGTGAGGATGTCGGCATTGTCACCCCCAACCCCGGCTCCTCGGGGGCGGCCCGCTGGAACATTCTGGCCGCCTGGGCCTCAGTACTGCAGTCCGGCGGGAACGAGGACGACGCCGCCGAGTACATGGAGCAGCTCATCAGCAACGTCCACGCCTTCCCCGGCTCCGGACGGGATGCCACCACCGCATTCCTCGACGGCACCGGAGACGTGCTGCTCTCCTATGAGAACGAGGCCATTCTGGGCCGTCAGGCTGGTGAGGACTATGACTACATCGTCCCCGACCGCAGCCTGCTCATCGAGAACCCCGCGGCAGTGACCGAAGATGCACCCCAGGCGGCCCACGACTTCCTCGACTTCGCTTTAAGCCCCGAAGGCCAAGCAATCTACGCCGAATACGGATTCCGTCCGCTGCGGCATCTCGCCGACGAGGTCGAGATCGGCGAGATCGACGGCGTCAATGATCCTGCCGATCCATTCCCTGAGGTGGAGGAGTTGTGGACCATCGATGAGCACTTCGGCGGCTGGGACGCCGTCGTCGAGGAGTTCTTCGACACCGACGGTGTCATCACCGAGATCATCGAAGAATCGGGGATGAACTAATGCGCGCCTCCACCCTGAAACCTCACTCCACCCTGACCCGCCCGGCTTCGGTGGCCCTGGGGGTCTCCGTGCTGTGGTTCTCCCTGCTGGTGCTGCTGCCCTTAGCGCTGGTGGTGGTCGCCTCAGCCGAAGACGGCTGGGCGGTGTTCTGGGGAACCCTGACCAATACCCAGACTGCCAACGCCATTCAACTCACCCTCACCGCCGCGGCGGCAGCCACTGCGGTGAACATGGTGATCGGCACCCTCATCGCCTGGGTGCTGGTCCGCGACCGGTTCCCCGGCAAACGGCTCGTCGAACTGCTCATCGATATTCCCTTCGCCCTGCCTTCCCTGGTCGCCGGATTGGTGCTGCTGAGCCTCTACGGTCCCAACAGCCCATTGGGGATCAATGTGCTCGGCACCCCGTATTCAGTGTTCCTCGCCGTGCTCTTCGTGACCCTGCCGTTCGTGGTCCGCACCGTGGAGCCGGTGCTCATCGAACTCGATACCGACGTCGAACAGGCCGCCGAATCCCTCGGTGCCTCCCGGGTCACGACGTTCCGCAGGGTCGTGCTGCCGGCACTGACCCCCGCCATCGCCGCAGGGGCCACGCTCTCCTTCGCCCGTGGGGTAGGAGAGTTCGGTGCTCTCACACTGCTGACTGGCAACCGGCCCAATGTCTCCGAAGGTGCCCCCATCCGTATCCAGTCCTACTTAGAAACCGATAACACCGCCGCCGCCGCGGCTGTGGCGGTTTTCCTCCTGCTGGTGGCCCTGACCGCCATCGGAGTCTTCGATGTGCTCTCGCGGAAGGTGACCCGGCATGCGGACTAGAACACCGGCATCTGTGGTTCGTATCGGCGTCGTCGTCATCTATTTATTTCTGCTGGTCGGCTGGCCGATGGGCCGGGTGGTCCAGGAGACCTTCTTCACCGGAGAGAACTACCTGACCATGGCGCTGGCAGACCCCTCGCTGCGCAATGCCGTGTGGGTGACCCTGGCCGCTGCGGGCTGCGCGGTGGTGTTCAACACGGTGCTTGGTGTGACCCTGGGCATCCTGCTGGTGCGCTACCAGTTCCCCGGCAAACGGCTCCTTTCGGCCCTGGCGGATCTGCCCACCTCGGTCTCCCCGATCGTGGTGGGGCTGGCCTTATTGCTGGCCTACGGGCCGGTGCATGGAGTCCTCGGAGCGCCCTTGGCCGAAGCCGGAGTCCAGCTGATCTTCTCCTTCCCCGGGATTGTGCTTGCGGTGACATTTGTCTCCCTGCCGCTGGTGCTGCGCGCGGTGATCCCGGTGCTACAGGAGATCGGCACCGACCAGGAAACCGCCGCCCAATCCCTGGGAGCCTCCGGTGGACAAGTGCTGCTGCGTATCACCCTGCCCTCGATCCGCTGGGCCGTCGCCTACGGGGTGGTGCTCACCCTGGCTCGGGCCGTGGGCGAATTCGGCGCGGTGCTGGTGGTCTCCGGCGGCATCGTGAATCAGACCGAGACCGCCACGATCGCTGTCCAGCGGCTTCACCAAGGCTTCGAGACCGGGCAGGCCTACGCTATCGGGTTCCTGTTAGCCCTGGTGGCGGTGGCTGCCCTGGTCATCGTGACCATCCTGCGTCCCCACGAACGCAACGACTGAAGGAGAACTGTTGGGTATCGAGATCTCCGGGCTGAGTAAACACTATGGCGACTTCGCCGCACTCGAGGACATCACCCTCTCGGTGCCCTCCGGGGGGCTGACCGCCCTGCTGGGCCCTTCCGGTTCGGGTAAGACCACGCTCCTGCGCATCCTGGGTGGTCAGGAAACGCCCGACGCCGGAACAGTGCACATCGATGGCCGCGACGTCACCCGGGTGCCCGCTCAGCAACGCAATATCGGGTTCGTCTTTCAGCACTACGCGGCGTTTAAACACATGTCGGTGGCGAAGAACGTCGCCTTCGGACTGGAGATCCGCAAACTTCCCAAGGAACGGATCCGTCAGCGGGTCGAGGAACTGCTACAGCTGGTCCAACTCGCCCAGCACGGCCACCGGATGCCTTCGCAGCTCTCCGGCGGGCAACGGCAACGCATGGCGCTGGCCCGGGCGCTGGCGATCGACCCCTCAGTCTTGCTGCTCGATGAGCCCTTTGGTGCTCTCGATGCCAAAGTACGCAAAGAACTGCGGGACTGGCTGCGACGGTTGCACGACGACGTCCACGTCACCAGCGTCTTCGTCACCCATGACCAAGAGGAAGCCCTTGAGGTCGCCGACACGATCGTGGTGGTCAATGAGGGACGGATTGAGCAGGTTGGCACCCCCGATGAGATCTACGACCATCCGGCGACCGACTTCGTCTTCCACTTCATTGGGGAGGCCACCCGGCTCGGAGAGGTGTTACTGCGACCCCACGATGTGCTCATCACCGCCGAGGGTGAACAGCATCCTGTCAGTACCGCCCGCGCCGGCACGATCAGCCGGTGGAACCGGGTGGGATTCGAAATCCGGTTGGAGGTGACCCTCGACGAGGCTGTCCAGCAGGGGCCGGTCCATGTGCAGCTGACTCGTACCGAAGCTCAGGGCCTGGGAATCGGGCCCGGGGACCGCGTACAGGTGGCCCCGCACCCCAGCGCTGAACTTCGCCCCGCCGGAAGCCATTGAGATCCTCAAGCTGGTCAGCACCTGGTGTCGTTGAGCACCTGGTGTCGTTGAGCCCTCGATGGTGGTGAGCCTGCGCACCGTTGAGTTCTCGGGCCAGAGACGGGGAGGTCAGCTGCGTTCGGCGAAGAGGTGACGGCGCTCGGCGTAGCGTTCGCGGACAAACCGGGTGGGCTCAGCGGTGAAGCGTTGCACCTCGGAGACAGTCCACTGCGGGGGGTTCTGCGCACCGGAGAGCACCCATGCGGCTTGCCTGGCCGCGCCGTCGGCGACGTACTCACCGGGAGCCGGTACCAGGATCTCGCGTTCGAAGACCGCCGGGGCGATCCGCTGGACCGCCTCAGAGCGGGCTGCTCCGCCAATGAGCTGGATGGAGTTCACCGGCACCCCGAGGCTCGTCATGGCTTCCAATCCGTCGGCCAGGCCACAGAGCAGACCCTCCACGGCGGCACGGGCCACATCAGCGGGGTTCATCGACTCCAGAGTCAGCCCAATGAAAGAACCCGTAGCGCGTGGCAGATTGGGGGTCCGCTCTCCGGCGAGGTAGGGCACTAGGCTCAGCCCGTGGGCACCGGGTTCGGCCGAAAGCGCTAACTGTGCCAGCTGGCTGTGATTCACTCCCAGCATGTCAGCGGTGGCATCGAGTACTCGGGAGCCATTGAGCGTGACAGCTAGAGGCAGGTACTCCCCGGTGGCCGAGGCGAAACCAGCGATCAGCCCGCTGGCGTCCTGAATGGGAGTGGGGGAGACAGCGGCGACGACGCCGGAGGTCCCGATAGAGATCGACACGTCCCCGGTGGACATCCCGATACCCAGAGAAGCGGCCGCATTATCGCCGGCCCCCGGGCCCAAGGTGATGTGCCCCCACCCTCGGGAGCTATCCCCGGTGCCGGCAGACTCGTTGGGCTCCAGCACCCGGGGCAACACGATGCTCCGGGCGCGGTCTTCACTGATCCGCAGCGCCTGGGCGAGCAGATCGTACCGGTACTCGCCGAGGGCGGGGTCGTAGTACCCGGTGCCGGAGACCTCGGAGCGGTCGGTGGTCAGATCCTCCACCGACGTCGACCCGGAGAGGTTCCACGTCAGCCAGTCGTGGGGGAGGGCAACGGCGGCAACCCGCTCGGCATGAGCCGGTTCGGCATCGGCTAGCCACCGCAGTTTGGTCACCGTCAAAGAGGCCACCGGAACCGAGCCGGTCATCCGCACCCAGGCGGCGGCACCGGGACCCGGCCCCCCGTGCTCACTGATGAGCGCCTCGGCAGCAGCGGCAGAGCGGGTGTCATTCCACAGCAGAGCGTCCCGGATGAGCTGCCCTTCGGCGTCGAGGGCGACCATGCCGTGTTGCTGTCCGCCGATGGAGACGGCTTCGACGTCGTCGAACCCGCCGGCCTCATCAACCGCACTGAGCAGGGCGTCCCACCAGGCCTGTGGATCAACCTCCGTGCCGTCGGGGTGCTTGGCGGCCCCGGAACGGACCAGAGCACCCGTTTCCGCCTCACGGATGACGACTTTGCAGGACTGTGTGGAGGAATCAATACCGGCGACAAGGGCCATAGGAAGTCTCCTCGTGCTTATCAGCCGACCAGGTGGCGTAGCGCCAACTGGTTCAGTTTGACGAACCCGTAGTTGCGCTCGGCGGCCTTGTCGGCGTCGAATTCCTCGTAAGCAGAAGCATCGGAGAGGAAGTCGCTTAACGATTCGCCCTCAGCCAGGGTCGCCTCGGCGAGTTCGAAGATGCCCGAGGTCTTAAACGCCTCCTGCACCTCCGGGTCGGCGCGGTAGGCCTTGGCCTTCTCAGCGAGGAGGGTGACCATCTCCATATTGGCCGCGGCCGAGTCCCAGATGCCGTCGAGGTAATCGGTACGGGAGGGCTTGTAGTCGAAGTGCAGCCAGCCGTCGTAGCGGGGCCCGCCATTGGGGAAGCCGTTGACCAGCAGGTCCACGGTGAAGAAGGCGGAGATCAGGTCACCGTGGCCGAAGACCAGGTCCTGGTCGTACTTGATGGAGCGCTGACCGTTGAGGTCGATGTGGAACAGCTTGCCGGCCCACAGCGCCTGGGCGATGCCGTGGGTGAAGTTCAGCCCCGCCATCTGCTCGTGTCCGGTCTCCGGATTCAGCCCGACGATGTCGCCGTTGTCCAGCTGGGCGATCAGCCCCAGTGCGTGACCAATAGTGGGCAGGAAGATATCACCGCGGGGCTCATTGGGCTTGGGCTCCAACGCGATGCGCAGGTCGTAGCCCTTCTCCTTGATGTAGGCGGCGATGGTGTCTACACCCTCGGCGTAGCGCTGATGCGCGGCATTGAGGTCCTTGGCGTTGTCATACTCCGAGCCCTCGCGGCCGCCCCACATCACAAAGGTCTCGGCGCCGAACTCGGCGGCGCGGTCCACATTGCGCAGCAGCTTCCGGAGGCCGAAGCGGCGCACGGAGCGGTCATTGGAGGTCAGGCCGCCATCCTTGAAGACCGGGTGAGCGAAGGTGTTGGTGGTAATCATCTCCACCTTCAGACCCACCTGGTCGGCCACCTCTTTAAACCGGGTGAAGTACTTCTCCCGTTCGGTGTCATCAGTACCGAAAGGGGCGACGTCGTCGTCGTGGAAGGTCACACCGGAGGCGCCGGCCTCTTTGAGCTTGGGCAGGTAGTCCCACGGTTCGAGTGCAGGACGGGAGGCCTCACCGAACTGGTCCCGGGCGGTCCAGCCCACGGTCCACAGGCCGAAGGAGAATTTGTAATCGGTGGGGTTCGCTGCCATGGGTTCCTCCTGGGTTATGCCTCCGCGGCGGGGCGGGCCAGATTGTGATGCGGCCCTCATTTTGTTTCTAGATGAAACCTAATTGCTGGTAGGGATAAGATCAAGTCCGTGACGCACACCACTTTAGACTTCTATGGCGCTGACGGGAGACCGACCGGGCCCAGCCAACTAGCGCGCCTGGGCCGACGGTCGGTCACCAGTAGTCTCATTCCGCACCACGGCAACGGGGAGAGCAAGCACGATTTCGCCCGGCCGCAGCGTCGCGATCGCCCCCCGCGTCACGAAGCCCAGCGTCCCGGCGCCCGGCAGGAGTCCCTGCGAGAGGCGAACTTGCTGCTGCTGACCGAGGAGATCTTCGCCTCAGCCGAACCACTCTCCCGGGCGGATTTGTCCATCCGGACGGGGATGACCCGCTCGACCGTCTCCCGCCTGGTTGACGATCTGCTGGCGGCCGGCATCATCCGGGAAGGCTCGCCGATGGTCGGTGGAGCCCGCGGCCGGCCCGCCGTGCCGCTGAGTCCGGCTCGGCGGACCCTGGTCGGGCTGGGACTGGAGGTCAATGTGGACTTCATGGCCGCCAGGGCCCTGGATCTCACCGGGGAGGTGCTCGCCGAGCGGATCGTCGATGGAGATTACCGGGACTCCGCGCCCGAGCTGGTTCTCGCCGAGGCGGTACGACTGGCCGGAGAGGTCACCGCCGAGGTGACCGGGGCAGGGGCCCGATTGGTCGGAACAGTGCTCGCGCTACCGGGGCTCATCGCCGCCGATGCCCGCACAGTACTCTTCGCGCCGAATCTGCGGTGGCGAGGGGTCGACGTCGTCGGCATTTTGCGTGCCTGCGCCGACCGTGCCGATTCCTTCGGTGGGTTCATCACCGTGGTCAATGAAGCCAAGTTGGCGGCTCTGGCTGTGGCCCAGGAACTGACCAGCGCCGACGGGCGGGAACAGACCTTCCTCTACATTTCCGCCCAAATGGGGATCGGTTCGGCGGTGGTCGTCGACGGTGTGGTCGAGACCGGAGCCCACGGTTGGGCTGGTGAGTTGGGTCACATCTCCGTGGAGCCTTCTGGGCCGGAATGCCGTTGCGGATCCTCCGGTTGCCTGGAGGTTTACGCGGGTAAACACAGCATCCTGCAGGCGGCCGGTCTGCAACCTGGGGCTGAAGGGTCCCGGCAGCTTTCCGAGCTCATCGCTCTAACCGAATGGGACAACCCGGCTGGCGGTCAGGCGGTCGAAGCGATCGAGCGGGCTGGGTGGGCCCTGGGGGTGGCGTTGTCGGTGGCGATGAACATCGTTGATGTGCACGACGTCGTCCTCGGGGGTGAATTCGCTCCGCTCACCGATCTGCTGCGGCCCCGTATCGAAGACCAACTGCAGCGGCGGGTGCTCTCAGCGGACTTTGCTCACTTCCGGGTGCGGGAATCGGCCACCGGGCTCGCTCCGGCGACCACCGGTGGGGCACTGCGGGCCCTGCGTGCGGTGGTGGACGCCCCCCAGGACTGGGTCCCTGCGGAGGCCTGACCGCTCATCTGAGCTGGCCGGCTACGCTGCTGGCCCTCGCCACGCGGGTCTGCCCCGGCCGTCGTTCTGCCTTGACCTCCGCGGCTTTGCTGAAACTCAGCGGCATATATCCCGCTGAGTTTCGACAATCCCGCGGAGGTTAGAGAGGTTAGGAGGTTGGGGCACGGCACTGGGGCGTGGCCCGGGGTGCGGGAGGATCGAGAGGCGCGGCGCCGGGCCGGAACGTTACAGCCGGATGGCCTCGACGGAATAACCGACACGGAACCATTCTCCGGGGCTCAGGTGGACCAGGTCCTCCCCGGTGTTGAAGGCGTTCGGCGGGCAGGTGATCGGCTCCACCGCGACCCCGGCGCGGTCCAGTTTCTCCCCGGTGTAGACCTGAACCCAGGGGGTGTCGGCGATGAGCCGGACCATCAGTCCGCTGGGACCGTGCACCAATTCGGCGGTCCAACCGTTCTCCGGTAGATCGGTGTAGGCGTTGTCGATCGTCCGCCCGGCCAGCAGCGGACCGGAGGTGAAGTCGAAGTCCCCGGAGACAGTCTGCCGGTCAATGACCTTCCCATTGGGTTTGGTATGGGTGACGGTGGTGGCCGGCAGCCGCAGTCGGCACTCCTTCAGCGGGGCTCCGGCTGCGGTGAAGTAAGGATGGAAACCGGCGCCGAAAGGAGCGGTGCCGGCGTCGTCCTCTGATTCAGGGGTGTAACGCGCCATCAACGTGGTGCTCAGTCCCAGGTCTGCCGCAACCCGGTAGATGACCACGATCTCCACCGGAAACGGGTAGCCCTCGGTCGGTTCGATCTTTCCGGCCAGGTGCACCTCCGCCTGGCGCTGGAACTGAACCCGTAGCTCGGTGTTGTACAGCAGACCGTGCAGCGCGGCTCCGGTTTCCTCTTCATTGGCGGTGAGGTGGTACTCGGTGCCCTCATAGGTGTACTTGGCCTTGGCGACCCGGATGGGCCACGGTGCCATAATGACTCCGGGGAAGGCTCCATCGCCCCGCTCAGCAGGCACCACGATGTCCTCACCCTGGGAGGTCAGCCGCAGCAGCTGCCCGCCCCGGGTGCTGACCTCCGCGGAGTATCCCCCGGAGGTGATGGTCACTGTGCTCGCCGTGGTCGGCATCGTGTAGCTCCTCACTGTTCGTCTGGCAGATACATTAGTCGTATGAACAGCCCGATCGAGACATCGCCTCGCTCCCGGCAGCCGGATTTCTCCAGGCCGGCGGCCGGTGAAGGGGGAAGTTTCGCCTACCAGCAGGGCAAGAAGATGCTCTGCCTCGACGTCGACGGCACGATCGTCAACCATGACGGCTACATGAGCGAAGCGGTCCAATCCGCAGCCCGCGCCGTGGTCGCTGACGGTCACACGGTGGTCATCGCCACCGGGCGCTCCTTGCCCGCCACACTCCCGGTCATCGAGACCTTCGGCATCACCCACGGGTACGCGGTCTGCTCCAACGGTGGGGTCACCCTGCGGATTGATACGTCCACTGAGGACGGCTACGAGGTCATCCAGCGGCGGGTCTTCGATCCCTCCGAGGCACTCGAGGCCCTCAGTGAGCGGATGCCCACCGCCCGGTTCGCCATCGAGACCGCCGCCGGGCACTTCCTGGCCACGGAGCGGTTCGAAGATCAGTCCTTCGGGCTGGCTGCCGAACCGGTGAGTTTCAAGGAGCTCAAACAGGCCGAGGCTGTCCGGTTGGTGATGAACTCCGAGGACGCCACCGCCCAGGACTTCGCCCGGGCAGTCGAAGATATCGGACTCCATGGGGTGACCTATGCGGTGGGTTGGTCGGCCTGGCTCGATGTTGCCGCCGCTGGGGTGACCAAAGCCTCCTCACTGGAGGCGCTGCGGAAGGAGCTGAACGTACCGATGGAGGCGACTGTCGCCGTCGGGGACGGACGTAATGACATCGAAATGCTGCAGTGGGCCCACCGGGGGGTCGCGATGGGCCAAGCGGTCGAAGAAGTCAAAGCTGCCGCCGATGAGATCACTGCAACGGTGGCCGACGACGGGCTGGTCGACATCCTCTATTCGGTCTTGGAATCTGGCTGAGGCGTGCTGGGTCGGGCCAGGGTCACCGCATTGGCCGCCACCACCAACCCGATGCCCACCCAGGCGATGACCGGCAGATCCTCGCCGAGAAACACAGTGCCCAGTAGCGCTCCGAAGAGCGGATGTAAGGACATGCCGAGCCCAAAGACGGTCGCGCTGATCCGCCGCAACACGATCAGATCCAGGGAGTAGGGCACCGCCGTGGAGAGGATGCCGGCCACCACGGCAAAGGCGTAGGCCTGCCACGGGGGTTGGTGGGCGATCACCACAGTGATAAGCACCGGCAGTAGAGCCGCTGAGGAGAGCACGGTCGCCACTGCGGTGCCCTGGACTCCGGGGACGCGTTGGCCGACTACACGGTTGGTGAGGATGTACCCAGCCCAGCAGATCGCCCCAATGACCGCGATCCCGAGGCCCAGGAGATCACTGGAGGGGGTGGGGCGGGTCAGCAGCCCGACGCCGGCTAGCGCCAGGACCGCGCAGAACGCATCAGTCCGCCGCCGGGAACTGAGGATGGCCACCGCCAGCGGACCGAGGAACTCAATGGTCACTGCGGTGCCCAGCCCGACCCGGTCAATGGCGATGTAGAGGGCACTGTTCATCCCGGCGAAGAAGAACCCCAGTAGCAGGATGGGCCACCACTGACGGGCCGTGTACCGCCAGGGCTTCGGGCGGGTCAGCGGCAGCAGCACCATGGCGGCCACAATCTGGCGTACCGCGACGACGCCGACCGGGGTGAGCGTGCTGAATCCTAGTGACCCGATGGAGGCGCCGGCTTGGGTGCTGAACCCGCTGGTGGCGATCATGGCGAAGCCACGCAACTGGGCGCCGTCGAGCTTTCTCCTCATACCAGCAGTGTGCTCCGCTGGCTCAGGCTTTCCCAATCGCAGTCCATATGGTGAGGCGGCGGGCGCGGGGCTGAGACCGCACCGGATGAACATATTACGCGCTGTGACGACATCTATGTTCATACTCCACGGTCCTTCGTACAGTGGAAGTGTCCCATCCAGAGCGGCTGAGAGATCTGGCTCGACGACGCCGCAGCAACCCGGAGTGAACAAACTGCCGGGTGCTCCTGCCAGACCGATGGAAGGAACCGCCATGACCGATCACCGCACCACCATTCACTCCCTGCTCCTACAGGCAGAGTCCCTGGCCGCCGTGGCCCTGCTGACCCGGCCGAAGGAAGGAACCGCATGAGCACGCCGAACAGCTCCGCCTCCTCGGCGGAGACCTACGACATCCCCGAACGTGATGTCCCGCCCGAAGAACAGCCCACCTCCCACGGGAAGTTCAGCTTCTCTGAGGACTGGCTGGCCACAGTGGCCGGACTGAGCATCCTGGTACTCGCCCTGCTGGGGCTGGTCCCGGACATCGGGGAGTGGTTCTGATGAGCCAGACTGAGCAGACTGAAACCCAGAACACTGGTGAGGAAACTCCCCAGACCGACGACGCCGTCGTCGCACCACAGAATGAGGCCACCCCGGCGACAACCGCCATCGGCGTGGTGCTCATCGTCGGGCTGGCCACGCTGGTCTTCTGGCTGACCAGCAACATTCCCTCCTGGGCCGAAGGCACCTTCTTAGAGGCCGTGGCCCGGCCCATCGAGTTCCCGGTCTACGCGATCATCATCGGGTTCACCTTCAACGCCCTGCTGCACGCCCTGGGGGTGCACGGAAAACTGGCTGCCGCCTTCCGCACCGAGCTCTACATCAAGACCGGGCTGGTGCTGCTGGGTGCCACGGTGAACATCAACGTCATCATCGCCGCTGCATTGCCCTCTATTCTGCAGGCGCTGATCCTCATCACCACGGTGTTCCTGTTCACCTGGTGGTTCGCCGGGCTCTTCGGCTTGGAGAAGCAACTGCGAGCGCTCCTGGCCTCCGCCCTGAGTATCTGCGGTGTCTCCGCCGCAGTCGCTGCCGCCGGGGCCGTACAGGCCCGTAAGGAGCAACTGGCATATGTGGCCGGGCTCGTGATCGTCTTTGCGGTGCCAATGATCTTCCTGCTGCCCTGGCTGGTCGATGTCTTCAACCTGGACCCGGCGGTGGCCGGTGCGTGGATCGGTGGCAATATCGACACCACCGCCGCGGTGACCGCAGCCGGGACAATCGCTGGACCGGAGGTGCTGGAGTACGCCACGATCGTCAAGCTGACCCAGAACGCTCTGATCGGGATCGTGGCCATTGCGCTCTCGCTGTACTTCACCCTCAAGATCGCGCCGCAGGAGCAGGCTGCCGCTTCTGCTGCCGCCGGGGGTTCCGGTGAAGTGCAGAAGGTGGCACGTCCCGGTGCCGCTGAGGTGTGGCGCCGGTTCCCCAAGTTCGTTCTCGGGTTCCTGGTGGCCTCGGTGCTGGTCTCCACGCTGCTGTACTTCTGGCCGGAAGGTACGGCCATCGGCGACCAGGTCAGCAGCGGGGTGTCTGCGGCCTCCAGCCTGCAGACCCTGTTCTTCACCCTGGCGTTTGTCTCCATTGGTCTGGAATTCAAAGCCGGGGCCCTCAAAGAAGCCGGGTGGAAGCCGATCCTGGTGTTCTTCGCCGGCACGGTGATGAACCTGATCGTCGGACTGGCGGTCGCACTGCTGCTCTTCGGGGTGGTGTTCGCCGGCTGGCTGAGCTGAGGGAAGAACTCGCCGGCGCGGTGTGAGCTGCACCCGTACCGGTATGTAGACAGCAGATCCCCCGCGGGGCAGGGGTGCCCGTGGGGGATCTGCCTGTTCAGATTCGGTAATCGGCCAGGATCCGTCCAGGTCAGCGTGTTGTTCTGGGCATCACACAGCCGCTGGGTGCCACACCGCAGGGGACTCTTCCGCACAGGCGGGACCCCACGCGGTGCGGCACCACAAGTGCATCAGAAGCACCGTGAAGAACAGAAGCACCGACACTACGTAACCCGACCGCGTGAGTACACAGCCCAGATAAGGAATGTTGCACCCATGAGCACCCCGTACACAGGCCCGCTGTCGTTGACCTTGACGCAGACTCCCACCTCGGTGCAGAACCCGTTGCCCAAGGCCACCGCATGGGAGACCGCCCAGATCCTGCGCGATGTCGAACTCCCCATGGTCACCAAAGGCCCCATCATTCGCCGCCCCAAAGTGGTCGGGGCGGTCGAACGGCTGGGGTTGGAAGGCCGGGCAGTACGCCGGATGCAACAGATCAGTGAGAAATACGCCACCGGTCCACTGATGCTCAATCTGCCGGGGAAGAACATGGCCACGGTCCTGCACCCCGAGCACGTCCACCGCATCCTCGAAGAAACCCCGGAACCCTTCGCCACCGCGGAGACGCTGAAATCCCATGCGTTGAAGCACTTCGAACCGAAGGTCGCGCTCATCTCCCACGGCACCGAGCGCAGCCAGCGCCGCCGCCTCAACGAGGAAGCCCTCGATAACAACCACCCCATCCACCACATGGCCGAGCACTTCATGCCTGTGGTGGCAGAGGAGGCCGAGTCCCTCCTCGACGTCGTCGACGCTCGCTCCGGGGTGCTGACCTACCCGGACTACCTCGATGCGTGGTTCCGGGTGGTGCGGCGGGTGGTTCTCGGTGATTCCTACCGCGACCACACCGAACTCACCGAGTTGACGGAGAAGCTGCGTTCCGACGGGAACTGGGCCTTCCTCAAACCGGTCGATACCTCCGGACGAGCCCAACTGCTGGCGCAGATCAACCGGGCACTTCAGAAGGCCGAGCCCGGCAGTATCGCCGCCTATATGAAAGACATCCCCACAGGGGAGGACGCCGCCCCGGTCAACCAGGTTCCACAGTGGCTCTTCGCCTTTGACCCGGCGGGTATGGCCAGCATCCGGGGACTGGCGCTTCTGGCCGCCCACCCGGACCGGGTGGCTGCGGCCCGGCTGCAGATCACCGAGGAGAGCGGGGAGAAAGCCCCCATGCTGCAGATCCTCCGCGGCACGGTTCTGGAGTCCCTGCGGCTGTGGGCGACCACCCCGATGATCCTGCGGGAGACCACCATGGAGGTCGAGTTCGAACACGGGGTGATGCCCGCCGGCACCACCGTGTTGATTTTCGCCCCGTTCTTCCACCGCGATGACCGGCACCTGGACTTCGCCCACCGCTTCGCCCCGGAGATCTGGGAGAAGCCCCGCACCCGTGAAGAATGGCCGTTGCTGCCGTTCTCCGCCGGCACGGGGATCTGCCCCGGCCGTCACCTGGTGCTGCTGCTGACCAGCAACTTCTTGGCCCGCATCATCGGTCAGCGGGATATCGAGTTGACCAGCCACCACCTGGAGCCGAATCACCTGCCCAGCCTGCTGAACAACTACCGGTTGCAATTCCAGCTGAGTCGGTAGGCTGGCCGGCATGAGCGCGTTCCAGCTGCAGGCAGACAATCCCCATCACACCTTGGAAGAGGTCTGGCCACCCTTCGGGCTGCGGATCGAGTCCCCCCGGCTGATCCTGCGGCAGATCCGCGAAACCGACTTCCCCCAGTACCTGGCGGCGGCCTCTTCGGGTATCCGCAATACCGACCGCAGCCCGTTCATCTCCCCCTGGGATGAGAACTCCCCGGAGGAGATGGCCCGCAACTCCCTGGTGTGGGTATGGTCGCGCCGCGGGTCGATCGGCCCGGATATCTGGTACCTGATGTTGGGGTTGTTCGAAAAGCACGACGACGGCACCGAGGGTCCCCTCATCGGGGTTCAGGATGTCAACGCGGAGAATTGGCGTGTGCTCCGCACCGTGCAATCGGGCTCCTGGATGCGCCGCGACCGCCAGGGCCAGGGGCTGGGCAAGGAGGCACGGGCGGCGATGCTCATGTGGGCCTTTGACCACTTCGGAGCCGAGTACGCCGAATCCGGGGCTTATGAGTGGAACACCGCCTCTCTGAAGGTCTCAGAGTCCCTGGGCTACTTCCAGTGCGGTACCCACCGCCGGGCAGATGCCTACGGCACAAGCGCGGAGTGGGAATACCACTTGCGACTGCCCAAAAAGGACTTCCTGCGTCCCTCCTGGGCAGTGCAGGTTCAGGGTAATGAACGCCTCATGGCGTTCTTCAAACTCACCGACGACGCCGGCTGAGCAGGTGAGCAGGCGCCGTCGCCTCCGGGGGGGCGTCTAGCCTTTCATGATGGACAACGGCAGATAAGCGCTGACCACCCAGTTGGGGGCGTCGACGGCCTCAGAGATCTTGAGGTCCACTGCCACCGAGCTGAGCAGGTACGCATCGAGCGGGTCCATGCCGTAGGTGCTGCTGATGTGCTCGACCATCGCCCGGGTGGCATCCTGAGCGGCTCCGTACATATCTGGGCCGATACCCATCGTGGCGTAGTAACCGGCGTCTTCGATCCCTGGCCGCAGTGGCCCGGCGGTCTGGAATTGCGGGGCGGGGATAGAGCGGTTCTTGTGCAAGGTGATCTTCGCGCTGCCGCTGAGTGGAGCTTCAATGGCGGAGACGCAGACTTCTCCATCCCCTTGGGCGGCGTGCGGGTCGGCGAACATCAGCCGAGCCCCCGGGGTCTGCACGGGGAGAAAAACTTTGGTCCCAGCCACCAGGTCCCGGCAGTCCACATTGCCACCGAAGTGCCCTGGCGGCATGACCTCCTGGGGCTGGTCGGTGTCCGGGCTGCAGGCCAGCACCCCCAGGAAGGGGCGGATGGGCACATCGGCGGCCCCTTTGAAATCGGCGGTGTGCTCCCCGAGTTCCCACCGGTGAAGGTGGCTGTCTGGGAAGTCCTCGGCCAGCAGTCCCATCCCCTCCAGGGTGGCGGTCCATCCCCACCCCTTGTGGGAGAACTCCTGCAATTCGATTTCGACGACGTCGCCCGGCTCGGCTCCGCCGACCATCACCGGTCCTAGCAGCGGGTAGAGGCGGTCACCGTCGAAGCCGGGGAACGCCTGACCGTTGCGGAACTCAGCGAACTGCCCGTCGAGGGCGTCCGGGGCCTCGAAGCTCACCGTATCGCCGCTGCTGATCTCCAGGACGGGTGCGTGGCGCGTGGTGTAGAGGAAATTCGGGGTGCTGGGAATCTCATAAGTGGCCATGTGCTCACAGTAGTCACCCTCTGTTATCCCCATGTTTCGCCACCTGGACCGGTCCTGTTGTTCGCCGGATCTGATGCCTTGCCTAGGATGACGGTATGGGCGCTTGGAAGAAGGTCACTGCCGCCATGGTCACCGGTGGTGTGGTGGCCGCGTTGATCGCGGTGCTGCTGCGGCCAGGTGCCGGGTCAGTGGATGAGAGCTCCGCGGTGGAGGGTGACACTGACTTAGCGGCCGCTGCTGTGGCGGAGATCCCCGCCCAGGGTGTTTACGCACTCAGCGTGGCTGAGGTGACTCCCACCGGTACCCGCACCGCCACAGTGGGTGCCCCGATGGAGGGAACCTTCGAAATCGGCTCCGTCACCAAAGCGGTCACCGGGATGCTGTACGCCGACGCCGTCGAACGCGGGGAGGTCACCCCGGACACCACCCTGGGGGAGATCTTCGACTTCGCTGAGACGGACTCGGCCTCGATCACACTTGAACAGCTCAGCCAACACCGCTCGGGGCTGCCTCGGCTGCCCACTGGTCTGCGGACTGTGCTCAACTCGTACCGGTGGCTGCTGTTGGGACAGAACCCCTACCGAGATGAGCCCGCCGACGTCGTCGCCGATGTGCGTTCTGCCGCTGTGGGAGAGCAGCAGCCGGCTTACTCCAACCTGGGGTACGCGGTCCTGGGCCACGCCCTGGCCGAGACCACAGGGGAGGACTACCCACAGCTGGTCCGCACCCGTCTGGCCGAGCCGATGGGACTAGAACGCTTCACGGTACCTGCCCCGGGGGAGGGTGAGGCCTCCGCTGAGGCGGTCCAGGGGAGGGAAGCTTCCGGGCGCACCCAGCAGGCTTGGGACGACGCCGGTTACGCACCTGCCGGAGGCATCCGCGCCGATGCACAATCCATGGCGCGGCTAGCCGAAGCCCTGCTCAACGGTAGTGCCCCGGGGGTAGCAGCCCTGGACCCCACCGCTGACTTCGACGCCGAAGCCCGGATCGGAGCCGGGTGGATCACCTCAGAGATCCAAGGCCGGCAGATCACCTGGCACACCGGGCAGACCGGAGGCTTCTACACCTGGTTCGGGCTGGACCGTGAACGCGGCACCGCGGTGTTCATCTCCGGGGCAACCTCCCATGAGCTCGAGGAGGCCGGCCTGGCCCTGTTACTGCAGGCCGGGGACACGATCAGCGAGGACACCGGATGACCGGGCTGCTGCTGTTGGCCGCCGGGATCTTCTGGCTCGGCACCATGGTGGAGTTCACCGTGGCCGCCTGGGGGGCCGCCGACCGCCGCCGGCTGGTCACCGCAGCCCTGGCGGTGCTGCTGGCGGTGACATTCGCCCGAGCCGTGCTGGCGCCTAGTGGTCTGCTGGTGTGGACCTGGGTTGCCGGCGTCGGGCTCTTCGGTGCCGTGGCGGGCCAGGCTGTACTGCGTGGCCGGCGGCTGCCCTGGGTTGTTGAGGGTACCTCCCGATGGAGTATTGCGGCTTCCATCGTGTGGGCTCTTGTGCTGGTGGTACTGCTCGTCGCGGCGCTGCGCTCCTTTGTCTAGAAGCCTCCTCGCATAGGCTCACCCCATGACACCAGATCTGCCGCCGCAGCCTTCGGAATATGCCGCCACACCGGTGCTGGAGAACCAGCTGGTGCGCCTGGAGCCGATCGCCGCGCACCATGAGGCTGACCTGGCCGAAGCCGTCAGCACCGGTGAGCTGTGGAAGACCTGGTATGCCCGGCACATCCCCTCCCCGGACGGGATCGGTGCTGAGATCGAACGCCTGCTGGGACTGCAGCGTGCTGAACGGATGGCCCCGTTTGCGGTGGTCGACCGCAGCGTAGAGCGGGCTGTCGGCATCACCACCTATATGAACCTGGACGCGGCGAACCGGCGGTTGGAGATCGGCTCCACCTGGTTGAGCCCTGACGTTCAGGGCACCGGCATCAACCCGGCGATGAAACTGCTGATGCTCGAGCGCGCCTTCACCGATCTGGGGTGTATCGCCGTGGAGCTGCGCACCCACTGGCACAATCATCAGTCCCGGGCGGCGATTGCCCGGCTCGGTGCCAAACAAGATGGGGTACTGCGCCATCACATGATCTTCGACGACGGGCACGTGCGTGACACCGTGGTCTTCTCCATCCTCAACACCGAATGGCAGGCAGTACGGGCCGGTCTGATCCAACGGCTGGCCAAGCACTCCCGTAGTGCCCACTGAGCTGATGACCCCTGAACCGCCGCAGGTGAGCCCGCAGTGGGTGCGCAGTGCAGTGGTTGCGGCTCAGCAGATCCCCGCGCCCGGCAGCCACGGGAAGTACAGCGACGCCGCCGATGTCCTGCGGGGACTCGGGCTCATCCAACTGGACCCGCTGACCCGGGTCTCCACCGCCCAGCGACTGACCTGCCTGACCCGCCTGCCACGAAAGCACCCGGCCGAACAGGTCGACGCCGCGCTCTGGCCCGCCGAGGCCCCTGCTTCCTTTGAAGCCTTCACCAAGGTCGCCTGTGTTTTCCCCTTGGAAGACTGGCCACTGCTGCGGCTGCGCCGCGAGGCGACCCGCCAGCGCCACGGTCACAAGATCTCCCCCACCGTCCGGGAACGCATCCTCCAGGTGGTGGCCGAACACCCCGGCGGTGTGGCCACCGGTGTCATCGAAGCCGCATTCGGACCGGAACGCACCACCGGCTGGCACTGGTCGGAGGTGAAGAAGATCACTGAACTCATGGTGCGTATGGGTGAGCTCGTGGTCACTGCCCGAGACGGCGTCGTGCGTCTCTTCGACCTGCCCGAACGTGCCTTGCCCGCGGACGTGCGCCACGCCGAAGCACTGCCCGATGATGTGCTGCGGGCCCAGCTGGCTCGGCGTGCCGCCGGGGCCTTAGCGGTGATGACGGTCAGCGACTTTGCCCACCACTATCACCTGAGCAAGCACGACGCCGCACTCGGGGTGGAGCTGGCCGGCCTCACTGCCGTGCGCGTGCCCCAGTGGCGGGAGACTGCCTATGTGGCCGCGGAGCTACTCCAGACACCTGTGCCGGAACCTGGTATTGGCGCGGTCAAGGATGCCCGGCTCATTGGCCCCTTTGACCCCCTGCTGCGTGACCGCCGCCGGGCACAGCGGATCTTTGGCTTCGACTACACCTTCGAGGCCTATGTGCCACGCCAGAAACGGGTCTACGGCCACTACGTTATGGGATTGCTTTCCGGCACTGAGTTGATCGGACGGGTAGACCTCCGGCGTCAGCACGGGGAACTGGTGGTCAACCGTTTCTGGGTTGAACCGGGCACGCCGCGGCGCAGCGGCCTCGCCCGGACCAAAGCCGCCGCCGCCACCCTGGCCCGCCAGCTCGGCGTAACCCTCCGGCTGCCGGAGTAAACGGTGCAAGAATGTCCAGCCCTCCGGCGTCGTGGATTACCCGCTTGCCTTGCCCATTGCCCGCCTGGCCCGCTGTCCGCTCCACCGCCCTGGCGCCGTCAACTACCCGCCTGCCTTGTCCACTGCCTGCTCCACTGCCCCGGCGTCGTCGATTACCCGCCTCGTCGCCTCTCTGTCCCGCTGCCCCGGTGTCGCGGCCTGCTGCTTGCCTTACCCATTACCCGCTCGCCTTTCCAACTGCCTGCTCCGTTGCCCCGGCGAACGTCCACAGCACTGGATGTCTTCCACAGTGCAATGGGGCGTGGAAGAGCCGATGTGGTGTGGAAGCTTGGGAGATGTGGGCGGGTGTGAAGGTGTGGACGTTTGGAAAGGGCTGCGGGGCGAGGAATGCGGCCGGGGCCGGGAACGGGCGCGGGTGGGGTGGGCAGGTCGGCCGGATGGGCAGGCGGGCAGGGTGCCGTTATACGCTGAGTGATGACACGCTGATTTGACCTTCAAGGAGGAAGACGTGGCAATTGTCCGCGATGTGACCATTGAGATTCCCGCCGGATCCCGTGTGAAGTACGAGATCGACCACGAGACTCACCGCCTGCGCCTGGACCGGGTGCTCTACACCCCCATGCAGTACCCCACTCACTACGGGTACTTCGACGACACCCTCGGCGAAGACGGCGACCCGCTGGACGCGCTGGTCTACATCCCGGACGTTGACCTCATCCCCGGTGTGGTCGTGGAGGCCCGCCCCATCGGCGTGCTGAACATGACCGACGACGGCGGCGGAGACGCCAAACTGATCTGCGTGCCCGACGACAAGCGGTTCGACGACATCACCGAGATCGAGCACCTCTCCGAGTGGACTCGCAAGGAGATCGAGCACTTCTTCACCCGGTACAAGGACTTAGAGCCCGGCAAGTGGGTCAAGATCGAGGGCTGGGCCGGCCGCGAAGAGGCCGAAGCGGAGCTGCAGCGCTCCATCGAGCGCTACAAGGGCTAAACCTCCCCGGCGGGAGGTTACTGCACCGGGGAGGTCCTGCACGGGGAGATCTCTCCACCGGGGGTACTGTACGGGGGCTCCTGCACGGGGAGACCCTTCGGCCGGGAGGTGCCCGCACTAGGAGACCTTCCCACCGACACGCCCCCCACAGGGAGACTTCTCCACCGGGAGGATCCTGCACCGGGGGACGTCCGCACTGGGAGACCCCTCGGCCTGGAGGCTCCTCTACCGGGGCTCCTGCACGGGGGAGACCTCCCCGCTGGCACACCCCCATGGGGAGGCCCCTCTAGCGAGACGCCTCCCCATGGGAACATCTCTCCAGCCCCGGCCATGACATCTAGCTGGTGCGCTGAAGGCGTCGCACTCCGCGATGCACCCCGTATGTGTCATGGAGCGCTGTTTCGACCCCTGTGATGACATCTAGCGGGTGCGCCGTGGCACCAGCCGCCCACCGTGCACCCGCTAAATGTCAGATCCGCTCGGCGGCCTGCAGCCAGCTGGCGAAGAAGGCGTAGTCCCAGGCCCGTTCCTTCCACGTTTCATACCGCCCGGAGGCCCCGCCGTGGCCACCATCCATCTCGATCTTCAGCAGGATGGGAGCCTCGCCCTGCTGGTGCTCGCGCAACCGCTGGACCCATTTGGCCGGCTCCACGTACAGCACCCGGGTGTCATGCAGGGAGGTGACTGCCGCGATCGCCGGGTATTCGGCGTCGTGGACGTTCTCATACGGTGAGTAGGACTTCATGTACCGGTAGACCTCTTCATCGGTGATGGGGTTGCCCCATTCCTCCCACTCCAGGGCGCTCAGCGGTAGCTCCGGGTCCAGGATGCTGGTGAGGTTGTCCACGAACGGCACCTGGGCCAGAATCGCCCGGTACTTCTGCGGGGCCATATTCGCCACTGCACCCATGAGGAGTCCGCCGGCGGAGCCACCCATCGCCGCGACCCGGTCTGCGGCACCCCATCCCTGCTCTACCAGGTAGTCGGTGGCGGTGATGAAGTCCCTAAAGGTGTTGGTCTTCTTCAGCTTCTTGCCGTCGTCGTACCATCGCCGCCCCAGTTCACCTCCGCCGCGCACGTGCGCAATGGCGAACACGATCCCCCGGTCCAACAGGGAGAGCACTGCGATCTGCATACTCGGATCCATGGAGATCTCATAGGAGCCGTAGCCGTAGACCACCAGCGGGTTGGTCCCATCCGGTTGGACCTCTGTGCGGCGAATGACGGTGACCGGGATGCGGATCTCCTGGCCGTCGGGCCCGGTCTCCCCGGTGGGGACCCAGAGCCGGTCCGCGGCGTAGTTCTCTGCGGCGAAATCGTTGACTGGGGTTTCACGCCGCAGCAGGGGTTCACCGCCGGCGTGGGGGACATCGTAGATCCTCGGTGGGGTGAGCCAGGAGGTGTAGACCACCCGGTATACCGGGGCGTGGTACTCGGCCTGGGCGAGGCTGAGGGTGAACATCTCTTCGTCGAACTGCGGACCAGATAACGACGACGCCGGCACCCCCTCCCCTCCGGCGCGCACCTGCCGTACGGCGTCCAGGGGGAGCAGATATACCGACTCAATGGTGTTCACCCGGGCGGTCACCAGGATCTGGGTGGCGGTGACGGTGACTGAGTCATCAATCTTGACGGTGTCCTCGTGCTGCAGCACCCGCGGGCCGAGGTCGAGCTGGCCCGGCTGGGTGTGCGCAGTGCCCGCCTGGGTTGTACCGGTTTGCTCTGCTGCGGACTGGTCTGCGCTGGACTGGTCTGCGCCGGACGGGCCGGTTCCGCCCCCATCAGCAGCGGCCTGCTCTTCGAGTGCCTGGCGAGTGGTGACTGAGACGGACTTATTCGGCCCGTCCTGGTTGTGGGTGATGAGTAGCAGGCGTTCGCCGTCCAGCTCCACCGGATCCACACTGTGCTCCAGGCGGTGCTCCGCTCCGATGAGCAGTACCGGTTCGGCCTCAGGGTCGGTCGCATCGAGAATCCGGGTCTCGTTGTACTCGGAGTTCCCGGATGAGATGAGCAGCTCTCGCTTATCCGCTGACAGGTACGGGAAGGTCCAGAGCTGTTCGTTGGTGACTTCCAGCAGCAGGCGATCCTCGGCCGGGTCTGTGCCCAGGGTGTGCTGATAGAGGCGGTAAGGCCGCCAGGCGGCGTCGGCCACCATGTAGTAGGCCCACCGGCCGGTGGGGTCCAGGATCGCCCCACCGTGGACGTTCTCCACCACCTCGGGCAGGTTCTCCCCGGTGGTCAGGTCCCGGAACCGTAGCGTGTAGTGCTCGTCGCCGGAGGTGTCCTCCGCGTAGGCCATCACGGCTCCGGCGTCGTCGATACTGATCCCACCCAGCTGGTAGAAGGGGTGCCCGGCGGCCTCAGCGTTGGTGTCGAAGTAGGTCTCTTCCCCCTCCAGGGTCACCCCGGGTTCCACCTGCGGGGGAGTCCACGCGGCCAAGGGTGAGACCGTCACCGCCTCTGCGGTCGGGTCGGCTTCCTCGTGCTGGGTGCCAGCGACAGCATCCTGACTGATGACGCGGCAATAGATGGGGTGCTGCTCGCCCTCAATAGTGCGGGTGAAGTACCAGTAGTCTCCGCGCCGAGCCGGGACCGAAAGGTCCGTCTCTACGGTGCGGTGCTTGATCTCGGCGAAGATCGCCTCTCGCAGCGGCTGCTGGTCGGTAGTCATCGCCTCGGTGTAGGCGTTCTCGGCGTGCAGATGGTCGATGACCTCTTTGGATTCTTTATCCCGCAGCCACTCGTAGGGATCAACCACCGTGTCGCCGTGGTGGGTGCGTTCAGTGGGGATCTTCTTCGCCCGCGGGGGAGTGGGAGTGCTCATTCGCCCATTCAATCAGAGCAGGTTGAGCACAAGCACGACGCCGGCTCAACCGCCTGCGCGCACCAGTCCGGATTCGTAGGCGGTCACCACGATCTGCGTGCGGTCGCGCAGATTCAGCTTCCCCAGGATCCGGGAGACATGGGTCTTGACGGTCTGTTCGGCGAGGAACAGTTCGGCGGCGATCTCCGTATTGGACAGCCCCCGAGCCACGCATCGCATGACATCGAGTTCCCGTTCGGTCAGCTCGGCCAGCACCGTGCGATTCTTCGCCGGCGCTTCGGGGCGGGCCGCATAGTCGGCGATAAGTGTTCGGGTGATCTTTGGTGACAGCAGCGCTTCCCCGCCGGCGACGACCCGGACCGCGTGGATGAGTTCCTCCGGGGTGGCGTCTTTGAGGAGGAAACCGCTGGCCCCGGCGCGCAGGGCGGCGAAGACGTACTCATCGGCGTCAAAGGTGGTCAGCATGAGGATCCGCGGCGGCTCACCGGGCATACTGAGCAGCGTGCGCGTCGCCTCCAGCCCGTTGACCCCCGGCATCCGGATATCCATCAGCACCACATCCGGCCGGGTGCGTTTGACTGTCTCGGTGATGCCCGCGCCGTCTTCTGCGGTTCCCACCACGTCGATCCCCTCTTGGGCATCGAGCAGCGCAGCGAACCCAGCACGAATCATGTGCTGGTCGTCAACAATGAGCACCCGCACTGTGCCTCCCACAGGTGATCCCGCAGGGGAGGGGGAACGGTCAGCGGAGGGCTCGGGGTTCGGCGGCACAGCCATACGCTACCCCAGGGCTGAGGTGCGCCGGCCAGCGGAGACCGGCGACGTCGTCGTCGTGGCTCCCCAGTACGGTCACCACGCCACTGGTCTCACTCCTCAGAGGGACGTCGCCGGGGTGAGGGGGTCTTTAGGGTGAGGCGCATGAGGACTCTGCGGCGGTTGGGACGGGATCTGGCCTATGTGCTGGCTGGTTTCCCCATCGCGGTGTTCAGCTTCAGCTTACTGCTGGCGCTGACCGTCACCTCCGTGGCCACAGCGGTGATCTGGGTGGGGGCGCTGCTAATGCCGATCACCCTGGTGGTGGCCTCCGGATTTGCCGAACTGGACCGCAGCCGCCTGCGTGCTTGGGGTGCTGATATTCCCCCAGTGGCTTACCGGCCTTTGGGCCCGGGGATCGCGGGGAAACTGCGGATCCTTGCCGACCCGCGTCGCTGGTTGGACTTGGTCTTCGAGATGCTCATCACCTTCCCGCTGCGGCTGGTGACCTGTGTCATCGCCGTGGTGTGGACACTGCTGGGCCCGGCCGGGGTCACCTATTTCATCTGGTCGTTGCTCCTGCCCACTACCGATGGTGGCCTCACCCAGCTGCTGAGGTTGCTCTGGCCTGCGGTGGTACCGGAGACCTCTGCCGGCCGCTATGTGCTGGAATCAGCGGGGAACTTCGGCCTGGGGCTGGTGTTCCTGCTGACGTTGCCGGTGGTGGCCCGGGGATTGGCGTGGCTGGATGCCACCTTAAGTACTGTGCTGCTGGGGGCTGCCGCCGAGTCCCATGACCCGGCGCTACGCCACCCCGGTGCGGCCCCGCCCCGGAAGTCGCCGGCTTCCTTCAGCGGCAGGGCCTGGTCCCGGATCGGTGCCGGGTTCACTGCCGTGGTGTTGCTGGCGGTCGGCTGGCCGGTCATTTCCGCGGTGTACCAGGTCAATGTCGCTGTGGCGATGGTGCTGGTGACCGCCCACTGTGCGGCCATTATGGTGACCCTCCGATGGCCCTGGGTTGGTCTGGGGCTTTCGATATTGGCCGCGGCCCTGCTGATGCCGTTCACCGCCGCTGCGGGGATCTCCGTGTGGCCCTGGCCGGTGACCACGATGTTGACCCAGTTCGCGGTCTTTGCCGTGGCGGCCCTGGCCCGCCCCTGGTACGTGGCCGCCTCCGGCTGGAGTGCCTCGGCGGTGCTCACCTTGGGGGTGCTGCTGACCGGGATGGAGTCCACGCCTGAGTCGGGGCCGCTGGCCAACGCGATCGTGTACACCTCGGTGAGTGCCGGCGTCGTCGTTATCGGTGCGCTGCTGCGGATCTGGATCCTCAACGCCGGTCGGTTGGAGGCGGCTGAACGCAGCAGCGCCGAGCAGGACCGGCGGCGCAAAGAGCTCGAGGATCGCAACCGGATCGCCCGGGAGCTGCACGATGTGGTCGCCCACAGTTTGTCTGTCATCAGTGTGCAGGCCACCACCGCCCAATACCGCAACCCGGATATCGACGACGCCGCCCGCGGTGAGTTCGAAGACATCGCCGCCTCCTCCCGGCAAGCGTTGAGCGAGATGCGCATGCTGTTGAACATCCTCCGCGGTGCCGACGACGCCCCCACAGCCCCCGAGCCCGGGCTGGAAGATATCGAATCGTTGATCTCCACCACCCGGGCCTCCGGGACACCGATCCGCTACACCGGGCTGCGGGCCGGCCACGCCATCGGTGCCAGCTCCGCGGTGGGGCTGGCGGCTTACCGCACAGTGCAGGAGGCGTTGAGTAATGCACTCCGGCACGCCCCGGGAGCCTCGATCCACGTCACCGTGGCGGAACGGGCTGATCGCGGGCAGCGGCGGCTGCGGGTTGAAGTGGTCAACGGGCCACCGCCGGAGCCGGTGACTGATCCGGCCCCCGGCGCCGGGCTGGGACTGGGTGGGATCCGGGAGCGTGCGGCCGCGGTGGGAGGCCAGGCAGAGACCGGCCCCACTGATGACGGGGGTTTCGCGGTCCGGGCCAGCTTGCCGCTGTGATCGGGCCGGTGACCCTACGCCGGTAGGGGGTCAGGTTGGCTCCCCAGTGGGACGCGCACCGGGTCACCGTCTTCTTACGGTGAGGCCATGACGCTGACACCTGAAGCACCGACCACGCAGCAGTCGGCCCCCGCAGCCGGCGCCTCTGCCGCCGGAGGCACCGCCCCGGCCCGGGCGCGGAACCGCCAGACCAATGAGTTCTTCGAGTTGTCCCAGCAGGTGAAGGATCTCGGTCTCATGGAGCGCGGGGCCACCGCCTACATCGGCCGGGCGATTGTGCTGGTCTCCGCTTTCGCCGCCGCAGGGGCGCTGTTGGTGGTTCTGGGGGACAGCTGGTGGCAACTGGCTCTGGCGGTGGTCTTCGGAGTGTTGTTCACCCAGGCTGCTTTCTTGTCCCACGACGCAGCTCACCAGCAGGTCTTCTCCACCGGCAAAAGCAACGAGTGGTTGGCCCGCATCGTGGGGAACCTTGTGGTGGGGATGTCCTATGGCTGGTGGGTGAAAAAGCACGGTAAACACCACGCCCAGCCCAATGTCATTGGCAAGGACGGGGACATCGCCCCGGGCACCTTGGCTTTCGTCCCGGAGGACGCTGCTCAGCGCACCGGCATCGCTAAGTGGTTTGCCCGCCGGCAGGGGTGGTTTTTCTTCCCCATCCTGGTGTTCTTCGGTTTCGTGTTGCACTATCAAGCTGTTCACACGGTGGTGCGCACCCCGAAGCTCAAGCGCCGTGGCGTGGAGGCCGTTTTCCTCGCCGTGCGACTCATCGGCTACCCGGCACTGGTGATCTGGCTGCTGGGGCCGGTGGTGGGGATTGCCTTCCTGGTGGTCCAGGTCGCGGTCTTTGGTGTGTACATGGGAGCCAGTTTCGCCCCGAACCACAAGGGCATGCCGCTGATCCCCAAAGACGCCGACGTCGACTTCCTCCGCCGCCAGATCCTCACCTCCCGGAACATCAGCGGTGGACGGATCGCCGACTGGGCCATGGGTGGGCTGAACTATCAGATCGAACACCACCTGTTTCCCCGGATGGCCAGTCCCAATCTGCACAAGGTCAAGCCGCTGGTGGAGCAGTTCTGCGCCGAGCGGGGGATCACTTACACCGAGACGGGGATTCTGCAGTCCTATGGCATCGTGATCCGCTACCTCAACCGGGTTGGCTTGGGTTACTCCGATCCCATGGACTGTCCGGTGGCCGCCCAGTTCCGGCCGCGGTCCACAGTGCTAGGCTGACACCGCAGTGAGAGGGTGAGACCGCAGTCACAGCGGAGGTGATGTTTCACCGATGTTCTACCTCAACCGGGACCGGGAGAACGATGACGACCCCGAGTACGTGGTCCGGCTCAATCGCCTCGTTGCGCTCCTGGTGGGCATGGTGATCCTCGGCATTGTCATGTGGACCCAGATCGACTGGGACGCCATGTAGCCAGGCTGGGGTCAGTTGCGTTGGCGGGCGTCGAGGAAGTCCTGCACGTCCTCGCGGCCCCAGCACTCGATGTTCTCCAGCTCGGGTAAGTCCTCATCGAGGAAGACCGGATCCAGCCCTTGGGCGCGTTGCTGCTCATAGTGCCGCAGGAGCTTCAGCGCTTGCGGGGCCATCAGAGAGATGACGATCAGGTTGAACAGGGCGATGACGATCATCGCCAGGCCCGCGATCGCCCAGGCGAGGTCTACCTCGATCGTCGCGCCGATGAACACCACACCGGTCAGCACCACGGCGAAGATCTTCCGGACTGTTTCCGAACGGGAGAAGAACAGCACATTGGCCTCCCCGTAGGAGTAGTTCCCCAGGATCGAGGTGAAGGCCACCAGGAAGATAATCACCGCCAGGGCCACTGCGCCGAAGACCCCGAGGGTCTCTTCCAGGGCCCCCTGGGTGAGTTCGGCGCCTACACTGGCGTCGGCCTCCACAGGGTCGGGGAAGGTCACCAGGATGATGAATGCGGTGATGGTGCAGATCAGCCAGGTGTCGAAGTACACACCCAAGGTCTGTACGAGACCCTGCTTGGTGGGGTGGGAGACATCGGCTGTGGCTGCGACATTGGGGACGGAACCCATCCCGGCTTCATTGGAGAGCATCCCGCGCTGGATTCCTGCGGCGATCATCGCTCCGAAGGCCCCACCGGCGGCGGCCTGAATGTTGAACGCCTCGCCGAGGATTGAGGCGATCGCCCCGGGCAATTGGTCAATATTGAGCACGACGACGACGATTCCCAGGATCAGATACAACGTCGCCATGATCGGCACCACGTTTTGCGCGACCCGCGCGACCTGACGCAGCCCGCCGATGACGATCACCCCGGCCATGAGTACCAGCAGCCCGGCTAGCACCCAGGTCAAGGTGCCGGTGTCTTCCATCCCGGCGGTCTCGGCGGCCCCGGTGACGGTGTCGACGATCGTATTGGCCTGCAGGGAGGTGAAGCTCAGCGCGAAGCAGAAGATGAAAATCACTGCGAAGGCGACTCCGGCCCACCGGGCCCCGAGCCCCCGTTCGATGTAATAGGCGGGCCCGCCCTTGAAGGTGTCGAACCGGCGGGTCTTATACAGCTGGGCCAGGGTGGACTCAATGAAGCTGGCGGCTGCGGTGAACAGTGCCATCGTCCACATCCAGAACACGGCCCCGGCGCCGCCCATGGCGATCGCCCCGGAGACCCCCGCGATGTTCCCGGTCCCCACTCGGGCGGAGGCGGTCACGGTGAACGCCTGGAACGCCGAGAGGGAGCGTGCCCGCCCGGAGGCGTCTTTCTGCGCACTATCGGTGATGGCCCGGAACATGTTCGGTAGGTGCCGCAGCTGCACCACCCGGGTGCGGAAGGAAAGAATGAGCGTGACCACTCCGATAATGACCCCGAAGACCATCCATGCCGGGTCTTCAATCGCTTCGAGTGTTTCGACCAGTTCGTCCATCATCACCACTTCGTTTCGTGTCGGTCATGGGGTGTCTGCGCAGGTCAGGGCCGTATGCGCTGTTGTCACGGAACTTTAGCCAGACTGTGAGGCGCGCTACAAGGGGCCGCTCGGAGTTGCTTCAGCCGTTTGCGGCCTGTGGCGGCCTAGGCTTAGAGACCATGAGCCAGCCCCGCCGTCCCTCACCCGCTGTGGCCCGCCGCCGGCAGATCCTTGCCGCCGTGCTCGCGGTGTTGCTGCTGGTGCTGGTGATCTGGGGTGTGCGGGGAATCTTTGGCCTCTTCGACTCAGATGATGAGCAGGCCGAAGGGCAGGGCACGCAGAACACTCCGCCAGCGGAGGAGGCCACCGGTGATCCGACCCCGGAGGCTGAGGAGGCAGAGGACGACGACGCCGCAGAGGACTCCCTGCCTGAGGGCCACTGCGCACCCGGCGACATTGAGGTCACCGCCAGCACCCACCAGGAGTCCTACCTGGCCGATGAAGCTCCCCTGCTCATCATGGAGGTCACCAATACCGGTTCCACTGAATGCACTATCGACGTCGGCACGGCTGAGCAGACCTGGACCATCACCCACAACGGAGAACAGATCTTCACCACCGAGGACTGCGCCGTGGAGACTGACAGCCTCGAGCTGGAGTTCGAACCCGGCCAGAGTGAGGACGCCCGCTTCACGTGGCCGCGGTCGGACTCCAGCGTGGACTGCACTGCACCGGCCCAGCTGCCCGGAGGCGACTACCAGCTGACGGTCTCAGTCTCCGGGGTCGCCTCCGAGCCGCACACCTTCGAGGTGGCCGGTGATGACTGATTTCCGTATCCGCCCGGCCCGCACCGCCGATGTGCGCGCCATTATGAGCATGTCCGAGCCCCTCGTGGAGAACCGGGTTCTGGTGGCCAAAGAGGCCGTCGCTTATTACGAGGACATTCAGGAATTTCTCGTGGCCGAGACCGGTGAGGCCGATCAGGCCCGGCTCATCGGTTTCGGCGCCCTGCACGTGATGTGGGAAGACCTCGCTGAAGTCCGCACCCTGGCCACCGACCCCGCCTGGCGTGGCCATGGGGTTGGCTCTGCGCTGCTGGGTGGCCTGCTTGACCGTGCCCGGGACCTCGGCATCCGCCGGGTCTTCTGCCTGACCTTTGAAACGGAGTTCTTTACCCGGCACGGGTTTGAACCCATTGATGACGAACCAGCACCGGTGGACCCTGAGGTCTATGCCGAATTGCTGCGCTCCCCGGATGAAGGGGTCGCCGAATTCCTCGACCTCGCCCGGGTCAAACCCAACACTCTGGGCAACACCCGCATGATCCGCTCCCTGGACTGACCACTCCGCACACAGTACGACTGCCCGCGTGGGCTGCATATCCGGTCCTTGAAGTAAACCGTTTATCTCTAGCTGTTCACTCTGCGTTCACCTTCAGACCAACTCCGCGTCACTTTGCGTCCCTAGCGTGACGCATGGCTCGCGCCGTGCCCGGCACGGGAATCTCACGAGCCGCAACCAAGCACCAAGGCAACCGGCGCGTCTGTGCGCCGACGTCAACTCTTGAGAGGGACATTGTGAAAGCAGCAAGCTTCGGTCGCGCGGCGGCCATTCTCTCCGCGGCATCGCTGGCCCTGGTCGCCTGCGGCGACAACGGCGATGACAACGGAAACGGCAACGGCAACGGCGGCGACGACAACGGTACTGACACCAGCGAACTCTCGGGCAGCCTGTCCGGTGCCGGTGCTTCCTCCTTCCAGCTCGCCATCCAGGAATGGGTCATCGAGTTCGAAGCCGACACCGGTGTGACTGTCGACTACGACGCCGTCGGCTCCGGTGACGGTCGGGCGAACTTCCTCAACGGTGCGGTTTCCTTCGCCGGCTCCGACGCCCTGATGGACGACGACGAATACGCCGAGTCCCAGGAACGCTGCGGTGAAGACGGTGCCTTCCACATTCCCACCGCTATCCTGCCGATCGCTGTGGCTTTCAACCTCGAGGGCGTTGACGAGCTGAACCTCGACGGTGAGACCATCGCCCAGATCTTCGCCGGTGAGATCACCAGCTGGGACGATGAGGCCATCGCCGAGCACAACGACGGCGTCGACCTGCCCGACACAGAAATCACCGTGGTGCACCGCCAGGACTCCTCCGGCACCACCGAGAACTTCACCGACTACCTCAACCAGGCCACCGACACCTGGACCTGGGAAGCCGACTCCGAGTGGCCTGGTGAGATCTCCGCCGAAACCGGTGACGGCACCTCCGGTGTGGTCGAGGCCGCCAACTCCACCGACGGCACCATCACCTACGCCGACGCTGAGCAGGCTGTGCAGGGTGGCCTGAGCACCGTCGCCGTCGAGGTCGGTGGCGAGTACACCGAGTTCTCGCCCGAAGCTGCTGGCCAGGCCGTGGCAGCCTCCGAGCTGCGCGGTGGTCAGGCTGACAACGACATGGGCTTCGACCTGGCCCGTGACACCGAGGAAGTCGGCGCCTACCCGATCGTTCAGGTGGCCTACACCATCTGGTGCAACGAGTACGACGACGCCGACGAGGCTGACCTCGCCCGCGCCTTCGCTGAGTACATCGTCTCCGAGGAGGCCCAGCAGATCGCAGCTGACGAGGCCGGTGCCGCTCCGCTGAACGAGGAGCTCACCGAGCAGGCTCAGGACGCCGTCAGCCAGATCTCCGGCGGCTGATCCTCACCACCATCACGCGGCAGAAGAGTCATACCCGCCGCAGCACGGCAGTGGCCGCCGGGGCCCGGATGGGCCCCGGCGGCACAGCCCGTTTTCCTCGCACCGCACCTAAGACCAGTTTCGAGAGGCACACCCGGTGACCACCACCTCCGAGCCGAAGACCACGGATAAACGCACCAACACCCTGGTCTCCTCCGATAAGGCCGGCGCCGCCGTCGACCGCGGATTCGCCGCCCTGGCCAAATTCGCCGGGATCTTCATCCTCATCATCCTCGCCTTCGTCGCCCTGTTCCTCTCCTGGAACTCCGGTGGAGCGCTCTACCAGGAAGATGAAGGCCTCATCATCGGGCGCTTCCTCAACTATGCCTGGCCCTTCGCCCTGGGTACCGTCGTCGTCGCCGTATTGGCCCTGGTGATGTCGGCACCGGTGGCTATCGGCGTGGCTCTCTACATCTCCCACTACGCCCCGCCGCGGGCCTCGAAAACCATCGGCTACATCATCGACCTGCTTGCCGCCATCCCCTCTGTGGTCTATGGCGCCTGGGGAATGTTCGTGCTGGCACCGGCCATGGTGCCCCTGTACCGGTGGCTCAACCAGTGGCTCTACACCTGGCCACAAGAGAACCTCGGCTTCGGTATCCCCTTATTCGCCGGATCCCCGGGTCTGGGACAGAACATCTTCACCGCTTCCGTGGTGCTGGCGGTTATGGTGCTGCCCATCATCTCCTCGGTCTGCCGAGAGATCTTCATCCAGACTCCTAAGCTCCACGAGGAAGCCGCCCTGGCCCTGGGGGCCACCCGCTGGGAGATGATCAAGATGGCGGTCTTCCCCTTCGCCCGTGCCGGAGTGATCTCCGGCATCATGCTCGGCCTCGGCCGTGCCCTCGGCGAAACCATGGCCGTGGTCATGGTGGTCTCTGGGCTGGGCTTCCAATGGTCGATCATCTCCGCCGGTAACTCCACGATCCCCCGCGAAATTGCCCTGAACTTCGGTGAGACCGCCCCGAACAGCGAACGCTGGCACCAGCTCATCGCCCTGGGTCTGGTGTTGTTCATCATCACCCTGATCGTCAACATGATCGCCCGCTGGATCGTCTCCCGCCACAAGGAATTCTCCGGAGCCAACTGATGTCACAGACACACACCAAACCCGAGACCCGGCGCGCGAGTTCAGCGTCCTCCAACGGAACCCCCGACCCCGTGGAACAGGCCGCCCAGCTGGTACGGCCCAACACCATCGCTGGCAATCAGCTGCCCAGCTGGTTCCTCTTCGCAACCGCAGCGATCGGTGCGGTCGCCGGGTTCGTCATCAGCTGGTTGGTCACCGGATTCCAGATCAACTACGCCCTGTGGTTCGTCTTCTCTGCCGCAGTGTTCGTCGTCGTGAGCTACCTCATCACCCGGGCTAAGCAGGGCAAACGAAAAGCCACCGACGGGCTGTGGCGCAACCTGGTCTACGTCGCCTTCGTCATTGCGCTGATCCCGCTGGTCTCGGTCATCTGGTCAGTCACTGCCGACGGTGTCCGCGGCATCACCGCCGCCGGATTCTTCACCGAGGACATGTCCCAGAACGCCTCCCAGTCCCGGGAACGGCAAATCCACGAAGGCGAACGCCCCATGGGTGGCGGTGTCCTGCACGCCATCATCGGCTCGCTGCTCATCACCCTGACCGCCACGGTGATCTCGGTGCCCATCGGGTTGCTGACATCCATCTATCTGGTCGAATACTCCCGCGGTGGCCCGCTCTCCCGTGGCATCACCTTCTTTGTGGATGTGATGACCGGTATCCCCTCCATCGTCGCCGGGCTCTTCGGTGCCGCCGCGGTCCAAGTGGTGCTCTCCATCGGGAACCAGATCGGACTGTGGAGCTACGGACCCGGAAACTACCGGATGGGACTCACCGCCGCCGTCGCGCTCAGTGTGCTGATGATCCCGGTGGTAGTCCGCACTACGGAAGAGATGCTGCGTGTGGTCCCCAACGAACTCCGCGAAGCCTCCTACGCCCTGGGTGTGCGTAAATGGCGGACCATCCTCAAAGTTGTCATTCCGACGGCGATCTCCGGCATTGCCGCCGGAGTCACTCTGGCCATCGCCCGGGTCATCGGTGAGACTGCCCCCATCCTGCTCACCGCGGGGATGCTCAACCGGGTCAACTGGGACATGCTCAACGACGCGATGATGACCCTGCCGGTCTACATCTACTGGACCTTCACCCACCCGGTGGGGGTCGGGGAGCTGACCTACCTCTCCGAACAGCGCGCCTGGGGTGCCGCCCTGGTGCTCATCATGATCGTCATGGCCCTGAACCTCATCGCCCGCATCATCGCCACGATCTTTGCCCCGAAGAAGACCGGACGCTAGGAGCCCGTAGAAACTATGTCCAAGTCCATCACCGCCAAAGACCTCAACGTCTACTACGGCGACTTCCTCGCCGTTGAAGGGGTCAACGTGGAGATCGCCGCCCGCTCGGTGACCGCGTTCATCGGGCCCTCCGGCTGCGGAAAGACGACCTTCCTGCGCACCCTGAACCGGATGCACGAAGTGCTCCCCGGGGCCCGGGTCGAAGGCCAATTGCTCCTCGACCAAGACGACATCTACGGTCCCGGTGTCGATCCGGTCACCGTTCGCGCCATGGTCGGCATGGTCTTCCAGCGCCCCAACCCTTTCCCCACGATGAGCATCCGGGAGAATGTGCTGGCCGGGTACAAGCTCAACGGGGCCCGGCTCTCCCGTTCCCAGTCCGATGACATCGCCGAATCTGCCCTGCGCGGAGCGAACCTCTGGGAAGAAGTCAAAGACCGGCTCGACCAGCCTGGCTCTGGACTCTCCGGTGGGCAGCAACAGCGGTTGTGCATCGCGCGCACTATTGCCGTCAAACCCGATGTGATCCTCATGGACGAACCCTGCTCCGCCCTGGACCCCATCTCCACCCTGGCCATCGAGGACCTCATCGCCGAGCTCAAAGAACAGTTCACCGTGGTCATCGTCACCCACAACATGCAACAGGCCGCCCGAGTCTCCGAGAAGACCGCCTTCTTCAACATCGCCGGCACCGGTAAACCCGGCAAACTCATCGAATACGACGACACCGCCACCATCTTCAACAATCCCTCAAACGAGCAGACTGAACGCTACGTCTCCGGCAAATTCGGATAAGTAGGGCTGCGGTGTGAGGGAAGGCTGCTATGTGTGGGGGACCGCACGCTAACCCCGAGGAAACCGCCCACTAGCCCTGGGGTCCACTATCCGCCCCTCGCGGGCAACTCCCCACCCTCGGGGCACCCCCACTAACCTCCGTAACCTCCGCGGGAATGTCGAAGCTCCGCGGCATATATCCCGCTGTGTTTCGACATTCCCGCTGAGGTCTGGGCAGGGTGCAGAGGTCTGGGCAGGGTGCAGAGGTCTGGCCCCGGGCGCCGTGGGTTGGGTGTCGCAGGGTCGGTGCGGCAGGTGGTGCAGAGGGGGCTGGCGGTGGTCGGGGGGAGGGATTGCGGTGTTGTGGCGCGTGGGAGGTGGCGTTGGGTGTTAGACGAGGACGGCGGCGAGTAAGGCCGTGACGGCAGCACCACCGAGCACCCCCACCACGGGGGTCGCGGCCCAGTACCCCACAATCCGACGGAACTGCCGGAAGTTCACCGTCGCGAAGCGCTGATTCGATCCGGAGCCGATAATCGCACTGGCCGCGGTCAGCGAGGTCGACAACGGCAGTGAGAGCAGCAGTGACCCGATGAACAGAAGCCCCGACGTCGTCGTGGTCGAGACCATCCCCCGCAGAGGGTCAATCGCCACCAATCGATGCCCCAGCACGTGCCCGATGCGCCACCCACCGTTGAGGCAGCCGGCCCCGATGACCAGCGCCATCACCACAGAGGCGGCCGGCAGCCAGGCAGAGGGGTCGCTGACCCCTGCAGCACCTAGGGCGATGAGCAGTACCAGCAGGAACCGTTGCCCCTGCTGCAGCCCGGTGCCCAGACTCGTCAGTCCCACCGTCAGGGACTGAGCCACGCGGGAGAACCGGTTGACGTCCTCGGTGTCTTCCCCGCGGGCTAAGCGCACCGCCAAGAACACCATCAGGTAGGCGGTGCCGAAGGCTACCAGGGGCGAGACCAGCAGAATCATCAACGGGGTCAGCCACGGCAGCGCCAAAATCTCAGCGGAGCCGACATCGGAGAAGATCGCCGCCGCCAAGGCCCCGCCGAGCAGTCCAGCCAGCAGCACGTGGGTGGTGGAGGTCGGCATCCCGCGGAAATAGGTGACGATATTCCACCCCAGCACCGTCGCCAGGGCGGAGAACACCACGATGAGCGTCAGCTGGGCATCGAAGGCCGGGAAGTCGAACCAGGCAAATAAGTGTAGGCCGATCGGCAGGGCCAGGAGCACCCCGATCGCGTTGAACACGGCCGCCAACCGGGCGGCCACTCGAGCGGTCAGTGCGCGGGTGCGTACCGGAATGGCGATCGAGTTCGGCACATCGTGGAGTCCGGCCACGAACAGCGTCGGCACCATGACCGCCGCCACACAGAGCAGAAGCACACCCTCCACCGGCGTCAGGACTCCCGCACGATGATGGCCCCGCACACCCCGGCGACCTCTCGCTGGGCGTGCACGGCGGCAAGCACCTCAGCAGCCAGGGCCGCCTGCTGCTGGGCGATGGTCGGTTGCAAGGCGCTGTCTGAGGAGGTGACCCATTCCCGGTGTGTCCGGTTGGCCTGTTTAGTCAGCCGCTGGATCTGCGCCCAGTAGTCCTCCAAGTGGTCGAAGTCCTCCAGTCGCCGCATCGCTTGCGTGGTCAGCTCCACCTGACGCGTTAGGGTTTCGAACTGATCGTGGCTCTGAGCCGGCAGTTGTAGTGACTTCCGCACGATCATCAGATCCCCGGTGGCAGCAATATGCTCCATGGTTCGGTTTAGGTGGGTGGAGAGGGCAAAGATGTCCTCCCGCGGCAGCGGGGTGAGGAACACACTGCGGATCTGGGTCATCAGTTCGAAGTGCTTGTCCATGGCCTGGCCTTCCAGGCTGAGGAGTTCATCGCGCCGGGCCGCCCGCTCCCCGGCGGGGGTGCCGAGCAGTTCGGTGAGTAGCCCGGTGCCTTCGCGGAGCACCTCAGAGATCCCGGCCAGCAGGTCAGCGGACTGCGCGTGGCGCTGACGGTTCAGTGCGATCATGCGTCCCCATGTGGAGTTCAGGTGAACAACGAGTGAAATGTACGTGCTGAGTGTATAGCCAGCGGGTGAACGCACCCTCCCACAGGGTGTTCGTCACGACTCAGCGCACATCACAACAGGGCAGAAATCACCGCGGAGTGAACCACAGGGAGAGGAAAAAGGGGGTGCCGGGCTGGGAACGCCTCACGGCGCGTGGCCGCTCGTAGCGGCTAAAGGTTGGAGCCCGGGGGTTACCTGCAGCCCGGCACCTGACCACCAGTGTGCCCGGCGTCCTCTCCGCAGGTCAACCCGCACCTCACCCTGCCTGGCCATCGTCCAGCGGTGGCACGCCTTGTGGTCTCAGCGCAGGTGGGAGGCCAGCTCAGTTAGAGCCTGGTGGCCGACCAGGTCCCCAGCAAGCATCGGCACCGTGTCGATCACTGCCTGCGGTACCTGCCGTTGGAGTTCCGCCAAGTGCTCATCCTCACGTGCACGGCGGGTTGCAAGGAACTCTCCCTGGTCGGTGGGGGAGAGCCGGTTGACCACGAATCCGCCGACGTCGACCCCCAAACGGCGCAGTTCGGCGTGCAGTTCCACCGATTCCAACACTGGTAGGCGCTCGGCAGTAAGCACGACGACGAAGCTGCAGCGGGTGCCGTCGGTCACCAGCGCCCGGAGCCGCTCAAAGCGTTCCCGCCGGGTGAGCAGGATCTGCCGGATGCGCCTGTCCCGGTTGGCTCCGCGGCTGGATTCGGGGTCATCGTCACCGTCGAGAGCGCGGATCGCCGCACCGAAGCGCTCCGCGCGGGTCCGGCTCTGCAGCAGTCCTTCGGTCCACGCGGACATGATCTCCGGCAGGGCGAGCAGCCGGGCCGTGTGTCCCGAGGGCGCGGTGTCGAAGACGATGAGCTCGGCCCCCACCTCGGCGGCCTGGTCTTCGGTCACCTGGGCGATACGTTCTAGCATCGCCGCCTCGTGGGTCCCGGGGGAACGTCCCGCCAGACGCAGGTGTTCTTCGACCCGGCCGTGCAGGTGTTCAGGCATGAAGTCCCGCAGTGTGCGACCCACCTGGGCCAAGTGGGCTTGCAGGCTTGCTTCCGGGTCGATCTCCACGCCGGCTAGGAATCCGCCCCGGCTGCCGGTGGTCAGGGCGATGGGTTCATCGCCCACCGTGCGTTGCCACAGGTGTCCCAGGTTGTGGGCCGGATCCGTGGAAGCCAGTAACACCCGGCGCCCTTCTTCGGCCTGGTGCAGGGCCACTGCCGCGGCCAGTGAGGTCTTCCCGACCCCGCCTTTGCCGCCGATGAACAGCACCTGCCGGCTGCGGGCCCGATCTAACAGCACGCCAGTCCGTCCACCGGGGAGGAGTCCAGGCCCTGCCGCAGATGCCATTGGTGCATGCGGTCTAGCATCTCCGGCAGCAGCTCGAGGGTGGCCCCCGATGCAGGGTTCGGCACCCCGAGTGCTTCGGAGAGCACCAGCATCATGAACAGGTCCTCTTCATCCCGTTTGGCTCGGGCGAAGACTCGCCGGTACGGGGCGGTGTAGAACTCCCGCAGGTGGCGTTCGGCGCGGCGGAACAGGGTGAGCGGATCCACTTACGACGCCGGCAGCTTCTCGTCGTCGGTGAGCAGTTCGTCGTCTTCAGGTTCCTTCTGAAGTTTGCGGGCGCCGAGCATCGCGATAATCGACTCGATGAGCACCCAGGTCCCGGCGATGAGGATGACGACGTTGAGGCTGAAGAGCAGCCATTCGCCGTCGTCGAAGAACCCGAACACCTGCACGAGCGCGGCGTAGAGACTCATCACCAGCACAAACGCCATCGGGATGAGCACTGGCAGGAACGGCCGGCCCTTGCGCAGCAGGATCACGGTGATGATGCCCATGGTCAGTGCAGCCAGCAGCTGGTTGGTGGTGCCAAATAGCGGCCAGATGAGCATCCCGCCGGAGCCGTCGCCGCCCTGGGAGAAGGTCAGGGCCGCAGCGATGACCACCACCACGGCGGTGGAGACCACCACATTGACCTTCACCTTGGCGAGTTCGCCGACCTCCTGAACCACGAACCGCATCAGGCGCACCCCGGTGTCCATGGTCGTCGCGGCGAAGAGCACCGCCATGGTGGCCAAGATCGTGGCCGAAAGCCCGGCAGGGATGCCCAGCCCGGCGTTGACAATGTTCGCGCCACCTTCGACGAAGACCGGAACCCCGCCGGAGGAGAACGAGTCGTAGACCTCTTCCCACTGGGCCAGGGTCTGGAACCCGGCGGTGGTGGCGATGATCGCACCCAGGGCGAGCAGACCCTCACCCACGGCGCCGAAGTAGCCGACGAACCGGGCATCGGTTTCCCGATCCAGCTGTTTGGAGGTGGTTCCGGTGGCCACAGTGCCGTGGAACCCGGAGATCGCACCGCAGGCGATCGTCACGAACAACAGCGGGATGAGAGAGGGCGTATCTGCCGGGGCGTTGGAGTTAAATGCCGGTGCGACGATAGTGGGTGTGGCGATCAGCGTGGCACCATAGAGGATCCCCAGTCCGATGAACAGCTGAATGCCATTGATGTAGTCACGTGGCTGCAGCAGCACCCACACCGGCAGCAGGGAGGCCACCGCAGCGTAGAGGAACAGCAGCACGATCCACTGGCCATTGGGGTTCAAGCCCAGGAACTGCTCCGGCAGGGTGATGGGGTAGCGGTCACCCACCAGGATCAGGGCGTACAGCGCAGCCACGCCCAGGGCGGTCACCAGCAGCAGGTTCATGCGGAACCGGTAGATCGCCTGGCCCACCAGCAGGGCGACGATGAGCGCACCCCAGACCGGGATGACCGCGCCAGGCTGAGCCACAAGCAGGTCGGAGATGACCACACCGAAGGCACAGACCACCATGAGCAGCAGCAAAAAGACAACTACTAAGAAGAGGTTTCGTCCACGGGGACCGATGTACCGGCCAGAGAGAGTGCCGATCGATTGGCCCTTATTGCGCTGGGAAGCCCAGAGGGCTCCGAGATCGTGCATCCCGGCGATAAAGATGGTCCCGAAGACCACCCAGAGGAAGGCTGGCAGCCACCCCCAGATGACAGCGACCGCAGGACCGACGATCGGGGCGGCACCGGCCACAGAGGTGAAGTGGTGGCCCCAGAGGACGTATTTATTGGTGGGCACGAAGTCCACACCATCGCGGTAGGCGTGTGAGGGGGTCTTGAACTCGGCATTGAGCTTGTAGACCCGCCGGGCCAGGAACTTGGAGTACAGCAGGTATCCGGCCACCATCATCGCGACGCCGATGAGGGCCAGAACCACGGAATTTGGTGCATCCATCGGGCTCTCCTGAAGAGGTTCAAAGTCAGTGACCGGCGTCATATTACGGCCAGAAGGCGCCCGGGCGATACTCAGGTGAGTCGAGTCCAGTATATGACCTAAATGTGATATACGCCACAGTATCAGGGGTGGTGATGCTCGCCCGTGCTCCCTCGCCAGTGCCACGTCGTCTCGAGTGACGCAGCACAGCGTCTGCGAGGATCTAGTAGCTCAGGAGTGTGTGCCTTCACGCGTCCAGGCGAGAAGCTCGGCATCGGTGAGTACACCGTGTGGGTGTGGTCCGGCGGCCCACACTCGGTCTCGTTCTTGCTGGGTGAATCCCGACGGGCTGTGGGCGAAGACGAGGTTGCCCTCATCGGTGGCGGTGAGGGTTTCCTGCGGGGCTGACAGCAGGGCGGTAGCGGGGTCCCCCGTGGCGCTGAGCATCGTTGCGGTGAGCTTGCGTGCGAACTTCATGTCGGCGTCGTCGCCGTAATTGACCAGCGCCAGTCCTTGGGGGTTCAGTGTGGAGAAGACGCGGGCGAAGAACGCAGCACGTGTCACACGGGCCGGGGCTGCCGCGGAGTTGAACAGATCCACTACGACGACGTCGAATTTTCTGGTGGCGCGTTCTGAGCTGAGGACATCGGCGGCGTCACCGGTGACGAGCTCAGGTGCTTGGCGCATGGGCAGGTGTTCCAGGACGAACCCGACGAGCTCGGGCTCGATCTCCACCACGGTCTGCCGGGTGTGGGGCCACCGGTGTTCGACCCACAGGGGGAGAGTCAGTGCCCCGGCACCTAAGTGCAGGATTGAGGTGGGTGCTCCGTTGAAGAGGCGGGGTGCCGTCGTCGTCAGCAGTGTGCTGAACCGGATGAGGTAATCGTGGAGGAGGAAATCCGGGTCCCCGACTTCCACGTGCGACTGCTCAGCACCGTCGATGAACAACACCACTCCGCGGTCGGTGAGCGTGTCCTCACGCAGCTCAGCAGTGCTGCCGGAATGCGAGAGGCGGGTCCGGGCGTACATCGGCAGTGGATCCTTCACAGGTATGGAGCCAGTGGTGTCAGCGCGGCAGGGGGACAGGTTCACGGCGGGAGCGGGAGGCGGCTATGAATTCCCGGGCCCGTTGAGTGCGAGCGCTGGTGAGCAGGCTGACGACGACGAACAGCGCCGTGGAGACTATCAATCCCCAGACACCGCTCCCCTGACCCAGCAGCAGGTATCCGGTGTATTCAAGCACCAACACCAGCGTCCCGGCCACAGTCACCGAGACGATGACCCCAGCGGCAGTGCCCCGGGACCAGAAGAACGCGCCGATCGTGGGCGGGACCATCACCAGCAGTCCCGCGGAGGCCGAGACTGAGAGCACTGCGATGAGGTCTAGCTGCAGGTGCGCGAACCAGTAGGCGAGCCCGGCGATCACCGGCAGCACCAGTCGGCCCAGCAGCAGCTGGGTCCGTTCGGTGGCGCCACGGTGGGCGGGTCGGTACACATCCCGGGTCACCATGGAGGACAGGGTGAGCATGATCGAGTCGATCGTGGAGACCGCCGCGGCCATGATCCCAATCATCACGATGATGGCCAGCGGCACTGGAACCAGATCCGAGGACAACAGTGCCGGGGTGGCCTGGTCGGGGGAGCTGAGCTCGTCGAACTCTAGGATGGCGGCCAGCCCCCAGATCACCGAGATCATCGTGTAGATGAAGCCGAAGACCATGAAACCCAGGAGCATCCGCCGCATATCCCGCATCGAGGCCGGGGTGTAGAGCCGCTGGCTGACCTGCGGGTTGGAGATCATGAAGAACACCCACGGCAGGGTCAGTGCCAGGAAGGTGCTGAAGGTGAAGTAGCCGGTGCCCGGCACGCTGAGCACGCCTGGTTCAGCGGCCAGGTCCCCGAAGAAGCTGCCTAGCCCGCCGAGTTGGGTGATGACCAGGATCACCACCAGGCTGGCTGAGACCACCATGATGATCGACTGGAGGGAGTCGGTCCAGGCCACTGAGCGCAGCCCGGCGATCAGCGCGAACGCCAGTGCCAGGCCTGCTGCCAGGGTGGTGCCGGCGGTGAAGCTGATTGCCCCGCCGGACATCCCCGAGAGCAGGTAGCCGACACCGGCTAACTGGACTGCAGCATAGGGGATGAGGAAGACACAGCTGGCAATCGCCGTCGTCGCCCCCGCTGCCCGGCTGGAATACCGGTGCCCGAGCATCTCAGAGGGGGTGACGTAACCGTAGGTTTTGCCCACCCGCCAGAATCGGGGTCCGAAGATGAGGATGAGGACCACACCGCAGAGGTAGAGCAACTCGAAACCCAGAGCCCCGACGCCGCCGGCGTAGGTCAACCCCGCCAGGCCGATCATCATGAAGGCGCTGTAGGTGGTGGCTGAGTAGCTCATCGCTGAGACGAAGCCGCCCATCTTTCGGCCACCGAGGAAGTAGTCGGACATATCCCCGGAGCCACCGCTGCGGGAGGCGACCGCGGCGAGGAGCGCGACGGCGACGTAGATGGCCACACCGGTCCAGATCCACAGGGGGTCCACGTCAGTCCTTCCACTCGAAGCTGAGGATGGCGACGATTCCCAACACCACCAGTGTGGAGGCGGTCCAGAAGAGGAAGCTGCCGTACCAGGCGTCGATATCGCGCAGCAGGGTGTAGGGCACTGCGTACATCAGCACGATGATGACACCCACCGTGCCCAGGGCCCACCGGCGTACGGTGCTGTTTACTCCCAGATGATCTCCAGCTCTTCTTGGGTGAAGTTCACGATGGGGGTGCCGATGCGGGTGGAATCCCCCCACAGCTCGAAGCGACCTTCCTGGCCGTCCTCGACGCCGTCGACGTAGACGTCGATGCTGCCGCTGAAGTAGTCCGGCTCCACCAGGTGGGGCTGCTGGTAGTCGAACCGCGGGGTGAGGTTGTTCAACTCTTCTTCGGTGCTGGTGGGCATGCTGCGCTCCACGGTGCCGTCGATGAGTTCTGTGCCGTCGATTTCCTCAGGGATGTCGAGTCCGCAGCCGGCTTCGAGGTCTTCGGAGGACATGCACTCCTCGATCTCGGAGAGGATGAGCTCGCGCCATTCTTCGAGAGCGTCATCGCTGAGGGCCATGTCGCTGCTGGAGAGGAAGACATCGGAGCCGTCGGCCTGGACTAGGCCGTCTTCGATGCTGTCGAAGGTGTAGGCCTCGATGTTGAAGCCGAGCTCGTAGACCAGCCCGGCGAAGACGTCCACAGAGCCGTTGACCTCTTCCCCGTTGAGGGTGGGGCTGAGTTCACCGGTGGCATCAGGCAGGCTGAACCGCTCGGTGACCGAGTTGGGTTGGATCTCCCACTCGTCGGAGTCGAAGGACTGCCACAGTTGAGCGGTGAGCTCGATCTGTTCTCCGTCAACGGTGAGGGTGACGTCAACGTCGGCGCTGTAGTCGTCCTCGTTGAGGACTTCCCCCACGCTGATGTCGTCAATGGGGGCAAGCTCCAGGGAGTCAGCGAGGATCTCAGCGGACATGGCGTTGTTGGTGGGGTTGGATTCCCACAGGCTGGTGGCGGCGTCGTAGTCCCCGTCGGCCAGGGCGGTGAAGTAGGTTTCGACCGCGCTGGCCGGATCCGAGGTGTCTCCGGCAGCGTCTTCGTCTTCTTCGGCGTCTTCGTCTTCGGTGACCTCGTCGTCGGTGGTGTCGGTCTCGTCATCGTCCCCGCCGCTGAACAGCAGCACCAGAATGAGGATGAGGCCACCGATGAGCAGCACACCGACGATGGCGATGATCGCGATGATGAGGCCGACCGGGCTCTTCTTTTCCCCGTCGCCGTCTCCGCCGCCGCCCTGGGTGTAGGGGTTGCCGGGACCCTGTGGGGGCTGACTGTTGCCCGGACCCTGGGGTGGTTGGCCACCGTAGCCGGGTTGCTGGTGCTGGGAGTACTGACCCGGCTGCTGCCCGTAGGGAGGCTGACCGGGTTGCTGGCCCTGCGGATGGCCCTGATGCGGTCCGCTCGGGTGCTGACCTGCCTGCGGTTGACCGCCCTGGTGGGGGTACTGGCCCTGCTGGCCCGTGTTGCCGTAGGGGCCAGGCTGCTGGCCGTAGGGGTTCTGCTGCCCAGCCCCCTGTCCCTGCTGGTTACCAGGGTGTCTCTGGTCTCCGTTGGAGGATCCCCATTGCTGGTGTCCGCCGTTCTCCGGTCCGCCGCTGTGCTGGCTCATCTGATTCCCGTTCCGTTCGTTCCCCATGTCAGGGACAGCATTGTCAACGGGTCTTATGCTATCGGCTCTGCCGTGGCAGCGGTATGTGGCTCAGTCGAGTGTGCCGGCTCGATAGGCCTTGGCGGAGGCTTCGAGCTCCTCGGCAGTGGTGGTCAACTGGTGGGCTTTGTCGGTGAGTCGTTGGGCCTCAGTACTGGTGAGGTCCTGGTGATCGGCCCAGAGCGCCTGGCCCCGGGCGATGACTCGGCAAAAGGCTGCGGCACGGTCGAAGGCGACGTCGATATCTCCGCTGTGCATGCCGTGCAGTACTCGGTCGGCCAGCCGGGTCATCTCCTCGGCGGTGGGTGGCTCTGCGATCCCGGCGATGACCGAAGGAGCCGAATGGCTGCGGCCTAAGCGGTAGTACTCGCTCATGCGTTCAGGGCTGGCACGCACGGCCTGGCGGAGAGCGTAAATCCGCCAGAGCGACCCGGCCATTGAGCGCGCCGGTGAGTGGGACCAGAGTTCGGCGATGGCGTCGAGACCTTCGGTTTCGGCCAGTCGGATGAAACGCTCGGTGGCTTCGGGGTCAGCGGCTTCCCGTCCGGTGTTGACGAGGGCGTGTGCGGTGTCATGGGCGGCTTGGGAGACCAGTGCCGGATCAGTGCCGCCCTCACGACGGTCGAACGTGGCAGGGTCGGCATAGGCTGGACGGCGGTAGCGCGGTGCGTAGCCCATACGAGGTAACTCCTCTCCTGTAGCTCACCTGCGATACGATGGTCTCCGGCCTTTTGGCCACCGGGCCTTTAGCTCAGATGGTAGAGCATCGGACTTTTAATCCGCTTGCGAGCGCCGTACGCGACCTCGGCCACGGTTCTCTCGATCCCTGTCATACCAGCGATCCAGAGCCATTCCTCCTCTGTGATTCCAGCGTCGCGAACACCCTTTGATGGCCATTTTGATGGCCATTTTTCGGGCGTGCTGCGGACTACGGAGTGTCTGAGGGCGCAGTTGTTGGGTTCTCCCTGGCTTCCTGAGCAAGAAGCGCCTCCTTCATAAGGACTTGAAGGTACGTCTGCTGTCTGACAGGTGGATCGTCGCCGTGAAACTGTTCCCACTTCTCAGCGATGAGGGCTTGATCCTCTGGAGAGAAACGAATGAGACTGCCCTGGCGGTGACAAGGCCAGGCCCCTCGGTTCGCCTTGGCAAGAACTTTCTTCACCGGGTGCGAGTAGAGAACAGCGATCTCTTGAGCTGTTACCCAACGCGCAGAGTCCGCTATACGTGTTGCTGGTCTCCTTGGAGACCTCTCAGACGACATCGTTGAGGAGCCTCTTGATTCGCTCCCGCCGGAGCGCGTTCTGCTTGCGGGTGGGCAAGTCGGGTTGGTTGGATTTCCACATATCGCGAATGTCCCGCTGGTCCTCCGGGGAGAACCTAATTGTGCGGCCCATGCGATGGCAGGGCCACTCCCCGGTCTTGATGCGGGTCCTTACTGCCGTTTGTGACATCGCGTAGAGGTCGGCCAAGTCTGAGACTGTTGCCCACCGCTGCATGAGCTCATACTCGTCCAGCGGTCGCTCGTCTTTGCGCTGAGTCATCACGTCAGATTCTTCCAGTCGTTGCACGAGTAGGGAACAGTCGCAAAGCCACAACTGGGTGCAGCTGCTTTGCTAGCGAGAGGCCAGCGGACAACGTATGCTAAGATTTTTGGCGGTTCGCGGACTATCCTGTATCTCAAAATTTTGGGTAGATTTGCGTGCTCCACAGGAAAACATCAGACACCTGAACGGCCTCCCCGGCCACAATCTCTGAAAGGGGGTGGAGTCTCATGGACGACAGTCCGAGTCCGAATATCAGCGGCGCTGATCGCATCTACTCCGCCCCTGCAAGCCTTTCTCGCTAAGCATCGGTCCTGCCAGTCAGCAGGAGCTTGATGACCAGCAGACCCCGTATTTCGCGCGGGATGCTTCTTCTTGTCATTGAACCCCCGCTAACTTCTGCCGTGTGCTTCTCCTTGCTCGGGCGTAGGCCTATGTGTGTTCAGCGTCCTTAGACACCAGCGTTTCGCAGTTATCTCTGAACACCTATCGCCTTACTGCCGCGCGCTCTTTTCCCACGAGGGACATTGCCCTAGGGAGAGGTGTGCCTGCGGCCTGATATCTCAAGGAGAAAGACCAATGCACAACGATGTACTTGTTGACCTTGTACGCAGCAACGCTACTGACCAGGCCCGCACCTGGGTCCGCGGCAACCACGCTGTCCGCGTCGCCGAAGAGCTGGCCCGCATGGAGCCAGCAGACCGCGCGGTAGCTTTCCGGCTGTTGGACAAAGACAAAGCCATGAATGTCTTTGAACTGCTCGACCCAGAGCACCAGAGCACCTTGATCGAGGGCCTGCGTGATGAGCGGGTCCAGGAACTGTTCGCGGCCATGTCACCGGCAGACCGGGTTCGGTTGCTGGATGAGGTTCCTGCCAAGATCGCTTCTCGGCTTCAGCACGGACTCGACGCCGAAGAGCGGACCGCCACGGCGGAGCTGCTGGGGTATGAGCCTCGCACCGCCGGACGTCTGATGGTTCCTGCTGCGGTGACGCTCTCACCGAAGATGACCCGTGAACAAGCCCTGGAGAAACTGGGTGGTCTCACGGGCCGCTCAGAGGACTACTCTCTGCTGCCGGTCACCGATCGGCAGCGCAAACTCGTCGGTGTGGTCTCGCTCAGTGACATTGTCACCAGTGAGCCTGGAACGCCGGTGGCAGAGATCACGTCTTCCGAGCTCTACAGCGTCTCCGCCCACCAGGACCAGGAAGTCGCTGCCCGGCTGCTCCAAGAAGCTGACCTTCTGGCCCTTCCGGTAGTCGATGCCGAAGAGCGGGTCATCGGGATGATTCCGGTCGATGACGCCATGGAGGCACTGGAAGAAGAAGCCACCCGAGATGCCCACCGCGCTGGTGGTGCCGAGCCGCTGGGGGTCTCCTACCTGTCAGCGACTGTCTTTCGACTGGCACGTACTCGGGCGGTATGGCTTCTAGCTCTGATTATTGCCGCCGTGATGACCGTCAACGTCCTGGAGTTCTTCGAGGACACCCTGGAATCAGTGGTCACGTTGGCGCTGTTCATCCCGCTGCTGATCGACACCGGCGGCAACGCCGGCTCCCAGGCCGCTAGCGCGATGATTCGTGCCCTAGCCATCAATGAGGTCCGGTTCAGCGACCTACCCCGTATCCTCTGGCGAGAAGCACGGGTAGGTCTGCTCCTGGGCGTGCTGCTGGCCGCTGTCGGGTTCCCTGTGGCTTCCCTGTTCTACGGCATCGACATCGGGCTGATTATCTCCCTCACACTGTTGGCGATCTGCCTGTGGGCCTCATCAGTCGGCGGCATCCTGCCACTGATCGCCCACAAGCTGAAGATCGACCCCGCCGTGTTCTCCGCCCCCGTGGTGACCACCCTGGTTGACGCCACAGGGCTGGTGATCTACTTCCTGATCGCCAGCGCTGTGCTCTCTGACCAGCTCAACGTCGCTGCTCTGGTGATGGGAGGGTAGGCCGCCATGTTCTTCGTCGCCGAGGACCAACTCATCCTAGAAACGGCTGTCCGGGTCATCACCGCTTTCGGATGCGGGGTACTGATCGGTTTTGAACGTCAATGGCGTGCACGATCAGCGGGACTGCGCACCAACACTCTGGTTAGTGTCGGAGCCTGCTTATTCGTGCTACTGAGTTCCCTCACCCCTGGTGATGCCTCACCCAGCCGCGTGGCTGCCCAGGTCGTCTCAGGAGTCGGCTTTCTCGGTGCCGGAGTCATCATTAAAGAAGGCGGAAGCCTGCGCGGCATCAATACTGCTGCGACCCTGTGGGGCTCTGCCGCTGTAGGCTGCCTCTGCGGTGGCGGGATGTATATCCCCGCTGCCGTAGGGGTGGTCGCGATCATCCTAGGAAACGCGCTGCTGCGCCCCGTAGCACGACGGGTGGAACGCACCGTTCCTGAAAACCACACCGAGAACCAACCGGTGGACTATGAGTTCACCGTGGTCTGCACCGACCCTGACGAAGCCCACGTACGCGCTCTCCTGGTTCAATCCATGCTGGCCGAAGGGTTCCATCTCCAAGGGGCCGAGTCCGAAGACATCGACAGTACCGACCGCGTACAAGTCCAAGCGCGGGGAACCGGGTTGAGGGGCCCGTAGGATTCTCGGGCGATGCGCAGAGCGGAGGCTGGACTCGCCACTAGGGCGAGCCCAGTCCGTCTACAGATCCGCTGATCGGGAGAGGTCACGACCGAGCAGTCAGCCGCTGAACGAATCGTCGACCAGTGCCTGAGCCGCTGCTGCGACCTCCGGGAGTCGGCCCTCTCGGATCGCGTTGATCGGAGTGTCGTAGCCCAGCCAGGGGTTGGCGCCGATGAACCACACCCGGGCAACGTGCTCGCCCTCGGCCTCGACTACCTTCTGCCACTGCTCGTAGGCGAAGACGAGGCGTTTGACGGTCTCCGGTCGTGGCTGCGGGCCGTTGGCTTTCGCCCACTTGTGGGAAGACTTCGTGTCCGAAGACCCAGCCAGAGCAGAGACCAGTGTTCCGCCCAGTGATGCGTTGAGGCGCCGGGCGATTTCACGGACGTCGAGGCCGATTGCACGACGGTAGGCAGAATTCTGGGATGCTTGGGCATCTGCTGAAGCAGCGGCAGAGGATGGTGCGGAAGCCATGGGTGTCTCCTTTCCGAAGACTGTGCCTCCCATGTTACCCATCAATGCGGCGCATGCGCTACTGATATGCCACCATTATTCCACTTGAGAGCCCCTTAGGACAGCGCTCGACCAGACTCATGGAAAGTCCCCGCGTAGTCAGGGGCCGTGCCTCACGCAAATGTCCCCGGCAAGTTTTGGGGGTGGGATTCGGCGACGATGGGGTATGCCGGATAAGGACGTCTCGTTGGCCGCCAGGGTCGAGATCACCAAGAAATACGCCGCTACCTACCAGACCGCGGGCAAGAAGGATAAGTCCAGGATCCTGGATCAGCTGGTTGAGGTGACCGGGTGGAACCGGGATCACGCCCGCCAGCAGCTACGTCGGCGGATGCGCCAACCCAAGGGGCGGGCCCAGGCGACGGTGGCGGTGATCGATCGGCGGCGCAACCCTGGGAGTAAGTACTCCTAT
>NZ_ATXP01000009.1 GCF_000421745.1 Nesterenkonia alba DSM 19423
AGCTCCTTCAGCGCAGCTTTCTCAAGCTCTGCCTCGGCCAGCAGTCGTTTGAGCCGGTCATTCTGCTTCTGGAGCTCTTTGAGTCGCTTGGCGTCCTCGGCCTTGAGCCCGCCGTATTGGTTCTTCCACCGGTAGTAGGTGCCCTCAGTAACTCCGAGTTCCCGGGCAACCGCGGCGACATCATGGCCTTGGGCCAGCATCTTCTCAGCCTCACCGAGCTTGCGGATGATCTGCTCCGGGGAGTGCCGCTTCCTCTTCGCTGTCATGGTTACACCAGTCTTCCTCCCGCCAAGAGCGGGCGCCAGTGCAACTCACATAACTACTGGACCGAAATCAAGGGGTCACTCCACCCACATCGCCGTGAATATGTATCCCACTCATGGGGAGGGGCAAGACGTACCCAAGGGTATGCTCGATTACTTCTTCCCTGAAGCACCCCGACCCGGGCTGCCTTATGACGAGCTGCTCACCTTCGATGTGCGTCCTCTACGAGCCGCACTTCACGGAGGAACTGTTGACGAGATCACTGTCCGCCCGCTGCCCAAGCACCATTACCCCATCCGGCGGAGCTACTTTTTCCGTGAATCAGAACGCCCCGCGGAGCTGACGGAGGCCAAGCAAAAGAAGCTTCAGAAAATGGCCCGGAGGGGGCGCCTCTGCGGTTTTCTTGAAAAGATCGAAAACGGCATGCTCCTGATGATTAGCTCCGAGGACGAGCAGACAGTCGAAGAGTTTGCTGCCGCCGTTTCACGGGCACTCTCCCACAGCCTGCCGGAGAGCGAGCCCTGGCACGGCCCCGTCACCATGGGCTTCCGCATGCCCCAACTCCTGCCAGAAGAAGACCCGGCCGGGCTCTAAACCGGAGAGACCGAGACCATGTGCGCCTTGTGCTTCTTCGACCCAACGCCTGTCAAGGCAGTCGAGGCAAGAAGAGCGGAAGCCTCCGCCGCTCCTGCAGACGTCATGCTGAGGCTCTCCTCAGCGGGAACATCTTCCAGGGCGAGATCGCAGCCAAGAGCTGCTGCTGCAGTGGATACGTTCTCATAGAACTCTTCCGGCACAATCAGTCCTGAGCACTCCAGTCGCACCATGTCGACGCTCTGAAGAGCAGGGAGGCTGATTCCCTCCTCTTCAGCATGATGCTCCACCACGGCACGCACGGCATACTGGTGAGAGGCAGTTTCTTCTTTTCCATAGACGCGCAGACTCGGCGCCGGGTTCACCTGCACGACCTGGATGTCGTTCTTGGTTGCCGAAGGATTCTGCACGTCCAGCTCCATGAGAACCTCCCCGAGTTCTATCCCCGGCACGGCGCGCAGAGCCTGCTGCGCCAATCTGAGGAGCCCCGGAGAGATGTCCTCATCCCTCAGAAGAGCGGGAGCAGCGTCCGGCTGCTGTGCCATGACGAGTAGCGGCCGATCCTCCAGAAGCAAGAAGCGCATCGTGCCGCCTGTCAACTTCTTGCGGATGATCGTCTTATGCGGCTTTGGGCCAGCCTGGATGCGTTCCATGGCACTTCGCAGCTGATCTTGTGATTCCACCGCCCAAAAACGTTCCCCCTTCTCAGTGGTGACAACCACGGGGTAGCCGGCTTCTTCAGCGAAACGGCCAGCCGTCTTGGCAGCGGTAGCCTTAAACGCTCTCCACAGGGGAACGGGCAGGCCTGCCTCCTCCAGGAGCGGCCAAGCACTGGTGACCCTGCGGCTCATCGCCATCCCTCCGAAAGAGGTGGTCGAGGCTGAGCTCATCCCCAGAAACGCCATACCCTTCCCAGCCTCGGAATTGGTGAACGCGACTCCGCCCGGAAGTAGGTGGACGTTCATTCCTCTATCCAAAAGGTGGCAGACGATGAGCCAGCGATCATAGTCTGCGGCACTGAGCTCCCGGGCGCGTGCCTCGAACTCCGCCATCGTGGATCCGCTCATGGGGTCTTCTCCTTCCCCGCAGTCCCGATGGTGAAACGGCTGTACTTGCCCGTCTCGACCTGCTCAGCACGGATGCTGCGCACTCGTGCTCCGTCCCCTCCCTGCTGCGCTGAAGAGATCAGTACGCTCACCATATGAGGTGTGCCGCACCATACGCCGCGGACAAGTGTCCTGCTCATCATCGCAGTTGTCCCGGTGACTCCAAGTTTCTCCGCTCGCTCAGACAGAGCAGACAGAAAGGCATCATCCTTAAACCGCCCCCGAATCTGCACGTCGACAGCGACTTCGGATACCTCCTCGCCCAACTGAACGCCCTCTTTCGCCGCAGAGCGTGTCAGCAGCTCCTTGGTCACGGGACGGGGCTCTCCAGCAAGCGGGTACTCATGCGTATCTGCTCCCGGCACCGAGTTCACTTCGCAGATCGCTGCGCGCTGGTCGTCCAGTGGACGCCCCGGATCCTCAATCAAGAAATCAACGCCCCCGAAGGTCATTCCGGGAATCGCACGCACGGCACGGACAGACGCTTCCATGAAGGACGGATGAATCTTGTCCATCACCTGCGTGTGCTCCCCACCCTGGTGAGTGTTCGATCCATACGTAATCAGAATCTCCTCACCCGCCGCAGGCACGCTGAACAGAGAGTGGCCTTGGGAGGCCACAAGCCGTTCCATGACCTCATCCACGTGCAGAGGACGGGAGAGCAAATGCGGGTTCATCCGTCTCTGCTGCTGCTTCTCGTCAATGAGCGCAGAGACAGATCTCATCCCGTCTCCGATAATGCGGCCTCGACGCTTGTAGAGAACTGATATGACGTCACCGTCCATGACCACAAATCGGTAAGCCTCGCCACGGATCTGCTCCTCGACTACGACATCGCCCTTGGCGTAGGCGGTCCTCTTGAGGTTCTCGAAGGCCCAGGCGATATCTTCCGAGGACATGATGTCCGTGACGACCCCTTTGCCTTCCATGCCCTCCAATGGCTTGACGACCACAGGAAAGCCGAGCTGCGATGCATATCTCTGCGCCTGCTCCACATCTGCTGGAGTGAAACGCCTTCCCTGCGGGACCGGTACACCTGCTCTCTGGAGGACGAGTCGAGTGGAATGCTTGTTGCGTGTGATAGGTGCCGCTGGTCGCTGGGCTAGCGCCGAAGCTGTTCGCGAGAACGGAACCGAACGGCCGTGCTGGTCCCACGCGATGAAATCCCAGGGTCCTACACGCAGAGTGCTCAGGCCTCGGGCAAGGGCGTCACGCTCCAACAGAATTGTACTGAGGGGACGCCGACCGAAATGCTGCAGATGCTCAGCGATAGGGTACGTATTAGTTTCCACAGCGTGTCTCCACTGCCATGGCCGGGGCTGAGAGCAGATTGCTCTCGGCGGCTAGTTCGTTCAGCAGGGCTACCAATCTCGGGGCCCCCTCCATCCTTCCCATGAGAATACCGCTGACAGAATCCTCCTCTGTGATCTGGAGTGCGACAGGCAACTTCTCTGAGATCTCCTCAAGCGTACGTGCGTCCTCGCTTACCTTTGAAAGGCCTTCCCAGCGGAAGACCACTGTGACGTCGTTTTCCTCGGGCGAAGTCTCCCCCGCATCCGGAACGCCCTCTTTCAGAAGGAGACCGGCCAGGTAGTCCGGATCTGCGTTCGTGGTCCAGCACTGCGCTTGAAGCCACGGCCGCTCGGAGACTTCGATGACCACCGGCTGCTGGGCATCGAGCCCCGCGGAGAAATCAGCTGTCCTGACGTCCAGTGCCATCGCAGCCAGTCCAGGAAGCGCTTGGGCCACCCGCTGAGCAAAAGCCAGGAAGTCTGGATGCAGTTCCTCCAGAATCTCCCGGGCTGCGGCAGCCGCACCCCAGGGCCCTTCCGGGAGGTGGAGGCAAGAGACTACTTCTCCTCTTACCAAAAGGAATCTCACATATTCTCCCGGCACTGTCTCCTCCACGACGTAGCGGTAGGTCCCTCTGGTCCGCTCGCTCTCCGCCGATCGTGGTGTAAGGATCTGGGTGAAGGCGTAGGAGGAGGTCGTGAAGTCAGGACGGCGCGTGGGCACAATATCTAAGTAGTCCAGCACTGCATCCAATGAGGCTTCGTTCTGCACGTCATCGAAGACTTCCACTGTCGACTCGCCGATCATCGGCTTCACTCTCACCGGGTAGCCGAGCTCTGCTGCAAATTCCTTGGCGAACGGCCGGCCTCGCTTCAGAGAGAACGTCCGTCCTGCCGGAACAGGAATCCCGGCCTCCGCGAGCAAATCCCGGGTCATCCGCTTGTCCTGGAGGAGAGTCGCGGCTGAGAGCCACGTAGTGTTCGGGACTCCGTGGGCAAAAGCGCCTCCCGAGCTGGGGTCCCTGCCCTCGTATACCATCAGGGCCTGGCCGGGGAACAACAGAGTGTTCAGCCTGCGGCGCAGTGCCGCTGCATGAACGAGCCAACCATCTGCCAGCTCTGCCGGGCACTTGTCCAGAGGGGTGGGCACTCCTGTCTCCACCGCCCGAAGGGGTGCTGGTCTCATCACCTCAACGCCGTTCAGCATCATTATCTCCTGCCTCTTCGACCCTGTCGTCGAGCTCCTCCGGTGTTAAGCCTCTGCCTTCGGCGAAGGAGACGTCCTCCCTCAGCGTGTCCTTCGCCTCTTCTGGAGCGGGCTCCCGGGGACCTTCGATGTCGAAGTCGTCCTCGTCGTGCCCTGTGCCAGGCTCCCCTGCGCCGGTCCCCTCTCGATCCTCATCCTCATCGAGAACCACGAAGTCCTGACTATGGAGAGTGTCCGCAAGGTGGGTGGAAAGAACCGATTCAGGTGCCGCCTTAGGAGGGCCGAGCACTGCGAGCATCACCATGGCAGTGACCGCGGCTGTCGGGCCGGCGATCACAGCCTCGGCTTCCCTCTCTCCGGTGCTGCGGATCCACCCGGTCAACCCCGAACGCTCCGCTCTGCGTCCGAACCACCGACGATAGCCCACTCCGGTGATGCCTCCCCGGATACGCAGATGGAGGGTGAGTTCATCGGCACGCTCCGACCAGATCTCCAAGCCGAACTCCTCGGCACATTTCAGCACGAACTGTTCGGAGAGCCGTCGCGGGGTGCCATACATCGGATATTCCGCGACGGGCAGCGCAGCCATAGCGTTAAGCTCGCAAATGGCTGCGTCCTGCTCATCCAACGGCTTGGTGTGATCTTCTAGGAGGAAGTCAACACCGCAGTAGCCCATACCCGGGACAGCTTGAACGGCTCGGACGCAGGCTTCCTTGATGCTCGGGTGCAGCTCATCGAGCAGCTCCACGGAGTCGCCACCCTGCGTCAGGTTGTTCGTGCTAAGCAAGTAGACCCTTTGCCCCTTGGGGACGACGCTGCTGATGCTGAGCCCTTGTTTCTCCAGCTCGTATTGGACAGCAGGAGTCCATTTGATCTTGAGCGGGCCCAAGTGTGAGTTCTCACGGCGGGCCATGTTCTTGTCAATGATCAGCTGCGCAACAGTCTGCTCACCATCCCCAGTGATGTTCGCGGGAATCCGCTCCACTGCTGCGGCGACCTCATCGCCGATAACCATGATCCGATAGTCACCGCCGTTGATGTGCTTCTCGACAATGAACTCGTTATTTCCGTGGGTAGTGCCGGCGAAAAGCTCGAGCGCGCGGACCAGCTCCTGCTCGGAACGGATGTTTGCCATGACACCGACGCCCATGGACCCCTCTGCTGGTTTTAACACCACGGGATAGCCGATACGGGCGGCGTACTGTAATGCCAGCTGCTGATCACCGCCGTGGAAAGTGCGCCCCTCAGGTACTGGCACACCAGCGCGCTTAAGAAGAATACGAGTCGCTTCCTTGTGCCGTGCCACAGAAGAGGCAACGACACCCGAGAGGGGCCAACGCGTAGTGCGGAATGGGAGCTGATGTCCCTCATTGTCCGAGACAACAATGCTTGATTTGGTGAAGCGCCAGCTGTTGAGTCCTCTTGCCAGCGCCTCCCGCTCCACAATATGGCCGTGAACCGCATACGAGCCGATCGGAGCGATGTACTCCACGTCGTCGTATGTATTCGGCAGGCTCGCACCAAGCTGCGCAGTGGCTGCCGGGCGAGGATGCCGCACCCTGGCACGAGCTCGTGAGATCAGCGCCTCGTAGTCGGGCACGAGCCCTGTTCCGCGTCTCAAGAAAGGGGAGCGCAGACGAGTAGAGGCGCGGCGAGAAACCCTGAAGTGCTTGTCCACTTCGGCGGAGGCTATCCCCCAAGCCAGGCCAGGAAGAACCTTGGCCAGGTCCCGATGAAGGATCTGGGTAACACGTGAGGCCCCAGGCGGCTGAGTCAGCAGCAGTTTGGTGTCCGGCAGGGCTTCAGTAATCTCGTAAGCCGTCTCAATGGTCCTCAGAATGCCACCGAGTTGCGCGGGCCTCAGGTTCACAACACGGAGGGCTTCGCCTGAACCGACCAGCAGTTCCGAGGTCTCGTACGGACCGGCACTGCGACTAAGGATCTGGATGTCCGTGCCCTCTCCCAAGGAGTCTGCGAACCCCTGCAGTGAGGGTGCATGTACGATCGCTCCCTCTCCGACTGGATTCTGAATAATGATGGTCTGCGGCAGGCGTCCGGCTGCAGACTCGGAGTGGAGACGACGGATGGCCTCCTGCGCAGTCTCCACGTCATAGCGTGCGCGGAAGTTGATCCACAGCGGGGCAGAGTCCAGGCCGCTGCGGACCCGACGGCGGGTCTCTGCGACATGAAGAATATGAGTGAGATCCTCTTCAACCCCCTCTCCGCCGACCAGACGCACCAAACCGCGATGAGTGCGGGGAAGCTTCTTAAAGAACCCCTCAACGTCCTCAGCCTCTCGGGAACGCAGCACCCGGGGGGCCGAGGATGAGCGGACCCGACGACGACCTAGCAGGTCGGCGAGTGTCACGTTCTTCGCCTTTGCAGCGAGGTCGAGCAAGGCCGCTTCAATCCCCATGATCGTGGCCCGGTTACGGAAAAGGACGCTCTCCTCATCCGACCCTGCCGCTTCCTCCATAGAGGTCACTCTGCTGCGGATTGTGCTCACAACGTCGGCAAGCTCCAGTTGCTGCCCGAGGAGGCTACCGAGCATGCCGTCAAGAAACGGCCAGGACCTTTCGTGCAGATCCCCGGTCTGATTGGGCCGAGGCTGCGCTTCTCCGAGCCCAATGATGGTCTCACCCTCAGACGTAACTGCCTGCAACGTGATGAGGTAGTTGAAGGGCGCTACCGTCCTCTGAGCTTCCTCTGCCGTGAGGTCCATCGGAACCCGGTATGCAATGGCTTCTGCTTCGATAATGGACAGGTAGGCAGGCCGCCTGCCCGGCACAGGGATGGAAAGTCTCATACTGTTTCCTTCGTGGACTCGCCCTCATGGATACCACGGAGCCGCTGGGACACTACCCGAGTGGACCCGTCTTGGCGCATGGACACCCCGTAGAGCGCGTCGGCAATCTCCATGGTGCGCTTCTGGTGGGTGATGACGATCAGCTGCGAACTCTCCCGCAGTTCCTCGAAAATCACCAACAGCCGGGAAAGGTTTGTGTCATCGAGGGCGGCCTCGACCTCATCCATCACGTAGAACGGGCTGGGACGCGCCTTGAAGATCGCCACCAGCAGCGCCACGGCGGTCAGTGACCGTTCCCCACCGGAGAGCAACGACAACCGGCGGATGCGTTTGCCCGGTGGACGGGCGTGCACCTCAATCCCTGTGGTCAGCAGATCTTCCGGGTTCGTCAGCTCCAACCGACCCTCGCCCCCGGGGAACAACCGAGAGAAAACCCGCTCAAACTGTTCCTTGGTGTCCTCCCACGCGGCGGCGAAGACTCGCTCCACCTCGGCGTCGACCTCCCGGATGATCGCCAGTAAGTCCTGCCGGGACTGTTTCAAATCCGCCAGCTGCTGTTGCAAGTACTGGTGGCGCTCCTCCAGGGCCGCATGCTCTTCCAAGGCCAGGGGGTTCACCTTCCCCAGTGCCTTGAGGTCTTTTCTCGCCCGGGCCAGCCGTGCTTCCTGCTCCGCACGGTTGTATGGCCGCGTGGGAACTTCCCCCTCAGCCTCCTCGCCCTCGCCGGGCGCTTCGGCATCCGGGTCCGGTACCGGCTGGTCCGGACCGTAGTGCTCAATCAGGTATTCCGCACTCAGGCTCAGTTCCTCCTGGGCCCGCGACTCCGCGGCCTCCAGTGCCAGACGCAGCTCGGTCTGCTTCACCTCAGCGGCATGCAAACGCGCCGTCACCGCCTCCAACTGCTGGGCGGTCTCCGCACGAACGCCCCGCAACTGCTCAGCCCGCTGGCTCAGCTCCCGGTGTTCGGCCCGAGCGTGCTGAGTGGCCACCTCCGCTTCGCTCAGCTGCTGAGAAACCTGCGCGACAGCAGCCTCAGCCTCAGCCCCGATCTGCTCAGCCCGCTGAGCTCGTTCGGCGCGTGCCCGGGCGGCACGGGCCTCCTGCTCCCTGCGGTGTTCCTCCGCCTGGGCGGAACGCCGCAGGGAGGCAGCCCGTTCGCTCAGCTGCTTGTGCTGCTCCTCTGCGGCTCGCAACGCTAAGCGGGCATCGACTTCCTCACGACGACGCCGCGAAGCCTCCTCCGCCAAACGGTCACGTTCTGCAGTGGACGGGTCTTCAACGACGTCGTCAGACTCAGCAGCCTGCAACCGCGCTTCAAGTTCAGATTTCTGAGCCTGCAATTCCCTACTGGCCGCTTCGGCGTCGTCGATCTCCTGCTGCGAGGTCTCAATGCGTTCTTCAGCGCGCTCAACCTCCGTGGTGAGCCGCTGCAGTTGCTCCGCGGTGGAGGCAATCGCCGCCTCCCGAGCCTGGTGGGCCTCCCTGGCCTCAGCGGTCCGGGCCTCGGCCTCCTTCAGCGCAGCCGCGCTGTCCTCTGCCTCAGCCTGCGCCTGCTCCAGCTGCCGTTGAGTCTGCTCAATCTGAGTGCGCAAAGCCTCGATCTGCTCGGCCAAGGAGTCCCCCGCCTGGGAGGAAACCCCGCTGCGGATCCGTTCTCCGTCCTTGATGACGGCTTCACCGACCGCCAGAGCTGCTGCAGCCTCGCCGCGAGAGACCAGCTCCTCACCGAACGAGGACTCCCCCACCAGCACCGCCTCAGCCAGAACCTCCCGCAAGCGCTGCTGCACAGCGGCCTGGGCCTGCACCACATCCAGACGGAACGCCGCGCCGGGGTCATCCAGTGCCACGGCCTCATCAGCGGCCGCCACAGCCGCCTCCAGTCCGGAGAGCCGGGCGCGCTGCTCGGAGACCAGGATCTCCAAGTCCCGAGCCCGTACCGTGCGCTGTTGGTGCTGTTCGGCACAGTGCTGCTGGGTTTCACGCGCCTGTTCGAACTGCTCGGCGAGTTCAGCCACACCAGCGCTGAACTCCGCACTGCGTTGGCGCAGTTCTTCTAAATCCGCAGCCGAGGACTCCAGGGCGGCCTGATCGGCCTGCCGTTGCTGCTCGGCGCGGGTTCGCCGTTGCTGGGCGGCCTCAATGCGTCCCTGGACCGTCTCCACCCGTCCGCGCAGTGTGGCCAGCCCGGCACGCTTATCTGCAGCGGCCCGCAACTGCTCAGTGATCCGGTTCTCCTCCTGAGCCAGAGCCCTTTCGGCCTCAGCACGCACCTGCCCAGCGGTCTCCAGCTCCGCACGGGCGGCGTCTACCTGCTGGTGGACCTCCCCGGCTTCGGTGAGCACTTCCTCGGCTTGAGCACGCAACCGCTCGGGGTCCCGGCCGGAGTCTGTGCGCACCGGTACCGCGGTGAGGCTCCGGGCCCGTTCAGCGGCCAATTGGGCCACCGAACGCAACCGTTCCTGCACCTGAGCCAGCCGGTGGTGCCCCGAGCCCAGGGCCTCCGCCCGGGAGCGGGCGGCCTCTGCTGCACCGGCCAGTTCGGCGATCTGGGCGTCGATGGTTTCCACTTGGTGTTTCAGCTGCTCGGCGGCTTGAACATCGGAGGCTTCCCCCTGGCTGGATTCCGCCAGGGCCGTGGCTGCCTGCACCAGGTCATCGGCGATGATCCGCGAGAGCGCATCACGTACATCGTGCTGAATCCGCTGGGCCCGACGAGCCACTTTCGCCTGCCGCCCCAGCGGTGCCAACTGCCGGGAGGTCTCGGTGACCAGGTCCTCGAGCCGCTGCAGGTTCCCCTGCATGTTCTCCAACTTACGCACGGTGCGTTCCCGGCGTCGTCGGTGTTTAAGGACTCCGGCTGCCTCCTCGATGAAACCGCGCCGCTGTTCCGGAGTCGCCTGCAGAATCTGGTCTAGCTGCCCCTGGCCCACAATGACGTGCATCTCTCGACCCAGCCCGGAGTCTGAGAGCAGCTCCTGGATATCCAGCAGCCGGCAAGGACTGCCGTTGATGGTGTACTCACTGCCGCCGGTGCGGAACATCGTCCGCGAAATCGTCACCTCAGAGTATTCGATGGGCAGGGCACCGTCGGTGTTATCGATCGTCAGGCTCACTGATGCTCGCCCCAGCGCCTGGCGCTCCGCGGTCCCGGCGAAGATCACATCCTCCATGGACCCGCCGCGCAGCGACTTGGCCCCCTGCTCCCCCATCACCCAGGCCAGGGCGTCGACCACATTGGATTTACCCGACCCATTGGGCCCGACGACGGCAGTCACCCCGGGCTCGAACTGGAACGTCGTAGCCGAGGCGAAAGACTTAAATCCGCGGATCGTCAGGGTTTTCAGGTGCATGATTCCCCCTATTGTGCCTGATGCGGCTACTATCACCTGGGCGACGGCCCCATGAGGAAAGGACTTCCCCTTGGCCCATCCCTCCGGCGCACACCCTCCGGCAGAGAACTCCTCGGCTACGGATGCTCCTGCGGCTGTGCTGCCGGAATTCACCCCAGCGCCAGAGGGCCCCACAGCCATTCACTTACAGATTTCCGAATGGCTCAGTGACCTCATCGAGTCTGGACAGCTTGCCGAAGGCACCCGCCTTCCCACGGAGCGGGACTTCTCACGTCGGTTGGGAGTCAGTCGCATGACCCTGCGCCAGGCATTGCAGACACTGGAACTGCGCGGACTCATCCGCCGCACCCATGGTCGCAAGGGAGGGTCTTTTGTCACCTCCCCGGCCATCAAAGTAGACCTGGCCACTCTTCCGGGCCTGGCATTCCAGATCCAGGAATCCCGGCAGCGGCCAGGATCCATCGTCCGGCAGGCACGGCTCCAGCAGGCCAGTGCCGCCACCGCAAGTGCCCTGAATCTTCACCCCGGTGATGAGGTGTACTTCATCGACCGTATCCGGTTGGCTGATGGCTCTCCCATCGCCCGGGAGCGCTCCTATTTCCCCGCCGCGCTGCTCCCCGACTTCTTAGACCAAGACCTGGAGGGCTCCCTGTACAGCCTGTTGCGCCGCTACGGTCACGGCCCGACCCACGCCGATGAACAACTCAGCGCGGTCCTGGCCGGTGATGATGGCAGCAGCTTGGAGATCGCCCCGGATCGTCCGGTGCTGCTGCGTGTACGGCATGCCCACACCGCTGAAGGCATCCCCATCGAGTACTCCAGGGATGTTTTCCGCACCGACCGGGTTCAGGTGACCTCCACCAGTCGCATCGGCTGAGCCGTAACTCTGCCGTGAACACCCACACCATCTTTTGGTCTAGATCATTATTCATCCGGCATTCATGAACGAGTCATGAACCGTTCACCGCGGCGTCAACCTTCGGCACAAAGATCAGGGACCGACAGGCCGACCGCCTGCCTCACCGCCTTGATCCTGAGGAGCTTCAGTGAACGCACCCCTTCCATCCGCTGTGTCTGGCACCGCCGGGCTCCGCCTGCTCGCCGCCGGTTCGCTGGCTGCACTGTTGGCCCTGACCGCCTGCGCCGACAACCTCTCTGAAAATGAGGCCTCCGCCGAGACCAACGGTGCCGCGGAAAACGACAACGACGACGCCGGCACCACCGAAGACGACCGAACGATCGGTGAATCCATCGACGAACTGCATCAGCTGGCTCAGGAGGAAGGCACCGTCCACCTCATCGCCTACCCAGAGACCTGGGCGAACTACGCCAAGCATTTCGACGAGTTCGAAGCAGCCTTCCCCGGGGTGGAGATCGAAGTCTCCAGCCCTAACGCCTCCTCGGCCGAGGAGCTGGAGGCGGTCCGCACCCTCCGCGGACAGTCCACTCAGCCAGATGTTCTCGACATCGGGTTCTCATTCACTGAACCCGCCAAGGACGAGGACTTACTGGATCACTACGTACCCACTGTGGCCGATGAAGTTCCCGCCGATCTCATCGACGAGGACGGCTACTGGGTCGGCGCCTACTACGGGGTGCTCTCCATTGGAGTCGACGCCGACGCCGTCGAAGTCCCCACCAGCTTCGCGAACCTGACCGATGAGCAGTACTGCGGCCAGATCACCGTAGGTGACCCCCGTGAAGGGGCTTCGGTCTTCGCTGCGGTCTTCGCCGCCTCCTTGGCTCATGGTGGCAGTCTCGATGACATCCAGCCGGGGATCGACTTCTTCGCCGAACTCGCTGAAAACGACTGCCTGGTCGAGAGCACCTCGGTAGCCTCAGCCCTGGAAACTGGAGAAGCTGCGGTGACTTTTGACTGGAACTACAACTACACCGGTATTGAGGACCAGTTGGCTGACGCCGGTGTGAACATGGAAGTGGTCACCCCCGAAGACGGCGTCTTCGGTAACTTCTACGCTCAGCCGGTCACCGTGGAGAGCCCGCAACCTAACGCCGGGCGGCTGTGGATCGAATGGCTGCTCTCCGATGAGGGCGCCAACGTCTACGCCGAGGCCGGTGCTGTTCCTGCCCGGTATCAGGCCATGGTTGATGCGGGCACCCTCACCCCCGAGGCTGAGGCCGGGCTGCCACCGGCGGAGATCCTGGAGTCCATCGCCTTCCCCTCCATGGAACAAGGCGACACAGCCAGCGACGTCGTCGTGGAGAACTGGGGACCCCAGGTCGCCAACCGCTGACCTTCGCTTCCGATGACTGAAACCCGCCATGCGCGCCGGCGCTCAGAGCTACTCCCGGCTCTGGGCGCCGCGCCCTACTTTGTCTTCGTCGGCGTCTTCCTGCTGCTGCCCATCGCGGTCAACCTGCTCACCAGTGTGCGCACCCCTGACGGGGTCTTCACCCTTGAGCCACTGTTGCGTTTGGGTGAGGAGCAGTACCGAAGCGCTTTCTGGAACTCCACCCAGCTCTCGGTCGTTACCACAGTGATCGGCGGCGCCCTGGGTCTGCTGCTGGCCTGGGCACTGGCCACCACCCAGCGGCCCGCGTGGTTGCGCGACGGGGTTTTGTCCTTCACCACCGTGGCGTCACAATCCGGCGGAATCCCCCTGGCCTTTGCTTTCGTCGCCCTCCTCGGCACCCAGGGGCTACTCACCACCGCCATTGCTGAGCTCACCGGCTGGAACCTGGCTGAGACCTTCCGCCTGTCATCATTCACCGGACTGACCGTGGTCTACCTCTACTTTCAGATTCCGCTGATGGCCGTGCTGATGCTGCCCGCCCTCAGCGGGCTGCGGACCGAATGGCAAGAGGCCGCGGCAAGTCTGGGGGCCGGCCGGGCCCGTTACCTGAAGGATATTGCTCTGCCGATTCTCACCCCGGCGACGGCGGGAGCGCTGCTGCTGCTCTTCGCCAACGCCTTCAGCGCCTACGCCACCGCCTATGCGCTGGCCGGCGGCGGCGCCAACCTGGTGCCGATTCTGGTGGGCTTCTTCGTCTCCGGCAACGTGATGATGGATTACAGCTTCGGTGCGGCGCTGTCCACCGGAATGATCGCGGTCATCACGGTGGCCATGGTGCTGCGCTGGCTGTTGACCCGACGAACCACCCGGTGGATGCAATGAACCGTACCTCCACCATTCTGCGCATCGCCGTACTCCTCGGGGCCGTGAGCTTCTTCGCCTTGCCCTTCCTCGCCTCGGCCTACTTCGGTTTCACTCTCCCCGGCAGAGGGTTCACCTTTGAACCGCTGATGCGCCTGGCTACGGGCCGCTCGGCGTTCTGGGATCAGCTGGGCCGGACACTGCTTCTAGCCCTCTGTACCGCCGTCGTCGGCTCCGCACTGCTGACCAGCACCCTGCTGTGGCTACATCTGCGGGCCCGAAAACTGCTGCCGATTGCCGAAGGGCTCTCCGTGCTGCCATTCGTAGTCCCACCGGTGGCTCTGGTCATGGGCGCGAACCTCTTCTTCCGCAGCATCTATCCCGGCTTCCTCACCCACCTGCTCTCCTTGGTTCCCTTCTACGTCATCATCACCATGCCGTTGATGTACCGGGCCTTGGACTCCGGCATGCTCGCCCTTGATCTGCGGACCCTGGTCGACGCCGGCAAAAGCCTGGGGGCACGGCGGCTGCGCATCCTGATTCAGATTCTGCTGCCGAACTTGGCTCCGGCGATGATCGCATCCTCGCTGATCTGTGTAGCCATGGTTCTCGGGGAGTTCGTCATGGCCTCCCTGCTGCTGCACAACACCTTCCCCGTCTTCCTGGCCCAAGCCGGACAGGACAACCCGCGGGCGGCAGCCGCCCTGGCGTTCCTCACCATGGTGGGAACGTGGCTGCTTCTGGCCGCAGTGGCCCGCACCCTACACACCCCCAGGAGACCTCAATGAGTGAAGACGCCCACCTGCGTCTGGATGACGTCACCAAGGCATTCGCAGGACGCACCGTGCTGGAGAACATCGGACTGACACTGCCCGCTGGCGAACTGCTGACCCTGCTTGGCCCCTCAGGCTGCGGCAAAACCACCGCGCTGCGGATCATCGCCGGCTTTGAGCGCCCCGACACCGGTCAGGTCCGTCTCCACGGCCGGGACATCACCCGGGTCTCGGCACATCGACGCAATATGGGGGTGGTCTTCCAGGCCTACTCGCTCTTCCCCCATATGACCGCTCTGCAGAACATCGGCTACGGCCTTCGCCTCAGGGGTATCTCCAAGGCACGGCGCCTCCAGCGGGCCGGGGACCTCATCGACCTGATGGGGCTGACCGAACACGCGGAGAAATACCCTCATCAGCTCTCCGGCGGACAGAAGCAGCGCGTGGCACTGGCTCGATCCTTGGCCACTGAGCCGGAAGTCCTGCTGCTGGACGAACCGCTCTCGGCACTCGACGCCCAAGTCCGAGTCCAACTGCGCGGAGAAATCCGGCGGATCCAGCGGGAGTCCGCGGTGACCACGATCATGGTCACCCACGACCAGGAGGAAGCCCTGACGATCGCCGACCGCGTCGCGGTGATGCACGCCGGCACCATCCAACAGATCGGTCCCCCGGGAGAGCTCTACCGCAGCCCAGCCAATGACTTCGTCTCCGGGTTCCTTGGCGCGGTCAACCGAATCCGCACCACCGTTCACAACGGTTCCGTTCAGCTCTTCGGCCACACGATCCCTTCCCGGACACACCACGCTCCCGGCACCACGGTGTGGGCCCACGTCCGCCCCGAGGACATCACCCTCACCCCAGACCCGCAGGGAGACGGAGAAGTCGAGGCCATCATCCTGCGCGGGGCCACCACCAGCGTGGAAGTCCGGTGGCCTCATCTGTCCCAGCCGGTGCGCATTGATATCCCCACCCGGGAAGCTGTGCACTTTGACGCCGGAACAACGGTGACCTGCACGGTCGAAGCGCCCGAAGTGCTGACCGAACCACTGGCACCCTTGAAGGAGCACACCCGATGACCAGCACAAACCTTCTCTACATCGGCATCGACGGGCTCCGCATCCGCGATGCCCTCACCGAAGGCACCGTCCCGGCACTGAAGACATTCGTGGAGCACGCCGCCTACACAGAGATGACCATGGAAGTCCCCACCATTTCTGGACCCGGCTGGTCCTCTCTGCTCACCGGAGCCTCCCACCAGGAACACCGGGTGAAGGACAACTTCTTCCTCGGCCACCGGCTGCGGGATTTCTCCGATGTCCTCAGCTCCGGGGCCGCTGAAGACTCTGCGGCCTTCACCTTCGCAGCCACCGGATGGCCGCCACTGGCCGACCCTCAAGGACCCGGCCCAATCCTGCAACCCCGGGCAGCTGACCAGCGCGCCGGCCGCCACCATCTGGTGATCCGCGACGGCGAAACCTATGGGTACCGGTGGGCCGATGCAGAGATCACTGCCGCGACCTCCCTCATGCTCCGTGAACAGACAGCAGCCCCGATCCTCGCCTTCGTCTACCTCGGTGAGATCGATGAAGCCGGCCACCTCTACGGAGGCACCAGCGGGCAGTACCGGCAAGCCTGCGCTCGGGTGGATGCCCACCTGGCCGAACTGCTCAGCCGGATCGCTGAGCGGGTCCGCACAGGGAGTCAGACCTGGCATATCGCCATCACCACCGACCACGGACACACCGATGCCGGTGGACACGGCGGCGGCAGCGACCTCGAACGTCGCAGTTTCCTCGCATACGCACGCAGTGGTGGCCACCCGCGCAGCACCACGGAGGGGGCAGACCACCATCACCACATTCGGTCCACCTCAGGCTCGGCGGGGATACTCCCCGGTGCACCCCTGACCCCTCTGTCCATCCCCGATGGGCTGCGTCCCCGCGATGTTCCCCGCCTTCTCTTGGCGGACCTCACCCCCTGAATCCTCCGCAAACCCGCCGTTTCATGGCGTTGATTCGCTCGGTGGTGCCCCACAGGCGATACCATCCCCTCATGCCCACCGAAGAGGATTCCGACGCCGTCACGCCCTCGGTCCCCCCGCGCAGCTCCAAGCCACCGTTCCCCATCCGGGCGGCCAAGCGCACTCTGCGTAACCTCACCGACCCGCGGGGCATCCCGGAGCGGACCGCGAAGACCTACCGTTACCGGCGTCGCCAGTTCGGCGCCGCGCGCCGGTTCCTGCGCAAAGAGTTCCGCTGGGAGACCAACTGGTCCAACCGCAAACCCGAATGGTGGCGCAAAGGGTTCCTCTCCCGCTCTGTGACCCTGTACCAGCTGCCGGAGAACGACCCTTCCCTCTACATCAACGATGTCCAGCGGTACTTCCGCACCAAGCAGATGGTCAACCCTCACCTGCAGGAAGTGCTGAACAACAAGTTCTCCTTCTTCCTGCTCATCAATAACCTGGGGTTGGAGTCCGACGTCGTTGACCTCCTGGGTCTGCACACCCGCGGCTACGTCCACCCCTTCCCGCAGAACCGCCGCATCCCGCTGGAGGACTTCCTCACCGAAGCGCTCACCGAACGCGGGCATATCTTCGTCAAACCGCTGCACGGGGCCGAAGCCAACGGGGTGCGCTCCCTGAAGCTGACCGAGACCGGCTACCGGATGGACGGCGGGCCTTCCTCTGTGGAGGAGATCGCCACCTGGGTGCGTGAATTCCCTCGGCCGGTCCTTTTTGAAGCCGCCCTGACCCAGCACCCCGACCAGGCTGGGCTCAACCCCCACTCCACCAACACCATCCGCCTGCTGACCATGCCAGATGTCACCGGGGATCACTCCCCGTTCATCGCTCGGGCCTCCCAGCGGATCGGCACCGTGCGGTCCGGACATATCGACAACTGGACCAAAGGTGGGCTCAGCGCCAACGTGGACTTAGACACCGGGGTGCTCTCCGCTGCCGCCCAGCTGCCCGAAGACGACCAGCTGCACTGGTTCTCCACCCACCCGGATTCCGGAGCGCAGATCGAAGGCCACCAAGTGCCGTACTGGGAGGAGACCCAAAAACTCATCCTGGAGGCCGCCGACCGGCTGGCATTCATGGAGTACATCGGCTGGGACGTGGTCATCACCGCAACCGGTCCGGTCATCCTGGAGGCGAACATCAACTCCGGGATGAACGTGCTGCAAGTCCACGGCCCGCTGCTGGCCGACCCGCGGGCGGCCGCCTACTACCGGGCTCGCGGCGTCATCTAAGCCTGAAAGAGCCCCGCCAGATACAGCCAGGTACCTCCAGGTCGTCGCATGCTGAGGCGCCCCGCCAGCGCGCAGGGCACCGTCTCCCCGGTGACCTCGCTAGCTCGCATTACCCGCCGTCTGGCCTTAACGGGCTTTGGGGGTGTGGACCCGCGTCAGCCGCAACAGGGCCCGGGTGACCTCCGCGCCGGTGGCCTCCGGTGGCAGGTAGGCGGTGCGCTCCGTGCCGGCGAAATCCTCCACCACGCTCAGCAACTCCGCCTCCCGGGTGATGAGGTGACTGACCACCCCGGCCAGGGCATGGTCGACGTCGTCGGCTCGCCGCACCTCAAGCACCGTGGGGATGCTCTGGGTCTCCGCGCAGATCAGGCCCGGCACGTACTGAGGTGGAATGCGACCGGGGGCCGGATTCTCAGCTGGAATGTCGACAACGACGACGTCGACCCCTCGGCTGAGCTGCCCGGTGCCCTGATCTCGACTCACCTCTTCCACATGCAGGATCCGTGGCCGGAGCGTACTGCGGACCAGGCGCCCTGTTGTGCGCACCGCACGCCGAACCCGCCGGAGGGCCGGATCCAACCGGCGGGCGGCCCACGTGGTCTCTACAGGTTTATCCGGCATCGGCCACTCCCCGGGGATCGGTGTCGGTGAGGACATCGGCGTAGTCCTCCAACCACAGGGCGAGCATGCCCAGTCCGCGCAGCAGGTGCTGGGGCCGGGTGCTGTTCAGTGTGCGCTGCCAGGTGACCAGCCCTGTGGGATCAGCCGGGTCGGCTTCAGCCAGTCGGCGGGACAGCAGTGTGTACACCGGGCTGGTACCGATGAGCTGAGCCAGATACCCAGCCCCCTCCCGGCTGGCGATGCGCCGCTTGTGATGATGCGTGCCCAGCAGGTCATCAGCAGTGGGTACACCCTGTAGCCGGGCATCGGCGGTGGTGAGCAGTTCCGGGTACCAGCGGCCGTCAGTTTTAGCCTCGGCGGGCAGTTCCATGGCGCAGCGGATCGCCGGGTCGGTGAGCATGGGCGTCACGGTCGGCTGTGCGGAGCCGAGAACCTTGGTCGGGGCCAGGGAGATGCCCGGCACGGTACGGATCAGATAGGAGGTCAGTGTGTGGCCGTTGGGGTGCCCGGTATAACGGCGGGCAATGGGCCAGGCACGTTCTGCAGCCCGGGCAGTGAGGGTCTGCGCTGCATCTGCTGAGAGCACGGCACCGGCAGCGTGCAGATAGTGCGATCGCGCCTGAATCCGGGTGGTGGCCAGCTGAGTACTGGCCGTGCCCGGTGGGTCGGCGAAGCCTCCTCCGTAGAAGACACCCCCACCGATACCGTCAAACACCGTTCCCGGCGTTGCCTGTGCCAGTTGCCGGGCTGCGGGCATCAGCCACACGTGGAAGGAAGCCTGATGGTCCACAGCGTCGGCGTAGTGGGCGAAATCCCGGCCGAATTCGCTGTACCGCCCGACAACCACCCGGTGATCCACCCCAAGGGTGTGGGCGACGTCGGCGGCGACGATCTGCTCCAGGGCTGAGCCGGTGTCCGAACTGGTCGACCAGCCGGTGACCGGCACGGGCGCATCAGCGTGCCGGGCCGCCAATGCGGTGAGCAACCGGGAATCCCGCCCCCCGGAGAGCATCGGGTGGGCCGCAGGGCCTGCCTCAGTGCTCAGATGTGGGCGCATCACCGCGGTGAAGTGTTCGATCACCTCCGCGGTGGCCTCGGCCACCGAAGCTCCAGCCCGAGGTTCGTAGTCTTCCCAGGGCCAGTGTTCCCGACCCAGTCGGGGTCCCTGGTCGGTCAGTTCGACGTACTCCATGGGCTGCAGCCGGCGGATCCGGGTGAAGGTAGTCGCCCCACCCAGGGGTGCACCGAAGGCGAGGATCTCCGCCCAGGATTGCCAGTCCGGGGCAAGTTGCTCGGCGGTTTGAGCCAGCCACCGCAACCGGGTGGCGAAAAACACTGCCCGGGTGGTGGGCAGCACGTAGACCACACCCGCTCCGGAGACATGACCGTGCACCAGTGGCCACTGCCCCGGCTCGGCCCGGACTCCGCAGGCATCGGCCACCCGTGCCAGCTGTGGCCAGGGCTGGTTGAGCTGGTGGCCGTCAGGCGCCCCGGCTGTGGTCCATCCGGCAGCCAGGTGGTTTTCCCCCTCGACCAGTCCCAGGGCGTCGGTGCCCCAGACCATGATGTTCTCCCCGGTGTGCCGGCGGGTGAAGGTCACTCCTTCGGTTTCTGCGCAGGCGGCAATCTGCTGGGCCCGCTGAGTATCAGCGGGCAGATCCGCGCTGAGCACCCCGCACACCGCGGTCAGTGCAGTACCGTGCCCGGTGTGGTTCATCCTTCGCCTGCCTCAGGCTGTTCTGATGCGGGCGGCTGCACCTGAGGCGGGGTCACCGCGAAACGTGCCAGCCGCTGCAGATGGGTCTGCGGTCCGCACCCTTGAGCGAACTGTTGCCCGGTGCGGGACTGCTGGAGGAAGCGGGCGACGTCGTCCCGGTAGGGTGCGATGACACTGAGCACCTCATCGGGTTCTGCATAGAGAGCGGCCTCAGCGTAGATCGCCTCCAAGTAGGGCGGTAACACCACCACGCAGCCGGCGGCCATCGCCTCGATAATCGCCCGCCCGTAGGCCTCCCGCCAGTCCGGATGGTGCATGTAAACCCAGAAGTCCACCCCCGCGAGGAACGCATCAGGCTTTTCAGCTCCGAAGTCGGCCACCTGCCAGGTCTGCGGCACCCGCCCGAGGATCTGTTCGGGCACCTGCGCTCCGCCGAGAATCTTCACCTGGTAGTCCTCACCCTCCGGATAGGCGGAGAGGATCGCCTCGGCGGTCGCCGGCCACTTCTCCCGTTGGGGCCTGGAGTGCCGTCCGATGACCGGAGGTCGGCCGGTGAAACCCTCCCGGGGGGTGAGTCGGACTGGTTCACCGAAAATATTGACCCAGTCGCCGTCGTCGAGCCGCACTGCTGCACCCTGCTCGGCGATGCTGGTGCGCACCACCGGGCTGATCGGTGCCCAGACCGGGTCGGTGCCTATCATGCGCTTCAGCTCGGCGTTCACGCCAGCGACGTCGTAGTGCCACTGCCCTGCGGCATCAACTGCCGGGTGATTGGCCACCACCACCACGTGCTCGGCCCGGATCCCGGAGATATCCACCGGGGTGGTCGCCAACACCTTGGGATGCCGGATGATGAGTACTTTCGCCTCCAGCTGCTGCCGCGCGGAGACAATATGCACCCCGGGCAGGGACATCACGCCGCGGATATGGTCACTAAACCCTGTAGTCAAAGATGTGATGCCGCTTTGGGCGTGGATCAAAGCGGTCCTCAGCCCTGCGGCCGACTGCGCCCGGGCTTCCTGCGCCATGGAGGCTGTGGTCCCCCCGGGCAGACGCAGATCACTGAGCATGGCGACGTCGACCCGTTTCACCCCCGTCACACCGGTGGGTTCCTGTTCTCTCAGGAGTGCTTCGTACTGGGCACTGAGAGTGTTGACCTCCCCGGCGAGCACTGTGAGTTCGTCACGCAACCGGGACAGCTCATCACCCCGGGCCCTGCGGTACAGACGCCCGGCTGCACGGCGCAGCGGTGTGATTCGACTCATCGGTGGCCACTCTATCCCGGCTGCAACCGGCAGGCACCGGGGGCCGATAGGCTGGCATCCATGCACGCCGCACCCGAGGGTCCCGTAGGGACGTTCATCACCGAACAGGTCCTACCGTTCTGGGATGAACTCAACGAGTTTCCGCTGGTGCGTTCACATATGAGGTTTGTGCTCAGCCAATTGGAGCGCCGCGGGTTCAGCGTCACAGGCTTCCGCAATATTGGCCGGGTCTTCATGCACAGCAATCGGGTCGCCGGGGGCAGTTTCGGCCGGCTGACCACCCTGGTCAGCGATCAGGCCGCCGAGGCCGCCGAATCCAAGTGGCTCTCTCGCCAGTACTTCACCGCCGCCGGGCTTCCAGTACCCACCGGGGAGCTCTTCACCCGGGATCAGTACGACGACGCCGCCCGCTACGCTTCCTCCGCGACCGTTCCTCTGGTGCTGAAGTCAGATCATGCCCGCCACGCTCAAGGTATGACCTTCGGTATCACCGGAGCCGAGTCCTTCCAGCAACCCTGGGAAGCGGCTGTCCACGCCGGTCAAGAGCACGCCCACTCCGAGGGTGAGGTGCTGCTTGAGGAGTTCCTCGAGGCGCTGACGGTGCGGTTCTTCATCATCGGTTCGGCCCCACGGGCGGCCACGGTACGGGTCCCCTTGTTTGTGGTGGGTGACGGGCGGCGCAGCATCCGTGCACTGCTGCAGGCCAGTTTTGACCATCGTCGGCGCAACCGAGCCTTGGAGTTGTCGATCCCGGAGATCACCGAGGAGCTCGTCGAAGGGGCTGACCTCAACGCCGTTCCGGCCCGTGACGAGCTGCGGATCCTCAGCCGCGCCCCGGCCGTGCTGCGCGGTGCCCTGCCGGTGGATGTCACCGAAACGATCAGCCAGGACCTCACCCAGCTGGCCGTGGACGCCGCCGCAGCCATTCCCGGCCTGACCGTCACCGCAGTCGATGTACTCACCCCGGATCTGGACTCGGCCGATGAGGCGGTGGTACTCGACGTCGACCCGCGGGCGAGTCTGCGCATGCACCGGTACCCCGCGGTGGGCACGCGCCGGCTGCTGCCCGGGGCCATCGCCGATCAGATCAGGTTGCGCGCCCGGTTCGCGGACCGACCCCGGGAGACGGGGTTGTTAGACTGGGACGAACCTGAGTGAGAGGTCCCGGGACGGAACCTCTGAGGAAGGGACGCCTTTTATGACCCAGACTGACCCCCGCACCGCGCCTGCCAATGGCCGGTCGGGTCAGCAGTCCAGTGCGCCCACATTCAGCATCGGGGCCCGCCGCATCGCGCAGGTGAACGGCTCCAAGCTGGTGCGGGTCGGTGCCCGGCTCTCCCTGGGGCAGTACATCAAAGAGCTCTGGCAGTTCCGGCACTTCCTGTTCTACGACTCCCGTTCCCGGGTGTCCTCGCAGAACAACTTGGACTCCATGGGCCGGGTGTGGATGCTGGTAAACCCGGCCCTGCAAGCTCTGGTGTACTTAACGATCTTCGGCATCATCTTGGAGACCAGCCGTGGTGTGGTGAACTTCATTGGCTACATCATCATTGGGGTGTTCACGTTCCGGTTCATTACCGGGGCGGTCACCGGCGGGGCGGATTCCATTGCCCGGAACCAGCGGGTGGTGCAGTCCTTCAACTTCCCGCGGGCCGCGCTACCGATCTCGGCGACCATTCGGGAACTCTTCGCCAGTGTGCCGGTGTTCTTCATGATGGCGGTGCTGGTGTATTTCCTCGGCGACTATGAGATCGGCGGTCTGGAAGAAGGGGTCCAGCCGATCCACTTAACCTGGCACTGGTTGTTGTTCTTCCCAGCGATCTTCTTAGCTCTGCTAGTCATGACGGGGCTGGGACTCATGTTGGCGCGTATGGTCAACGCGCATAATGACATCAAACACTTAGTACAGATCGGTACCCGGATCTGGTTCTACGCTTCCGCGGTGATCTTTGGGGTGGACCGCTTCTCTAATCTTGGCCACGACTGGATCATCACAGTGATGCACCTGAACCCGGCGTTCTGCGTGCTGGATATCATCCGTTCCGCTTGGCTCTACGCGGAGTTCCCCGACCCCTACCGCTGGGTGGTGCTCTCCGCCTGGGCGGTCGGGGCCATGGTCATCGGGTTCATCGTCTTCTGGCTGGGCGAAGAGTCCTACGGGAAGGAACGATGAGCGCACCGGTCAACGGCTACACCCCACGTCGAGCAAACTGGCTGGCCAGCCCCGCGGCGAAGACCACTGAAGGCTACGACGTCGACCCAGAGACTCTCGACGACGGCTTCGGTGAGATCGAGGAGATCGCCTGGGATGACGCTCCTCTGACCCAAAGCGCACCGACGATCGAGAAGATCGACCCGAAGAAGGTCTCCGTCGTCGTCGATGGGGCGGCGATGACCTACCGGGTGCGTTCTTCCAATGAGTACTTGAAATCCAAAAAACGCGTGGCCCGGGAGGTCAAGCGGGTGTTGGGCTCCGGGTGGCTGGAGATCCCCGCCCTGGAGGAAGTCAGCTTTGTGGTCAACCGCGGTGAGACCGTCGGTGTCATCGGTACCAACGGGTCCGGTAAGTCCACCCTGATGAAACTGCTCACCGGGAAGATCCGCCCCACCGCTGGGGAGGTCTATGCCACCTCCACCCCGGTGATGCTGGGAGTCAACGCCGCGCTGGTCAAGGAGATCTCCGGACGGGAGAACATCAAACTCGGCTGCCTGGCCATGGGGCTCTCCCCCAAGGAAGCCGAGCAGAAATTCGACATGATCGTGGAACTCTCCGGACTGGAGGATGCCCTCGATATGCCGTTGAAGGCGTACTCGGCGGGTATGCAGTCCCGGCTTCAGTTCGCCATCGCCACCGCTGTGGACCCGGACATCCTGCTCATTGACGAGGCCCTGAACACTGGGGATGCGCAGTTCCGCGCGCGGACTAAGAAACGCTTGGACCAGGTGCGCTCTCAGGCTGGCTGTGTGTTCCTGGTGTCCCACTCGCTGGGGACCATCAAACAAATGTGCACCCGGGTGATCTGGATCGAACAGGGTCGGCTTCTGGCCGACGGTGATCCTGAGTGGGTCTGCTCCCAGTACCAGGAGTACACCGACCACAAATCCAATGGGCGGGTGCGCTCAGCCCAGATCGTCTATGACCGGACGATGCTGAAGCTCGCCCCGGTGCAGATCGAATTCACCGAGGGCACCCGACCCACCCGCGCCGGCGGGGCCAGAGCCAACTGAACCGCTTCCCCCGCCTAGCGGTCACCGCGTGGGGGACCTCACCCTCGCTCGCCGCACACCGTCGGCTTCAGCCAGTGCTCAACAGCCCAGTTCGACCGGCTGTGGCTCCACAATGCAGCTAGGCCGGCTGCGGATCAGCGTCGCGGACCCGTGCCAGGCACCGGTTTAACGCGGTGGTCAGTTGCTCTGCCGCGGCACTCTGCGCGGCAGCTTCACCGCTGTGTTCACGCTCGAGGGCTTCCAGCTCCGCGAGGGCTTCTGCGGGTTTACCCGCAGCCAGGTACACCTCCGTGAAAGCCTCCACTGCCGGTGGGAGCAGGTCGGGGTGTTGGGAGTATCGCGCTAAACGCAGGGACTCGGTGACCGGGGCTTCTGCCTCCTGCGCCCGGCCGAGTTCCACCAGCGCGAGCGCGGACCACCGTGCCCCGGTGCTGGCATCGGGGGTCTGCCCCAGGGCTGCGGCCTCCTTCCACCGGGTCTGTGACCAGACGTGGACCTTCTCCCACTGGCGGCGCTGCTGGTGGAAGACCGCCAGAGCGTTGGCGGCCTGGACGGCTTCGCTCTTGAGGCGGTGGGTTTCGGTGTAGTCGCGCAGCTGGTGCAAAGCCGCCTCTTCGGCGTCGTCGTCACCCTGTTCGCGGGCGGCCCGGCAGGCCAACTCCGCACCCGCGTGACCGATCTGCACCGGGTCCCAGGCCGGCTCGGTGGGATCAACCCGCACCCGGGGGCCCTCTGTGGTGGTGATGACCCCTTCGATGAGTTCATCGGCGTCGTCGTAGTGTCCGGCGTCGATGAGCTTTTCGGCCGCATCGAGCTCGAGCGCTTGGACCACGGTGACCCAACCGTGCTGGGGGTCCGGGTGGCTGGAGAACCAGCGGGCCACATCCTGGTGCAGCCGGATGATTCCGGTGAGGTCACCGCGTTGTTCCGCCTTGCCGTACTTCAGCAGAAAGCGCATCAGGTAGCTGCGGTGCCTCAGCGGCAGGGTCACCACCCCGGCGGCGCGGTGTGCGGAGTCGACCCGATGCTGGTTCAGAGTACGTTCGGCACTGGCGGCGAAATCCGCATCGATCTCACCCACCCCTGGGAGGTCTTCCTGTTGGGCGATGCGCTGCAGGGCCTGGGCCTCGGCCCGACTCAGCCCCGTTGCGCCCTCTAAAGTGGCCATGAAACTCAACAGCGCCCCCGCGTAGGCCGACCAGTCCCGGCCCGGTGCCACCAAGTGCTCGATCGTGCCGTCCTCGCGGAATGTCACCGCGGTGATGAGCCCGGTCAGTTCCAGGGGGACTTGCTGAGCAGCCGGGGCTTCAAGCGCGTCAACCAGGAACTGGTACCGCTGACGGGTGCCTTCAGCACCATCCGGGGGCAGAATGACGATCGTCTTGGGCAGCAGTCCCATCTCCTTCAGCTGCCCGACCTCCCAGCTGAGCCCTTGGGTGCGTCCGGCCACCACGATGAGCGCTTTCGTTTGGGCTGCGGTAGAGCGGATCGCTTGCTGCCAGGTGTCATCCGTCCAGTAGGTGCGGGAGGCACCCAGGTGGGGGATCTTCTCTCCCGGGCGGCCGATGGCCACCAACTCGGTGGAGCGGGAGAGCATTGCGGCGGCGAACTCTTCGAACCGGCGTCGTCCGGGTACAAAGCTCCACCGAGGCCCGAGCCCGGCCATGGGAGTGCGCAGTTCGAAGGTGTCATCGTCAAAGGACCGGAGAAACAGGGTGTCTTCAGTGGAGGCTTCTGTGGCGAAGCGGGCTTCCCGGTGTTTCATCGCCCGGCGTTCCAACCAGGTCACCGGCAGGTAGCAGTAGGTGATGAGCAGGAAGGAGGCGACCAGACAGGCCACCGCAACCGTCCAGTGCCCGGCGTCCTGGTTCAACCGGAGGATGCCCTCATAGGCGAGCACGACGCCGGCGAAGACCAGTGCGCTCTTGGTCAGACAGGCCAGAACAAACAAGGCCCAGGAGTTCTCATAGGCGCGGGTCTCGGTGGTGCTGACCACCACAGAGCTGACGCTGTGCAGGGCCACGTAGCCGGCGATCAACGCCGCGGCGATCCAGGGTGCGAAACCGAGGATCAGCTGCATCGCCACGATGAGGATCACCGGGATCAGCGGTGCCAACTGGGATCGGCGCACCATGCGGCGCAGTTGGCGGGTGCCGCTGCGGCCATCTGCGCCCTGCGGGGTTTCGAGGTCTTTGAGAACGACTCCGGCCGATTGGAGCTCATCGAGCCACGGATCTACGGCCCTCCACCCGCCGGAACTGCGGAACCGGCGGCGTTCGCGGCTGCCCTGATCGGTCGCCAGGTCAGTGACGATATGGGCTACATACAGGCCGATGTAAAGATAGAGCCCGAAGCCGAGCATGTCACCAGTCCCCTCCCTCAGGTGGCGGGACTGGCCTTACCCGGAATCACCCGAACCAGATATTGATTTCTCTCTCTGCGGATTCTACCGAGTCGGAGCCGTGAACGAGGTTCTTCTGAACTTTCTCTCCCCAGTCACGGCCGAGGTCGCCGCGGATAGTACCCGGTGCTGCCGTCGTCGGCTCCGTGGAACCGGCCAGGGAGCGGAAGCCTTCGATGACCCGGTCGCCTTCGACGATGGCTGCGACGATGGGGCCGGAGAGCATGAACTCCACCAGCGGCTGGAAGAAGGGTTTGCCTTCGTGTTCGGCGTAGTGGGCAGTGAGCTGTTCTTCGGTGGCGCGGATCTGTTTCAGCTCGGCGATGCGGTAGCCCTTAGCTTCTACGCGGCGCAGGATCTCACCGGTGAGTCCGCGCTGGACACCGTCGGGTTTGATGAGCACCAGAGTGCGTTCGCTCATGAATCCTTCTCCTCACTGTCAGCCGGCAGGTCCTCGCCGGCGGCATACTCTTGTTCCAACCGGTATCTTTCCATCTTTTCGGCGTCCAACCGTTCCCCGGTGGTCACTGCGTACCACCAGCAGGCCAAAAAGCCCAGTCCGGGCAGCAACGCCATGGAGACGATGAGCCCCTCCCCGGAGACCATGGCGCCGAGGACGAAAACAGCGATCATGACGAACTGCAGCGCCCATCCCAGCGGGTAGCCAATGGGCCGCTGCAAGACCGCGCAGGCGGCCACCAGCACTCCGGCCAGCACCAGGGAAGCCCCGAAGAGCCACCAGGCGTACCACTGATGCTGGTTCAGCCCCCAGGCGGCCAGGCCAAAAAAGACCATCAGCGCAGCCTCCAGGCACAGCACACTGGAGGCAAAAAGCGTCTTCACCGAGCGAGGCGGTTTCGGTTGCTGACCAGATGGTTGGTTCTCTGGGGATGTCATTTACTTCACCTCCGCGCCGAGCAGGGTGCGGGCTTCGCCCACCAGAGTGATGGAACCGGTGATGAGCACTCCCCCACTGGCGGTGGCGCCGTCGTCGTCGATTCTGCCCACTGCCCAGTCGATCGCTTCATCCAGCCGCGCGGTGCTGTGGATGGCTTCTTCCCGGAACCCGGCATTCAGCGCCAGATCAGCCAGTTCGGTGGCGGGAATGGCCCGCGGGGAGGTCGATTCGGTGAAGCAGATATCGGCGACTAAGTCCCCGTAGTGTTCGAACAGGGTGGCCAGCATCGCCTCGGCGTCTTTCTCCTGAAGGATGCCGACGACGAGCACGAGCTTGTCCAGCCCGAAGCTTTCTTTCAGTGCCAGCGCCGAGGCTTCAAGACCGGCGGGGTTGTGGGCGGCATCGACGATGATCGCAGGGCCGGTGCGCAGTGTCTCCAGGCGGCCTGGGGAGCTGATGTGCTCGCAGGCCAGCTGGAGGTTCTCCAGGTTCAGTTCCTGTTCCCCGCCGCCGATGAACGCCTCCAGCGCCGCCACGGCCAGGGCGAAGTTCTCCGCCTGGTGGGCACCGTGTAGCGGCAGCAGCAGGTCCGGGTAGCGTCCGGCGAGCCCGTTGATGGTGACCTGCTGTCCACCGACACCGGGCAGTCGGGATTCGACGCCGAACTCCACCGCCTCGAAGGTAAAGGGCACCTGGGCTTCACGGGCGGCGCGCAGCAACACATCGGCGGCCTCAGGCACCTGGGCCGCGGAGACGAGGAACCCGCCGGGTTTGATGATGCCGGCTTTCTCTTCGGCGATCTCAGCTTCGGTCTCCCCCAGCATGGCGGTGTGGTCGGGGCTGATGGGGGTGATGACTTGCACCTGCCCGTGGGCGACGTTGGTGGCATCCCATGCGCCCCCGAGCCCGACTTCGAGCACCATGACATCGACGGGCTCGTCGGCGAAGATGGCGAAGGCCAGCACGGTGAGGCACTCGAAGAGCGTTAAGGGCACCTGCCCACGTTCGGCGAGCTTCTGGTCGGTCAAGGCGATGTAGGGGCGGATTTCGTCCCAGATGCGCACGAAGGTCTCATCGGCCACCGGTGTACCCTCGATGGCGATGCGTTCGGTGACTGACCCCATATGCGGGGAGGTGTAGCGGCCCACCCGCAGGTCGTGGGCCATCAGCCCGGCTTCGATCATTCGGGCGGTGGAGGTTTTGCCGTTCGTTCCGCCCACGTGGATCACCGGTGCCGAACGGTGGGGTTCACCGAGAATGTCAACGGCCAGTTGGACCGGTTCCAGACGCGGCTGCATATCCGATTCGGGGGCGCGGGAGAGCATCTCCGCGTAGACACTGGCCACGGAGAAGTGGTCCACCGGTTCCTGGGGTGTTCCGGGTGCGGGTGTCTCAGACATGGGAGTCCTCCACGACGACGACGTCCGCAGTGGTGTCGGTGTGGTCTGTGGCTTCGACCAGGTTCAGTTCCACAGTGAGGGTTTCGGCCTGGACCAGCTCGGTGTGTTCTCCGACCGCGGCGATCACCTCGGCTGGGGCGGTCACCGTGGTGGCGATCCGGTCGGAGACCTGCAGGTCGGCGTCCTTGCGGGCCGCTTGGATGGTGCGGATGACGTCCCGTGCGGTGCCTTCGGCTCGCAGTTCTTCAGTGATGTGGGTATCGAGGACTAAGAAGCCCTCATCCAGGGTGGTGACCGCGGTGTCTCCGGCGTCGTCAGCCACGGTGGTGGTCAGCTCGTATTCACCGTCTTGCAAGGTGATCCCACCGGCGACGACGGTCTCCCCCTCCACGTTCCAGTCACCGGATTTGGCGCCCTTGATGGCGTGCTGGACATCTTTGCCAAGCCGCGGCCCGGCGGCCCGGGCGTTGACGACCAGCTGCCGGCCAATACCGAACTGTGCTTCGCTGACCTCGGCAGCATCGAGTAGCTGAACCTGTTTAATGTTGAGTTCCTCGGCGATGATCTGCTGGTAGGTGCCGCTGAGGGCCTGGGCGTCAGGGACCACCACGGTCAGTTGGGCCAGCGGCTGGCGCACGCGGATTTTGGCCTGCTTGCGCAGCGCGGAGCCAGCGTGGGTGATGGCTCGGGTGCGGTCCATCAGCTCTACGGCCCGGTGGTCGGTGAGGTAGTCGGCCGGGTTCGGCCACTGGGCCAGGTGAACACTGCGGCCGCCAGTGAGCCCGCGCCAGATCTCTTCAGTGACCAGAGGCAGCATGGGGGCGGCGACCCGGGTCATGGTTTCTAGTGCGGTGTAGAGCACGTCGTAGGCGGTGAAGTCTTCGTCGTAGAACCGTTGCCGAGACCGGCGGATGTACCAGTTGGTCAGGGTTTCAGCGTAGCGACGCAGGGCGTCACAGGCACCGGCGACGGAGAATTCCTCCAGTGCGGCGGTGACCTCACGCACCAGGTCCCCGGTGGCGGCGAGGATGTAGCGGTCCAGGGGGTGGGCGACGTCGTCGGCATGTGCGATCTTCGCCTGGTACCCCGCTGTGTGGTTGGCCGTGTTGGCGTAGAGCGCGAAGAAGTGCCAGGCGTTCCACATGGGCAGCAGTACTTGCCGGACACCTTCGCGGATGCCTTCTTCGGTGACGATGAGGTTTCCGCCGCGCAGAATGGGTGAGCTCATCAGGAACCATCGCATGGCGTCAGACCCGTCCCGGTCGAAGACTTCGTCGACGTCGGGGTAGTTCTGCAGGGATTTGGACATCTTTTGCCCGTCGGAGCCCAGCACGATGCCGTGGGAGATCACGTTGGTGAAGGCGGGCCGGTCGAACAGTGCGGTGGCCAGGATGTGCATGGTGTAGAACCAGCCGCGGGTTTGGCCGATGTATTCGACGATGAAGTCGGCCGGGTGGTGGTGGTCGAACCATTCGCGGTTCTCGAAGGGGTAGTGCACTTGAGCGAATTGCATGGACCCGGAGTCGAACCAGACATCGAGGACGTCTTCGACTCGGCGCATGGTGGACTTACCCGTGGGGTCGTCGGGGTTGGGCCGGGTGAGCTGGTCGATCCACGGCCGGTGCAGGTCGGGTTCCCCGGCGGCGTTACGCGGGTAATCGCCGAAGGCTTCCTTCAGCTCCTCCAGGGAGCCGTAGACCTCGGTGCGCGGGTAGTTGGGGTCATCGGAGACCCATACCGGGATGGGGCTGCCCCAGTACCGGTTGCGGCTGATGGACCAGTCGCGAGCGTTTTCGAGCCACTTGCCGAACTGGCCGTGCTTGACGTTGTCAGGGATCCAGTTGATCTGCTCGTTGAGCTCGACCATGCGGTTTTTGAACTGGGTGACTGCCACGTACCAGGAGGTCACCGCTTTGTACATCAGCGGGGTGCGGCACCGCCAGCAGTGCGGGTAGGAGTGCACATAGGATTTCTCGCGGACTAGCCGCCCGTCGGCTTTGAGCCGGTTGATGATGGCCCGGTTGGCGTCAAAGGCCTGCACCCCAGCGATCTCAGCTAAGGGGGTATCGCCCGACGGCGTGGGTTCGGCAAACATCGGCAGGAACTTCCCTGCCGCGTCCACGGAGAGGATGACCGGCACACCGTGGTCTTCGGAGGAGCGTTGGTCTTCTTCACCGTAGGCGGAGGCCTGGTGGACCAGCCCGGTGCCGTCTGTGGTGGTCACGTAGTCTTCGACGACCACCTGCCAGGCGTGCTCGGTGCCCCAGGTCTCGGTGTCTGTGTAGTAGTCCCACAACGGCTGGTATTTCAATCCGCCGAGGTCACGCCCGGTGTAGCGGGCGACGATGGCTGAGGTGGCGGCCTCGGCGTCGTCGAATCCGAGATCCGCCGCGTAGGCGCTGACGAGGTCTTCGGCGAGCATGTGCCGGCCTGGCAGTGGACCCTCATCGGGAGCTTCGACGACGGCGTAGGTCACCTGGGGACCCACGGCCACGGTGAAGTTAGTGGGCAGGGTCCAGGGGGTGGTGGTCCAGGCGAGCAGGTTGACTCCGATGAGTTCCTGGGGGCCTTCGGTGATGGGGAACGTGACGGTCACCGAGGGGTCTTGCCGGTCCTGGTAGACCTCGTCGTCCATGCGCAGTTCGTGGTTGGACAGCGGGGTTTCGTCTTTCCAACAGTAGGGCAGCACCCGGAAGCCCTGGTAGGTGAGGCCTTTGTTGTGGAGCTGTTTGAAGGCCCAGATGACCGACTCCATGAACTCCACGTTGAGGGTCTTGTAGTCGTTTTCGAAGTCCACCCAGCGGGCGGAGCGGTTGACGTAGGACTCCCACTCTTTGGTGTATTTCAGTACGGAGTTTCGGCAGGCGTCATTGAAGTGTTCGATGCCCATGGCTTCGATCTCGGCCTTGTCCTTCATGCCGAGTTCTTTCATGGCGGAGAGTTCGGCGGGCAGCCCGTGGGTGTCCCAGCCGAACCGGCGTTCCACACGTTTGCCGCGCATGGTCTGGTAGCGCGGGACGAGGTCTTTGACGTATCCGGTGAGCAGGTGACCGTAGTGGGGCAGCCCGTTGGCGAACGGCGGGCCGTCGTAGAAGACGAACTCTTCGGCACCTTGGGCGGGGTCGCGCTGTTCCAAGGAGGCTTGGAAGGTCCCGTCGGCCTCCCAATACTTGAGGATGCGCTCTTCGATCTCGGGGAAACGCACGGAGGTGGGGACCTCGCGCTTCGGAGCGGAGGTCGCGCGCGGGTAGACGGGAGAGTCTGTCATGGAGTCCATCCTGCTTGGGCCGAACGTGGTCTTGACGGGCACTATCTGCACTTGCCGCAAGGACGCCAGGTGAGCTGCGGGGTCGAACCCTGCCGCTCCTATGGCGCGGTACCACCTTGCTTGCACGGCCCCGGTTCAACCGGAGTCGTGCCGCTCCATGACTGCTGTGACGGGCTTACCCGTGCGGTTCTACTCGGATGCGCACGACATCGCCGAACGCACCTTTTCTTCCGCAAGCTCCCCGGTGATGGCCGGATCGACGCCGCTGCCCACAGTGTACTAGAGGGCCATCACAGGACACCCAAACGGTCAGAGGCGGTCACAAGACAATGGCACCTGCCTGCACACACGTACAGGTCAGACTCGGGGTGCAGCCGGGCGGCTAAACCGCTGGGTCAGCCACAGCGCCAGTGCCACTGCCAGCAACACCACCCCGAAGATCAACGCCCCGATCCCACCGATGATGGCGAACACCCCGGTGAAGAGACTGCCGAACCCCTGGGAGTCCCCCACCGGAGCCAACACCACGGCCACATTCTGCGAAGCATCCAGGACATCTTCTCTCAGCTCCACGGTGTGGGTCCCACTCTCCTGGGGGGTGATGTCCCGGGCAGAATTCACCGACCACCCATGACGTGTGGCCTGTGTGCTGATCTCCGGCATGCGATCACGGACCATCTCACCATCCGGGCCGGTGACCTCCAGCTGGTACCGGCTAATCCGCGACTCAGCACCCCGGCCCGCCTCATAGACCAGATAAAAACGGTAATCCTGGTCCGCCGCGAGATCCGCCTCAAAGGAGCCCGGCACCTCGGTGTAACCGACCGCATCCGGCCCGGGGCCGCCGTCGTCGTCGATCAACCCGCCAGGAGTCAACCCAGAGATACTGAAGAACGCCACCACCAGGGCCACCACCCCACCCACAGTGAAAATCACACCAATCGCCCCGGTCCACGCGGCCGCAATCCGCAGCCCCCGGCCCGGCTTCCTCGAGGAAACGCCCGAGCCACCAGGCGGGCCGTAGCCCGGCCGGTGAGGTGGGATATTCGGTGGCACACTCATGGTCTACTCCTCGTCCTACTCCTGAGAAGCCAGCTCCACCTGGGAGACCGTGATCTCCTGAGCCGCCTCCCACTCGGTCACCAGCTCCAGGCTGCGAGCCTTCGTCGCCGCACAGATATCCCCCAGCGCGGATTCAATCTGCCCCACCTGCTCCTGAGGTCCGGTAATCCGCGCGGAGATAATCTCGGTGCGCTGTTTGACCTTGGCATCAGACTTCGCCCGGCGAATCCCGGTGAGCGCCTCCCCCACTGAATCCAGCAGAGCAGCTGAGCCGGCGACGTCGTCGAGCTCCTCAGGCTCTGGCCAGGCAGCGGCGTGCACCGAACCCTTCCGCCACCAACGCCACACCTCATCGGTTGCGAAGGGCAGCACCGGGGCGAAGAGCCGCAGCAACTTATCCAAAGCCGTGGCCAGGGCCGCATGCGCAGACGCCTGAGGCGCCTCTCCCCGACCACCATAGGCACGGTCCTTGACCAGCTCCACATAGTCATCTGTGAACTGCCAGAAGAAGCTCTCGGTGATCTGCAGCGCCCGCGCGTAGTCATAGTTCTCGAAGTGCTCAGTAGCCTGCTGGATCACCTCCCGCAGTGCCGCCAGCAGAGCCCGGTCAAGCGGCTCAGTCACCACCTCCGCACCCCGTTCACCGGTCACGATGTGCGCCTCGGTGACTCCCTGAGCCAGAGCGAACTTCGAGGCATTCAGCAACTTGATGGCCAAACGCCGGCCGATCTTCATCTGCGCTTCTTCAAACGCGGTGTCCGCCCCGAGCTTCGCCGAAGCCGCCCAATACCGGACCGCATCCGTGCCGAACTTCTCCAGCACGTCATCGGGCACGACGACGTTACCTTTCGACTTCGACATCTTCTTCCGGTCCGGATCCAGGATCCACCCGGAGATGGCGGTGTTCGTCCACGGCACCGAATCGTGCAGCGAGTGAGCACGCACCACAGTGGAAAACAGCCAGGTCCGAATGATGTCATGCCCCTGCGGCCGCAGGTCATACGGGAAAACTCGGGTGAAGAACTCGTTGTCCCGCTCCCACTTGCCAGCGATCTGGGGGGTCAACGACGACGTCGCCCAGGTGTCGAGCACATCGTGCTCCCCGGTAAAACCACCAGGCACCCCGCGCAGCTCCTCGGAGAACCCAGGCGCCGGCTCAGACGAAGGATCCACCGGCAGCTGAGACTCCTCCGGCAGAATGGGGTTCTCGTAGTCAGGTTCGCCCTCGTCATCGAGCCGGTACCACACCGGGATCGGCACACCGAAGAACCGCTGACGGGAGATCAGCCAGTCCCCGTTGAGACCCTCCACCCAGTTTTCGTACCGGGCCCGCATGAACCCAGGGTGCCAGTCGATGTTGCGGCCGCGTTCAATGAGCTCAGCCCGCCGATCGGCGTCGCGCCCGCCGTTACGGATGTACCACTGCCGGGAGGTGACGACCTCCAGCGGCTTGTCCCCCTTCTCGTAGAAGTGGACCGCGTGGGTAATCGGCTTTGGTTCCCCGTCAAGCAAGTTGTGCTCACGCAGCAGGTCCACCACGGCTTCCTTCGCCGAGTGCACGGTCTTGCCCGCCAACCGCTGGTAGTTCTCTCGCCCGGTCTCAGTGGTTATCCACTCCGGGGTTTCCCGCAAGAACCGACCATCACGGCCGATAAGCGCCCGGGTCGGCAACTGCAGCTCCCGCCACCACGTCACATCAGTCATGTCACCGAAGGTGCAGATCATCGCAATACCGGAGCCCTTCTCCGGGTCGGCAAGCGAGTGTGCCTTGACCTCGACGTCGACGTCGAACAGCGGAGAGCGCACTGTGGTGCCGAACAGCGGTTTATACCGCTCATCCTCCGGGTGGGCGACGAGGGCAACACAGGCCGGCAGCAGCTCCGGGCGGGTCGTTTCGATGAAGACCGGCTCCCCCGTCTGAGTGAAGAACGGGTAACGGTGGTAAGCCCCCGGGCGTTCCTTCGCCTCAAGTTCTGCTTGGGCCACTGCGGTCCGGAAGCTGACGTCCCACAGCGTGGGCGCCTCCGCGGTGTAGGCATTGCCAGAGCGCACGTCGCGTAAGAAAGCACGCTGGCTCGCGGCCCGGGACTCATCGTCGATAGTCCGGTAGGTCTGGCGCCAATCCACGGACAGCCCCAGTCGGGTGAACAGGTCCTCGAAAACCTTCTCATCCTCCACGGTGAGCTTCTCGCAGAGTTCAATGAAGTTCCGCCGACTGATGGCGTCCCAGTCCCGCTGGTTCTTGGCCGGCTTCTGCGGCGGAGTGTAGTTCGGGTCATACGGCTGGGAGGGATCACAGCGGACCCCGTAGTAGTTCTGCACCCGGCGCTCAGTGGGCAGCCCGTTGTCATCCCACCCCAAGGGGTAGAAGACCTTCTTGCCGCGCATCCGCTGGAAGCGGGCGACGACGTCAGTCTGGGTGTAGGAGAACATGTGCCCCACGTGAAGGGAGCCCGACGCCGTCGGCGGTGGCGTATCAATCGAGTACACCTCGTCACGACTCGCCGATTCGTCGAAGTGGTACAACCGCTCATCCCGCCACGCGGCGTTGAGCTTGTCCTCCAACCCTTCGAGTGCGGGCTTCTCCGGAACGTCAGGGGTCTTGGGTGTGGGCGCGTCTGTGCCCAGGGTGTTCTCAGCCATGTTGCTCAGTCTCTCACGCTGGGCACCGCTGGAGACTATCCTGGGACGCATGATGACTCAGCCGCAGACCCGCAGTGCCCTGGTGACCGGTGCCTCCTCCGGGATCGGTGCCGCCACCGCTCTCCGCCTCACCGCGGAAGGTTGGCGAGTGTTCGCGCTGGCCCGCCGGGCCGAGAAGCTTGAACACCTCGCCGAGCAGGAAGGCATTGTGCCAGTGGTCTGCGATGTCACCGAGCCTGCGCAGGTGGCTGAGGCACTGAAAACCGTCACTGAGGCCGGAGGCATCGATACCCTCATTAACAATGCCGGCGGAGCCCTGGGTGTGGACCCGGTGGCCGAAGGCCGGTTAGAGGACTGGCGGTGGATGTACGAGGTCAACGTCCTCGGCACCCTGAACATGATTCAGGCGTTTTTGCCCATGCTGCGTGAGCACGGTGAAGGCACCATCGTGAACCTGACCTCCACTGCCGGACTGGTGCCCTACGAAGGCGGAGCCGGGTACAACGCGGCCAAGTTCGGCGAGCACGCCCTGACCGGCGCCCTGCGGCTGGAAGAGGCCGAACACAATGTCCGCGTGGTGGAGATCCTCCCCGGCATGGTGAAAACCGAGGAGTTCTCCGCCAAACGGTTACGCGGGGATGCCGCCGCCGCGGAGAAGGTTTACGCCGGAGTGGAGAAGCCGCTGGTTGCCGACGACGTCGCCGCGGTGATCGCCCAGGCAGTGATGCTTCCGCACCACATCAACTTAGATCAGGTCGTGGTCCGGCCGGTGGCCCAGGCCGCCCAGCACAAAGTTATCCGCAGAGGCTGAGGCCGACGCCGCGGGGGAATCGCAGCGGCCTCGCGACGGAATCCCGCCATGGACGGCCTCAGCCGCGGAGAGAGGCTCCCACTGAGAGCGCCTAGTCGAAGACGGGGCGCTCGGTCCGGCTGCGCTTGAGCTCGAAGAAGTACGGGTAGCTGGCCAGCGCGACCGCACCGTCGAAAATCTTGCCGGCCTCTTCCCCGGTGGGGATCCGGGTAATGACCGGGCCGAAGAACGCAGTGCCCTGGAAAGCCACAATCGGAGTGCCGACGTCCTGGCCTACCTTGGAGATACCCTCCTGGTGGGAGGCGCGCATCCGTTCATCATTCTTATCTGTCTTGGCATCTTCTAGCAGTGAGGCATCCGCACCGATCTGCTGGAGCGCTTTGGCGGTAGCGTCAGCGAAGTCCTTATTGCCCTCGTTGTGAATCTGCGTTCCGACCGCGGTGTAGAACTCCCCGACCTTCTCTGGGCCGTGGGCAACCTCCACAGCAGTGGCTGCGCGGGAAGGGATCCAGCGGGCGGCAACCTCAGGGTCCTCCGCTGGTGAGGGGTTCTTGTCTTCGTTGAGCACACCGAGGCTCATCACATTCCAGTGCACTTCGATGTCGCGGACCTTTTCCACTTCCAGGATCCAGCGTGAAGTCACCCAGGCGAAGGGGCACAGGGGATCGAACCAGAAGTCAACGCGCTCAGCCATGAGACTCTCCTTGAGTTGAGAAACAAAGGTGTTCCTGTGGTGCCAACCACGCCGACGTCGTCGTCATTCCTCCCCCCCAGCTTCATGTTTCCCACCGATAATGCTGCTTCCCACCGGAATTCCCGTGGGAAAGAGTAATTTGGGTGGGAAGTTTGGGGCGGGGCGGGGAGGCAGGGCGGCACGGGCAGGGATGTGACAGCGGGGGAAGTTTGGGGCGGGGGAGGTTAAAGCGGGGCGTCGGCGGGGACGGGGACCTCAAGCCCCAGCAGTGCGTTCTCCACCACTTCCATCAGCGCCGGGTGGATCCAGTACTGCCCCCTGGCCGCGGTGTAGGCGTCGGTGCCGAAGCTCATCGCCTGCACCACCGGCTGAATGAGGTTGGAGGCCTGATATCCCACCGCGTGGGCCCCTAGGATCTGCCCGTTACGCCGGTCGGCGATGATCTTGAACAGCCCGGTCTCATCCTCCATCGCCCACCCGTAGGCCGTGTCACCATAGCGCTGCGTCTTGACCGTGACGTGCTCAGCACCGATCTGGTCCATCGCCTGCTGCTGTGTCAGCCCTACCTGAGCAATCTCCGGGTGGGAGAACACCGCCGAGGGGATCGCCTCGTGCCGTGCGGTACGCAGCTGCCCCGGGTTCTCCAGATTGTGGGCGACCACTCTCGCCTCATGGTTGGCGACGTGTTTGAGCATCGCCTCCGAACTGATGTCCCCCAGCGCGTAGAGCCCTTCGACCGGTTCACCGCCAGCAAGAACCCGCTGGTAAGCATCCACGGCGATCCGCCCGTCAGCGTGGAGATCCAACCCGGCCTCGGCAGCTCCCACCAGGTCACTATTGGGGACCCGACCGATGGCAATGAGCACGACGTCGGCGTCGTACTCTTCTGCCCGACCATCAGAGGTCACCACATGCGCGGTCACCCCACCTTCAGAGCGTTCGACGACGCCAGCTAAGGTCCGCTGATACCGCACCGTCCAGTTCTGCTCGGCCTGGGCGGAGTATGCATCGGCGATCTCGGCATCGAGTTGGTTCATCAACCCCTGGCTACGGTTGAGTTGGGTGACCTCGCTGCCCAAACCGGAAAAGATCCCGGCGAACTCGCACGCAATATAGCCACCACCGATGATGAGTAGCCGCTGCGGGAACTCCTCCAGTCGCATGATGGTCTCCGAGGTGTGCACCTGCTCCAGCCCGATACCCGGCACCTCCGGGACCGCCGGACGAGAACCGGCGGCGATGACCAGTTGTTCGGCGGTGACCTGTTGGCCTGAAGCGGTCCGGAAAGAATGCGTCCCCGTGAGGGTGACCTTCTCGCTGAGCAGTTCGACATGGGCGAGCTCTTCGCGGTACTGACGCCCACCGGAGGAGATCGCGTCCACCCGCGCGAAAATCCGGTCCCGGATACCGGCCCAATCGGCACCCAGCGTCTGGGCGTTCACTCCCACCCGGGCCGCTTCTTCGGGCAAACGGGCCAGGTGGGCGGGTCGGACAAACATCTTGGTGGGGATGCACCCCACATTGAGGCAGGTGCCCCCGAACGCCCCGGTGGCGTCGATGCCCTTATCAGCGAGCACGACCTTCTTGTCATCCCAGAACGGGGTGATGAGCGAGTTGCCAGAGCCGGAGCCAATGATCGCCAGGTCGGCGGTGAGAGGTGAAGCCATGGGCCTATTCAATCACCAGCCTGTAGCCCTCTTCGAGGGTCTCACCCCCAAGGTGCTGGTGATCCATCTCATGGTGGTCGGCGCGGTGAACAATACGGTGTGAGGTCCTAAAATGGGGTCCATGATCCTCATCGTTGTGAAGTTCCCCGTTAAGCCCGAGTACGCCGACCGTTGGCCGGAGATCACCCGGGAGTTCACCGAGGCCACCCGCGCCGAACCAGGCAATAAGTTCTTCGAGTGGTCCCGCAGCCTTGAGAACCCCAACGAATACGTCCTGGTGGAAGGATTTGAGGACGACGCCGCCGAGGCTCACGTCACCAGCGACCACTTTAAGAAGGCAACCAGCACTGAGAGCGAGATGTACCAGGCCCTGGCCGCCACGCCCAAGATCATCTCCCGGACCATCGACGCCGAGGGATGGGAAGAGATGGGAGAGATGCAGAAGGGCTGACTGACCCTCCGGCGGGAACCTCCCACAGCGGTAGGGCCCGTATCCCTATGATGGAGGGGTGCAGATCTTAAGCGTCTCTAGTCTGAAAGGCGGGGTCGGGAAGACCTCGGTCACCATGGGCCTGGCCTCCTCGGCCCTCAATAATGGCGTGAAGACGCTGGTGATCGACCTTGACCCGCATGCCGACGCCACCACGGGGCTGTCTGTTTCCCGCGGGGCCGGCCGGGAAGCGGGGCTGCTGCTGAAAGAGGCCCGTAAGGCTCGTCTCAATGACCACGCGGTGCCTTCGGGGTGGCTGGAGCTGCTGCCCCCGGAGAAGCGTAAGAACGCCAGGCTGGATGTCATCGTCGGCTCGGCTCTCTCGGCAACATTCGACAGACCGGATATCCGCCCCCGGGATATGAAACGTTTGAAGACCCTGGTGGACGGGGTCAGCGGCTATGACCTGGTGCTGGTGGACTGCCCACCGTCCCTGTCTGGACTGACGCGGATTGCCTGGGCGGCTTCCCACCAAGTGCTGTTGGTGGCTGAACCCAGCCTGTTCTCCGTGGCCGGGACCGAACGCACGATGCGGGCCATTCGCATGTTCTCCAATGAATTCGCCCCCCAGCTGACACAGGCGGGTGTGGTGGTCAACCGCGCCCGGGCTGACTCCGCGGAGCACGAATACCGCCTGTTGGAGATGGAACGGCTCTACGCGGATAAACTCATGCTCCCGGTGCTGGAAGAGAACCCCCATTGGCAGCAAATTCAGGGAGCTGCCTACCCGGTGCATCAGTGGCCCGGAGATCAGGTGCGGGATATGGCCAAGAGCTTCGATGAGCTGCTCCGCCAACTCGTACCGGCTAAGAAACTCAGCGGCTAATTCTCCAGTAGGACGCAGGCACGAACTGTTCAGGGCGCTGCCCGGTGCCCGGTGGAGCGCGTGGGGTCGTGGACCGGTGAGCCGCCCAGGTGTACGCCTATCAGATGGCGCCTAGGACGCTTTCTGCTGCTTCTCTGCCCGGCGCCGGGAGAGTTCGTCCTGGAAGTTCACAGTGGTTTGTTCGGCTGCCGGGCGCACTGCATCTTCGCTGCGTTCCCGTGGCAGTTCGGCCAAGCTGCCTTCGACTTCGCGCCACACCCGGCCCACAGCAATTCCGAAGACGCCCTGCCCGCCTTGGACTAAGTCAATGACTTCGTCCTGTGAGGTGCATTCGTAGACGGAGGCACCATCGGACATCAGGGTGATTTGGGCGAGGTCTTCTACTCCTCGTTCACGCAGGTGTTCGATGGCGGCACGGATCTGCTGCAGAGAGACCCCGGTGTCCAGCAGACGCTTGACCACTTTGAGCACCAGGATGTCCCGGAAGGAGTACAGCCGGGCGCTGCCGGAGCCTGAGGCGTTGCGCAGCGACGGCTCGACGAGCTTGGTGCGGGCCCAGTAGTCCAGCTGCCGGTAGGTGATGCCCGCGGCAGCGCAGGCCACCGGCCCGCGGTAGCCCATCTCCTCGTTGAGGTCGGGAAGGCCGTCGTCGAAGAGCGGCGGCGTATCAGCGCGTCGGTCCAAACTCACCGGTCACCTTTCACATTCATGGGCAGTCCTGTTCAGTGTATCCACGCCGAAGGCTTCGGGGCCGGTAGTGACCTCAGCGCGTCTCATTGGCGGTCAAAGTCTTCGGGACCGGCTTGGTCGAGAAAGCGGTGAAACTCTTCGATCTCCTCTTCGGAGATGGGACCGCGTGCTGCCACGTGCTGAGCTTCAGGGCTGACCGGTGCGGCTTGGTTGCCTTCTGCGCTGTACTGCGGAGTGATCGAGACCATCTCTAGGGTGGCCCGATCCATGGTGAGGGAACATTCGGCACGTACGGCGACCGCGACGGCGTCGGAGGCTCTGGCATCAACTTCTTTACCACTGGCCAACCGGATGGTCCCGGAGTAGGTGCTTTCATCGTGTAACCCGATCTCCACACTGGCGACGCCGCCACCGAGGTCTTCAAGCACACTGGTCAGCAGGTCATGAGTCATCGGGCGGGGCGGGATCTCGCCTTGGAGCGCGCGGGCTACGGCAGCAGCTTCAGCGGGGCCGACGACGACGGCGACGTGGTACTCAGCAGCCTCCGGTTCTGCTCCGCGGAGGATGAGGACAGGCTGGTTGCTGGGCAGTTCGACGCGGACTCCGACGACTTCGAGCTCAACCTGGTGCTCCATGTCACCAGTGTAGGGCCGCGACCTGGGGTTTGTGCAGCTGAATTCAGCTCTTATCGAGCTTCTCCACCGCGGAATCCATGATGGAGGAGCGGAGATCTTTCAAGCACTGGAGCATCTCTTTGGACGATTCGGCGACACGAGCTCGGGCCGCGGCGTCTTTGCGGGCGGCATGCGGCGCCATGGCCCGGGCGATGAGGTCGAGTTCATTGTCCGCGGAGCGCCGGATGTTCACCAGGTGCTTGGGTTCCAACCCGTAGCGAGCCAGGACCCGCACTGCTTTGACGGCTTTGAGGTCGTGGTGGCTGTAGTTGCCGTGCTCATCGGCGGAGATGATCCGGAACTTCTCCAAGGTGTCGAGCATCCCCCGGGTGGCACCGGAGAGGGCGCGCAGCTCTTTGCGTCCCATGGGACGGGCCCGGCCGGTGATCGCAGCGGCCATGTCCCCGGTGACTTCACGTGGCCCCACGGGCGCAGATTCCGGCAGGGCTTCTGGTTTTTCCCCGGCGTCGATGGCGTCCATCGTCTCTTTGATGACGTCCAAGGGCATGTAGCGATCGCGCTGCAGAGCGAGGATGAACCGGAGACGTTCGACGTCGGCAGCGGAGTACTTCCGGTAGCCCGAGGGTGTGCGAGCCGGCTTGACGAGGTCTCGTTCTTCGAGAAACCGCAGCTTGGAGGCGGAAAGGTCGGGGTACTCGTTCTGTAGTTCGCGCAGCACCTCGGAGATGGTGAAGACATGCGCGTCTGCGGGGGTCTCGCCGGTGGACGCCGCCTTGGGCGTGCGCGCGGGTCGTGCACTCACTGTCGGTATCCTCTTTCAGGCTCAGGGGAAGGTGAAGCCTGCCTCAGGATAACGCGTTGAGACCGTTACCTGCGTTATTTAGTGCCTGCGTAGTAGGTGAGCCGGAATTTTCCGATCTGCACTTCGTCACCATTCTGCAGGGTGTGGTGGTCTACGCGGTCGTGATTGACGTAGGTTCCGTTGAGGCTGCCGAGGTCCTCTAGTTCGAACCCGCCCTCGCGGCGTAAGAACTTCAGGTGCCGCCGGGAGACGGTCACATCGTCGAGGAAGATATCGGCCTCCGGGTGTCGCCCCACAGTGGTGACATCCTCGTCAAGCAGGAAGCGGGCCCCTTGGTTGGCACCGGTGTGGGCGATCAGCAGCGCAGAGTGTGCGGGCAGTGCCTCGATGGCTTTGGCATCGGCTTCAGAGAGGCTGGGCTCTGGTCCACCCTTGGCCGGGGGCAGAGAGATCGACGTCGTCTCCGAGGCACGCGGAGCGTTTCCGCCCGACGACGGCGACTCAGGGCGTGCGGACTCCACGGCGACCTCCTCCTTGGCGCTACTTAACTGTGACCTACCTATAGTAGATCACAACTATATAACAGTCACCCGGCTTGCTTCGAGTATTCCTCTGCGGTGAGCAGCTTATCCAGTTCGGAGCTGTCGGAGAGCTTGAGTTCGAAGAGCCAGCCGGCACCGTAGGGTTCTGCGTTGATGGCCTGTGGTTCGTCGTCGAGCGCGGTGTTGACCGCCACGATCTCCCCGCTGACCGGAGCGTAGATATCGGAGACCGATTTGGTGGATTCGACTTCTCCGACCACATCACCGGCGGAGACGGTCGCACCTTCTTCCGGGTGTTCCACGTAGACCACTTCACCGAGTGCGTCCTGAGCGAAGTCGGTGATGCCGACCCGGACCACTCCTTCAGTCTCTGCGGGGGCAACCCATTCGTGCTCGGCGCTGTATTTCAGGCTCTCCGGAATGTTACTCATGAGGACAACTTAGCACCCGCGCGCTCGGCTTCGCGCTGCCGGTCTTCGCGTGCCATTTCGGTCAGCCTGGCACCGGCTTCGGCATCCCGGGTGAGGTTCTCCCCCGTGGCGGGATCGAAGAGGTGGATGCGCCGGGTGTTGACCCACAACTCGGCAGTGTCTCCGCCACGGATCGTGGACATTGCGTCAACGGCGACCACCAGCTGGGTGCGCAACTCATCGGCGTCCATGTCTTCGGCCAGGGACTGCAGGACGTCGGTGACCCGCGGGTCGTTCTCATAGTTGACGTAGGCGTACTGTTCATTGCCTAGCCATTCGGTGTGGGAGAGCTCTGCGGTGAAGACCTGGCCTTTGGCTCGCTGGGAGGCGTCAACCTGGCTGGCTTCGTCGAAGAACTCCGGCCGGATACCGGCGAGGACCACTTCTTTGTCACGCCCGGCCTCGGCTTGTTTCTCGTTCAGCTCGATCTCCCCGATGGGAGTTTTCAGCGTGGTGCCTTCCACGCTTCCGGGCAAAAAGTTCATCGAGGGCGCTCCGATGAATCCGGCCACAAAGAGATTCAGCGGCTGTTCGTAGAGCTCCCGCGGTGAGGCCACCTGCTGCAGTTCACCCTTCTTCAGCACCGCGACCCGGTCACCGAGGGTCATCGCCTCGGTCTGGTCGTGGGTGACGTAGACGCTGGTGGTGTTCAACCGCCGTTGCAGTTGGGAGATCTCGGTGCGCATCTGGCCGCGCAGCTTGGCGTCCAGGTTGCTCAGCGGTTCGTCGAAGAGAAACGCGGCGGCTTCACGCACAATGGCCCGCCCCATGGCCACCCGCTGACGCTGCCCACCGGAGAGGTTGGCCGGCTTGCGGTCCAGGTGTTCAGTCAGTTCCAGGGTCTCGGCGGCTTTGCGGACTTTCTGGTCGACTTCTTCCTTGCTGAACTGACCTTTGTGCAGCCGCATGGGGAAGGCAATGTTCTCGTAGACCGACAGGTGCGGGTAGAGCGCGTAGTTCTGGAAGACCATGGCCACATTGCGTTCGCGCGGGGGTTTCTCATTGACCCGTTCACCGTCGATGAGCAGCTCACCAGAGGTGATGTCTTCCAGCCCGGCGATCATCCGCAGCACCGTGGATTTCCCCGAGCCCGAAGGGCCCACCAGGATGACGAATTCGCCGTCCTCGATCTCTAGGGAGACGTCGTTGACAGCCGGGTAGCCGTCCCCGTATTCCTTCACGAGATTTCTGATGCTGATCGAAGCCATGTTCTGTGGTCCTTTCGTTCTCGCCGTCGACGTCTATCCCTTGACTGCACCCTGGGTCAGTCCGGAAACAATCTGCCGTTGGAACAGCAGTACCAGTACCACCACGGGGATGGTGACCACGATGGCGGCGGCGGAGATCGCCCCGGTAGGTTCTTCGAATTGGCTGGCCCCGGTGAAGAATGCCAGAGCAGCCGGCACAGGGCGTGCGGCCTCAGTGGAGGTCAGGGAGATCCCGTAAACGAAGTCGTTCCACGCGATGAAGAACGCGATGATCGCGGTGGTGAACACCCCGGGTGCCGCCAGGGGGACGATGGCCTTGCGGAAGGCCTGCCACTGGGTGGCACCGTCAACCAGTGCCGCCTGTTCCAGCTCCCAGGGGATCTGCCGGAAGAACGCCGAGAGGGTCCAAATGGAGATCGGCAGGGTCAGGGACAGGTACGGGATGATGAGTCCGAGCCAGGTGTCGTAGAGCCCGATGGTCCGCCAGAGGTTGAACAGCGGGGTCACCACGGAGATCACCGGGAAGATAGAAACCGCCAGTGCGGTGCCCAGGATGATCCGTTTGCCGGGGAAGTTCAGCCGGGCGATGGCGTAGGCGCACAGCGTGGAGAGGACGACGGCGACTGCGGTGGCGATGAGCGTGATCCCGATCGAGTTGCGCAGTGCGGTGAGGAAGAGTTCCTGTGCTCCGCCGACGAAGATCATCTCGTAGTTGTCCCAGGTCCAGGTGGTCGGCCAGAACTGGTTGCTGCCGAGGTCGGCCTGGGTCTTGAAGCTGGTGACGAAGATCGAAGCCACGGGGAACAGTGCATAGAGCAGCACCCCGATGGTCAAGAAGGTCCAGGCCACTCGCTGTTTGGAGGTGAGCTTTCCGGCTGCCATCACTTCTCCCCCTTCCCCGATGAGGCGTCGGTACCCCGGGCGAGGTCCACATTGAACAGTTTGATGGCTGCCCAGCACATCAGCACCACGCAGAGGAACATAATGACCGAGAGCGCTGAACCGAGCCCAATCTCCAGGCGGCTGATCGTCTGGTGGTAGGTCAGCAGGGCGAGTACTTCGGTACCGGCCTCTCCCCCGGTCATGATGAAGACGTTGTCGAAGATCCGGAAGGCATCCAGGGCCCGGAAGAGCACCGCCACCATGATGGCGGCCTTCATATTGGGGATGATGACCTTGTACATCTGCTGCCACCAGGTGGCACCGTCAACCCGTGACGCTTCCAGCAGGTCATCGGGGACTTGGGCGAGCCCGGCCAGTAGCAGCAGGGCGATGAATGGAGTGGTCTTCCAGATCTCGGAGAGCATGATGACCGTCACCGCGGTCCAGAAGTTGGAAAACCAGTCGAGGTCTTCGGTGATCCCAGGCACCCAGGAGAACCAGCTGTTGATGAACCCGGAGTTGATGTCGAACATGTAGTACCAGGCGAAGGCGGACACCACAGTGATGATCCCGTAGGGCACCAAGATGGAGGTTCGCAGCAGCCCTCGGAGCCGTTTGAGCGCCTTGTGCATCACCAACGCCAGGGCGAAGCCGAGTACCAGCTCCACAGCGACGGTCACCACGGTGATGAACAGGGTCACCGCCATGGCCCGCCCAAAGACCGGGTCGGTGAGGATGGTGGTGTAGTTGCCCAGGCCGATGAATTCGCGCTCGTCGGGAGCGGTGAGCCGGTGGCTGAATAACGAGTCGAACAACGCCTGGGCGATGGGGTAGGCGGTGACCGCCAGCATCACTAGGAAGGCCGGGCCGGCCAGGTACCAGCCGAGGCGGGCTTCCTGCCGGGCGCGGCGGGAGGCGGGGTTTTTCTCCGCGGTGGCCGTCATAGCAGTCGCTCCCCTCGCAGGACCTGCTGGATGAAGGTGTCGGTCTGCTCACCAGTGGTCTCCGGGTCAATCCCGGAGATGGGGGTGAACCGGCTCTGAATGCCTTCGGAGACTTCGTTATAGAAGGGGGTTTGCGGCCGGGGCGCAGCGTTGTCGATCGCTTCCCGGATATCTTCTGCCATGGGGAATTCATCCTCGAAGCGGTCGTCGGCGTAGGCGGAGTCCGACGACGGCGGCAGCCCGTCGGTGAGGAAGTAGTCGGCTTGGTTCTCCGGTTGAACGATGCACTCCACCGCCTGGTAGGCCAGGTCCGGGTGTTCGGATTCGGCCCCCACGGCCAGTGCCACTCCGCCCAGTGGCGGGGCGGATTCGGTGTCGGCCTCAACCCGCGGGTACTGCGCCCATCCGATGTCGTCGAGGACTTCTTCGTCGAGGTCTCCACCTTCGACTGCAGCGTTGGTGGCCGGCCAGACGAAGGGCCAGTTGACCATGAAGGAACCGTTGTCCCCCTGGAAGAGCCGCATGCCCTGTTCCTCGTCAAGCGATGCGACACCGGGCCCGGCGAGCCCTTCGGAACCGATGGTGGAGATAATCTCTGCGGCACGCTGCCCGGCTTCGGAGCCCAGCTGGGGTTGGAGTTGGTCGGCTTCTGCCTGTTCGTCGGCCAGGATCGTCTCCCCTTGGGAGGCGATCAGCGCGTTGACCCAGACGGTCATGGACTCTTCCCGCACGCCTTGGATACCGAGGTAGGTGTCTGTCTCACGGGCGGCGTCGATGATGTCATCCCAGGTGACGGGTTCGTCCATGTCCAAACCGGCTTCTTCAGCCACCGATTCGCGGTACCAGAGCAACTGTGGGTTTGCGGTAAAGGGGATGGCGACCAGTTCATCACCCCAAGTGGCGGCTTCCAGGGGCCCATCGAGAGTGTCTTCGGTGGTGTTCTCGGCGACATCGTCGGGCACCGGAGCCAGGAATCCGGGTTCGGCGAACTCGGGAATGAAGGGCAGGTCGACGGACATGATGTCCAGGGATGAGTCCCCGGCGGCGAGGCGACGGGCCAGCTGCTCCCGCTGGGCGGGGGCGTCATTGGGCAGCAGGGACGTCTGAATGATGTATTCGCCGTCGGCCTCGTCAGTGCATTGTTCGGCCAGTGCGGCTTGTCCACCGTCATCGGGGTTGATGTACCAGGTCAGCACGGGGGTGTCGTCTGTCTCCCCGCATCCGGTCAGTGCCAGTGCGGCGATCATCGCCGTGGCAGCCACCCGTGGTCGGGAGCCCGTCATAAACCTTTACCTCCACATCGAGGTGATGCCGTTCACATCATCGGTCTGCTACGCACACTATATGCCAGCGGGCCTGATATGTCAGGCGGTCTTTTTGCGGAGCTTCTTGGCTTCGGCCCTGGTCAGCAGCAGAGGCTCGGCGCCTTCGCGGACCACCTCGCCGGTGATGGTGACCGTGGCGATGTCTTCACGGTCAGGGAGTTCAAACATGATGGGGTTGAGCACGGCTTCCAGGATGCTGCGCAGTCCACGGGCCCCGGTGCCGCGCGCTTCGGCGAGTTCGACGACGGCTTCAATAGCGTCCTCGGTGAACTCGAGTTCGACGTCGTCGATGGAGAAAATTTTCTGATACTGCTTGATGAGCGCGTTCTTCGGCTCGGTGAGGATCTGAGCCAGGGCACTGCGGTCGAGTTCTTCAACGGTGGCCACCACGGGAAGTCGCCCGATGAACTCGGGGATGAGCCCGAATTTGTGGAGGTCTTCGGGCTCGACGTCGGCGTAACTGACTTCCTGCCGAGTCAAGGTGGACAGCGGAGCCCCGAACCCGATGCCCTTCTTGCCGGCCCGGGACTCGATGATCTCCTCTAATCCGGCGAAGGCCCCCGAAACGATGAAGAGCACATTGGAGGTATCGATCTGGATGAATTCCTGCTGAGGATGTTTTCGTCCCCCCTGCGGCGCCACAGAGGCCGTGGTGCCTTCCAGGATTTTCAGCAGGGCCTGTTGGACACCCTCCCCGGAGACATCCCGGGTGATGGAGGGGTTCTCGGATTTGCGGGAGATCTTGTCAATCTCGTCGATGTAGACAATGCCTTGTTCGGCTTTCTTCACATCCCCATCGGCGGCTTGGATGAGCTTGAGCAGGATGTTCTCCACGTCTTCACCCACATAACCGGCTTCCGTGAGGCTAGTGGCGTCGGCAACGATGAACGGAACCTGCAGTTTCCGGGCCAGGGATTGGGCCAGGTAGGTCTTCCCCGACCCGGTGGGACCAATCATGAGGATGTTCGACTTGCCGATTTCGACGTCGTCGTACTCCCCTCCTCCGATGGAGGCGGTCTTCGCTGAGGCGCCGGTGGCAGCGACTCGTTTGTAGTGGTTGTGCACCGCCACAGCGAGGGTGCGCTTGGCTTTGTTCTGCCCGACGACGTACTCATCGAGGTAGTCGTAAATCTGCTTAGGCGTGGGCAGCTCGAAGTCATGGGGCTCGGCGACCTCGTTGAGGTGCTCTTCGATGATCTCGTTGCACAGCTCGATGCACTCATCGCAGATGTAGACGCCGGGGCCGCCGATGAGTTTGTACCGGACCTGCTTTTGGTTCTTCCCGCAAAAGGAGCACTTGAGCAGGTCAGCGCTGTCGCCAAGTCGTGCCATGGAATCCAGCCTACGCTTCTAGACGGGCAGTTTGCGGGAGGCCAGCACCTCATCGACCAGGCCGTATTCCTTGGCCTGCTCGGCAGAGAGGAATTTGTCCCGGTCGATGTCTTCGCTGACCTGTTCGGCGCTGCGGTCGGTGTGCTCAGCCAGCACCTGTTCCATCCAGGTGCGGATCCGGCGGATCTCATCGGCCTGAATGGCCAGGTCGGTGGCAGTACCACGAGCCCCGCCCATAGCCGGCTGGTGGATGAGCACCCGGGCATTCGGCAGGGCGTAACGCTTGCCCTTGGTTCCGGCGGCCAACAGCACTGCAGCTGCGGAGGCGGCCTGCCCCAGGCATACCGTCTGCACGTGGGGGCGGATGTATTGGATGGTGTCGTAGATGGCAGTCATCGCGGTGAAGGAACCACCGGGCGAGTTGATGTAGAGGGTGATGTCCCGCTCGGAGTCCATGGATTCCAGCACGAGCAGCTGGGCCATGATGTCATCGGCGGAGGCGTCATCCACCTGGGCACCGAGGAAGACGATGCGCTCTTCGAAGAGCTTGGCATAGGGGTCCTGGCGCTTGAAACCGTAAGGGGTGCGCTCCTCGAACTGCGGCAGGACGTAGCGGCTTGCCGGTGCGGCGGTTGCGGGAACTGCCTCGGGGGTCTGGTCAGCGGTGAAGTTCATGTCTCTCCTGTGTCCTTGAAGTCCTGCGGTGCTCCGGGCCGGGCGGCTCAGACGCCTCCGCCGCCGGAGACGGTGTGGGAGCGCTGGGCAATCTTGTCGAAGAACCCGTATTCGAGCCCTTCTTCGGCGGTGAACCACTTGTCGCGGGCGTTATCCCGCAGGATGGTCTCGATGGACTGGCCAGTCTGTTCGGCGGTCAACTCGGCCATGACCTGCTTCATGTGCTGGATGAGCTGGGCCTGGATGCGCACATCGGATTCGGTACCGCCGATGCCGCCGGAGGGCTGGTGCATCAGAATGCGGGCGTGCGGAGTGGCGAAGCGCTTCCCGGGAGTTCCACTGGACAGTAAGAACTGCCCCATAGAGGCGGCCAGGCCAGTGGCGACGGTGACGACGTCGTTGGGGATGAACTGCATCGTGTCGTAGATCGCCATACCGGCGGTGACCGAACCACCCGGGGAGTTGATGTAGAGGTAGATGTCACGCTCGGGGTCCTCGGCGGAGAGCAGCAACATCTGGGAGCAGATGGTGTTGGCGTTTTCATCGCGCACCTCGGAGCCCAGCCAGATGATCCGCTCCTTGAGGAGCCGGTTGTAGATGTAGTTCTCCTGGGATGCCGGATCCACGCTCGAGGCCGTGGGCAGCTGCTCAGACATGGACTTCTCCTCGTCGCTTGGGTCAGTGCGTTCTGATCCAGAACACTACTTCACACCGGTGACACACCACGGCGCCCACACGGGGGTGTTCGCCGTCGGCACACGCGACACTATAGACTCGTGCAGTCTGCTCACGAGGCGGGCACCGGGACATAGCTCAGCTTGGTAGAGCGCCCGCTTTGGGAGCGGGAGGTCGCAGGTTCAAATCCTGTTGTCCCGACCGTGTGTTGTCCCGTCCGTTGTGACGTGTCAGGACAGCGTTGCCGGGGTGATCTCCAGGCCGATCTCGGCCAACAGTACGGGGAACCGGCGGACGGGTTCGCGATCGTATTCCTTTTGCCCGTCGGTGAGCTCATCCCACTCGCGCTGATGTTTGTGGTCAGTGCGTCCGTTGCGCAGCTCAAAGTGGAACCACCGGCGGTGTTCTAACTCCGCCAATTGCTCCACCTGCTCATCGGTGAACTCGGCGATGGCCGGATGGTCACTCACCCGCCAGGAGAGTCCCGCAATAGCCAGCTTCACCGGAATATTCGCCATCTGCGCAATATTCGACCGCTGCGCGTAACTGTCCAGTTCTTCCCACGCCCGCTCCGCGTTGGCCGACTCTGTGGCGTTCGCGGTCTTCTGCGCGGTCTGTACGTACTGGGCATGAGCCTGCTGAGCCAGGTGTTTCAGGTTCTGGGTGAAGCGACGCTGCTCAGCACTACGAGCACTCACCGGCGACCATCCGCAGCGCGAGACCAGCACCGGCAGCCGCGAAGCCAACTCCACCAGCCGGTGGAACTGCTCCTGCTCATCACCGGCACGGGTGAGGTCGTACCCGTCTACCTGATCCAGGGTCTGCCGTAGTGCACCGGCCACCGCACGCAGCTGATCCGGGGCGAGGATGGTGACGGCGTCGTCGTCGTTGTCGTCATAGGCCAAGCGCACCCCGGCGGCACCGAGGATCTCCTTGATCTGCTCAGCCACCGCCTGCACTGCTGCCACTTCATCCGGCCGGGCACCGGGTTCACGCAGTGACTCGAACAGCCCCGGCATATCCGCCGGCCAGCGGGCCTGGTCCGCGGAGATCTCCTTGGCCAGCAGATCATGGGGGTGCAGCAAGATGGTGTCGGCGCTGGAGAGGATCTCCCGCGGGGAAACCAAGGTCAACTGGTCGGTCTCGGCACCGGGGATCTCCCAGGTCTCACGGTCACGCACGACGGCGACCACAGTGGCTTCTGGAAGTTTCTTCGCCAGTTTCTTAGCGATCGGGCTGGAATGCACGCTCGAACGGTATGCCACATAGATGGTGGGCGAGGCCGTGGCATAGCGCTCTTTGTGGTCCCGCACCCAGGAGTCCACAATCCCGCGGACAGTCTCCGCGCAGACTTCCACATAGGGGTTCATCCGCCGCCAGGTGACCTGGACTTTGTCCTCCACCCCGATGATGGCCGGTTCGATCCACTCCTCATCCCGGGAGGCGACCTGCACGTGGCGCTGCTCAGCGGGTTGTTGCCAACCCACGGCAATGCGCCGCAGAATCGCCCCGGCCACCGGAGAATCCCCCACGACGATCGGCGGCGGGGAGACGGCGTCCTCGGCGTAGGGCGGCTGTTGACGCAGCAGCATCATGGCCACCAGGCTGGAGCGGCACAGGGCTAAGTCCCCGGTCTCGTTGCGCCACTGCTCGGCGACTTTGCGGTCGTTGAAGAGCACGAACATGGGGGTCTTCTCATCAGCGAAGTGCCGGGCCTTCTGAGCCAGCTCGGTGGTGTATTCGTCGTCAAGGTCCATCACCACGATCCGCTCGGCTCCGGCGAGGATCTTCTGCAGGTAGGTATCCGGCACTGCGCTGAGGTGAGCGATCTTCGCCGATGCCAGTTCCAGCCGCTCGTGCTCGCTGAGCTGACCGATAACCACCACGCGGCGCAGCCACTTTCCGCCACGCCGCCCCTTCTGACCGGTGCGCACCTTGAGGTTCAGTGCCGCAGGCACCACTTCCTCACTGTGCCCCAGGATGACGATGTGGTCTTGGAAGCGAATAGCCTTCGACATCACCCGGCGGGCAGAGACCATCCGGTAGGCCACCAGCGCCACCCCGTAGAACAGCACCGCCGCGGCGAGGAACCGCGCCAGATTCAGCTGCCAGGGGACATTCGCCTCATCCGGTACCGGTGGGGTGTTGAGGGTGAACAGCCGCAGCACGTGGTAGGCGGTCCAGTCCCAAGGCTTCTCCGGGGCTGCGATGCGGATTCCCCAGGTGCCCAGGATGGCGATGAGCACCACCAGGCAGAGCACAATGAGACCGCGGTGACTGCGGTACCAGTCTTTGCTCCGCTGCCAGAGGGAAGGCTGAGGTGCGCTCAGCTCAGGTGCGCTCATGGGATTAAACCTACTTCACGTCGTCGGGCCCGGATCATGACCACACCACCCACATCAGTGCCGTCAGCAGGATGAGCAGCCCCAGGTTGACCGCCAGGAACAGCACCAGGAACCGCCCCATCCCGTGCGAGGAGTGCACCTGGAACTGCCGCAAGGCGATGAGGTTGGCCAGGGATGCGATGAGAGTCCCGACGCCGCCCACGTTGACTCCCACCAGCAGCTCTCGCCAGTTCTCGGTGAACCCGCTGAGCAGAATCGCACTGGGGACATTGGAGATCACCTGGCTGGCGAGGACTGCGGCGATGAGCGTGTTGCCTTCCACCATGGAGGTCACCGTGGTGGAGATCGCATCGATGCGGGCGATATTCCCGGTGATGATGAAGAAGCTGACAAAAGTGATGAGCAGCCCGTAGTCGATGCCTGCGGCGATCGCTACGTCAGAGAGGATCAGCAGGGCGACCACGGCCAGGCCCACCCACACCGGTAAGACCCGTACGGCCACCAGTACCGCCAGGGCGAAGCCCAGCCCGTAGAGCAGGGTGCGGGTTCTGTCCCCAGTGGTGGCCGGTGGCAGCGGGACCACCCGGCTGCTGCGTACCGACAGAGCCATCACGGTCAGCACCACCAGCGCCACACTGAAGGGCAGGGCCATGGTGGAGACAAACTCCCCGAAGCTCATCTCATAGGTCTGGTAGATGAAGATGTTCTGCGGGTTGCCGAAGGGCATAATCATTCCGCCGAGGTTGGCTGCAGCGGCCTGAAGAGTGAAGACGTAGGCGAGGTAGCGTTCATCGCCGGTGATCTTCAGCGCCCGGGCGGCGATGGGCAGGAACGTCAACAGGGCCATGTCATTGGAGATGGCCATAGATCCGATCCCGGTCAGCAGGACCAGCCCGGTGATGAGACTCCGGCGGCTGCGCAGCCGGGTCACCAGGTGTTCGGCGGCGATGGTGAACACGTGCACCCGCTCCAGGGCGGCAATGGCGGTGAGCATGCAGGTCAGCGCCACGATGGTCCGGTAGTCGATGTAGTCCAGGTATTCCCCGTCCGGGGGGACGGCGAAGCAGCTGGCCACAGCCAGTAGCACTGCAATGCCCGCGAAGGTGTGGGAGACGATCCAGCCGCGGAGGGTCTGCAGGAGGGATGAGCTCGTCACGGCACCGGCCTGCCGACTCACAGGGCGGTGTGCGGGATGTCGTTCTCCGCGCAGTATCCCCAGGCGTAGGAGTTCGGCGGGCAGGCGATCTCCACATCCGGGCAGCCGTGGAAGGCACCCCAGCCGATGTGCAGCAGCCTCTCGTGGAGCACCACCCGGCGCAGCCCGGTGCAGTTACGGAAGGCGATGTCATCGATGTAGGTCACCGACGGCGGCACCACGAGTTCGGTCAGCCCGGTACAGCTGTAGAAGGCTCCCTCGCCGATGTCTTCAACGGAGTCGGGCAGTTCGATGCTGGTCAGCGCCCGGGCGTCAGCGAAGGCCCAGGAGGAAATGGAGACCACGCTGTCGGGAACGACGAACCAGTCGACGTCGCGCGCTGGTGGGTAGGCCACGATGGTGGACTTGGGCTTGTTGTAGAGGATCCCGCCTTGGTCCTTGTAGTGGCGGTTGCCTTCCTCCACCCGGATCTCTTCCAGACTGCTGGCCGAACGGAACGCATCGGAGCTGATATTGCTCACCCCGGTGGGAATATCGATGCTCTTCAGGCTTGAGCACCCTTTGAAGGCGAACCGGCCGATCTTGGAGAGCCGGTCGGGGATGTGGACCCGCTGCAGGTTCGTGCAGTCGGCGAAGGCTCCAGAGTCGATTTTGAAGGTCTCCTCCGGTAGCACGACTTCCCGTAGCCCGGTGCAGTCGGCGAAGGCGCCCTCCCCTACGGTTTTCAGTTTGGAGGGGAAGGGAAAGGATTCCAGCGAGGAGCAGGAGTTGTACGAGCCTTCGGCGATTTCTTCGCGTTCGTCGGGCACGATGACGTTCTTCAGGGAGACGCAGTTTTCGAACACGCGTCCGCCGAGGTAGGCCTCGGGGTTGTGCATGGCGAGGTTTTCCATCCCGGTGCAGTCACGGAAGGCGCTGTGTCCGATGCGCTCCAAATTGGGTCCGAGTTCGATCCCGGTGAGGGCGGTACAGCCGCGGAAGGCTTCCCGGCCCATCTCCACCAGGGAGTCCGGCAGGCTGACGGTCTGTAGTTGGAGGCGTTCTTTGAAGGCGCCGTCGGCAATCTTGGTGACACCTTCGGGGATGTCGACGTGACGGCCGTTGTCGATGGCACTGAGTACGACGCCGTCTTCGATGACCAGCCGTTCCATGGTCTCCGGGGGCAGGCTTTCAACGAGTTTTTCCACGTAGCGGGGTTCAGAGGTGTACCCCTTGACGTGTTGGAGATTCTCCAGGATCAATTGCAGTGCCGGTGGGATCTGCACATCGGGGTAGAGCATCACCGGGTAGATCCGCTTGCCCAGCTGGTGGGCGGTGATGAGCTCCATGCCGCAGAACTTGGAGTTCATGGACTCGTTGGAGATGAACATGACGAAGGCACTGCAGCGGCTGATCTGCAGGCGGAGTTCGTCGCGGAAGTCGCTGCCGATTTCCATGGTGTCGTCGTACCAGAACCGGAATCGGTGGTCGGCGAGCACGGCCATCAGGTCGTGGACTTCGGTGGTGTTACGGTGCGAGTAGCTGATGAAGCAGAACGGGTCCTCACCGCTGTACGCCTTAAACCGCGGAACCGCTTCTACGACGTCTGTTTCCGCCAATCCCCCAACCCCCTCATGTGCATCGGCCGCGTTGACACCTGCCCCATGCTAGCCGACGACGACGTCGCCACAGGGTGGATGACGCAGGCAGAATGGCGGTCATGGCCGCGAGACGTTAGGCTAGTGCGGCCTACGACCAGTCCCCTCAACATCCTTACAGGAGCCCTTACGTGGTCAAGAGTACCGTCGAAGAACTGAATCCGACTCGAGTCAAACTCACCGTCGAGGTGTCCAGCGAGGAGCTCGAGCCCAAGATCAAGGCAGCTTATAAGAGCATTGCCGGTCAGGTTCAGATCCCTGGGTTCCGCAAGGGCAAGGTGCCTGCGGCCATCATCGATCAGCGCATCGGCCGGGAGTATGTCATCCAGCAGGCCATTAATGATGGGCTGCAGGAGTTCTACCAGGCTGGTCTGGCCGACGCGGAGATCAGCCCGCTCTCCCGCCCCGAGGTGGAGGTCGAGGAGATCCCTGACCCGAAGACCAATGAGGGTGTGCTGAAGTTCTCCGGTGAGCTGGACATCAAGCCGGAGATCGACCTGCCTGACTACAAGGGTCTTGAGGTTCAGGTCGAAGCCCGCGAGGTCGACGACGAGGCGGTCCAGAAGGAGCTCGACGAGCTGCGCAGCCGTTTCGGCACTTTGAAGGAGATTGACCGCCCAGCTGGTGACGGTGACTTTGTCTCCATCGACATGGTTGCCAAGATCGACGGCGAGGAAGTCGACTCCGCCACGGGCCTGTCCTACCAGGTGGGGGCCGGCAACATGCTCGAGGGCCTCGATGAGGCACTTGACGGCCTGACCCCGGGTGAGGACGCCACCTTCGAGACCACCCTGGCCGGCGGGGAGCACTCCGGTGAGCAGGCGCAGGTCACGGTGACCCTCACCGCGGTCAAGGAGCGGGAACTGCCCGAGGCTGACGACGAGTTCGCTCAGATGGCCTCCGAGTTCGACACCATTGAGGAGCTCCGCGAGGACCTGAAGAAGAAGGCCGCTGAGAAGCTCGTGGAGCAGCAGGGGGCCGAGGCTCAGGACAAGGTGTTGGAGAAGCTGGTGAACCTGGTGGAGGTTCCGGTGCCGGCTGGTGTGGTGGAGGAGCAGGTGCAGCAGCACTTCAGCTCCCAGGGCCACTCCGAGGGTGACGATCATGACACCGAGGAGCACCGCGAGGAGATCCGCAAGCGCACCGAAGAGGCCTTCCGTAATGAACTGGTGCTGGACATCGTCGCCGAGCGCGAGGAGATCCAGGTTGAGCAGAACGAGGTCATTGAGTACATCGTGGCCACCGCGGGCCAGTACGGCATGCAGCCACAGCAGTTCGCGCAGATGCTTGAGCAGGCTGGCCAGATCCCGATGATTCTGGGTGAGGTGCGGCGCCGTAAGGCCCTGGCTAAGGTGCTGGAGCACGCTGCGGTGGTGGACACTGAAGGTAACGACGTCGACCTCAGTGAGTTCGTCAACCCACCGAGCGAGGACGACGACGTCGCCGACTCAGCCGAGACCACCGAGGCCGACGCTGATGCTGAGGGCACGGAGGATTCCGAGGCCCAACAGGACCCGGAGGAGAAGGAGTAACGTCCTCTTCTCACCCGTAGAGCGGCGGGCGGCAGCGAAGTTGCCCGCCGCTCTCAGCGGGTGCTAAGGTTATCTGTCGTTGCCCGGAGACGGGCCTCTAGCTCAACTGGCAGAGCATCAGACTCTTAATCTGCAGGTTCCGGGTTCGAGTCCCGGGGGGCCCACGACTTTTCTGTCCGCACCATTTAGGCGCGGACTCTCTCCACGGCATCCATGAAGTGGTCGAGGAATGCGTAGAAATCCTCGACGTCGCGGTGCTGGTTCAACGGCACTTCCGGCAGGGACGTAAACCGTGTCTGCTCGCGTAGCTGCAGTTTCACTCGCCGTCCGGTGGACAAAGCGATTTCTACCTCTGAATCTTCAGCGGCCAGCCCTGCCAGGTTGGTCAGGTTCACGGGCACCGGTACGGAGCGGCTGATGGCGACGTCGGCACCGGCTGCGGCAGTGAGCACTTCCTCCAGGTTCACTGGGCAGAGCACCATCTCCGCGGGTTCGCGGCGGTAACCTACCAGCAGGTGCCGGCTGGCCACGAGGTTCTCCTGGGCTGAGATCTCCTCACCGGGGCTCTGAGCCGCTGCCAGGGCGTTCTCTGCGTAGAGCAGGTTGTAGGCCCCGAAGTTCATCACCGAGGCGTCGAAACGGGCACGGAAGGCGGCGATGAGACCTTCCTCGGCCGGGCTGCGCTCGGTGTGAATCACCATGCGGCCAGTCTAGGTGCCACCTGGGAGGTTGAATATAGGCTTAGGGGCTATGAGCAACCGTTTGTCTGTGGGCGATTCCGCCCCCGAATTCACCCTGCCCTCTGCTTCCGGGGAAGACGTCTCCCTGGCCGACTTCCGTGGCCAGAAGGTGATTGTCTACTTCTATCCGAAGGCTTCCACTCCCGGGTGCACCACCCAGGCCTGCGATTTCCGTGACTCCCTGGATTCTCTTCAGGCGGCCGGCTACCAGGTGCTGGGGATTTCCCCCGACCCGGTCTCCGCGTTGGAGAAGTTCACGCAGACGCAGAGCTTGAGCTTCCCTCTGCTGTCGGATACAGACCATGCGGTGGCGGAGGCCTATGGCGCATGGGGTGAGAAGAAGAACTATGGCCGGACGGTGGAAGGGCTAATCCGCTCCACCATCGTGGTTGATGAAAACGGCACTGTGGAGCACGCGCTATACAACGTGAAGGCCACCGGGCATGTCACTCGTTTGCGTAAGCAGCTAGGACTGGCCGGAGCCGAGTAGACTAGTGAGTCGCCATCGTAGTCTTCGACGGCGCAAGCGCGAGTGGCGGAATTGGTAGACGCGCTGGATTTAGGTTCCAGTGTCTTTGACGTGCGGGTTCAAGTCCCGCCTCGCGCACCCGGTTCAGTTAAGCGTTCCATCAACCTCGGCCTGCCTGGGACCCATATATAGGCAATACCTCACAGAGTTTCCGGGCAGTTGGGCCTATCTACTCAGTGGTTGCTCCTCGGACGGGGAGGGTGAACGCATAGCAGCTGTTCTCACCCTCCCCGTTCGGGCCGCGGTACATCATGTCCCAGCCGTCCTGGCCTCCCCACTCAACGTCAAATGAGTGCTCCCCTCCGAAGCCCATGTAAACGGTGCGCGCACTAGGAGCGTCCTCCACGGCGCAAAAGGCACTGATTCCGCGGAAATACGGGTCTATCACCCCGCCTGGTTCCTCAAAGCAGGTGGGGTCTTCATCAGTGTCGAAAGCTACCCACAGGTGCTGTGTCCCTTCACCGCAGCTTGTGGCAGTGGCATTGTCCTGGAGCATCGCCTCTCTGCGGCTATGCCACGGAATATTCGTCAGTTCCTCTGCAAGCGGCCCCACGCCGTCCTGAGTGAGTTGGTCCTCATACAGCGGCGTGGCTCTACCCGGGTCAATGGCTCCATCAACGGTGAATGTCTCGCCATTGACCGTCAGTTCCATGACAGGCTGTTCAAACTCAATCAGCCCAGCCTCATCAGGTTCGGCTCCGTCCTCGAGCGCGTCAGAATACGCTTGCTCCACCGGGGAATGGTCGAACGGCGCTTCAGGCGTGGGCACCGTCTCGTAGTCATATATGGGCGGATCTTCACTCGCGGGAGGCCGGGGTTCTGCATAGAGATCATGGGGCTGTGGTCCGCCGTCCTCGAACTCCTGCGTTTCCTCCTCGCTCAGCGGAACCCGCTCGTCGGCCGCAGCCTCACCTGCCGCTGACTCACCACTGGCCGTGGCCGTCGGTTCATCGGTGGCGGAAGCATCACCCACGCAGGAGGTAACCAACAGGCTGATACCCAGTACGGAGAGGGCAGGTGCCAACGTTCGAGTGCTCATCTGAATACCCTACGTGCTCACTCCGACACACTATGGAGATGCTCGCAGACCCCTCAAACAAAGGCCAGCTACTGAGGCGCCGAGTCTGAGGTTCTCGGGCCTCATCGTTCAGACCTATGCGGACTGGGCCGACTTCTGGGCTGCCACGCGTTCGTTGGCCTGCTTCACCTGCCACCACGTCGCGCACCCGGCTGCGAGGCTCATCGTCACACGCGGTGCAGGAACGCGCAATTTGCGCACCACGTTCTCCACCGCGGTATCTGACCACAGCGACAGTTTCCACCCGCCATACATGACCGCCCCAGCGGTCACTGCAGCAACAGCCCGCGCCCCGGGAGTGATGTGCACCTCACGCACACCCTCCGGGTCATCACCAACCCACTCGCTGAGCTTGCGCAACGCCTTGGTGGTCGCCCCGGGGGTAGCCACCATCGCGGCCGCACCCAACGCAGGCCCCCACGCCAGTGTGGTCTTCAACCATCCGGGGTACTTCCGTACCGGCACCAAAGTCAACGCACCCACTGTGGCCGCCTGCGCCCACGGGTCATTGAGGAAACGGTAGGTGTTCTCTGTGTTCTCAGCCATGGAACCGACTCTAGGAGGCAGACCACGGTGGCGACATCCTCCCGCAGGATGACTTCCTGCTCTCAGCGCCCAGGGCTCTAGAATCGCGGGGTGACGTATCTATCCAGACGGCAGCTGCTTGAAGCTGCCGGACTCGGCGGTGTCGCCCTGACACTCACCGCCGCCACCGAGGCACCCGATCCGGAAGACACCGACCCGGCGGAAACCGAGGAGCCCCCTACCCCGGCTGAAGGTGCACTGACCATCGGGGCGATCTCCACCCCCGGTTCACTCGACCCGGCCCTAGCGGTGGACACCGAAACTGAACGGATCTGTCGGCAAATTTTCCAAACCCTGGTCGGCATCGACGCCGACACCGGTTCGGTCACCCCGCTGCTGGCCCGGGAATGGGAGGTCAGCGAGGACGAACTGACCTACACCTTCCGACTGCGCCGGAATGTGACGTTTCACGACGGCGAAGACCTCACCGCCGACGTCGTCGTCGCCAATATCCAACGCTGGGGACAGTTGGACTACCTCTACGGGTACGGCAATGTGGCCCGCTCTACTCCCTTGGCCTTCCCGGCCGTCTTCGGCGGCTTCTTCGGTGACGAGACCTGCGTGCTTGAAGACGTCGAGGCCGAGGGTGACTACACCGTGGTCCTCACCCTCTCCGAACCCGTGGTGTTCCTGCTCCAGGCCCTGACCCAGCCGGCCTTCGCCATCGCCTCGACCTCCGTGCTCTCCGACGCCGACCCGGAACTGGTCTCCCGCAGCCCCCAAGGCACCGGCCCCTACCGTCTGGTGGAGACCGAGCCCGACGAACAAGGGCTACGGCTTGAAGCCTTCGAGGACTACTGGGGCGCTGCACCCGCCGTCGGTTCGGTGACGGTGCGGCCCATCGCCCGTTCCTTCGACCGGTTGCGTGAACTCACCCGTGGCCGGATCGACGTCTATGACCACATCACCGCAGACAACCTCCGACCCCTGGTGCAGGCCGGGCGGATCATCCTGCAGCGTGACCCCTTCTCCGTGCTCTACCTGGGGTTCAACCTCGAACACCCCATCATGGGTGACCACGAGATCCGCGAAGCCGCCGCCCGCGCCATCCACCGGCCCAGCCTGGTCGAAGACCTGTTCCTAGAAGGCACCAGCGCCGCGTACCACTTCACCCCGCCGTCTCTGGGGGTGGAATCCGAAGAAGCTCCCCGCTACGAACACAATATGGAAGAAGCCCAAGAACTGCTGGCCGACTCCGGATACGACGGCGAACCACTTCCCTTTTACTACCCGATGGCCACCACCCGCAGCTGGCTTCCTCGACCTGAGGCGGTTTACGCCGCTGTGGCCCGCAACCTCACCGAAGCGGGATTCGTCCTCCAACCGCGGCCGGTGAAGTGGGATGACGGCTACGTGGACGAACTCATGGCCGACGACGACCGGGCGATGCACCTGCTGGGCCGCAACGGCGGCTACCGCTCAGCACACAGCTTCCTGGGCTCCCTGTTCTCCGTGCCGAGCCGAGAATTCCACTACGTCAATGACGACGTCGTCGAACTCCTCGCCGAGGCCCGCGCCGAAGCCGACGACGAAGAACGCACCGCCCTCTACGCCGAAGCCGCCACCCTCATCGCCGAAGACCTGCCCGCTGTGCCACTTGCCTTCCCCATCTCCGGGCTGGCCCTGGGCTCCCGCGTTGCCGACTACCCAATGTCCCCGGTCCTCAACGAGCCGTTCGCCGAGATCGTCCCCGCTCAGGAGACCTGAAATCCTCAGGTAAGGTTCCTAAACGAGACACGCTGCCCCAACAGACGTTGCGAAGGAAGCACTTGTGACTGAGACCCCAGCGACCACCCCCAAACCATCCGGCCCGGACAACCGCTTCGACGTCATCCTCATCGGCGCCGGCATTATGTCCACCACGCTGGGCACCCTCCTCAAAGAGCTGGAACCCAGCTGGCACGTGGGACTGTTCGAGAAGCTCGACGGTGCCGGCAAGGAATCCTCCGACCCGTGGAACAACGCCGGCACCGGCCATGCTGCGCTCTGCGAGCTGAACTACACCCCCCGAGCCGCTGACGGGTCGGTCCCCACCGCCAAGGCCAAAGGGATCAACGAGCAGTTCCACGTCTCCAAGCAGCTGTGGTCCCACTGGGTGGACAACGGTGTCCTGGGCTCCCCTCGCACATTCATCAACGCTCTGCCGCACATCAGCTTCGTCTGGGGGGATGAAAACGCCGAATACCTCAAGGCCCGCTACGAGGCGATGCGCGCCGAGCCGCTCTTTTCCCACATTCAGCACACCGAAGATCAGGACACCATCGCCTCCTGGGCGCCGCTACTGACCCGGGGCCGTGACCCCCAGCAGCGGGTGGCGGCCTCCAAGTTCGACGACGGCACCGATGTGGACTTCGGGGCGATCACCCGGCAGCTGGCCTCGCACCTGGAGGGCGCCGGGACGGATATCCGCTACGGCCATGAAGTCGCCGGCATCAGCCGCGGCACCGATGGCCGCTGGAACGTCACCGTGAAGTCCAGCTCCGGAGAGAAATTCACCGCCACGGCCCGGTTCGTCTTTGTCGGTGCCGGTGGTGGGGCCCTGCCACTGCTGCAGGCCTCCGGCATCAAAGAGGCCCACAAGATCGGCGGCTTCCCCGTATCAGGCCAGTTCTTCCGTGCCACGGACTCATCAGTGGCCGAACAGCACCACGCGAAGGTCTATGGGCTGGCATCGACCAAGGGCGCGCCGCCGATGTCGGTGCCGCACCTGGACACGCGGTTTGTGGAGGGCCGGCGTTCGCTGATGTTCGGCCCCTACGCCGGGTTCTCCACCAACTTCCTGAAGACCGGCTCCTACCTGGACCTGCCGCTCTCCGTGCGGCCGCACAACCTCAAGACCCTGCTAGGCGTGGGGGTCAGCAACTTTGAGCTGACCACCTACCTGATGAAAGAAGTCACCAAGTCCCGGTCCAAGAAGCTCGAGGAGCTGTACCGGTTCTTCCCCGAGGCCGACGGTGACGCCTGGGAGCTCATCACCGCCGGCCAACGGGTCCAGATGATGAAGCAGGACGAGAACGGCAAACCGATTCTGCAGTTCGGCACTGAACTGGTCTCCTCCAGTGACGGGTCCATCGCCGGGCTGCTGGGCGCCTCCCCCGGAGCCTCCACGGCACCGAGCATCATGTTCCGGCTGCTGGAGCAGTGCTTCCCCGCTCAGGCTCAGGCGTGGAAACCACGCCTGGAGAGCATGGTTCCCTCATACGGGCGGCTACTCAATGAGGACCCGAAGCTGCTCGCCGAGGTGCACGAGCGGACCAGCTCGGTGCTGCAACTCGACAACTGATCAGGCTGACCACCACCAGTCCCACAGTCCACCGCGCCTCAACGAGTTCCGCCACAGCGGAGAACACCACAATGAGCACGACGCCGGCTCCCCACCACAGTGCCTCCGCTGCACTCAGCAGGGCAATGGGGTGAACCGGCAGGTGGTCTTCGCTGTCACGGACCATCTCCAGGGCCGGAACGGCCAGGGCAGTCAATACTGCCGAAGCCACCAGCAGTCCGGTGCCCTCGAAGGCCAGGGCGAATCCCACAGCCACCACCGCGGCGAGGAAGAACACCGTGCGGTCGAGCCGGCGGTGGGGGTCCACCGCGTGCTCCGGTGGAGCTGAGGCCCCAGCAGCGAAGCTGAACAGGATCAGCACCACGGGGGCGGCGGTGTGCCCAGCTGCGGTGATGAGCAGCACAAGGACCACAACGTGGACTGCAGCAGTGGAGACCGCCACACTGCGCACACTGAACCGGGCTGCGGCCAGCACCGCCACCCGAGAGCCCACCACGGTGCCGCACAGTGCAGCCACCACCGCTGCGGCTGCCACCACCGGACGGTAATCACCTGCGACCCCGATCGCCACCGCCGGTGGCAGCAAGACCGCCGGTAGCCGTGCCGCTGCAGACAGCAGCCGAAGCCCCACGGGAGCGCTCATCCTGGTACCACCATCTCCAAGGTCGACCCGGCACGGGAGGTCTTCACCCGCAGCTGGGTAGGGATTTGCTGGTGCATCTCCGTCACGTGGCTCACCACCCCGATCCGACGCCCCTCCCCCTGGAGGGTGTGCAGCGCGGACATCACAGCATCCAGGGTCTGATCGTCTAAAGAACCGAAACCCTCATCGATGAACAGACTGTCCAAACCAATCCCCCCGGATTCTGCTTGGACCGTCTCGGCCAGTCCCAGGGCCAGGGACAGTGCCGCCATGAAGGTCTCTCCCCCGGAGAGCGATTCAGCGGGCCTCTCCTGTTCGGCGTATTCGTCATAGACCTTCAGATCGAGCCCGCGCAGTCCCCGTCCAGACCGTTCAGCATCGAGCATCAACTGGTAACGGCCACCGGTCATCGCCCCTAAATGCCGGGAGGCTGCTTCTGTCACCAGCTCCAGGCGCGCAGCTAGCACGAAAGTCGTCAGCCTCATCCGTTTCGTGTTGTCCCCGCCGGTACCACGCACCGCCTCGGCGAGTTCAGCTTCTCGCTGAGCCGCGGCGGACTGCTGCTGATGTTCAGCGAGGGTCTCTTCCAACTCGGCGAGGCCGCGTTTGAGACCGGCCAGCTGCGCGGTGTACTCGGTGAGACGGTCCCGTGCGCTCTGGGCGTGGGCAGCGGCTTCCTCCGCACGGAGGCGAGCAGACTCGACCTGGTCCTCATCGGGGAGTTGCTCCTGAGCCTCCGCCCGCGCCTTCCCGGCCTGTACCTCGTCCAGAGCCGCCTGGGCTCGTAGTCGTTCCTCCGTGCGGGTGAACCCAGTGATGAGTTCTTCCAGCCGGGTGAGTTCCTCTTCGGCGAGCAATGCGGCGGTGACCGCCTCGGCGTCGTCGAACGGTGATTCCTGCAGGGAGGCAGCGGCTTCATCGACGCGCTGCTGCGCCTGGCTGGCTGCCTGATCTGCCTGGTGCTGGGCCTGCTGTGCGGCGGTGACCACTTTCAGCAGTTCCTCCAGGGCCTGGACTCGGGCCCCCACTGTGGGATGGTCCCCACGCAGTGTGGCCACCCGAGTGGCCAGCCGGTCGGCCTCAGCGTGCAGACGCTTGGCTTCAGTGGCCTCCCGTTCGGCCCGGTGCAGGGCTGCGGTGTGTGCTTCGCGCAGGTCGTTGACCTCTTCACGCACCTGGTCCACCCGTTGACTCAGCTCCCGCTGAGCGATGCGCTGCTTCCGAGCCGCGGTGAGCTGCTCCTGCGCCTGAGACTGCTGCTGCTGAGCCTGCTCTGCTGTCAGGTCAGCGGCCTCCCCCAGGGCTCCACGCGCCTGCTGGAGGTTGTCTTCGGCGGTTTTCAGCCTGTCCCGGAGCGTGTCCCACCGGGAGCGGGCCTGTTGTAGCTTCTCGGCGGCCTCGTCCACCCTTTCCCGGGTGACGGTGTCAGGTTCCTGCTGGCCGGGGGCCGGGTGCTCGGTGGATCCGCAGACCATACACGGGCTACCGGGTTCCAGCTGGGTGGCCAGTTCATACGCCAGAGAACGCAGGTGCCCCTGGGAGAGGTCCTGATACACCTCCTGCTGGTTCTCCACTCGGTCGGCAGCCTCGGCCACCTGTCGGCGTAATGTGGCCGCCCGGGTGGTGAGTTCATCGCGTTCGGTGATCTGCTCAACCTGGCGGGTAGCCGCCGTCACAGCCTCTTGGGCCCGGTCGAGAGCCTCATCGGTCTCTTCGGCACCGATGAGCTGCGACTGCAGTTGCATCAGGGTCTGTTCGGTGACGGCGAGCTTCTGTGCCGCCTGCTCGGCCTCGGTGCCAGCAGCTGCTGCCGCATCGCCGGCCCTCTGTGCCGTGGTGTGCACTGCGGCGTGCTCGTCTTCGAGCCCGGCTGTCTCCGGGTCGGTGAGCCGGGCAAGCAATGGGGGGATCTGCTGAGCCGCATCCTGCACGGTGCGGGCCTGAACATCGGACTGCGCAGCCAGGGCTTCAACGGCTCGTTGCTCAGCCGCAGCGTGGGCCTCAGCCTGCTGCTGGGCCTGCTGCCGGGCCTCATCGGCCCGGCGAAGCCACAGGTGCACCGCATCGGCTGCCCGGTGAGCGGTGACCTGCTGCTCGGCGGTCTCCACCTGCGGGCGCTGAGCTTCATGTGCTTCACGGAGCTGGCAGAACTCCGCCCAGCGCTGCAGCTGCCGACGCCGACGCGTCAACTCCTCATACTCCCCGCTCCTGGTTTCAGCAGCAGTATGAGCCTCAGCGGCAGCGTTCTGCAGTTCCTCACGCACCTTTTCCCCCTGCTGCAGCAGGGATGTGGCCAGCTCCTCGGGGAGAAGGTCCTCCACCGCAGGCATCCGGTCCTCCAACAGGGATGCGGCCGCCGACTGCACAGCGGCACTGCGCACACCGATCTGAGTCTTCAGCTGCGCCAGCTGAGCTTCGGATTCCCGTTTACGCTCCCACAGGTAGTGCTCCAGGTGCTCATACGTCGAGATGTCAAACAACTGCTCCAGGATCCTGCGGCGCTCCTCATTGGAGGCGTGCATCAGCTGCGCGAAGGCCCCTTGGGGAAGCATGATGACCTTGGTGAACTCCCCCATGTCTAACCCGAGGATGTCCTTAAGCTCCTTGTCCCCTTCGGCGATCCGATGCACCGCAAGGGACTTCCACCCAGCGTGTTCGAACCGTTCTAAGAACAGGGCCGGGCCCTCCTGCTGGTCGGCAGCCCCGGCACGTTTGGCCGGCCGCCAGTAGCGCGGGATGCGCCGCACCTTGAACCGGTCTTCCCCCCGGGAGAACTCCAACTCCACGTAGGGCTGGCGCCCGACCGGGGCGTGCTGGGACTTCAGGCCATCATTGCCGCGTTCACCGGGCACATCCCCATAGAGGGCAAAGGTGATGGCATCCAGCACAGAGGTCTTGCCTGATCCGGTGGGACCGCGCAGCAGGAACAGACCGTCAGCGCTGAGCGCGTCAAAGTCCACCACCTCCGTGCCGGCGAACGGCCCAAAGGCGCAGATCTCCAGACGGTGGAACTTCATGCTTTCTCCCCAGATTGCGCGGCCGTGGACCGCACGGCCTGCAAAGCCGACTCGACGATCTGACGTTCCTCAGCGGTCGCTTTGCGGTGGCGCACATGGTCGAGAAAATCGGCGACGACGTCGAGTTCACTCTCCGCACGATCGAGCTTCTGGGCATAGCTTCCCACCGACCGGGTTAACCCCGCCCCGGCATAGCTGTACTGCATCAGGTGGGGGTAGACCTGACGCAATTGCGGGTAAGCCCGTTCGGGGCGCTCATCATCGGTGAGGGTGACCTGGACAAAATGGTCCCTGAACCTGTCCACTGTCACCGGATCGAGCACCTCGGCAAGAGTCCCTTGAAGCCGTGTGACCCCTCGCCCGACTACCCAGTCCAAGCCAGTGACCGCCGCCTGGGGATCACCTAACTGGGTGGTCTCGATCAGCCAAGCCCCTTTGTGCTGATGCTCCTCGGAGAAGGAATACCGAATGGGAGACCCCGAGTACCGGATACGGTCGGTGAGGGTCTGCCGCCCATGAATGTGCCCTAAGGCCACGTAGTCAAATCCCTCGAAGAGTTCCAGTGGCACCACCGCCAGCCCACCCACAGTGTCTTCCTGGTGATCGAGAGTTTCCTCCGGTGCCGCTGGTGCCCCGATATGCCGTTCAGACTCGCTGGCCTGACCCCCAGCGGCGAAGAGGTGAGCCATCACCACCACCGGCGTGGCGGCGTCGTGCCCTGTGCGGGTGGCCATATCTGCCCGGATACGGCCGATCACCTCACGCATCACCGCAGTGTGATTGGCCCGCTCCACGCCGAGCTCCGCGGCGTAGACCTGCGGTTCCAGATACGGCACCCCGTAGACCAACAGGCGGTCGCCATCCCGTTCGATCTCCACCGGGGTCCAGGCATCGGTCAGACCAGTGCGAATATGCACCCCGGAGGCGGCGATCAGTTCCCGGTGAGCACCCAGACGCACCGCGGAGTCATGGTTGCCGGAGGTCAACACCACCTCCGCACCAGCCTCTCGCAACCGGCGCAGACAGCTGCTGAGTTCCCGGACCGCCCACTCCGGCGGCAGCGCACGGTCAAACACGTCACCGGAAATCAGCACGACATCGACCTGGTGTTCCTCCACGGCGGTGCAGACAGTGCGGATCATCTCCTGCTGGGTCTCACGCAGGTCGACCCCATGGAACCCGCGCCCGAGGTGCCAGTCCGAGGTGTGTAACAGCCTCATGGCCTCCAACGTACCGGTCACCGGTGACATGCTCGGCGTCCCCCGCCGTGGCCCGCTACTCTAAGCCTCGTGGATGAGACGCAGACGGTGATTGACGCGTTTGAGCCAGCGATGATGGCTCTGCTGCCGGCAGACGGTGAGCCCGTACACGCCGAAACCCTGCTGAGCCTCTGCCTCGCCGATGGCCTGTTGGAAGTACTTGAGTGGTCCCGGGAGGGTACCGGCGCCGACCCGCAGGCCAGTATGTGGCTGAGCTGTCTGCGCTGGTACCGGTTGGTCACCGGTCACCTCCCGGAAGTCGCCCCGCAGCCACCGCAACGCCCCAGCGACTACGCACTGGAGCTCATCCTGCGTGCCGGAGGTCTCACCCTCACTGACGGTAGTGCCGATGCCTCTCTACGAGGTCTGGCCTCCGGGCAGATGGCCTACCCCACCGATCCACCGCAGCCAGAACATGACGACGACGACGCCCTCACGCGGGTAGTGCCCATCAGTCTGGTCCCCTATGTGGAGGCTGAGACCCGCGCGAAGTGGGCCGATGAGGCGATCTGCTTAACCCACGGCCATCCGCGGCTGCGCGAACAGGCACGCCAGCGGGCCCGAACCCCGGTCTCAGACCAGCAGCCTGAACCGCACCGGCATGAGCTGCTGGCCACCGTCGTGGCTGACCTCGCTCAGCGGTGGCGTGGAGTCACTCTGCCGTAGGCAGCGGGGTGAGGTGCTCCGGCCACAGCGGACCGACCATCTGACGGAACTCCGCCTCCCCGATGAACCGGATCTGCTGTCCGGCGGATCGGCGGCGCAGGGCGTCCTGCGCTTTGGCTGAGCCCAGCGGACCGGAAGAGACCTCTTCAGCGGCCGCTGCGGCGTCGTGCTCGTCTTCTGTACTGAACCCGTCACCGATGACCAGCAGCGTGGTCGAGCCGGTCACCCGGGAAGCAGTCTGGGCACCCAGGTCAGCGGCGAGCTTTTTAGCGTCGGGGCGGGGAACACTGAGCGTGCCGGTGAAGACCACCTGCTCACCGGCCAGCGGATGGTCCGGATCGGCCTGCGGACTGGGGATCGGGTTGCGGCCCTCATCCTGCCAGCGCATCAGATCCGGCAGCTTCGCCGGGTCCACGCCCTCAACCCGGGCGTCGAAGAGGTGGGCGAAGGGCTCCACCTGGCGAGTGGCTCGGGAGAGGCGCTTGCGTGGGGCCTGCCATGCCGGGAGCACTTCTGCTTCGAGATCATGGGCAGCAAAGACCTGGTGGACCGAATCCACTGTATGAGGCTGGGTACGTTCGGCGATGTCGACCACAATGGCCGCCGCCGCGCGGGCGTCCCAGAGGGCGTGGTGATGGTGTTTGAGATTGAAGCCTGCCTCCGCGGCGGCCTGTGGCAGCGCGTGAGAGTCCAGCTGGTAGACCGCCCGGGCCAGCTGAACTGAGCACAGCGCCTGAAGCCCCGGGGAATCCAACCCGGAGACCTCCAGTGCCGCTTCGAATACTTCGATGTCGAAGGCGGCGTTATGGGCGATGAGCACATCCTCACCGATGAAGTCCCGGATCTCGCCAAAGAGCTCAGCGAACCGTGGCTGCCTGGCCACCCGCTCCGGGGTGATCCCGTGGATGGCGACATTACGGGGATCGAAACGGTCGTAACCTTCTGGAGGGCGCATGCGTTTGAAGTAGAGCTCATCGACGTTGCCGTCGCGGATGCGCACCAGTCCGATGGCACACGGTGAGCCTCGGTAACCATTGGCCGTTTCGAAATCCACGGCGGTGAAGTTCAGACCCTTGATCCGTGGCGGGCGAAGGTCCGCCAACGACGTCGGCTCCTGAACTCGTGCGGCACCGGCGCCTGCGCTACGGGGTTCAGTTGCGCGGGGCCCAGTGGGGCGGGTGCCAGCCCGGGAAGCGCCGGAGGGCTGGGGGCGCAGATGGTCGGGAATCATGGGTTGGCCAGCGCCTCCACCACACGAGGTGCCAGGGCTGCGAAGGCCTTACCCCGGTGAGAGATGGCGTTCTTCTCCTCTCGGGAGAGTTCCGCGCAGGAGCGCTTATCCCCGGCAGGTTGCAGGATCGGGTCATAGCCGAAGCCGCCGGCACCGCGTTCCTCGGTCAGCAGTGTGCCTTCCAGCCGCCCCAGGGCGGTGGTCTCCTCACCGGTAGGGAGCACCAGGGCCACCGCACAGACGAAAGCTGCGGTGCGGTGCTCGGCGGGGATATCGGCCACTTGCTCGAGGAGGAGTCGCCGGTTGTTCTCGTCGGACGCGCGGGCACCGGCCCACCGGGCGGAAAAGATCCCCGGTGCTCCCCCCAGGACATCGACGGCGATCCCGGAGTCATCGGCCACAGCAGGCAGACCGGTGTGCTCCACCACGGCCCGGGCCTTGATGAGGGCGTTCTCCTCAAAGGTGATCCCGGTCTCAGGGATGTCCCCGACGCCGGCAGTGGCGGCGTCGATGACGGCCTCATCGAGACTGATGTGCGCTAAGGCGGGTTCTGCCGCCAACAAAGCTCGCAGCTCCCGGACTTTGCCGTGGTTTCCGGTGGCGAGGACGAGACGAGCACTCATTAGCTGGCCAGGGCGTTGCGCTGGATCTCAGCCAGCTGATGGGTTCCGGCCACGGCGAGGTCAAGCAGCTCATCCAGCTGGGCCCGGGTGAAAGGTGTGCCTTCGGCGGTGCCCTGGATCTCCACGAAGTCTCCCGACCCGGTGACCACGACGTTCATATCGGTGCCGGCAGTGGAGTCTTCACCATAGGGCAGGTCGAGCACAGCAGTTCCGTCGGGCAACACCCCCACGGAGATCGCTGAGACCGAGTCGGTGAGCACCTCGGCCTTGCGGCTGATGAGCTTCTCCGCTCGGGCCCATTCGACAGCGTCGGCGAGGGCAACGAAGGCACCGGTGATCGCTGCGGTGCGGGTGCCGCCGTCGGCCTGGAGAACATCGCAGTCCAAAGTAATCATGTTCTCCCCCAACGCCTGAGTGTCGACCACCGCTCGCAGGGACCGGCCGATGAGTCGGGAGATCTCATGGGTGCGGCCCCCGATCTTGCCCTTGACGGATTCCCGCGAACTGCGGGTATTGGTAGCTCGCGGCAGCATGGCGTATTCGGCGGTCACCCAGCCGGTGCCGCGGCCGCGCAACCAGCGGGGCACCTCGGATTCCACGCTAGCGGTGCACAGCACCCGGGTGTTGCCGAATTCGATGAGCGCACTGCCTTCGGCGTGGGCGGACCAGCCGCGGGTGATCTTCACCTCGCGTAGCTGGTTGATGGCGCGGCCGTCGGCGCGGACGTACTTCTCACTCACGGGCAGCTCCTGGTGGGTTGTCGTCTTCTTCGTGGTCTTCGTGGGTTCTCAGATCCGGTAGGTGGCGCCCGGTTCGGCCAGTTCCACCGGGGCTCCGAAGCGTTCAGCGGCCTTAGTGGCGACGATCTCCGGGGAGGTCCACACCGGGATGTGAGTCAGCATCAGGCGGCGGGCGCTCGCTTCAGCCGCGGACTGCCCGGCCCGCGCTCCCGTGAGGTGGATGCCTTCGGGCAGGTGGTCATCACGGCCGTCCTGCCAGGCGGCCTCACAGAGGAAGAGGTCCGCATCGCGGGCGGCCTCCACCAATCCCGGGCAGGCGTCCGTGTCGCCGGAGTAGGTCAGGGTCTTGGTGGTGCCGTCAGCACCGGGAGCTTCGATGCGCAGCCCATAGGCCTCTTCGATGGGGTGGTTAACCCCGATGGGGGTCACGGTGAAGGGGCCGATGGTATGCGGCTGTTGCGGGATCCAGGTACGGAAGTCGAAGTCCGGGCTCATCCCCGGATCGGGTTCCAGCCCGTATGCCACGGCGATGCGCTCAGCGGTGGCGGATGGTCCGTAAACGGGGATACGACCCCGGTTCCACCCCTCGGGACACCAACGCACCGCTACGTGCAGACCACAGAGGTCCATGTAGTGGTCGGGGTGGAGGTGACTGAGCAACACGGCGTCGAGCTCTTCGAGGCGAATATGCCGTTGCAGGGCTCCAAGAGCCCCGGATCCGAAGTCCACGGCGATCTTCCAGCTGCGCCCGTCCTGCTCAGCGGTTACCAGGTAGCAGGAAGCCGGTGAGTCGGGTCCCGGAAAGGATCCGCTGCAGCCGATGATCGTCAGTTCCATACAACTCTCAGTCTGTGTCTCGGCGCTGGTGTGTCTCGCGCTCGTCGCGTCCCTCAGCATAGCGGCTGCCCCACAGACCGCCAGCGCACTGGTATGCGGCCTGGGGCTACTCCCGTTCGGGCTGATCGGGCAGCATCCCGATCATCGCGGTGAACAGTGTCTCCTGCAACCAGGTGACGAACGTGTAGATCTCCGCCATGAAGCTCTCCGTGGTCTTCGCATGCCCAGAGATGGCCACCTCGCGGATGCGATCGGCATCCTCATCGGTCTCAATACCCAGCCGCACAGCCAGAGTGAGCCGGACATCATTCAGTGCCCGGCCAAAAGCAGGCGCCTGGTCCTCGGTCAGCTTTACGGGCGTGGTCTCCAACAGCATGCGGGCGGTTCGCAGATCGGCGATCTTCGACTCCCGCAAAGACGCCTCAGTAAGCCGTCGCAATTGCCCGGCTTCCTCCGGCTCAGTGTGCGCATCGGGCAACAGGCGGGCCAGCACCTTGTCCCGCGGCGGCTGTAGCGGAGTGTCTTCACCTAGCCCAGCCAGCTCTGCACTGAAGTGGGCGAAGACAGAATCCTCCGGCTGGGCGGGGGTGCCGGCGTCGTCGGACTCTGTGGATTCGGTGAAGCCCCCACCAGCGGTCACCTCCTGGCCACGGCGCTCCAGCAGGGTGATGACATCGGCACACAGCCCGGTGAGCAGTCGGCGTTCGTGGTCGCCGAGATCTGCCTTATAGCCGTACGTGGTCGCGCGGAAGGCCCGTGCCACTAGGCTTCCTCAATCGTGGCCTGCAGGCCATAGTTGTGCATGGCCGTGACGTCCTGTTCGGCTTTCTCCTTGCCCGCAGTGGCGACGACGGCGCGGCCTTCGGTGTGGACTTGCATCATCAGCTGGTGCGCGCGCTCCTTGGAGTGACCGAAGTAGCTGCGGAACACCCAGGCGACATAGGACATCAGGTTGACCGGGTCGTTCCACACGACCACGTGGTAAGGCCGCTGCGGAACCTGACGGGTGCCGGTCTCCAGGTCTGTCTCCTCGCGGGGCAGCGTGGATGCGGCAGAACTCATAACCCCTATTCTACGCCGCGGGATCAAGCCTCACTCGGCGTAGGATAACGGCTGTGAGCGATTCCACCGCGCTGTTGACCGACCACTACGAACTGACCATGGTGGAGGCCGCACTGCGCTCCGGGGCGGCCCACCGGCGCTGTGTCTTCGAGGTCTTCGCCCGCCGGCTTCCCGCAGGGCGGCGCTACGGGGTGGTCGCCGGGACCGGCCGACTGTTAGAGGGCCTGGAACGGTTCCGCTTCGGTGAGGCGGAGCTGCAGATGCTGCAGGACCGTGAGGTGGTCGATGACGCCACCCTCAACTACTTGGCCTCTTACCGCTTCACCGGGGACATCACCGGCTACGAGGAAGGGGAGATCTACTTTCCGCACTCCCCGGTGCTGCGGGTCGAAGCCACCTTCGCCGAAGCCTGCCTACTGGAGACCTATGTCCTCTCAGTGCTCAACCATGATTCGGCGGTGGCCTCCGCGGCCGCCCGGATGACCGAAGCCGCCGGAGACCGGCCCTGCGTGGAGATGGGCTCCCGCCGGACTCACGAACGCTCAGCGGTGGCCTCCGCCCGGGCCTGTGCGGTGGCGGGATTTGCGGCGACCTCGAACCTGGAGGCGGGCCGGCGCTTCGGCATTCCCACCCTCGGCACAGCCGCTCATGCCTTCACCCTCCTCCACGACTCCGAGGCCGAGGCCTTCGCTGCCCAAGTGGAAGCCTTCGGCCCGGAAACCACCCTGCTGGTGGATACCTACGACGTCGAAACCGCGGTGCGCACTGCGGTGGAGGTCGCCGGCCCACGGCTGGGGGCAGTGCGCCTGGACTCCGGGGACCTGGTGGAGCAGGCCTGGATGGTCCGCCGGCTGCTCGACTCCCTGGGCAACACCGAGACCAGGATCATCGTCTCCTCCGATCTCGATGAGCACGCCATCGCCCGGCTGGCTGCCGCGCCGGTGGACTCCTACGGAGTGGGCACTCGGGTGGTGACCGGTTCCGGGGCTCCCACCGCCTCCATGGTGTACAAACTGGTTCAGCGCCAGGACGCCACGGGAACCCCAGTGCCCGTGGAGAAAGCCGCCGAAGGCAAGACCACCCGGGGCGGGATCAAACACGCAGTGCGCGCCTACGACGACGCCGGCATCGCCTCCGCGGAGATCATCGCCACCGGCACCGCATCCGAGGTGGCGGGCCAACCGGTACGCCAGTTGCAGGTTCCACTGGTGGTGGCCGGGGACATCCAGCCTGGCTTCACCGGCCACGAGGGGCTGCAGCAGGCTGCGGAACGCTACCGTGAGTCCTTCGCTGAGTTACCGCCAGATGCTCACCGTCTCTCCGAGGGTGAGCCGGTGCTGCCCACGGTGTTCCGGTGAGTCCCGTTTCGTTAGGATAGGCCCATGGCTGAGGCACTGATCGTCGTCGATGTGCAGCACGATTTTTGTGAAGGTGGAACGCTGGCCGTGCCGGGCGGAGCCTCTCTGGCCGCGGAACTCAGCGAGTTCCTGGAGGACACCCATGCTGAGTACGACGTCGTCGTCGCCACCCAGGATTGGCACATCGACCCTGGCTCGCACTTCTCGGAGAACCCGGACTTTCAGCGGTCGTGGCCGGTGCACTGCGTGGCCGGGACTCCGGGGGCCGAACTCCACGAGGATCTGGATACTGACCACATTCAGGCGCGCTTCCTCAAGGGGCTCTACGACGACGGCTACTCCGGTTTTGAAGGCCGGCTCGGTGAGCCTGAGCGGGTGGGGATCCTTGAAGGGGAGAAAGGCGTGCGAGTCGAGCCCGCCGACGTCGTGCCCGATTCCGCACCGGATCTGGACACCTGGCTGCGTGAGCAGGGTATCGATGAGGTGACCATCGTCGGTATCGCCACCGACCACTGCGTTCGGGCGACTGCACTGGATGCTGCGGAGAACGACTACACCGTACGCGTCATCACCGACCTGACCGTCGGTGTGGATGAAGAGCGTATCGCCGAGACCTACGCCGAGTTCCGCGAGGCCGGCATCACCCTGCTCACGACCGACGAACTCTAATCCGCCTGCGGGGAACCTGGAACCACCCACGGCCTCCATCTCCGGCTGCGGCCATCGTGACCAACGGTCCCGCTCTTGCGGCAGCGGCAAGGCCCAGGACCACCAGTTCTGCACAGGGACCGCCGGTGAAGTGGTAGACGTTGACCGCGGTATGGATCCGGCCGGAAGTATCCATGGCGGCACTGGCCACCGTGTGGTGGGGATCAGAGCCAAGAGTCCGGGCAAGCTCCTCAGCTGTGTCAATCACCCGTTGTTCGGATGGGCTGGGTTCCATATGGCGAGCCTATGCGGTCACGCCGCGGTCCCGAAGCCCCGCAGCGCCCGGTGCGGCACACCAGTCCTCAGCAGTTTCCGGCCCAGCTGCTGGGGGTGTTCGAGGTCTTCCCAGGTCAGCCGCACCACGGTGAATCCCTGTGCTCTCAGTGCATCCTCGCGTAGTTTCTCCCGGTAGACCGTCTCCTCCGGGTCCTTTCCGGCCAGTGCTCGGGTGTATTTGACCTTGCCGTCGAACTCGCAGATGACGTCTTCCCACATGAAGTCCGGGCGGACTGTGCCGATACCTGGGAGGTAGAGTTCTTGCTGCAGCTTGGGCGGCTCGAACCCGAGTTCATCGAAGAGGACCCGGGCGCGCGACTCCCCCACGCTCTCGCTGCGCGGATCAGCGAACTGACGCAGCACAGCCCACCCTGGGCCCGGGTCAAGGGCTTGCTCAGCAGTATCCAGACCCTGTTCTGTCACGGTGACTCCAAATCCGTACCTCCCAGCTAGAACAGCGTCGAGCACAACGATGGCGTTCTGTCGGGGAAGGTGCGGCAACGTATCGATCAGCACGTACGGGAGCGCCTCGACGATGACCCGGACCGGAGTCCCACCCTCCAGAACGACGTCGGGAACTGGCACCTGGACGGTGGGCGTCTGCGTTGACTCGTTGCCTCCCCGGAGACACCGGATGGCCTGCACGGGAAAGTATTGGGTGGATGTGACGCCCACGTGACCGCGATGGGGCGTGCGGTGGTGGACCGTGCGTGGCCAGGTCAACAGTGGTGTGCCATAGAGCGAGAGTGCCGTCTGACGGCAGAAGACCAGTCCTGGTCGCCAGAGGCCTATCGCCGCTGCGTAGGCGCGGTGCCTCTGGCTGAGCCGGGCGCTTTCCCACTGCCGGGTATCGACGAAGATACCCGGTTTCAGGCGGAGCAGTTTCCCCGCTCGCACTCGCCGGTTCAGGGTAGGCGCAGAACGTCCTCTCTCCCGGCCCGCACGCAAGAGCACCAAGGGCGGCCTGTCATTCCGTTCTCCGTTCATACCGCGATCCTGCCCATCCGCGCGGAAGCTCGCCACCGCCTGGCTCAGGCCTGTGGAAAACGGGCTCTTCGGAGTTGAGGGGGACTAAGCAGCGCGCCGGTGAGCTGAGGAGGCAGCACGAAGGGCTGGAAAACGCCGACCGTGACATTTTTCAGGTGCAGGTGCGCGCGACGTCGGCGTTGCACACCTGCTATATGTCAGAAACTGCCCTGAGTCCATGCGTCATGACATTCAACAGGTGCAGCTAGGACTGGTAGCCAGCAACAACACCCGCTATGTGTCATCTCCGGGCTGAGAACGGGCCGACCAGCCCTCCCCAGGGGCCGCACGTGACCCTCCGCCGAACTCGCGCTGCCACTCCCCTTTGCCACCAGAGGCATCGCGTGACTCTCCGCCGAGCCCATGCAGCCCCCCTTTGCCACCCACCCCCTTGTCACCCCGGGCCGCACGTGACCCTCCGCCGAGCCCATGCTGACACTCCCGTCATCGCACTCCCGGGGCAGAAACAGGGCAGGATCAGAACGGGCGAGGGTGGCGGGCGAAGTACTCCTCGGCTGTGATGCCCATGGAGACGTCGTCGTACCAGGTGCCCGCGTGGAAGACGTTGCCGCGGCGTCGGCCCTCCACCTGGAAACCGACTTTCTCATAGGTGTGGATGCCGCGGTCGGAATAGCTGAAGACCAGTAGTTCGAGCTTCCGGCAAGCGTATTCGGTGAAGGCGATCCGCAGGGCTACCTCTAGGATGTCGGTGCCGTAGCCGCGATCCTGGAACTGTGGCCCGACGACGATTCCCAGCTTGCCGATCATCGCCGGCGCCTTGATGGAGTACACCGACACCTGCCCGACCAGCTGGCCTGCGGCTTCTGCGGCATAGGCGAAACCGGAGTCGTCCTTATTGGCCGCCCATTGCCGGAACATCTCGCGGTTGACCTCACGCGGCCGGCGGACAATGGTGCCCTCGTTGAACAGGGTGATCTCCGGGTCATCCCACCAGTCGCAGAAGGTCTCGATGTCCTGATCCTCGATGGCGCGTAAGCTGACCCGCTCCCCCTCGAACAGCCCCGCGGCCCATTGCCGCAGTTTCTGGTAATCACTCATAGGTCCACCCTATCCAGAGGACCTCGCGGCCATAGGTGCACTCCGCCCGCACCCCGGCTCTGCTGAGGGGTGGTCTCAGTGGGCGATGGCGCGGGAGTGCACCCCGCCTGGGCCCCGGCTCTGCCTCAACCCCCGATGAGCGCGACCTTACAGCCATGGCGGCGCCCTATCCGGACCTGGCGGTTCACGCTCTGGTGAACCAGAGCTGAATGGTCTTCAGCCGTTCTTCGAGCTGGGCCTGGGTGGCTTGTGGCACCGGCGGCCCCCCGCACTTCTCGCGCAGCTTGGTGTGGATGGAGCCCTGGTGCATACCGGTTTTGGCGGCATAGGCGGAGACCGACTTGTTCAGCTTGGCCCGCAGTTCCTTCAGTTTGCGGTGATCGACGACGTCGGGAGGTTGAGTCTGCGCAGGCCGTCGCTTCAACTGCTCGGCCTGCTGTTTGCGCAGCAGCTCAGAGACCTGGTCCGGCTCCAGCAAGCCGGGAATCCCGAGGAATCCGAGCTCATCCTCGGAGCCGATCTCTCCCCCGAGCCCGAACTCCTCGCCGTCGAACATCACCCGGTCGAAGGCCGCCGATGAGCCCAACGCGGCAAACTCCCCTTTGGCGAGTTCCTCGGCGGCGCGGTCTTCGCGCTCCGCCTCAGCGAGCAGGTCGTCATCGAGCGCTTCCTCGGTGTCTTCGGCAGCCTCCTCGACTCCTAGTGCGTGGTCGCGTTCGGCTTCCAGCGCATTGGCCAGGTCGGTGAGCACCGGCACGGAGGGCAGAAACACGCTGGCGACTTCGGCCTTCTTCCGCAGTCGGACAAAGCGTCCCACCGCCTGGGCGAAGAACAGCGGAGTAGAGGTCGACGTCGCGTAGACCCCCACGCAGAGCCTCGGGACATCGACCCCTTCGGAGACCATACGCACCGCCACCATCCAGTAGCGGGATCCGTCATCGCGGAACTGCTCGATGCGACGGGAGGCGTCTTTGTCATCGGAGAGCACCACGGTGGTCTTTTGCCCGGTGATCGCATCGAGTTGGTCGGCGTAGGCGCGAGCTGACTCGTGGTCGGTGGCGATGACGAGCCCGCCGGCGTCGTCGATTTTCTCTCTGACCCGCAGCAACCGTTGGTGGGCAGCCTTGAGCACGGCGGGGATCCACTCACCCTCGGGATTTAAGGCGGTACGCCAGGCATGCTGGGTGATGTCCTTGGTGGCTGCCCCGCCGAGAGTGGCTTCCATCTCCTCGCCGGTGGAGGTTCGCCACCTCATGGTGCCTGAGTAGGTCATAAAGACAACGGGCCGGACCACGTGATCCCGCAGGGCGGGACCATACCCGTAGGAGTAGTCGGCCTTGGACCGGCGGATGCCGTCGGCGTCCTCGACGTAGTCGACGAACGGAATGGGCGAGGTGTCGGAGCGGAAGGGTGTACCGGTTAGCGCCAGACGGCGGGCCGCGGGATCGAAGGCTTCCCTGACCCCGTCTCCCCAGGAGAGGGCATCTCCGGCGTGGTGGATCTCATCGAAGATCACCAGGGTGCGGGCGGCTTCAGTGCGGTTGCGGTGCAGGGCCGGCTTATTGGCCACCTGCGCATAGGTGACCGCCACGCCCATGAACTGGCTGCCGTGACGTCCGTCGCTGTTTTTGAAGTTCGGGTCAATGGACAGGCCTACGCGGGCGGCGGCATCGGCCCACTGCTGTTTCAGGTGCTCAGTGGGTGCGACGACGCACAGTCGGGTCACATCCCCGGATTCGACGAGTAACTTCGCCACACGGAGAGCGAAGGTCGTCTTACCGGCACCGGGGGTTGCCACGGTGAGGAAGTCCCGGGGGCGCTTCTGGATGTAGAGGTCCAGGGCTTCCTGCTGCCACTGGCGGAGCGTTCCAGCGGTGCCGCGCGGAGCTCGGTGCGGATACGCCGGGGGCAGCTGGGCTCCCACGTCGGTACCGACGTCGAAGAGCGTGGCTGAGGCGTCAGCGTGGGGCGAACTCACCCTCAGTTCTTGCCGAAGCCGAAGAAGCTGCGGCCTTTCCCGGAGCCGGAGTCATCCCCGGACTCGCCGAAGTTCTCGTAGATCTCCTTGCACTCCGGGCACACGGGGAAGTTCTTCGGGTCCCGGGAGGGCACCCAGACCTTCCCGCAGAGGGCGACGACGGCGTTGCCCTCCACCATGGACTGGGTGATCTTGTCCTTCTTCACGTAGTGCGCGAACCGCTCGTGGTCACCGGGTTCGGACACCTGAGGAGTGGTCTGCCGCTCGATCGTCGCGGCGCCGCCGGGGGCCGGGGAACTCGCCGGATCGGCGGTGTGCATCGTGAAGTCAGCGTGGGCGAAGATGCTCATAGGCCAATTCTACGACTGCGCACTAGTAGGTGAGAAGGCCCGCCACGAAGGCTCCCAGGATCAGGTGTGGACCCAGGGCCAGGTGTGAGCGCCGACTCCCCCGCCCTGTGAGGATGAGGATGCCACCCAGAATCAGTGCGGAGACCAGCCCGGCCATGATGCCCAACAGGGTCGCAGTGACCCCTTGCCATCCCAGAAGCGGGCCCAGGCTCAGCATGAGTTTCACATCGCCGAATCCCAGCTCACCCGGGGACCGCAGATGCAGCAGAAAGAAGAACCCGACCGAACCCACCCCGCAAGCGAGGGCGACCAACCCGCGGCTGAGGTCACCGTCAAGGAGCGCGGTGACCGTGAGGAGAGTTCCACAACCGGCCGCCAAGGGCAGAGTCATGACATCGGGGAGGCACCGCTGTTGAATGTCGACTGCCGCCAAAAAAGGCCCGACGACGGCGAGTAATAGTAAAGCGAACCGAGCCAGAGTCGGCTCGGTGGCCACCACAACCAGAGTCACACTGGCGAGGGCGACCCCCGCCGCCAGTAGCCGCTGGCTAGTCGACAAGGCGAACCTCGAACAGACTGGCGACCTCGTCGGGGTCATAGGAGGCATCCAAGGTACCGGAGCCCTCGTATTCGATGCGGACAGTGCCGGCACTGGCACCGGTGCAGCGGATAGCCCAGGATTCCAGTTCGTCGTCGTCGAACTCCACATCCACCACCGAGCAGCTGACCCCGGGCGCCCACTGCACTTCAGCGGTGGCGTTGGCCTCGGCCTGAGGGGCGCCAGTAAACCGATCGGCGGTGCCGACCTCCTCAGTGTCTTCGGCCAGTGTGTCGACCCGCACGTGGATGGTGCGGTACCCGGCGTTGGATGAGGCGAAGTGAGTCACCGAGGAGTTGTCATTGTGGGTGGCGTAGTTCACCGCAGAGGCATGTCCGGTGGAGCCAGTGGGGTAGGCAAAGTTTCCGGCGTCGGTGACGCTGGGGGTGGAATCCGGGGAGGTGGGTGCGGTCTGGTTTTCGATCCAGGTCTGCGCCCAGTCGGTCCGGATGTCCTGCGCCGCGGCCAGAGCCGCAGCGTCAGCGGCTTTCTGCGCTTTACCGCGGGAGTCGCTGGCCTGCCCAAAGATGAACAGACCCATCCCGGCGATGAGCACCGTGATGGCAAGAACGATGTTCATCTGGGAGATCTGACCAGCATCTCCGCGGCCCCTGCGCGGTGCTGTGTGCCGTGCGCGGGGCGCGGTGTCGTGTACGGTCGGGAGTTCAGTAGCGTGTGGCATGGGTTCGGATCCCACCTTCGGATGCGGATACGGAGTGTTGCCGTCGGGAGAGCATGAGCGCCCGGGTTGTCATGACGATGAGGAATCCGACAGCGGCGGTGCCTCCAGCGATCCCAACCTCCTGGCCGGCGTCGACCCATTCAGCAGTGACCTCGGGGACACCGTTGAGGATGACGTGCCGCGACTGCAGGAGCACCGGCAGAGGGAAAACCGCCGCTAGATGCCGCAGCCACCCGCCGGTGCCGTGTTCAGCGTGGTAAGCACAGGCACAGGCGGCAGCCAGCGCCGGCGGAATGAGATAGAGCGGCGCGGTCCAGCTGTGCCGGCCTACCGAGGCCTCCAGCAGCAGGCTCAGCCCGATGAAGACCACTGTGGCGATGACCCAGGAGCGCAGGATGTCCATCTCAGCTCACCTGCCTACCTACAGGGGACTCCATCAGGTTCAGGCGATTGCCGGGGACTAGGCCGTGCTCTCGGAAGAAACCGGGCGGGGCTTCCCAGGCGGCAACCGCCGACCACCGTGGCCGGTGGAACCCTCCAGGCTGCAGCCGGGCGATATCAACGATGCACAGCTGCTGATCCAGGTAGGCGACCTCAAGCCGCTGGCGCATGCCGACTCCGTGCACGCTGCGGCAGGGGTAGAGCAGGAGAGTCTCCCCGCCGGGGAGCAGACCCTTTAACCGCCGCCACGCGGTCCCGGCGAACGGGACTTCGAAGACCTCACCGGCTGGGGTCCGCAACTGCACCGTGTGGGCAGCTCGGTGCACTCGGGCCAGCGGGGTGGGGGGCTTCGCGGCCATGGCGTCTGGGTCCTCTCTTAGCTTCCGCTGAGTTCGTCCGTCAATGATTCGGGTAGGGGCAGCCGGGCGACCTCTCCGATGCGCAGTTCGAGGTCCTCGCTGAGGTCTTCGGGGAACCGGAACTGCGCGTACATGGGAACCGGGTCGGCAAACAGCTCACTGCCCGACGGCGAGAAACCGGTGCAGAGGCAGTGGTCGGTCCCGCCGGTGACTGGGTGGTGGATTTCTCCGGCCTCGAGGTCGAGCACACTGGCGTTGACCATATTCGGTGTCGGTGGGTCCACCGGACCCCCGCCATACGGCGTCGGCCCAAAGTGGGCGGAGAAGAGCCCGTCGAAAACTGTCTCGTCAGTACCTTCGGGGTGCGCATAGGCAACGCGCAGGGTGACTAAGTCGTCGTCGCGTTCGACCTGAAGCAGGTCCAAGCGCACTTGCGGGTCATCGCCGTTTTCGTCGCTGTCCGGATGGTCGATGAGGAAGGAGGCCTCCGCCCCCTCGGCAGTGTCAGTTTCCTCTGCTTCAGGAATCTCCTCGGCTTCCTGTCCGGTCTCAATCCGGTGTTCGGAGCGTTCCTCTGAGGGCTCATAACGGAAACTGACCCGTCGGTTGAGGGCCTGGTTCTCCTCAATGTCGTTGCCTTCAGCGTCGGTGTTTGGCACCAGTGGACGGTGGAAGGCATGGCCTTCGGTTTCCAGCTCGATGCCGGAGTCGAGGTGGTCGGTGAGCACCTCGGCCACCGCCTCGGCCCGCCGTTCGGAGAGGTCTTGGTTGAGTTCCTCACCGCCTACGTTGTCAGTGTGGCCCTCCACCGTCACCGTTTGGCCTGCGGCTTCGTCATTGAGAATCTCTGCGGCATCCTCAATGATGCTGTGAGCTTCAGAGTCCAGCTCATCAGAGCCGAAGTCGAAGAGCACATCGGCCGGGACACTCATCTGCTGGGAGTCCTCGTCCTCAATAGTGTTGACTCCCTCTGCGGTCTCCGAGCGGGCCGTCAGATCCAGACGTCGTTCGTAGCGCCCTCCGGCGCCGTATTCTTCGGGCAACTGGTCCAAAGTCTCGTCGACACCCACGGTGATGGTGTAGGTCTCGTCTTCGGGCAACTCAAGCGGCTCGGAGTCACTGACCGGCACCGAAGGCACAGGTTCGATCCAGCGCCCGGGCAGAACATCCACTTCATCACCTTCGGGAGCGGGGAAGTCTAAGTAGATGAGTTCGACGCTTTCGGGCTCCTCACCAGCGTGAGCCTCGGTGCGCAGGGACGCGCGGGCGCAGGCGCACTCGTAGTCCATGGCGTCGACCTCAGCCTCGGGGAAGTCCTCACGTTCCGGGGAGGCCTCTGGGTCGAACTCATCCTGTTCCACCCACAGCGGTTCCAGCACTTCGTCGCTGCTGTGGTCAACCAAGGCGACCCGGGGAGCGTTGCGTTCAGCTTCGAATCCGCGTCCACCCCGGCTGGGATGCGGTAGGGCGTCCGCTGCTCCGAGGAAGGCCTCGGCGTCCTGCGGTGGAGTCCACGCCAGCACGAGCCGGGCGGTGTCACCCTCACGGTCCAGGGAGAGTACCTCCAGCTGCGCTTCGGCGAGACCGTCTTCGGTGCGCGCAGAGACTTCTGTAGTGGCGATCGGTTCCGGGAAGACTGCTGGCCGCCAGTACCCGTCCGCGGCGGTCATCCCCTCTTCATCGGCGTCGGATTCATCCGCACTGTCTTTTTCCGCTTCACCCTCGGTGTCCGGGGATTCCTCCGCTTCATCGCCAGTGTCCTGGTCGCTTTCCTCAGTGCGGGTTTCGCCCTGGTCTGCGGTGTCTTCTTCGGTGTCCGAGGGGGCACAACCGGCCAGAGCTACGGCACCCACGCAGAAGAGAGCAGCTGAGCGCTGCCATTGAACCCATCGCATCATCTGTCCTCCTGAGATTCCGTTCTCGGGTCCACAGGGTAAATTCCGCTCTGCGGGGGTGATAGAGCCCTCGGGCCCAGCTAAAGTCCTAGAACTGCGACGGTGGCAGCCGGTATCTACCGGCTGCCACCGCGGAGGGATCATCCTTCAGCGGGAGATCACCAGCTGAAGACGCTGTCCACGATGCCGTCGATGAAGCTACCGATGGTTCCGCCGTCGTCGCCGCCGAGGAGGTTGTCGAACAGGGCCACAGCGCCGGCAATGACGATGAGCGCCACCAGAGCGATACCCATGTACTCGATGGCGCCCTGGCCGGCCTCCTTGTCCTGCTGGAGGTCCTGAGCCTGAGTGTCCTCGGTGATGTTCTGAGTCTGCAGAGTCATGGCTGTTCCTTTCGTCGTCGGTGTTGACCTGCACTCACTATGCTGGTCGGCTCCGCGCCGAAGGAGTAGGGCACCGGGGCCCATGAACAGCACCAACCGGGGCTTTGAGACTCCGGGCCTAAGCCGGGCCCGGGGCTGAGACCTGCTGATTGCGGAACCACACGCTGACCGCCTCAGCCCGGGTGGTGACCGCCATCTTGGAGAAGATCCGGTTGATGTGGTTCTTCACCGTCTTCTCGCTGAGGAAGAGCCGTTGGGCGATCTCCCCGTTGCTGATCCCCTCGGCGACCAGGCCCATGACCTCGGCCTCCCGGGTGCTCAACCCGAACGGAGAGGATCCCAAGGTGACTGGCTGCTCAGCGGCAGGTGGCTGATCCTGGGGGGAGCCGGCGTCGTCGTGCTGTGGAAGATTCGCCATGACCGCAGTGGAGGCCGAGGGCGACATCAGCATCCCGCCCTGGGCTACCGCACTGAGTGCCTCGACGAGCTGTTCGACTTCCAGTTCCCCGTAGACCACATACCCTTTGGCACCGTTCTTCATCGCCGCGGCCACGGTCTCAGCATCCTCACTGTGGGTGAGCATCACCACCGGGCAGATCTCGGAGATCAGCCGGGAGGCTTCGATGCCGTTCATCTCCGGCATGCGCACATCGAGCAGGCAGACATCGGGGGCTTCGGCAGTGGCTAAGTCTGTGGCCTGTTTTCCGTTCTCCGCCGCCCCGACGACTTCGACTCCCTCGGCGGCGTCGAGCACCTGGGAGAGGCCCATACGGACCACACTGTTGTCATCGGCGATCAGCACGCGCAGTGTCTGGTTCACGTTCTTTCCCTTCATCACCCCGTGCAGCGGAGGTCTCCAAGGCCACGTTGAGGGTGACCCGGGTGCCGCTGCCTGTCTCCGTGTCGATCTCGAACTCTGCGCCGACCCCGTGGGCGCGGTCCCGCATCCCGGCCAGACCGTAGTGCCCCGATTTCTCCGCGGACTTCAGGCTGAACCCCTGCCCGTAGTCGGTGACCCGCAGGTAGAAGCGGCCGGCGGCCACCCACCCGGCGCACCGGATCTGGTCGGTGCCAGAATGCTGAGCGGCGTTGCGTAGCGCCTCACACGCGATCTTGGCCAGCTCGTAGCGCAACTGCGGGCTTAATGCCGCGGGCTCGTCGACGTCGACCTCAATACAGACCGGGTACATCGCCTGCAACTCCACTGCGGTGTGCTCCAGGGTCTCGGCCAGCGAGGGCACCGCCGCCGTGCGCATTCCGGTCAGCAGGCGCCGGGATTCGCGGACTGCATCCTTAGCCGCGGCACTGATCTGCTCGGCCCCCTCACCGGCGGCACCAGAGGCCTTCAGCGCTTGGGCGTGCAAATCGATGCCTACCAGGGTCTTCACCAGGGAGTCGTGCAGTTCCCGGGCCAATCGGGACCGTTCCCGTCCCAGCGCGGCCTCCGCGGCAGCAGTGCGCACCCCGTCGAGTGCCTCGTTGACCTGGTCCTGCAATGCCCGCATCGACTGACCCACATAGGCCACCACGGCGAAAAGCACCACCGAGACCACCGCAGAGGTGGGCCCAATGCTGAGGTCCTCGTGCCGTTGGGACTGGTAAACCATGACTGCGAAGTAACCCACCGCCACGAAACCGGTCATCAGCAGACAGCTGACCACATGGCAGAAAATCCCCACCAGCAGAGCGGTGGCAGCCAAGTACCCCAGATAGGCGCTGGGGGTGGGGGCGTTGAGGAAGATCAACAAGGTGATGAGAATGTCGGCACTGATGAGGACCGGGTGCCGACGCAACAGAGGGGCGACCCGTTCCCAGCCCAGCAGGGCCACCAGGGAGAGACCGATGGCGGTCAGCAGCAACAGCAGCTCCACCACATCCCGGGTCTCGGCCCAGATGAGCACCACCGGGCAGGTGCACAACAGCCGCAGGATCAGCGCGATCTTGCCGCACTGGGTGATGATGCCTTCCCGCATGGCAGTCTGCGGCGCACGTATCAATCCATCACCCCCAGGAACTCGGCGAAGTCGATCCCAGAAGTAAAGTACACACTGGCGACCATGAGCGCCAGCGTTCCCGGCACCATCACGATGGTGCTGACCGCAGTGATCTTCGGCGCCGCCCGGCTGGCCTCCTGACGCGCGGCCTGCGCCCGAGTCTGGCGCATGTCCTCGGCGATCTGCTCCAGGGCGTCAACCAGCGGGGCACCGAGCTCCTCGGCTTGAATCATCGCGGTGATAAACGCATCCAATGGTTCGGACTGGGTCCTCTCCCGCAGGCGGCGGAACGCTTCCCGGCGGGAGACACCGACCTCCATGTGTTGAATGACCGTGCTCATCTCCTCGCTGAGTGGACCGTCGAACCGTTCGGTGACCCGGTGCAGAGAGCTGCGGAAGGAAAGCCCGGCAGAGACCGTCACGGCCAGCACGTCGAGAAAGTCCGGCAGGGCGGCGTCGATCGCTCGGCCGCGTGCGCGTCCGGCGGAGTAGATGAGCAGATCCGGCAGAGCGAAACCGACGACGACGATCACTACCGCAACCAACCACCATCCGGTCAGTGCCCACACCCCGAGAGCCCCGAGCCCGAAGATAAGCAGTAGCCGGGCCTTCATAGCGAAGAAGTCCGAGGCATCCGCGAAGTGCGGGCTCTGTGCGTAAAGGACCCGCTGTTCGATGAACTCCCGGTAGTTCGGGCCCATCCACGCGGCGATCTCCGGGCCCAGGCGTTGTCCGACCCAGCCCAGTGGTCCACGTCGACGCCGGCGTGCCGAACGGGTGTTCAGCAAGGCGCGGTCTTCCTCGGAGAGTCCCTCCAGCGGGTCGGAACGCAGCCAGGACACTCCGGTCAGTGAGCCCACCAGGACCGCGGCGGCACCGGCACCATAGAGGAGTCCCTGCATCAGACACGCACCTTCGAGATCCGGCTAATCAAGGCCAGGCCCACCACATAGGCCACAGCGGCGATGAGGATTGCCGCCTGCCCCACGATGGTGGTGGTCATCTGGTGCAGCAGGCCCGGGGAGAAGACGTTGAACAGCAGCACTGTCCCCACCCCGAAGGCGATCATCATCCACCCGGTGAACTGGGATTGGGTCATCAGGGTCTTCACTTCCCGTGCGGTTTCCTTCCGGGCCTCGAGCGCTACGGACATTCCCCGCAAGGCGGAGATCAGCGAGCCTCCGGAGCGCTGCGAGATCACCAGGGTGGAGACCAACACACTGAGGTCACGTCCGGGGAGCCGTTCCTCGAGGCGTTCGAGTGCCACATCCAGTGGTGTTCCAACGGTCAGTTCCCGGTTCACCGCGGCGATTTCTCGGGCAGCGGGGTCGCGCAGTTCATGTTCGGCAACTTCCAGTGCGCCTTTGATGGACATCCCGGCGTTGGTGGAGTTGGCCAGCACCCGGGCCAGCTCGGGCAGTTGGGCCACGAAGCGCTGCCGCTGGCGTTCGCGGAGCCGGTTCAGCAGCACGAGCAATCCCCACCCGGTTGCGATACCGGCCAGGACCGCGTAGAACCAGGCCACCTGTTGCATGGCGATGGTCAGGACCGCCAGCACCACACCAACACCAAGCAGAGCGTATTCCGAGGCGTAGAGGGACCGCAGGTTCGCCTCGGTGAGGGCGGTGACCAGTCGACGGCCTACCGGCAGGGCCTGCAGCAGTCGGTCCAGGGGGCGGACTACGCTGAGCCGGAGGTTTCCCCGCAGCCCGCCGGATTCGGCCCGGATAACCGCCCGCTGGTCGGCGGTGCCGGAGGAGAAGATCATCACCCCCATGACCGCAAGCACGAGCACTCCGGCGAGCACCAGCAGCAGCACTCCGGGACTCACGCGGTGACCTCCCGCTGGCGGCACACCGCACCGTCTTCGACCGGGACGAACTCCGGCAGCGGGTTCCCGGCCAGCCAGAGCCGGTCGGCCAGTGCGGCGGGGACCTCGTAGAGCCGCACGGCCCCACGGACGACCCGGTCGCTCTGCAGGGGCTCCTGTTCAAAGCGCATCAGCGGTCGCAGCAGGAATTCCTCCCGTCCGCGGGAGGCAACTGTGGCCACTTCGGTGACCCGACGTGCGCCGTCGGCGGTGCGGGTCAGCTGCACGATGATGTCCACCGCACTGTTGATCTGATCGCGCAGAGCCTGATACGGCATGTTCAGTTCGCTCATACTCGCCAGAGTCTCCAACCGGGAGACGGCGTCTTCGGTGTTGTTGGCGTGGACGGTGACCAGGGACCCGTCGTGGCCGGTGTTCATCGCCTGGAGCATGTCGAGGGTCTCACCGCCGCGGACCTCACCGACGATGATGCGGTCCGGGCGCATACGCAGGCTGTTGCGAACCAGGTCGCGGATGGTGATCTGCCCTTTGCCTTCGACGTTCGGCGGTCGGGACTCCAGACGAATGACGTGGGGTTGCTGCAATTGCAGCTCCGCGGAGTCCTCGATGGTGACGATTCGTTCTTCATCGGGAATCTGCCCGGAGAGCGCATTGAGCAGCGTGGTCTTCCCCGTCCCGGTTCCCCCGGAGACCACGACGTTGAGTCGAGCCTTCACACAGGCAGTCAGTAACTGGGACGTTGCCTGGTCGAAGCTGCCTTTGTCCACCAGGTCATCGAGGGTGAAGGGGGTGGGGAATCGACGGATGGTCACCGCAGCGCCGTCGAGCGCCAAGGGCGGAACGATGATGTTGACGCGTTCTCCGGTGGGTAACCGGGCGTCCACCATGGGTGAGGACTCATCGACTCGCCGGTTGACTCCGGCGACGATCCGGTCGATGGTCTGCATCAGCTGGCCGGCACTGGAGAACCCGTAGTCGAGTTTCTCCAGCCGCCCGGACCGTTCTACGTAAATATCGTCGGGCCCATTGACCATGATCTCGGTGACTGAAGGGTCAGCCAGCAAGGGCTCGAGGATGCCCAACCCCAGAGCCTCATCGACGACCCGGCGGATGATGGTCTGCCGTTCCCGGGAGGTCAGCACGGGTCCTTGCCGGGAGACCAGGTGGCTCATGACCCGTTCCAGACGGACTCGCTGCTGGGCCGGGTCCAAGCGGGAGAGTTCTTCGAGGTTGATCTCTTCAACCAGGAGCTGGTGGTATTCGGCTACGGCCCGGTCGGCGGCGTTGACCCGCTGGGGCCGACCCCGACGACGCCGGCGCTGCGGGTGTGTGCCCGTGTTCTCCTGCTGGTGGTCCGCGGGGGACCCCTGGGCGATCCGGTTGTTCTCTGCTCGTCGCAGCAGCGCCATTAGGCCCCGGCCTCCGCGGGCATCGTTGCCGATCGGGAGACCCGCCACTCGGGGAACATCTCAGCCACCCAGTCCATCCCCAACACTGGCACCTCGACCTCGGCAGTGCAGGAGACCGCCGAATCCGGGGCGATCGGACTACAGCTGACACTCGTTCCGCTGTGGAGGGACTCGGAGACAGCGGCAGCACCCTGGGTCGGTCCCGTCCCTGGGGTCACCGACTCGGCGCGGGCGGCGTCTCGGGCTGCAGTGTTGGCTTGACTGAGGGCATGCATCGCTAAAAAGCCCTGCCAGGTCACCAGGACCATGACGAAGACCCACAGGAAGGTTCCCAGAAACTCCATGCTCACGGAACCCCGTGTCTGCCTCAGACGCGATGTCTTCTGTGTTGCTCGGTTCATGGTTCCTCCGTCACTCCGGAACTGGCTGGAATTCTGAATGCGAAACTGTCACTGGCGGGCACCAGCACCGGCGCACGCAGTTCGACGCGCACCCGGTCGCCGTGGTGTTCGACCGTCATCTCATCTCGCCAGGCCCCCGGGGTTGAGTTCGCAGCCGCCTCCTCCACCGAGGCGTCCACTGAGGCCGCCCGAGCAGCCTCTGAGGCCGCGTGGGAGGCGAAAACCCAGGTGGTGCCGACGATGATGAGCTGCAGAGCCACCATGGCGGTGACCAGCCACAAGGCGAACATTCCCGCGAATTCGAGGGTGGACTGGCCTCGGTCCCCGCCGACGCCGGCCAAGCGCCGTCTGCGTCCATTGGATGAGGCTGCACCCTGGGTGGTCTTCTCCACCGAACCAGCTGCATCGGTCTTCGCCGGATCCTGCTCCGGGGTGGGTTGTTTCGCCCCGGATTGCCTCGGTTCGGACGGTGGGCGGTGCTTACCTCCGCGCCGCCGTTTGCCGCGCCGGGAGGGTTTCTCCTCCGCTGCGGGCAGCAGACCCAGTTCGGCGGCCAGTTGTTCGATGCGTTGGAACCACTGTTCCCCCGCGACCTCCGGTTCCCTGCGGTTGACCGCCTGCTCCAGGCTGCGTTGCGTCTTGGGCAGCATGGTGTCCAGCACGCTGAGTCCTACGATCTTCTTCGCGGCGGCGGGTTGAATGTCGGCGCGCTTGTCCACGGCGTTGAAGACGACTTTCACATCATCGGGCCGACGTACTCCGAGCCGCTCCCACAGGGCGGTCAGCCTCCGGACCCCACGCAGAGCGAGCACATCGGTGTGGGTGAGGATGCAGACGTCGTCGGCCATTTCCACTGCGGCGGTATTGGCCTCTCCCATCACCGAGCCGACGTCGACAATGACGACGTCGAATCGAGTCCGCAACATGCCGAGGATCTTCTGGGCAGCCGCCTCACTGATGAGTTCACCCCGTTCCCCTTCGGCGGGGCCGAACAGCACCGAGAGCCCGTTGGGGTGTTCGAAGAGCACATCAGAGATGAACCGGGGTGAAAGTTCTTCGACCACGGGCAACAGGTCGGTGATGTCCCGCTGCCGGGGCGCGTCCAGCAGAATCGACTGGTCTGGCTTTTGCAGGTCCAGGTCCACCAGCACGACCCGGCGACCGGTGTGCTGGGCAGTGTGCAGGGCGACATGCAGGGCTGCCGTGGAGGATCCGGCCCCGCCTTTGGCGGAGGCCACCGCCACCATCTTCCCGCTGACCACAGAGGATTCGTCATCCAGGGTGCGCTGGACCGCGTTGCGTAGGCTGCTCCCCCAGCTGGTGGCCGACTGTACCCGGGCTGCGACGTCTTCGAAGGTCAGCGGGTAGGTGATGACACCGCGAACACCGCGGTCCAGGGCGGTGGCGTAGTCCTGGCCGGTGGGCTGGTTGACCACGGTAAGCACCGCGATGGAGGGGTACCGGCCAGCTACCTCGGCGGCGAGGTCCCACATGGCCATCGGTGCACTGGACTCATCGACCACCAGAACGTCAGTGTCGGTGTCTGCGCCCTGGGACAGTCCGGAGAGCAACGCCTGGCTGGAGGCGTAGTGGCGGGTGACCTCCACTCCGGCGTCGCTGAGCGCCTGGCGGAGCTCTTCGGTGCGGTCATTCTCAGTGCAGCACAGGACTGCTGTTGGCACGCTCACTCGTCCTCGGCCTCCTCATCGCTGTCGTCGTCGGACCCCTCCCCGGGGGTGCTGAAGTTCGGGCCGAGGTCGGGGTCCTGGAAGGATCGGTCGTCATCGGTGACGGCCTCACCCGTTTCGTTGTTGCCGGAGCGGATCATGCGCATCGAGACGGCGAAGGACTCCCCGTAGGCCAGCCGGTTGGCCTCAGCGACCGAGACCACGAAGGTCACCGGCACCACCGTGGTGGGATCAGCTCCTCCGGAGGCGGCCCCCGGTGCGGCGGCACCGTCCATGGGTTGACCCACGGAGACCACCAGGGCGTCTTCAACGAGCATCCCCGCTACGTTGTAGGGAATGTCAGCAGTTTGTTCGGCGTCCTCGGTGCCGCCGTCCCCGCTCTGATCGCGCGCAAAAGAGGCGACGACGTCGACCCGGTCCCCGGGCTGGACTCGTCCGTGGATGCCCATGTCACCTTCAAAGTTGATGGAAATTTCCCGCTGACCGTCTTCTAAGGAGGAGGTCGGTTCCACCATGTCTTCAAAGAGCCAGGATCCGGCGGTGATGACCGTGGTGGCCTTCTGGTCTTCGAGCTGGCCCGGATCGGTAATCATCTGCTCGGTGAGGTATTTCTCCGGCACATCGACGGTGTCGAGCCGCTCGGGGTCGATTTCCTCGTAGACCCCGATATCTTCGGCGGCCACGTAGACCTCTGTGGTGGGACCTACCTCGGCCCGGACATCGTTGACGTAGGAAGCCACCCCGAAGAAGACCGCTACTGCTCCCAGTCCGGAGAGCAGCAGGGTCAACAGTCCGCGCAGCTGTTTGGGGTTCACCGGTTCTCCTCTTCGGCGGTCTGGTTCAGGTCACAGAGCACCTTCGCTGGAACCTCCATGACCCGGGGTTCGGCCTGGGGAAGGTTTCGCTCAGGCTCGTCGAGTTCCAGGACTGGGGCGACGACCACTTGTCCGGCGCGGGCTGAGCCCCACCACTGCGGCTGCGGATTGTCGAGTTCCACGGTGTGGCTGGGGTGAAGGTGCTCAAGCAACTGATCGAGGCAGTCGTTGATCCGGCGGCCCCGGGCTCCTTCATCAGTGGACCGGGCCACGGCAACGACTGTCTTCTCAGCTGCCGGGTCGATGTGTCGCAGCGCTTTCTCTGGGTGCTTGGCGGAATAGGCCCGTGGGCGGCGATCCAGCTCAGCGATGTAGGTTCCGCCGGGAAGCCAACTGCGCAGATACAGCAAAAACGGCACCGGCGGGGCGTTCATGGAAGTCACCGTGTCGGTGACACTCAAGCACCGGATCCGGGTCTCCACAGCGGCCAGGGCACCCAGCAACTGGTGGGCCGGGACCACCTGGCGTAGTTGCTGGGCCAGCTCCTCCAGCACGTGGATTCCTAGCGGGGAGAGCCCGCTGACGTGGAAGGCCACCCGGGACTCCTCCACGGCTGCGCGCGCGTGGTAGACCAGCCGGCGACGCTGGGCGTGTTCACGCTCACTGCTGATGAGCACGGCCCAGTCACGTTCATTCAGGGCGTGGATGTGCTCCAGCGCCTGGTCCAGGGTCTCCGGGACCGCGCTAATCGAGCGCACTGCTACCCCAGTATCCGTCCTCATGTACCCGTCCTGAGAGTTCGGAATTAGCTCCGCTTCGCTTCAGGATCGTAGGGCAAAAAAGCTGGGCACAACCTGGACAATCAACCGTACTTCCGCGGATTTCCGGGGGTCGGCTGAAAAGTTAGACCCGGCGATAGGACCTAGGGCCCACTGCTGTGACGGTCCTGACCCGGCTATCGGAGGCCGGTGGGCCGCTGAAGAGCTAGCTCGATGAGCTCGGTGATGAGCTCGGTGTAGCCCACCCCGGTGGCTTTCCACATCTGGGGGTACATGCTGATGGGGGTGAAGCCCGGCATGGTGTTGATCTCGTTGATGAGGATCTCCCCATCGGTGGTGTAGAAGAAATCGACCCGGGAGATTCCCTCGGCGTCCACCGCGTCGAAAGCGATGACTGCCTGGCGCCGGACCTCCTCACTGACCGCCTCAGGAAGCTGGGCGGGGCAGGAGAGCTGCGCTGCGGCGTCGTCGGTGTATTTCGCTTCGAAGTCGTAGAACTGGTGATTGGAGACATCGGCGTCCACGGTGATCTCCCCGCACACCGAGGCCCGGGCGGGCTGATCCCCAGGGGATCCGAGCACTCCGCATTCGATCTCCCGACCCTCGATGCCTTCCTCCACAATCACCTTGGGGTCGTATTTGCTGGCTGCAGCCAGGGCTTCATCGAGCTGAGCCCAGTCGGTGACCCGAGTGACTCCAGTGGATGAGCCGGCGCGGGCGGGTTTGACGAAGACCGGCAGCCGCAGTCGGCGGACCCGCTGCACGCAGGCCTGCGGAGCCCGAGCCCACTGCCGAGCGGTAATGGTCTCCCACGCCCCCACGGTCAATCCTGCGGCGGCAAAAGCCAGCTTCATGAAGTGCTTGTCCATTCCCACCGCGGAGCTCAGCACTCCGGCGCCGACGTAGGGCACACCGGCGAGTTCGCAGAGCCCCTGGATGGTGCCGTCCTCACCGAAGGGCCCGTGCAGCAGCGGCAACACGACGTCGACTCTGCCTAGGGATGTGGTGGTCAAATCTGGGCTGATCTGCAGCAGTTCAGCGCTGCGCTGCGCCGATCCGCCTGCCCCCGGGTGCAGGTGGACAGAGGAATCAGTGGGCACCACCCGCGGCATCTGGTCGGCGTCGAACCGGTGGGTGCGGGGGTCGACCGCCGGTGAAGTCCACTGCCCCTCGGCGGTAATGCCGACTTCGACGACGTCGAAGGCATCGGTGTCGATGGCGTTAAGTACCCCGGCTGCGGTCACACAGCTGACCGCATGCTCGGAGGATTGCCCCCCGTAGAGCACGAGGACCCGGGGCTTGCGGGCAGTATCGGCCATCTGCTCAGCCTCCTTCGGGCTTTAAGTGACGCGCCAGCAGTAGTGAGGCGATGTTCTCCACTGCGAGGGTACCCTCCAGCACGGCGACCACGGCCTGGGTGATCGGCATGTCCACCTGGTACTCACCGGCAAGTTCGAGCACGGCGGAGGCCGACTTCATCCCCTCAGCGGTCTGGGTCATCTCCGCGGCAACTTCGGCGGCAGTACGCCCCTCCCCCAGCAGGCGGCCAGCGGTGCGGTTGCGGGACAGCGGGGACGCGCAGGTGGCCACCAGGTCCCCGAGCCCGGCGAGTCCGGAGAAAGTCTCCAGTCGTCCCCCCAGGGCGGTGGCCAGGCGGGTCGTTTCGGCCAGGCCTCGGGTGATGACACTGGCTTTGGAGTTATCCCCCAGCCGCTGACCGTCGCAGATCCCCACGGCCAGGGCAATGATGTTCTTCACCAATCCGGCGAGCTCCACACCCACCACATCGGTGTTTGTGTAGGGCCGGAAGTACCGGGTGCTGCAGAGTCCGGCGATGCGTTCGGCCACGGGCATCGCCGCGGAGGCGACCACGGAGGCGGTGGGTTCCTCCCGGGCGATTTCCATGGCGAGGTTGGGTCCGGAGATCACTGCGGTACGTTCACCGGGGATACCGAGGACTTCGGTGATGACCTCGGTCATCCTCAAGTGAGTGCCGCGTTCAAGTCCTTTGATGAGGGAGACGACGACGGCGTCGTTATCGAGTCTGCCCCGTAGATGTTCGAGGTGTTCCCGCAGGCTCTGAGCGGGCAGAGCGAGGGCCACCAGCTCAGCACCGGTCACCGCTTCGGTGATCTCCGTGGTGGCGTGGATGGTTTCCGGGAGACCGATGGGACCCAAGTAGCTGGTGTTGGTGTGCCGGGAGGTGATTTCCTCGGCGATTTCTTCCCGGCGGGCCCAGAGGACGACGTCGGTGGCTTCGTTGGAGTCGGCGAGCACCTTGGCGAAGGTGGTCCCCCAGGAGCCGGCCCCGAGCACGGCGATACGGGTCATGCCGTCTCCTCCGGGCGCTCGTCCCCGCTGGTGTCATCGGACGGGGTGGTTTTCTCGTGGGGGTCGAGAGGCTGCCGGTTCCGGTTCTGCTGCTCGGCGGCGGCGCGCAACTGGCCGCGGGGGACCCGTTGGTTCAGCGCCCGGTCCCAGATGCCTTCGGGGGGTGTCTCTCCGCGCAGTTGAGCCACGCCCTGCGTCAGGGCGGTTTCGATGCGTTCGGTGGCCTCAGCCAGGACCGTGCGGGTCATCGGCCGGCTGCGTAGGTCCTCGAGGTCCACCGGGTCGCCCACCTGGAGGCGGTAGCGTTTACGAGGCACCGGGCGGGGCACCTTGGCATAGGGCGGCAGGACCTGCTGAACCCCCCAGTGGGTCACCGGCACCACCGGTGAGGAGGTGGACAGGGCCAGACGGGCTGCGCCGGTTTTCATCCGCATGGGCCACAAATCCGGGTCACGGGTCAGGGTGCCTTCGGGGTAGACCACGATGCACCCGCCCTCGGCGAGTACTTCCCGGGCGACCTCGAGGGAGGCCTGGGCTCGTTGGCGGTCTCCGCGGGCCACGGGGATCTGCTTCAACCGGGTGAGGGCCTGACCGACCACCGGCAGACGAAACAGCGAATCCTTGGCCAGGAAGTGCGGGGTGCGTCCACTGCTGTAGATGGCGTGGGCGACGGCGACCGGGTCAAGTTCGCTGACGTGGTTGGCCACGGCGATACAGCCACCGGAGGGCAGCCGGTCCAGTCCGTGCCACTGCTTGCTCACCGCAGCGTTCATCACCGGGCGCAGCACAGTGGCAGCGGCGTGTACTCCGGGGGTGATGGGACCGTCCGGTAGCAGGGGGTTCATGGGGCTCACCGCTCGGTGATGGTGATGTCAGCACCGAGCGCTTCGATCTTCTCGATGAAGTGCTCGTAGCCACGGTTGATGATCTCGATGCCGGTGACCCGGGAGGTTCCAGTGGCCGCCAAGGCGGCGATGAGGTGTGAGAACCCGCCGCGTAGGTCGGGGACGTCGATGTCGGTGCCGGTCAGTTCACTGGGGCCGGAGATGACCGCTGAGTGCAGGAAGTTCCGTTGCCCGAACCGGCACGGGTTGGAACCGAGACATTCGCGGTGCAACTGAATGGAGGCGCCCATGCGTTTCAGCGCCTCGGTGAAGCCGAAGCGATTCTCATAAACGGTCTCGTGGACGATGCTGACCCCGTGGGCCTGGGTCAGTGCCACTACCATGGGTTGCTGCCAGTCGGTCATGAAGCCGGGGTGGACGTCAGTCTCCAGCACGAGGGGCTGCAAGGGGTGGCCGGCGTGCCAGAAGCGGATGCCGTCGTCGTCGACCTCGAACTCCCCGCCGATCTTCCGGTAGGTGTTCAAAAACGCGGTCAGATCCCGCTGGACTGCTCCTTTGACGTAGATGTCCCCGCGGGTGACCAGGGCGGCTGAGGCCCAGGAGGCCGACTCGTTGCGGTCGGGGATGGCGCGGTGTTTGAACCCGGAGAGTTTCTCCACACCTTCGATTCGTATCGTCCGGTCGGTGTAAACGGTGATGATCGCGCCCATCTGCTGCAGGATGGCGATCAGGTCGTGGACTTCGGGTTCGACCGCGGCGTTCTTCAGTTCGGTGATGCCTTCGGCCATCACCGCGGTCAGCAGCACCTGCTCAGTGGCACCGACCGAGGGGTAGGGAAGTTCCAGTTTGGCCCCGCGCAGCCCCTTGGGTGCGGTGATGTGGATGCCGTGGACTTGTTTGTCTACCACCGCACCGAAGTTACGCAGTACTTCCAGGTGGTAGTTGATGGGGCGGTCGCCGATGCGGCAGCCGCCGAGGTCAGGGATGAAGGCTTCCCCGTTCTTGTGCATCAGGGGACCGCAGAACAGGATGGGGATCCGGGAGTCGCCGGCGTACGCGTCGATCTCGGAGTGCTCTGCGGAGTAGGTTTCCCGGGGGTCGAGGCTGAGGTCTCCGGTCTGCGGGTCTGCGACGACTTTGACCCCGTGGATGGAGAGCAGGTTGGTGACGATCTCGACGTCTTTGATCTCCGGGACGTTGCGCAGCTCGGAAGTTTCACTGCCCAGCAGGGAGGCCACCATCGCTTTGGGCACCAGGTTTTTGGCGCCGCGGACGTGGACGGTTCCCTGAAGCGGTTTCCCGCCCTGAATGGTGAGCAGTTTGGCCATGTGCGTGTCGGGTCCCTTCGTGTGGCAGGCGGAATCTCAGCCGTGGACACTGTACCCAACGGAGCCTGGGAGATCGTCGGTTTCCCCGGTGGAGGTGCACAACGATTCGGTGACGAATCGGAGACGAGCCTGTCAGACTTTGACGGGCAGGGTCTTCGGCTTGAAGCCGGGACGGGTCTCCTCGAAGCGGGTGATGGCGTCTTCGTGCCGCAGGGTCAAGGAGATGTCGTCGAGACCTTCCATGAGCCGCCAGCGGGTGTAGTTGTCGATATCGAAGGTGGTATCCACCGATCCGCAGCGCACTGTGCAGTCTTCGAGACTGACGGTGATCTCAGTCCCGGGCTCCTTTTCGAGTTCTTTCCAGATGAGCTCGACGTCGGGCTGGGCCACTTTGGCGGCCAGGACTCCGTTCTTCGCGGCGTTGCCGTAGAAGATATCGGCAAAGCGGGAGGAGATCACTACTTTGAAGCCATAGTCGCGTAGTGCCCAGACCGCGTGCTCACGAGAGGAGCCGGTGCCGAAGTCGGGACCAGCCACCAGCACACTGCCGTGACGGTAGGGCTCCTGGTTGAGGATGAACTCAGGTTTCTTCCGCCAACTGGCGAAGAGGGCGTCGTCGAACCCGGTCTTCGTGACACGTTTGAGGTAGACGGCGGGGATGATCTGGTCGGTGTCGACGTTGCCCTGCTTCAGCGGCACGCCGATTCCGGTGTGGGTGGTAATCGGTTCCATGGGGAGGTCCTTGGGGTGCTGGATTAGGCGGGAACGGGCTGAAGCACATCAGAGGGTGCGGACAATGTGCCACGCACGGCGGTGGCAGCGGCTACCACCGGGGAGACCAGGTGGGTGCGCCCACCTTTGCCCTGCCGGCCTTCGAAATTCCGGTTGGAAGTAGAGGCACACCGTTCGCCCTCGGCGAGCTGGTCGGGGTTCATGCCCAGGCACATGGAGCAGCCGGCGAAACGCCATTCTGCCCCGAAGTCCTTGAAGATCTCATCGAGCCCTTCGGCTTCGGCGTCGAGGCGGACTTTATGTGAGCCCGGTACCACGATCATGCGCACATCCGGGTCTTTCTGCCGGCCCCGGATGATCTCAGCTGCAGCGCGCAGGTCCTCGAGCCGGGCGTTGGTGCAGGAGCCCAGGAAAACGGTGTCGACCCGGATGTCCTTCATGGCAGTTCCGGGCTCTAAGTCCATGTACTGCAGTGCCCGTTCAGCGGATTCGCGCTCGCCAGGGTCGTGGAAGTTCTTCGGGTCGGGGACGACGTCGTTGAGACTGACTCCCTGCCCGGGGTTAGTTCCCCAGGTGACGAAGGGTTCAAGTTCATCGGCGTCGATGATGACTTCGGCGTCGAACTGCGCTCCCTCATCGGTGCGCAGACTGCGCCAGTACTCCACTGCCGCTTCCCAGTCCTCCCCGGTGGGGGCGTGCGGGCGGCCTTTGACGTATTCGAAGGTGGTCTCATCCGGAGCGATCATCCCGGCCCGGGCCCCGGCCTCGATGCTCATATTGCAGATGGTCATCCGGGCTTCCATGGACAGCTGCTCGATCGCACTGCCGCGATACTCCAGAACGTATCCCTGCCCACCGCCGGTGCCGATCTTGGCGATGACCGCCAGGATGATGTCCTTGGAGGACACCCCGGGCTTCAGCGTGCCGTTGACGGTGATGGCCATGGTCTTAAACGGCTTCAGCGGCAGGGTCTGGGTGGCCAGGACGTGCTCCACCTCGCTGGTGCCGATACCCATGGCCAGGGAGCCGAAAGCCCCGTGAGTGGAGGTGTGGGAGTCTCCGCAGACAATGGTCATCCCCGGCTGGGTGAGTCCCAGCTGGGGGCCCACCACGTGGACGATGCCCTGGTTCTCATCCCCCAGGGAGTGGATGCGCACCCCGAATTCCTCCGCATTAGCCCGCAGGGTGTCCACCTGTTTGCGGCTGATGGGGTCGGCGATCGGCTTATCGATCTCCAGGGTGGGGGTGTTGTGGTCCTCCGTGGCAATGGTGAGGTCGGGTCGACGCAGCGGTCGGCCGGCCAGGCGCAGGCCTTCGAAGGCCTGTGGGCTGGTGACCTCGTGGACCATGTGCAGGTCGATGTAAATGAGATCCGGGGAGCGCTGACCGTCTTTGTCCTCACCACGGACGACGACGTGGTCGCGCCAGACCTTCTCTGCGAGCGTGAGCGGCTTCTCCGCCATCATTCCTCCAGGTCAGTTCTTCCGCCGCAGACCCCGGGGTGTGGGATGCGGCGTCGGGCAGCTCGGGTACAAGCTCCTGGTATCGATAGAACCACTCGTGGCTGGAAGAGTTCCACAGATCACGACGCCGATCTCAATATTCGAGATAATATAGGGCTCGTGGTGACGAACAATTCTGCTGGACCCAGTTCCGCCCTGCCTCCGGACCCGCCTCGCCCGCTGCACTCCCCCTCGGGGATCGGTGTGGTGGATAAGTCGGTGATGATTATGGATGCGCTCGAGGCCGGCCCAGCGACGCTGGCCCAGCTCGTCGAGTGCACCGGCCTGGCTCGGCCCACGGTGCACCGTATCGCCTCCGCACTGGTCCATCACCGGTATCTGACGCGGGATGTCCGGGGCCGGTATGTCATCGGCTCGCGATTGGCTGAGCTGGCATCCGCCGCGGGGGACGATCAGCTCGTCTCAGCAGCTGGACCTATTCTTCTCAAATTGCGAGACGCGACGGGTGAATCCTCGCAGCTGTACCGTCGTCAAGGTGAAGCACGCATCTGCGTCGCCTCAGCGGAGCGGCCCATTGGGCTGCGCGATTCGATCCCGGTGGGCACTCAGCTGTCGATGAAGGCAGGGTCGGCGGCCCAGGTGCTGCTGGCGTGGGAGGATCACGAACGTCTGGTGGAGGGCCTGCAGGGTGCCCGCTTCACTCCCACGGTGCTGGCGGGGGTCCGCCGTCGCGGCTGGGGTGAGTCGCTGGCCGAGCGCGAAGCTGGCGTAGCGTCGGTCTCCGCACCGGTGCGCGGGCCTTCGGGGCGGGTTATCGCCGCGGTGTCCATCTCCGGACCGATCGAGCGGCTGTCTCGCCAGCCAGGACGGAAGTTCGCTCCGGTGGTGGTGGCAGCAGCCCACCAGCTCACCGAACTGGTGCGCAACAACCCCGAAGGTGACCACGGGCTCTCCAGCGACGGGGCATAAACACAGCCACGGCCACCACTGGCTCCATCTCTGCGGCCTCGGCCCCTTTCCTCTTCAGTCGCTGAGTGAGTCCCATCCGTCGCGACCGGGCCGCAGCTGGGTGACCGCCTCTGGTGATCCTGCTTCGACGTAACCGATCGTGCGGAATCCTGCCGGCACCTCGACGTCGTGCGGGAATGTCGCGAGCAGGGCGTAGTCCTCTCCCCCGTTGAGGACCCAATCCACGGCTGCGGCGGTGCCCTGGCCCAGCATGCGGGCCACCGGGGTCAGTGCTTCGGCGTCGGCGGCGATGATGTCTTCGTCGATGATGAGCCGGACCCCGGAGGCCTGGGCGAGCCGGCGGGCATCGCGCAGCAGCCCATCGGAGATGTCCATCCCGGCAGTGGCTCCGGCTTCCAGCGCCGCCGGCCCGGCTCCCAGGTCGGGGTCCGGGCGGGTTTGGGCTTTCAGACAGGCGGTGAACACCTCACGGTGTTTCTGCCAGATGCTGCGCTGGGTCTCGGTGGCCGGGGCGCTCAGTGGCCGCTCAAGCAGAGCCAGCCCGGCCGCGGCCCGGCCCAGAGGCCCGGCGATCGCCAGTCGCTCCCCCGGTTGGGCTCCGGCCCGGGTCAGAGCCGACCCATCCTCGCCGAGGGTCCCCACCGCGGTGATCGTCACCGAGATGCTCTCCGCGGAACCGAGGTCCCCTCCGGCCACAGCACAGTAGGGGGTGCGGTCTGCGGTGCAAGCACGGATGAGCCCGGCGCAGAAAGCTTTCACCCAGCTGACGGTGGTCTCCGCCGGCAGGGTCAGGCTGACGAGCAGGGCCCGGGGTACTGCCCCCATGGCGCTGAGGTCGGAGAGGTTTTGGGCGGCAGCTTTGATGCCAATGTCGTAGGCGCCGGCGTCGGCGTCTTTCCACCAGCTGAGTCGGAAGTCCCGGTCCTGACTCATCGTGTCAGTGGTGAGCACGGTGTCGCCTCCGGCTACCGACCGCAGCACGGCGGCGTCGTCGCCTGGCCCCAGGAGCAGGCCACTTTCCGCCACTGCGCTGTTGTGCGGTTCGAGGGTTTCGCGGATGATGGCGAGGACGGCGTCCTCGCCCTCCTGGCTGACAGTCGGGGACGTTTCGGTCATGGCTCCCATGGTCCCATGTGCCGCGCCGATATCCCGGCAATGGCTAGGCTGATCTCTTATGGAACACAACAAGCGGACTCGAGTCGTGGCGGCTGGGCGACCCCATGAGCCGAACTCTCCGGTCAATCCGCCGGTGAATTTCACCTCCACCTACGTCTACCGTCCCAGTGTCGACTACCCGCAGGTCTACGCTCGGGAGGGGATTCCCAGCTTCACTCCGTTGGAGGAGTTGCTCGCAGAGCTGGAAGGTGGGCGGCATGGCCTGGTGTTCTCCTCGGGGCTTTCGGCGATCAGCGCGGTGGTCCAGCAGTTGCCGCTGGGGGCCCACCTCATCATTCCGCGCCACGCTTACATGGGGTATTACTCCATGGTCCAGCAGATGGCTGCCAAGGGATTGCTGACGGTGCATCGGGCGGATATCGCTGAGACCGACGAGGTGCTCGCTCAGCTGAGGGACGTCGCTCAGGTCGCTTCTGCTGAGCAAACCGAGGCCCTGCTGTGGATTGAGTCTCCCACCAACCCCATGCTGGAGGTCGCCGATGTTCCGGCGCTGCTGGCGGAGGCTAACCGGCTGGGGGTACGCACCGCGGTGGATAACACCTTCGCCACTCCGCTGCGTCAGAATCCGCTGGCCTGGGGGGCCGATGTGGTGGTTCATTCGGTAACGAAGTTCCTTTCTGGACACTCCGACGTCATCATGGGTGCGGCAATCACCTCCGATGAGCAGCTGTTCACCGCCCTGCATGCCCACCGCAACCTGCATGGGACCATCCCTGGACCCATGGAGGTGTTCCTGGCCCTGCGCGGGGTGCGTACTCTGGCTGTCCGGCTGGATGCTGCTGAACGCAACGCAGGCGTGCTGGCGGCACGGTTGCACCAACGTGTCGACGACGACGTCGACCCCACCCTGGTTTCTGTGACCTATCCGGGGTTACCCACTCACCCGCAGCACGAACGGGCCGCGGAGCAACTGGGCGGGTTCGGCGCCATCATCACCGTGGACACTGGCAGCCTCGAGGCCGCTGATGCGGTGCTGGAGAACCTCCGAGTGTGGACCCCTGCCACCAGCCTGGGTGGGGTGGAGTCCTTAGTCGAGCGGCGTCGTCGTCATCCCGGCGAACCCGATTCGGTGCCAGAGGGCATGCTGCGGTTATCGGTGGGGATCGAGGATGTCGAGGATCTCTACCGGGATTTCACACAGGCCCTGGACGCCACGGCGACTGTCACCCGCTAGCCCATGGGCGCACTCATCGCTGCGGCGGGGCGGCCCGAGATGTTCTCAGGCCTGCACTGGGGGCTGCTCGGGCTCGCAGGTGCCCTGGGGGTGCTGGTGGTCTTCGGCATGCGTCGGATCCGTACGACGCCGGCACAGAACTGGGTTTTGCCGACCGCCGGGTGGGTGCTGCTGGTCATTTCGGTGATGTACACGGTGTGGCTGCTGCTGCCCGGTCAGTGGGACCTGGAGCAGTCTCTGCCGTTGCACTATTCGGATGCCTTGCGCTACATCACCGCCTATGCGCTCATCCGCCGAGCACAGTGGGCGGTGGCGGTGACCTATTTCTGGGGGCTGACGTTGAATTCCCAGGCGCTGGTGACCCCGCATCCCACCATGCTGGATTTCTCCGTGAATGCGGGGTTCTACTGGGTGACTCATATCGCGGTCTTGCTGGCTCCGCTGGCCTTGCTGACCACCGGGTGGCGCCCACAGTGGAGAGATTTCGCGGTGGCCTACGGGTTGGCCGCAGCATGGGCGGGACTGGTGATGCCTGCTAACGCGGTTTTAGGCACAAACTATGCGTTTCTGAATCGCCCGCCGGATGGGGCGTCACTTATTGATTTCTTGGGGCCCTGGCCGGTCTACGTGTTCTGGTTAGCGGTGCTGGTCGCTGTGGTGTGGGCCCTGATGACGTGGCCTTGGCGCGGAGCACACCTCACCTCGTCAGCACGGGGCTCATAGGATAGGCACATGGCTGCCGCAGGGGTTCCGAGTGCTTTCTCTGCGAGATTCTGGATGCCATGATTCAAGTCATCCTCACCGGCTTCTGGCTGGGACTGGTCTTCAACGCCGCCCCCGGACCCGTCTTTACCGAATCGCTGCGACGTGGAGTCAGAGGCGGATTCGGTCCCGCCTTTGGCGTGCAGACCGGCTCCCTGGTCGGAGATGCAGCCTGGGCGATCCTCGGCCTGGCAGGAGCAGCTGCCCTGCTGACCCAGCCGCATCTGCATATACCGATCACCCTGGCAGGCTGCCTGGTTCTCCTTTTCCTCGGCGGACAAGGAATCCACGCAGCACTCAAAACACCGACACCCAACACCTCAGGTGCAGCAACGGAACCCACCAGCACGAAGAGTGGTCCCCTTGTCGCTGGAGCCCTGATGTCCTTAGCCAGCGTGTGGAACGTGGTCTATTGGGGCGGAGCAGGAGGAGCCGTCGGCGGCGCACTCGGAGAAGACGCAGCCCTCAGCGCACTGCTGGTGTTCTTCGCCGCATTCATGGCGTCCTCGCTGCTGTGGTGCTTCATCTGCGCAGGATTCATCGCCGGTCTGCGCCGGGCGATGAGTCAACGCTGGACCCGCATCATCGAAGGCGGAGCAGGCGCAGCCCTCATCGTCATGGCAGCAACGCTCGCCATCCAAGCCGTCGACTAGACCCACTCGTTGGCTTCTTCGGTCTGCTCTACGCGGCTTGGAGAGGGCGGATTGCTTCCAGCTCCGCGGCATGCACGGCTTTCTGAATCTCCAGGTCGTAGTGAGTCTGGGCATTGGTCCAGAACTCAGGGTTCATCCCGAAGTATCGACCAAGACGCAGCGCAGTATCGGGAGTGATCCCGCGCTTTCCGTGAACGATAGCGTTGATCCGAGTAGGCTTAACTCCGATGTCCTGGGCAAGCCGGTACTGAGAAATCCCCATGGGCTTGAGGAAATCCTCAAGCAGGATCTCTCCAGGATGTACGTGGTGCGTAAGACTCATCGCTGTGGCTCCTTCCATATTTCAGTGATAGTCAGTGATTTCAACATCGGCAGGGCCGGAGGCCGTCCAGGTGAAGCAGATACGCCATTGCTTGTTGATGCGGATACTGTACTGTCCGCGACGGTCGCCGACCATTGCTTCTAAGTGATTGGCTGGAGGGACCCTGAGGTCGTTGAGGTCGTGGGCGTAGTGGAGCTGCTGCAGCTTCCGTACCGCCACCTTCAGAATGCGGGGATCGAACTTTCTGTGCTTACCAGTGGTCCAAACCTGTTCCGTGACTGAATCTCTGAACGACTGGATCACAACCCAATATTACCGCTCCGCGATAATATCAACAAGCGGTAATAGTCACTCTGTCGAGAAGATGGGCAACTAAGTGGGCCAGGAGGCTGCGGCTACCTGAGCGGTACGGACCACGGTGGCGAACTCCTCCATGTAGATCCGGAGCGCCGTGGAAGCTGGAGTTCACCCAGGAACTTCATCGACCTGCGGCTCCCCCAGATGATCTCGCAGGCTTTCAATGACCAGTTTGTCACTACTGACGTATTCACCCGACCGCGCATGCTCCTCCAGACGGTGCTGCTCAGCATGAGCAACTCGCTGATCGATCAGGGCGGCAGTCTCCGGACTGACCGGCTCTGAAGCCTGCACTGTTCGCAGCAATGCGTAGGCGAGTTCCAGCTTGTCGTCGTCCTCAAGCTGCTGAGCTTTCTCCAGAAGTTCCTCATCCACAATGTCCCAATGGCATGCCGCCAACCTCACAGGACGGAAGAACGCGTACACTATGGATCACCGGCCAGCACTGGCGGCTAGGGTTCCGTCGACGCACGACGTCGAGACTGGTTCAAGCGCCGCGATACGCAGCCACTCACAATGAGCAGCAGCGTGGATCTCAAGGGATAGAAACCTTCAGGAGTGGAGTCGGCATCTTTTGATGCCCACGACCACAAGAAAGATCCATGACCCACTCAGCCCGCGCACCTCATTTCCGCCGTCTCGTCTATTCCCTGGCCACCAGCATCGGGGTCAGCTTCGGAGCGATTCTCTTCGGCACCTCCGTGATGCTGACTTCCCAAGCAGCGGGATCGGTCTTCTCCATCTCGCTGCTGTCGACCGCCTTCTCCGGCTCCGTCTTGGTCGGTGCGGCGTTCGCTGTTCATATCGGACGTCATGCTGACGCTCACGGCATACGAGGCATTATCGGACTCGGCGGAATCCTTGTCTGCACTGGCTTCCTCATCTTCTCGGTGGCTACTGAGCCGTGGCATGTACTGCTGGCCTGGTGGGGTTTCATCGGACCAGGCAGCGCGATGGTGCTCTTCGATCCAGGTTTCATCGCTATCCAACAATGGTTTCCCCGTGAACAACGAAACAAAGCTGCGGGAATCCTCACCCTGATCACAGGACTGGCCGGACCAATCTTCATCCCCACTGTCACCTACTCAACAGACCTCCTCGGCTGGAGGACCACCTCTGCCTTACTCGGCATCGCAGTCCTCACGACGACATTGGAATGCCCCCGGTGTTAGGTCCAGTTCTTATGTGAGCTGCGGGGGTTGATCTTCTCTTGTGTGGCGGCAGGCTGCGGCGTAGGCCGCTGGGGGTTGGTAGCCCAGTGAGGAGTGCCGCCGGTGGTGATTGTAGTCATACTTCCAGTCGCTGATCACGACCCTCGCGTGGAGCAGGGAGTAGAAGCTGTTGATGTTCAAGCACTCATCCCGGATCCTGCTGTTGAAGGACTCCACATAGCCGTTACGCCATGGTGCCCCCGGCGGGATGTAGTGCAGTCCGACCTTCTGCCCGGCCCAGTCGGCGAGGGCCTGGCTGATCAGCTCCGGACCGTTGTCACAGCGGATCACCT
>NZ_ATXP01000010.1 GCF_000421745.1 Nesterenkonia alba DSM 19423
CTTCCACACCCTGGCTTCCAGGTGTGCCTCGCCCAAGGCCTGGGTCAGCTCGGCGACCTCGGCCTCCAGCTGTTCCTCTCGGGAGGATGGTCCGGACCTGCCGGCCACCAGGGCGGTCTTGCCGGCTTCCAGGAACTCGGCCTTCCACCGTCCGATGGACTGCTCACTGACTTTCTCCTTGCGTGCCACTTCGGCGATGGACATCTCGCCGGCCAGCACGCTCAGCACTATCCGGGTCTTCTTCTCCGCCGGAATCGAGGGTGGTCTACCCATGACTGACTCTCCTTCAGGACCTACATAACGGCCCTGCCACTAAGTCTGACGCGCGACAGGCACAGCCGGGCGCGCCGGTGACCTGTGGGGTCGCCGGAGGATGTTTCTGGCCGGGGTTGCGGTCTTCGGGCTGACCTCCCTGGCCGCCGCGCTGGCACCCACCCCGCTGGTGCTCAACCTGATGCGTTTCGCCATGGGAGTCGGTTCCTCCCTGTTGGTTCCGCAGATCATCGGCATGATTCAGCGGTTGTTCACGGGGCCGACCCGCGGTAACGCCTACGGGCTGATGAGTACCGTTGTGGGGCTGGGCTTGGCGTTGGGACCGCTCATCGGAGGGTTGCTCATCGACCTGGCACCGGAGAACATCGGGTGGCGGCTGGTGCTGGCCATCAATGTGCCGGTGGTTGTGCTCGCCTTGATCTTCGCCGCACTGTGGCTGCCCAAGCCACAGGACGACGACGCCACCTCACCGGGAGGGCTGGGACGTCTGGACCCGGTCGGTGCGGTCCTGCTTGCTGCGGCGGTGGTGCTCATCATGCTGCCGTTCATCCAGTTCCAGTCCGCCCTCGGTGCGGTGCTCGGCGGCGCCGGCGTGGTGCTGCTGGCGGTGTGGGTGCTGTGGGAGCGGCGCTTGGGTCAGCGGGACCCGGGCGCGCCGATGGTGGATCTGCGGCTGTTCACGGTGCCGAGCTTCACGTGGAACTCCCTGGTGCTCATCCTCTACTTCGCCGGTATGCCGGCTATGGGCGCCGTCGTCGCCGTCTATGTGCAGCAGGGACTGGGTCATGGGGCACTGATCGCCGGGCTGGTCACGGTACCCGCAGCTATTTTGGTGGTGGCCTTCTCTGCGCAGGTGGGAAAACGGGTCCATCGCCTGGGTCCGCGGATGCTGGTGGTGGGTACGACGACGGCCGTCCTCTCTTCGGTGGTGCTTGCGGTCTCCGCGCTGGTCACCAATGGGGTTCCGGCCTCTCTGTGGTGGGTGGTGGCCGGGATGACCATCAATGGGGCTGCCCAGACCCTCATCATTCCCTCTGCTCAGACCCTGTCCATGCAGGAGGTGCCTGAGCACATGGCGGGAGCTTCCGGTGGTGTGACCCAGACGGCTCAGCGCATCGTGACCGCCACGGGGATGGCGGGAGTTACCGGGATCTATTACGCGGTTTCCGCTGGAGCCGACCATGCCGATGGGATGTTCGCTGCGGCGCTGCTTATTACCGGGCTCATGGTTGCAGCCGCCGTGGCAGCACTGATCGCCGCCCGGCGGGCCTCCCGTTAAGCCAGCCTGAGGAAACCGGGCCTCAGCCCGGCGCTGTCTCGGCGCGAGCGGTTCAGCGCAACCGAGTGACTTCTCTGAGGTCTTTGCTCAGCACGTACTTCGGAGCGTCGGCGAAGATCTCGGCCCGCTGCTGGGACTCTTCCCACTCCCGCTCGGCTGCGGCGAAGTCCTCGGCGCTACCCGGCCGGGAGACGAACCAGGTCAGTTCGGAGTGGTCCTTGGCCAGCCAGATGGATTCGATGGTGAATCCGCGACTTTCCCGGGCGGGAATGACTTTGGTGGTGAGGAATTGCACGAACTCTTCGGCCAGTTGGGGATCGAGGGTGTAGCGCCGCATCCATGTGGTGCGGTTTTCCGTGGTGTCGGGGTGGATACCCTCGGGCAGCTCAGTCATGACGTTTCGCTCCTCACATCCGGCGTCAGTAACGGCGTCAAGTGGCGCCGTCGTTGCCATCATAGTGAGGGCTGCTGTCTCACGGAGCAATGGGTGGGCAGTTCGCCGCTCGCGCACGCCGTGTTGAGGATTCGCTCCGTGGGTGCACCACGGGCGATAATCACCCGTATGAGTTCTGCCAGCCATCTGCCTCCCGCCGCCCGCGCTCAGGAAGCCGCTCGGAATGCCTCCCGCCGCGGCACCGGCATTGTCTTCGCGGTGATGATCACGGTCCTGTTGGTGGCCTTGGTCTTCGCGGCTAATGAGAATGACGTCATCGGGTGGATTATCGCGGTGATCGCCGGGGGGTGGCTGCTGCTGGCAGCGATCGTGGTCGCCACCTTCCGTAAAGGGGCTAAGAAGTTTGGTGACGCGGTGGATTCGGCTCGGGCTGATGTGGCTGCCCGCAATGCGGAGAGTTCCGGTGGGACCGTGGTGGTCGATGAGGACACTCATTCGCGAAACCTGAAGCTGGATCACTCTTTTAAGATCGTCCAGGTGCAAAAGCGTGTGATTGCCGAGGAACTGGCCAAGGGGTCCGAGGCCGACACGGAGATGGTTGACCGCGCACTGGAGACCATTGAAATCACCGCTCATAATGGCCGGGACATGCTCGCTGAGGTCACCGGTCGCACGCCGAAGAACTCCGGTGGTGAAGACACCCGCGGCAAGGGAACTGTGAACGACGACGACGCCGGCGAAACGATTGAAGGAGACATTGTCCGATGACCAGCCCCCACCGGATCGTTGACCCTAAGCCTGCCGGCATCACCCGGATTGGGACGGTCAATGTCAACGGCATTCGTGCTGCTCACCGCAAGGGGATGGGGGAGTGGCTGGCTGATCGTGAACTCGACATCCTCACGTTGCAGGAGGTGCGCGCTGACGGGGCCACTGTCACCAAGATTATCCGTCAGATGTCTGAAGCCGCTGGGGAACAGGATCCGGAGTCAGCCTGGTATTTGCATGAGCATGAGGCCGCGGATAAGGGGCGGGCCGGGGTGGCGATTATCTCCCGGAAGCCACCGGTGGCGACCCGGGCGGGTATTGGGGAAGGGCACCCCGAGGACGATGGCCGCTGGTTGGAGGCCGACTTCGAGCTGGGCGATGGCAGCATTCTGACCGTGGTGAGCGTCTACGTTCACTCCGGGGAGGTTGGTACTGTCCGTCAGGAGCACAAGATGCGGTTCCTGCAGTACATGCTGGAGTACTTGCCGCAGTTGGCTAAACGGTCCGATCATGTGCTGGTGACCGGGGACCTCAATGTGGGGCATACCGAGCTGGACATTAAGAATTGGAAGGGCAACCGGAAGAACTCCGGGTTCCTGCCGGAGGAGCGGGCCTATTTCGATCGCTACTTCGGGGAAGCCGGGTATGTCGACGTCGCACGCTCCCTGGCCGGTGAGGTGGAGGGGCCGTACACGTGGTGGTCATATCGTGGCAAGGCTTTCGATAATGACACCGGCTGGCGGATCGATTACCACATGGCTACCCCGCAGCTGGCGGAGCTGGCCTCCAACGCGAAGGTCGACCGCGCGGCTGACTACTCGTTGCGCTGGTCCGACCACGCCCCGCTGGTCATCGACTACCACCTGCCGTAAAACGCCTGGCGTCACCGGTTAGCGACTGCCGGCGGCGGTGGGAGAGGGAACCGAATCCGGCTGGGTGCGGACCGTGCTGAGTTTGTCGGTCCGTAGTGCGATCGAGACGTTGTACCGGCTGATGTGTTCCACCCACGGCTCATCCGGTAACACGTCATCCAGGGCCATGCGCCCGGGAATATTGGTCATCAACATGAACGCCCACGGGCCGGTCAGCCGGGCGGCATACTTGATGTGCTCAGCGCGCCGGACGCCTTCGACCACCTCTGGGATGTGCCGGGGCGGGACCTCTAGCCACATCAGTGCCTCAGTGGTCAACCCCAGCGCCTTCGGGTTAAAAAAGGTCCGGATGGCAATCGTGCCATTGCGGCGGAGTGCATCCACCCGCCGCTTGGCCGTGACATCAGAGACCCCTGCCCGGCGGCCCAACTCCTCATAGGGCAACCGACCATCACTGCGCAGCGCCGTCAACAAGGCCGCATCTCGGGCAGAGAGCGGATCCTCAGTGCCCACATAGTTGTGCCGGCTATTCGGAGCCGCCTCCCACATCGCACGGCGCTCCTGCTCAGTGAGGATGCCCAGATTCCAAATCCGCGCCTGACGCAGGTACTCAACCACCGGGTAGCTGTTGATCTCCCGGACACCAGCGAATGCAGGCAGCTCCTCGAGAAGAAAATTGGACTCATTATCGTTTGGGATGTTGATTTCCGCCACGACGTCGTAGTCCCCTGCAGTGACGTGCACCCAGCTGCTGGCGTGATGCTGACTCAGTGCAGTCGATGTCATTCGAGATTGCCCCTGCCCGCAGCGCAGGGCGACGACAAAACCAGGCATCGGCACTTTGATCGCCCCGACCCACACATCCCCGGAATCCAGTAATTCATTGCCCCGACGGGCTACTGTGCGCTCGTTAACCCCCAGGGTGTGAGCGATACGCTGCCACGACGCGCGCCCATCAATAAGTAACGCCTCGACGATCTTGGCATCCAGCTCGGTGAGAGATTGCGACACCGACGTCTCCCATCCTGACAAGAGCAGCCATCAATTTGTCTGATTTCTACATTACCAGTGTGACAGTTGACGGGACCCTCGAGGAACAACAGACTTTCACGCACTGAATCGAAGAGTGCTTGTCACACTCGGTTAACACGGAGGAAACATGGCTGGATATCTGATGCGACGCGTGCTGGCTTTGGTGCCAGTGCTCTGCGTCGTAGCGGTGGTGACCTTCGGGCTGATGCACATGATGCCGGGAGACGCCGCCGCAGTGATGCTCGGCCCCGACGCCTCAGAGGAACAGGTCGAGGCACTGCGGGAATCCCTGGGGCTGAATGAGCCGCTCATCGTGCAGTTCTTCTCCTGGGTCGGTTCCGCCCTCACTGGAGATCTGGGCACTTCGTTCTTTATCGGATTACCGGTGACCGAGGTGCTCTTCGCCGCGTTGGGACCCACCATCAACCTTGCGTTACTGGCACAGGTGCTGGCGATCCTCATCGGCGTGCCCGCCGGGATCCTGGCGGCCAAACGGCAGGGTACCGGTGCCGATCAGGCGGTCATGGCTGGAGCCTTGATGGGTATCTCAGTGCCCTCCTTCCTGCTGGGGCTGTTCCTTATGCTCATCTTCGGGGTCTGGTTGGGCTGGCTCCCGGTGGCCGGTTACGTCCCTCCAGAAGACGGCTTGGCTGATGCGTTGCGCTACCTCGCACTGCCGGCGGTGGCCCTGGGATCTATGCAGGCTGCGCTCATCGCCCGTATGACACGCACCGCCATGCTGGACACCTTCTCCAAGAACTACATGAAGACCGCCAAGGCCAAGGGTGTCCGGGCCCGGGTCTCGCTGTACAAACATGCCCTGCGTAACGCTGCGCTGCCGATCATCACCACCATCGGACAGACCCTCGGCACACTGATAGCCGGAGCCGCTGTGGTGGAAACCGTCTTCAACATCCCCGGCATCGGCCAGCTCGTGGTCAACAGTGTCGAACGCCGAGATCTGGTGGTCATCCAGGGAGTGGTGCTGCTGATCGCCGTGGCCTACGTGCTCATTAATTTCTTCGTCGACATTCTCTACAGCGTGCTCGATCCGCGAGTGCGCTTCGCCGGAGGCGACAGCTGATATGACACACAGTACGACGACGCCCCACAGCGCCCGGCCGGACATTACCGTCGGTTCCCTCAACCGGATCGACAAAACCCGCTCCCGCCGTTCCAAGTTCCTGCGCCGGTTCGCCGCCCACAAACTAGCGTTCACCGGAGGCAGCATCCTCGTCATCGTCACACTCGTGGCGATCTTCGGACCCATGCTTACCCCTTCACCCTTCGACGTCGCCGGGGCCAATCGACTTCAGCCGCCCTCGCTGGAGCACCCCTTCGGTACCGACAACTACGGCCGCGACGTCTTGGCCCGCGTGGCCGAAGGCGCCAGAGTCTCTCTGTTCGTGGGAGCTTTCACCGCGGTCTGCACTGCGGTGCTGGGGTGTGCAGTGGGCCTCTACGCGGCATACAACCGGGTCGCGGACATGATCCTGATGCGCATCAGCGACGGGCTCATGGCCTTCCCCGCGATCCTGCTGGCCATCGCCATCATGGCCGCGCTGGGGCAGCAGACCTCAAACGTCATCATCGCCTTAACGATCGTCTTCACCCCCTATGTGGCACGCATTGTGCGATCCTCCGCGCTGGTGGTCAGGGAACAGACTTTCGTCGAGGCGCTCAAAGCCCAAGGTGCTTCCCGAACTCGGATCATCTGGATCAATATCGCCCCGAACGTGGTTTCGCCCCTTATCGTTCAGGCGACCTTCGTCTTCGCTGACAGCATCATCACTGAAGCCGCCCTCAGCTTCCTAGGAGCGGGGGTTCCACCCCCGGCTCCCTCCTGGGGAAACATGCTGCTGGATGGGAAAAACCTCATCTACACCGCCTGGTGGATGACCGTGTTCCCGGGGGTGTTCATCATGTCCACCATCCTGGCGATCAACCTACTCGGCGACGGCCTGCGCGACCTGCTCGACCCCACCTACCGGTCCAAAACCTCCGGACGCAAACGCAAAGCCCGCAAGGCCGCGCGAGCGGCCGCACGGCAAACTGCAGCCCACCAGTCCACCGCCAGCCGCCCCACTACCCGAGAGGGGGAGAGCTCATGACGACCACCCACGCCGAGAACCACGACGACGCCGGCTCACCTGATGTTCTGCGGGTCCGCGACCTGCGGACCAGCTTCGCCACCGAAGACGGCCTGGTCACCGCAGTGGACGGGGTTTCTTTCCACGTCGCCCGGGGTGAGATCCTCGGGATCGTCGGCGAATCCGGCTGCGGCAAGTCGGTCACCGCCGAATCGGTCATGCGTCTGCTCGATGAGGACACCACCGACTACGACGGCTCTGTCACCTTCGACGGGACCACAGAGTTGCTGGAACTGACGGAGGACCAGATGCGTCCCTACCGCGGCAGCCGACTAGGGATGATCTTCCAAGACCCCATGTCCTCGCTGAACCCGGTCTACACCATCGGTAATCAGCTCATCGAAGCCATCCGGACCCACACCCGTCTCACCAAACAGCAGGCTGCGGACAAAGCCCTGCAGATGCTGCAGATCACCGGGATCCCTGAGCCGGAACTACGGTTGCGGCAATACCCGCACCAACTCTCCGGTGGGCAGCGGCAGCGGGTGGTCATCGCCATGGCGATGTGCTGCGAACCCGACTTGCTCATCGCCGATGAACCGACCACAGCCCTGGATGTCACCACTCAGGCACAGATCCTCCGGCTGATCGACGACCTACGTTGCAACTACGACACCGGCACGATGTTCATTACCCACGATCTCGGCGTCGTCGCCGAAATCTGCGACCGAGTCATCGTGATGTACCTGGGACAAGTCATCGAAGACACCGACGTGCATACCCTCTTCGACGAACCGGCACATCCCTACACTCGCGGACTGCTGGCCTCCACCCCTTCTCTGGAGACCGATAACTCCAAGGACTTACCGATCATCCCTGGGGCAGTGCCCACCCTGACCCAGGTTCCTGACGGGTGCCGGTTCGCTGCCCGCTGCCCCTTCGCCATTGATGAGTGCACCCGGGCCACCCCCGAGCTGCGTCCCCACCAGAGACCCGGCAGCCACACAGCAGCTGGTGACCACCTGGTCCGCTGTATTCGGGCTGAGGAAATCCCTGACCTACTCAGCACCGGCGATGAGCAGGAGGACACCGATGACTGAGACCACCCCCGCCTCGGCAGAACCACCCCAGAGCACCGAACCGCTGCTGACCGCCCGTGGACTGACCAAGGAGTTCGTCTCCCGCTCACCCCTGGGATTTCGCAAAGGAGCAGTCACCGCAGTCAAGGACCTAAACCTGGAGATCTACCCGAGGCAGACCTACGCACTGGTCGGTGAATCCGGGTCCGGAAAATCCACCACAGGACGGCTGCTGCAAGGACTGCTCACCCCCACTTCCGGGGAGATCCGACTGGCCGGCCAGGTGCTCGACGCCCGATCCAAAGAATCCCGGCCGCTTCGCCGGGACATCCAGATGATCTTCCAAGACCCACACTCCTCGCTCAATCCGCGCCGCCGGGTCCGTCACATCCTCGAAGAAGCCCTGCGGATCGTCGGGCAGCGGGACCGCTCGATCATCCGAGCCCGCGTCAAGGACTCCTTGGAGGCAGTGGGCTTTAGCCAAGAGCACGCCGAACGGTTTCCCCACGAGTTCTCTGGTGGGCAGCGCCAACGCATTGGGATCGCCCGCGCACTGATGGTAGAGCCCAAGGTCCTCATCTGTGACGAACCGGTCTCCGCCCTCGATGTCTCCATCCAGGCCCAGGTGCTCAACCTGCTGCGCCAACTCCAGCGGGAACGCGGACTGACGTACCTGTTCATCAGCCACGACATGTCCGTGGTGCGATACCTCGCGGACCGAATCGGGGTGATGTACCAGGGCGAACTCGTCGAAGAGAACACCTCCGAAGGCCTCTACACCGCACCGCAGCACCCCTACACCCAGAAGCTGCTGGCCTCGGTGCCCATTCAGCACCCCCGGCAGCGGCAGCAGCGGGATCGGCTGCCTGAGAACGCCGACCAGGTCTGACTTCACCCATCCATCCGGCGGGACGCCGGTCGCCACCACAGAAGGGACGCCACCACGTTGGAACCACTTGATCTGCTGATCGCCCACGGCCGGGTCGTTGACCCGCAGAACCACCGCGACGCCGCACTGAACATCGGCATCGCCGCTGGGCGTATCGCCTACGTCGGTACGGAGCTGCCCACCGCACAGACGGTCATCGATGCCACAGGCAAGATCGTCGCTCCTGGGTTCATTGACCTGCACAGCCACGCCCAGGACCTCGCTGGCCACCGGCTGCAGGCCCTCGATGGAGTCACCACCTCCCTGGAGCTCGAAGGCGGAGCCACCCCAGTGGCAGCCTCCTACGCCTGGTCACAGTCCGAAGGCCGGCCACTGCACTACGGGTACTCCGCCGGATGGCTCTACGCCCGGGCGATCATCAAAGAACAGCTCGACGACGCCGCCATCGCCGCGCTGCCCTCCCTTCCGCTGGAAGCCTTCTCCGCCCTGCAGCAGGGAACCGCCTGGGCCGAACCGGCCACCGCCGAAGAACTGCCCCGCATCATCGACCTGGTGGAGGCTCAACTCGACGCCGGTGCACTCGGCATCGGCGTGCTGCTCGGCTACGCGCCGCGTACCGAGCCCGAAGAACTCCGCGCTCTGGGAGAACTCGCCACCCGGCGATCAGTCCCGCTTTTCGTCCACATCCGGTGGGGAGCCCGAGTCCCCGGCCACACTCCCGTGGAGGCGATCGAAGAGCTCATCGCACTGAGCCGGCAGACCGGGGCCCGGGTGCACATCTGCCATTTCGCCAGCTCCAACGCCTCCACCGTGGAGGCCTCCTCCCGCGCCCTGCTGGCTGCCCAGGATGAAGGCCTCCCGGTGACTACCGAGTCCTACCCCTTTGGTCTGGCCTCCACTGTCATCGGTGCAGAGTTCCTGGCTCCGGAGTCCCTGGAAGCCGCCGGAGCTCCGGCGCATATCGTCACCTACCTGAAAACCGGAGAGAACATCAGCAGTTACCAGCGGTTGGCCGAATTGCGCGCCGCTGACCCCGGTGGGCTATGCGTCATCCGGTACTACGACGAAGCCGAACCCGACCAGCTCGATGATCTCACCCAGGCGCTCTCCCTGCCTGGAGCCGCCTTCGCCTCCGATGCGATGGTGGTCCAACAGCTTGCCGAGAACACCAACGGCGCACCCGCCGATGTGACCCAGTGGCCGCTGCCCGACCACGGACTCACCGTGCATCCGCGCACCACCTCCTGCTTTGTCCGCGCCATCGCGTGGCTGCACCGAGACACCGCCACGCTGAGCCTCAGCGACGTCATCGAGCGTTCCACTGCGATCCCGGCGCGCATCCTGGCCGATGCCGTCCCGCCGATGCGAGACAAAGGCCACCTGGGGCCAGGGGCCGACGCCGACGTCGTCGTCTTCGATCTCAACGCCCTACGTCCGAACACCAGTTTTGTGCCGGTGACCCCCAGCGCCGGCGTCGATCACGTCCTGGTCGCCGGAACCCCGGTGGTCAGCCACGGGGCCCTGCAGCCCGAGCATCGCCCCGGAGAACCCGTGTACACGACCGCGTCCACCCACACCCGGTAAGGGACCCAAGGAAAGGAACACCATGAGAAAGTACACCGCATTTGCAACAGGAGCCATCGGGGCCCTGATGCTCAGCGCCTGCGGGGGAGACGGCACCCCCGACGGCGCCAACGGGGCCAACGGCGCCGGTCAGCAGGAAGGCGGCGGGGAGTTCAACATCGCGTGGAACGCCCAACCACCCACTCTGGACCCCTTGGTGACTACCTCCACCGCCACGCGGGACATCTCCCGGAACTTCTTTGAACCGCTTATCACCATTGACGCCGACGGTGAGGTCCAAACGGTGCTCGCTGAAGACTACGAGGTCTCTGACGACGGACTGGAGATCACCTTCACTCTGCGGGAAGGAGTCCAGTTCCACGATGGCTCCACGATGGAAGCAGACGACGTCGTCGCTTCCCTGGAAGGTTGGATCGAACGGTCCGGGGCCGGGCAGACCTTCTTCTCCGAGGCGGAGGTCTCCTCCGAGGATGCAGACACCGTGACTGTCACCCTGCCGGAGCCGATGTACATCGCCGTGGAGCTACTGGCCGACCAATCTCAGCTGCCGGTCATTATGCCCGCTGAGATCATCGAAGAAGCACCCGAGGAAGGAGTCGAAGAGTACGTCGGAACCGGGCCTTATGAACTCACCGAGTGGAGCACTGACCAGTACATCCAGCTCGACCGGTTCGAGGAGTACGAATCCCCTGAGGGCGAGACCCACGGCACCGCCGGGGAGAAGGACCCCTACTACGACACGATCTACTACCACATCGTCACCGACTCCTCCACGAGGGTCTCCGGGCTGCAGTCGGGAGAATACGACGCCGCCAACGCGCTTCCACTGGATAACGTCGACATGCTGGAGAGCAACGAGGACATCGAGCTGGTCTCCGGGGAGCAGGGCTTCAACGGGGCGGTGTTCAACAAGCAAGAAGGCCTGATGGCCGATGTGACGATGCGTCAGGCAGTCCTGGCTGCCGTGGACGCCGAGGAACTGCAGCAGTCTGCCTTTGTCTCTGAGGAGTTCTACAACACCAACGGCGCACTGATGCCCGAAGACTCTGACTGGTACTCCGACGCCGGACAGGAGCTGTTCCACAATGACGACCCCGCCGTGGCCGAGGAACTGTTGGAAGAAGCCGGATACGACGGCGAAACCATCACCATCCTCACCACTCGGGAGTACGACGATCACTACAACGCCGCAGTGCCCCTGCAGCAGCAGTTGGAAAACGCGGGCATGAACGTCGAACTCAACGTCACCGACTGGGCGACTGTGCTCCAGGACCGCACCGACCCGGAGGCCTACGACATCTTCATCACAGGATTCGCCCCGGTCACAGTGCCGGTGACCTACGTGTTCCTCTACGACAACTGGCCGGGTTGGACCGACTCCGAGGACATTGCCGCGGCCCTGGACGCGATCAGCACCGCCGAAGGAGAGGAGCAAGCCCTCGAAGCCGCCGAAGACCTCCAGCAGGCCTTCTACGACTACCTGCCCATGGTGAAATTCGGAGATAAGTACACCGTCACCGGTATGCAGGACTGGGTGGCTGGCTACGAATACGTCGCCCTTTCCGGTGACATCTTCTACAACGTCCGGCCCGCCGAATAAGGCACCCGGGCACCCACTGTCAGGGGAGGCTGTGGCGGAGTGCCGGCGTCGTCGTGGACTGCGATGTCTACCCGGTGCTCCGTCACAGCGCCCTGCCGCGACCATGAGGGTATGAGGTCGCCGCTCCCCACTGCCGCCGTGTAGGTTCAGCCCGGCGCTGTGTGGAGACCCTGCAGAGGTGGGGGATGGAGCAGCTCTGGCCCGGTCGATCCGGCTTTGAGAAAATTGTCCTGCGAGTGTGACAACGGAGTCACAGAAGCGAGAAAAGGAAACCTCACGATGCTCATCGGTGTACCAGCCGAAGTGAAGAACAATGAATTCCGCGTGGCACTGACACCCGCCGGATCCATCGACTTGGACCGCCGTGGCCACCAGGTGCTGATCCAGGCCGGTGCCGGAGTCGGATCGGGGTTCGACGACGACGCCTACGCCGCCGCCGGGGCTCGGATCGTCCCCACGGCTGAGGACGTATGGGACACCGCCGAACTGGTGTTGAAGGTCAAAGAACCCCAGCCTGAGGAATTCGACCGGATGCGCGAAGGCCAGGTGCTGTTCACCTACCTGCACTTGGCCGCCGAAGCCGAGTGCGCTGCGGCCCTGCAAGAGCGCGGAGTCATCGCCATCGCCTATGAGACTGTCACCGGTCCCAAGGGGTTACCGCTGCTGGCACCGATGAGTGAGGTTGCCGGACGTTTGGCCGCCCAAGTGGGGGCCTACCATCTGATGCATTCCCAAGGGGGCCCGGGGATCCTCATCGGCGGGGTCCCCGGGTCCCGTCCGGCGAAGGTGGTCGTCATCGGCGGTGGCAAAGCCGGGGAACAGGCTGCCATCACCGCGCTGGGTATGGGGGCCGAGGTCACGGTCATCGACCTGAATATCGAGCGGCTGCGGGAGCTGTCTGCGCTCTCGGCCCGTGGATTGCGGACCCTCGCCTCCAATACCCTGACCATCGCGGAGGAAGTCGCCTCCGCGGACCTGGTGATCGGTTCGGTGCTGGTCCCCGGGGCTGCGGCACCGAAACTGGTGACCCGCGACATGGTGGCGCGGATGCGGCCACGCTCGGTGCTGGTCGATATCGCCATCGACCAGGGCGGGTGTTTTGAAGGCTCCCGACCAACCACTCACGCGGAACCGACCTTCACCCTGGGAGAGCAGATCTACTACTGCGTGGCGAATATGCCTGGAGCTGTGCCGCACATCTCCACTGCCGCATTGACCAACTCCACTTTGCGCTACGTATTCGACCTGGCAGACAAAGGGTGGAAACAAGCCATGCGGGACGACCCACACCTCGCGGCCGGGCTGAACACCTATAACGGGCGTATCACCCACGGTCCGGTCGCCGAGGCCCTGGGCGCCGAGGTGCTGCCGGTGGAGCAGGTCCTCGCCTCGGCGTACTCGAACTGAAACCGGGGATGAGCTTACACTGGGCTGGATTCTGCCCCGAGACTGTGAGGAACCGCCGTGACCGAAACTGGCGCGCCGCAAACCGGCGCACGTGTGCTCTCCGGGATGCAGCCCTCTGGGGATTCCCTGCACCTGGGTAACTACGTCGGCGCGCTGGTCAACTGGGTCAAAACCCAGCAGCAGTACGACGCCTTCTTCTTCATCCCCGACCTGCACGGCATCACCGTCCCCCACGACCCGGCCTTCCTGCGCGAACGAACCCGCAACACCGCCGCGCAGTTCATTGCCGGAGGGATCGACCCGGAACGCTCCACCCTGTTCGTGCAGTCCCATGTGCCCGAACACGCCCAACTGGCCTGGGTGCTGACCTGCATCACCGGGCTCGGTGAGGCCCAGCGGATGACCCAGTTCAAGGACAAATCCGCCAAGGAGGGTACCGAGTCTGCCTCCGTGGGACTGCTGAGCTACCCGATGCTCATGGCCGCAGATATCCTGCTCTACCAGCCGCATGGGGTCCCGGTAGGCGATGACCAGAAACAGCACGTGGAGTTAACCCGGAACTTGGCCCAGCGATTCAACCACCGGTTTGGGGAGACCTTCCGGGTACCGGAACCGTTCATCCCCCCGGTGGGTGCGCGGATCTATGACCTGCAAGACCCCACCACGAAGATGTCAAAGTCGGCATCCTCACCCAATGGGCTCATCAACCTCAATGACACCGACAAACAGATCGCTAAGAAGATCAAATCCGCGGTAACTGACGATGGCACAGAGATCCGTTTTGACCGGGAAAACAAACCCGGGGTCTCCAACCTGCTGAGCATCTACTCAGCGGTGACCGGTAAGACCGTGCCGGAATTGGAAGCCGAGTACGAAGGCAAGATGTACGGCCACCTCAAAGTCGATCTAGCCGAGGTGGTCGTCGCCGCGATCGGACCAGTACGGGATCGGGCCGCGGAACTGCTCGCTGACCCCGCTGAACTTGACGCGTTACTGGCCAAGGGCGCGGCTAAGGCCCGCGAAGTCGCCGCCGAGACCCTGCAGACCGCCTACGAGAAGGTCGGTTTCCTGCCCGCTGCCGCCCCTACGGCCTGATTCCCATGGGCTTTTCCTCCCGGCTGCGCCCCCACCGTGAGAAGCCCGACGACGCCAGCACCACCGGGAACATCCTGGCCACCGCCTATGCGAAGGTTTCCAAACTCGACGAGCACCGGGAAGCCACCCCCGCCACCAATCCTTTAGACATCGAGGCACTCAAGCGGGAGGAACTGGCCGCCCGGCTAGCCTATGGCCGGGCCCGCCGTGAGGGGTCCTCGGCCCTTAAACGGGCCACCACACTGCTGGGTTGGGGTTTCGCCCGGTTCAGCCGCACCCGGTTCATGCGCTCGGTCAATCTGTTCTTCTTCCACTACGGCACAGTGATGGCGGCTGGAGCCGCCTACATGATGTTCTTCTCCGTGGCGGCGATTCTCTTCGCCGGGTTCTCCGTGGCTGGGATCGTGATCGGGGAGAACCGGGAGTACCAAGAATTCATCGAACGGGCCGTGAACAACGCCCTGCCGGGCGTACTGGGCCCCGGTGGGCTCGTGGAGGACCCCTGGGAGGTGTTCGACGCCGAAACGCTGAACACCACGCTGATTGTCACCCTGGGCATTGCCCTGGTCACCTCACTGAGCTGGGTACACGGCCTGCGTTCCGGTATTCGCAGCATCTGGGAACGTCCCCTGATGGCCGAGTTCGTGGTGCTGGTGAAGATCCGCGACTTCGGCGTGCTCATCGTGCTCGGGGCCGTAGCACTGACCTCAGCAGCCCTGGGTGTCATCAGTCACGGTTTCATCGACGAAATCTTCGATGTTCTCGGCTGGGACGCTGACGGGCTGGCCCATCGGCTGACCCGACTGGCCTCTCTGGCCATAGCCTTCGGACTCGACATGATCGTGGCCGTGTTGCTGATGCGGGTCGCCTCCCGCCTGGTGATGCCGATCTCGGCACTGTGGCAATCAGCCTTGATCGCCGGCGTCGGCGCCTCCCTGCTGCGGCTGGCCTCAGCGGAAGTACTCCACAGCATTGCCGATTCCCCCAACCCGGTCATCTACACCTTCGGATCGGTGCTGGCACTGTTCTTCTACTTCTACCTCTTCGGCTTGGTGTACCTGGTGGCCGCCAGCTGGGGTGCGGTGGCCGCGGCAGATCACCAGCACCGGTAAGGCTTCCCGGCCGATAGGGTGGCCACATCACCCACCAGCCGTCGACCACCAGCCCGGGAGGCCACGATGAACGCTACGCCGCAGACCGCCGATGTCGCGGAGGTGTTGAAGCATTCACCCGTCTTCGACGGCCACAACGATCTGCCGTGGGCGTTGCGGCAACGCTACGACTATGACATCGCCTCAGCCCGGCTGAGCACGGGCAACCAAGAGCTACATACTGATCTGCCCTCGCTGCGGCGCGGGGGAGTAGGCGCCCAGTTCTGGTCAGTGTATGTGCCCTCCTCGCTCTCTGAACCGGAGGCGGTAGCCGCCACCCTGGAGCAGATCGACTGCGTCTACCGGCTGGCCGAGGCTTTCGGTGATGACCTGCAGATCGCCACCAGCGCCGCCGAGACCGAAGCCGCTCTGGCCGGCGGGAAGATCGCCTCCCTGCTCGGGATGGAAGGCGGACACTCGATCGCCGAGTCCTTGGCAGTACTGCGGATGATGCGCCGGTTGGGGTGTACCTATATGACCCTGACCCACAATGACAACACCAGCTGGGCGGCCTCAGCCACCGGAGAGCCGGTGAATTACGGGCTGACGGTTTTCGGCAGGGAGGTTGTCAAGGAGATGAACCGGATCGGCATGCTCGTCGACCTCTCCCACGTCCACCAGAACACCATGCGCGACGCCCTCGAGGTCTCCACAGTTCCAGTGATCTTCTCGCACTCCTCCTGCCGGGCGGTGCACGACCACCCACGCAATGTGCCCGATGAGATTCTTACGCGCCTGCGGGACAACGGCGGGGTCCAGATGGTCACCTTCGTGCCGAAGTTCATCACTGCTGATGGGCAGAATGCCGGAATCGACGACGTCGTCGCCCACCTGGAGCACGCCCGTCAGGTCGCCGGGGTGGACCACATTGGTCTAGGTGGTGACTATGACGGTGTGCCGGCCACCCCTGCCGGGCTCGAACGGGTCGACGGGTACCCCCAGTTGCTGCAGGCCCTGGCCCACCGGGGATGGTCAGCTGAAGATCTCGGCAAACTCACCAGCGGCAATATCCGCCGCGTTCTCCACGACGCGGGAGTCTGACACCTTCATAAATGTGAGTCATATCACTCTAGATCTGGTTGGCTCGTGAGAGGTTTCTGAGAGTTCTCTGGAAATCCCCTTCTCAGGGTGGCGAAGCACGGTGAAGTTACTAAGGTGACGTGCAAGCCGCACTGGAGACGGTGCGGGGAACGGGAAACAACTCAAGGAGCGATGATGGCTGCAACGCATACCCCTGAGACACCCGCCTGGATGAAGGTGACCGGCCTCGGTATGGCCGCCATGCTGGCCCTGGCCGCCTGCGGCGGAGACGACAACGGTGATGAGGACACCGGCGAGGAAGACGCCCCGCCACTGGACGAGGCCGACGACACCGACGACGACGCGGAGGACACCGACGCCGACCTCGACGAGGACACCGACACCGACACCCCCGAAGCTGGCGAATTCAGTGAGCTCCTCGATGAAGCCTTCGCCAATATGCAGGACGCTGAGACCGTGACCCTGGAGATTGAAGGCGATGCCCTCTCCCAGTACGGCGAGACAGAGGACCTCGATGTCGACGCTGAGGACCAGCGCTACGTCATCTGGGGGGAAATCGACGGGCTTGTCCAGGAGGACAACACTGTCGGTGACCGGGAGTTCATCACCTACCACCGTGACGACGGCGAGATGCTGGTGCAGGGCACCTCCGCCCTGGTCCACTTCGAAGACGAGTTCACCGAGGACGAGCTCGACGAACTGGAGGCTGAACTCGAAGACGTCTGGGTCGAGCAGACCCATCCGATGTCTGACGGCCCGCTGTTGGCCTTCATGATCGACAACATCCACAACGAGATCTCCGCCCTCGCCGCAGGGGTCGAGGATGAAGCCGAAGTGGAAGAGGAAGAGGGCCAGGTCCGGTTCTACCACCCGGTGACCGAGGAAGAGTTCATCTTCGTCGAGCACGACGGCGACTGGTACCTCGATGAACTGGCAGTTCTGGAGACAGGTGACGAGACACTGACCCAGATGAGCTTCACCGACTGGAACGACACTGATGTTCCCGATCTGGACGGCGAAGAGGGCACCATCCTCACCGAAGAGGAGTTCCAGGAACTGCTCTACGGCTAAAGGATCCGGTGACTCCGCCGACAAGTCACCCTCTGCAGAGAAGGGGCCCCGCCAGGTGCGGGGCCCCTTCTCTGCAACGGTCTACACGAGCGTGCTTACAGCGACCGGGTGATGATCGCGGTTTTGACTTCCTGAATCGCCTTGGTCACTTCGATGCCGCGCGGGCAGGCGTCGGTGCAGTTGAAGGTGGTGCGGCACCGCCACACGCCTTCTTTGTCGTTGAGGACTTCCAGGCGCATATCGCCGGCGTCGTCGCGGGAGTCGAAGATGAACCGGTGGGCGTTGACGATCGCCGCGGGTCCAAAATACTGCCCATCGGTCCAGAACACCGGGCACGAGCTGGTGCAGGCTGCACACAGGATGCACTTGGTGGTGTCATCGAACCGCTCCCGATCCTCTGGAGACTGCAGTCGCTCCGCAGTGGGAGCCGGGGAGTTGTTGATGAGGAAGGGCATGATCTCCCGGTAGGACTGGAAGAACGGTTCCATGTCCACGATGAGATCTTTCTCGATGGGTAGACCCTTGATCGCCTCGACAGTAATGGGCTTGGAGGTATCCAGATCCTTCAGCAGGGTCTTGCAGGCTAAACGGTTGCGGCCGTTGATACGCATCGCATCGGAACCGCAGATCCCGTGGGCGCAGGAGCGGCGGAAGGTCAACGACCCGTCAATCTCCCACTTGACCTTGTGCAGAGCATCGAGCACCCGGTCGGTGCCGTACATCGTCAGGGTCCACTCGTCCCACCAGGCGTCCTCGGCCCGTTCGGGGTCGTAGCGGCGGACCTTCAGAGTGACCTCGAAGCTCTCAATGGCGCCGGCGCCGTCGCCGGACTCACCGAGGTCCACAGTGGAGGCGGGCTCGTTCTCAACAGTGGCTGTGCTCATCAGTACTTACGCTCCATCGGCTCGTAACGGGTGAAGACCACCGGTTTGGTGTCGAAGCGGATGCCCTGGATACCCTCGGTCTCAGCCTCGGGGTCTTTGTAGAGCATCGAGTGCAGCATGAAGTTCTCATCGTCACGGTCGGGGAAGTCTTCACGGTAGTGCCCACCGCGGGACTCCTGACGGTGCAGGGCCGAGACGGTCATGACCTCAGCCATATCCAGCAGGAAGCCCAGCTCCACGGCTTCGAGCAGGTCGAGATTGAAGCGGCGACCCTTATCCTGCACGGTGATCTGGGTGTAGCGCTCCTTGAGTTCCCCGATCTTGGCCAGGGCCTCCTTGATGGTCTCCTCGGAGCGGAACACCTGCATATTGGCATCCATGGTCTCCTGCAGTTCGGCGCGGATCGCCCCGACCCGTTCGGAGCCGGTGGCATCGCGCAACATCTGCAGTTGGTCCACCACGAAGGTTTCCGGCGCCTCGGGGAGCTCGACGAATTCAGCACCCTGTGCGTACTCGGCGGCGTAGATCCCGGCACGCTTGCCGAAGACGTTGATGTCCAGCAGGGAGTTGGTGCCCAGACGGTTGGAGCCGTGTACGGACACACAGGCCACCTCACCAGCGGCGTAGAGGCCCGGGACCACAGTCTCGTTGTCCTGGAGGACTTCGGCCTTGATGTTAGTGGGGATGCCACCCATGGCGTAGTGGCAGGTGGGGAACACCGGCACCGGCTCGGTGTAGGGCTCCACACCCAGGTAGGTGCGGGCGAACTCGGTGATATCCGGGAGTTTGGCATCGATGTGCTCCGGCTCCAGGTGAGTCAGATCCAGCAGCACATAGTCCTTATTCGGGCCGCAACCCCGGCCTTCACGCACCTCATTGGCCATGGACCGGGCCACAATGTCACGCGGGGCGAGGTCCTTAATGGTCGGCGCGTAGCGTTCCATGAACCGTTCACCCTCGCTGTTGCGGAGGATCCCGCCTTCACCGCGGGCCGCCTCGGAGAGCAGGATACCCAAACCGGCCAGCCCGGTGGGGTGGAATTGGACGAACTCCATGTCCTCCAGGGGGATACCCGCCCGGTAGGCGATCGCCATCCCATCACCGGTCAGCGTGTGGGCATTCGAGGTCGTCTTGAAGATCTTGCCCAGACCGCCGGAGGCAAAGACCACCGACTTGGCCTGGAAAATGTGGATCTCCCCGGAGGCCAGGTCATAGGAGACCACCCCGGCGACCCGCTTCTGCTTGTACGGTGTGCCGTCCTCTTTGGTGGCGTCCTCTTCCACGGTGATGAGGTCGAGCACGTAGTACTCGTTGAAGAACTCGACGTTGTGCTTCACGCAGTTCTGGTAGAGCGTCTGCAAGATCATGTGACCGGTGCGGTCGGCGGCATAACAGGCCCGGCGCACAGCGGCTTTACCGTGATCGCGGGTGTGCCCACCGAAGCGGCGCTGGTCGATCTTGCCTTCGGGGGTCCGGTTGAACGGCAGCCCCATCTTCTCCAGGTCCAGGACGGCGTCGATGGCTTCTTTGGCCATGACCTCCGCGGCATCCTGGTCCACCAGGTAATCGCCACCTTTGACGGTGTCGAAAGTGTGCCACTCCCAGTTGTCCTCTTCGACATTGGCCAGGGCGGCGCACATACCACCCTGTGCGGCGCCGGTGTGGGAGCGGGTGGGGTACAGCTTGGTCAGCACGGCGGTGCGTGCCCGCTGACCGGATTCGATGGCGGCGCGCATCCCGGCGCCGCCTGCGCCGACGATGACGACGTCGTATTTGTGAACCTGCATCAGTGTGTTCGGCTCTCTTCTCGTGAGTGGGTGCGGAAGCGGATGCGGACTACTCGGCGGTCACACGCCGTGGCAGAACTCAGGGGCCACGCCTTCGAGCAGGTTGCCGGCCTCATCGGTCAGGCAGGGCTCGAAGGTGAAGATGACCATGGTGCCCAGGATGATGATCACTGCTGCCGAGAGGTACAGGATCGCCTTCAGCCAGGCACGGGTGGAGTCCTTCTCCGCGTAGTCGTTGATGATGGTGCGCATGCCGTTGGTGCCGTGCAGCATCGCCAGCCACAGCATGGTCAGATCCCAGAACTGCCAGACGGGGTTAGCCCATTTGCCGGCCACGAAGCTGAAGTCGATCTGGTGGATACCGTCGCCGACCATCAGGTTGACCCAGAGGTGGACGAAGATCAGCACCACCAGGGCCGCGCCGGAGACGCGCATGAAGACCCAGGCCATCATTTCGAAGTTGCTACGCGAGGTGCGGGAGCGCAGGTACTTCGGGTCGATGCGGCCCGAGCGGGGTGCCTCAATGCCCTGGGCGGGCAGAACAGCTTCAGGATTTGCCTGTGTCGCCATGGTTTAGAACCCCTCCCAGCCTTCGAGGAACAGCATCAGGTGCCGGACGGTGAATCCGATCATCGTCACGGCCCAGACAATGAGCACGCCCCAGAGCATCTGACGGTGGTACCGGGTGCCCTTCTTCCAGAAATCCACCAGGATGATGCGGATTCCGTTGAAGGCGTGGAAGACGATCCCGCCGACCAGGCCGATCTCGCCGATAATCATGATCGGGTGCTTATAAGCACCGATCACCGCGTTGTAGGCCTCCGGGCTGACCCTCACCAGTGAGGTGTCAAGCACGTGAACCAAAAGGAAAAAGAAGATACCGACGCCGGTGATGCGGTGCCCGACCCAGGACCACATCCCCTCGCGTCCCTTATAGAGAGTGCCGCGGCCTCCCGAAGCACTCTTCGTCTCAGATTCTGTCTGCGTCACCGGTGGTGAACCTCCCTGCATCGTCGCATGGCGCGAAGCTTCATCCCCGACATCCTAGCCGTTAACTGCTATATGAACCGAAAATTTCTTCTACAGCTTGTAGAAAAGTGTGACGTCGGATGATTCCCTCAATGCCGCGACTGAGCGGCCCTCGCATTAGGCTGTCTCAGGTGACGAGTGACGATCTGCTGCGGCGTTTTCATGTGGTGATTCCTGCTGGTGGTGTGGGGACGCGGCTGTGGCCGTTGTCCCGGGCGGATGCGCCGAAGTTTTTGCACGATCTGACCGGGTCAGGCACCACCTTGATCCGCTCGACCTATGAGCGGCTGTTGCCGTTGGCCCAGCATCGGGTGATGGTGGTCACCGGGCAGAAGCATTCTGTTGCGGTGACAGCTCAGATCCCAGAGTTAGCCCCCGATGACCTGGTGTTGGAGCCAGAACCGAAGGATTCGGCTGCTGCGATTGGGCTGGCTGCCGCGATTCTGCACGCCCGGGATCCAGAGACAATTATGGGCTCCTTCGCCGCCGATCAGGTCATCCACCCGGTGGCTCCTTTCCAGCAGGCGGTCGCTGAGGCGGTGGCCACTGCCGCCGCAGGCAAGATCGTCACCATTGGAATTCGACCCTCGCATGCTTCAACCGCATTTGGGTATATCCGGCAGGGGGAGCGGTTAGAGGTTGCTGGTGCGCCGCGGGCCCATCATGTGATCGAGTTCGTGGAGAAACCTCAGGCCGCGGTGGCTGCACAGTATCTGGCCAGTGGGGATTACCTGTGGAATGCAGGGATGTTCGTGGCCCCGGTGAAACTGTTGTTGGATCACCTGCAGGCTGCCCAACCTCAGCTGTATACCGGGTTGAGTCAGATCGCTGCGGCCTGGGACACCGAGGATCGTCAGGACGTTCTGATGAAGGTGTGGCCTGAGCTGCCGAAGACCGCGATTGATTATGCCGTGGCGGAGCCGGCTGCGGCTGCCGGGGATGTGGCAGTGATTCCGGGGGAGTTCACCTGGGATGATGTGGGAGACTTCGCTGCCATCGCTCGGTTGAATCCGGCCCATGCCCAGGAGGGCATGACGGTCCTGGGGGAGCGTAAAGCCCGGGTCTACTCCGAGGACGCCACCGGGGTCGTGGTCGCTGACACCAACCGGGTGGTGGCGCTGATCGGAGTGGAGAACATCGTAGTTGTCGATACTGAGGACGCCCTGCTGGTCACCACCACAGATCACGCGCAAAACGTGAAAAAAGCCGTCGAAGCACTCAAGGAGAAGGGAGACAACGATGTCCTCTGAGGCCGAGGCCCCAGAGACCACCGCCAGAGTCGACGCCGAGGTGTCCGGTGCCGCCGGCGACCAGGTCGACGCGGGGGCTCTCATCTCCGAACTCGAAGGTGACCTCATCACCTTCCGGCGAGACATTCACGCCCACCCGGAGCTGTCCTGGAAAGAAGAACGCACCACGGAGCGGATCATCGCTGAACTGGAAGCCGTGGGATTACAACCCCAGCGTTTCCCGGAGACGACCGGCGTGTGGGTCGACGTCGGGCCCGAAGACGACCAAGCCCCCTACGCGGCGGCATTCCGCGGGGACATTGACGCCTTGCCCATCGTAGAGACCACCGGGTTGGAGTACGCCTCGCAGAACGAGGGGGTGGCCCACTCTTGCGGCCACGACATCCACACCACTGTGATGCTTGGCCTGGCACGCGCCCTGCATCAGCTGCACACCCAGCGCATTGCCGCCGGCCACACCGCCGGGCTGGGCGCCCGGGTGCGCATCATCTTCCAACCGGCCGAAGAACAGTTCCCCGGCGGAGCCAAGGAAGCCGTCCGGCAGGGCCTGTTGCAACCGGTGCCGCGGATCTTCGCACTGCACTGCGATCCCAAACTCACCGTGGGAGCCATCGGCACCCGGATCGGGCCGATCACCTCCGCCGGCGATCTGGTCCGGGTCGAGGTGACTGGCCGCGGTGGGCACACCTCCCGTCCACACCTGACCGAGGACGTCGTCGGGGCTCTAGGACATATCGCCACCATGGTGCCGGCCGTACTGGCCCGCAGAATCGATGTCCGCAGTGGGGTCTCCCTGGTCTGGGGGCACATCGAAGCCGGCAACGCCGCCAACGCGATTCCCTCAGTGGGAACTCTTCACGGAACGATGCGCGTGCTGGACATCGACGCCTGGAAAGAAGCCGGTGGTTATCTCAGCGCCATCGTCCAGGAGGCGGCAGCACCCTACGGGGTCGACGTCGCCCTCGACCATGTGCGCGGGGTCCCACCGGTGAGCAACACCTCGGCTGAGACAGCGATTGTCGATGAGGCCGCCAAGCGGGTCCTGGGCCGGAGGAACCTCACCCTGGCTGAGCAGTCCATGGGCGGGGAGGACTTCGGCTGGATGACCCAGGAGGTTCCCGGGTCCATGTTCCGCCTGGGCACTAAGACCCCAGACGGGGAGGACTACGATCTCCACCGCGGCGACTACATCCCCGATGAGCGCGCTATCGCCGTGGGGGTCAAAGTGATGACCGCGGTGGCTGAGACCTGTATCAGCGAGGCGCGGCCGTGACAGCCGCCCAGGCAGTCGACTTCGAGGCGCTGACCACAGCTGCCACCGAAGCCATGCATGCTGCCTACGCCCCCTATTCGGACTACCCGGTTGGGGCGGCGGCACTCACCGAGGACGGCCGGATCATCACCGGCTGCAATGTGGAGAATGCCTCCTACGGGCTGGGGTTGTGCGCTGAATGCACACTGATCGGCCAACTGCGACTCACCGGCGGCGGGCGGTTGCGTGCTTTCACCTGTGTCAACAGTGCAGGGGAGACGATCACCCCGTGCGGACGGTGCCGGCAACTGTTGGCCGAATTCGCCGCCGAAACACTGTGGATCAAAACCGCCGCGGGTGTGACCACCCTGCAGGCCCTGCTGCCAGAGGCCTTCGGCCCGGCCGACCTCACCGCGGAGAACCGATGAACCCCCAGCGCCGCTCAGCTGTCAACGGCACTGATGGTGCCACCGCAGCGTTCGACCATGAGGCTTTCAACCCCGAGGCTTTTGACCCTGAAGCCTTTGACGCGGTGGACCTCATCCGGTGTAAGCGTGACCGCGGCGAACTGACCCCGGCGCAGAGCCGCTGGTTGATGCAGGCCTACACGGCCGGCGTCGTCGCCGATGAGCAAATGAGTGCACTGGCCATGGCCGTGTTGCTCAATGGGATGACCCGGGCCGAGACCGCCGCATGGACTGAGGCGATGATTGCCACCGGTGAGCGGATGAATTTCAGTGGACTCACCGACGACGCCGGCACCCGACTCCCCACAGTTGATAAACACTCCACCGGAGGAGTGGGGGACAAGATCACCCTGCCCCTGGCGCCGTTGGTGGCCAGCTACGGGGTGGCCGTACCGCAAGTCTCCGGGCGGGGCCTGGGCCACACCGGTGGCACCCTGGATAAGCTCGAATCGATCCCCGGCTGGCAGGCTGAGGTGAGTACCCGTCAGATGCTGAACCAACTACGTCAGGTCGGCGCGGTGGTCGCCGCCGCGGGGGAAGGGCTGGTCCCGGCGGACCGGAAGCTTTACGCCCTGCGGGATGTCACCGGAACCGTGGAGTCCATCCCCCTGGTGGCCAGTTCCATCATGTCGAAGAAAATCGCCGAAGGTGCCGAGTCCCTGGTGCTCGATGTCAAAACCGGTAGCGGAGCCTTTATGAAGACCTCCGAGGACGCCGCGGAGTTAGCACGGACCATGGTCGCCCTCGGCACCGACGCCGGAGTACGCACGACTGCGCTCATCACGGAAATGGGCACTCCTTTGGGGCGTAGTGCCGGCAACGCCGTGGAGGTCGCCGAGGCCATGGAGGTACTCGCCGGAGGCGGGCCTGACGACGTCGTCGAGCTCACCTGCGCACTGGCCGCTGAAATGCTCGCCTCCGCTGGAGTGGATGCCGACCCCGCCGAACACCTGCGCAACGGTCGGGCCATGGACACCTGGCGGGCGATGATCCGGGCCCAGGGGGGCGACCCGGAAGCACCCCTGCCGCAAGCCAAACACCAGCACACCATCCCCGCGCCGGACAGTGGTGTCCTCACCCACCTGGACGCCTACGCGGTCGGCATCGCCGCCTGGCGGTTGGGAGCCGGTCGTGCCCGTAAAGAGGACCCGGTCTCGTCCGTCGCCGGGGTGAACCTGTGCGCCAAACCGGGGGACACCGTCACCGCGGGAGCGCCACTGCTGACGCTGCACACCGATGATCCGAGTCGCATCGCCCGGGCAGAACAAGCCCTCGAAGGCGCTTACCAGGTGGCGTGCCAGGAGACGGAGCTTAAGCTCCCGCCGCTTATCCACGACCGCATCACCGCCGAGGCCCTGTAACCGGAGCCGCCGTGGGACTCAGCGAGATCATCGACCGCGCCCAGGAGCTCGTGCTCGACGCCGCCTCCGGGTGGTGGACCCTCCTGGGCCTGTTCGCCTTCTGCGTGGGTGACGGGTTCTTCCCCGTCCTGCCGTCGGACACCATCGTCATCGGACTGGCCTCCGTGCAGGGGGAGCCCGGCACGCCCTTCTGGCTGTGGATCACCCTGGTAGCCGCAGCCGGAGCCGTCACCGGGGATTTCATCGCCTGGCATATGGGACGCGCCATTGGCACCGAGCGGTTCCGGTGGATGCGTAAACCCGCCATGCAGCGGACTCTGCTGTGGGCTCGTCACGAGCTCGACAAACGCGGAGTGCTGGTCATCTTCGTCGGACGGTTCATCCCCGGAGCGCGGGTCGCCATCAACTTCGTGGCCGGGTCCACTGCTTTCTCCCTGCGGCGGTTCTTGCTCATCGACGCGGCAGCTTCGCTGATGTGGGCGGGGTGGCTGACCGGGCTCGGGGTGGTGGGTACAGCACTTTTCGGCAATATGTTCATCGCGATGGTGGTGGGGATCGGAGTCGCGATCGTTGTCGGGTGGATCTTCGAACGGGCGTTCGCGCGCCTGACCGCATGGCTGGATTCCCGTGGCGTGCAGATCGACCCGGAGGGCTATCAGGACACCTCCACCATCGAAGTGGAGCTTCCGTTGCACCTGCCCGGCCGCCGTGGTGAGCACCACGGTCACTCCCGGCACCGTGAAGACCACCACGACGACGACGCCACTGGCGGTCACTGCGACCCCGACGACGAAGACGGCGCAGATCCGGAGCGTTCCCACCCTTCCGGTTGAGCGCTCGAGCCAGCCAGGGCTTCCTGGCTCAGCTCGCTTCGGTGGCGGTCGCCGTCCTGGGGTCGAGAGGCACCACCGAGGGGGTGCCCGTCACAGGATCAGGAACCACCAGGCTGCGCAGGCCGAAGACCTCTTCGACCATTTCGCCGGTGATGACGTCCTGAGGATGGCCGGTGGCGATCACACGGCCGTCCCGCATGACGATGAGATGGTCGGCGTAACGAGCGGCCTGGTTGAGGTCATGCAGCACTGTGACCACGGTCTTGCCCTGCTCGTGGAACCCGCGGAAGAGCTCCATCAGCTCGTACTGGTGAGCGATGTCTAAGAACGTGGTGGGCTCGTCGAGCAACATGATCGAAGTCTGCTGGGCCAGCAGCATCGCCACCCAGACGCGCTGGCGTTGACCCCCGGAGAGCTCATCGACCAGCCGGCCGGAGAGCTCGGTGAGCTTCGTGGCCTGCAGGGCAGCGTTGACCGCCTCCTCGTCGGAGGCCTGCCACTGCTGGAAAAGCCCCTGGTGCGGCGCCCGTCCCCTTGAGACCAGGTCCGCCACACGGATGCCGTCGGGGGCCAGCGAGCTTTGCGGCAGTAGCCCCAGACGCTGAGCGAGCTCCTTGCTGCGGTACTGCTGGACAGCTTTGCCGTCTAGAAGCACCTCTCCGGCGCTGGGGGTGAGCACACGGGCCAGGGCACGCAGCAAGGTGGACTTCCCGCAGCCGTTGGGTCCGATGATGGCGGTGAAGGAATCCTCCGGGACCTCTACGCTGAGGTCTTCGGAGATGATCTTTCTGTCATAGCCGATGGTGATGCTCTCAGCGCTGAGCCTCATGGCATGACTCCGTTGTGTCGACGTGCCTCGCGCATCAGCAGCCAGATCAGATAGATCCCGCCGAGGCAGACTGTGATCAGCCCCACCGGGACGGGGCGATAGACCTGGGCGACCGCCAGGGACAGCAGGTGAGCTGCGGTCAGCAGCAGCGCTCCCATCATTGCTGCAGAGAACATGCTCACTCCGGCCGATCGGGTGATCCGGCGGGCCAGTTGGGGTGCCACCAGTGCGATGAAGCCGATCGGGCCTGCTGCGGCGGTGACCAGGGCGGTCGTGGCCACACCGGTGACGATGAGCCCCAGTCTGGCGGAGTTGACTGCGATGCCTTGTGTCGTGGCGGCGTCGTCGCCCAGCTCCAGCTGACGAAGGGATCTGGCGAGTGCCGTCGCTGCAAGGATGATCGCGCACCCCAGCGCTGCCGCAGGGACCATGCCGGTCCAGGTGACTCTGGTGATGGTCCCTGCACCCCAGAACCCCACGGTCATAGCGTCGTCGATCTCAGCCCGGGTTATCAGGTAGGCGTTGGCCGAGCCGAGCATGGCGGACACCCCGATGCCCACAACGATCAGTCGGAACCCCTGGATGCCGCGCCGATAGGCCAGCAGGTAGACGGCGCAAGCGGTCAGTAGCCCTCCGGCCAGTGCGGCAGTGGCCACTGACCAGTATCCGCCCGAGCCGAGGACCAAGATGGTGATGACCACGGCGAAGTAGGCTCCGGCGTCGAACCCGATGATGTCCGGAGATCCCAGCGGATTGCGGGTCAGTGACTGGAAGATGGCTCCGCCGATGCCCAGCAGTGCGCCGAAGACCACGGCGGCTGCAGCCACCGGGGCTCGCCAGTCCAGCACGATCATCCGGTGGAAGTCTTCCCCGGCGCCCGTGAGCGTGGTGAAGACCTCACCGAGGGTGAGGGGGTAGTCCCCCAGGGTGATCGCCAGCAGGCCCATCAGTACCGCGGCTGCGCCGAGCAGCAGGGCGAGGCACACCAGCCGTACTGGGATCCTGGCCGACCACCAGGGCGTGCGAGGGCGGAGTACCGAATACCCGAAGTCGACGTCACATCCCGGTCGAGGAGCGGTCCTGGTGCTCATAGTCCGCTGGCCTTTCGGTGCCGCACGAGGGCAATCAGAACCGGGGCCCCGACGATGGCAGTCAGGATGCCGACCTCTACTTCTCCAGGCCGGGCGATCACCCGGCCAAGAATGTCCGCGGCAAGGACCAGCACAGGGGCCGCCAGCGCTGAACAGAGGATGATCCAGCGTTGGTCCGGTCCGACGAACCACCGGACAATGTGCGGGACCATCAGCCCGACGAACGCGATGCCGCCGGTGAGTGCCGTGGCCCCGCCGGCCAGCAGGGTCACCGCGATGATCCCCAGGACCCGGGTGCGCATGATCTTGGTCCCCAGTGAGGCGGCGAGATCATCGCCCAGGGTCACGGAGTTCAGTGAGCCGGAAAGGCATACGGCGATCGCCAGGCCGGTCAACAGCAGAGGGAGGACCGAGAGGGTGTCTGCGAGGTCGGTGCGGGCGATCGAGCCTAAGCCCCAATTGCGGATGGAGCGGAAGGTGTCCGGGTCGATGAGAGTCAGGAACGTGCTGAACCCGTTCAGCACCGCGCCCAGGGCGACCCCAGCCAGGACCAGCGTGACCGGAGAGATGATGCCGCGGCCTGCAGAACCGATCACATAGACCAGCAGCGTCGCTGCCGCAGCTCCCAAGAAGGCGAACCAGATGTAGCCGGTAATGCCGGTCAACCCGAAGAAACCGACGCCGAGGGTGACAGCGAATCCTGCCCCGGCGTTGACCCCGAGGATCCCGGGGTCGGCCAGCGGGTTGCGGGTCAGCGCCTGAATGAGGGCGCCGGCCACTCCGAAGCAGGCGCCGACGATCACCCCCACCACAGTCCGGGGGATGCGTAACTCCCAGACGATGAGCGAAGCCTCAGTGGTGTCCCGGACCCACAGACCGGTCCACACCTGCGAGTAACTCAACGAGTTAGACCCGTGGGCCAGGCTGGTCAACAGCAGCAGTCCCAGGGCAGCCAGGAGGGTGAACAGTCCAAGGGTCCTACGCCGTGTCAGTGCCTGCCGGGCAGAGGGCGGGGCAGCCATCTTCTGCCCGGCAGGCACCTGCGTGTCTACCGGCATGCGATGGGGGCTATCCCTCAAGCCCGGCTTCGTTGGCCCAGTCAGCCAGGGCGTCTAACATCCACGGGAGGCTCTTTGCGCTGGCACCGCGGCGGAGGACCCATATGGCACCGGCCTCAGCGCGCTCGTCCTCAGTGGCCAGCACCGGGACATACCGGCCCTCCTGGACCGCCGGGATCTGTTGGAACAGCTCGGAGGACTCGCGGCCCTCCTGGATGGACTCCTCGGCGTAGAACATGATGAGGATGTCGGCGTCGAGGTCGGCCTGGTTCTCTTCGGAGACGCTGGCGTCTTCAGCGTAGGCCTCGGCACCAGACGGAGTTTCAAAGCCCAGCATATTGACGATCTCCTCGGCGGTGCCGCCGGGGGTGTTGTAATACTCGATGCCGTATTCCTCGCCGTAGTCGGTGGCCAGGGTGAGGCTGGTGCCTTCAAACTCCGGGTGGTCGGCGGCAGTGTCTTCGATGGACTGCTCCGCCTCGGCGATGACCTCCGCGGCCGCCTCGGAGAGGTCCAGGGCCTGCCCGAGGAGCTCAGGGGCATCCCGCCAGTCCACCTGGTCACCAGGGACGATCTCGTCGTGCTCCAGCACAGGTGCGATCTCAGAGAGCCGCTCGATCTCCTCATCCTCGAACCACTCGGCGGTGTTGGGTACGAAGATCAGATCAGGGTCGGAGGCGGCGATGCCCTCCACGTTGAGATCGGCGTCCTCACGCTCTTCCAGTGTCTCGATGTTCTCAAGCCACTGGTCATCCATCCAGCCGTACTCGAAGCTGCGGGAGGAGGCGTAGACCGGGGTCACGCCAAGAGAGGCCGCCGCGTCGTGGTTGGGATTCCAGCCCACGACCGCGATCCGTTCGGGCCGCTGTTGAAGCTCAATCTCGCCGTGGACGGTATCGATACTCAGGGGATACTCCACGTTCCCCTCAGCCTCCGGCACCAGACCCTCGCCGGTCTGGGAGTCTGAGGTGTCGCCGTCGTCGTCGTTGTCCTCGCTGTCCTCCGTTCCGGCGCAGGCGGTCAATAGCAGGAGGGTTCCGACCAGCAGGGCGGTGGGCTTTGCCCAGGGGGAGGAGGGCACGGTCATGGATAGGCCTTTCTCATCAGGGTGGTGACATCAGCGGGCACACAGACACCGCTTGCCTGATTAGGTTAGGCGAACCTATTCTTATTCGGTTCGCCGATCCCGTCAGAGGATGAACACATTCCGACAGCCGACACGCCAAGCCCGAAAGGACGAGTGCAGTGGTGACCATCACGGCAACGCGGTCTTCTGTGTGGATTCCTTCGGCGGTGCTGAGCGAACGAGTGGAGGATGACATCCACGTGCTCCTCTGGCAGGTGCGCGGATGCACCGACCTGATGGTTGAAGGGCAGTCGTATGAACTCACTGCTGGAACTGCCCGATGGATTCCCGCTGGTCTCCGGCATGGTTTCACCGTCCGGGAGGACTCCGTGGTGGTGCCGTTGTTCTTCCCGCGAGAGCTGATTGCCACCACAGTGCAGGAGTCGACCACGGTGACGGTGGGGCACGATCTGCACTCTCTGTTACTGGCCCATATGGTCTCCTCGAGTAGTCAGATCAGGCCGGCAGTGAATATCACCCGCCAAGTGCTGGCGCTGATCGAGCAGAGTCCGATCGCCTCGGAATCGCTACCCATGCCGACCGGAGCACAGGCGCGGCGAGTGGCCGAAGCCCTACGGTTCAACCCGGGTGACACTCGGTGCGTGGCTGAGCTGGCAGCCTCCGTGCACGTCTCGGAGCGGACCCTGGAGCGGGCGTTTGTCGCCGAGACCGGAAGCACATTACGGGAGTGGAGGATCCGCAACCGGGTGGAAGCAGCCGCAGTGCTGTTGCGTTCCGGTGCGGCCGTCGACGCGGTGGCACACCGAGTCGGGTATACCCACGTCAACGCTTTTCGTCGAGTCTTCAAAGAGCACTTCGGCGTCACACCGACCGCTTACCGCCGCCGGTACGGGTGACCGGCTCCAGAACGACTCCGGTCACCTTCAGCAGCAGCGCCGGTAGAGTGGCCGTGTGACATTCACTGATGCTGCCTCCAGCACGCCCGTTGCCCAGCTCGAAGAACAGATTCGTCCTCTTCCGAAAGTCTCCCTGCACGATCACCTCGACGGATCGCTGCGGGCAACGACCCTCATCGAGCTCGCGGGCACGATCGGACACGCCCTTCCTGCTGAAGACCCTGAGGAGCTGCAGCGGGTCTTTCGCCGCAATGCCGCCTCCGGTGACTTGGTCCAGTACCTTCAGGCCTTCGAGCACACCACTGCGGTGATGCAAACCGCCGAGAACCTGCGTCGCATCGCTCGCGAATACGTGGAGGATCTGGCCGCCGACGGCGTCCTCTACGCTGAGGTCCGGTGGGCTCCCGAACAGCACCTCACCGGGGGACTGAGCCTCGATGACGCCGTCGAAGCCGTCCAGGCCGGGCTGAACGAAGGTGCCGAGTCCGTCGCTGAAGCCGATGGGGTCATCGTGATCGGGCAGATCCTCTCCGCCATGCGACAGCACGACCGTGCCCCCGAGATCGCCGAACTTGCCCTACGGCACCGCGACGCCGGCGTCGTCGGTTTCGACATCGCCGGCCCCGAGCAGGGGTTTCCTCCGGTGAACTTCGCCCCGGCATTCACCATCCTGGCGGAGGCGATGTTCCCCACCACAGTGCACGCCGGAGAGGCTGCAGGCATCGATTCCATTCGTGATGCGCTCGTCTCTGGGCGGGCTCAGCGCCTCGGCCACGGGGTTCGCATCGCCGAGGACATCACCGTCACCACCGGGGACGACTCCCGCTCCAAGACCGGTGAGGGTGAAGAGCAGCTCGTCGAAGTCGAATTGGGGCATATCGCCCGGTGGGTCCGTGACCGGCAGATCCACCTGGAGATCAGCCCCACCTCCAATCTTCAGACCGGGGCCATTGCGACCTTTGCTGAAGGAACACCCACCCCCACCCTGGTTGACCACCCCTTCGACATGCTCTACCAGCTGGGTTTCAACGTGGGTGTGAATACCGATAACCGGTTGGTCTCTGGCGTGACGCTCTCCGGTGAACTGGCTGCCCTGGCTGATGCCTTCGACTACAGCCTCGCCGAACTCGCCGACTTCCAGGTCAACGCCCTGGAATCGAGTTTCCTCGGGTACGAGGAACGAGAAACCCTCACGGCCGTACTGCTGGAAGCCTGGCAGTAACCGCACAGGGAGGCAGCGACTGTGGCGGAGAACAACCTGGCGAATATGCAGCGGTTGCAGCAGATCATTGCTGAACTGCGTCAGCACTGCCCCTGGACAGCACAGTTGACCCACGAATCCCTCACCGAGTACCTGACCGAAGAAGCCCAGGAGGTCGCTGAGGAGATCAGCGCTGGGGTCACCGGTGAGCCATTGCGTCAGGAACTCGGGGATGTTCTGCTCCAAGTGGTCCTCCACGCCCAGCTAGCCTCCGAACGAGGCGAGTTCGATCTGGACGGCGTAGCCGAGGCGATCAGTGCCAAACTCATCCGACGCAACCCCCACGTCTACGCACCCGATGGCACCCTGGACCCGAAGGCGGCGTCGATCCCGGAGATCGAAGCGGCCTGGCAGCGAGTCAAAGCCGAGGAGAAAAACACCGGAGCATAAGCCCCCGGTGCCTGAAGTCGATAGAGTGTGGATGAAGTCACCGTCGACTGCTCATCTGACCCCATCACCCTTATGAAGGAGCAGCAATCCATGTCCCTCATCGCCAGTGTCTACGGCCGTGAAATCCTCGACTCCCGCGGTAACCCCACTGTGGAAGTCGACGTCCTGCTCGACGACGGCAGCTTCGGCCAGGCAGCAGTGCCCTCCGGTGCTTCCACCGGCGCCTTCGAAGCCGTCGAACGGCGCGACGGGGAGAAATCCCGTTACCTCGGCAAAGGGGTTCGAGAAGCCGTCAAAGCCGTCAACGAGGTCATCGCCCCTGCGCTGGAAAGCCTCGACGCCACTGAACAACGGGTTATCGACCAGGTGCTGCTGGATCTCGACGGCACCGAGAACAAAGGCTCCCTGGGGGCCAATGCCATCCTCGGGGTCTCCCTGGCTGTGGCCAAAGCTGCCGCCGACGCCTCCGACCTGCCGCTGTACAAGTACCTCGGCGGCCCCAACGCCCACCTGCTGCCGGTGCCGATGATGAATATCCTCAACGGCGGTTCCCACGCGGACTCCAATGTGGACATCCAGGAGTTCATGATCGCGCCCATCGGGCAGGCGACGTTCTCCGAGGCACTGCGCGCCGGGGTGGAGGTTTACCACGCGCTCAAGGCCCTGCTGAAGTCCAAGGGGCTCTCCACCGGACTCGGAGACGAAGGCGGATTCGCCCCAGACCTGCCGAGCAACCGAGCCGCCCTGGACCTCATTACCGAGGCGATCAGCAACGCCGGTTACACCCCCGGTACCGACATTGCCCTGGCGCTGGATGTGGCCGCCACGGAGTTCTACGCCGACGGTGCTTACACCTTCGAAGGGGAGAAGAAGACCCCAGAGCAGATGAGTGCCTACTACGGTGAACTCGTCGCCGACTACCCGCTGGTCTCCATCGAGGACCCACTCGACGAAGACGACTGGGAGGGGTGGAAGACCCTCACCGAGAACATCGGCGCCACTGTCCAGTTGGTCGGTGACGACCTCTTCGTCACCAACCCCGACCGGTTGCAGAAGGGCATCAGCACCGGTGCGGCCAACTCGCTGCTGGTCAAGGTCAACCAGATCGGTTCGCTGACCGAGACCCTCGAGGCGATCTCCCTGGCCCAGCGTTCCACTTACACCACGATGATCTCCCACCGCTCCGGGGAGACCGAGGACGTCACCATCGCCGATATCGCGGTGGCCTCCAATGCCGGTCAGATCAAGACCGGCGCCCCAGCCCGCTCCGAGCGTGTGGCGAAGTACAACCAGTTGCTGCGCATCGAGGAGGAACTCGGCGACGCCGCCCGCTACGCCGGGGCATCGGCGTTCCCGCGCTTCACCGCCTAACTCAGGTGGCAGCACCGCCCTGACTTTTCATCACCTGATGTGAATTTCCCCCGGTGACCGCATGGTGACCGTGCATCAGGTGATGAAAAGTCGCCGGGGTGAGGACAGGCGGCGTGTCAGAGGGTCGGTCTATACTCCGCCACCCTTACGCTTAAGGCTGGTCGGATTCCTTCCCATCGCCGTCCAGCAAGGGGGTGCGCCGTGGCGCGACACGCACGCCGAGACGAGGACCTCGGCTCGCTGCGCAGCAAACCCTCCACCTCGCGGGCTCGTCGCAGTGAGGCCCGTGCGGCCGAAGAGCGGGCCCGCCGGCTCGCCGAACGTGACCGCATCTCCGGGGAGATCCACACCCCAGCGGATATCACCGCCAAGCGAGCCCGCCGGGCAGACCGTCCCAACCAGCCGCGGCACCCCGCCTCGGCGAAGGCCCCGGTCTCAGCCTCGGCGCTGGTGCCGGAGCGGACCTTCTCCGGCCGGACGATTCTGCTGACGATTGTGGCCCTGGTGGTGCTGTCCTTTGTGGTCCCCACGGTGCGCTCGTATATCCAGCAGCAAGCGGAGATCACCGAGCTGTCCGCCGACATCCGGCAGGAGGAACAGCGCCAGGCTGAGCTCTACAGCGAACTCAACCGGTGGGAGGATCCGGAGTACATTCAGCAGCAGGCCCGCCAGCGCCTGCAGTTGGTCCAGCCCGGCGAGAGCCGCTACCACCTGGTCGGTGATCTCCACGAGGAAGCCGCCGAGGTCGAAGCCGAGCAGCAGGAAGAGCCCGAGGAGGGCTGGACCGGCCAGCTGTGGGACTCGGTGGTTGATGCCGCCGAGGGCGAATCCGCCGATGAAGGGAACGCCGGGGAAGAATAGGGGCCCGCCCGCCGCTACCGGTACGCTTGGACGCTGTGAACCCGACGACGACCGCGCCCAGTGCAGAAGACCTCACCATGCTCAGTCAACAACTGGGCCGTGAGGTGCGCGACGTCGTCGAAATTCCCGCCCGGTGCCGCTGCGGTAGCCCATTGGTCGCCACCACTGCACCGCGGCTGTCCAATGGAACGCCGTTCCCTACTACCTTCTATCTCACTCACCCGGCACTCACCACGGCGGTCTCCCGGCTGGAAGCCAACGGGGTGATGAAGCAGATGAACGAGCGTCTCACCGAAGATGCCGACCTGGCGCAGCAGTACCGTCGAGCCCATGCGAACTACCTCACCGAACGCGAGCGGATTCGCCAGGCCGCCGGACTGGAACCGGTTGAGGAGATCGAGGGAATCTCTGCCGGTGGCATGCCGGAGCGGGTCAAATGCCTGCACGCCCTGGTCGGTCACGCGCTGGCCGTGGGCCCGGGCATCAACCCACTAGGGGATGAGACCCTCCGCCTCATTCAGCACGAGTGGACCCCGGAGGTGTGCGCATGCGCGTAGCGGCCATTGACTGTGGGACCAACTCCATCCGACTGCTCATCGCCGATGTCGAGCTGCCCGGTTCCGGTGCGGTCACCGATGTGGTGCGCAAGATGACCGTGGTCCGCCTCGGTGAAGGCGTGGATGAAACCGGCAGCTTCGCCCCTGAGGCCCTGGAACGCACCTTCGCTGCCGTGGACGCCTACGCTGAGGACATCCGCCGGCATAAGGCCGAAGCGGTACGGTTCGTGGCGACCAGCGCCTCTCGAGACGTGCAGAACCGGGAGGAGTTCGTCGCCGGCGTCGTGGATCGTTTAGGTGTCGAACCCGAAGTGATCCGCGGCAGCGAGGAGGCAGGGCTGTCCTTTTCCGGGGCCGCCAGTCTGCTGGACCGGGATCCCGACCGCACGGTGTTGGTGGTCGACGTCGGCGGCGGCTCCACTGAATTCGTCCTGGGCACCTGCGACGGCGCCGAGCACGCCATCAGCACCGATATGGGGTGCGTGCGTTTCACCGAACGTCACATGCGTACCGACCCCCCGGCGGAGACCGAGACTTCCATGGCCACGTTCGAGACGCTCTCCTTCTTGGAGGACGTCGCCCAGGTCATGCCGCTGCACGAGGCGGATACGGTCATCGGGGTGGCCGGCAGCGTCACCACAGTGACCGCCCATGCGCTGAAGCTTGAAGACTACGACGCCGAACTCATCCACGGTGCCGAACTTCCCCTCTCTGCCATCCACGACTCAGTGGACCAACTGGTCCACGCCACCCGCGCCGAACGGGCCGCTATGCCGTTTATGCACCCCGGCCGGGTGGACGTCATCGGCGCCGGGGCGCTGATCTGGGGAACCATCCTCGACTACTTGAACAAGATCACTGATGGCAAGGTGACCACTGCCATCGCCAGCGAACACGACATCCTCGACGGGATCGCGATGTCCGTGGCGCGCCAGCACACCGAGGAGAACGACTCATGAGCTTCACCATCCGCCGCGGACTGGGCCTGCTGACCGGTGCGGCCCTCCTCGCCCCGGTGTTCACCGCCTCCACGGTGACTACCGCACCCCAGGCCCAGGCCGAAACCTGGCGCAACGCCCAGTTCTGGCTTGAGGACTACGGGGTGACCGAAGCCTGGGAGACCACACAGGGTGAAGGGGTCACCATCGCGGTCATCGACACCGGGATCGACGCCGATCACCCCACCTTCAACGGGGCCGTGGTCGGCGGGGAGGACTTCTCCGGCGGTGGCGACGGCTCCGGGGGACCGGTGGAACAGACCGCCACCGAGCACGGCACCCTGGTGGCCAGTCTCATCGCCGGGCGCGGCACCGAACCTGAAGAAATCGAGGACCCATTCGACGAGGAAATCTTCGATGAGATGACCGATGAAGAGTGGGACGCGTGGTTCGAGGAGAACATCATCGCCGACCTCGAGGAGACCTACGGGGAGGACTGGGAAGAAGAGGTCGATATGGACCTCATCGAAGAGTTCTACGAGACCCGCCGCTTCCCCGTTGACGATGCTCAAGAGGACGACGACGTCGACCCCCCGGCCCCCGAGGGTGGGGAGACCGCCGGGGTCATCGGGGTTGCCCCCGAGGCTGACCTGCTCTCAGCCTCCCTGGTGCTGGAGGATCCCAACCCCTACGGCCCGGGTACTGAGGAGCAGATCGCTGAGGCGGTCGTCTGGGCGGTGGATGAAGGTGCGGACATCATCAATCTCTCCATCGGCTCCGGGCAACAGGAATGGCCCGAATCCTGGGACGATGCCTTCCTCCACGCTGAAGAGAACGATGTGCTCGTCATCGCCGCGGCCGGCAACCGGGCCGCCGGGCACTTCAGCGTCGGCGCTCCGGCGACGATCCCCGGCGTGCTGACCGTGGCCGGAGTGGACGAGGAACGCAATATCAGCCGGGATGCCTCGTCCCAGGGCATCGCCATCGATATCGCCGCGGCCTCTGAACCGCTGGTCGGAGCCATGCCCGGTGGGGAATACGCAATGTGGAATGGGACCTCCGGTGCTGCACCGATCGTCGCCGGAGCGGCAGCGCTGGTGATGGCCGCCCATCCGGACCTCAGCGCGGTCGAGGTCAAACACCGGCTGCTCACCAGTGCCGACTCCGCCGGCTCTGAGGGCATCGACCCCGAGTACGGGCACGGAGTGCTCAACGTGGCCGAGGCCGTCGACGGAGATGTTCCCGAGTTCGACGCCGACGCTTACGACACTCTCGCCGAATGGATCCGGGTCTACCGCCGCGCCGAAAGCGAGGACAACGGCCACGAAGACATCCCTGAGGACTCCGGGGTGGTGGCCGGGCCCGAAGGAGAGCCGCGTGAGGCACCCCAGGCCGCTGCGGCCCGCACCGTGCAGGACTGGGCGGGCCCGGCCGTCCTCGGTGGCGGGGGACTGTTACTGGTGCTGCTGATGACTGTGGCCGCCGTGCATCTCATCACCCGGTCCGGGCGCGGCAACAGCTGACGGCGGGAGCCGTCATGGCTATAGGATGAAACCCATGGCACATATCAAGCTCTCGGAGAAACCTCGCATCCTCATCGTCGGCGGTGGCTACGTCGGACTGACGGTCGCGCAGCAGCTGCAGAAGAAGGTCAAGGCCGCTGGCGGCGTCGTCACCCTCGTTGACCCGCTGCCGTATATGACGTACCAGCCGTTCCTGCCCGAGGTGGTCGGTGGCCACATCGAGCCCCGTCACGCCGTGGTGCCCCACCGCAAGCACCTGCGGCAGACCGAGATCATCAACGGCAAGGTCACCAGCGTGGACCACGAGGCCAAAACCGCTGTGGTTGGGCTCGATGAAGGTGAGAGCATCGAGGTGCCGTACCAGGACATCGTGATGGCCGCCGGTGCCACCACACGGACTTTCCCCATCGAGGGCTTAGCCGAGAACGGCATTGGTCTGAAAACCATCGAAGAGGCCGCCAGCCTGCGCAATCACATTCTGGAACGCCTGGAAGCGGCCTCCACCATGACGGATGAAGCGGCCAAGTCCCGGGCATTGAGCTTCGCCGTGGTCGGTGGCGGGTTCGCCGGTATTGAGTGCATCGCGGAGATGGAAGACATCATCCGCGCGGCAGTTGACGCTAACCCGCGGCTGGCCCAGTCCGATGTCCGCATCGTGCTGGTCGAGGCCATGGGACGGATCATGCCGGAGGTGTCCGAAGACCAGGCGGAAGGGGTTGTGGAGCACCTGCGCGGCCGTGGGATCGAGGTGCTGCTGAACACCTCCCTGGGTTCTGCGGTCGACGGTGAACTGACGCTGATCTCCATGCAGGACAAATCCGAGGTCGATAAGTTCGCTGCCGACACTCTGGTGTGGACCGCCGGTGTGGCCGCCAATGCCGTCGCCCGGTCTTCCAGCTTCCCCGTGGACGAACGCGGACGCATCACCAGCTCTGCGACCCTGCAGATCATCAACGAAGACGGCGACGTCATCGAGGGTGCCTGGGCCGCCGGTGATATCGCCGCCGTTCCGGACCTCACCGGTGCCGGCCCGGGCGGGTTCTGCGTACCGAACGCGCAGCACGCCTCCCGCCAGGCCAAAGTCCTGGCCAAGAACCTGTTCTCCACCCGCTATGGCAGCGGCGAGATCGCTGAGTACAAGCATGAGTCCCTCGGCGCAGTCGCCGGGCTCGGGCTGTACAAGGGCGTGGGTAACCCCATGGGCCTCAAGCTCGCTGGGCCGCTGGCCTGGCTGGCCCACCGGGGCTACCACGGCATGGCGATCCCCACCGTGGAGCGCACTGCCCGGGTGGCCGGTGGATGGGTCGGCGAACTCATCTTCGGCCGGGACATCACCGGTCTCCGCGACCTGGAGAACCCCCGCGGCGCCTTCGTGGAGGCTGCCGGAGGCGGAAAGAAGAAAGAAGCTTCCTCGTAGCACTGTGGTGGATCGGCCCGCTGGCCGGTCCACTGCGCGAAGGGGTCGTCGCGTGCAGACGACCCCTTCGGCGCCCCTGTAGCCCAACCGGTAGAGGCATCGGACTTAAAATCCGCTCAGTCCGGGTTCGAATCCCGGCAGGGGCACTGCATCGTTTTAACCTGGGGTGATGATGAGTCAACGGCCATCCGGTGCTGACGAAAGCCACACCGGCCAGCAAATGAAGCAGGCCGGCTCCGATGCGCGTCAGCTACAGGACACCGCCCTGGGGCGTGCCTCCGAGGAACGCGCCAGTGAACTGGAACAGCGGTGGGAAAACCGGCTGGCCTGGCCGGTTCTCATCGCCGCGTTCGTCTCGGTTCCTGCGGTGTTCCTCACCCTGCTCGATGAACCGTTCGAGATGATCGGGCACATCGGGCTGTGGGCGACCAGTGTGGTTCTCGTTTTCGAAACCACAGTGCTGTTTCTGGTCTCCCCGAAGAAGGTCGAATGGGTGCGCCGGAATTGGTGGCTCATCGGGCTGACCGTGCTGACGATCATCGCCGTGGTCTTCAGCATTGGGCCCATGCAGATTCTCCGCCTGCTGCGCAGTGTGGGGGCCCTGCGGGTTCTGCGGGCCAAGCAAGTCGCCAAGGCGGGGGAGTCCCTGGAGAAAATCGGCTCCTCTCGGCTGTGGGAGCATCTAGGCCGCATCCTGGCCACTGTGGTGGTGGCCGCTTTCGTCGTCGTCGCCCTTGCCGATCCGGAATCCCCGGCCCGAACCTTCCTCGACGATCTGGTAGGCGAAGAGGGGGCCGTCATCGCCGCGATCGGTGTGGGTGTGGTCATCATGGCGGTGATGTACCTGCTGGTCCGCCCCTCCAAAGATCACGATGACGACGCCGGTGAGCGGCACTCTTAAGCGAAGTATTCTCCCCAGTGAGCCGCGCACCCGGGGTTGAACACGGCTGCGCACTCGGGACAGCAAGAGGCCGTACGGTACTCGGTGATACTCAGTTGATGCCCACACACCCCGCACAGTAGTGCGCGCACATGGTGGTGCTCACCGGGCCAGACAGATCGCCGATGAGATTCGGCCTCATCGTGGCAGCGCAGGCAGGGGTACCAGCGGCGGCAGCAGTGGAAGAGGATAGCGACGACGTCGGCGGCGGTGGCGTAGTGCACACACCGGGTCTGATGGTCCACGGTGCGGCCGCGCACCACAGGAGGGTGCGCACTTTGCGGTGCGGGGGCGTCGTCGTGGGCTGTCATCAGCGCATCCCCCGGGCTACCAGTGCCTCTGAGGTTTCATCGGCATGCTTCAGTGTCATCACCAACAAGGGGGTGGTGGCCCCCACCGTGCTGCCCAGACCGGGTTTCACCCCGCGGGCGCGGCGGGCCTCACGGATCTGATCGTAGAAGGAGAACACCACGGGCACAGAGCGCATGGTCAGTGACATCGCCAGGGAGAGGCGTTCGGCGGTGACGCCCAGCCGTGCCAGTCCCAGCTGTTCAAGGGGAGTGACACCGCGCCGGATCAGCTCCATGACATCGGAGACCCGGGTCGTGAGGGTGACCAGTCCGGCCAGCAGGATGATCGCCACCACCCGGGCTGTGGTGACGACTGCTTCCTCCACGGTCAGGAAAACCAACTGCGGTACGGCGATGAGGACCAGCAGCCATTTCAGGGTCCACAGCCGGGCCGCCAGAGCACATAATCCCGTGGTGCCCGGGTGGGCCAACAGGAATCCGGCCACTACGACCACCCACGCCCCGGCGGTAACCCAGACCGTGGCCCCGAAGACTGCTGCGATGATGCCCAGCAGCAACAGGCCGAGCAGCTTGACCCCAGCGGGGATTCGGTGCAGGGGGGAGCGTCCCGGGCGGTAGAGGGGAATCACCGGCGGCGTCGCTGGGCGTAGCTGAAGGGAGACGGATATGCCCGAGCCAGCGAATGGGTGATGAGGATCGCGAAGACAGTCTTGGCCAAGTCCCCGGGAATGAAGACGAGGTTCGCCGCAGCCGCCTCATGCAGAGACAGGCCCAGGTTCAGTGCCATCCACGGCACTCCGCAGGCGTAGAGCACCACGATCCCGCCCAGGACCGTGCCCAGGGTGGTCCGCCACCAGCGCAGCGGCCACCGGTACTGCACGATGAGCCCCACGACGAAGGCAGCTGGGATCCACCCCAGGGCGAAACCGGCGGTGGGACCGGCATAGACGCCCAGACCGCCGGTGCCCTGGGACAGCAGCGGCAGCCCCGCCGCCGCCAACAGGTTCAGCAGCACCATGGCCCCGGCTCCCCGCCAGGGACCCAGCACCGCACCGGCCAACGTCACCCCGAGAGTCTGCAGCGTGATGGGGACCGGCCCTACGGGGATCGCAGCGACCTGCCCGAGCACGGCCACCAGGGCAGCGAAGACCGCCATCTGGGAAATCGCCGCGGCTGCCGAGGTACCCATCGGGCGGCGCCTGCGGCGTGACGGAGGAGTCGACACACTGGATTTTTGTTGGGTTTCCACCATGGCGGTGAGCTTATGCCCCAGGTGCCGCCGTGACGATTGGAGAAAACCTCTAAAAGGTGCTGGTGCGGCGTCGTCGGTGGTCTCGGGACGTCATGGGGCATAGAACAGGTCCGTCAGCCGTTAAGATAGGTGGCAACCAACGCTGGAGTCGTATACCTAGACGAGTCCTTGTCAGAAGGAGAGCGGAACCGCGATGTCCAACCCGATCTTCAACACCGGGGCGTTCCCCGACCAGTTCAGTGAGCAGAAGCGCGAACGCCGCCGCTTCTACATGAACTCCGACGCCGGCACTGTCACCGAGGACCGGCAGGCCGCCCAGCAGCGCACCTACGCCGAACAGTATGGCGTGCCGGGTCAGCAGGCTGGTACCCGCGGGGCCGACCCGCTGGAGCAGGCCTACAACCTGCCCGATGCCGCTGGCGCCGAGGGTGCCCCGATGACCTACGACGACGTCATTCGCAAGACGGTCATCAGCTTCGCCTTTGTGCTCCTGGGTGCCGGAACCACGGTGACCCTCGGGTGGAACAACCTGGGCGTCGCCTCGCTGCTGATGCTCGTGGGTGTCTTCGGCGGTCTGGCGCTGGGCTTGGTCAACGCGTTCAAGCGGGAACCCGTTCCCGGTCTCATCCTGGCCTACAGTGCACTGCAGGGGCTCTTCCTCGGCGGGATCTCCATGGTGCTGGAGCGTCAGTTCGACGGCATCGTTATCCAGGCAGTGCTGGGGACCGTCGCGGTCTTCGCCACGATCCTGGTGCTGTTTAAATCCGGCAGGGTCCGTGCCACTCCCAAGCTGAACAAGATGTTCCTGGTGGGCATTGCCGCCTACTTCGTCTTCTCCCTGCTGAACCTGGGGCTGATGCTCTTCGGTGTGACCGACTCCATGTTCGGGCTGCGCACCGAGTTCAGCCCGCTGCTGGGTGCTGCGATCGGCCTGTTCGCCATCGCCCTGGCTAGCTACGCCCTGGTGCTGGATTTCACCAACGTGCAGGAGGGTGTTGAGGCCGGTGTGGCCCAGAAGTACGGCTGGTCGGCTGCCTTCGGGCTGACCGTCTCCCTGGTGTGGCTCTACATCGAGATTCTGCGGCTGATCGCGATCTTCCGCGCGATGAGCGAGTAAGGCAGCTGCCCAGAACACGCACTGCACGAACCTCCAGGTAAGAGGGCTCGCCGGATCATCCGGCGGGCCCTCTGCCGTTTTCCGCTGCTGCCCAGCTTCGACGTGGCAGGATAGACCCCATGAGCTCCTCCCAGACCCCGGAGAATGCGCCCGCGGAGGCCACGCACAGCTCAGCGACCACCTATGCTTCCGGTCAGCCGAGCGGTGACACCTCCGGGGTGCAGCCCCCGGAACCTGAGTACGCCACTCCGCGCACCGCCGAAGAACACCGCATCCAGGAAGACATCCCCTGGGGGGTGCGCATTGCCGCCGCCTGGTCCTGGCGGGTGCTGCTGATCCTGGCTGCCGCCGGGGTGGGGATCTGGCTTTTGGGCCACGTGATGCTCATTCTCATCCCGCTGATGGTGGCGGCCCTGCTCTCCACACTGCTGCGGCCGCTGCACAACGTCTTCGTCAAGCTGAAGTTCCCCCGGGTGCTGGCGGCGATGACCACGATCCTGACTTTTCTCGCCTTCGTCTTCGGGATCCTGTTTCTGGTGGGCAGTGAGATCGTCACCGGGTTCGCCGAGATGGCCGAGCAGGTTGAGGCCGGTATTTATGAGCTCATCAACTGGGCCGATGAGACCGCCCAACAGTTGGGCTTTGAGATCTCCGCCGATGAGTTCAACCAGATGCTCACTGAGGTCCAGAGTTGGTTGGAGGAAAACCAGGACGCCATTATGTCCGGGGCGGTCGGCGTCGGATCGGCGGCCACGAACTTCAGCATCGGGGCGATCCTGGTGCTGTTCACTCTCATCTTCTTCTTAGCCGACGGGCGGAAGATCTGGGACTTCATGGTCATGTTCACCCCCGGTAAGCACCGCCCAGCCATTCACGGTGCCGGGCGCCGCGGCTGGACCGCAGTGGGCACCTACATGCGGGTACAGGTCTTCGTTGCGTTCGTTGACGCCGTCGGGATCGGGATCGGGGCCTGGCTGCTCAACGTACCCCTGGCGCTGCCCATTGCCGTGCTGGTCTTCTTCGGTGGGTTCGTTCCCGTCGTCGGGGCTGTGGTCACCGGGGCGGTGGCGGTACTGCTGGCCCTGGTAGCCGAAGGGTTCATCACCGCGCTCATCATGCTCGGGGTGGTCATCCTGGTCCAGCAGATCGAATCCAATGTGCTCCAGCCCATCGTCATGGGCAAGGCGGTCAAACTGCACCCGCTGGCCGTGGTGATTGCCGTGACTGCCGGTACCTCTCTGCTGGGCATTATCGGGGCGCTGTTCGCCGTGCCGGTGCTGGCCTTCGCCAAACGTGCGACCCAGTATCTGGGCAAGGAAGAGTGGCGCGGCGACCCGGAAGCCTTGGAGATGGAGCGGCTCCAGAAGGAGGAAGCCGTGCGGCGGGCTGCGCAACGTGAAGTCATCGAAGCCGAGGAACAGGCCACACTGGCTACGCTGAAACGCCGGATCATGGAAACGGTGCCCGGGCTCAACCCTGACAAGGCGACCTCCGCCGGGGCGAAAAATGAGGCAGCGGAACCGCAGACCGAGTCTGTGCAGAGTGCGGAGTCCCCGAAGAGTTCCGAACCCGCAGACAGCGCAGCTGAAAACTCCGCAGAGCGACCACAGGTGCCGGCCCCCAAGCCGGCCACCACTGATAACGACGACGCCGATGAGACAGGAGGCCGAACGCGCCCGTGAGTGCCCAGCCCATCCCCGGTGAGGCGCTGAGCGTCCAGCTGAGCGATATCCGGGAAGCCGCCCAGCTGCTCGAAGGCGTGATCGTCCCCACCCCCTTGGAGCACTCCCGTGCCCTGGGGCGCATGCTCTCTGCCACCGTGCATCTGAAGGCGGAGAACCTCCAACGCGCCGGTTCCTTCAAAGTCCGCGGTGCTTATACCCGTATGGCCCGGCTTTCTGAGGATGAGAAGGCTCGGGGGGTCGTGGCCGCCTCTGCCGGCAACCATGCCCAGGGCGTGGCGCTGGCGGCGAAGAAACTCGGCATCACCGCGCGTATCTATATGCCCCGCGGGGCGGCCCTGCCCAAACTTGCTGCAACCCGGGACCACGGGGCCGAGGTCATCCTCCACGGCTCCAATGTCGATGAGGCCCTGGCTGAAGCCCAGCGCTACGCCGATGAGACCGGGGCGGTGTTGATCCACCCGTTTAACCACACCGACGTGGTCGCCGGCCAGGGGACCATCGGCCTGGAGATTTTCGACCAGGAGCCCGACGTCGACACCGTCATCATGGGCATCGGCGGGGGAGGCCTCCTCGCCGGTGCCGCTGTGGCGTTGAAGCAGCGCGCTGCCGAGGCTGGTCGCAGCATCCGGCTGATTGGGGTCCAGGCGGAGAATGCCGCAGCTTATCCGCCCTCACTGGCTGCTGACGCCGTCGTGCCCTTAGCCGAAGCGCGGACGATCGCTGATGGTATCGCCGTGGGGCGTCCCGGGGAGATCCCTTTCGAGATCATCAAGGAACTTGTCGACGACGTCGTCACCGTCAGTGAAGACGCCATCGCACGGGCCATCATTTTCCTCCTGGAACGGTCCAAGCTGGTGGTCGAACCCGCCGGTGCGGTTGGTGTGGCCGCGCTGATGGAGGGCAAGCTCGCTGAACTCGGTATCAAGAGTCAGAACGTCGTTGCGGTGCTCAGCGGCGGCAATATCGACCCGATGCTTATGCTGCGGGTCATCCAACACGGGCTCTCCGCCGCAGACCGGTTCCTCACGGTACGGCTGATGCTCACCGACCGGCCCGGGGAGTTGGCGATCATCTCCAAGATCATCGCCGACACCGACGCCAATGTCATCGGTGTGGACCACTCCCGCATCGGCGGGTCGCTGTCCATGGGGGATGTCTCCATTGTCATCAACATGGAGACCAAGGGCCAGGAGCACTCCGCACTGGTGCTGAACTCTCTGCGGGCCGAAGGCTACGAACCCATTGTGGAGAACTAGCGGAGGGGAGAACTAGCCGAGTGGAGACTGAGCCTTTGTGCGGAGCTCCGGGCCGGGTGCGGAGCTAGCCGGTGTAGGGCTCGGTGGAGAGGATCTCGACCTCCAGGTCGCGGCCGTTCGGGGCGGTGTAGCTGACCTTATCCCCCGGTTTGGCCCCGCTGATCGCCTCACCCATGGGCGAGGTGGGGGAGTAGACAGTGAGGTCTGAATCCCCGGCGATCTCCCGGTTTCCGAAGAGGAATTCCAGCTCGCGGCCGGCCACTTTGGCCTTGACCAACTGGCCCGGCTGCACGGTGCCATCGCCCTTGGGTGCTTCGCCGACGTAGGCGTTCTCCAGCAACTGCTCCAGGTAGCGGATGCGCGCCTCGGCTTTGCCCTGTTCCTCCTTGGCCGCGTGGTAGCCGCCGTTCTCCTTGAGGTCGCCCTCGTCCCGGGCAGAGGCGATCCGGTCAACGATCTCCTGGCGCCCCGGGCCCTTGAGGTGATCCAGCTCCGCGGACAGGCGGTCGTAGGCCTCCTGGCTCAGCCACTGGGTGTTCTCATCCATCTCGGGGGTATTCGTCGACACTGCGTGCTCCTTGGAACTTAAAGACCCCGCCGGGTGCTCCCGACGGGGCGTACGAACATTGAAATACATGCTAGGGGCAACAATCCCCAGAACTCAATGACGCCGCGGGGTTCCGCTCCTCGTGAACAGGGCGATGTCCACTCAGTCCACCAACCAGCAGGAGTCCACCACGCCGGAGACTCCCCGGTATTCGGTGAGTAAGTCCGAGCGCAGATATTGGTTACGTTCACCTGCGGTGGAGCCTTCGTGCGGACCGACGGTGACGATTTTCGCCCCCACGATGGCGTAGGAATCATCCAGCACGTGCAACATGCACTCGGCGGTGGCGTCGAAGTCCTTGGTGACTTCGAAGTCCACAGTGGCGCGGGTGTCAGAGTGGATGGTGTATCCGACGTCCTGGTACTCCAATTGCCCGGGTGCCATGCCGATGGTGAACCACACGGCCGCGGCGAAGGAAGCCGCGAGAAATCCCACAACACCCCACCGCTGGAGGTGGCGGGGAATCCGGCGCGGCGGGGCACCGTAGCGCTCGGTCAGCTGTGGGGTTTCTGTCACGGACACACGACTATTGTAGATGTCTATGCGCCGCTCTATGACCTCCCAGGATCAGCACTCCACCGGCGATACCGCCCCGGCGGATACCCAGGCCCGCGCCCACCAGCCTGCCTCTGAGGGCAGGCCTGCCCTGCAGGCTCCCTCAGCCCCGGCGGCCTCAGGATCCGGGCAACTCGGTGCCCCCATGCTCACCCGCACAGTACCCACCTCGGTGCCGGACTCGCGCGGGTTGCGGTTGTTGGCGGTCCACGCCCACCCGGATGATGAATCCTCCAAAGGTGCGGCGATGATGGCCGCCTATGCTGATGCCGGGGCTGAGGTGCTGGTGGCTACGGCCACCGGGGGCGAGTCCGGGGACCTGCTCAACCCTGCAGCAGGAGAGATCCACCAGTGTCACCGGGACCTGCCCGGAGTGCGTCGGATGGAGATGGCCACGGCCGCGCAGCTGCTGGGGATCGAGCACGTCTGGTTGGGGTTCGTTGACTCCGGACTGCCTGAAGGGGATCCCGCCCCGCCGCTGCCTTTTGGGAGTTTCGCGACCCTGGAGGTCGATCATGCGGCTGCACCGCTGGTGAGGCTCATCCGGCGGTTTCGCCCGCATGTGGTTACCTGCTATGACGAATCCGGGGGTTATCCCCATCCCGACCATATTCAGACCCACCGCATCACCGTGGAGGCCTACCATGCCGCGGGCGATCCCGCCCGCTACCCGGACATCGGTGAACCGTGGCAGCCGCAGAAGCTCTACTATGATCGCGCCTTCAACCCCGCCCGTTTCCGTGCTCTGCACGAAGCACTGGTGGCCCGCGGGCTCGAGTCCCCTTATGCCGACCGTCTGGCCCGCTACGACGAGGGCGAGCGCCCCAGTTGGGTGACTGACCATGAGGTGACCACCCAGGTGCCGATCGGTGAGTACCTCGAAGCCCGGGATGCCGCCCTGCGCGCCCACCGCACCCAGGTTGAACCCGATGGGTTCTTCTTCGCCACACCCAATGATTTCCTCCGGGAGATTTGGCCGTATGACGACTTTGTCCTCGCCCACTCCAGGGTGGAAACCCGCCTGCCGGAGTACGACCTTTTCGCCGGGGTGCGTGAGCAGGTCGACGATGCCGCATCCGATGCTACGACCGCGTAGAATAGGCGCATCATGGACTTTTTCAGCACGGTGATGACCCAGTGGTGGCCCGGGGGAGGCGGCGGCGAAACCCCCGACCTCATGCCCGGCCTTGACGAGTCGGACATCACCCCCGGTATTGCCGGGTTCCTCTTCACCGCGCTGATGGTCGGGCTGCTTATTCTGGTGGTCCGGGATTTGGCCAAACGTGTGCGGCGCATGAAGTACCGCAGCCAGGTGGAAGCCGAGCTCAATGGCGAAGAGCCTGAGTTCCCCGGGGAAATTACCCCGGCCGGTATCTCCGAGGCCCAGCAGCGTGCCCGGGATGCCGCCTACCAGTCGCGTTTCGGACCCGCTGAGGAAACCCACGACGCCGGCGAGTCACTCGATCACGAGCCAGAACCCCGCCCTTAACCCTTAACGCCCCTGAGACGCCCTGAGCCGAATCCGGCGTCACCTTTGTATGGGGTGTGAGTCGAATGGTGGCGGTAAAGCGCTGCGCTGGTGTACCGACTGCAGCCAGGCGGCAAACTGCCGGCGATCTCCCTGCAGCGCCTGCGGTAGCTCCACCCAGCCGGAGTGTTGGGCGGATGCGCCCTTCACGGTGCCGCGTGGCAGGCCTAACCGTGGGGCGGCTCCCGGCTGTAGATGCAACCGAATACTGGTGGAGGAGTCTTCTTCAGTGGCCAACTCCACCCAGTGGATCTCCGGCCAGGGCAGGTGCACCGGTGGTTTCCGGGCGCTACCGTAAGGGACTTCCACACCCTGCCAGCTCACGCGGACCCCGGCCCGCGGGCGGGCCCACAGCAAGAACATTACGACTCCGAAAAGCGCAGCGGCGGCTACCAGGTAGCCGAACTGCACCACCAGAGCCGCACTCCAACTCGCCACGGTGAGGAATCCACCGAAGAGCCCGCCGCACAGCACACAGGAGGCCGCGGCCTTGCGTGCCGGGGACCCGGGCAACAGGGTGGACCCGGTCTGCTGTAGCGAGGCCTCCCACCGGTTGCGGGCCTGCGGCCACCCCTGCCACGGCTGTGCGGTATTGCTCACAAGGCCAGCCTAAGCCGAGCGCGTACCCAGCCCGGGCCGTTACCGTGGTGACATGGGTGAACGTCTCCGTTCCGCACAGTCGGCCTACCTCCGTCAGCACGCTGATAACCCTGTGGACTGGTGGCCCTGGGGCCCAGAACCCTTCGAGGAAGCCCGTCGACGCGATGTGCCGGTGTTCATCTCCATTGGCTACGCCGCCTGCCACTGGTGTCACGTCATGGCCGGGGAGTCCTTCGACGACGCCGCCACCGCTGAGTTGCTCAATGAGCAGTTCGTCAGCGTGAAAGTCGACCGGGAGGAACACCCTGACGTCGATGACACCTACATGGCCGCCGTCCAAGCGATGACCGGGCACGGCGGCTGGCCGATGAGTATCTTCACTCTGCCTGACGGGCGGGTTTTCCACGCCGGCACCTACTACCCGCCGCGCCGCACCGGGCAGGTTCCCTCCTTCACGGAGGTATTGCAGGCGGTGACTGAGGCGTGGCAGCAGCGCCGCGACCAGGTGGAAGACCAGGCGGGGCGCGTCGCCGAGGCCCTGGGCTCCCAACGGCGCCAACAGTCCCAGCTGGCCACTGTGGTCACCACCGACGCCACCGCCGAGGTCGGGATCACAGCCGCCAGCTACGCCGAGCTCACCGAGCAGACATTGGCCACCCTGGCGGAGCAAGAAGACACCGCCGGCGGCGGGTTCGGCACCGCCCCGAAATTTCCGCCCTCACCGCTGTTGGGCTGGCTGCTGGAAGAATCCGCCTGGAATCCAGACTCCCCGGCAGGCGGACTGGCCGTACGCACCATGGAAACCATGGCGCGTTCGGCCCTGTTCGACCACGTCGAAGGCGGCTTCGCCCGGTACGCCACGGACCGCAACTGGCGCCTGCCGCACTTCGAGAAGATGCTCTATGACAACGCCCAACTGCTGGGCCATTACGCCCGCCTCTGCGTGCACCCGGCGGCCAACCAGGCCCAACGGGACCAGGCGGCAGCGGTGACCACCGCAACGATCGACTGGCTACAGCGCCGCATGGTGCTGGACTCCGGTCTGCTGGCCTCCAGCTTGGACGCCGATACCGTCTACCCCGACGGCACCCACGTCGAAGGCGGGACCTACCTCTTCAGCGATGAGGAGATGCTCCACGCGGCCGGAGACGCCGGCCTGGACAGCGCCCAAGCCGAGCAGCTACTCCGGCTCAACCGAGGAGTCCCGGCCGATGAACACGCCGTCGCCTCCGGAGCCCCGCTGAACATCACCGCCGCTACCCCGCGCACCCTGCACTTTGATGCCCTCTTCAGCCCAGAGGAGCGTCAGCTGTGGGAACGTGTGGTGCCTCAGTTGCGGCGTCGTCGTGCCCACCGGCCCCAGCCGGCCCGTGATGAGAAAGTCGTCGCCGCCTGGAACGCCCAGGCCATCCGGTCTCTGGCCGAGGTCTCTATGCTCTGCAGCGAGTCGGAGGCACTCGATTTTGCTCTCCAGCTGGCCGAACGCCTCTGGGAGGTGCATGTGGTCAGCGACGACCTCGGTGCCAGGGTGTACCGAACCTCCTATGACGGGCAGCGCGGGGCGGGGCTCGGGACCCTGGCCGACCACGCCGAGGTCGCCTCCGCTTGCTTCGCCCTGGTGTCCGCCGGCGCGGACCAGCGGTGGCTGCAGCGGGGTCGTGCTGTGCTCAGCTTCGCCTGCCACCGGGCGGTGGACTACGGTACTGGACACAGCTCTGCAGCGGGATCCTGGACCCTCAAAGACAGTTTGGAGGATTCGCCGGTACTCACCACGGCCCAGGCCGGACCCGCCCATGCCAGCCCCTTCGACGGTCCGGAACCCAGTGGGATCGCAGCTTTCGCCGTGGCCCTGCAGACCGCAGAAGCCTACGAGCTCGCTGAGACACTCCCGCCGGTGGTGCCTGTGCCCAGGGGGGAAGAAGAGCCGGTCAGTGCCGAGCCGCACAAGAGCGGCCAGAAGGGGAACACCGCACTGCGGGAACCCTTGCGGGCTGCCGCTGTGCTGAAGCATGTGCCCGTCGTCGCTCCCAAAGCACCCCAGGCTGCGGGAGCCTCCCTGGTGGCCGCAGCCCGCATCGCCCGGAAATCCCCGGCATTGCGGGTGTTCACCGCCTCAGCCGAAGACCTCGCCCAGATCCGCCGTGCTGCCGCGCTGCATGGGGTCCCGGTGGAACCATTCACCGAAGAGACCAGTCCGCACCGAACCGGTGACGACCTCACCGACCAGCACCTCACCGACCAGCACCTCACCGACCAGCACCGACTCGATCAGCATCGACCCGAGCAGCACCGTCCCGAGCAGCACCGCCCCGGCCCGCAGGGCAACGGTGAGGAGGGGACTGCCCTGCGGCCGCTGCGAGTCTCAGTGTGCCTCAACGGCGTCGGTGCCATGGTCTGCCTGCCACCGGTGGGCAGCGCGGATGAGGCCTTGGAGAGCATCCGTCCGCGGACCTGAAAACCCAGGCGGTTCACTGGGCCAGGAGTCCGAGCACGATCGCCGCATAGTGCAGTCCGAAACCCACCAGGGTGCAGGCATGGAAGAGTTCGTGGAAACCGAACCATTCCACCGAAACGTTGGGGCGTTTCAACGCGTAGAACACCGCGCCGGTGACATAGGCGGCACCGCCGGCGCAGATCAGCACGGCTGCCAGCACATCGGCGGTGAAGAAGTCCCCGATGAACACCAGTGCGGAGAGCCCCAGGACCACATACACCAGTGTGGAAAGCCACCGTGGGGCGGTGGTCCACACCAGCCGGAAGATCACCCCGCCCAGTGCGCCGGCCCAGACCCCGGAGAGCAGGATCGTCGCCTGGGGATCTGGCAGCAGCGCCAGAGTCAATGGGGTATAGGTGCCGGCGATCAACAGCATGATGTTGGTGTGGTCGACTCGTTTGAGCAGCATCTTGCGCGCCGGGGACCAGCGGCCCAGGTGGTACACCGCTGAGACGCTGAACAGTAACACCCCGGTCACCGCGTAGATCGCACTGGCCACTCGGAGGGTGGCGGTGGGAGCCAGGAGGATCACCACGACACCGGCGATGAGCGCGGCCGGAACCATGCCGGCATGCAGCCACCCCCGCAGCTTCGGTTTCCACGGCAGGTCCGGATCGGCGAGCCGCTCCGCAGGAGCCACACCTGTCACCGGCTGCTGCACTGGCTGATCGTGGTGCTCGTTCATGCCCTCCAGTTTAAGTGACCGGTCGGTAACCTGCGGAGGGTGCCGCAGCCTTCAGGAGGGCTTGTGTAGGGTTGGGCCGGGTCATCACCCGGGCCCGCGCACCGGCAGCACACGGAGGTCAGGTGAATCTGAAGGATCTCGCCTACACCGCTTACCAGCGGCGGCTGCAGCGCGCCCTGCCACCGGATCGGATCCCTGAACACATCGGCGTCGTCGTGGACGGAAACCGCCGCTGGGCCAAACTTGCCGGTGCCCAAACCGCCGATGGGCATCTCGCCGGCGCACACAAGATCGTCGAATTCATCGGATGGTGTGCCGACCTGGGGATCCCCACGGTGACGCTTTACATGCTCTCCACCGACAATATGAACCGTTCCGATGAGGAGCTTGATGCCCTCATGGAGATCATCGGCGATACGCTCGACCGCCTCGCTGAATCTCGCCCCGGTGGCCGGCCCGTGAGAGTGCACCCGGTTGGTCAGCCCGAGCTCCTCCCGGAGTCCCTCGCCTCCCGACTCCGGGCGCTCGATGCCGGCACTGAGTCGACGGAATCGGCTGCCGAGGACCCCTCTGACGGCGTCGTGTCCACAGCTACCGGTTCGATCCGGCGCATCGCTGCGAAAGTCAGTGGCCGTACCCCGGCAGAGACCCCGGGTGTCCACGTCAATGTCGCCGTCGGTTACGGGGGGCGCCAGGAGATCGTTGACGCAGTCAAAGCGCTCCTGCGTGATGCTGAAGCCGCCGGACGCAGTCTCAGCGATGTGGCCGAGGAACTGACTCCCGGGTCGATCTCCCGTTGGCTCTACACCCGGGGGCAGCCCGACCCGGACCTCATCACCCGTACCTCCGGGGAGCAGCGACTCTCCGGGTTCCTCATGTGGCAGTCGGCTTACTCCGAGTTCTACTTCGCCGAGGCACTGTGGCCCGACTTCCGGCGCGTGGACTTCTTACGCGCACTGCGGGACTACGCGAACCGACAACGACGATTCGGAAGCTGACCCCCAGGGGCCAGCCCCGCCTCAACAGGCACCCGCACCACGTAGCCGGCTCGCCGGTGCCACGCTGTGAGGCTGCGTGTCACATGAAGTTCACACAGATGTCACCTTGTGTTCCGTGTGTCACGCCTGCCCGCTGCCCGCCGAGGCCTACATTGGGAGTGTCAGTTCACTGACCGGAAGGCCCAGCCAGCGCATGCCACACCGCTATAGGGGCCGGTTCGGTCCCTGGGCACGTAGCTACAGGGCCAACCGACCACCGTCCGATCATCGATGCGGGAACACACCGGGTCCTGCAGCCGAGGAGTCCGACGACGTCGACGACTTCGATATTGGGGAAGATGTCGAAGCCGACGCCGCACTGGACTACTGCGCTGCGGGGCCTTTTGAGTCCCCGGTCTGGAGAAACTGTGGCCGCCATCAACTCCGCACCCGCTGTTACCACTGACCTTGACACCACTCTGGCCGCCGAGGTCAACCAGAAATCCTATGTGCTCGACACCTCCGTGCTGTTGTCTGATCCCAAAGCCGTGCTGCGGTTCGCTGAGCATGAGGTCATCATCCCCATCGTGGTGATCTCCGAGCTGGAGAAGAAACGCCACGACTCGGAACTGGGCTACTACGCCCGATCCGCGCTGCGTCTGCTCGACGAACTACGTACCCGCTACGGTGCACTGAACCAGCCCATCCCGTTGAACGACGACGGTGGGCACCTGCTGGTGGAACTGAACCACATCGACCAGCAGGTCCTGCCCGCTGGGTTCCGCGGCCAGGACAACGACGCGCGGATTCTCGCCGTGGCCAAAAGTTTCGCCGATGAGGGCCGGGCAGTGACCGTGGTCTCGAAGGACCTGCCGATGCGGGTCAAAGCCTCCGCCATGGGGCTTGCCGCTGATGAGTACCGCAATGAGTGGGTCACCGACTCCGGGTGGACCGGTATGGCTGAAGTTGCCGCCACTGAAGAGCAGGTGGCCGAGCTCTACGACGGCGAACGGATCGAGCTCGACGCCGCCGATCACGACCGGCACACTGCTGGCCCAGTGACCTCACTGTTGTCCCCGGCCAGTGTGGCGGCGTTGCCCACCAATACCGGGCTGGTGATCTCCTCCGGGCATGGTTCGGCCCTCGGACGGGTGAAGATCGACGCCACGAGTACTAAATACGTTCAGGTGGTCCGCGGTGACCGGGAAGTCTTCGGTCTCCACGGACGTTCGGCCGAACAGCGCCTGGCCATCGACATGCTCATGGACCGGGAGATCGGCATTGTCTCCATGGGAGGCCGTGCCGGCACCGGAAAGTCCGCTCTGGCCCTGTGTGCCGGACTGGAAGCAGTCCTGGAGCGCCGCGAGCATAAGAAGATCATTGTCTTTAGGCCCCTCTACGCCGTCGGCGGCCAGGACTTGGGGTATCTGCCTGGCACGGAGGCGGAGAAGATGAACCCCTGGGGTCAGGCCGTCTATGACACCCTCGGGGCACTGGTCAGTGAGAACGTGCTCGAGGAGATCATGGCCCGCGGGCTGCTGGAGGTGCTGCCACTGACCCACATTCGTGGCCGTTCCCTGCATGACGCCTGGGTCATCGTCGATGAAGCCCAATCCCTGGAGAAGAACGTGCTGCTGACGGTGATGTCCCGGATGGGGCAGAACTCGAAGATCGTGCTCACCCACGATGTGGCCCAACGCGACAACCTACGAGTGGGTCGGCACGACGGCGTCGGCGCAGTGGTGGAGATCCTCAAGGGCAACCCGCTCTTTGGGCACATCACCTTGACCCGCTCGGAGCGCAGCCGGATCGCCGCCCTGGTGACCGAACTGCTCGAAGAAGGCTGAACAGCTCCACAGGCCACGGGACAGGACGGTTTAGGTGTTGGCTGGGTCGGTGCGACGGCGCCGGCCCAGCCGGCCGGTATGAAACAGGGCGACGACGACGCCGGCCACCGCCCCTGAGAGGTGCCCGGTCCAGGAGACCCCACTGTTGCCCACCGGCAGCATGCCAAAGAGCATGGACAGCCCGTAGAAGAAGGTGACGAACACGGCGAAGACGATCGCCAGCAGCCGGCGCGAGAGGATGCCGTAGACCACCAGGAACGCGGCGAAACCGTAGATCACCCCGGAGGCGCCGATGTGTAACCCACCGGCAGTGCCGTCCGGTCGCAGGGTCCACGGGGTGCCGATGATCCACAGGATCAGCCCGGAGAGCAGCCAAATCATCACCATGATGGAGGGGAACCGCCGGGTCAACAGGGAAACCATCCCCCCGAGGACCAGCCAGGAGAAGGTGTTCCCCACAATGTGGCTGAAGCTCAGTGTGTGCACCAGCCCGCCGTGCAGCAACGGCATGAAGAGGACCCCACTGAGCCCATCGAGGCTGCGCGGACGCAACCCGAAGTTCACGTTGAGCCAGTTGCCGGTCAGGCCGTTGAGGATGAACACCAGCCACATCGCCGCCAGCGGGATCACCACCGGTAGGAATGTCCGCCAAAACGTGCGTTTCAAGTCCCCGCTGATGGAGCGCCAGTCGTCGTTGGGACTCTCGGGCGGCTGCAGGAAGGCGGACATGACACCAGGGTATCGGCCTCAGGGGAGCACCGAACCCTGAAACGTCCCTGATCTGTCCCGGATCGGCGTCGTCGTCACGTGTCTGTCATCTACGTGACCCTGTTCATAGAATGAGGGCTATGACTGAGACTTCAGCTGAGACCGAATACCGTATCGAGCGCGACACCATGGGTGAGGTAAAGGTGCCTGCCCATGCCCTCTACCGTGCCCAAACCCAGCGTGCGGTGGAGAACTTCCCGATCTCCGGCCGGACCCTGGAACGGGCTCACATTGAGGCGCTGGCCCGGGTGAAGAAAGCTGCGGCCAAGGCCAACGCTGAGCTCGGGGTACTCGACGCCGAACTGGCCGAGGCCATCGTCACCGCCGCCGAACAGGTGGAATCCGGGGAGCTCGACGAGCACTTCCCCGTCGATGTGTTCCAGACCGGCTCCGGGACCAGCTCCAATATGAACACCAACGAGGTGCTCGCCACGTTGGCCAACCAGTACCTCAAGCACAAGGGCGCCGAAGGGGAGGTCCACCCCAACGACCACGTCAACGCCTCCCAGTCCTCCAATGACGTCTTCCCCACCAGTGTGCATGTGGCCGCCACTGGTGCCCTCATCAACGATCTCAAACCCGCTCTGGCGTACCTGGCCGAGGCTCTTGAGGACAAAGCCGGTGAATTCGCCAGTATCGTGAAATCCGGGCGTACCCACTTAATGGACGCCACTCCGGTGACCCTGGGGCAGGAGTTCTCCGGATACGCCGCTCAGGTGCGCTACGGGATTGAACGCATCGATGCCGCCCTACCGCGGGTGGCGGAAGTTCCCCTGGGCGGTACCGCAGTTGGTACCGGCATCAACACCCCGTTGGGTTTCGCTGAGAAAGCCATCGCTCACCTGGCTGAAGACACCGGCCTGCCGTTGACCGAGGCCCGTGACCACTTTGAGGCCCAGGCCAACCGGGACGGGCTTGTTGAAGCCTCCGGGCAGCTGCGGACTATCGCGTACTCGCTGATGAAGATCAACAACGACCTGCGCTGGATGGGCTCAGGTCCCAACACCGGGCTGGGCGAGCTGGCCATCCCCGACCTGCAGCCTGGTTCCTCCATCATGCCCGGCAAGGTCAACCCGGTGATCTGCGAGTCCGCGATCCAGGTCTGCGCCCAAGTCATCGGCAATGACACCACCGTGGCGCTGTCCTCCACCAACGGTGCCTTCGAGCTCAATGTGGGTATCCCTGTCATGGCGCAGAACCTGCTGGAATCCATCCGCCTGCTGACCAATACCTCCCGGGTCATGGCGGACAAGATGATTAAGGGACTCACCGCCAATGAGGAACGCTGCGCCTTCCTCGCCGGAGCATCCCCCTCGGTAGTGACGCCGCTGAACAAGTACATCGGATACGAGGCGGCCGCTGAGATCGCCAAGCACGCGGTGAAGAATAAGAAGACCGTGCGTGACGCCGTCGTCGAACTCGGCTACCTGGAGCGTGGTGAACTGACCGAAGAGCAGTTGGACAAAGCGCTCGACGTGATGGACATGACCCATCCCGGCTGAGTGCAGCTTTTTCATCACCTGATGTACACCGCCTCACGCGATCGCGTGATGAACCGTACATCAGGTGATGAAAAGCCTAGAAGCGAGTGGGGGCGTTGGTCTCCACAGCCCAGAGGATGCGTTCGCGGTGCTGGGAGGTGAACGGTTCGGGCAGGGCATCAACCGGGAACCAGCCGACCTCGGTGGACTCATCATCGCCGATGTGCGCCGCGCCGGAGACATACTCCATTTCAAAGGCGATGTCGACGAACTGGCACCGGTCGCCGTTGGGGTAGACCACGAGCCCGTGATCGGACACTGCGGTGACGCGCACGGGTCGCGCCTGGACCCCGGTCTCCTCGGCCACTTCCCGCACTGCGGCCTGTGCGGGGGACTCGCCGGGTTCCATGATCCCAGAGGTGGCACCCCAGTCGCCGTTATCGGCCCGGCGCACCAACAGCACTTCCGCCGTGGGTAGACGGACCCCCTCAGTCTCGCGACGGAGCACCACGGCAGTCACTGCCGGCAGCAGCAGCTCTTTGGTTCCGATGTCGCGGCGTAGTTCTCTGATGAAATCCGGGGTAGCCATGCGTATCACCCTACGGGAGCAGGCGGGAGGCAGAACCGACCAGGGTGGTCGGTCAGGAGCCGAACACTAGCGCCAGGGCAGTGCCGAGGATGAGAAAGGGCCCGAACGGGATATTGGTCCGCCGCGAGGCCCGTCCGGTGAGCACCAACACCACTGCGGTCACCCCGCCGAGCACGAAAGAGAGCAACACTGCAGCGGCGAACGCCTCCCATCCCAGGAACCCGGCGTGCATCCCGAGCACGACGGCGAGTTTCGCATCCCCCATCCCCACCGACGGGGGATGCAACAGCCGGATCCCCAGGAAGAGCCCTCCCCAGATCAATCCCGCCAGCACCGCCCGGCCCAGTCCTGGTAAGTCACTGAGCAGCAGCGTGACCAGCATGAGCAGCCCTGCGGTGATCCCCGCCCAGGGGTAGACGATTCGGTTGGGCAACCGATGCTCCTTGGCATCGATGAACGCCAAGGCGGTGCCGCAGACCGCGAACACCGCCCCGCCGACGAGCAGGAGCAGACCAGCGGCGATCTGCGCCGGTGAACCTGAGGTAATGAGATCTCCGATGAGCGGAATCACAGCTCCAGCTTAAAAACCCACATGCAGCGAGGAAAACCGACCCCGGCTCGCTTGTGGAAAACCACCCTGGTGTGCCGTCGGAGAGCACGACCCAAAAAGTTTAAGACCCGCCGTGGTTACAGATCACCGATGGTGGTGACCGGATCCGCCCGGCCCTCAGCCAAACGGTAGGTCACCCCGACCACGGCGGTTCGTCCGGTCTCCACCGCCTCGTGCAGCACCCGGGAATGGTTTGTCAGCCGAGCCGCAGTCTGCTTGACGTGCTCCTCCACGGTGAGGTTGACCTCCTCGATACCGGCCCGCTGGGCCGCCAAGACCGAAGGAAGGATCCGCTCCACCAGCCCGCGGACATAACCCTCCGGCATGTCACCGCTGCGAGCGGACTCCACCGCTGCGGTGACCGCGCCGCAGGAATCATGCCCCAGCACCACGATCAACGGAACACGCAGCGACTCCACACTGAATTCCAAAGACCCAAGTACGGCGTCGTCGATGACCTGCCCCGCGGTGCGCACCACGAACACATCACCTAACCCCACATCGAAGATGATCTCCGCGGCGAGCCGAGAATCCGAGCAGCCAAAGATCACCGCCATCGGGTTCTGCGACTCAGTCAACGACGAACGCCGCGCGGCGTTTTGGTTCGGGTGGGCCACATCGCCGGAGACAAACCGGGCGTTGCCTTCCCGCAGCAACTGCCAGGCTTCGGCTGGGGTGGGCTGTTTAGGGCTCATCGTGCTCGATCTCCTCCCCGATGGCAGCGATGATCGCCTCCATCGCCTGGTCGAACTCGCCGTCCTCGGCGTCCCCGCGCACCACCACAGTGGTGCCGTCGATGCTGTTTTCCTCTGCTTCCAGCACGTAGTAGCGTCGCCCGTCCTGTTCGCGCGTTTCGAACTGAAGCCCCTCGATCGTCGCCGACCCGGTGGTTGGTGCCTGCTCGGTTTCCTCATTGACCCAGGCGGGGTTGGCCTCATCGGTCTGCGCGAAGCCGATGAAGTCCACCGCCTCAGTGGTGTACCCGACCTCCCAGACATCCACGCCGAACTCCGCGCGGGTCTCCCACCGAGCGTAATTGGCGGTCCAGCCCTCCGGCACATCGGGGGCGATGGGGGCGAACTCCGCAGCCGAAGCCGTCCACACCGCAGCCTCGTGGACGTCTTCGTCGCGCTGGAACTGGACATCGGGCTCGGGATTCATAAACCACAGCACCGCGAGCAGTCCGGTCAGTACCGCCATGGTGAGGATCATCCCCATCATCGGGGTGGTCAGGCGCTTGGCCTGGGACTCGGTCAGCTGCACTTTCGGCTGCTCGTCCTCCGCGGGGCCGTCGGTGGCCTGCTGCGCTGCGGAATCACCCTGGGGGGCAGTGTTCTGCGTGGGTGTGGGGCGGCTCGCCACCTCGGCGTTCTCCGTCTGGGCAGGGTCAGTCTGCGGGGTGTCCGGGGTCTCAGTGGGCCTGTCTGTCACGGCAGCTATTCTCTCATCACCGCGCAGAACCCCGCCGCAGACCCCCGGGCGATATGCTGGCCCCAAGCCTGACGAGGATGTCGGGTTGGTATCCGAGACACGTGAGGGACTGCAGACCGCATGACTGTTGAACACGACGACTCCCAGGACTACGCCCACCTCAACCCCCGCCTGGCGGTGGGGGACGACGAGCCCGACCGCAACCTCGCCCTGGAGCTGGTGCGCGTGACCGAGGCGGCCTCCATCGCCGGTGGTGCCTGGGTCGGCCGCGGCGACAAGAACGGCGCCGACGGTGCCGCCGTGGACGCGATGCGCTCGCTACTGGACACCGTCAACCTCAACGGGGTGGTCGTCATCGGGGAGGGGGAGAAGGATGAAGCCCCCATGCTGTACAACGGCGAACGCGTCGGAAACGGCACCGGTCCGGAGGCCGACGTCGCCGTGGACCCCATCGACGGCACTCGCCTGACTGCCCTGGGCTACAACAACGCACTGGCTGTGTTGGCGGTGGCCGAGCGGGGATCCATGTTCGACCCCTCAGCGGTGTTCTACATGGAAAAGCTCGTCACCGGCCCCGAAGCCGCGGACATGGTGGATCTGCGCCTGCCGGTGAAGCAGAACCTGCACCTCATCGCCAAGGCGACGGGCAAACGGATCGACCAACTCAATGTGTGCGTGCTGGACCGACCCCGCCACTCCAAGCTGGTGGAGGAGATTCGAGAAGCCGGTGCCCGGACCCGATTCATCATGGACGGCGACGTCGCTGGTGGGATCGCAGCGGCCCGGGAAGGTTCCGGGGTAGACGTGCTCATGGGCACTGGGGGAACTCCTGAAGGCATCGTCACCGCCTGCGCGATCCGCGCCATCGGGGGAGTCATCCAGGGGCGTCTGGCTCCCAAAGACGAACAGGAGCGTGAGCAGGCGGCAGAAGCCGGACACGACGTCGACACGATCCTCAGAACCGAGGAACTCGTCACCTCAGACAACTGCTACTTCGCCGCCACGGGAATCACCGACGGCGATCTGTTGCGTGGGGTGCGATACCACGGGGACCGGGTGTTCACCCAGTCGATTGTCATGCGCGCCAAATCGGGCACCGTTCGCATCGTCGAGGCCGAGCACCAGGCCCGCAAATGGGAAAGCTATACCCGCTAACGATCCACTCTGCTCCTACCCCTTGTGGGTGCTGACCTGGTGTTTCAGAATGGAAGAGGCACTGTGAGGTCCGTCTCACGGTCCAGCATCGGTCTGCCCGCAACGTCAGGAGAGAGGTCATGACGAGCACCAACCGCATTGTCACGTACAAGGGTCCCGGGAAAGTCGACGTCGAGACGTACGACTATCCGAAGCTGGAAATCCCGCAAGAGGTCGCTGACCACTTCGGCATCCCCACCAAGGCACCCCACGCGGTGATCCTCAAAGTCGTCACCACCAATATCTGTGGCTCCGACCAGCACATGGTCCGTGGCCGCACCACAGCCCCAGAGGGTCAGACCCTGGGGCACGAGATCACCGGGGAAGTCGTCGAAGCCGGTGAAGACGTCCTCTTCGTCAAAGAAGGGGACATCTGTTCGGTGCCCTTCAACATCGCCTGCGGCCGGTGCCGGTTGTGTTTCGAAGGCAAAACTGGCATCTGTCTCAACGTCAACCCGGCCCGTGCCGGCGCCGCCTACGGTTACGTGGACATGGGCGGCTGGGTCGGCGGCCAGGCCCAGTACGTCATGGTGCCCTACGCTGACTTCAACCTGCTGCGCTTCCCCGACCGGGACCAGGCACTGGAGAAGATCCTGGATCTCACCATGCTCTCGGACATCTTCCCCACCGGCTACCACGGCGCCTACACCGCAGGGGTGACCACCGGCTCTACTGTCTACGTCGCCGGAGCCGGGCCAGTGGGACTGGCAGCTGCGCTTTCTGCCCAACTATTGGGAGCCTCCGTGGTGATGGTCGGGGACATGAACGCCGACCGGCTCAAGCAAGCCGAGAGCTTCGGCTGCGTGGGCATCGACCTCTCCACCGAGGGCGACCTTCCGGACAAGATCGCTGAGATCACCGGGGAACCGGAGGTCGACGCTGCAGTCGACGCCGTCGGGTTCGAAGCCCGCGGCCACGGAGAATCAGCCGCAGAGAATCCAGCCACCGTGCTCAACGACTGTATGGAAGTCGGCCGGGCAGGTTCGGGTATCGGAATCCCCGGGCTCTACGTCACCGGAGACCCAGGAGCTCCCGACGACGCCGCCAAAGCAGGTCAGATCGGCATCAAATTCGGTCTCGGCTGGGCCAAGTCACAGTACATGGTGACCGGTCAATGCCCGGTCAAACAGTACAACCGGCAGCTGATGAACCTGATCCTCAGCGACAAGGCCCCCATCGCCAAGGCCGTTAACGCCCAGACCATCAGCCTTGATGAAGCCCCGGACGGTTACCAACAGTTCGACAGCGGGGCGGCGAAGAAATTCGTCATCGACCCCCACGGCATGGTCCCCGCCTGAGGTTTCCTCACACCACGAACGAGCCCATCAGAGGTCCCCTGCCGGTAGCTTCACACCGGTGGGGGACCCACAGGCCGTAACGCGGGGCCCGCCTCGGTGACCGCACGGGAATGTTCCCACACCTGCCGCAGGGCCCAGAACTTCCGCCAATGCGGACGCAGCACCTCGCTGCGGGCCTGCACCGCCGTCACCTCCGCCGACGAAATCCCCACCGCCAGCAGCATGACATCCTCCCGATGCGGCCACGACTCCCAGGTACCCGCATCAGCGTCAACGAGCACCTCCTCAGCACGCATCCCGGCGACCAACTGCATCACCACCGACTCATTGACTGGTTTACCCCGGCCATCCCGGGTCAGCCCACGGGTCTTGAAATCCACCAAGCACACCCGGCCGCCTATCTCAGCCACCAAATCCAAGGTGCCCGCATACCCCACCTGGTGATTCCAGACGGTGACCTCGGCAGCCAGTGGTCGCACCCCATAGAGCTCCCACCACTGATCGAACCGATCCGCGAAGGCCGTCTCCCCGTGCTCCTGCAGTGCCGCGTACGCCCCATCCGGGTCAGCCTCAGCACGTCCCAATGAGGCCAAGGCCACCTGCTCGGCATACTCGTGTACACGATCCCCACGGGCTGCTGCATCATCGCGAAAGCGCTCCGCCGCCGAGGCTGCGTTCCTGGCCAGTTTCCGCAGCCGATCCGGAGACCCCACACAGGCCGCCAACTGTGCATCCTCTGCCAGAGCAGTGGCCGCCATATGTCCCGCCCACCCGGAGAGGTCCCGGGACTCCTGCCCAATCACCGTGGTGATCGAGGGAACCTCAGGGGCCGACCCCGTCGAACGGGAATACATCCGGCCGAATTCCGTGGCATGGGCGAGAGAAGGAGCAGTCATGACCCACCAGTGTGCCACGCACCCCAGAGACGACACCGAGCCCGCATAGTTGGACGAGAGCCTCTCACCTGGGTTAAAGTGTCATGTCGTCGAAACGCTCACCTGCAGGTGCCGCGAAAGCGGAAACCAGGGGAGTATCCTCGACACTGCGGATGTAGCTCAGCTGGCTAGAGCATCACCTTGCCATGGTGAGGGTCGCGAGTTCGAATCTCGTCATCCGCTCGCGAACGGAGTGAACTCAGCCCGCCCGTGGGTGAGGAGTTCGCTCACGTGACGTGCGGGGCCTCGCCCCGCACCCCACCTCAGGGTGGGACCGGGAAGAACCCTAGTATGGTGGGGTGGCCGAGTGGCGAGGCAGCGGCCTGCAAAGCCGTATACGCGGGTTCGATTCCCGTCCCCACCTCGCAGAAGCACGACCCAAAAGGTCATGCGCGATTGGCGCAGTGGTAGCGCGCTTCCCTGACACGGAAGAGGTCACTGGTTCGAACCCAGTATCGCGCACGAGTTCGGGAGATTTCTGCTCTCACATGAGAGCCGGAGGAACTCGTGCTCACAACTGAAGAATGCGGACGTAGCTCAGCTGGCTAGAGCATCACCTTGCCATGGTGAGGGTCGCGAGTTCGAATCTCGTCGTCCGCTCCGCCCCAGAGGCCCCGGGCCCACGGACCACCCCGTGAACCCGGGGCCTTTGACATTGGCCATATGACGCCCCACGACCCGCCGGCAGAGCCCACGGCCAAGATATGGCAGGATTGATCCCACGTGCTTACGGGATCGGTGAAAATCCGAACCGGCGGTCACAGCCCGCGACCCGGCGCCCACAGAACACCGCGCCGGCTGAACCGGTGAAACTCCGGTGCCGACAGTCACAGTCTGGATGGGAGTGGCACGCAAAGGAGATGCACCATTGGGTCCAGACCCCACTGACGCCGCGCTCATGCGGCAAGCCCTGGAGGCCGCACACCGCGGCCACCGCGGAGCCAACCCGCTCGTCGGAGCAATCATCACCGACGAGGACGGCAACCGGCTGGCCATCGGCCACCACCGAGGCGCCGGAAGCCTCCATGCCGAACGCGACGCCGTCGACACCGCCCGCGCCCACGGCATCACCGACTTCACCGGCACAACCCTCTACACCACCCTCGAACCCTGCCGCACCCACGGCCGCCAACCCCCCTGCACCGACCTGATCCGCAGCACCGGGATCCGCAGAATCGTCTACGGGGCCACCGACCCCACCCACAACGGCGGAGGAGGCGACCAACTGCGCGAAGCCGGCGTCGACGTCGTCGGCGGTGTCCTCGCCGAAGAATGCCGGCAGCTCAACCACCGGTGGAGCCACGCTGCCGCAGAAAACCGACCCTTCGTGACCGTGCACCTGGCCCAAAGCCTCGACGCGCGCATCGCCGCCGCCGACGGCACCAGCCAGTGGATCACCTCTCAAGCCTCCCGTGACCACACCCACACCATCCGGCGACGCGTCGACGCCATCCTGGTGGGTACCAACACCGCTGTGATCGACGACCCCCGGCTCACCGCCCGCACCCCCGAGGGCACCCCCACCGACCAGCAACCCCTGCGCTGCGTGATGGGTCTGCGCGAGTTGCCCCCCGGAGCCACCCTCACCCAAGGACAGCCCGAAGGCCAAGGGTGGCTGCAACTACGCACCCGAGACCCGCTGACCGCCCTGCGCCAACTCGCTGCGACCCGCCACAACGGCCACCCCATCAAACACGTCCTCGTCGAAGGCGGCCAGAGCATCCTCTCCGCGTTCTTCCACCACCGACTCGTCGACGAAATCTTCGCCTACCAGGCACCCCTGCTGCTCGGCGCCGGACGCAGCGCCCTGGGCGACATCGGGGTGACCACCCTCAGCCAAGCCCACCGGTTCACCCTCGACCCCAGCGACGGCGGCCCGGTCACCCTCTTCGACGACGACGTCTGCACCCACCTCGCCCCGGCCCCGGCACCAGCCGGCACCCAGAGACCAGGAGCACACTGACCCACTATGTTTACCGGCATCATCACCGGCCTCGGCCGCGTGCTCGAACGTCGTCCCGACCACACCAAAGGTGTCGACCGGATCACCATCCACGCCCCCGGCCACACCGACGACCTCGCCCTGGGCGGATCCATCGCCGTCAACGGGGTCTGCGTCTCCGCAGTGGACATCGACGGCGAGACGATCACCGCAGAACTCATCGGCGAAACGCTCAAACGCACCACCTTCGGACAGATCCAGGCCGGTGACACCGTCAACCTCGAACGCTGCCTACCGGCCGGGGCCCGCCTCGACGGGCACGTCGTCCAAGGCCACGTCGACGGTATCGCCACCCTGAGCGACCGTGACCGCAACGACGGCCGCCACCGCTTCACCCTTCCCGCCGAACTCGCCGGATTCCTGGCCGAAAAAGGATCCATCGCCGTCGACGGAGTCTCCCTGACCATCACCGCCGTCGGCACCGACGACGACGGCAGCCACTACTTTGAGGTCGGACTCATCCCCACCACGCTCGCCGAGACGACCCTGGGGGAGCTGAACATCGGCAGCAACGTCAACATCGAAGTCGACGTACTCGCCAAATACGTCCGCCGGATGCTCGCCTTCGAGCACGCCCTCCCCGGCCCTGAACCTGAGCGCAACGGCACCAGCACCCTGCCCGCGGTCCCCGCACCCCAGACACCGGGGCCCATCCTTGACACTGTCGACGTCGCACTCAACCAGCTCGCCGGTGGCCGGCCCGTCATCGTTGTCGACGACGCCCACCGAGAGAACGAAGGCGACCTCGTCTTCCCCGCCGAATCCGCCACCGACGAACTCATGGGATTCACCATCCGGCACAGCTCCGGGGTGATCTGCGTCCCCTTCAGTGAAGAACGTGCCCGGCACCTGCAGCTTCCCCCCATGACCGAGGTCAACGAAGACAAAAAGGGCACCAACTACACCATCAGCTGTGATGCCCGCGAAGGCGTGAGCACCGGCATCAGCGCCGCCGACCGCGCCCGCACCGCCCGGGTCCTCGCCGACGCCGGCAGCGAACCGGGGGACCTCACCCGGCCGGGCCACATGTTCCCGCTGATTGCCCACCACGACGGCGTCCTGGGTCGCGACGGGCACACCGAAGCGGCAGTGGACCTCTGCCGGCTCTCCGGCCACACTGAAGTCGGTGTCATCGCAGAACTCGTCCACGACGACGGCTCTATGATGCGGCTGCCCGCCCTGCGGGAATTCGCCGATGAACACGGCCTGGCCGTCATCAGCATCGCAGACCTCATTGCCTACCGCGGCGGCACCCCCAAACCCGACGCGGTGCGCGACCTCGTCGTCACCAGCTGGGAAGCACCCCAAGAAGAAGCCGCCCAACTGGTCACCGGAGGGCCCGTGGTCAGCCTGCCCACCGACTACGGGGTCTTCCGCGCCCAGGTATGGACCGAACACGCCACCGGCCACGAACACATGCTGCTCTCCGCCGACGCCGCCGAGACCACCACCCCGCTGGTGAGACTGCACTCCGAATGCCTCACCGGAGACGTCCTGCACTCCCACCGCTGCGACTGCGGCACCCAGCTGGCTGCCGCCCTCGAAGCGGTCGAACGCGACGGCGGCCACCTGCTCTACCTGCGCGGACACGAAGGCCGCGGCATCGGCCTGGCCAATAAGATGCGTGCCTACAAACTCCAGGAAGAAGGCGCCGACACCGTCGAGGCCAACGAAATGCTCGGCCTGGCCGCCGAACTGCGCGACTACACCGGAGCCGCCGCCATCCTGCACGCCGCCGGCATCACCAGCTTGCGGTTGCTGACCAACAACCCGGCCAAAGTCGAGGCGCTGGCGGCCACAGGACTGGAAGTCACCCAAGTGCCCTCCGCCGGCGTCGTGCGCGAACACAACGCCCGCTACCTGCGGACCAAACGCGACAAAATGGCCCACATGCTCGACCACCTCGCCCTGAACGAACAGAGCGAAACCACACAGTCAGCCATCGAACAGGGAGAAACCCCATGAGCGGAACCGGAACACCGCAGCTGCAACCGGCCGAACTGACACACCTGCGCACCACCGCCGCCGACCTGCGCGTAGCGATCGTCGCCTCCCGCTGGCACGAGACCGTCATGGACGGACTCATCACCGGAGCCGAACGCTTCCTCAACCAGGTGTCTCCCGCCGAGGTGAACATCTACCGTGCACCGGGATCCTTCGAACTTCCCGTCATCAGCGCCCACGCGGTGGAACACCACGAGGCCGTCATCGCCCTGGGTGTGGTCATCCGGGGCGGCACCCCCCACTTCGAATACGTCTGTCAGGCCGCCACCGACGGGCTGGCCTCCCTGGCGGTGACCAGCCGGACCCCTATCGGTTTCGGGCTGCTGACCTGCGACACCGAAGACCAGGCCCTCGCCCGGGCCGGACTGGCCGGTTCCACCGAGGACAAAGGCTTCGAAGCCGCCCACGCCGCCATCGCCGCCGCGGCAGAAATTGCGCGTGTCACCGCATAGGCTGTACCTGATGAAAACCTTTGATGAGCTCTTCGCCGAACTCGCGCGCAAAGCCGAAGACCGGCCCGCCGACTCCGGCACCGTCGCCGCCCTCGACGCCGGGGTGCACACCATCGGGAAGAAAATCGTCGAGGAGGCCGCCGAAGTGTGGATGGCCGCCGAGTATGAGACCGAGGAGGCCACCGCCGAGGAGATCTCCCAGCTCATCTACCACCTGCAGGTGATGATGCTCGCCAAGGGGCTCACACCCGACGACGTCTACCGCCACCTCTAGAGGGGACCCCCTATGCTCCGAGTCGCCGTGCCCAATAAAGGCGCCCTCTCCGAGGCCGCCGGCCAGATCCTCAGTGAAGCCGGTTACCTTCAGCGCCGGGACCGCAAACAACTACGCCTGATCGATGAAACCAACCAGGTGGAATTCTTCTACCTGCGGCCTAAGGACGTCGCGGTCTTCGTCGGCCAGGGCATCATCGACCTCGGTCTCACCGGGCGGGACCTCTTCGCCGACGCCGGAGTATGGCACGGAGCCGAAGAAGTGATGGGCTTAGGCTTCGGCCGGGCCACCTTCCGCCTGGCCGCACCCCGGGGAAGCTTCACATCCGCGGCCCAACTGGCCGGCAAACGCGTCGCCACCACCTATGACACTCTGCTGCGCAGTTGGCTCGATGACAGCGGCATCGACGGCGTCGACGTCGTCCACCTCGACGGAGCCGTGGAATCCGCCGTCAGCCTGGGGGTGGCTGATGCCATCGCCGATGTTGTCGAAACCGGCAACACGCTCAAAGCCGCCGGAATGGAAACCTTCGGTGAGCCCATCCTGGAATCCGAAGCCATCCTCATCTCCGCCTCCGGGGAACGCACCTCGGTGGGGGACCGTACCGGGGCTGACCGGCTCATCCGCCGCCTGCGAGGGGTGCTGACCGCCCGCCAATACGTCATGATGGACTACGACATCCGGCGGGAGAACCTTGCCGCCGCCACTGCGGTTACCCCCGGACTGGAATCGCCGACGATCTCCCCGCTGGCCGATGAGAACTGGGTGGCGGTGCGCTCCATGGTTCCCGCGGCCGAGACCAACCAGCTGATGGACGAGCTCTACGACCTTGGCGCCCGCGCCATTCTGGTGACCACCATCCACGCCTGCAGAGTCTGAAACCCTTCCACTATGTCACTAGCCATCCGCGTGATCCCCTGTCTCGACGTCGACGCCGGCCGCGTGGTCAAAGGGGTCAACTTCGAAAACCTCCGCGACGCCGGCGACCCGGTGGAACTGGCCCGCCGATACAACGAGGCCGGAGCCGATGAGCTCACCTTCCTCGACGTTACCGCCAGCACCGACTCCCGGGAGACCACCTACGACGTCGTCACCCGCACCGCCGAGGAAGTCTTCATTCCACTCACCGTCGGTGGTGGAGTGCGCAGCGTCGAGGACGTGGCCCGCTTACTGCAAGTCGGTGCGGACAAAGCCTCCATCAACACCGCGGCTGTGCGCAGACCCGACGTCATCAACGAGATCGTCTCCCGGTTCGGCAACCAGGTCCTGGTGCTCTCCGCCGACGTCCGGCGCAGCCAGCAGACCCCCTCAGGGTACGAAGTCACCACCCACGGCGGACGTACCGGCACCGGTATCGACGCTCTGGCCTGGATCGCCGAAGCCTCCGAACGGGGGATCGGTGAAATCCTGCTGAACTCCATTGACGCCGACGGCACTCAGGATGGTTTCGACCTGCAGATGATCGCCGATGCGCGGGCAGTCACCCGAGTACCGCTGATTGCCTCCGGGGGTGCGGGAACACCGGAACACTTCCCACCGGCTGTCGAGGCCGGGGCTGATGCCCTCTTAGCGGCCAGCATGTTCCACTTCGGCCCGGTCGATATGATCGCCCGGGTGAAGACCGCACTAAGAGAGGCAGGCCACCCCGTCCGATGAGTGCCGCCACCACTGTGAACTACAACGCCGAGGGGCTCGTCCCCGCCATCGCCCAGGACGCCTCCACCGGGGAGGTGCTCATGCTCGCCTGGATGAACCGAGAAGCCCTCCAGGCCACCCTAGACACCCGCCGTGCCACGTACTTTTCCCGCTCCCGCAACCAACTGTGGGTCAAAGGCGAGACCTCCGGACACACCCAGCACGTGGTCTCGGTGGCCCTCGACTGCGATGCCGACACAGTCCTACTGACCGTGGAACAGACCGGCCCGGCCTGTCACACCGGGGAACCCACCTGCTTCACCGGAAGGGAGATCGGCTGATGCAACCCCTCGGCGTCGTCACCCCTGCCGAAGACGAATTCCTCCACCTGGCCCGCAACCACAGGGTTATCCCGGTCACCACCACCGTGCTCGCCGACGCGCACACCCCCTTAAGCATCTACCGGGCCCTGACCGATGCCGAACCCGGGACTTTCCTCATGGAGTCCGCTGCCCCCGGTGCCGCCTGGGACCGCTATAGCTTCATCGGAGTACGCTCTGAGGCCACCCTCTCCGAGCACGAGGGGAAAGCCCACTGGATCGGTCGCCCCCCGGCGGGCACCCCTGCTGAGGGCACCACCGCAGACGTGCTGCGCCGCACCCTGGACTTCCTCACCGGGGACAGCAACCGCTCCGATCCCGGCACAGGCCAGGGGACTGGCCCCACCGCCTTGCCCCACCTGAGTTCCGGGCTGGTCGGATACATCGGCTGGGAGGTCGTCCGGCACTGGGAGCGGTTACCCCACCCCCCGGCCGAAGGCCTTGATCTACCGGAGATGGCCATGCACCTGGTCTCCGACCTCGCGGTCCATGACAACCGCAGCGGCACCGTGACGCTCATCGCCAACGCGATCAACCGGGATGGCCGCCCCGAAGGCGCCGAACGAGCCTACGCCGAGGCCCTCGCCCGCCTGGAGACCATGCGCCACCAGTTGGCCCGTCCGATTCGCCCCCACATCGCTGTGGCGGAGCCTGACTGGACAGAAGACGTCGAAGAGGACCTCACCACCCGGGTGCAACACACCTGGAATGAGGACGAATACCTTGCCACTCTCGGCAAGGCCAAACAGGCCATTACCGACGGTGAGGTCTTCCAGATCGTGGTCTCCCGGCGCTTCGAGGTGACCACCGGGGTCGACGCGGAGACGGTCTACCGCATGCTCCGGCTGCTCAACCCCAGCCCGTACATGTACCTGATGCACTTCGAAACCCCCGCCGGTGAGCCCTATCAGGTGGTAGGAGCCTCGCCGGAGGCGCTGGTCACTGTCGAGGACGGCGTCGCCGTGTCCCACCCCATTGCCGGCACCCGTCCGCGGGGTGCTACCCCCTCCGAGGATGCCGCCCTGGCCGAGGACCTGCTCGCTGATGAGAAGGAACGCGCCGAGCACATTATGCTCGTCGATCTCGCGCGCAACGACCTGGCCAAAGTCTGCGAGCCTGGCAGCGTGGAGGTCACCCGCTTCATGGCGGTGGAGCACTTCAGCCACGTGATGCACTTGACCAGCCATGTCCAAGGCACGGTGGCGTCGTCGGCCTCTGCCTACGATGTGCTCGCTGCGACCTTCCCTGCGGGCACTCTCTCCGGGGCGCCGAAACCGCGGGCGTTGCAACTGCTCGACGCCTGGGAACCCACCCGCCGCGGCATTTACGGGGGAGTGGTGGGCTATTTCGACCTCTCCGGGCGGATGGACGCGGCCATCGCGATCCGCTCAGCAGTGCTCACCGGCGGGAAAGCCTACGTGCAGTCCGGTGGCGGGATCGTCGCCGACAGTGACGACGAGGCCGAACGCCTCGAAACCGTCAATAAGGCAGCCGCCCCGCTGCGGGCTGTGCTCGCCGCCGATAGACTACGCGGCGTATGACCAGCACCGATCCCGACGACGCCGGCACCACCACACCACACAGCGGCACTTCATCCCGTCCCCGGCTCAGCCGGCGGATCGTGGTGCTGCTGGGCCTGGCCGCCGGTGGGATGCTCTTCCTCAGCGCCACCCAGACGTGGGTGACCGCCGAAGGCTTGCCGGAGACCGCAGCCGCGGAGGCCGTCGATATTGCCGGCACCGAAGTCTCCGATACGGTCACCGCGATGGCGCTGGTCGGCCTAGCCGGCGGAGCCGCCCTGTCGATCGCCCGCCGAGTGGCTCGGATCGTCATCGGTGCGCTCATCCTGGCCGCCGGGGCGCTGGCAGCGGTGACCGTCATCCGGGTGCTCCTGGACCCTGCCGCCCAGACACTGACCGCGCTGGGGGAGATCACCGGCACCACAGAACCTGCCGCCGGCTACGAGGTGCAATGGGCCCTGGGGACCGCTGCAGCCGGGGCGGTACTGCTGATCGCCGCCGGGATCCTCACCCTGGTGGCTGGACGAAGGTGGCCCGACGCCGGCGCCAGCAAGAAATACGCTCGGCGCACCCACGGCGCCGGCACCACCGGGGCAGAACACGCTCCAGACGAATTCGACCTGTGGGACGACCTCTCCGCCGGAGAGGACCCGACGGAGGACCGCACACCATGAGCATTGGCCGTATTGTCATCATTGGCGCTGGAGCAGTCGGTGCCGGAACCGCTGCCGAACTTGCCTTACGCGGGCGGGAACATCTGCTGATCGGCCGGGGTGAACAGATCCGCCACATCGCAGCCCACGGGCTGAGCTACCGCCGTCCTGATGGGGTTACCCAGGTGCCCATCACCACTTGCGAGGGAATCGAAGCAGCCGAACTGCAGCCCGAAGACCTCCTCATCATGGCGACCAAGACCCAGCACGTGGAGGAGGCGTCCCAACAGGTGGCCTGGAAGTCCGTCGGCGAGGGCACTGCCGCCACGGATCTGCCGATCCTCACCCTGCAGAATGGCATGGAGGCCGAACGGATCCTGCTGCGGCGCTTCGAGCGGGTCTATGGGGGATCCATCCTCATTCCCGCCAGCTACACCCGCACCGGGGAGGTGATCTCCGGGGCCGCCCCGAAGATCGCCACCTTCGTCCTGGGGCGGGCACCTCGGGGGCTTGATGACACCGCTGAGCAGATCGCCGATTTGCTGCGCGGTATCGACTGGCTGGTGCAAACCAGCGACGATGTCATCCGGTGGAAAGCTCGGAAGCTACTGCACAGCGTGAAGAACGGCCTCGAACTGCTCAACACCGATGACGAGGCCCGGCAGCGGGCGGGCAAGGCCCTCTCCGCAGAGGCGCGGGCGGTCTTCGACGCTGCGGGGATCGACCCCGCCGACGACGCCGAACGCACGGTGGACCTTTCCCAGTTCCAGGTCGATGAACGCAGCGGATACAGCCCCGGTCAGCAGTCCACATGGCAATCGTTCACCCGTGGGGCCAGCAGCCATGAGGCCGATTACCTCAACGGCCAGATCGTCCTGCTCGGCCGAGAACTGGGGGTGCCCACCCCGGTGAATGCAGCCCTGCAACGGGCCCTGGGTGAAGCGTGGCTGCACGGTCAGCGTCCCGGTGAGATCCCCGCCGCAGGCGTGCTCGCCGCGATCTGATGTGCCACTGGCTGAGATGTGACGTCGCACCGGTCACACGGCTCTGGCTGGCGTGGCAGAATGGGTGACGAGCTTTTCGACACTCTGTAGAGGACTTGAAGGAGAGACTTTCGATGGCGACCAGCCCCGGCAGCGTTCGCGACGTGGAGCAGAAGCCCAGCGCCGACGACGAGTTCATCCACTACGACCACATCGGGCACGGCTCTACCCCTGCAGCCTGGACCCTGTGCGGGATCATCATGGTCGCTGCGGTCATCGCCGGCGTCGCCTTTATCGGGCAATGGTGGTTCCTGCTGTGGGTCGCCGGTGCCTTGGTGCCGGTGGCGCTCATCGCCGGACTGGTGATGAAACAGATGGGGTACGGCGTGGAGATGGATTCCAAGGCCGTGCTCAAGCGCGGCGAGGACCCGGATGCCCACCGCGGCCCGGCCATTCCTGATGAGACCTCCAGCCCGGCCAAGCGCAAGCCAGCACCCAGCACGGACTGAACCCGCACACACCAGACGTATGCCCACAGTCCTCGACACCATCATCGACGGCGTCCGGGAGGACCTCGCCGAACGCGTCCGCCATACCCCGGCTCAGGCCATTCGCCGCTGGGCTGAAGATGCCCCGCCTGCCCTGGATGCCCGCGCCGCATTGACCGGCGGACGTGACGACGCCCGCGGTGTTCGGATCATTGCGGAGGTGAAACGCTCCTCACCGTCCAAGGGGTCTCTGGCCGCGATCCCCGACCCGGCCGCCCTCGCGCAGGCCTACCAGACCGGGGGTGCCTCGGTGATCTCGGTGCTCACCGAGCGGCGCCGCTTCGGCGGCAGTCTGGATGACCTCGACGCTGTGCGGCAGCGGGTCGACATTCCCGTGTTGCGCAAGGACTTCACCGTGGAGGAATACCAGATCTACGAGGCACGTGCCCACGGTGCCGACCTCGTGCTCCTCATCGTTGCCGCGCTCGACGATGCTCAGTTGCGCGACTTTCTGCAGGCGACCGAAGGTCTCGGCATGAACGCGCTCGTTGAAGCCCACACCGAAGAGGAAATCGCCCGAGCCGTGGAGGTCGGAGCAAGCATCGTCGGGGTCAATGTCCGGAACCTGAAAACCCTCGAGGTGGACCCTGGCCACTACCAAGCGATGGCCCGGCACCTACCTGACGACGTCGTGCGTATTGCCGAATCCGGTGTGGATTCCCCGGGCGTGGTTCTCGACTACGCTCGGCAAGGTGCCGATGCGGTGCTGGTAGGGGAGGCGCTGGTCAAACACGGCGACCCCACCGCAGCAGTGGCCGACTTCCGTTCCGCCAGCCTCGCCAAGGAGAGCCAGTGAACCCCCCGTCCCAGTACCGCGACGCCCCCGGCCCCTATTTTGGGGACTACGGTGGCCGGTGGATCCCTGAATCCCTGGTCGCGGCGCTCGACGAGCTCGAAGCTGCCTTCCGCTCGGCCACTGAGGACCCCGCCTTTGTCGCCGAATACCAGCGTCTGGCCCGGGACTACATCGGCCGTCCCAGCCTGCTGACTGAGGCGCAGCGCTTTGCCGCCGACGTCGGCTCTGCTCGGATCTTCCTCAAACGGGAAGATCTCAACCACACCGGTAGTCACAAGATCAACAATGCGTTGGGGCAGGCGCTCATCGCCAAACGGTTGGGGAAGACCCGGCTCATCGCCGAAACCGGGGCCGGCCAGCACGGGGTCGCCACCGCCACTGCAGCGGCCCTGCTCGGCCTGGACTGCGTGGTCTACATGGGGGCTGAAGATACCCGCCGTCAGGCGCTCAACGTCGCCCGGATGAACCTGCTGGGCACTGAAGTCGTACCCGTCGAGCACGGTTCCCAGACACTTTCCGATGCCATCAATGAGGCCTTGCGGGACTGGGTCGCCTCCGTGGACAGTACTCACTATGTCCTGGGCACGGTGGCTGGTCCGCACCCCTTCCCGGAGATGGTCCGCTGGTTCCACCGCGTCATCGGGGAAGAGACCCGGGCGCAGATCCTCGAGCAGACCGGCACCCTGCCAGATGCGGTGGTGGCCTGCGTCGGCGGCGGCTCCAACGCCCTGGGGATCTTCCACGGCTTCCTCGACGACGAGTCAGTCGGTCTCTATGGCTACGAAGCCGGGGGAGAGGGTCTGGAAACCGGTAAGCACGCAGCGGCGATCACCCTGGGTCGGGCCGGACTGCTTCACGGTGCCCGCAGTTACCTCATGCAGGACGACGACGGCCAGACCATCGATTCACACTCCATCTCTGCAGGGCTGGACTACCCCTCTGTGGGTCCTGAGCACGCCCATTTGGCCGATACCGGGCGGGTGACCTACGAGGCAGTGACCGATGCCGAATGCATGGAAGCTTTTGCCGCCCTGTGCCGGACCGAGGGGATCATCCCCGCCATCGAATCCGCTCACGCCCTGGCCGGGGCTGCTCGACTCTCGGCCTCCTGGGGGGATGATGGCAACAACCGGATCATCGTGGTCTCCCTCTCCGGTCGGGGAGATAAGGATGTCGCCACCGCGGCCGAATGGTTCGACCTGCTACCAGCAGATGAGGACTCCGACGCACCACCGACGGGGGTAGAGGCATGAGCATCACCGCAGCGGCTATCGACGCCGCCAAGGACCAAGGACGTGCCGCCTTCGTCGGGTACCTACCCGCCGGTTACCCGGACAAGGAGACCTCCATCGCTGCGGCCATCGCCCTGGCCCGTGGGGGAGCCGACGTTATCGAGATCGGTATCCCCTACTCGGACCCCGTGATGGACGGCCCTGTCATCCAGCAAGCCACCACAGAGGTGCTGCAGCGTGGTTTCCGCATCGACGAAGTCTTCGAGATCGTCGCAGCAGTGACTGAAGCCACCGATGCTGCGGTGCTGGTGATGACCTACTACAACCTCATCGACCGGATGGGCCCCCAGACCTTTGCTCGCCGGCTTGCCGAGGCCGGCGGAGCCGGTGCCATCACCCCCGACCTCATCCCGGATGAGGCCGCCGAATGGATCGCTGCCGCCGAGGCGCACGACCTCGACCGAGTGTTCCTCGCTGCCCCGACGTCTACCGATCAGCGACTGCGCCGTATCGCCGAGCTCAGCCGCGGCTTCGTCTACGGAGTCTCCCTGATGGGCGTCACCGGTGCCCGGAGTACCGTCTCCGATGCGGCGGCCGATGTGGTCGCCCGGACCAAAGCCGCCGGTGCTGAGCGTGTCTGCGTGGGCCTGGGAGTCTCCACCCGCGCCCACGTCGAAGAGATCGGAGCCTACGCCGACGGGGTGATCGTCGGCACCGCACTCGTGGCCGCCTTGCGCGACGGTGGCCCGGAGGCGGTCGAACAGCTCGCCGGAGAACTCTCCGGCACAGCACCCCTCCGTTAGGAAACTGCTGATACCTTGCACCCCATGACCACCATCCTTGCCGGTTTTCCCCCACCGCCACTGCGCGCTATCGATCTGCCCGGACCCTTTGAGATCGCCATGTACGCGGTCTGCATCGTTGCAGGCGCGGTTCTCGCCGTGCTGCTGGCCACCAGGCTGTGGCGTTCCCGCGGCGGAGATCCAGAGGATGTCCTCACCGCCACCCTCTGGGCCGTGGTGTTGGGCATCATCGGAGCACGGATCTACCACGTCATCTCCTCTCCAGATGGGTACTTCGGCGAGGATGGCGACTTCCTGCGTGCCTTCCAAATCTGGCACGGCGGGCTCTCCATCATCGGGGCAGTGGCGGCCGGCTCGATCGGAGTCTGGCTGGCCTGCCGACGCTACGGGATGAAATTCGGTGCCTTCGCCGATGCCGTCGTGCCCGGAGTGCTACTGGCCCAGGCGGTAGGCCGCTGGGGCAACTGGTTTAACCAGGAACTCTTCGGCCGCTCCACCGATCTGCCCTGGGGTCTGCGCATCGACCTCGACCAGGCCCACTCCGCTCCGGCCGGGACCACAGAACAGACTCTGTTCCACCCCACTTTCCTCTACGAATCAATCTGGAACCTCTTGGGCGTCGTCGCGCTGGTGTGGCTCTACCGCCGATTCCAGTTCCGCTCCGGTCTGCTGACATTGACCTATGTGGCCTACTACGCTCTGGGCCGGTTCTGGATCGAATCCCTGCGGATCGATGAGGAGACCAAATCCACCCAGTACCCGCTGCGCGAGGCCATCGGGTTGGACTGGCGACTGAACCAGATCATCGTGTTCGTCGTCTTCCTCGCCGCTGTGGCCGGGATGATCTACCTGTGGACCAAGCGGCCCCGTACTGAGGACGAAATCCTCGAACAGCTGGAGGTCTACCGCCCCGGTGCCGGACCCCGTGGTTCCCAGCAGTCCCTCGACGGGGATGAGGACGCGGAGAAAGACTCGAACGCAGAGGCCGGCAGCACTGACGAAGACAGCACTGACGAAGACAGCACTGACGAAGACACTGAGAAGACGGATACCTCCGACGACGCCGAGGGGACAGAATCCGACGATCTCACCTCATCGTCGTCGCAGGCTGATGCTGGTGCTGAGGAGAGCGCCGACGACGCCGAGGAGACCGACGCCGACACGCCCGAGGGGGCAGCTGAGGACGACACCGAGGGCAAGGGTAAACCTGCCTGAACAACATCCCACAGAGTGAGCACAATTTGCGCCGAGGGCCGATGGCGCGCAAGATTGATCTGATCTCCTGCTGAGCCGGGAGCTCTCATGCGTGCCTTGAGAATCGCACCCAATTCTTGAGCGCGTCCGGAAGCGCCACGCGCTTCCCACCGCTGTGCGCCCACCCGAAGCGCCTGACTCTCGCACCATGTGAGCGGAGGAAGGAACATCGTTATGTCCGTTTCCCATTCGGAAGCTGCAGGACTGAGTGCCGAGGCCTTAGACCAGCAGATCATCAGCCCCTACACCCGGTTTGCCGCGTTCCCGGAGAAGCAGGGGCTCTACGACCCGGCTAACGAGCACGAGAACTGCGGCATGGCCGCCGTGGCCACACTCCGCGGCACCCCCGGGCACGACATTGTCGACCACGCCCTGCACGCCCTGCGCTGCGTGGAGCACCGCGGCGCAGTCGGCGGCGACGTCGGCACCGGTGACGGGGCCGGCATCCTCACCCAGATCCCTGACGAACTCTTCCGCGCAGTGGTCGACTTCGACCTTCCCGCCGCTGGCGAATACGCCGCGGGCACTGCGTTCCTCCCCAAAGACGACGCCGAACGTGACGAGATGGTCGCCACCTTCGAGCAGATGGCCGCCGACCAGGGTCTGACTGTGCTCGGCTGGCGCGATGTGCCCATCGATGATTCCATGATCGGCTCCCTGGCCCGGGAGTCCATGCCCTTCTTCAAGCAGGTCTTCCTCACTCTGGCCCCTGAGGATTCCTACGAATACCAGGAGTCCGCCGCCGGAACCCTGGATCAGCGGGCCTGGCGGCTGCGCAAGCGCGCCCAGAACCGCATCGGGATCTACTTCCCCTCCCTGTCGAGCAAGACCATCACCTACAAGGGGATGCTGACCACCGCCCAGCTAGAGCCTTTCTACCCGGACCTGGCTGACGAGCGCTACAAGACCACCCTGGGAATCGTTCACTCCCGGTTCTCCACCAACACGTTCCCCTCCTGGCCGCTGGCCCAGCCGCTGCGCCAGATCGCCCACAACGGGGAGATCAACACAGTGCAGGGAAACCGCAACTGGATGCGGGCCCGGCAGTCGATGATGAACTCCGAACTGCTCGGCGATGACCCGGAGTACCTCTTCCCCATCTGCACCCCGGGAGCCAGCGACTCCACCAGCTTCGATGAAGCCGCCGAGTTGCTCATGCTCTCCGGGCGGCCACTGTCCATGGCGATGCGGATGATGATCCCGGAAGCCTGGGAGAACCACGAGTCCATGGACCCGGATCTGCGGGCTTTCTACGAGTACCACGCCATGCTCATGGAGGCTTGGGACGGTCCGGCCGCCATCGCCTTCACCGACGGCACCCAGGTCGGTGCGGTCCTGGACCGTAACGGGCTGCGCCCGGCCCGCTACTGGGTCAGCGACGACGGACTTGTGGTCCTGTCCTCCGAAGTCGGCGTCATCGACCTCGAACCCAGCAAGGTCGTCCGCAAAGGCCGAGTGGCCCCGGGCATGATGTTCCTGCTCGACACCGCCGAAGGCCGGATCATTGAGGACGAGGAAATCAAGGCCGATTTCGCCTCCAAGGAACCGTGGGCCGAATGGGTCTCTGAGAACCTCGTCAAACTTGAAGACCTCCCTGAGCGCCTGCATGTGAAGCACCCCTCCGGCTCGGTACGACTGCGCCAGCAGACCTTCGGGTACACCCACGAGGAACTGAAAATCCTCATTGGCCCAATGGCTGCCACCGGCGCTGAACCGATCGGTGCTATGGGCACCGACACCCCAATCGCGGTGCTGGCCGAACGGCCCCGGCTGCTCTTTGACTACTTCGTGCAGACTTTCGCCCAGGTGACCAACCCTCCGCTGGATGCCATTCGCGAGGAACTGGTGACCTCCCTGGGCGTGCACATCGGCCCCAACGGGAACCTGCTGGCCCCCGGGCACGTGCGCACGCGGCAGGTGAAACTCGACTTCCCGGTCATCGACAACGACCAACTGGCCAAAATTGCCAATATCCGCAACGAGGAAGGCCAGAAGGCAGCACTGAAGATCCGTGGACTCTTCCGGGTGGGCTCCACCGAGGAGGAATTCCGCCAGCGGATTCGTGAGATCTGCGAGAAAGTCTCCGCTGCGGTCAACCGCGGGGTCAGCTACATCGTGCTCTCCGACCGGGACTCCAATGCCCAATGGGCGCCGATTCCCTCGCTGCTGCTGGTCTCTGCAGTCCACCACCACCTGCTGAAATCAGCCATCCGGACCCGAGCCTCCCTGATCGTCGAAGCCGGGGATGTGCGTGAAGTCCACCACGTGGCCTGCCTCATCGGCTACGGAGCCGCCGCAGTCAACCCCTACCTGGCCATGGAGACCGCCGAGGACATGGTCCGCCGCGGTGACATCACCAACGTCACCGAAGAACAGGCCGTGCGTAACCTCATCACCGCCTTAGGCAAGGGCGTGCTGAAGATCATGTCCAAGATGGGCATCTCCACGGTCGCCTCGTACTCCGGGGCCCAGACATTCGAGGCTGTGGGACTCTCCCAGCGGATGGTGGACCAGTACTTCACCGGCACCAACTCGGTGATGGGCGGAGTGGGGCTCGGAGTGATCGCCTCCGAGACGCTGGAACGCCACACCAAGGCCTACCCGCCCGACGGCAACGACCTAGGCCGTGGTGACGAACTCGACGTCGGGGGAGAGTACCAGTGGCGTCGGGAAGGTCCACCGCACCTGTTCAACCCGGAGACGGTGTTCAAGTTGCAGCACTCCTCCCGCACCCGCCGCTACGACATCTTCAAGCAGTACACCAAGGCCGTGGACGACCAGTCCCAGGCGTTGATGACCTTGCGCGGGCTGTTCAAATTCAAGCCGGTGCGTGAGCCCATCCCCGTCAGCGAGGTCGAGCCGGTCAGCGAGATCGTGAAGCGGTTCAACACCGGAGCGATGAGCTACGGTTCGATCTCCCAGGAGGCTCACGAGACCCTGGCGATCGCGATGAACCGGCTCGGTGGCCGGTCCAACACCGGTGAGGGCGGGGAACACCCGCAGCGTCTCATCGACCCCGAACGCCGTTCGGCGATCAAACAGATCGCCTCCGGCCGGTTCGGCGTGACCAGCCAGTACCTCACCCACGCCGACGACATCCAGATCAAGATGGCCCAGGGTGCCAAGCCTGGCGAGGGCGGCCAGCTCATGGGTAAGAAGGTCTACCCCTGGGTCGCCGAGACCCGACACTCCACCCCCGGAGTGTCCCTGGTCTCCCCGCCTCCGCACCACGACATCTACTCCATCGAGGACCTCAAACAGCTCATCTACGACCTCAAACGGGCCAACACCGGTGCGCGGGTCCACGTGAAGCTGGTCTCTCTCAACGGAGTCGGTACGGTGGCGGCCGGAGTGGCCAAGGCAAGTGCCGACGTCGTGCTCATCTCCGGACACGACGGCGGCACCGGAGCCTCCCCCCTGAACTCACTGAAGCACGCCGGCACCCCCTGGGAACTGGGACTGGCCGAGGCTCAGCAGACCCTGATGCTCAACGGACTACGCGAACGCGTCACTGTCCAGGTCGACGGTCAGCTGAAGACCGGCCGTGACGTCGTCGTCGCTGCCCTGCTGGGGGCTGAGGAGTACGGCTTCGCCACCAGCGCACTGGTGGTCTCCGGCTGCATCATGATGCGGGTGTGCCACCTGGACACCTGCCCGGTCGGGGTTGCCACCCAGAACCCCACCCTGCGCGAGCGCTATACCGGCAAGGCCGACCACGTGGTGAACTTCTTCGAGTTCGTTGCCCAGGAGGTCCGTGAATACCTCGCCGAACTCGGCTTCCGCAGTCTCGATGAGGCGATCGGGCACATCGACGCCCTCGACATGGACGAGGCCAAACGGCACTGGAAGGCAGACGGGCTTGACCTCTCCGCGGTGTTGTCCGGCTGGGACCCCAACGACCCGGCCACCGCCAAGATGCTGCGCCGTACTGCCGAACAGGACCACGAGCTTGAGAAGCACTTCGACGTGGCCATCATTGAGCAGGCTCAACCGGCCATCCACCACGGCGAGCAGGTGCGCGTGGCGTCCCGCGTGGTCAACACCGACCGTTCAGTGGGGACCATGCTCGGCCACGAGGTGACCAAGGCCCTGGGGCTGTCCACCTTGGAGCACAACACGATCCAGCTGGACCTCCACGGAGAGGCTGGCCAGTCCCTCGGCGCCTTCCTGCCCCATGGGGTGACCATCCGGCTCTCCGGCGACGCCAACGACTACGTGGGCAAGGGGCTCTCCGGTGGGCGGATCATCGTCCATCCCGACCCCGCTGCTCCGCTGGTTGCGGCGGAGAACGTCATCGCCGGCAATGTGATCGGCTACGGTGCCACCGCTGGGGAAATGTTCCTGCGCGGACAGGTCGGCGAGCGGTTCCTGGTGCGCAACTCCGGGGTCACCGCCGTCGTCGAAGGCATCGGGGACCACGGCTGCGAGTACATGACTGGGGGACAGACCCTCATCCTGGGGCCCACCGGGCGTAACTTCGGCGCCGGGATGTCCGGCGGCACCGCCTATGTGCTGGACTTCGACTCCGGCAAGCTCAATGTTCAGGCCGCCACAAACGGTGACCTGCTGCTGAGTGAGTTGGATGCCGAGGACAAACAGATTGTGCTCGACCTGCTGCGCCGCCACCAGGAGGAGACCGGATCCGTCGTGGCCGAGGAGCTGCTGACTGATCCCGAGGCCACCTTCGGCCGTATCACCAAGATCCTGCCCCGCGACTACGACGCCGTGCTGCGTGCCCGTGCCGATGCCCTCGATGAGGGACTCGACCCCAACGGGGACGAAGCCTGGCAGAAGATTCTGGAGGTGACCCGTGGCTGATCCGCGCGGATTCTTAAAGCACCGGCAGCGCCAGGACCGGCCCTCCCGCCCCGTCCCGGTGCGGATCATGGACTTCAACGAGGTCTATGAACGCCAAGAGAAGGGCGTGACCAAGACCCAGGCCAGCCGGTGTATGGACTGTGGCATCCCGTTCTGCCACACCGGGTGCCCGCTGGGGAACCTCATCCCCGAGTGGAATGACCTCATCTGGCGCGATCAGTGGGAGGAGGCCTCCCGCCGGTTGCACATGACAAACAACTTCCCGGAGTTCACCGGGCGCATCTGCCCGGCACCCTGTGAGACCTCCTGCGTGCTGGGGATCAACCAGCCCGCGGTGACCATCAAACAGTCCGAGGTGGAAATCGCCGATGAGGCCCTGGGGCGCGGACTCGTCAAGCCCGTGGTTCCTACCCGGCTGACCGGTAAGACGGTGGCAGTGGTGGGCTCCGGGCCCGCTGGGTTGGCCGCCGCCCAGCAGCTGACCCGGGCCGGGCACACAGTGGCCGTCTACGAACGTGACGACCGGCTCGGTGGACTGCTGCGTTACGGCATCCCCGATTTCAAGATGGAAAAGCATCTGGTGGACTTCCGCATCGAACAGATGCGCACTGAAGGCACCCGGTTCTACACCAAAACTGATGTCGGCACCGACATCAGCTGGTCGGCACTGCGGGACTCCTACGACGCCGTAGTGGTCGCCACCGGTGCCATGGTGCCCCGGGACCTGCCCATCCCCGGACGCGGACTGGCCGGCATCCACTTCGCCATGCCGTACCTGACCCAGTCCAACCGCGCGGTCGCCGGTGACGAAGTCCCCGACCAGATCCACGCCCACGGTAAACGCGTCATCGTGCTCGGCGGTGGTGACACCGGGGCTGACTGTATCGGCACCGCACACCGCCACGGGGCCACCTCGGTGACTACGCTGGCCATCGGTAAGGAATTGCCCCGCGAGCGGCCCGAGCACGAGCCGTGGCCGATGGACCCGCGGGTCTTCGAGGTCACTAGCGCCCACGAAGAGGGCGGGGAGGTGAAGTGGTTGGCCTCGACGGTGGAGTTCCTCGGGGACGAGAACGGCCACGTCCGTGCACTCAAGGTCGCCGAGACCCAATACAACGAGGACGGCTCCCGGACCCCGAAGCCTGGCACCGAGCAGGAGATCCCCGCTGATTTGGTGTTGTTGGCCCTGGGATTCACCGGCGCGGAGCCGGACACTCTCACCGAGCAGCTCGGTGTGGACTTCACTGCCCGGGGTGCAGTAGCCCGGGACGAGGACTACCAGACCAATGTGGAAGGTGTGTTCACCGTCGGTGACGCCGGACGTGGCGCCTCCCTGGTGGTCTGGGCCATCGCCGAAGGGCGTGCCGTGGCTGCTCACGTGGACCAGTACCTCGAAGGGACCACGCGTCTGCCCGCCCCTGTCAAACCCAGTGACCGGGCGATCTCCTTAAGCTGAGCCGGCCGGTAGCCGCAGCTGGTCAGGCCTCCGCTGCGCACCGCAATGCGCTGGGACATCTCAGCTGAACCGGCCTGGTGGACACACGGCACACGGTGTTCGCCGGGCCGGTTCTGAGATAGGCTCAGCTTCAGAGAAATCTCTGGTCCAGCGCCGTGCCAGGGGAGCTGTATTAACCCCCGCAGACCACAGAGGTGAGGCATGAGACACGCCAAGATCGTTGCGACCTTCGGACCGGCCACCGCCGGCTATGAGAGGACCCGCCAGCTCATTGAAGCCGGGGTCGACGTCGTCCGCGTCAATATGAGCCATGGGGACTACTCCGTACACGAAGACACCTACAACACCGTGCGGGAGGTCGCTAAGGATCTCCGCCGCGGGGTGGGGATCTTCGCCGATCTGCAGGGACCGAAGATCCGGCTGGGTCGTTTCGCCGACGGGCCCCACTACCTCAACGCCGGGGACACCTTCACCATCACCACTGAGGATATCTCCGGAACCAAGCAGCGCTGCTCAACGACGTTCAAGAAGCTTCCCGGTGACGTCAACCCGGGCGACACATTGCTCATTGACGACGGCAAGGTGGCCCTGCGTGCCGTGGAGGTCACTGACACCGACGTCGTCACGGAGGTCACCGTCCCCGGTGAAGTCTCCAACAACAAAGGCATTAACCTACCGGGGGTGGCGGTCTCGGTTCCGGCGCTGAGCGAGAAGGACGAAGCTGATCTGCGCTGGGCGCTGCGGACCGGGTTCGACATGGTGGCCCTGAGCTTTGTTCGTGACGCCGCCGACATTGAGGTCGTCCACCGGATCATGGCTGAAGAGGGTCGGCACGTGCCGGTGATCGCCAAACTGGAGAAGCCCCAGGCGGTCGAAGCCCTGCAGGACGTTATTGACGCCTTCGATGCCATCATGGTCGCCCGCGGCGACCTCGGTGTGGAGCTGCCCCTGGAAGAGGTGCCCGTGGTGCAGAAGCGGGCTGTGGAGCTGGCCCGTCGCTGGGCCAAACCGGTCATCGTGGCCACCCAGGTGCTGGAGTCCATGATCGATAACCCGCGCCCCACCCGCGCCGAGGCCTCTGACTGTGCCAACGCCGTGCTCGACGGTGCCGACGCCGTCATGCTCTCGGGCGAGACTTCCATCGGCAAGTACCCGGTGCAGACTGTGGAGACGATGTCGAACATCATCGCCACCACGGAGGCCAAGGGACTGGCCCGGATCCCGCAGCTGGGCACCAAACCGCGCACCCGCGGGGGCGCCATCACTCGGGCGGCCAATGAGATCGCCGAGCAGCTCGACATCAACTACCTGGCGACTTTCACCCGCTCAGGAGATTCCGCGCGGCGGCTCTCCCGGCTACGGCCCAAGCAGCCAATTTTCGCTTTCACCCACGTGGAGCACACCCACAACATCCTCACCCTGTCCTGGGGTGTGCAACCACGGTGGGTGGAGTTTGCTCCGCACACCGACCAGATCACCGCTCAGGTGGACAAGCTGTTGCTGGAAGAAGGCATCGCCGAACCCGGTGACCTCGTGGTCATCGCCGCTGGGTCGCCTCCCGGCCAGGCCGGCACCACGAACATGGTCAAGGTCCACCGGATCGGGGACTTGCCCGATGGCGGCGTGGACGTCGAAGCGCTCCGCCGCGGCGAGGCAGTGGGGCCGGATAAGGAGCCTATCGGCCCCTGGCCCTCGCAGAGTGCACAGTCGGCGGTCTCAGCTCACTCGGCGCATTCCGCCCTCTAGGAATGCCTCTGGCTGCTTCGCGCGACGTCGTCTTGGGGTGACGCGGTGGCACAAAGAGTGCGCTACGTCTGTACACCCGTTAAGCTGTATGGGCCCCGAGCGGGTGCCCTGCCGATGGCAGTGCACTGGACTCGGAGGATGCCCGAATGGCGGAATTGGTAGACGCGCTCGACTCAAAATCGAGTTCCTCACGGAGTGTGGGTTCGAGTCCCACTTCGGGCACTGATGTACCCACTAGGGCCCATGCACCGGCCCGCGCGAAGCTGTAAGGAGATCCGTGAGCGAAGAGACCCAGTCCGCGGGCCAGGCCGCGGGGCCCGTCGCCGAGGGTGATCGCCGTCGCGTGCTCGTCGCTGAGGACGAAACGCTCATTAGGCTCGACGTCGTCGAGATCCTCACCGGCGCTGGCTACGAGGTGGTCGGTGAGGCTGATAACGGCGAGCAGGCAGTGGAGCTGGCCCGCCAGCACGAACCGGATCTGGTGGTCATGGATGTGAAGATGCCGGTGATGGATGGCATCACAGCGGCTCGTACCATCGCCGAGGAACGGATCGCTCCGGTGCTGATGCTCACGGCATTTTCCCAACGGGACCTCGTCGAATCCGCGCGGGAAGCCGGCGCCATGGCCTATGTGGTCAAGCCCTTCAGTGAGAATGACCTGGTCCCGGCCATCGAGGTGGCGGTGGCGCGTTTCGATGAGATCCGCGCACTGGAGGACGAAGTCGCCGATATCTCTGAGAAATTTGAAACGCGTAAGCTCGTTGACCGGGCAAAATCCCTGCTGACCACCAAGATGGGCCTCACTGAGCCGGAGGCTTTCCGGTGGATCCAGAAGACGTCCATGGACCGGCGTCTGACCATGCGGGAAGTCGCCGACACGGTCATCGAACAGATGAGTTGAGACGCCCGTGCTGAAGCTCAGTTAACATCCGGATCCTGAGATGCTGCAGCCTCTGACGGCAGAAGACGCCACCTGGGCATAGAATCGGCCTCATGTCCGCACCCACACCACCCACCACTGTGACAGGTCCCTCTGTGCCGGAGAAGCCCCGCTCCTGGCAGGTCACCGACGGCTACACCCGGGCCCCGGCCCGCGGCATGCTGCGCGCCGTCGGCATGGGCGACGACGACTGGGGAAAGGCCCAGATCGGCATTGCCAGCTCCTGGAACGAGATCACCCCCTGCAACCTCTCCCTGGACCGGCTGGCCAAAGCCTCCAAAGAGGGCGTGCATATCGGGGGCGGTTACCCTCTGGAGTTCGGGACTATCAGCGTCTCCGACGGCATCTCCATGGGGCACGAGGGCATGCACTACTCCCTGGTCTCCCGCGAAGTCATCGCCGACTCCGTGGAGACCGTGATGCAGGCCGAGCGCCTGGACGGCTCCGTGCTGTTGGCCGGCTGCGATAAGTCCTTGCCCGGCATGTTGATGGCTGCGGCCCGCCTGGACCTGGCGAGCGTGTTCCTCTACGCCGGGTCGATCATGCCCGGTATTGCCCGGTTCGCCGACGGTACCGAGAAGGAAGTCACCCTCATCGACGCTTTCGAAGGGGTGGGCGCCTGCGCTCGCGGCACGATGACCGAAGAGGAGCTGGACGTCATCGAACGCGCCATCTGCCCAGGCGAGGGTGCCTGCGGTGGAATGTACACCGCCAACACCATGGCCTGCATTGGTGAGGCCCTGGGCATGTCCCTGCCCGGATCCGCCGCTCCGCCGAGTGCTGACCGGCGGCGTGACGCCTACGCCCGGGCCTCCGGTGAAGCTGTGGTGGAGATGCTGCGCAAGGGGATCACGACCCGCGACATCCTCACCAAGGAGGCCTTTGAGAACGCCATTGCGGTCACCATGGCCTTCGGTGGTTCCACCAATGCGGTCCTGCACCTGCTGGCCATCGCCTATGAAGCCGGTGTGAAGCTGGAGCTGGAAGACTTCAATCGGATTGGGGATAAGGTCCCGCATCTGGGCGATCTCAAGCCCTTCGGTCAGCATGTGATGGTCGATGTGGACAAGGTCGGCGGCGTGCCCGTGGTGATGAAGGCCCTGCTGGAGGCCGGACTACTGCATGGCGACGCCATGACCGTCACCGGCAAGACACTGGCGGAGAACCTCGCCGAGATCAACCCACCGGATATTGACGGCAAGATCATCCGTCACCTGGACAACCCCATCCACCACAACGGCGGGATCGCCGTGCTGCGGGGCTCCCTGGCACCCGAAGGTGCCGTGGTGAAGTCTGCCGGGTTCGACGCGGAGGTCTTCGAAGGCACCGCACGGGTCTTCGAACGTGAACAGGCCGCACTCAAAGCCCTCGAAGAAGGCAAGATTGCCGCCGGCGACGTCGTCGTCATTCGATACGAAGGTCCCAAGGGCGGGCCGGGGATGCGCGAGATGCTCGCCATCACTGGTGCGATCAAGGGAGCCGGGCTGGGCAAGGACGTCTTGCTCATCACCGATGGCCGATTCTCCGGAGGAACCACCGGGTTGTGCATCGGCCACATCGCTCCTGAAGCCGTCGACGGTGGGCCGATCGCCTACATCGCCGATGGCGATACGATCCGGGTGGACATTCCCGCCCGCACGATCGATCTGGTCGTCGAAGAGGAGGAACTCTCCCGCCGTCGGAACAGTCCGGACTGGAAGCCGCTGCCGCCGTATGTCACCACCGGGGTGCTCGGCAAGTACGCGAAACTGGTTCGCTCAGCGGCCGAGGGAGCCTCCTGCGGCTAACCACCGGAGGGTGTCCATGATGCGAGACGGCCACTAGGGTGGTTGACACGCGTCACATGTCGGAGAACGATGGTCGGTATGCGCATGGAGCTACTCGTCGTATCCGTACAGAACCCCGCCGGGTTCTGACGATACGCACGCGCCACTCCAGACGCAGGCCACCGTCCACCCCGGCACAGGGAAACTCCTGACGCCGGGGTTTTGTCTGTGCCGGGCTCTCCCGAAGAGCAGAGGAAAGAAGAGATGAGCGGATTGACAGCAGCGCCCGTCGAACGCCACCCGCGCGCCGGCCGCATCACCACGGCCGAAACGCGCCTCTACGGCCCCGGCCGCACCGTACCCACGGAAGCGGTCACCGGTTCCCAAGCCATTATTCGCAGCCTCGAAGAACTCGGTGTCACCGACGTCTTCGGAATCCCCGGCGGCGCGATCCTGCCGACCTACGACCCCCTCATGGACTCGGAGAAGATCAACCACATCCTGGTCCGCCACGAGCAGGGAGCCGGCCACGCCGCCCAGGGCTACGCCATGGCCACCGGCAAAGTCGGTGTCTGCTTCGCCACCTCGGGCCCCGGGGCGACCAACCTGGTCACCGCCATCGCCGATGCGCATATGGACTCCGTGCCACTAGTGGCCATCACCGGGCAGGTCAACGCCTCCGTCATCGGTACAGATGCCTTCCAGGAAGCCGATATTGTCGGCATCTGCGCGCCCATCACCAAGCACGCCTACCTGGTGACCGATGCCGATGAGATCCCACGGGTGATGGCCGAGGCCTTCCACCTGGCCTCCTCGGGACGTCCCGGCCCGGTGCTGGTGGACATCACCAAATCCGCGCAGGCAGCCCAGACCACATTTTCCTGGCCGCCGAAGCTCGGCCTAACCGGATACAAACCGGTCACTCGCGGTCATGCCAAACAAATCAAGGAAGCCGCCAAGCTCATTGCCGCCTCCACCCGCCCGGTGTTCTACATCGGCGGAGGGCTCATCAAGGCCGAAGCCTCCGCCGAGTTCATCGAACTGGCCGAAACAGTCGGTGCCCCGGTGGTCAACACGCTCATGGCCAGGGGAGCCTTCCCGGACAGCCACCGGCAGAACGTCGGGATGCCGGGTATGCACGGAACTGTTTCCGCCGTGGCCGCCCTGCAGCAGTCCGATCTGCTGATCACCCTGGGTGCGCGCTTCGACGACCGGGTTACCGGCCAGCTGGACTCCTTCGCCCCCGAGGCCAAGGTGATCCACGCCGATATTGACCCCGCGGAGATCTCCAAAAACCGGCAGGCCGATGTGCCCATCGTCGGCTCCTTAAAAGAGATCATCCCCGACCTCACCCAGGCGGTGCGAGAGGTCTTCGCCGCCCAGGGCCGGCCGGACCTGGACTCGTGGTGGGCCAGAATCCAACGATTGGTCGACACCTACCCGCTGGGGTGGACTGAACCCGAAGACGGGCAAATGGCACCCCAACAGGTCATCCAGAAGATCGGTCAGGCAGCCGGCCCGGAGGCAATCTATGCGGCCGGTGTTGGCCAGCACCAGATGTGGGCCGCCCAGTTCATCCAGTACGAACGCCCCCGCCAGTGGCTGAACTCCGGAGGTCTGGGCACCATGGGGTACGCGGTACCTGCGGCCATGGGAGCCCAAGTGGCCGAACCGGACCGCACCGTGTGGGCGATCGACGGGGACGGTTGCTTCCAGATGACCAACCAAGAGCTGGCCACCTGCGCGATCAACAACATCCCCATCAAAGTCGCGGTCATCAACAACTCGTCCCTGGGGATGGTCCGGCAGTGGCAGACGCTGTTCTACGAGTCCCGGTACTCCAACACTCACCTCAACACCGCGGTCAACGCCGCCGGCGACACCGTGGTGCGCATCCCCGACTTCGTCCAGCTCGCCGAGGCCTACGGCTGCGTGGGTCTGCGGTGTGAACGCGAAGCCGACCTGGAGGCGACCATCGCCCAGGCGATGGAGATCAACGACCGTCCCGTCGTCGTCGATTTCGTGGTCTCCCGGGACTCCATGGTCTGGCCCATGGTGCCCGCTGGAGTGTCCAACAGCGACATTCAGATTGCCCGCAACCTGACCCCCGACTTCGACGACGAGGAGGAGTGAGCCATGGCCGCTGACATCGAACGCCGCACCCTCTCAGTGCTCGTCGAAGACGTGCCCGGGGTGCTCTCCAAGGTCTCCGGGCTCTTCGCCCGCCGGAACTTCAACATCCACTCTCTGGCCGTAGGACCCTCGGAGGTGGAGGGTCTGAGCCGGATCACCATCGTGGTTGACGCCGATGACCACCTGCTTGAACAGATCACCAAGCAGCTGAACAAGCTCATCAACGTCATCAAGATCATCGAGCTGGAGACCGGCAACTCCGTGCAGCGCGAACACCTGCTCATTAAGGTCCGCGCCGACGCCGCCGCCCGGCTGCAGGTCACCCAGGCGGTGGAACTGTTCCGCGCCAAGATCGTTGACGTTTCCGTTGACTCCCTCACTGTGGAAGCCACCGGCGCCGCGGATAAACTCGATGCGCTGCTCTCGGTGCTCGAGCCCTTCGGTGTGCGGGAGATTGTCCGCTCAGGAACCCTGGCCATCGCCCGTGGCTCCAAATCCATGACCGAGAAAGCCCTACGCTAAGGAGAACCATGACTGACCTCTACTACGACGACGACGCCGACCTCTCGGTACTGTCCGATAAGACTGTCGCGATCATCGGCTATGGCTCCCAGGGCCACGCCCACGCACTGAGCCTGCGCGACTCCGGCGTCGACGTCGTCGTCGGGCTGAAAGAGGGCTCGAAGTCCCGGGCCAAGGCCGAAGAACAGGGCCTGAAGGTCGCCACGGTCGCCGAGGCCGCCAAAGCCGGTCAGATCGTGATGATGCTGGTTCCCGACCAGCACCAGGAGAAGGTTTTCGCCGACGACGTCGCCCCCAACCTCCAGGACGGCGACGCCCTGTTCTTCTCCCACGGTTTCAACATCCGTTACGGCTTCATCAAACCGCCCGAGAGCGTCGACGTCGCCATGGTCGCCCCCAAGGGCCCCGGTCACGTGGTCCGTCGTGAATACGAAGCAGGCCGCGGTGTGCCCGCCCTGATTGCTGTGGAGCAGAACCCCACAGGCCAGGCCAAAGAGCTCGCTCTGGCTTACGCCAAGGGTATTGGCGGCACCCGCGCCGGGGTCATCGAGACCACCTTCACCGAGGAAACCGAAACCGATCTCTTCGGTGAGCAGGCCGTGCTTTGCGGTGGCGCATCCCAGCTGGTGCAGTACGGGTTCGAGGTGCTCACCGAGGCCGGGTACAAGCCGGAGATTGCCTACTTCGAAGTCCTCCACGAGCTGAAGCTCATCGTGGACCTCATGGTGGAAGGGGGTCTGACCAAGCAGCGCTGGTCGATCTCCGACACCGCCGAGTTCGGTGACTATGTCTCCGGCCCGCGGGTCATCTCCCCTGAGGTCAAGGAGAACATGAAGGCCGTGCTGGCTGACATTCAGGACGGCACCTTCGCCCAGCGGTTCATGGACGACCAGCGCAACGGCGCCGCGGAGTTCCAGCAGCTGCGGAAGAAGAACCAGGACCACCCGATCGAGCCCACCGGCCGTGAGCTGCGCAAGCTGTTCTCCTGGATTCCGCAGGACGACGACTACACCGAGGGCACCGCCGCCAGGTAATATCCCGGCGGAGCGCGCAGGTCGCGCTCGCCTCTCGGCCGCATGCAGTGGCTGCGGCCTTCACGCCTAAAGTCCAGGTCAAGCAGAGAAGGTATACGTGAGCACTCGTCCTGTAGTACTCCTTGCTGAGGAGTTGTCCCCGGCCACTGTGGAGGCGCTCGGCCCCGACTTCGAGATCCGCAGCACCGATGGGGCCGACCGGTCCCGTCTGCTGAGGGATATCGCAGACGCCGATGCAGTGATGGTCCGCTCCGCCACGCAGGTCGACGCCGAGGTCTTCGCTGCGGCGAAGAAACTCAAGGTCGTCGCCCGCGCCGGGGTGGGGCTGGACAACGTTGACGTCAAGGCCGCCACGGAGGCCGGAGTCATGGTGGTCAACGCGCCGACGTCGAACATCATCTCCGCAGCGGAACTGACCTGTGCTCACATTCTGGGACTGGCCCGTAACATCTCCCCGGCGCATCAGGCGCTCAAAGCCGGAGAGTGGAAGCGCTCCAAGTACACCGGAGTGGAACTGTCCGAGAAGACCCTCGGGGTGATCGGGCTGGGACGCATCGGTGGGCTGGTCGCTGAACGGATGGCGGCCTTCGGTATGGAGATCATCGCCTACGACCCCTACGTCACCTCGGCGCGAGCCCACCAGCTGGGCGCCCAGCTGGTGGAGCTCGACGAGCTCTATGAAAAGGCCGACGTCGTGACCGTCCACATGCCCAAGACTCCGGAAACTGTGGGCATGATCGGTGCCGAACAATTCGCCCGGATGAAGCCCAGCGCGTTTGTCGTCAACGTGGCCCGCGGCGGCCTCATCGATGAAGACGCGCTGGAGACTGCCCTGGAAGCCGGGCAGATCGCCGGAGCGGCCATCGATGTCTTCAGCAACGAACCGGCCACAGACTTGCCGTTCTTCAGCCGGGACAACGTCGTGGTCACCCCGCATCTGGGTGCCTCCACTCATGAGGCCCAGGAAAAAGCCGGTGTCTCCGTGGCCCGTTCGGTCCAGCTGGCCCTGGCCGGAGAGCTGGTACCGGATGCGGTCAACGTCGCCGGTGGGGCGATCGACGAGCTCGTGCGTCCGGGCATCCCACTCATCGAGAAGCTCGGACGGGTGCTCACGGCGCTGTCCGAGGAGGCCTTCACCGATATCGAAACCGAGGCCGCCGGGGAAATCGCCGAGCTCAACGTCTCCGCCCTGCAGTTGGCTGCCCTGAAGGGTGTTTTCACTGATGTGGTCAATGACCCGGTCAGCTACGTCAACGCCCCCGTGCTCGCCGAACAGCGCGGCATCTCCACTCGGCTGACGACCACCAGTGACGTCGAGGACTACCGCAACGCGCTGACCGTACGGGCGGCGACTTCCACCGGCACCAACCTGGAGGTCCGCGGCACGCTCACCGGACCCAAGCAGATCGAAAAGATCGTCGGCATCAACGGCTACGATCTGGAGATCGCGCTGACCGAGCACCTGGTGGTGTTCGAATACGCTGACCGTCCTGGTGTGGTCGGTGCCTTGGGCCGGATCCTCGGGGAGAAGGGTGTGAACATCGCGGGGATGCAGGTCTCCCAGAACACCAAGGAAGGTCGGGCCCTGGCGGTGCTGGCCATCGACGCGGCCCTGCCGGCTGGGGTTCTCGATGCCATCACCGCAGAAGTCGGTGCCAGCCTCTCGGCTGAGGTCAATCTGGAAGACTAGGGACCATGTCAGACAAACCCTCGTACTACCTCACTACGGCCATCTTCTACCCCAATGGGGAGCCGCACATCGGGCACGCCTACGAGTACATCTCCGCCGATGTCATGGCCCGGTTCAAGCGGCTCGACGGCTACGAGGTGTACTTCCAGACCGGTTCGGATGAGCACGGCCAGAAGATGCAGCTTTCCGCGGAGAAGGAAGGCCTGACCCCTTATGAGCTGGCCACCCGTAACGCGGCGGTCTTCAAACGGGTTGACGACGAGGTCCTCGACATCTCCTACGACCGGTTCATCCGCACCACTGACGAGGACCACTACGCCGCCTCCCAGGAGATCTGGCGGCGGATGGTCCAAGCCGGGGATATCTATCTGGATAAATACGCCGGGTGGTACTCGATCCGGGACGAACGGTTCTACACCGAGGACGAGACCGAAGTCCGCGACGACGGGGAGCGGTACTCCATCGAAACCGGCACCCCGGTGACCTGGACAGAGGAGGAATCCTACTTTTTCCGGCTCTCGGCCTACCGGGACAAGCTGCTGAAGTTTTACGCGGACAACCCTGACTACGCGGGCCCACGCAGCCGCTTTAACGAGGTCATCCGGTTCGTGGAGAACGGGCTCAATGACCTCTCGATCTCCCGGACCAGCTTCGACTGGGGTGTACCGGTACCCAAAGACCTCACCGCCGGGGAGACCGACCTTGACCACGTGATGTACGTGTGGGTGGACGCGCTGACCAACTACCTCACCGGGGCTGGCTTCCCGGACACCACCTCCGAGCGGTACCGGAAGTTCTGGCCGGCGGATCTACACGTCATTGGCAAAGACATCTCCCGCTTCCACTGCATCTTCTGGCCGGCGTTCCTGATGAGCGCGGGGTTGCCACTGCCAAAGCGGGTCATCATCCACGGGTTCCTGCACAACGCAGGTGAGAAGATGTCCAAATCCGTGGGTAACGTCGTCGCCCCCGATGCCTGGGTGAACACCTACGGACTCGACGCCGTGCGGTTCTTCTTGCTGCGGGAGTTCCCCTATGGTTCGGATGGTTCCTATACGCACGACGCCGTCGTCAGCCGGAAGAACGCCGATCTCGCCAATAACTTGGGGAACCTGGCACAGCGCTCGCTGAGCATGATCGCCAAGAACTGTGAGGGCCGAGTGCCCGAGCCGGGTGAGCTCACCGAGGCGGACACCGCCTTGCTCAACCAAGCCAAAGAACTGCTGGCCATCAACCGGGAAGCCTACGAGGTCCAGGACTTCCACCATGCACTGGAACGCACCTGGCACGTGCTGGGGGAGGCCAACGCCTACTTCGCAGAACAGGCGCCGTGGCAGCTGAAGAAGACCAATGAGGCCCGGATGCGTACTGTGCTGTATGTCACCGCGGAGGTGATTCGCAAGGTCGCCCTGCTCACCCAACCGGTGATGCCCGGCTCGGCGACCAAGCTGCTTGATGTGCTTGGGGTCCCGGCTTCCGGGGACGCCGGGCGCACCAACGCCTCGGGTCAGGGGCCGCGTTCCTTCGCCGCCTTCGGGGAGAAACTGGTCCCCGGCACCCCCTTGCCGAAGCCGCAGCCCGTCTTCCCCCGCCACGAAGAGGAGTGAACCTGTGACAGAGAGCCTGAGCATCGCCGTCGTCGGCGGTGATGGCATCGGCCCAGAGGTCATCGCTGAGGCCCGCAAAGTCCTCAACGCCGCCGTGGAGCACGAACCCACCCGGCTGGAGTACACCGAATACTCCCTGGGGGCCGAACACTGGCAGGCCACTGGGGAGACCCTCAGCGAGGAGACCTTGACGGCGCTGCGTGGTCATGACGCGATCCTCTTCGGGGCGATCGGGGCGGACCCACGTTCGGTGACCGTGCCCTCCGGGCTGATCGAACGCGAACTACTGCTGAAACTGCGGTTCAGCTTTGACCACTGCATCAACCTGCGGCCTTCGCGCACTTTCCCGGGGGTCTCTACGCCGCTGGAGAGCACTGCGGACATCGACTTCGTGGTGGTGCGTGAAGGCACCGAGGGTCCCTATGTGGGCAACGGCGGAACGCTCCGGCAGGGTACTGACCAGGAGATCGCCACCGAAACCTCGTTGAACACCGCTTTCGGGATCCGCCGAGTGGTGACCGACGCCTTCATCCGGGCGCAGGCCCGTTCACAGCGACTGACCCTGGTGCACAAGCAGAACGTGCTCACATACGCGGGCAAGCTGTGGCAGCGCATTGTGGAAGAGACCTCCGCCGACTATCCGGAGGTCGAGTGGGACTATATGCATATCGACGCCGCCACGATCTACTTGGTCACCGATCCGCAGCGATTCGATGTCATCGTCACCGACAATCTCTTCGGCGACATCATCACTGATCTTGCCGCCGCGGTAACCGGTGGAATCGGTCTGGCTGCTTCTGCTTCCATCAACCCCACCGGTGAGGCGCCAAGCATGTTCGAACCGGTCCACGGTTCGGCCCCGGATATCGCCGGCCGCCAGATCGCCGACCCCACGGCTGCGGTGCTCTCGGCCGCACTGATGCTGGATCACCTGGGGTTCGACGCCGCCGCCGAGCGGGTCCGCGCGGCGGTGCATGCTCAGCTCACCGAGTGGGCTATGGACGGTGGCGGCGAAGGGCTGAGCACATCCCAGCGGGGTGATGCCTTCGCGGAGAAGGTCACCCACCAGTCCACGCCGTAATTCACCCCACCCCATTCTCTGCAGAGTGGTTCACCGCCTAGGGTTCCACGGAGCGGACTACAGCGCAGCAGCGGTCCGCCGGTGGCATAGCATGGGGTGACTCCACTGTCTGTGAAGCGTCCAGGAAGGCACCATGGAATTCGACGTCGTCCCTCACCCGAATCCCACCCCGGAGTCTGCCATCGCCGAGGCGCTGGCTGATATCGGCTTCGGCACCACCTATACCGACCACACCGTGGTGGTCGACTACCGCGTCGGTACTGGGTGGCACAGCGCCCGGGTGGAACCCTTCGGTGATATCACCTTGAGTCCGGCGGCAGCCGTGCTGCATTACGCCGAGACGATCTTCGAGGGACTGAAGGCCTACGTACACGACGACGGCAGCGTCTACACCTTCCGTCCGGAAGCCAATGCTGACCGGTTCCGGCGCTCTGCCCGCCGCATGGCCTTGCCGGAACTTCCTGAAGAGGTCTTTGTTGCTTCACTAGAGGAGCTGGTCTCCCGGGATAAAGCCTGGGTACCCAACGGGGAGGGGGAATCCCTGTACCTGCGTCCCTTCCTTTTCGCCACCGAGGCGTTCTTAGGTGTCCGCCCGGCCACTGAATTCACCTACCGGGTCATCGCCTCTCCGGCGGGGAACATCTTCGGCGGGGAACTGCGCCCGGTGAAGATCTGGGTCTCCCGGGACTATGTGCGCGCCGCACCCGGGGGGACCGGCTCAGCCAAGACCGGCGGTAACTACGCGGGGTCCCTGGTGGCTCAGCGTCAGGCCATCGAGAAAGGCTGCGACCAGGTGCTGTTCCTGGACCCCCTGCATGAGAACGCGGTCGAAGAACTCGGGGGGATGAACGTTTTCCTGGTCCGCGATGACAACACGCTCATCACTCCGGAACTGACCGGCACGATCTTGGAAGGAGTCACCCGTGACTCCATTATCCAACTGGCCAAGGACCGTGGCTTCACCGTCGAAGAGCGCCGCATCCGACTGGAGGAATGGGCCGCCGGCGCCGCCGACGGTTCCATCACGGAGGCCTTCGCCTGCGGGACTGCTGCAGTGGTCACCCCGATCGGGCAGTTACTCGACGGCGAGGAGACCATCACCATGACCGGTGATTTCTCCACCACCATGAGTCTGCGCGAAGAACTCCTGGGCATCCAGACGGGCCGGGTCGAAGACCGGCACCACTGGTTGCACAAACTAGCGTGACCAGCTGAGGGTGGGCCACCGCTGGCCGCCTACAGGCGGGCCAATTCGGTTTCCAGGTCGTCGAGTCCCAAGGCACCCAGGGATAGGGCCTTCATGTGCCAGTCCTTGAGGTTGAAGTCCTCCCCCTGGGCTTTCTGTGCTGCCTCACGTCCGGCCAGCCAGGATCGTTCCCCGAGCTTGTAGCTGATCGCCTGCCCGGGCCAGCCCAGGTAGCGGATAATTTCGGAGTCGATGAAGTCCTGAGGCCGTCCAGAGTGCGCAGCGAAGAACTCGGTGGCGTTCTCCCGGTTCCACCGCTGCCCCGGAGCTACGGGCGAGTCGTCGGGAATCTGAAGGTGCAAGTGCATCCCGAGGTCGATGACTACCCGGACTGCGCGCATCATCTGGCAGTCCAGGTATCCCATCCGCTCTTCGGCATCGAAGTACCCCAGCTCGTCCATGAGGCGCTCAGCGTAGAGCGCCCAGCCTTCGGTGGCACCGGAAGAAGACCCGATGGTTGTTTGGAAGGTGGACAGCTGGGGCGCCATGAGCACCCACTGGGCGAGTTGTAGGTGATGGCCCGGCACACCTTCGTGGTACCAGGTGGAGACCAGATCGTAGAGGGGGAAGACGGTTTGTCCCAGTGTGGGGAGCCACGTCCGGCCTGGCCGGGCGAAGTCCAGGGAGGGGCGGGTGTAGTAGGGGGCGGCGGCGGAGCCGGGCGGGGCGATCATTGCCTCGACGTGTTTGATCGGCTCAGCGATGTCGAAGTGCTTGCCGTCGAGTTCCTCGATAGCGGTGTCCATCATCTGTTGCAGCCACTGGCGGATTTCCTCCACGCCTTCGACGCGCCGTCCGTTTTTATCCAGCCACCGCATGCATTCCACCGGTGTGGAGCCGGGCAGGATCTCTTCGGCCAGGGTGCGCATCTGGGCGTCGAGTCGGCGGAACTCTTCCCAGCCCCAGGCGTAGACCTCTTCGGGGTCGATGCTTGCGCCCATCCACCTGCGGGTGTTGAGCAGATAGCGTTCTTCACCGACGGCATCCGGGGTCCCTGCGGCTGCGGGGAGATAGACCTCGCTTAAGTAGGTACGCAGGTCGCGCACTGCTGAGACGGCACCATCGGCAGCGGCCCGGAGACGGTCGGATAAATGGGCCGGGCCGGCGGAGACGAAGTCGTGGAACCACGTGGTCTGCGAGGCCACCCATTCCTGCAGCTGAGTGATGATCGACTCGACCTGCAACGGCGCGGCGAAGAGCTGCTGCTCACGGCCTTGTTCCAGGCTGCGGATCAGCGAAGTGTAGGCATCCGGGAATCGTTCCATCCGGGCGGTGATGACCTCCCAGTCGGCATCGGAGCTTTGCGGCATCATCAGGAAGATGGACCGTGCCCCGTCAACCGGGGACCCGATGATCCGCAGAGGCCGCAGGTGCTCACCGGCGTCGTAGGCTTCCAGCTCCACACCGAGCCGGTCCCGCAGCAGCCGGGCGCAACGCTCATCGAGTGCGTCGAAGGGTCCGGCCTCAGCCTCGAGTGCCTCAAGGCGCTGCAGGGTGGCGCGTATCAGCTCGGCTTTCTGCTGGTGGGCTTCTGGCGAGTAGTCGGGCATCCGGGTGTCATCGCGGTTGATGCCCAGTCCCACAGCGGTGGATGGGTCCAGGGCGGCCAGCTGCTGCACGTAGTCATCGGCGAGCTGGCGGGGTGTGGTGGGGGAGGTCTGCCCAGCAGTTTGGTTGCTCATGCGAACAATCCTGCCTGATGTGTGTGACGGCGAGGTAAACGACGCGCCCGGGAGATAGGCTGAACCCATGCGCATTGCACGTTTCGTCACCGAGGATCAGCCCGCCTACGGGGTCGTCACTGGCGAACCCGGGCAGGAGAGTATCGTTCAACTGGTGGGGGACCCCTTCTACCAGGGCATCCAGGAGTCAGGTCAACGGCACGCTGTAGAGGATGTGCGTCTGGTGGCTCCCATCATTCCGCGTTCTAAACTCGTCGGCGTCGGGCGCAATTATGCCGACCACGCCAAGGAGATGGGTCATGATCTGCCGGTCTCACCCATGCTCTTCCTCATGCCGAATACCGCTGTGGCGGGCCCGAACGAGCCGGTCACTTTGCCTGCTTTCAGTGAGGAAGTCAGTTATGAGGCGGAGCTGGCGGTCGTCATCGGGCGCATCTGTAAAGAGGTCCCAGAAGAGCGGGTGCCAGAGGTGATTTTCGGTTACACCGTGGCCAATGACCTCACCGCCCGTGATGCCCAGCGCACTGATGGCCAGTGGGCTCGGGCCAAGGGGTTTGACTCCTCAGCGCCCTTGGGGCCGTGGATCGAGACGGAGTTGGATGTCGAAGACCTGCGGATCACCGGTCGGCTCAACGGGGAGACCGTCCAGGACGGCACCACGGCGGATATGGTTTTTGGGGTTGCTGAGTTGATTTCGTATATCTCTCAGGCGATGACGTTGCTGCCCGGCGATGTGATCCTCACCGGCACCCCTGCCGGCGTCGGGCTGTTGCGCGAGGGTGACCGGTTCGAGGCCGAGATCGAAGGGATCGGCACGCTGACGAACTTCTTCCGACGCTGAGACCGGTCTTCTCACCCGGTACGACGACGCCGTCTCGCCCACTTTTCATCTTTGTCCACTGATCGTCAGGAGTAGTTGAACCGATGTCCGCCACTGTGGCTCCCCCCGCCGATGTTCCCACCGTCGCTGATGATGCTGATGTGCGTGTACGGTTCTGCCCTTCACCCACCGGGACCCCGCATGTGGGGCTGATCCGCACGGCCTTGTTCAACTGGGCTCATGCCCGGCGGCACGGCGGCACCCTGGTGTTCCGCATCGAGGATACGGACGCCGCTCGGGATTCAGAGGAGTCTTACCAGCAGCTGTTGGAGGCGATGCGGTGGCTGGGGATCGACTGGGATGAGGGAGTTGAGACAGGTGGTCCGCATGGGCCCTACCGGCAGTCTCAGCGTTCAGAGATTTACGCTGATGTGCTAGCCAAGCTGCGTGAGGCGGGGTTTGTCTACGAGTCCTATTCTTCGAATGAGGAGGTCAAGGCTCGGCACCAGGCTGCGGGGCGTGACCCTCAGCTGGGGTATGACAACTATGACCGCAACCTCACCTCCGAACAGGTTGCCGCGTTCCGGGCTGAGGGGCGCGAGCCGGTCCTACGATTCCGTATGCCGGATGAGGACATCACCTTCACCGATCTGGTGCGCGGGCAGATCAGTTTCGCCGCTGGGTCGACCCCGGATTTCGTGGTGGCCCGGGCCAATGGGCAGCCGCTTTATACGCTGGTAAACCCGGTGGATGACGCGCTCATGGAGATCACCGATGTGTTGCGTGGTGAGGACCTGCTCTCCTCGACGCCGCGGCAGATTGCCCTGTACCGGGCGTTGTATGCGGTCGGCGTGGCCCAGCACCTGCCCCGGTTTGGGCACCTGCCGTATGTGATGGGGGAGGGGAATAAGAAGCTCTCTAAGCGGGATCCGGAGTCGAATCTGTTCCATCACCGGGACCGAGGTTTCATCCCGGAGGGGTTGGTGAATTACCTGGCTCTGCTGGGTTGGTCCATCTCGGCGGATGAGGATGTCTTCACCGTGGATGAGCTGGTGGAGAACTTCGACGTCACGGATGTCAATGCCAACCCGGCACGGTTTGATGTCAAGAAGGCTGAGGCGATCAACGGCGTGCATATCCGCCGGTTGGATCCGCAGGATTTCCGGGACCGGTTGGTGCCCTACCTGCAGGCTGCGGGCTTGGTCGGGGAGGCTTTGACCCAGCGGCAGGCGTTCTTGCTTGACGGGGCTGCTCCATTGGTGCAGGAACGGATTGCTCTGTTGGCTGAGGGTGCGGACATGATGGCGTTTCTTTTCCGGGACGACGACGCCCTCGTCATTGAGGACAAGGCGTTTAGTGGGATCGGGCAGACTGAGGAGATTCTCAGCGTGCTGGATGCCTCGGCCCGGGCATTGGAGCCGGTGGGCGAGGGGGAGTGGACTACTGAGCGGATTGAGGCAGCACTGCGCGAGGCGTTGATTGACGGGCTGGGGCTGAAGCCGCGGAAGGCGTTCGGTGCGGTGCGTTCGGCCGTGTCGGGACGGAAGGTGTCCCCGCCGTTGTTTGAGTCGATGGAGCTGCTGGGGCGGGAGTCGTCACTCCGGCGGATTGCGCGGTTTAGGGACATCGCTGCCCAGCGTGGGTGAGGTGGCGCCGGTTTGGAGCAGGTCGGACTGATCGTGTAAGGTATCTATCCGTTGCACGGCCAGTATGGGTCTGCAGTGGGCTATGGTGTAATTGGCAACACGACGGTTTCTGGTACCGTTATTCTAGGTTCGAGTCCTAGTAGCCCAGCGGTTGATCGTGACAGTTCAACCAACAGTCTGATAGACTGTCTCAGCTCCCGGAGGTTCGGGAGCATTATTGTGTGAGGCTCCAAGAGCTAGCACTGCAATTAAATAGGGCCCCATCGTATAGCGGCCTAGTACGCCGCCCTCTCACGGCGGTAACGCGGGTTCGAATCCCGCTGGGGTCACAACCGCACCCTCGCACGCCCGAAAACCCCCAAAACACGGGGAAGGAAGGCTGCGGGGGTGCTTTCGTATGCGCTGAATGGCTGCACAAATGGCTGCACATGGATCTGGAGTGTCTCTCCGCAGCCTCGATAGGCATTGCTTGCTGGTGTCATCTAATGTGATCTGTATCACACTTGATAGCAGGGTTCTCTTGTTGGCTCTGTCTGCGAGAGTTAGGCGTGCTTAAGAGCAGCCATCTTCTTCTTATGTGCAGCCATCTGTTCGGCGCTCCGTTCGTCTCGTGATGGCTGCTTTCGAGCTATCGTCCTCCCACGCCATGTAAAGCTGGTTGGTTTTCTTGAGCTGGCCAGCCGCTATGAGGACGAGAGTTGGCTATGAGATCCATGAGTGCTGTTGCTGACGTTGAGGCACCGGAGTCGCTGACGGGTTCTGCCCTCAGTCGCAGACGGAGTTCTGTTCTGATCGCTCGTTGTAGTCCTAATCCTGTTTTCACTGGTGACGAGTTCGTGAGCTTGTCGTGGTCGGAGTTCTCAGGTGGCGGGGGAGCAGGACGGTTCGGTGGCTCGAGCGAATGTGACAAATGTCATCTCGAGTTTTGGGCGCTTTTCGGTTCGGAGTTGCTAAAAGAACTGGACAGGGTGTCCCGCGTCAAGTAGTTGGCAGGATTTCCTTGGTTTTGAATGTCGGGGTGGTGGGGTCGGCCAGGCCCAGGTGCACCTCCTTGGGCCGGTTCCATGAGATGGCCTCGTGGGGCCGGAGCTCGTTGTACTCGATCCGGTAGTCCTCGGCCCGCTCGGCGAGCACGATCGCGTCGTCGATCTCGTCCAGGTAGAGCCGTTCGTACTTCAGCGTGCCGAAGCCGCGTTCACGGGACCCGTTCTGCCCCGGGGTCTTCACTCGGGTGCGCACGTGGTGTAGCTCGGGGTGGGCGGCGATGAAGGACTCGAAGCGGAAG
>NZ_ATXP01000011.1 GCF_000421745.1 Nesterenkonia alba DSM 19423
TCCGGTCCTTCCGCTTCGAGTCCTTCATCGCCGCCCACCCCGAGCTACACCACGTGCGCACCCGAGTGAAGACCCCGGGGCAGAACGGGTCCCGTGAACGCGGCTTCGGCACGCTGAAGTACGAACGGCTCTACCTGGACGAGATCGACGACGCGATCGTGCTCGCCGAGCGGGCCGAGGACTACCGGATCGAGTACAACGAGCTCCGGCCCCACGAGGCCATCTCATGGAACCGGCCCAAGGAGGTGCACCTGGGCCTGGCCGACCCCACCACCCCGACATTCAAAACCAAGGAAATCCTGCCAACTACTTGACGCGGGACAATGTGGTGGCAGATGCTCCCGGAATCGCCGTCTTCACCCGTGGCAATGACTACGGCGTCAAAAAATCCGTAGAGTTCCTGGGTAAAGATGCCATGCGACCAGGCGACGTCTTCATCTTGAACTACCCCTACTGGTCCTCCGCACATACCTTGGATCCGTTGGTGTTCGCTCCAGTGCACGCCAAAGATGAGCTCATCGGCTTCGCGTCCTGCCGTATCCACGTCATGGACCTCAAACAGAAGAACCCCGGGTACGTACTGGATTCCACTGACGCGTATCAGGAGGGCATCGTCTTCCCCGCAAGCCGCTTATACGCCGAGGGAAAGCCGAATGACGACGTATTGAACCTGATCCGTTTCAATTCCCGCCTACCCAAACACACCATCGGTGACATCCAGGCACAGGTCTCAGCTTGCATGACCGGAGTCAAACGCATGCAGGAAGTCGCCGAGAAGTATGGAACTGAACAACTTATCCAGGCGATGGCAGACATTAACGAACACGGTGAACGTCTGGCCCGTCTTGCTCTGCAGAAGCTACCCAAAGGCACCTGGTATGCCGAAGATTTTATGGATAGCGATGGCATCGACCTCGACAAACCGGTCAAGATGGCGTGTGAGGTAACGATCACCGATGACGAGATGATCGTGGACTGGTCCCCCAGTGATCGTGACGTACCAGGACCGATCAACCTGCCCCCAGGGCAGACCGAAGCAGTCTCCAGCCTGATCTTCAAATCAATTACAACACCGGATTCACCCGTGGTGGCTGGAAACTTCGCACCGATGCGCGTAGTCACCGAAGAGGGTTCAGTGATGCATGCCGTCCATCCCATGCCTACCTTTACTCTGTGGACGGGACTCTTGGCGGGCGAAGTTATTCTGAAGGCTCTCGCACAGGGTATGCCTGACCGTATTCCAGCGTCCTCAGGCGGTGATGTCTCCTCGATGATGGGACTCGGCACCAACCCCAGAACGGGTGAACCATGGGTGGAGGCGACAAACGAGGCGGTCGGCTTCGGGGGTCATGCCGGCGGAGATGGTGAAGACGGAATTATGCACCTCTCCGAGCCCGGGTGTCGCAACAACCCAGTTGAGGTGCTGGAGCAGAAAGCTCCTCTCTTCATTGAGTCCTACGGTTATGCTCCTGACACGGCCGGAGCTGGAAAACACCGTGGTGGAGTAGGGGTCGCCCGCCACTACCGGTTCGAAGCGGACTCTACCGGAATTTGCCTGGTCTACAAGACGAAATCTCGGCCCTACGGACTCCAGGGCGGTGCGGATGCCGAACCGGCGAAAATCGTCCTAGATCAGGACACCCCCGATGAACGCATCACTGGCGGGGGGACATATCCCCGCCCTGCAGGTACCACGCTCAATAATGTTACCGGCGGAGGGGGTGGGTATGGCGATCCCCTCGAACGGGATCCCGCCCTGGTTCGCGAGGACGTGATTGACGGATTCATTAGCATCAGCAATGCCGCCAAGGCTTACGGCGTCATCATCACTGACGACTTGCTCGTCGATGAGGAAGCGACCGCTTCCGCGCGGGATGAGCTCCGAGACGCCTCCACAGTCAGCGAATAAGGCGCGGAGTGCTGCCGACGCTTACAGGGAGCAGCCGATGAGGACGGGTTCGGGGTGCAACTCGATCCCGAAGGCTTCCCGGACTCTGTCTCGAGCCGCGCGGGCCACAGTCAGCAGGTCTTCAGTGCTGGCTTTCCCCCGGTTGGTGACCGCCAGAGTGTGCTTGGTCGATAAGGAGGCCCGGCCGTCTGTCAGCTCAGCGCCGAAGCCTTTGCCACAGCCGGCACGGTCAATCAGCCAGGCGGCAGAGAGCTTCACCATCACCTCTGACTGCTCCGTCGTGCCGGCAGGGAACCGGGGGGCGTCGTCGGGCAGCTGATGAGCCAACGACGCCGGCACAATCGGGTTGGTGAAGAACGAGCCCGTTGACCACGTGTCCTGGTCCTGCGGGTCAAGCACCATCCCCTTGCCCGCCCGCAAAGCCAACACCGTGCGGCGCACCTGCTCCAGCGGGGCTCGACGGGCGTGGTCGGGGGCGTGGTCATCCAGCCCCAGCCGCCGGATCAACTCCGCGTACCGCACCGGCGCGGAGAGCTCACTGCGCTGCAGCCGCACCGTCACACTCAACACCACGTACCGGACAGACCCGCTGATCGTCGTGCGCTTAAGCATCGAATCCCGATACGCGAAACCCAACTGCTCAGCGGAGAGGGTCACCTCTGCACCTGCCGCCCGGTCCCACGCTCGAACTCGCACCAGAGTGTGGGCAACCTCGGAACCATAAGCCCCCACATTCTGTACCGGGGTGGCCCCGCAGGATCCAGGAATTCCGGCGAGCGCTTCAATCCCAGATAACCGGTTCTCCACCGCCCAGGCGACCGCCTCATCCCAGTTCTGGCCCGCAGCGAAGGTGACCTCTACGGCGTCGTCGGAGTCATGCTCCACAGTGATGCCAGTGAAACCTAGCTGCAGAACCGTGCCGGAGAACCCCTCTTCAGAGACCAGCAGATTGGATCCTCCACCGAGGACCAGGAGAGTATCGTCCCCGGCGGCGCGTACCGCCTCATCCGGCAGCGGGTGGGCCGCCAGTACCTCGCGGGCTTCCGCCGCACTGTAAGCGGTGATCCACTCCCCGGCCGGACCCCCGACCCGTGCCGTGGTGTGCTCGCGGAACGTGGTCACAGAGCGACGACAGCCTGTGTCTTGGCCAGGACTTTCTCACCAGCACTGCCTTCCCCGGGGGTGCCGGGAGCGGGCTGACTGTTCCACGCCACGGTGAGGTCCACCCTGACGGTGCCGGCTTCGGCGTCGATCTTGCCCACCTTGCCGCTGATGTTCAGCCAGGCGGTGTGCGTCTCCGGTGAGCCGGCTTCAGCGTCTGGGACCGGGACCGGTTTGGTGAACCGGGTCTGGTAGTCAACCACTGCGGCGGGGTCGCCAGCCCAGGCGGTGACCAGGTCAGCGGCCAGACCCATGGTGAGCATGCCGTGGGCGATCACTCCCTGCAACCCCACCTCACGGGCGAAACGGTCATTCCAATGGATAGGGTTGTGGTCCCCGCTGGCGGCGGCGTAGCGAATCAGGTCAGCCCGTGAGATCCCTACGGTCTGCTCACCGATGCTTTGCCCCTTCTCCAATTGGTCGATCTGCGGGCGGGTGCTCATGGTGTGGCCTCCTGGTCATCCTCGCCGCGCACCAGCAGAGAGGAGATCACTGTGGTGGTGTGCGTGCCCGCGTCGTTATGGACCTCGGTACGGGTGGTCACCATGGCGCCAGCTCCCATCACCCGGATGCGCTCCAGGGTCGTCTGGGCGGTGAGCGTATCGCCGGCTAGAACCGGGCTGTGGTGGGTGAAGCGTTCTTCGGCGTGCACCACCCGGGAGAAGTCGATACCAGCTTCGGGGTCGTTGACGGCGGCGGCCTCAGCCCGCTGGGCAACCCGCACCACGAAAGTCGGCGGGGCGATGAGGTCGCGGTGCCCCAGATCGCGGGCGGCGTCGACGTCGTGATGCGCCGGATGGTGGGCCATCACCGCTGTGGCGAACTCCCGTACGGCATCACGGCTGAGCTGGTACGGCTCCGCAGGTGGGTAGGTGTGACCTTCCCGGTCTGGGTTGACGCTCACGAGTTGCTCTTTCTGTTGCGGACAATCTGCAGGGCTTGGCGCTTGCGCAGTCCAATACCGACCAGGTGACTGAGCAGCCCGACGCCGACAAGCACCAGTCCCGTGGTGCGCAGCGTCCCCGCTAAGGATTCAGAGTCAGTAAAAGCCGCGGTGATGAGGGTCACCACCCCCAGAAAGGTGGCACCCATGCCGGTCACCAGGGCGGCACGGTACGCCGGAGTGCCGGTCGACCAGGGGTCCATCTGCGCATTTGTCATCGGCACCACATCCTACCGGTGGGCACGGATCCGAGTTAATGTCGTGTGTAGTGCCCTGGAACGGAACTGGAGCGAGGAGAGTACTGTGACGCAGTCCCCACCCAACCCCGAACAGCCCGAGGACCCGCACCGCGGAGCACCCGGTGGTCCGGGACAACCAGCAGGTGGCCCGGGTCAGCCACCGGGTGGACCCGGCCACCCCCAACAGCCGGCCGGCGGGCAACCCACACCGCCCAGCCCCAGTGAGGAACGTGGACTGGCCCTGGCCATCCACCTCGGCGGGATCCTCACCTCATTCGTCGTGCCGCTTATCATCTGGCTGATCTACCGGGAACGCAGCGCGTTCCTCGACGACCACGGCAAGGCGGCATTGAACTGGCACATCCTGCTGCTGGGCGGCTACCTCCTGGCAGTGCTGACCATGTTCATTCTCATCGGGCTGCTCATCTACTTTGCGGTGTTCGTGGTTGCGGTGGTGTTCGGTGTGATGAGCGCGATCGCCGCGAACAACGGTCAGCCGCACCGGTACCCGGTAGACATCAAGCTCATCAAGTAAGCACTCACCGTTCACAAATCAACGCCCCGGCGGGTGCTGCCTCGCCGGGGCGTTCAGTATTCGCTGTACGCGCTCAGTACTCGGCCCGCTGCATATACCTTGCTCAGCGGTCGATCTCGCCACGGATGAAGGCCTCGACCTTCTCGTAGGCGACGTCGTCGTTGTACTGCTCCGGCGGGGACTTCATGAAGTAGCTGGAGGCTGAGAGAAGCGGACCCCCAATGCCCCGGTCAAGGCCGATCTTGGCAGCCCGAATGGCGTCGATAATGACCCCAGCGGAGTTCGGTGAATCCCAGACTTCCAGTTTCAGTTCAATGGAAACCGGGGCGTCGCCGAAGTTGCGCCCCTCCAGGCGGATGAACGCCCACTTGCGGTCATCCAGCCACTGGATCCAGTCACTGGGACCGATGTGCACGTCCCTATCGGCCAGCTGCGCGGTGGTGTTAGAGGTCACCGCCTGGGTTTTGGAGATCTTCTTGGACTCCAGCCGTTCCCGCTCCAGCATGTTCTTGAAGTCCATGTTGCCGCCGACGTTGAGCTGATACGTCCGGTCCAGATGCACACCACGGGCCTGGAAGAGGTGAGCCAGTTCCCGGTGCGTGATGGTGGCACCCACCTGAGATTTGATGTCGTCACCGACAATCGGCAGCCCGGCATCAGTGAACTTCTGCGCCCATTCCTCGGTTCCGGCGATGAAAACCGGCAGGGCGTTGACGAACGCGGCACCGGCGTCGATGGCGGCCTGGGCGTAGAACCGCGCGGCCTCTTCCGAGCCCACCGGCAGGTAGCAGACCACGACGTCGACAGCGGCCTCCCGCAGGGCAGTCACCACATCCACCGGATCATAGGCGGATTCATCGATCGTCTCGCGGTAGTAGCGGCCGAGCCCGTCAAGCGTGGGGCCGCGCTGCACGGTGACACCACTGGTGGGGACTTCGGCGATCTGAATGGTGTTGTTCTCGCTGGCGATAATCGCCTCGGCGAGATCCTTGCCGACTTTCTTGTCATCGACGTCGAAGGCGGCGACGAACTCGACATCCGAGATGTGGTAATCGCCAAAACGCACGTGCATCAGGCCGGGAACGTCCTGGTCATCTGGGGCGTCCTTGTAGTACTCCACCCCCTGAACCAGGGATGCGGCACAGTTGCCGACGCCGACGATGGCAACGCGGATGGGATGATCTGACAACACGGTCTCCTTCTTAACGCGGACCTAGAAAGCCTACCGTTGATGCGCCCGCAACGCCTCCGGACCGTACAGTCTTCTTCATGACCGCCAACCGGACCGGCGGTGTATTCCTACAACAGCGCCGACGCCCAGTGGTGGAGCACACAGTTGGGGCGCGATATCCCCCGGACCGAGTGAGTACTTCAGAGTAGCTGTGGGCGGGCTCGAACCGCCGACCTCACCATTATGAGTGGTGCGCTCTAACCAACTGAGCTACACAGCCGTAAACGAAACCGCCCGCGCCGCGCAGTGACTCTGCGCTGCGCGGGCGTCTATTTCGCGAGCCCCAACCGGGAATCGATCCCGGGACCTCAGTCTTACCAAGACTGCGCTCTACCTCTGAGCTATTGGGGCAACGACAGGACACTCTATCACCGCGGAGGAAAGCCACTCAACTTCAGCGAAACCTTCCACCGAGCCCCTCACCTGGGCCCATCACAGGGATGGACGAACCCAGGTGAGGCGGACTGTCACCGACAACCCCGCAGATCAGTGCCCGGTGAGCTCAGGGGCTCAGCGGTCGCGCCAGCGGGGCTTGTCCCGCTTGGTGAAACCACCCTTGCGAGGTCCGCCCTTACGGAACCCGCTCCCTTCGTTCCGACCGCGCGGACCGTGGGGGCCGGTGTCGCGTTCGATCCGGATCAGCTCCCCGCCGATACGGGTCTTCTGCAGCGCGGACCACTGCTCGGAGGTCAGCCGCTCCGGCAGTTCCACCAGAGTGTGAGTCGGGCGGATATCGATGCTGCCGATCTGCCCACCGTGCAGCCCGGCCTCCCCGGTGATGGCACCAACCACGTGCCCGGGGTTGACCCCGTCCTTACGGCCCACCGCGATCTTGTACATCGCATTGCCCGGTCCGGCCTCGGCGGTACGGCCACGCTTCCCGCGGTCCCCAGCCTGGTGCCCCCGTCGGGAGTCTCCCCGATCGGAAGCCCCACGGTCGGAACCCATGGCAGGAGCACTCAAGTCGGCGTCGTCGTTCTCATCGAGCAGCAACGGGCGGCCTTCATGCACCAGGGCCACCAGGGCCGCGGCGACATCCTCGGCAGGAGTGTCGTGCTCGTCGACGTACCGGCTGACCAGCCCGCGGTACTCCTCCAACTCCGCGGAAGCCAGCGTCTCGGTGATCCGCTCGGAGAACCGCGCCAGACGGGAGGCGTTGACATCCTCCACGCTGGGCAGGCTCATCTGTTCGACCTGCTGCCGGGTGGCCTTCTCGATGCTACGCAGCATCCGCTTCTCCCGCGGGGTGACGAACAGTACCGCCTCCCCGGAACGGCCAGCCCGCCCGGTGCGTCCAATCCGGTGCACATAGGACTCGGTGTCCAACGGGATGTCGTAGTTGAACACGTGGCTGATGCGCTCCACATCCAGACCACGGGCGGCCACATCGGTGGCCACCAGCACGTCGATCCGGCCATCTTTGAGCTGTTCGACCATCTTCTCCCGCAGGTTCTGCGGCACGTCACCATTGATGGCGGCGGCACGGAACCCCCGAGCGCTCAATTTGGCGGCGACCTCCTCCGTGGCTGAACGGGTCCGCACGAACACAATGGCCGCCTCAGTCGGCTCGGTCTCCATGATCCGGGCCAGAGCCTCCGGCTTGGCGTGGTGTTTGATGAACACGAACCGCTGCCGGATGGTGGAGCTGGTCTGGGTGGTGGCCTTCACTGAGACCTCAACCGGGTCACTGAGGTAATCCTCGGAGATCCGGCGGATGGCCCGGGGCATGGTGGCTGAAAACAGTGCCACCTGCTTCTGCTCCGGAGTCTGGGCCAGGATTTTGTCCACCTCTTCGGCGAAGCCCATGCGCAGCATTTCGTCGGCCTCGTCCAGGATGAGGTGCTTGACCCCGCTGAGGTCCAGGGACCCTTTGGTCATGTGGTCGATGACTCGACCGGGAGTCCCGACGACGACGTCGGCCCCTCGCCGCAGCCCGTGCAGTTGGGGTCCGTAGGGGGCCCCACCATAGATGGGAAGCACGGAGATCCCGTCAGTGTGCCGGGCATAGCTGGTGAACGCCTCAGCCACCTGGATGGCCAACTCCCGGGTGGGAGCCAACACCAGGGTGCTGGGGGCGGTGCCGGTCTCCCCGGCGTCGGCGGCGCGGGCCATGTGACTCAGTGCGGGAAGGGCGAAGGCTGCCGTCTTCCCGGTTCCGGTCTGGGCAAGCCCGACGACGTCACGTCCGGCCATCAGGTGGGGGATCGTCTGAGCCTGGATGGGTGAGGGGGTCTCATACCCCATGGCTTCGACGGCCTTGAGGACCCGCTCGTCGAGCCCCAGCTCGGCGAAACGAGACCCCTGGGGTGCCTCGGTCGCCTCAGCGGCCTGGTCGGTCGTGGCGGTCTGAGTGGTCTCAGTGGTCGCAGATGCGGTCATGGTGACTCCTTGTCACATCGGGCGGCCGGGCCATCCACGTGTTCTGCTCGCGCAGGATGCTTCATCCACCGGTGCTCGAACCTCGGCTGGGCCGGGTGCATGGGCACGGCAGGATGCATCAGGTGGTATCGCTGAAGAACAGGACACGGGGATAGGGGCCGTTTTTTATCGGCTCCGGAATCGACCCGTGACAACACACACGATCTCGACCGGTCCTACCAGGGCTCGTCACGAGCCCTGCGCCGGGAGTCAGCACAGATTAACGGGATTAATCCGGAGAATGCTCCACTAGTGTACGACATGATGGGTCCGGATCCCGCATCGGCTGCTTACAGCCCGCCGAGGGCCTGTTCCAGATCCTCGATGAGATCGGCAACATCCTCAATTCCCACCGAGAGCCGCAGCAGATTCTCCGGCACCGCCAGCTCGGTGCCACGCACCGAGGCGTGGGTCATCTCATGCGGGTAGTTCATCAGGGACTCCACTCCGCCGAGTGACTCGGCAAGGATGAAGTACCGGGTGGCCTCAGCCACTTTGCGGGCTGCGGGTTCTCCCCCGGCCAATTGCAGGGAAACCATGCCGCCGAAGCCGCGCATCTGCCGGGCAGCCAGCTGGTGGTCTGGGTGGCTGGCCAACCCCGGGTAGAGCACCCGCTCGATGGCCGCATGCCCTTCGAAGTGTTCGGCGATCGCCTGGGCGTTGGCACAGTGCCGGTCCATGCGCACTGCTAGGGTCTTCAGCCCCCGGGTGGTCAAGTAGGCATCCAGCGGTCCAGAGACGGCCCCAACAGCGAACTGCTGGAAGGCGACTTTCTCGGCCAGATCGTCGTCGTTGAGCACCACTGCTCCGCCGACCACGTCGGAGTGGCCCCCGATGTACTTGGTGGTGGAGTGAACCACCACATCGGCACCCAGGGCCAACGGCTGCTGTAAATAGGGGGTGGCGAATGTGTTATCCACCACCAGCAGGGCACCACGCTCATGGGCGATCCGCGCCAATGCGGCAATATCGGTCACGTTCATCAGTGGGTTCGAGGGGGTCTCCACCCAGAGCACGGTGGCGTCGTCATGCTCCAGTTCGGCGGCGACCCGGTCGTGGTCGGCCAAGTCCAGGGGGGTGTTGGCGATCCCCCACTCCCCGTGGATCCGGGCGAAAAGCCGGTAGGTCCCCCCGTAGGCGTCATTGCCCATCACCAGGCGTTGGCCCGGACGCATCGCCGCACGGATCACCGCATCCTCTGCCGCCAGTCCCGAACCAAAACTGAACCCGTGAGCACCACCCTCCAAGGCGGCCAGCTGCTGCTGCAGGGCGGTCCGGGTGGGGTTACCGGCGCGACCGTAGTCGTACCCGTTGCGCAGGTTCCCGATGCCATCCGGCGCATAGGTGGTCGAAAAATGCACCGGGGGCACCACCGCCCCGTAGACCTCGTCCACGGCCTGGCCGGTGTGGACCGCGTGGGTGGCGAAGCGGCGGCGGGCACCCTCGGCTGTGGCGGCGTCGTCGTGATTATTCGTCAATGGTCGGCTCCTGGGTATCTGCTCCGGAGAGGTGGGCCAGTAGGTCATTGCGGGTCAGCACTCCGACGATGTCACCGTCGCGGGCCACCAGCAGCGTGGGGTTCACGCGCAGCTTGGCGAGGATCTGCGGCACTGTCTCAGTGATCCCCACCAGGGGCAAGTCATCGCGCAGGTGGTCTGCGACCACCTCATCCGGACTGGCCTGCCCTTCGATGACGTCCTCGGAGAGGTGCTCGACGTCGACAATGCCGTAGACCTCCCCGATCCGCGCCACCCGGCCCGGGTGGTCAATCACCGGAACGATGTCCACCCCGTAACGGTTCATCACCGAGACCGCCTCCCGCAGAGTGGTCTGCCGGGAGATGGAGATCACCTCCGGTAGTGCTTCGGAGAACATGTCCCGCTTGGCCTCCAGTAGATCCCCTGCCGTGGTGGTCTGCGGGTCCCGCACGCCCGTTCCGGGAGCCTGCGGAGTATTGGCCGAGCCGATCACCCCACTGCGCACCGCCTCGGTGAGTTCCTGAGAGCTCTTCACCGCCAGTTCAGTACCGGTGGATGTGGAGACCACTTCCCCGAACCCGTGGTCAATCATCCACTGGTCGTTGAAGATCTTGGCCAGGTACCCGCGCCCGGAGTCGGGCAACACGGCGACGACGACGTCGTCGGGCCCCAAATCCTTGGCGACCTTCAGTGCCGCAGAGACCGCGGTCCCCGAAGACCCGCCCACCAGTAGCCCCTCCTCCGTGGCAAGCCGCCGGCACATGGCAAAGGATTCCGCATCAGTGATCGCGTAGTGCTCATCCGGTACCGATGGGTCGTAGTTCTTCACCCAGACGTCCTCACCGACACCTTCGACAAAGTACGGCCGCCCCTCCCCGCCGGAGTAGATCGACCCGTCTGGGTCGGCAACGACCACCCGCACCGGCCCGGAGGCACGGTCTGCTGAGACCTCCTTCAGATACCGTCCGGTTCCGGTGACCGTTCCGCCAGTACCCGCCCCCACCACCAGGTGTGTGATCTTGCCTTCCGTATCGGCCCAAATCTCCGGGCCGGTGGTCTCATAGTGAGAGCCGGGCGCAGCCGGGTTGGAGAACTGGTCCGGCTTGTAACCGCCTTCAATCTCCGCGGCGAGCTGGTCAGAGATCCCGTAGTAGCTCAGCGGGGATTCGGCGTCCACTCCAGCAGGACCGACCACAACGTCAGCCCCGTAAGCACGCAGGACATCCCGTTTCTCCTGGGTCACCTTCGGCACGGTGACAAACACCGCACGGTACCCCTTCTGCTGGGCCACCAGCGCCAGCCCCACCCCTGTATTACCGGAAGTCGGTTCGACGACGACGCCACCAGGGCCCAATTTGCCGGCCTTCTCCGCCTCTTCAATCATCTTCAGCGCGATCCGGTCCTTAATGGACCCACCCGGGTTGAGGTACTCCAGCTTGACTAGCACAGTGGCTTCAATGCCTTCGGTGACGCTGTTGAGCCGCACCAAAGGGGTCCCGCCGATCAACTCCACGACGGACTCGGCGTACTTCATAACTGGCTGACGCTCCTTACCTTCCCGGGGTGTTCCGGCTCACTGGTGGTACCAGGCTACCGGGGCAGGCCTGAGGATACGCTGGACACCGACCTGAAGCGCAACACGACCCCAGCGGGCGGGGGCAGCCAGGCCGCAGATCAGACCAGGCTCGGCCGGGGTGCTGTCACGGTGGCGGCCTTCACCCGGGCCGCCAACTGGTCCAGCAGCTGGTCATCCTCCGGCAGGTGCGCCACCGCGATCCGCACCGCAGACCACCCCGGCGGCGAGGGGTAACACGAGCCAGCGACGTCGACGACGATCCCCTCAGCCGACAGCGCCAAAGCCGCCTTCTGCTCATCGGGGACCTCCACCCACACGCTCCAGCTGCCCGGTCCGCTGGACACCTCAAGCCCCGCGCGAACAAAAGCCTCCAAAGCCAGGGTGCGCCGGCGCTGATACCGACGTCGGGCACTGGCCACCTGACGGCGCTGGTCCGCAGAGGACGCCAAATGAGCAAGCATGTGCTGCAAGATCCGGCTGTGCGAACCCAAGCCCTGAGCCCGCAACTCCACTGTCCGGTCAATCAACCGCTCCGAGCCCGCCAGGATCGAGGTCCGCAAATCCACCCCGAAGACTCGCCCATAGTCCACAACCCGCAGCGTCTGCTCCGGCAACGACTCCCCCACCGAAACCGCTGGAGGTTCCGCCAACGGGCCCAAGGGGTCGTCTTCGACAACGATGACACCCGTACCGGCCAGCACCTGCCCCAGCTCCGCGGCGCGCTCAGCCGTGAGACGGTGCCGCCAAGAAAACGCCCCCGCCGGCGAGGTGACCAGGGCACGTGCCCCAGCATCAACCGCCTCACCCACCGCAGCCGGCGTCGGACCCGACTCATCGGTGTCCACCTCCACGACCTCCGCACCGAGGCGCGTGATGAGCTCCAACACCCCAGGAGAAGCCGGGGTCTCCACCGCCAAGAGTTCACCCGGCTCCACCGCCGCACGGACCGCCAGCCACAGACCCTCAGCGCCACCACCGGCCGCGACCGCCGCCTCCGGAGTGAACGGCACATCCGAGGCCACCGCCTCCCACAACTCCGCAGCCAGGTGCTCCCGGCTCCACGTGTTGATCGAAGGATGCTTCAAAGCAGCCGCAGCAGCCTCCTGCAGATCCGGCAGCAACGCTGGATCCGGACTCCCGGCGAACACATCAATACGGGCGAAACCAGGGAACTCCCCGCCAGCCTCCGCCCGTTCCAAGACCCGAGTCCCACCACGCCGACGAGTCTCCACGACCCCATCGGCACGCAACTGAGCCCACGCCTGGGCGATCGTGCCCACACTGACGCCGATCTCCTGCGCCAAATCACGCACCGTGGGCAGCCGCGTACCCGGACTGAGGACTCCATCATCGACGAGCTGATGAATCTGCTGCGCGATCCCACCCGGAGTCCGGGTACCCAGGCGCTCAGCAAGCGCGACCGCGTCAATTTCAGACATAACCCCCAGCCTAACCCCGTGACCCACCGCACGCTCACCCGATTCGGTGAAACGCTTCGCCGTCCGGTAAAGTTGTCGGGTGCCTTGTGCGCGGTACACACCGCCAGCAAGCACACATCCCGGCGGGCTACCCGAGCGGCCAAAGGGGGCTGACTGTAAATCAGCTGGCACTGCCTACGGGGGTTCGAATCCCTCGCCCGCCACGAATTTTCAAGACAGGACTGTCTTCCTGAGGGAAGACCATGGAAAATTCGTTCGCGTCATAGTCGGCGCCTGACGGCGCCTCCGACCTAAAGCCGGTGTTCAGGGTCATACTGCAGCTCTTCCGCGTGAACTGTCGGCGGCGAAGGCTTTCGCCGCCTCCGACCTGAAGACCACCCCACCGTCACAGATCAGGCGCCTGACGGCGCCTCCGGTGGGTCTATTCCAGGTTTCACCTACTGCGTAAGTCCCCGCTGAGGCCGACACACGCTTCCCCGGTGCGTATCGTGGGCCCTATGGCTACTCAGGACCTTACCGCCGAAGACTTCCAACAGACCCTCGACGAGTCTGACATCCTCCTCATCGACTTCTGGGCCGACTGGTGCGGGCCCTGCAAACAGTTCGCCCCCGTCTACGAAGAAGTCTCCGAACAGCACCCCGATGTGACCTTCGCCAAAGTCGACACCGAGGCCGAACAAGAACTCGCCGCCGCCGCGAACATCACGTCCATCCCCACTCTCATGGCATTCCGGGAGAAAGTCCTCGTTTTCGCCCAGCCCGGTGCCCTCAACGCAGAACAGCTCAACGGCGTGATCTCCGCAGTCAAAGACCTGGACATGGATGAAGTCCACAAACAGGTCGCCGAGCAGCAAAACGCCGACGACGAGCCCAAAGGCTAAGCCACTGAGGAAGCGGATCTGCCGCGGGGAAAGCGAAGGCTGGCTTCCGGGGCTGGCGGGAGCACCCCGGAGCGAAGCGGAGCGGGTGCGAGGGTCTGCCTGAGCGGCCCGCGGTCAGATCCGCTCTGAGCAAGGCCTAGCTATTCCTACCGTCCTCGGTGGTCTTCGGGGGCGAGTCTGGGGCCGTAGCGGCTCATCCGGAATCCACTGAGCACCAGCAACCGCACCACTCGCTGCCGATGCGGACGGAACGGTTCAAGCAACTGCAGCATGCCGTCGTCGTCGGTCCGCCGCCCCGTCAACGCCTCCCCGACAAAATGCGCCAGATGGTAATCCCCCACCGCCGGCAGATCCGCCGCCCCATGGGAGCGTTGCAGTGCCTCGGCCACCGTCCACGGGCCAATTCCCGCCACACTCTGTAGCCGCTCCGCGAGCTGCTCCACATCCGAGGTATCTACAGGGGTGGACGCGCCCAGCTGGTGGATGGTGCCTGCTCGATGGGCCAGGCGCTGAACCGTGCGGGACAACGGCGGCTGGACCCACAGACTGTGCCACTGCCAGGAGGCCACCGCCCGCAACTGCTCCGCAGTCAGCGGCAACCGCATCCACTCTGGGGCAGCCAGCCCCGAGGCAGAGAGCGGACGCTCCCCATACCGACGCAACAGGTTCCGCCAGGCATAGCGTGCCTGCTCATGGGTGACTTTCTGCTCCAGAGTGACCGTGACGAGCTGGTCAAACAGCGCACCCGTAGCCGGCAGCCGCAACCCCGGATGCTGCCGGCGCAGACTCGCCAACTTCAGCGAAACCCGGTCGCCTAAGGCGTCGAGTAGCATCTCCAGCTCACACCAGTCGTCATGGGCGCCCAGAATCATCGCCGCTCGATTCAGGGCCGTGTGCACCAGCGACTCCGCTGACACCGCCACACGCACCCGCACCTGAGAGGCAGTGAGCTGATCGAAACGGTAGAGCACCTGCCCCTGCCCGGCTCCTGGGTCGTCGTCGGGCCCCAGTCGCTGACACATCCATGCACCAGCTCCCGGAGTACCGCGGGCACCGCCAGGGAAATCCCCTGGATCCACCCGTACCGCAGGATCCCCAGAACCGCGCTGAAGCACCCCCAGTGTGCGGGGTAAATCATAGGGACCCTCAAAGGTCACCACAGTGTCCGCTGTCACCGAAGAAACGGGCGAAACAAGCCGAGCCGGCGTCGTCGTCATCCCCACTACTGTCGCACAGGGGCCAGACACGTCGTCCGGCCCCCTCGCCCGGGCACTGCTGGCGGCCGCTTTCGGCGTCCACAACGACAACGGCGGCCCAGCACATCACGTGCTAGACCGCCGCGGAGGTGACGAGGCCTCAGCCGCGCCCTCCTCAATGTGTCAGCTGCCCGCTAGAAGAGACGCCGAGTGGCCAAGGCGGCACCCTGGCCGAGAGCTTCGAGCTTCGCCTCAGCGATCTGCGGGTGGATACGCCCACCCAACCCACAGTCGGTGGAAGCGATGACCCGCTCGCGTCCGACTCGCTCGGCAAAGCGGGTGATGCGCTGGGCCACCAGCTCGGGATGCTCCACCACGTTGGTGGCGTGAGAAACGATCCCGGGGACGATGACCTTACCTTCGGGCAACTCCACGTCATCCCAGACGATGTACTCGTGCTCGTGACGGGCGTTGGCCGCCTCGAAGCTGTAGTACTTCGCGTTGATCTGCAACATCAGGTCCACAATGTGCTTGAACTCGATGTCGGTGGTGTGCGGACCGTGCCAGGAGCCCCAGCACAGGTGGAACCGGATCTGCTCCTCAGGGAGGTCACGAATGGCGTAATTCAGCGCGTCGATGCGCAGCTGCGTGAACTTCCGGTAGTCCTCCACTGAAGGCTCCGGGCTGATCTGGTCCCAGTTCTCCGCGATGGAGGGGTCATCGATCTGCAGGATGAGTCCGGCATCGATGACGGCCTTGTACTCTTCGCGCAGCACATCGGCCCAGGCGTAGATGTGCTTCTCGTCATCCCCGTAGTACCGGTCGGCGATCCGGGCACCCGAGCCCGGTGAGAGAGAGGTGAGGAAGCCGGTTTCATACCCGGCGGCGTCGAGGGCGGCACGGAAGTTCTCCACATCCGAACGGATCTGGTCATAGCCGGTGTACTTCAGTTCCCCGGTCGTCGCGGGGAACGGAGTAGCGGTGGAACCGGTGCCGATCCCGGTGGTGGGGTCGTTATAGGCCTCGTGGAATTTCACCCAATCGCGGCGGTTAGGGAAACTGGTCAGCTGCACATTGCCGGGGCTGGATTCCACGTGCGGCTGGCTGAAAATATCTTCACCGGTGACTTCGAGGCCATCGACTCGCTGGAAGATGTATGACCACCACGCGCCGTAATCCACCCCCTGGCTCATCGCTTTGCCGAATTCGCCATCACCGGGGACGGTCACGCCAAGCTGTTTCTGCCGGGCGACGAGGTCTTTGACCGCCGTGGAGAGCAGGGCGTCAAACTCCTCGGTGCGCTTCAGGGTGAGGCCGTCGTCTTCGAACTCACGGGCAGCGTTGGCTTCGATGAGCTCGGGGGTGCGAGGCAGGGATCCGGCGTGGGACACCAGGATCTGCTGTGTGGGGTCCTGTGAGATATCGGGCATGCGAGCCGATTCCTTTCGGTATGCGGCAGAAGGGTGCTCTCGCTTCTCGCGCGAACCGCCCTCTGCCGGTGTTTTCGTCGGTCAGAGCGGGTTCGCAGCGGTGTCCGCAGGGGCTCACTCTCGCCAGGGAGACTGTGCGGTACGGACGCGAGGCTTCGCATGCTCGCTGCGTGAGGATTATGTTCAACCCTCGTGTTCATCATAACCATACGACGACGACGTCGTGAAGTTCATGACAATTACACTCAAGACAGAACCCATCACCGACGACGGAAGGACCCCCTCATGGCGAAGGACTCAAGCTTCGACATTGTCTCCCAAGTGGATAAGCAAGAGGTTTCCAATGCACTGAACCAGGCAAGCAAAGAGATTTCGCAACGCTACGACTTTCGGGGCACTGAGGCCTCCGTGGAGCAGACCGGGGATGTGATCCTCATCCGCGCAAACTCAGAGGAGCGAGCCAAGGCTGCTCAGGACGTCTTCGAGTCCAAGCTCATCAAGCGGGGGATCTCCCTGAAGAGCTTCGAAGCCTCGGAACCGAAGGCCTCCGGCAAGGAGTACCGCATTGAGGGTCACATCAAGGAGGGGATCGACCAGCCCACGGCCAAGAAGATCTCCAAGATCATTCGCGATGAGGCGCCCAAGTCCGTCAAGGCCACCATTCAAGGCGATGAGCTGCGCGTGAGTTCCAAGTCCCGTGATGATCTGCAGGCCACCATTGCCTTGTTGAAAGACTTCGACGACGCCGACCTGCAGTTCATCAACTTCCGCTGATCGACGCGGGCTAGGCACGGGAGCTGGCAGCTACTGCTCCTCAGCAGGAATCGGTTCGAGCCGGATCCTGAACCCTAGAGCCTTGGCGATCCTGTGGATCGTTTCGAAGGTGGGTTGACCTTCCCCGGAGAGTGCTTTGTACAGCCCTTGTCGACTCATCCCTACACGCCGGGCAAGTTCACTGAGGTTGCCTGAACGGGCTATGGCGTCAAGTGCAGCAACGATGAGCTCGGGATGGTCACCGTTCTCTTCGAGAGACCCGAGAAAATAACCCAAGGCGTCATCGGCATCCTCGATATAATCAGCGGCGTCATATTTGCTGAACCCGGGCTTTTCGAGGCTTAGTTCATTCTTCGTCAAAGTCTCACTCATGACTTCCTCCAGTACTCAGCAAGTTGCTGAGCTTTCCTGATGTCTCGTCGCTGCGATGATTTATCACCAGCCCAAAGCAGCAGAACCACCAGAGAACCCTCCCGAAGAAAGTAGATCCGGTAGCCGGGCCCGTGGTGGACTCGAAGCTCAAAAATCCCTCCACCGACGGATTTCTCATCAACGCTGTACCCATGAGCGAGCCGATCAATCCGTCGTCTAATCTTCTGCTTGGCTTGGCGATCTCGGAGTTTACGAAACCACTGCTCGTATTCATCGCTCTTGAGCACCTCAATATGTGTCAACTGTAGTTCACACCCCTACTGTGAGCAAGACGTTCTACTCACTTCACGGTAGGGGAACCGGGCGTCTCTTTCCGCCGAAATGAACAATCTGTGGAAAACGGGAGGTGGAGCGTCTTAGTCCATCGGCACAGCCCCAATAATCCGGCCGAGGACTGAAAGTCCCGAACCTCAGCGCACTCAGGCGGGGCGTTCGTCGTCGTCCTCTTCGCGGGTGCTGCGCAGTTCGTGGAGGACTTCTTCAAACAGCACTCGCAGGTCACGCCAGCGCACCCGGGTACTGGCCAAGTATTCGGGTAGCTTCTCGATCTGTTCGTGCTGTTTGCGCCGCAGCCGCTGCTCGGCAAGCTCTTTACGGATCTGGTGGACCGTCGCCTCGGCATCACGCAAGATGATCTCCAGCTCGGTCTCCATATCCTTCAGCTTTTCTTCCCACTCCCGGTCCCAGGCGTGGTCGGGGTAGGACTCCTGCGCGTCTGACGGGTTCCGGTGTTCGCTCATCACAGCATCACGCTCCCGAAGATCAGCCCCAGTGGCAGGGCCACAAACATACCGAGAACCCACACTGCGGCATAGAGCTTCCGTTCGGCGGCCAGGTCGCCCAGCCGGCGGGCGGCCAGCGGCGGCAGGCTACGGATATACGGCATGGAGAAGATGACGATCAGCGCAGTGACATTGAACAGCAAGTGCACCAGGGCTGCCTGCAGAGCGATGGTCCCCTCCGCCCCGGAGAAACCGAACGCGGCGATCAGCGCTGTCATCGTGGTTCCTAGATTGGCACCCACAGTGAAGGGGTAGAGCTGACGCAACCCGAAGTGCCCGGATCCAGCCAGCGGAACCGCTAGGGAAGTCGTAGTGGAGGAGGACTGCACCATCACGGTGACCGCAGCCCCGGAGGCCACCCCGGAGACCGGTCCGCGTCCAATCGCGGCGTGAAGGACCTTCTTGGCGGTACCCACCAGCAGCACCTTCAGCATCTTGGAGATGAAGTTGATGACCAACAGGATCAATCCGATGCCGACGGCGATCATCAGCACTCCGTGCCACACCGCCGGTAGGAAACTCAGACCAGCCTCCAACGCTTCAGCCCCCGGGTCGGTGACAAAGCTGATCGCCTCATCCAGTTGGTCGAACACATAAGCCACCGGGCCGCCCTCGGCACCGGCGGTCTGCTCAGACAACCACAGCGAGGTCCGCTCCAGGAACCCGGTCAGCAGCTCCAGCGGCAGGATGATGATGACGGCCATGAGGTTGAAGAAGTCCTGAACCGTGGCCACGGAGAACCCCCGGCGGAACTGCTCCTTATCGCGGATCATTCCCAGGCTGACCAGGGTATTGGTCATCGTGGTGCCCATATTCGCGCCCATGAGGATGGGAATTGCGATCTCCAGGGGCAGACCCCCGGCCACCAGTCCCACTGTCACTGAGGTCGTCGTCGAGGACGACTGGGTCAGGGCGGTACCGGCGATACCGATCATCAGGGCGATAAACGGGTTGGTCGCGAACTCGAAGAGTTCCTCAGCCTGGTCTCCGGTGGCGATCTCGAAACCAGAGCCGATGGCGTTAACGGCAGTCAGCAGCAGCCACACACCCACCGCCACTGAAGCCCAGTTGGCGATATCCAGCGCCCGACCCTGCAGGCCCATGCGTTCAAAGACGCTGATGAGCTGTTGGGGTTCGCGTTCCTGTTCAGCGGCCCGGCGGGCGAGTTCCTCATCGCCTAGCTGTCCTTCGGGGTCATCCTCGGTCAGCGGGTCTTGACCCCGGACCGGATCGTATTGCTCCGCTTGTTCTTTCAGCGCGGTGGCGGCGCCGGCTGCGCCGTGCTCTCTATCCTCGTACTCTGGGTGTTCCCGGGATTCTGGGGTGGGGGTCTTGGTGCTCATCGGTATCCGTACTCCTGGCGAATTCCGTCTCAACCGTCACATCCTGTTCAGAACCACGGCTCCAGGATGAAAGGCGCAGGTGTAACGGCGGGTGACACCACAGTGAACTCCGGGTGAATTCAGTTACTGTGAAGCAAACTCACAGAAGGCATGGAGTGGAGGGGAGCCGACGACGTCGGCGTCTCACCTCGTTTACAGCAGGATGATGAGTAGCAGCGGCAGGGCCACGAAGACCCCGAGCACCCAGGCGAAGGCTGCGGCGGGGCGCCGCACCGCCAGGGCGGCGAGCCCTTGAGCGCCGAGCACAGGCAACTGGCGGATGCCCGGCAACCCGAAGATCACCAGGGTGCCGAAGAGGTTGAAGAACAGGTGGACCAGGGCGGCGGTGAGTGCGATAGTCCCCAGGGCTCCGTCGAAAGCCAGGGCGGCGACCAACGCGGTGATGGTGGTGCCGATATTCGCCCCCAGGGTGAAGGGGTAGATCTGCCGCAGACTCAGAGCCCCGGAACCGGCCAACGGCACCATCAGTGCCGTAGTAGTGGAGGAGGACTGCACCATCACGGTCACCAGAGCGCCAGAGCCGATCGAGGTGACCGGCCCACGGCCGACAGCAGCGTGTAGCACCCGCTGGGCCCGGCCGACCAGCAGGGCCTTGAGCTTGCGGCTGATCATGTTGATAACCGCCAGGATGAGCCCGATGGACACTGCGATCATCAGCACCCCGGCCACGACATCGGGAAGCCAGCTGAAGCCGAACTGGATGAGCTCGGACAACGGGGTGGTGGCCCCCTTGATGACCGCACCCAGACCGCCCAGCACCGTGGAGAACAACCCGGCCTCCGCCCCGGAGAGGCCGGAGGCCGCAGCGGTGGCGGCTCGCTCCAGCAGCCCGAACGCCAACTCCAGGGGCAGGAAGACCAGCACGGCCAGCAGGTTGAAGAAGTCGTGAACAGTGGCGGCGGCGAATCCACGTCGGAACTGCTCCCGGTCACGGACCATCGCCAAGCTCACCAGGGTATTCGTCAACGTGGTGCCGATGTTCGCCCCGAGGATGATCGGCACAGCGATACTCAGTGGCAGACCTCCGGCAACCAAACCCACGGTCACCGACGTCGTCGTCGAGGAAGACTGGGTCAGCGCAGTAGCGGCAACACCGATCATCAACCCGACCACCGGGTTGGAGGCAAAGGAGAAGAGTTGTTCGGCCTGGTCGCCAACGGCCAGAGAGAATCCGGAGCCGATCACGTTCACTGCGGTGATGAGCACATAGACCCCGAGCGCGACGGCCAGCCAGTTCAGAACAGTGGCCGTACGTGGGGAAAGCCTGCTGTGCTTGACGGGACCCGGAAGGGGAGAGGGTGCCGGCGGCACATCCACTGCGGGGGTGTGCTTCTCCGGCGCCGGGAGTACGGCCATCCCGTGGTGCTCCTGTTCTTCGCAGCCGATGACCGCTCCACTGGAACGGTCTAGTTCGTCATCCAGAAGAACAGTGCCAGTCCAAAGTGAACTTTAGGTAAACAGCCAGGAAACTGTACTCAACAGTTCCATCGAGGTGTTCGACGAGGAGGCTCAGACCCCCGGTGAACCGCCTGGTGCGCACTGTCATTGCCGCTGTCACCACCGGAGCGAGCCGGCCGGGAAGCTGCGTCTCTACAATGACGTTACCCCTGGTGAGAGAACACCCCCCGGACACCATGTTGAGGAGTCAACAGTATGCACCACCATCACGGCCGGCTGCGCACCTTCGGCCTCCTGGCGTTCCTCTTCGCGTTGGTGCTGCTGGTCGGTGCCATCATCTCTGCGGCGACTCAGACCCCGGAGATGATCTTCGTCTTCGGGTTCATCGGGGTGATTTCAGTGGCGATCTCCTATTGGAACTCGGACAAGATCGCGTTACGGGCCATGAAGGCCTACCCGGTGAGCCGCGAACAAGCCCCTCAGCTCTACGCCATGGTTGAAGAACTCGCGCACCGGGCCGGGCAGCCGGTGCCGCGGATCTATATCTCCCCCACTCCCACACCGAACGCGTTCGCCACCGGACGTAACCCGAACAACGGTGTGGTGTGTTTCACCGAAGGCATCCTGCACCTACTCTCCGAACGCGAACTGCGGGCGGTGACCGGCCACGAGCTGATGCATATCTACAACCGGGACATCCTCATTTCCTCCGTGGCTGCCGCGGTGGCGGGGTTCCTCACCACGATCGCGCAGTTCTTCTTCCTCTTCGGCGGCCGGGGTGGGCGGCAGCAGAACCCGCTGATGCTGGTCGGCGCACTGGTCGCGGTCATCCTCATGCCGCTCGCCGCCGGGCTGATCCGCTCGGCTATTAGCCGCACACGGGAGTACGACGCCGACGCCGACGGTGCCGAGCTCTCTGGGGACCCGTTGGCGCTGGCCTCAGCTTTGGAGAAACTGCACCACGGGGTCTCACGCCGGCCTCTGCCGGAGGACCCCAAGCATGATGCGCACGCCCACATGATGATCGCCAACCCGTTCGGGCCGCGGGCTAAGCAGATGTTCTCCACCCACCCTCCGATGGAGGACCGGATCGCCCGGCTCGAAGCCCTCGCTGGCCGCCGCTAAGCGTCAGCACCCTGGAGCTGTGCCACCCGGTGAAGGCGCAGGCACCACCAGGGAGCCCAAAGCCCCGCGGCGTTCACCGGGGGTCCTGCGGTCTAGCCGCGGGAGATTTTGACCATGTCTTCGCGGGGAACCACTTTGACGCGTTCGCGCTCCACGGGCCCGGATTCGGTTGCTTTGCGGCCCAGTGCGGCCTCGTGCTCATCGAGCTTCAACCAGCCTTCCCAGGTGGTGTACTCCACACCGCGGGATTCCAGCAGCTCGACGACTGCGTTCTCCTCGGGCTGCTCGGCCTCGGGCAGGTGGTTGATGTCCTCGATGAGGCAGTCGATGGTTTCCATCGCATCCCCTTTGGTGTGACCGATGAGCCCCACGGGACCACGTTTGATCCACCCGGTGGCGTAGGTGCCGGGGATGTGCCGACCGTCCTCATCGAGTACGCGTCCGGCCTCGTTGACGATGACGCCCTTCTTCTCGTCGAAGGGGATGCCTTCCACCTCGGAGCCGAAGTACCCCACGGCCCGGTAGACGGCCTGGACATCGTAGTCGAGGTATTCACCGGTGCCTTTGACGTTTCCGGTGCCGTCGAGTTCCATCCGCTCGAACCGGATGCCGGCGACTTTCCCGGTGCCGGAGCCGTCCGGGTTCTTGCCCTCCAGGATTTCCACCGGCTGGTGGAGGAAGTGCAGGTGCAGCTTCCGGGAGGCTTCCTCCGTGCGCTCTTCCTGCTCGACCAGCCAGTTGGCCAGGGTGTTGACCATGGTCTTGACCTGGTTGTTTGACTTGATCGCCTCATCGGAGGCTTCGTCGAACTCGAAGTCTTCCTCGTAGAGCACGATGTCGACGTCGCGGCTGTGGCTGAGCTCCCGCAACTCCAGGGGGGTGAACTTCACCTGGGCCGGGCCACGGCGCCCGAACACGTGGACATCGGTGACCGGTGAGGTTTTCAGTCCTTGGTAGACATTCTCTGGGATCTCAGTGCTCAGCAGGTCATCGGCGTGCTTGGAGAGCACCCGGGCGACGTCGAGGGCCACATTTCCGTTACCGATGACGGCCACCTGTTCGGCCTCCAGGGGCCATTCGCGTGGGTAGTCGGGGTGGCCGTCGTACCAGGAGACGAAGTCGGCGGCGCCGAAGCTACCCTCTAGGTCGATACCTGGGATGTCGAGGTCGGCGTCCTTAATCGCCCCGGTGGCGAAGATGACGGCGTCGTAGTGGCGGCGCAGGTCCTCAATGGTCAGGTCGGTGCCGATGTTGACGTTGCCGAGCAGCCGGATGTCACCGCGGTCGAGGACTTTGTGCAGTGCTTTGATGATCCCCTTGATCCGCGGGTGGTCGGGGGCCACGCCGTAGCGGATGAGCCCGAAGGGCGCCGGGTAGCGGTCGTAGAGGTCGATGCTGAACCGCAGGTCGTGCTTCTTCTGCGCCTTGGCGAGAATGTCTGAGGCGTAGACCCCGGCGGGACCGGCGCCGATGACGGCAACACGGACGGGCCGGGAGGAGAAGGTCTCTGACACGGCGGGGTGGTTCCTTTCGGTAAGGATGCTCGAAACGCTCAGGACAGTATGACGTATTCACCACCGGATGTGCCGTCAGCGGTGTCACACTCCGAGATGCGCGGGTGCGGCTCAGCCACCGCTCAGGGTGGGGACCATAGGATGAATCCATGCAGGAGGTCAGCTGAACGTGCCAGGGAAGATCACGACGTCGCACGGTCAGCTCACCTGGGTCTCTCACCAGCCTGCCGGGTACCGGTGCCCGTTCTGCGGCCTGGCTGCCGGGGATGTCTCCGATCCGGGCAACCGCTGTGAGCTCAGTGACCTGGTCTACCAGGATGAGGACCTGCTGGTGTTCATCGCCTGTGACGGTTTCGGCCCGCACCCGGGGCACGCGATGATCGTGCCGAATGCTCACTATGAGGCCCTCTACGACCTCGATGACGCTCTGTTGGGGCGGATCGGTGCGATGTCACGGGATGTCGCGCTGGCGATGAAGCTGGCCTGGGACCCGGAGGGAACGAGCGTGCGCCAGCACAACGAACCGGCCGGGAATCAGCACGTGTGGCACTACCACCTGCACGTCTTCCCCCGGTACCGCGGCGATATGCTCTACCGCCAGGTCCGCGAGCCCCTGGATGTGGAGTTTCGCGCCCGCAAAGCATCTGAACTCAGACCCGCGCTCCAGGAGATCGTCAACGCCCGTTAGCCCGCGGCGAATCACTCCTCACTTGAAGTATCGCGGCCGCCTCGGCCCTCCGTAAACCCCTCTTACCCTTCGCGGTTGACGACGGCGTCGGCGAAGCTCAGCAGAGCGCGTTTGACCGTTGAGTCAGGCAGCGGAGCGATGGCGTTCTTCGCCTGTTCAGCCCAACCGCGCGCCACCGCCCAGGATTGGTCGATCACCGGGTGGTCCACCACGGCCTGCACCGCCGCAGCCAGGGCATCGTCATCACTGAGGTCCGCATCCACTAAGGAGAGCACGCGTTCTGCCTGCGCATCACGGTTCTGCCGCAACAGCAGCACCGGCAGGGTGGGCACACCTTCGCGCAGATCGGTGCCCGGGGTTTTACCGGAGGAAGCGCCAGTGGCGGTGAGGTCGATGACGTCGTCGGCCAGTTGGAAGGCCACCCCGACAGCCTCCCCGTAGGCCTTCAACATCTCAGAGACGTGCTCCTCGGCCCCTCCGAAGTGGGTGCCCAATTGGGCGGCGGCAGCCACAAGGGAACCTGTCTTATCGGCGATGACACTGATGTAGTGCTCGTAGGCGTCGTCGTGCTCCCCCGGCCCGACGGTCTCGTGCAGCTGGCCCAACACGAGCCGTTCGAACGTGGCCGCTTGGATGCGGGAACCATCCTGACCCAGTTCCGTCATCAGAGCGGAGGCCCGGGCCAGAATGAGGTCGCCGGTGAGGATCGCCACCGAGTTGTTCCAGACCTCGTGAGCGCTGGGAGCACCGCGACGCATCGGCGCCGAATCCATGACGTCGTCGTGGTACAGAGTGGCCAGATGGGTCATCTCCATCACGACGGCGGCCCGCAGCACCGCATCATTGAGACCGTCTCCCAGCATGGAGGTCAGGATGGTCAGCAGCGGCCGGACACGTTTACCCCCGGCTTCGGCCAGGTAGCGGGCAGTGCTGTGGGCCAGTTGGTCACCGTCGCTGGAGAGCGCAGTCAACAGCTGGTCTTCGACGGCGTCGAGGGCGTCACTGACCTCGGCGGCAAGGTCCTCATCCGCGGCCAGGACGTCGAATCCGGCGGGCAGCTTGATGGTCAGCGGCTCCGCTGCGTGGTCACTCATCGATCCAACCCTACTGAACCGGAGGGTTTGACCGCGTGGTGGATGGCGACGATACCGCCGGTGAGGTTCCGGTAGCGCACCTGAGTCCACCCGGTGTCTGCAATGAGCCGGCCCAGAGCGTCCTGATCCGGCCAGGCCCGGATCGATTCGGCCAGGTACACGTAGGCCTCGGGGTTGGAGGAGACCGCCCGGGCCACAGTCGGCAGGGCGCGCATCAGGTAGCTCTTGTAGACCAGGTTGAAGGGCCGCCACGTGGGGTCGGAGAACTCCATGACCGCCAACCGGCCCCCCGGTTTGGTGACCCGCAGCAGCTCGGCGAGTCCCACCTGCGGGTCGGCAATGTTGCGCAGCCCGAAGGAAATCGTCACCGCGTCGAAGACATCATCGGCGAAGGGCAGGTTCATCCCATCACCAGCGACGAAGGTCATCTCCGGACGGCGACGTTTGCCCACCTGCAACATACCCAGCGAGAAGTCACAGGCCACCGCACGCGCCCCAGCCCGGTGGAACGGTTCAGTAGAGCTACCGGTCCCGGCGGCAAGGTCGAGCACGTACTCACCGGCGGTGACATCCAGCGCCTCGACGAGCTTTTTGCGCCACCGCCGGTCCTGACCCAGGGAGATCACGTCATTGGTGAGGTCATAGCGTGCCGCGACCTCGTCGAACATGGAAGCGACGTCGTCGGGACGTTTGTCGAGGTCTGCCCGCCGGTTGCGGCCTTGTCGAATCACCCGAGTATTGTCCCAGAACCACAAGACCGGTGCGCACCGTCACCCCGGAGCGCAGCCGAGGTCCTCGGTGAGCCTCCTGCAGATGGGGCAGTGGGGTGCGGGCAGTAGGATTGCCGGGTCATGAGTGAAGCTGCCCCGCATCTGTCCATCCGGGAAGTCCCGGTCCAGTTAGAGGGCACACTCACCGACCTGCTACCGCACCTGGACCCCAGCGGGGTGTGGCTGCGTGATGACGAAGGGCTGGTAGGCCTGGGGGTCGCAGCCGCCCGGACCGCCCGGGGGACACGGCGGTTCGCCGAGCTGAGCGACTATTGGGAGACCATCAGCGCCGCCTGGGACACCAGCCAGAGACGCGTGACAGACCCCCGCACGGACACCGACACAGCAGCCCCAGAGAACGGCACAGCCCCGGCACTCAGCGGGCCGGTGGCCTTTGTCTCGGTGACCTTTGCGGCGGATTCCCAGTACGCTTCCCGCCTCATCGTTCCGCAGGTGCTGCTACGCAGTGAGGACGGCAACACCCGCCTCGTCCACATCACCGCAGCCGATACCTCACCGCAGGAGCTGGACCGCACCCTGCAGACTCACGGTGTGAGGCTCGACGACGCCGGCCGCCTCACTCCGCAGGCCACCTCAGACGCACAGTTACCGGCAGCACACGTGCACCCTGGGCAGCGGTCCGCCCGGCACTACCGCCAGGCGGTCACCGCAGGACTGAGCGCCATTGCAGAAGGGACCGTGGAGAAGCTCGTGCTGGCCCGCGACGTCGTCGTCACCGCTGAGCATCCCATCCCCACGGGTGCACTGCTGGCGCGACTGGCCCGGGCCTACCCGCAGACCTGGACATACCTGGCCGGTGAAGTCCTCGGTGCCACCCCGGAGATGCTGGTGCAACTGCGCGGTGCCCGGTTGTTCTCCCGCGTGCTGGCCGGCACTGTCGATCACACCGCCGATATCGCCACCCTGCTCCGCGACGCCAAACAGCACCGGGAACACGACCTCGCCGTGGAATCACTGGCCCGCCAACTGGCACCGGTCACCGAATCCCTACACACTCCGTTGGACCCGCAAGTGCTCACTTTGCCGAACGTGTACCACCTGGCAACGGAGGTCACCGGTGAGCTGGCTGTTGACGACGCCGGCAGGTTGCCCGGACCGCTGCAGGTGGCCGAACACGCCCACCCCACCGCCGCGGTCTGCGGTACCCCCACCGATCGGGCCGGCCAGCTGCTCGCCCTGCTCGAGGGGATGGACCGCGGCCCTTACGCCGGGCCGGTGGGGTGGATGGATGCGAAGGGCAACGCGGACTTCGGGATCGCGTTACGGGGCGGGATGCTCAGCGCCGATGCCCGCCAGCTCCGGCTGTGCGCCGGCTGCGGAATCGTCGCCGGATCGGAGCCGGAATCAGAATTGGCCGAGACGCGGGCGAAGCTGCGGCCGATGCTCTCCGCCCTCGGCCTTCAGGGACAAGGCGAGTAGGACTGCGGCGGACCTGACTCAGCAATCCGGACTCTTCCCTGGCTTAGAGTTCAGCGGCTGCCTGCAGGATCCGAGCATGCAACTGGCGCAGTTCACTGCGTTCGGTCCGGACTTCGATGAGCCGCACCCCGATCCGATCATCGGGATGGGCCAGCCCGTCGGCAAGCTCCTCAAGAGTCTCTGCAGCCCGGTAATCGACGTGGTACGCGTCAGCGAGCGCTTCGACGTCAACCGCCTGCGGGGTACCGAAGAGCCGTTCGACAATCTCCGCCTGCCCGGGACGCCGACCCACATCCCCGTGTTCAAGCTGGTCGAAGATCGCCCCACCACCGTCGTTGATGACCACCACGTCAACAGAGACAGGGCTTTCGGTGGTCGGTACCAGCAGCGCATTGGCGTCGTGGAGCAGGGTCAGGTCCCCCACCAGGGCGGTGACCCGCTGACCGGCGGCCAGCGCCATCCCTGAGGCCGCCGAGAGGTTCCCGTCAATCCCCGCCAACCCGCGCAAGGCTCGGATGCTGCGCCACTCGGAGGTCTGCGCCCGGGTCAACACCGCGGTGAGGTCGACGTCGCGGATCACCGAGGATGAGCCCAGCAGCAGGGGGGTGCGGACTGTCTCGGCAACGAACTGCGCGGCCCGGACCGAGCTGAGGGAGGCCTCCGCCTGCAAGACGGAGTCCACTGCCCGTTGTGCTGCCAAGCCGAGTTCCTCCCACTGCCGAGCCCAGGCGGTCTCCGCAGTGCCGGCAAAGTCCTCAAGCTCCTCCGGTGTGGTGAGGAGCCGCCGGGGCAGCCGGCCTGGAGTCCACCAGGCTTCAGCAACCGGGGCGTACTGCACTGTCTGGACATCGGCTCGGGCGATGAGTCGCTGCACCGGGCGAGTGAGAGTAGGCCGGCCGGCCACGACCACCCGTTCCACCCCGGCGGCGAGCTGACCGGCCGTAGTCTCAGCGGGGGCTTGGAGCAACAGGCGGTAGGCCTGCACGGCTCCCAGGTCGCTCCAGCGAGCCCCGGAGGTGGGTTCAGCGAGCATGGGATGGCCCAGGCTGCGGGCAGCGTCGATGGCCTCAGCCGGAGCCCGGTCCCCGAAAACGAAGAGGGTGCGGCGTCGTCGTAGTTCTTCTGCACCGTTCTCCCCCGCCGGCGCCGCGACAAGGTCCTCACTGAGTTCCCCGGCGCGGAGTTCCCCGGAACTGAGCTCGCCTGCGCGTAAGTGTTCAGCCGGTGTGGTGCCCCGGGCAGCGGCGTAGAGGCGGGCACGGTCCTGTTCGCCGAGGATCCCCCGGCGTGCCCACCGCTGGGCCGAACGGTGCACATCGGGGGCTTCGGCCGGCACCAGGGGGTCGGCGAAACCGATATTGAGGTGCACCGGGCCGGGTGCGCTCTTCGGGGTCGAACGGGTCGCTGCGGCCAACAGCAGGGCGGTCTGGGTCTCAGCGGCGAGGATGTCGTCACGGGACTCCGGCTCCAGCCGGACCTGACCCTGCTCCAGGTGCAGTTCGTCCCGCACCCGCCCGGAAAACATGCCTTGCTGCCAGGTGGTCTGGTTGGCGCCGGTGCCGTGGAGGGGTTCGGGCCGGTCGGCGGTGATCGCCACCAGCGGCACCCCGGCCATATCGGCTTCCATGATCGCGGGGGTGAGGTTTCCTGCGGCGGTGCCGGAGGTGGTGACCACCGCAGCGGGCTCCCCGGTCTGCATGGCCAGTCCCAGTGCGGTGAACGCTGCGGAACGTTCGTCGATGCGCACGTACAAGGTGATCGCTCCGAGCTGTTCGGCCTCGGCCAGAGCGTAGGCCAGTGGGGCCGAACGTGACCCGGGGGCCAGGACCACCTGCCGCATCCGGATGCTCAGCCCCCGGATGACCCGCCGCGCCAAGCGGAGGGATTCGGCGTCGTGGGAGTCGTCGAACTCACGGAACCCCCGGCGCGACCTCATAGTTGACATCCTACGCACCGCTGGTCTGCAGGATCCGGTGGGCCTCCTGCAAGCGCTGCCGCCACCACCTCTCCCGCTCCCCGGTCACCCGGTGGGTGGCAAGCAGGTGCGGCTCGGGTGCCGAAGGAGTGACGACGACGTCGCCGTCGGCCTGCCGTGCCACAGGCACCTGTAGCGCTCCCTTGTCAGGGATGAGCGGCGCTGCGGTGACATCACCGGCCAGCAGGGTCCCGGTGCCCAGGCCGCAGGCGTAGGGCAGCTCAGGCAGCCGGGCGGCCAGGGCCACCCCAGCGGCCAGACCAACGGAGGTGTCCAGGGCGGAGGAGACCACCGCGGGCAGGCCTGCGGCGGCGACGAGCTCCATGGCCGCGGTGACTCCGCCCAGCGGGGGGACTTTGACGATGAGCAGATCGGCGGCGCCGAGGCGTACCACCCGCAGGGGGTCTGAGGTTTTACGCACGGCCTCATCGGCTGCTAGGGGGACCGGTGTTCCGTCCCGGGCCAGTGCCTCACGCAGCTCGGTGAGGGCTTCGACCCCCTGAACGGGTTGTTCGGCGTATTCGAAACGGTCCCCTGCGATCTCGGCGAACTCTGCTAGCGCGCGCACTGCCTGGGGGATGCTCCAGGCGGCGTTGGCGTCGACTCGGATCCCGGCACCCGGGGCGAGTCGGCGGACTTCCTTGAGGCGGGCGACGTCGTCGTCGTGGCTTTGCCCGGGTTCGGCCACTTTGATCTTCACCGCGGGGATGGCGGACGGATCCCCGGAGCGGGTGAGTACCTCAGCAACCTCGGCGGCCGGGACTGCGGGCATGATGGCGTTGACCGGGATGGTCTCCCGCCGGGGTCGGCCCAGTCCGTTCCAGGCGGCTTCGATGCCTGCGGCGAGCCAGCGCGCGGACTCTTGGGGCCCGTACTCGCTAAAGGGCGCGAATTCCCCCCAACCGGCGGGGCCGCGGAAGAGCATGGCTTCTCGGCGGGTCTGCCCACGGAACCGGGTGCGCATCGGTAAGGCGACGACCACAGCGGTCTCTTGCAGGGCTTCGAGAGCGGGCAGCATGGATGCGATACTAAGCTGCATGTCGGCTAGGAGCACGTTGCGTCCGCCTGCCCGGCGCACCGGCCTGTGGGTGGTGTGGCTGCTGGGCTGCTGTGCCGCGTTCATCGTGGTCTACGAGTACTTTGTGCGGTCTCACTCCGGGCAGTGGTTGGAGTACGCCATGCTTTCGGCCGCTGATGCCCGGATCCGGCCGCTGTCTGAGATCGGTCTGGACCCGTGGTGGTTGCAACCGTTGGCAGTGGCGATCCCGGCAGTGTTGTTTCTGACCATCGTGTTGGCCCGGCAGCGTTGGGTGCCCGCACTGATCGCGGTGGGGATGGTCATCGCGGCGAATCTATCCACCCAGCTGCTGAAAGCCCAGTGGCTGCACCGCCCCGACCTGGATAACGGAGTGCCGTACTGGGCGGGCAATTCCCTGCCTAGTGGGCACACCACGTTTGCCGCCTCCGCGGCGGTGGCGGTGTTTTTAGTGTGCAGTCCGCGTCGCCGACCACTGGCTGCCCTGTTCGCCGCCTGCTACGCCTCGGCGGTGGGGATGTACACCTTCACGGAGACGTGGCACCGGCCCTCCGACGTCGTCGCCGCATATCTGGTGGTGGCGGTGTGGGCGCTGGCGGCCGGCTGGCTGGTCATGCGCGCCGCCCCGGCGGATAACACCGTGTTCGTGGAGAACGAGCCGATCACCGCTCCCGCTGCGGTGCTGGCGTGGTTCACCGGGATTGTGCTGACAGTGGCGGCCGGGCTGTGCTTTCTCTTCGCCGGGGGGTGGAGTGCGGTGGCCGAGGCCCCGCAGAACCCCAGTGCCTGGCACCTGATCGCTGGACTGCTGTTGTGCACGGGCCCGGCGTTTGTAGTCTCCGGTGCGGGGATCAATATGTTTGCCGCCGAGGTGGGGCGCCGTCAGCGCGGAGTGGAGCTGCCCAGCCCGCAGGCGGAGCGGATCGCCTACCCGATCCCGCAGAACTTCCGCCACTTGTACCGTGTCTGAGCACACTGCGGGCCTGAGCGCGTACGGGCGGCACCTGCTGCGTTCTGCCACCCGATTTCTGTCCCGCCGGGTACGGGCCGGGGGTGCCCGGGCGCGACGCTCAGTGGTACCGGCCCTGCAGATGACCCTGGCCGGGGTGGGGGCTTATGTGGCCGCCGAGCAGCTGCTGGGCCATGATGCTCCGATCTTCGCCGCGGTGGCAGCTCTGCTGGCCATGGGGTTCACGCGGGAACCGCGGATCCGCAAAGTCCTGGAGGTCGCGGTGGGCTGCACCCTCGGGGTGCTCATCGGGGATCTGCTGGTGCACGCCTTCGGCTCCGGGGCCCTGGTGGCCCTGGGGGTGGTGTTCATCTCGGTGATGCTGGCCCGGTTCTTGGATTCGGGCCCGGTGCTGGCCATGCAGATGGGCTTACAAGCGCTGCTGGTGGTGATGCTGCCCGCCCCAGTGGATTCCCCGCTGGGTCCTTTCACCCGCAGCGTGGATGCGGTGATCGGTGGGGTGACGGCTCTGCTCATCGCTCTGCTGACCCCCAAGGACCCCCGTTCGGAACCGGTCCGGGAACTCAAGGCGGTCTCCGATGAGCTGTCCCGGGCGCTGCGGGAGACGGCCACGGCCCTACGGTCCTCGGATTCCCGGGAGGCCTGGCATGCGCTCATCCGCTCTCGGGGCATCCAACCGAAGATCGACGACGTCGCCAAGGCAATCACTGCCGCACGGGAGCTCACCCGTTACTCGCCGGCACATCGGCGGCACCGGCCCTACATGCGCCGGATCGAACACGCCGCGGACAAACTCGACCTGGCGGTGCGCAGTCTGCGAGTGGTCACGCGCCGGGCGATCAGTGTGATCGACCACGCCGCGCTCTCTGATGCGGGGATGGAGTCATTGGCCACAGTGTTAGAGGAACTGGCCGATGGTTCGGTGTTGATCTCCCGGGCGGTGGTGGAGCCCGGGCCGGGTTTCGAGCGGGGAATGCAGGCAGCCCAGGATGCCCTGGCCGCAGTGGCAGCGAAGCTGCATCCGAAGCACCTGGGGATTGAGGCACTGGAGGGGGAGACCGAGGTGCTGCTGCTGCGCACGATGGTGGTGGACCTCTTGGAGGCCACCGGAATGCCGCACGATGAGGCGGATGAGCATTTGCCCGTGCTGTAAAGCCGCAGCCTCATGTGGCTCTCACCCCTCGAAGAGCAGGCTGAGCGCCTCCGGTAGGGAGCCAATCTCCTTGACTGTGATGCCTTCCGGGGCTGACTCTGCTCCCCCGGGTGGGACCAGCGCATGGGTGAAGCCGAGCCGCTGGGCCTCGGCCAGGCGGCGCTGCAGCCCGGAGACCGGCCGCACCTCGGAGGCTAAGCCCACTTCACCGAAGGCCAGGAACCGGTTGGGCAGGGCTCGCTCCAGTACTGCTGAGGTGATGGCCAGGGCCACAGCGAGGTCGGCGGCCGGTTCGGTGATCCGCACCCCGCCCACTGTGGCCACGTAGGCTTCGGATTTCATCAGGGCGGCGAGTTTCGCCCGACGCTGCAGGACCGCCAGCAGCATGGAGACCCGCGGGGAGTCCAGCCCGGAGACCGCACGGCGGGGCTGGGAGGCGGTGGATTCGGCCACCAGCGCCTGCACCTCCGCGGTCAGTGGGCGGTGACCTTCCAGGGTGATGGTGATGCAGGTGCCGGGGACCCGTTCGGTCATCGCCGAGACGAACAGTCCACTGGGGTCGGCCAATGATTCCAGGCCGGTTTCGCTTAAATCGAAGCAGCCGACGTCGTCGGTGGGACCATACCGGTTCTTCACCGCACGCAGCATCCGCAGCCGCGAGTGGCGTTCCCCTTCGAACTGGCAGACGACGTCGACGAGGTGCTCAAGCATCCGTGGCCCGGCAATCGCGCCTTCCTTGGTGACGTGGCCAACCAGGATAGTGGTCATATTGCGGCGTTTGGCGGCTTCGATCATCGCCGCGGTAACTTCCCGGATCTGGGTGACCCCTCCGGCGGCGCCGTCGACCTCCGCCGAGGCCAGGGTCTGAACCGAGTCCATCACAGTCAACTGCGGGCCGGTGGCTTCGATCTGCCCCAGCGCCTGGGAGAGGTCGGTTTCGGCGGCCAGGTAGAGCCCCTCGGTGATGGCATCGATGCGTTCGGCGCGTTTACGCACCTGCGCGGCGGATTCTTCCCCGGTCAGGTAGAGCACCGGCTGGTCCGGATGTGCTGCGGCGACGGCGGCAGCGGCCTGCAATAGCAGGGTGGATTTGCCGACTCCTGGTTCTCCGGCGAGCAGGATCACCGCCCCGGGCACTAATCCCCCACCGAGTACCCGGTCCAGCTCAGGCACCCCGGTGGGGCGGAATTCGGCGGTGGAGGCATCCACATCGGCGATGGCGGCCGCTGGAGCGGTCACGGTTTTCGCCGCGGGGGTGCGAGCGGTCACCTGCCCGCCCTTCTCCTCGATCGTCCCCCACGCTTGGCACTCCGGGCAGCGGCCAACCCATTTGACGGTCTGCCAGCCGCATTCGGTGCACTCGAAACCGGGGGTGCTCTTCCTCTTTGCCACGTGCCCAGACTAGCGGCGGTCCGGGACATCAATCGGCGCCCCCACAAGCGCACTAGACTTGGTGTGATGCCCGCCCCCGCTGTGATGATGCCGGATTCCGAGCCGGTTCATGAACGCATCATCGAGTGGTATCACAGCTTCCAACGGGATTTGCCGTGGCGGCGGGAGGACTGCTCGCCGTGGGGCGTGTTCGTCTCTGAGGTGATGTTGCAGCAGACACCTGTGGCGCGTGTTCTGCCCCGGTGGGAAGAGTGGCTGCATCGCTGGCCGACCCCGGCGGACTGTGCCGCTGCTCCCACCGCTGAGATCCTCACCGTGTGGGACCGGCTGGGGTATCCGCGCCGTGCCCTCCGACTACAGCAGGCCGCCCAGGCGATGGTCACCGAACACGGTGGAGAGGTCCCCGCCACCAGTGACCAGCTGCGCGCTTTGCCGGGGGTGGGTGAGTACACCGCCGCAGCGGTGGCCTGCTTCGCGTATCAGCAGCCGGAGGTCGTGGTGGATACCAATGTGCGCCGGGTCCTGGTGCGGGTCTTCACCGGCGCACCGACGGCGGGGAAGACCTACACTGCGGCGCAGCGCCGGCTGGCCCACGATGTGTTCCCGGATCCAGAGCTCGACGACGGCGGACTCGCCTGTACCTGGAACATTGCGGCGATGGAGTTGGGGTCGCTGGTGTGTACCGCGAAGAGCCCGGCCTGTGACCGCTGCCCGGTGCGTGAGATGTGTACGTGGGTGGCCTCCGGCTCCCCTGCTCCGAGCCAGGATGAGAGACCGCGCGGCCAGCCGTGGCATGGAACCGACCGTCAGGTCCGCGGCGCGATCATGGCGGCCCTGCGGGAGGCCGCCGCCACACAGCGACCGGTAGATGAGCACACCCTGTTGGAGGCACTACCGCTGCCGCATGCCTCCACTGAGCAACGCCGCCGCTGTCTGGAGTCGCTGCTGGCGGATGGACTGGCCGAACGGCAAGGCCAGTCCATCGCGTTGCCGGGCATCTTCTGACCGGCTGAGGAGCTAGGACAGACAGGGATCCTGAGGGCGCACACTGTGGTGTGTGACCTCCATGTCGGGGATGTCCTCTTCGGGAGGGATATCGGTAGCATTCACATGGGAACGCCCCAGAACGTGCAGGGCGGGGTCTACTGAGTTCAGCAGGTTCTTATCCAGATGCAGTGTGCGGACCACCCGAAGAAGCGTGTCCAGCTTCACGCCCGGTTCTCCGGATTCGAGCCGACGCAGTGCCGGCACGGAGACCCCCGCTTGGTCGGCCAGTGACTTCTGCGAAAGTTCCAACACGATCCGCCACGTCTTGATGTGGCCGCCCAACTGCTCCATGGTGCGCTCTGGCCGCTGCCTCATCGAGCACCCCCGTGGGCCCGGTGTCCGCGGGATGCACGGTGGCCTCCCAGCAGAGCGAGCCCTCCGGCGCCAAGTGCTATCAGGCTCAGCAGTAACCAGCCAGCAGGCGGAGCTCCGGTCGCGGCCAATCCCTCAGTGTGTGGATCTTCGTCTTCGGCCATCGGCCGCTCCGTGGTACCGGCGCTCTGTGGCGGTGTCGAGGTGGAAGGTGTCGAGGTGGGAGATTGCGAGGCGGAGGGTGCGGAGGACTCCGTCTGCGTGGCTTCAGCCGTGGGAGTCTCCACTGACTGGGTGGGTGCTCTGGAGGGCTCCGACGTCGGATCACCACCCTCAGTGGGTTCCGTCGTGGTCTCCGGGCTCGGCTCGGTGGTGGGTTCCGTGGTGAATGGTGGTGTGCCGTTCTCCTCCACCAGGGTCATGCTCGCCCAGCCGATGGGTTCGCTGTCTGCACTGAGCACCGCCAGCCGGTGTTCGCCCGCCGGGAGCGTGTCGGGGATGTCTACGGTGAATGTCCCTTCACTGTCTGTGAAGTGCCATCCAAGGAACACCGGCTCGGAATGGGCGAAGGCCGCAACCCATTGCTCAGCATGCTGGTCCCCCAATTCCACGGTCACTGTGCGTCCATCAAGGTCCACGGCAAAGCGATCGCCGGGAATCTCCTCCAGCTCCTCGGGGGTCAAGGCCGTAGGAGTGCTGGTCGGTTCCTCCCGTGGCGACGAGCTGTCTGTGGGCTCGGCGGTGGCACTCTCTGTGGGCTCCTCAGTAGGCTCACCCGGATCGCTGGGCGCGGAGCCAGTGGGGTCGAGCTCTGTCGGTTCCTCAGTCGGTTCGACAGTGGGTGAAGCGGTTTCTGTGACCTCGTCAGACGGCTGTTCCGAGGGCTGTTCGGTCTCAGTCGGTTCAGCGGTCGGTGTCTGCCCGGGGTCTGTGGTGGGCCCATCCGTGGGGCTCTGGCTCGGTTCCTCACTGGGGCCGCTGGTCGGGTCAGAGGTCGGCTCCTCGCTCGGTTCCGGTATTGGTTCGGTGGTGGGGTCCTGCGTCGGCTCCGTGCTGGGTTGTTCCGTGGGCACGGGCTCCTCAGTGGGGGCCGGCTCCTCGGTGGGCGTGGGCTCCTCGGTGGGCTCTGGTTCTTCCTCGGCAGGGACCTCAACGGTCAGCCGTGCCGGGTCAGAAGCCACCTCGCCGAGGTCGTTTTCGGCCACTGCTCGGAACTGCGCCCCGTGCTCCTGGCGGGTCGCTTCCACGCTGAGGTGAGTACCCTCGACGTTCTCGACGACGACCCACTCCTCATCGCGCAGGATCTCCCAGCGGATCTCGGCGTCTGGTTCGGAGCGAATCTCCACGTCGAACTCGGCGGTCTCGCCTTCTGCGACCTCAGCGTCTTCGGGGTGGCGGAGGAACTCCGGGGCGTATTCCACGACCACCGCGGCCGGTTCACTCAAGACACGACCTTCGTCATTGGTCAGTACGGCACGGTACTGCGTACCGTTGTCTTCCCTGCTGGGCGTGATCGTCAGTTCGGTGGCGGTTTCGCCGTCGAGATCTTCCCACTCCTCGCCGTTGACGTGTTGCCACTGCACCTGGGGAACAGGATTGCCTCGCCCGCTCACCGAGAGCAGGACGGGGAAGCCGGCCTCGGTGACGACGTCTTGGGGTTGACGTGTGATCTGTGGCGCGTACGTGACCGCCACATTTGCGGTGTCCGAGTGTCGGCTGCCGTGGGAGTTTTCGGCCACGGCACGGAACTGGGCACCGTGGTCTTCCCATGTGACCTCGTATTCGAGGTTCTCCCCCGCAGCGTCCTCGATGCTCTGCCAATTGCCACCCCGGTTGACTTCCCAGGTGATCTCGGCCTCCGGCTGAGCCTCCACTGCGGTACTCAGCTGCAGGGTCTCACCCTCACCTAACGTGGCGTCTTCCGGGTGGGTGGTGAATTCGGGACGGAACTCGTAGTGCAACGTTGCCGGCTCAGTGGATGTTGATCCCCGGGAGTTGCTGAAGACGGCACGGTACTGGGTGCCGTTGAGTTCACGCTGTGGTTCCACCACGAGCCGCTCGGCGGTTTCGTCCTCGAGGTCTTCCCACTGGCCCCCCTCCAGGCGTTGCTGCCACTGGACCGAGGCCTCTGGATGCCCGTACCCGCGAGCGGTGAATTCAACCGGCAAAGAGGTACTCACCGTCTGCGATTCCGGATCCTCCACTACAACCGGCGTTCCATAGACCGTCACGCTGCGGGAAGGTTCGGTGGTCCCGTTCCTCGTTTCGACGGCGACGTCGTGCGGTACCCCGGTTTCGGCCCCTTCCGGCACCACAAACACCAGTTCCGTTCCGTTGCTTACCCGCTCGACCGGTGTCAGTCGACGGTCGCCGAAGAGCACAGTGCTGTCCTCGGTGAAGCCCCGCCCGGTGAGCCGGACTCGTTCGCCTCCGGAGCGTTCGGTATGGGAGATGTCGGTGATGACCGGCGCCTGCTGCTCCGGGGCGAGGATATTGAGGTAGCCGTACTCTGCTTCGAAGAAGGTCACCCGCTCGCCGGACTCACTGCCACCGGAGCCCTGACGCACCGTCACGCTGTTCCTGTCGCCCCGGTAGCGCAACTGCAGATCTGCGCTCACACGGAACGCACTGGCTTCGACGGCCCCCTCAGAGACGTTGTTCCGGCCCGGTTCGACCGTCACCCATAGGTCTGCGTAGTTCGTATCGGCACCTTCCATCGTGGAGTAACCGGATTGTTGATCGGCCCAGATCACCCCGTTCCACAGGTGACCGTTGTTGATCTGATCGCGTGTGACCCGGAGGTGAAACTCCTGGGGCTGGGCGATTCGTCCGTTCTGCAGCTGCACAGTCTGTCCCAGCGCCTGCATGGCGGAGATCGTGGTCTCCTCCGAGGTCGTGCCGTCCGCATTCGCGCGGGCTTCGATCTCATAGGAATCCACCGTCACGATGGGGTCTGAGCCGAAGAGCGCCTGCCAGTAGGGGTCCAGCTCGATCTCGATCCGGTCCCTGCTCATCCCCCGGCCGATATGCGCGTCGTACTCACGGTCCAGTTCGACCCGGACATTCCCGGCCGCGTTGATGAAATCTGAGCCGTATCCGCCGGCGTCAAGATCGGGATACTGTCGGTCCGCGAGATAGACGGCGTTGCGCGTAGTGCCACTCGGGCCGATACCTTCGTTGTTCCAGCCGTCGAGGAGCCGGGGAAAATTCCACCGGGTGAGCGTGTTCGAACTGTCGTTACGCTCGGTGATGCCGATGGAATAGTCGTTCAGCACCCGTCCCAGCAGCTCCATGTCTTCGTTGTGCGGTGCCAGCCCAGGGTCACTGAAGGGGGTCACCTGCAGCTGACTGCTGTCCGACTGGTCTGCGATGCGCACAGAGACTGTGGCAGCCCCACTAGCAGTCCCTGCCGGTAGCCGGAACGTGAGATTCTGCCCCGTGCCGTCGACATCGACCTGGTACCAGGGGATCGTGAAGGTCTCGTCATCGGCGTCAGTGACCACCACAGTGGTCTCATTCGCCCGGAAACCCTGACCGCTGACGCGTACTTCGGAATCGGGGAACGCCTGACTGGGCTCGAGTCCGGTCACTCGCACGGGGACGGTCTCGGCTCCGGTCACCCGCAGGGCACCTGCACTGCGGGTGTCTCCGGCACTGGCCACGGTGACGGTGTAAGTACCGCCGGGGACACCGTCAGGGACAGTGAATGTGGTGCTGGTGCCGTCTGAGGACGTCTCCGCCTGCACCTGAGTGCCACCCAGGCTCACATCGGTCAGCCCCTGAGCCATCCCAAGACCGGTGATGGTGACCTCATCCCCGGGCTCTGCCTCCTCAGCAGAGAGCGCCAAGTCGTGAAGTTCCATCGGCTCGGGGGCTGCCACGTTCTGCACACCGGCGACGACGACGTCGAGCACCTGGTCATCAGCCCACACATCGCCGCTGCCCAGGCTCAGCTGAAGCCGGACTTCGGCATCCAGACGCATTTCGGCCTGGATGCTCAAGCCACCTGAGGCCGGTGTGGCCACTGTCATCGTGAAGTCGGCCTCGAGGCTACCCCGCCGCACCAGGGAGCTGTAGTCGCTAATGTCGGATTCCCGTACCCCCAGGCTGCGCATGACGTCCCGGACATTGGTGCTGTGCACCTGGTGGGTGCGGCTCACCGGCTCCGGGAGGCGCCCTTGGTCGAGCTGGATCTGTTCGCCAAAGACTTCCAGCCCTTCGACCCGGGTCTCAATGTCGATGTCCCCGGTGACACTGGCTGTGGTCTCAGTGCGGATGGCCTCGGCCCGCAGCACCTCGTCCTGCCCGAGCACTGCCCCCACTCGAGAATTCAGTTCGTCGACATCCAAGGCGAAGTCCAGGACTTCAGTGCTCTGGAAAAGTCCGGCGGGGGTGCGCTCAATGCGGTCGGAGCCTCCACTGATGCTCATCCCGCGCCCCGGTTCGTCCTTGGGACTGCGGTCTTCACCGTCTAAGAGGACACCCTCGACGTCGCCTGCGGGCAGATCCTGGTGCACTTCACCGTTGCCGGTGTGGTCTCCGGAGGGTGCGGTCAATCCGCCCAGGGAGTAGTCACCGTAGTCACCGAGGGGTTCGGGGAAATCAAGCAATCCGCTGAGTTGGCCACCGAGGCTGCCGTGGGCGGTGATCGGGGTGAGCTCGCCGACCACCGGTTGGGTGTGCATCTGACCGCCCTGAACCGCCGAGGCGGGAGCAGGTGTCGGTGAGGGGTGAAGATCGGTGAAAAACACGGCGGCCAGCATCATCACAGCCAGCGCACCACCGGTGATCTTCTTGCTACGGTTCAGCGATCTCTCGGCCAGGGCGAGTCTCATGGAATGTCCTTCAGCGAACCAGAAAGAGGGTCAAGATCAGGTCTCATGGGGAAGGGAGGCCCGGGACGGGTGTGGTCTGTGGGGACCGTCCCGGGCCTCCCAGCTAGGTGGTGTGAGCCGGTGATGTCACCGGCTCACACCAGGGGCGTCTGCGCCTCAGTGACGGTGCGCAGCGTGGCGGCGACGGCGGCTGAGGACCACCAGTAATCCGCCGACTAGCAGGATCGTCAGCGCTGCCAGGGAGACCCAGACTCCCTGCGCACCAGTGACGGCCAGTCCACCGTCCTTCTGTGAGGAACCATCCGCGGAGGGGGTTTCCTCGTCCTCGGTGGTATCTGGTTCATCCGCCGGCCCGGTCCCGTCCTCGGTGGGCTCCTCGGTGGACGTACCCGTCGGCTCCTCAGTGGGCTCTCCGGTGGGATCGGTGGTGGCGTCCGGGTCCTCATCATCGGTGGCGACCACAGAAACCGCGGTCCAGCCGATGATCTCCCCGTCGGTGTCGTAGACCGCCAGACGGTGGTCACCGGCAGGTACGTCCGAGGGCACGGAGTAGGTCACCGTTCCCTCAGAGGTCACTGTTTCGGTGCCGAGGATGACTGGGTCGGAGAAGAGCACACCGGTGGCCTCCTGATCGGCGAATTCTTCACCGACCACCACGGTGGCTTCACCGCCCGGGGTGATCTCACCGGAGCCGAGCATCTCGATGAGGTCCTCAAGCTCCTCGTCCAGGTCCTCAGTGGAGGGGTTGAACCCTGCCGGAGTGCTCGGTGAATCGGTCGGGTCCGTTGTCGGATCGCTGGTGGGGTCACCCGTTGGATCCTGGGTCGGATCGTCGGTGGGATCTGAGGTCGGTGACGCGGTGGGGTCACCGGTGGGATCCTCGCTCGGATCACCGGTCGGGTCCTCTGTCGGTTCCCCTGTGGGGTCCTCGGTGGGATCCGGGGTGGGATCCTCACTTGGGTCACCGGTCGGGTCTTCAGTCGGTTCCCCTGTCGGGTCCGGTGTGGGCTCCTCGCTGGGGTCCTCCTCGCCGCCATCTTCGGTGGTGCAGTCCGCCGGCAGCGCCTCAGCCGTGTTGGCTGCGTACTTTTCACCGTTACCACTGGAGCACATAACGAACGAGTCCACGAGGTTGTGGTCGACGTCGTAGGTTTCGTGGACCAGGGTGTTGCCGTCCACGTTCACCCGCTGATAAACGGAGGTGTCCTGCAGCGCCTGCATCCGGCGGGCGCCCCAGTTCTCCCAGGTCTCGGCGGAGCCGAGGGTGTAGTACTTGGGTCCGACCACGGAGACCACGTAGTTGGGACCGTCGTTGAGGCCGGTGGACTGGTCGATCTCGTGGTTGATGGAGTAGCCGCGACCGTAGGTGTGGTCGTGACCCTGCAGGACGAGGTCCACTCCGGCGTTCTCGAAGGCAGTCGCCCAGGAGGCGCGGATGTGCTCATTGTCCCGTCCGGAGGACATGGAGTACACCGGGTGGTGGAACAGCGCCGCGGTCCATTCACCGGGGGCCTCAGCGACGATGTCCTCCACCCAGCGGGCCTGGAAGTCCAGCCAGATCTCCACAGCGTTGAGGTTGCTGTCGGCGCAGCCGTACTGTTCGACGACGTCGTTGGCCGGGAGCATTTCGCGCCAGCCTTCGACAGTGTTGGAGTTAAGCACGATGAACCGCACACCTTGATAGTCGGTGTAGAACACGGTGTCCTTCATCAGGTCGGACATGTGCTCCTGATACATGTAGGTGCACTCGTCGACGTCGTCATAAGGCTGCGGACCATTACCCGGCTGGGTGTAGCTCTCCCGCCAGATGGGACCCAGGAACGCCGCGTGGTATTCGTGGTTACCGGCGGTGATGACGTGATTCATCTCGGCGTAGAAGTCCTCGTCGATGCCGAACCACTCGGCCCATTCGTAATCGTTATCGGCGTAGTTGATCTGGTCGCCGGCGTGCAGCACCAGTTCCGCGTTCGGGGAACCTTCAATGGCGCGGCGCACATTGGGTCCACCGTGTTCGGTGATGTCGTTCTGGACGTCACCGAGCCACAGGAATTCGAAAGCGTCGTGGGAGTCGCTGGCGGTGGTGAAGCTGTACCAGCCACTGAAGTTCTCACCGCCGTCACCCACCCGGTATTCGTAGGTCGTGTTCGGGCTCAGACCCTCCAGGGTGGCGCTGTGGGAGCGGCTGTCGTAGTCGCCTTCCTCGTAGCTGTGCGCGGTGAAGATCTCCCCGGTCGTGGCTTCGATCTCTTCGACGGTGTCCCCGGAGCGCAACTGAACAACACCGTTGGCGATCTCAGGTGCGGTGCGCCAGGTGATGAACTGGGATGTGGCGGGATCCTCCGTGGTGGTGAGGATGACCCGGTCCGGGGTCTCACTGGGCAACCCGGTGAAGTCTTCCGGGGCCTCTTCACCCGGGTCGGGGTCCGGGGTTCCGGGTTCCTCCGGGTCCTGGCTCTCACCGGGGGCCGGTAGTTCGGCCTCGTTCTGGGCGGCGGCGGCCAGCCCCACGGTGACCGTAGAGAGCACCTGCCGGCCCTCGGTGCTCATGTCAGCTTCTTCCAGCAGCATGGCATCGGCTCCGGAGAGGCGCAGTTCGATCTCGACCTCAACACCGATCTCGAATTCGATGGCGGCCTGGGCGAGGTCGTCCTCGGCACTGACCGGGGTGGAGGCGATGACGTCGACCGTACCGGTCATCGAACCGGAGAGGTTACTCGGGTCGTCGATGTAGTCGGCGATGTCGTCGGTCACACTGGCGGCCTGGAGGATCTCGTCGATATCGGTAAGCTCGTTGCTGAGTTCACGCTGCACCGGCTCCTCGAGCCGACCATCCACCAGGTTCACGGTCTCGCCCATCAGTTCGAGCGTCTCAATCTCCACGCCGGCGTCGAGACCGTCGGTGCCTGCCGCTGCGGAGGTCTCGTTGGTGGTCATGCGGATGAGTTCCAACTCGGGGTCTCCGAGCAGATGACCGATCATGCCGTCGTCGTCGAAGGTGTAGTGGTCCACCACCAGCGACTCGAGGTGGTGCTCAGCAGTTAGCACGCCCTCTTCCGTCCGCTCGATCTGGGAGTTCACCTCACCGAAGCGCACCCCGTTGTGGCGGGCGCTGCCGGCGTCACGCTGGTATGTCTCCACTCCGGGTTCGGCGGGAGCATCCAGTGTGGGCAGGTGGAATTCGCCGTCGCGGATGAGACGGGCACCGTCGCCGAGCTCAGCGTTGACCAGTCCGGCCATGGCACCGCCGCGGGCCTCGCCGTAACCTTCGATCCGGTTGATGTCGACCCGCAGCGGGGAGACCAAGCCGTCAAGGGGGAGGTCGGCGTCCTCGTCACCGGGTTGTTCACCACTCCCGGCAGGCGCAACAGCGGAGACCTGAGCCACAGAAGCCTCCAGGTACGGTTGGTCCACCTCAAGGTAGGCGTACCCCATGGCGCCACCGATGGTGTCCAGTTCGACGTCGATGAAGACATCGAGCAGCACCTCGACTCCGCCGTTCTCACCGGGAGAGACAGTCACCGTCAACGCGGCGTCGACCTCAGCGCGGTCGATGAGCGGAGCGTATGTGTCGACGTCGTCCTGATCGACACCCAGGCCCGGGAGCAGTTCCACGACGTTGTCCGTCTGGAATTCCGTGGTGCGGGTGACCGGTTCTTCGAGGGCCCCGCCGGTGAGTTCCACAGTGTCCCCCAGGATCACCAGATCCTCCACTGTGGTCTCTGTGGAGACTTCACCGTCAGCGGCGTCGACGGCGGTGGACACTTCCCCGATGCTCACAGCCGTGTCGACATTGAGCAGACCCGCGGCCTCTTCGCTGAGTTCATCCACCAGGATGGTGAAGTCCTGCACCGTGGACTCAGCGGTGATGGACTCCCCGGTGCGGGTTATGGACTCCTGGCCACCGCTGATAGTGATGCCCTCGGGGGTGTCCCGCGGAGAGTCATCCCGGTAGCGGAAGGTCTCACCGGGCACGGCCCCGGCCGGCAGCGACTGATCCACAGTGTCGTTCTCGGTGGGAGAGTCGATCCCCTCCAGACCGAAGGTGCCGTAGTGGGTCATCCCATAGGGCAGCTCGCCGCCGAAGGCGGCATTTAAGAGCAGGCCTCCGGCGTCACCGTCAGCGAGCAGCGTGTGCAGTTCGGCGCTGACCGGTGTGGTGGTCGCACTGCCGGTTTCCTCTTCGGCCCCCGCAGCAGTAGCAGGGAACGGAGCAATGAGCATGCTCAAGCCCAGAGAGGCTGCGGCAGCGCAGGCGCCTGATCGGCCCCGGCGATATCGTGATGTCTCAGACACGAGTGTGTCTCCTCTTCAGTGGTGGGTTCTTCATTTCAGGGGTGGGGTACAGCGGTCAGGTGGATTCAGGGGGGTCTTCGGCAGCAGCAGCGCGGGAGCGACGCGCGGCAAGGATCAGCATCCCTCCCCAGGCCAGCAGCGCCAGTGCCACGAGCCCCAGGGCCGTGGTCTCGGCACCGGTCACGGCCAACCCCTGGGACGGCTTGGGAGAGGCGGGGGCGGTTTCGGGATCGCCTGATGAGGTCTCACCCTCGGGGTGTGAGGCTTCCGAGGGCTCCCCCGTGGGCGTGGTGGTCGGCTCTGCCGTGGAGTCCTGTGTGGGCTCGGAGCTTGGGTCTTCTGACGGGTCCGGGCTCGGTGCACTGGAAGGTGCGTCTGAAGGCTCGGAGCTCGGCTCCTGAGGCGGTTCCGTGGTGTCAATCGGTTCGGTGGTGTCAGTCGGTTCCGTGGTGGGTTCTGGGTCCGGTTCCGATGTCGGGTCAGAAGGGGTGGGGTCGTCAGTTGGCTGATCCTCGAGGCTGAGAACTGCCATGCCGAGGGGTTCACCCTGTGCATCCAGGATCACCAGACGGTGCTCACCGGTGGGGAGATCCGTGGGGAGTTCCACGGTGAGGCGGCCCTGGGCGTCGGTCTGGTGCCAGCCCAGGAACACCGGGTCGGAGTGAATGAAGGCGGCGACCCAGCCGGTGGCGTGCTGTTCGCCGAGGTCTGCGGTGACTCGGCGGTCTTCCACGTCCGTGGCGATGGGCTCCAGTTGGTCGATTTCCTCGCTGCTCAGCGGAGCCGGGGTGCTGGTTGGCTGCTCGGTGGGTTCGGCGGGGTCTTCCGTGGGCGTGGACGTCGGCGTCGGTTCCCCAGTGGGTTCGGCCGTCGGCTCTTCGGTCGGCTCCGGTGTGGGTTCTGTGGTGGGGGTGTCCGTGGGGTTCTCTGAGGGCTCCACTGGTTCGGTGGGGTCCTCGGTTGGCTCATCGGTAGCGGTTGGCTCATCGGTGGGAGGTCCGGTGGAGGTCGGTTCGGGGGTGGGTTCATCCGCCGGGGGTGTCGACGGGTCGGAGGGTTCCTCTGAGGGCTCCTCCGATGGGTCCGCTGTGGGTCCTGCTGTGGGAGTCTCCGTCGGGGCAGCAGTGGGGTCTTCGGTGGGCTCCTGTGTGGGTTCCTCGCTCGGCGCCGGGGTGGTCGGCTCCTCTGTGGGTGGCAGTTCCACGGTGAGGGTCGCTGGATCCGTGGCGACCTCGGCAATGGGGCTGATGTAGAGGACACGGAACTGGGCGCCGTCGTCGTCAACCTCCGGATCCACGGTGTAGTGGTTGCCGGTAGCGCCCTCGATGTTGTGCCACTGCCCGTCGATCAGCCGCTGCCACTGGGGGCGCGGGGCAGGGTGACCGTCTGCGGCCGCGGTGAAGGAGACGGCTTCTCCGACCCCTGCCGTCTGGTCCTGCGGATGGGCGGTGACTTCCGGCTGGCTGGTCACAGTGATGGTTCGGTCCACACTGCTCTGCCCCGCTGCGGTGCGGACACCGACCACATAGGTGCCCGGTGACACATCCTCAGGGGTGGTGAAGCGCAGTTCCGTGCCGTTGTCCACAATCGTCTCGGGAGTGATCTCTCGGTCATCGAAGAGGACCACGGTCTCAGCGGTGAAACCACGGCCAGTGAGAGTGATCTCGTCGCCGGCGTCAATGAGGTTCGGTGCGGCTGCCGTGACGGCGGAGACAACGGGCTCAGGCGCCTGGGCCGTGGCGACGGCGACGTCCTGGGTGAAGAAGTTGACCCGTTCGCCGTTATCGCTGTAGCCAGAACCGTGGCGACGAATACCCTGAGTCCACAGAACCTCTGGGCCTTCGCCACGGTAGCGGTAGCGGAGATCCCCCACCAGGCGGAAGGCTCCTGCGGAGGCGGCGTCGTCGTCCTCGGTGACGGCCAGCGGCTCTACCCGGATCCACAGGTGAATGAGGTTGCGGTCGTCCTGGGTCATAATGTCGTAGCCCTCATGGGCCGCGGACCAGAAGGTGCCGTCCATGAGCCGGTGCTGGCGCATGTCGTTGTGGTCGTATTGGAGGCTGAACTCCTGGGCCTCAGTGACCTGCCCGTCGGTGAGGTCCACCGGTTGACCGAAGACGTGCATACCGGCCAGTTCCACCGAGGCTGAGGTCTCCCCGGTGTGGGCGGCAGAGGAGGTGACCTCCAGGGCATCCACGGTGACAGGTGCCTCCACCAGGTGGTCCCAGGGCGCGGGGAGCTCCAGCGTGACGTTCTCCCCGATCACGGTGGACTCGATGCTTTCCAGGTCGCGGGTGACGGTGGTGGTCAGCCCGGCAGCAGCATCGGCAGATGAACCGAATCCGGCCTCATCCGGCGCCGGGACCTTCACGTCGCCGGCGCGGACGGGGCCGGAGGTCGTCCCCGCCGGGTTGTTCAGGCTCGGCCAATCAGGGCTGGTGAGACCGCTGGAGTGGTTTTCCTCCTGGCGCACGGCCTGGGTCGTGGTCTCCAGGGCGAAAGAACCCCCACCACCGGTAGCGGTGATGGGTTCGAGCGTCAGCGCCGTGATATCCACCGGAGCGGAGCCTGTACGGCCAGCGGTCTCGACGCTCACCGTCGCTTCGCCGGTGGCTAGGCCTTCGGGCAGCCGAACGGTGAGAGTCTCCCCGTCCTCGGCGACCGTGACTTCAGCTGCAGGGATCACGGCGATCTCCCCGTCAGCGTCAGTGACGAAGACCGAGGTCTCTCCCGCTAAGAAACCGGCGCCGTGGATCGTGACCTCGGACCCGTCGGCAGCGGTGCGCGGCCTGACCGAGGTGACCTCGAAGTCATCGCGGACCACCTGCAGGTCACCGACAGCCACCTCAGCATCCGCGGCCACGACGGTGACCGGGTGCTCACCGGAGGGGAGACCGTCGGGAACCTCAAAGACGAGGGAGCGTCCGTCCTCGGCAACCTCTGCCTCGGCCTCGACACCGCCGACATAGACCGCGGTCACCCGGGGAGCCAGCCCCTCTCCGGTGACGGTGACCTCTTGGCCCACTCCTGCTTCGGTGGACTCAAGTTCCAGGGTGTGCGGCACCATGGGCTGCGGTGACTCAGCAGCCACACCTGCGACTGTCACCTCAAGCACGGCACCTTCGGACCCCGCCTGAGCACTACCCAGGAGGCCTGCACTGACCTGAAGGCTGATGTCGAGATCCGCGCCGATCTGCAGCCCCCCGGCCTCGGGCGTGTCGGCTGTCACGGTGAACGTGGCGTGGATCGTGCCACTGCTGATGAGCCCGGCGTACTCCTCGATGTCGCTTTCGCGGACCCCGAGGCTACGCATCAGTTCCGGGATGTCGTTGCTCTCAATCGTGGTTTCCCGGCTGACCGGCTCTTCGAGCCGACCGTCCTCGAGGGTGATGTCTTCTCCGAGGAGACGCAGTCCGCTGACGGTGGTGCTGACCTCTACTTCATCCCACACCGCAGCGAAGGCTTCCGTGCGCACCTGGTCGGCGTAGGCGACTTCGTCGTGGCCCAGCACTGCCCCAATGCGCTCATTGACTTCAGCAACATTGAGTTCGAAACCCTCAACCTGGCTCACCGCGCGCAACCCAGCGGGGGTGCGAATAATGCTTTCGTGGCCCCCGTCGATATTCAGTCCACGGCCGGGGTCTTCATCGACTGTCCCGTCCTCAGCATCAGTGATGACACCGTCCACCGGGCCGACTGGGAGCTCCTGTTCAGCACTGCCGTGACCGTTCTCATCGCCGGTGGGTGCGCTGAGCCCCGGGAGCTGGTAATCCCCCTCATCCCCGAGAATCTGTGGGAAGTCAATAAGGGTGTTGACGATGCCGCTGGCCGAACCCTCGGCGATGATCGGGTGCAGCGTCCCGTCCACGGGATGGGTCTGCACCTGCCCGCCGAGGGAAGCATGCGCAGGCTGACCAGGGCCCATGCCGATTCCGGTGAGCACCAGCAGTGCGGTCAGCGCGACGGCGGCGAACCTGCCTGGCTGGTGGCGCGGCTGAAGTGCACGCGCCGATGCACGGCTTTTATTCACCATGGGCCCCTTGGTCAAGACGAAGTACGAGTGACTTCGTTGACTCAAGCAACTAAAAGTTACTTACAGTTAGCCTCAGGATGAATACAGCCAAGGTTACGGAGAACGTCCACGTTCACCCGGCACACTCAGGATGTTCAGTTGCATCACAGCTTGATAACAGCGTTTGCCGAGATGAGCCGTGGGTTCAGTCACATATCAAGCGCGTTGCCGAACACCTACTGAACCGTTCCAGAAACTCACACGGTGTTTCAGCCCCGGTTCTGGCCGCCGTTGGAGCCGCGCTGCTGGATGACTTCGCGCGCCACGACCGCGCCTCCGGCCACGGCGACGGCACCGACGGCGGCGATCGCGCCGGCACTCCATTTCGCCACAGTCTTCATCGTGTCCCCGAGGTACCGCTTGTTCTCCGTGTCCTTCTCATACGACTTATCAGCGGCCTTGAGCATCAGCTCCAACAGGTGGTCCCGGCGCTCCGGGGTGAGGTCATCGCGTTCAAGCTCCTTGTCAATCCTGTGCTGGACCCGCTCGAACGTCGCGTATACCCGCTCCTGGCTGCGGTCATTGGAGGCGTTGGCATCGGAGACCGTCGCTTTGAGATGTTCAGAGGTCTCGACGACGAGTTCCTTGAAATGCGGAATCGTCCCCAGCGCATTGCGGGCGGTCTCCGGGTCGATGTCCCCGAGCGCACGGGCCTCACCCAGACGCAGCAACTGCTCGGGACCGACATCACCCCATGAGTCCACGCCGAGCTCGGTCTTGAGTTCCTCCAGGTTTTTCTCCTGGATGTCCTCGTTGTCCCGGCCGTCTTGACCGGGGTTGTTTTTGCCGGTGCTGGTGTTCGGGTCCTGTCCGCTGGTCGCCTCACGCATGCTGCCGCCTCTCCACGTCCTGGGTACGTGCCTTCGATGCTAATCGGAGGGCCGGACATCACCGTGAGTATGACGTCCCTCTCTCACGGGTGACCAGCGGCCAGCACAGCTCTGCAGAGCATACGAAAGCCCCGGGCCACGCGGTGAGCGCCCCGGGGCTTTCGTAGTCGAAGAGGGAGGGTTTAGGCCTCGATCTCAGCGGGCTCTTCGGCCGCCTCGAGCTGGTCGGCAGGCATCTTCCAGTCGAACGTGAGCTCGCGGTCCTCACCTTCACCGGTGAGGCCGATGCTGATCTCAGCCCCCTGGGGGATGTCCCCGTAGAGGATCCGCTCGGAGAGCTGATCTTCGATGAGCTGCTGAATCGTCCGGCGCAGTGGACGGGCACCCATCGTGGGGTCGTAGCCCTTCTCCGCCAGGAATTCCTTGGCCTCGGTGGAGACCTCCAGTGTCATGCTCTGTTCAGCCAACCGGGACTGCAGTCGCTTGACGAACAGGTCCACGATCCGGACGATCTCGTGCTGCTCCAGCTGCGGGAACACGATGGTGTCATCCACACGGTTGAGGAATTCGGGGCGGAAGTGCTGGCGCAGTTCCTGATTGACCTTGCCCTTCATCCGCTCGTAGTTGGTGGTGGTATCAGTCGACGAGGTGAACCCGGTCATCACACCCTTGGAGATGTCCTTGGTCCCCAGGTTGGTGGTCATGATGATGACTGTGTTCTTGAAGTCGACCACCCGCCCCTGGGAGTCGGTCAGGCGACCGTCTTCGAGGATCTGCAGCAGGGAGTTGAACAAGTCGGCGTGGGCTTTCTCCACCTCGTCAAAGAGGACCACGGAGAACGGACGACGCCGGACCTTCTCCGTCAGCTGGCCACCCTCCTCATAGCCCACATACCCCGGAGGGGCACCAAAGAGCCGGGAGACGGTGTGCTTCTCACTGAACTCGGACATATCCAGGGTGATGAGCGCATCTTCATCTCCGAAGAGGAACTCGGCCAGCGCCTTGGCCAGCTCGGTCTTCCCGACACCGGTGGGCCCGGCGAAGATAAACGAGCCGGAGGGGCGGTTGGGGTCCTTCAAGCCGGCACGGGTGCGGCGAATCGCCCGGGAGAGGGATTTGACCGCTTCATCCTGGCCAATGACGCGCTTGTGCAGTTCCTCCTCCATCCGCTTGAGCCGGTCGGATTCCTGCTCAGTGAGCTTGAAGACCGGAATACCGGTGGAGAAGGCCAGGACTTCAGCGATGAGGTCAGCGTCAACCTCGGCGATCTCATCCATGGACCCGGACTTCCAGGCCTCTTCCTTCTCATTGCGCTCCTCGACGAGCTTCTGCTCTTTGTCGCGCAGCGCGGCGGCACCTTCGAAGTCCTGGGCGTCAATAGCGGCTTCCTTCTCCCGCCGGACTTCCTCAATCTTCGCGTCGTATTCCTTCAGCTCCGGCGGAGCCGTCATCTTCTGGATGCGCAGCCGGGCACCGGCCTCATCGATGAGGTCGATGGCCTTATCCGGCAGGAACCGGTCATTGATGTACCGGTGAGCCAGGTTCGCCGCGGCCTCGAGAGCCTCCTCGGTGATGGAGACCTTGTGGTGGGCCTCGTAGCGGTCCCGCAGTCCGCGCAGGATCTGCACCGTGGTCTCCACGGAGGGCTCTTCCACCTGGATGGGCTGGAAACGCCGCTCCAGAGCGGCATCCTTCTCAATGTGCTTGCGGTACTCATCCAGGGTGGTGGCACCAATGGTCTGCAGTTCACCGCGGGCCAGCATGGGTTTGAGGATATTGGCGGCGTCGATGGCTCCTTCGGCGGCACCGGCACCGACCAGGGTGTGGATTTCGTCGATGAACAGGATGATGTCCCCACGGGTGCGGATCTCCTTGAGCACCTTCTTCAGGCGTTCCTCGAAGTCACCGCGGTAGCGGGAACCGGCCACCAGGGACCCCAGATCCAGGGTGTAGAGCTGTTTGTCCCGCAGGATCTCCGGCACATCCCCGTTGACGATGGCCTGGGCGAGGCCTTCGACCACAGCGGTCTTGCCCACCCCGGGTTCACCGATGAGCACCGGGTTGTTCTTGGTCCGGCGGGAGAGCACCTGCATGACCCGTTCGCGCTCGTAGTCACGACCCACCACGGGGTCCAGCTGAGCTTCTCGGGCGGCAGCAGTGAGGTTGCGGCCGAACTGGTCCAGCACCACTGAACCGGCGGGGGTGCCCTCGGAGGAGCCACCCTGCCCGACGCCGGCACCAGCCTTCTGCTGCTCCCCGCCTCCACCGGAGTATCCAGAAAGCAGCTGAATGACCTGCTGGCGAACCTTGTTGAGGTCGGCGTTCATCTCTACCAGCACCTGGGCGGCAACACCTTCACCCTCACGAATGAGACCGAGCAGGATGTGCTCAGTGCCGATGTAGTTGTGTCCCAGCTGCAAGGCTTCGCGCAGGGAGAGTTCGAGCACCTTTTTGGCACGGGGGGTGAAGGGGATGTGCCCGCTGGGAGCATTCTGCCCAGGGCCGATCTTCTCCTGCACTTTCTCCCGCACGCCACCTAAGGAGATATCCAGAGACTCCAGGGCTTTGGCGGCCACACCCTCGCCTTCGTGGATGAGGCCCAGCAGGATGTGCTCAGTGCCGATGTAGTTGTGATTGAGCATGCGGGCCTCTTCTTGGGCCAGCACCACTACCCGCCTCGCGCGGTCGGTAAAACGCTCGAACATAGCCAACAAACACTCCTCGATGTCGCTCTGAGTCTCAAGACTACGGCCAGCCGACGACGTCGTACTCCCCTGTTCGCCACAGGGAAAAGTCCCCGATACGCGAAACACCCCGGGCAACCGCACTGCACACAGCGGCACCCGGGGTATTTCATCCCCTCACACCAGAAAAAATGTGCGAAGGGTCACATCAATTTCCTCAGCGCTTCTTCGCGTTGCGGTAGGCCTCAACAATGTCGCGGTGCAGGCGACCGCGCTTGGCCACCTGGTAGCCATTGGCGATGGCCCACTCGCGGATCTGCTTGGCCTCATTCTGCGGGGTCGGCGGGGCAATCGGCCGGCCCTTGCGCACAAACTTACGCAGAGCGTCCCGCAATTCCTTGGCGTTCTCCTCATTGAGGTCGATCTCGTAGAACCGGGAGTCGAGACCGAAAGTCACAGTCTCTTTGGCCGGGGAACCGTCGAGATCGTCGACGAGAACCTCTTCAACCTTCTTCGCCATTTTTCAAGCACCTCACTGTTTAGACATGGCCCGGAAACCCACCCCGTACACACTGATCTCCGGCATTTTGCTGATGGTCAGTCCCGCGAGCAAGAAGCTGCGGCAACGAGCTCAGTGTTTCAAGAAACAGGAAACGGCGTCAACTCGAACTATTTCAGGAAAAATTCAGCTTCATTTGCCATCACGTTCAGTGGGTTCTTCCTGTTCAACGGGCTGTTCTGACAGTTCTTCACGCACCTGCGCTTCAGTAGTTCGTTCGTACCTGTCTGCCCGAAAAATCGATCGAATAGCGAACCAAAACACCAGCCCCACACCGATCGAGGGGGCCAGGACTTCAAAGTAGGTCCAGAAAGTGTCCATCGGTACCCTCAGCCTTCCTGCGCCTCGGGCTTCAACAGCGGGAAGAGGATCGTTTCCCGGATCCCGGCACCGGTGAAGAGCATCACCAATCGGTCGATCCCCAATCCGATCCCACCCATCGGCGGGGCCCCGTACTCCAGGGCGCGGAGGAAGTCCTCGTCATACTGCATGGCCTCATCATCCCCGGCAGCAGCCTTGCGGGACTGTTCCACCAGCCGTTCACGCTGAACCACCGGGTCGATGAGCTCACTGAATGCCGTGCCGCGCTCCATGCCGCCGATAATGAGGTCCCAGGCCTCAATCACCCCGGGCTTATCCCTGTGGGGGCGGGCCAGTGGCTGAGCCGCCGGCGGGTAGTCACAGACGAATGTTGGTTGGATCAGCGTGGGCTCGACGATCTCTCCGAACAGTTCCATCACCAGCTTCTGGGCATCCCAGTCAGCTGCGACGTCGACGTCGTGTTCTGCAGCAATCCTGCGGAGCGTCTGCGCGTCGGTCTCGACGGTGATGTCCTCCCCCACGGCCTCAGAGAGGCCCGGATACACCGAGACCCATGCCCACTCACCGTCGAGGTTGATCGTGCCCTCGGCGGTGTCGATCTGGCGGCCAGCACCCACGGCGTCAGCGGCGTTGAGGACCATCTGCTGCATCCGCTCGGCCATGACATACATATCCGCCCAGGCTTCATAGGATTCCAGTGTGGTGAATTCTGGAGAATGCGTAGAATCCACGCCCTCATTCCGAAAAACCCGGCCTATCTCATAGACCCGGTCAATACCCCCGACGACGGCGCGCTTGAGGTAGAGCTCGGTGGCGATCCGCAGGGTCATGTCCTGGTCAAAGGCATTGAGGTGCGTGCGGAAAGGCCGCGCCTGGGCTCCCCCGTGCACCAGCTGAAGAATAGGTGTTTCTACCTCCACATAATCCAGGGAGTGGAGGGTGTCACGGATGGCTCGGGTCACCGCGGCGCGGGTGTAGACCATCTGACGCGCTTCATCGCGGACAATGAGGTCGGCATAGCGCTGCCGGACCCGGGTCTCCTCATTGAGGTCAGCGTGCAGCACCGGCAACGGGCGTAGGGCCTTGGAGGCGACGGTAAACGAGCTGGCCATCACGCTGAGCTCTCCGCGCCGGGAGGTGATGACCTCACCGGTGACTTGGACGTGGTCGCCGAGGTCTACCAGTGCCTTCCAGTCCGCCAGGGCCTCTTCTCCAACTTCGGCCAGGGAGAGCATGGCCTGCAGCCGGGTGCCGCGACCTTCCGGTCCGCCTTCCTGCAGCGTGGCGAAGCACAGCTTGCCGGTATTGCGGATGAACATGACCCGCCCGGTCACCGAGACGGTCTCCCCCGTGGAGGCGCCGGGTTCCAGGTCAGGAAAACGGGCGCGGACCTCCGCCAGGGAGCTGGTGCGTTCCACGCTCACCGGGTAGGGGTCAACCCCCTTATCGAACAGCCGGGCCCGCTTATCCATGCGGACGGCACGCTGGTCAGTGGTGTCGATCTCGGTGGAAGGGCTCTGTGCAGTCACCCCCCTATCCTACGGTCTTCTACACCCCGTAGAACACGTGTGGGGTGTAGCTGACACCACAGGCGGCGCCCACACGCCTTACCAAATAGTGACGCGTTGGTCCGGGTCCAGCCACATCCCGTCTCCGGGTGCGGTGCCGAAGGCCTCGTGGAAGGCGTCCACGTTCTTCACCGGCTGGGTGGCCCGGAACTCGGCCGGAGCATGCGGGTCAATACTCAGCAGGGTCTTGGCCCGCTCAGGGCGTGTCTTGTTCCGCCAGATCTGCGCCCAGGAGTAGAAGAACCGCTGATCGCCGGTGAGGCCCTCAGCGACGTCGTCGTCCTTGTCTTCTGGGCCCTCGACCTGCGCGATGGCCACACCCTGATTCTTCGCCGCCAGCCACAGTTTGTACGCCTGGTAGGCGATGCCCACTCCGCCTAAGTCACCGATGTTCTCTCCCAAGGTGAGTTCACCGTTGACAGTGAGCTCGTCCTCAAGCACGGAGGGGGAAAGCTCGTTGTACTGCTCGACGAGACTGCCCGTGCGTTCTTCGAAAGCCGCCCGATCCTCCTCGGTCCACCAGTTCGTCAGGGACCCGTCAGCACCGTAGCGGGAGCCCTGGTCGTCGAAACCGTGGCCGATCTCGTGCCCGATCACCGCACCAATGGCCCCGAAGTTCTGAGCCATGTCCCGTTCGGCGGTGAAGAACGGATCCTGCAGGATGGCCGCAGGGAAGCAGATGACGCTCTCCAGCGGGGAGTAGTAGGCGTTGACCGTCTGCGGAGTCATGTGCCATTCGTCCGGGTCCGGGCCGTCGTCGAGCTTCTTGATGTCCCGTTCCCAGGCGGCCACACTGGCCCGGGTGACGTTGCCGACGACGTCGTCTGCGGCGACGTGGACGGTGGAGTAGTCGATCCATTTCACCGGGTAGCCGATCATCGGCCGCAGGGCGTGCAGTTTCTCCAGCGCCTTGCTGCGGGTTTCCTCTCCCATCCAGGGCAGGTGGGAGATGGAGCGGCGGTAGGCTTCCACCAGCGCGGCGATGAGTTCGTCCATGGCAGCGCGGGCCTCCGGCGGGTAGTGGCGGGCCACATAGATCTGGGCCACGTCTTCACCGAGGTGTGCGTTGGTCAGGGCCACACCGCGTTTCCACCGCTCTTTGAGCTGTGTGGCCCCACCGAGGGTCTTGGTGTAGAACTCGAAGTGTTCGGTGACCAGGTCACTGTGCAGCAGCGGTGCGAAGGAAGAGAGCACACGGGCCGCCAGCCAGCGCTTCCAGGTGCCGAGGCTCTCCTCAGTCAGCGCGGCGTGGAAGGCTGGCAGCACATCGGGCTGGCCGATGACGATCTCTGCGGCCTGGTCCTCGGTCAATCCCCAGCCGCTGATCGCCTCGGGCAGCAGCGGGAAGAGTTTCTCCGCCTCAGCCCGGGAGGTCAGGTTGTACCGCTTCTGCGCGTCCCGGGTGGCGACCCGGTCCCAGTGGGCCGCGGCCAGGCGCTTCTCGAGGGCGAGGATGTCTTCGGCGGAGCTGGCGGCGTCGCCGTATCCGGCGGCACTGAGCACCCGGGTGAGGTAGTACTGGTACTTCTGCCTGATCTCCGCGTAGGTGTCTTCACGGTAGTAGGCCTCATCGGGAAGACCGAGCCCACCTTGCATGATGTGCCAGAGCATCCGGGTGGGGTCGCCGGCGTCGCGCATCGCCCCGGCCTGCAGCAGCCCGTCCACGCCTTCGCGTTGCCAGGTGGCACTGTGCCGGATGAGTTCCTCCGGGCTGCGGATCAGCTCGATGGCCTCGAGGTATGGCGTCACCGGGGTGAGCTTGAGCTCCTCGGCCTGCTGGGCGTCCATGAACGCGGAGTAGAAGGTGCCGATCCGGGTTCGCAGCTGGTCGTCTTCCCCGGTGGAGGGGTTCTGTGCGGCCTCAGCGCACTCTTCCAGGATGGCGCGCACATCAGCCTCAGCTTTGTCCCGCAGTTCGAGGAAGCTGCCATAGGCGTCGAGATCGTCGGGGATCTGCGCGGTGGCCAGCCACTTGCCGTTGACGTGCCGGTTGAGATCGTCCTGGGCGCGGACGGTGTCGTCGATGTACGGGAAGGATGCGGTGGCGGTCATCGGTGACTGCACTCCTTTGGACAGATAGGTCGTGACGGGCTCACTAGCGGGAAGCCTACAGGGGCGGTGTTACAGCAAGATTGTCGATCAGCCGGACGGGGCCGACCCTGGCGGCCACCAGCGCGAGCGCCGGGCCGGTCAGGGGGGTGTGAGGCTCCGGCAGTTCGGCCAGGGTGTGGGGGTCGACGACGACGAGGTAGTCCAGGTCCACACCCTCGGTGCGGTCTAGCTCGGCTCGGAGGCGTTGAAGCGGCAGGGGGTCACCTGCCGCGGCAGCCTCCCGGAGGGTGAACAGTGCGCGCGGGAGGGCTAAGGCCGCCTGGTAGTCGGCCCGACTGAGTCGCTGGTTCCGGCTGGAAAGGGCCAGCCCGTTCTCGTCGCGGACAATCGGCACTGAGCGGATTCTCACCGGCAGGTTGAAGTCAGCCACCAGCCGGCGGATGATCGCCACCTGTTCAGCGTCCTTTTCCCCGAACCACGCTTCTACTTGCGGGGCTGTGCCGCTGGGCATCACCGCTCCGGGCTGTGGGGTGGCGATGGTGAAGAGTTTGGTGACCACCGTGGCCACACCGTCGAAGTGTCCAGGCCGAGAAGCACCTTCCCACCGCCGTCCGAGCTCTCCGGTGGTGACCCGCACCAGGGGGCCATGGGGGTAGTCGGGGTACATCTCCTCCACCGGCGGGGCGAACACCAGGTCGACGCCGTGTTCGGTGAGGAAGTCGAGATCGGTGGTGAGCTGCCGGGGGTAGGCGCGATAGTCGGCGTCGTCGTCGAATTGCAGCGGGTTGACGAAGACCGAGGCGATCACCACCTGCGCGTTCTGCCGTGCGGCACGAAGCAGCGCCCCGTGACCGGAGTGCAGCGCCCCCATCGTGGGGACGAAGCCGACGACGCCGGCCCCTTGGGGGGCAGCCTCAGTTGACTGGGCGAGCGCCTCGGTCAGAGCGACCCGGAACTCGGCGATGCTGCGGTGGACTGTGGTCACCCCAGAAGCTTAGGCATCCGGGGGCCACTGAGGCGAATAACAGCTGCGAACAACCCGTTGGTGCCGGTCAGCCGGTCATCTGCGCTCTGGGGCAGCTATGTTCCGCCTCAGCTATGTTCCGGGTCGGCGGTGGCGAGTAGATCGAGGATGTCAGCGGCGGTGGTTTCGCTGATGCGCCCGGCGGCCACCGCCCGTTGGGCCGTGGCTCGGGCCATGGCGAGATAGGCGGTGCGGATATCGGCGGGCAGGTCTAGCTGCAGGTGTTCACGGAGAGTCCCGATGTCTCCACGGGCCACCGGGCCGGTCAGTGCGGCCGCACCGGAGGAGAGGGCATTGTCCAGGGAGGCCTGCATCAGGGGGCCGAGCACCCGGGCGGGGTCCTGGATCCCGGCGGATTCGAGTAATTCCGTGGACTGCGCGGTCAGGGTATTGACGTGATTGGCCGCATGCGCCAGCGCCGCGTGGTACCGGCCGCGGTGCTCTTCGGCGACGATGACCGGTTCAGCACCCATCTCCACGGTGAGCGCCTGGGCCACGGGCAGCACCTCCTCCTCCGCGGTGACGGCACACGCGCAGGCGGTCAGCCGCTGCAGATCCAGACTCAGGCCGGTGAAGGTCATCGCCGGGTGGATGGCCAGGACCACCGCCCCGGCATCACGGGCAGGCTGCAGCACACCGGTGCCGTACCGGCCGGAGGTGTGGATGACCAGATGCCCGGGTTGGAAGTGCCCCGCGGCGGCCAACCCGGAGACGAGCTCTTCGAGACTGTCATCGGGGACGGCGAGCAGCACCAGTTCACACCGGCGGAGGATCTCTGGGATCTGCACCAGCGGCACCCCGGGTAGGAGGTTTTCGGCCCGTTCCTGGGAGGCGGTGGAGACCGCATGGGCGGCGACGATACGGTGCCCGGCCTTGGCCAGCGCGGCACCCAGGACCGCGCCCACTCGCCCGGCGGAGATGATGCCAACACCGAGCCGTCCCTCCCGTTGGGCTCCCGGCAGATCGGAGGCGTAGGGGTCGATGCGGGTGTTCACCGTTGCTCCCGCTGCCGCAATGCTCCCTGAACTGGGGGCTGTGCGGGTGAGTCGGCGGCACTGATTCCGGTGCCGGTGGGGATGTCCTGGGTCTTGCGGACTTCCTCGACCATCTTTTCGAATTCAGCGAGCTCTTCGGGGAGCATCCACTGGTTGCGGTCGGTGAGCCGGCGGGCGACCGCGGCGTGATCGGCCAGCCGGGCGAAGAGTTCCCGTATGGCCTCGACGTCCTGGTTCTTCACCCGGGTGTTCACGGGACCGGACGGCAGGTGCACCCAACAGGTGGCGATCCGGGTCATCCGGGCGAAGGGCCCCTGGTGGATCGACAGTGACTGGATCCGTTCGTGGGGCACCATAGATAGTCGCCGAGTGGTGAACCCGTCGCGGATCATCAGCACACTCGGGGTGACGAAGAACCCACGACGCCGGGCCACCAGTGGGTCGAAGACCCGCGCCCGGGACGGCACTCGGGTGAAGCCCAGGTCCGTATCGCGGCCGGTGAGCCCGTGGGTGAACTGCTCCTCCGGGTTGGGGATCTTCAGGTCAGGGAACATCTCTGCGGCGATGGCCATGACATCGGATCGGGTGCCCACCGGCAGCAATTGGCTGCGGGCATCGAGCCCGTAACCAGCCACGGTGACCGTCATCCTGAACCATCCGAAGGGCCGCCAGAACAACGGTTGGGAGACCTCCACCGCTTGGACCCGCCCGGGAGGGACGGTCTGGGTGTTGGTGGTGGTCAGTCCGTAGCGCAGCCGCAGCCCGGCTTCGGTCATCGTCGCGGTGAACCCGTAGGAGTTGTTGATCTGGCTCCACACCCCGAAGGCCAGACCGATGGCCACCGGAACCAGGAAAGGTGCCAGGCCCAGGCTGGCGAGGAAGATACTGAGCACATCGGTGGTGTCGGTTTCACTGTCGGTGAGAGCAACGATCGTCACGGTGATCGTGGCGATGACGATCAGAACCACCGTGATCCCGACGATGCCCATGATGAGCGGGCCTAGGATGATCGACCCCAGGAGTCGGCCGGTGGGAACTTTGGCAATGAACCGCTCCGGTTGCGGCGTCACCGCCGGGGATTCTCCAGCCGCCGGGGCAGCAGCCCCGGCGGTACCCGGCAGCTGTCCGGTGCCCGGTGGTGCTCCGGGTGTGGGGTAAGTCCCCGGGGCGTGGGCTGGCGGCGGATGGCCGGCCTCTTCCGGTGCCGGGGGGCTCTGCGGCGACCACTCGTGCCCGGGGGGATGACCGGGTGTGGTGGTGCCGGCGTCGTCGGCGGTGTACTGACGGCGGCCAGCGGCGCGGTCCATGATCTCCCCACGCAACTGTTCGGCCTCCCACCGGCGCAGGAAAGACAGGGTGACTGCGGTGCCGTCGCCTTCGGCGACCTCGAACTTCAGCTCAGCGAGCCCGGTGATCCGTGCCAGCAGCGGTTGGCGGAGATCCACAGCCTGGACCCGGTCGATGCGGGCCTGGCGGTGTTGGCGGAAGAGCACCCCGGATTTCACCATGACGTGCTCTTCGGTGACCTTGTACCGGGTGAACCACCAGGAGAGGAACGCTCCGGCGAAGATCAGCGTGGCGATGAGCAACACGATGCCGCTGCCGATGATGTACAGCTCCGGGTTGCGGCGGGCGTCCTCGATGACCTCCCCGGTGCGTACGGCGTGGAAGATATCGACCCACAGCTCCCAGTTGTAACCGAGCACCACCGCGGGAATACCGATAAACGTTAACCACCCTTGGACGATGGGGCTCAGCGGGTGTACCCGCGTCCAGGTGGGGTCGAACCAGCGTTCACCGTCCTGGGGCTGCTGCGGGGGCGGTTCGGTGGGCTCCTCGGGCTCCTCGCCCGGTTGCGGAGCATACGGGTTGTGCACGCGGCGACCTCCTTATAGCCCGGCCAGGCGGGCCTGGCCTCGAGCGGAGAGCTCATCACGCAGCCGGGCGCCCTCTTCCCGCCGGACCCCGGGGATCGTGGCGTCAGTGGCGGCGGAGGCGGTTTTCAGTTGGACCGTACAGAGCCCAAATTTCCGCATGATCGGCCCGGCTTCGATGTCCACGTACTGCAGGCGCCCGTAGGGTACGGCGACCACACGCTGCCACAGCAGCCCTTTGCGGATGAGGAGGTCATCGTGGCGTTCGAAGTACCCGATGGCTTTGACCCGCCGGGGCACCAGGGCGACGTCGATGACCGCCCAGATGACCATCAGGGCCAACCCGGGGTAGAGCAGCCAGGCCGGCAGGGACCACACCCCGGTCCAGTTGAGGATCCCGGGGATGAAAACGATGGCCAACCAGAACAGCCAGTTCACGATGGCGCCGACGAACTTCACCGGAATATAGGCGGGGTCGACGCGGGTCCACGTCACCCCAGCGGGGTCGATCGCCTCAGAATGCAGCATGGCCCTCCTCGAGCCCGTCGGTCTCTTCGTCTTCGTCGAGTGGAGTGCCGTCCTCGGGCGGAATACGGCACAGGGTTTCGACGACGAACCCAATGATGACCCAGATCAGCCCGCCGATCACCATCACTAAGGATGACGTCGCGTTGGGGGCTGTCATCCCTGCGGCGGGCCCGAGGTCCAGCAGCACTCCCCCGTGCCAGCCAGCGATGATGGTCCCAGCGTAGGCGCAAGCCTGCCCGGCGGCGACCACGCGTACCGCTTGCAGGGGGTGGAGTCGGCGGGTGGGGCGGACCGGGGTGGTGTGTTCCCGGCGGGCTGTGTCATCGGCGCGTTGAAGACGGCGCTGGTCGGCCCAAACGAGGATCCCCAAAACCAGGATGATGAGCCCGATAGCGGCCAGGGTGATGGCTGAAGACATGGGCAACACCGGGGAGGAATACCCGGCGGCGACCATCAGCACTGTAGCCAGGTAGCCGGCCAGGACTGCGCCGGCGCAGATGAGCAGGAGCCAGAGGGGCTGCAGCCGCATCTAGTCCTCCCCGAACGAGGCTTGTTCGGGGTCGTCAAGCCGGCAGACGTCGTCGTAGTCACTGGCTTCCCGGGCGAGTTCGCGGACCGGTCGGCCTTCCAGCAGGGCCACCGGGTCCATCCAGGACCAGGGCAACAGCACGAAGGCTCGTTCGGCCGCCGAAGGGTGGGGGACCTGCAGGCGCGGGGAGTCGATGACCGCCCCGGCGTAGGTGACGATGTCGACATCAAGGGTGCGGGGCCCCCAGTGTTCGTTCCGGACCCGGTTGTGGTCGGCTTCGATCCGCTGGGCGAGGTCCAGCAGCGCGTGGGGGGAGAGCTTAGTGGAGATTTCGACGACCTGGTTGAGGAAGTCCCGCTGGTTCGGCGGCCCGCCGTAGGGCTTGGTGCGCGCCAGGGGGGAGGTTTTGACCACCTCGACTTCTGGGTGCTCACGCAGGGCCTGGACCGCGGAGGCGAGGGTGGCGCGGGAGTCACCGAGGTTGGAGCCCAGCGCGAGCACGGAGGTGACGGGGAAGGCTGCCGGCAGGTCGGGGTCGCGCAGGTGGTCGCGGCTGGTTTCGGCCTCCGCGGCGTGGAAGTCAGCCAGGGACATCCGACCGTAGGGGCCCAGTTGGGCGGTGGGGGTGGTGCGGGTGACCCCCGGAGGACTGGAGGCAGAGCCCGCTGTGGGAGCGGAGACGACGTCGTCGTCGATCAGTTCGGCCTCGTAGACGTGGGATAACGCGGGGTTGGGTGCGGCGAGGCGCTGTGGTTCTTCGGTGAGGTCCTCGCGGGTGCGGCGGATGGTGACGGCGACGTCGGTGAACGCCTGCGGTAGGGGTGCTTCCGGTTTGTGCACCGTGACAGTGGTGTCCTGGACCTGGGGGTGTTCACGCAGGATTCGTGTGGCGATCCGTTCGGCGAGGGTTTCGATGAGCTGGACGGACTCCCCGGTGATGATCTGCTCGGCCAGCGCGGCGATCTCGGCGTAGGAGACTGTGTTAGTGATGTCGTCAGTGGACGCGGCCTGGCGCACATCAGTGGTGAGGTCGACGTCGACAACGAACCGTTGCGCGGTCTGCTTTTCGATGCCGAGCACTCCGTGGTATCCGCTGGCGGTGAGTCCGGTGAGGCGGATGACGTCGCTGCCCATAGTCTCTAGGCTACCGCCGCGAGCAAGAACCTCCGTCAGGCTGGGGTACAGCCGCACGTGAGTCCGGGGTTCAGGCCGGCTGGTACTGCACCACCTGCGCCACCCGGATGGCGTCGAGGCTGGGTTCCACGGTGTGGACCCGCACAGCCCAGCAGCCGGCGGAGGCGGCGTGGGCGGAGAGTACTGCGGTGGCGGTGTCGCGCCCCTCCGGGGGGCGGGGGGTGCCGGTCTCCTCGGCGAGCAGGGTGCCGAGGAAGCCTTTGCGGGAGGCGCCGAAGAGCACCCGGTGGCCTTGGGAGACCAGGTGGTTCAGTCCGCGGACCAGTTCCCAGTTCTGGTCGTGGGTCTTGGCGAAGCCGATACCGGGGTCCAGGATGATGTTCTCCTGCGGCACTCCCGCCTCGAGGTACCAGCTGCGGATCTGGTGCAGTTCGGTGATGACGTCGGCGACGACGTCGTCGTAGTCGGTTTTCGACTGCATCGTTTGAGCGTCACCCCGGTTGTGGGTGATGACGACCTCGCATCCGTGCTCGGCGACGACCTGCGGCATCTGCGGGTGGGTCAGGATCCCAGAAATATCGTTGATGATGAGCTCTGTGCCGGCTTCTGCTGCGAGGGTCAGCGCGGCGTGCGCGGTGGCGGGGTGCCGGGTATCTACGGAGATCCGCACCGGCAGGTGTGCCGCCAGCAGCGCGGTCAGGGCTGGAAGGAGGCGGCGCTGCTCATCGGTTTCGGACACGGGTTCGGCACCGGGGCGGGTGGATTCGGCACCGAGGTCGAGGATGTGCGCACCCTGGTCCACCATGCGGCGGGCCTCGGCGAGGACGGTGAGCGGGTCGGTGGTGTTTTGGTGGGTGAACCGTCCGCCGTCGGAGAAGCTGTCCGGGGTGAGGTTGAGGATCCCCATCACGAGGGTGCCGGTGGTCCCCACGGTTCAGCGTCCCAGAATGAGGCTCATGGCTTCAGCGCGGGTCGCGGCGTTGCGCAGTTGTCCGCGGACCGCGGAGGTGATGGTCTTCGCCCCGGGTTTGGCCACCCCACGCATGGACATGCAGAGGTGTTCGGCTTCGATGACGACGATCGCTCCGGCGGGACGTAAGTGGGTGACCAGCGCATCGACGATCTCGGTGGTCATCCGTTCCTGGACCTGGGGGCGTTTGGCGAAGATCTCCACCAGGCGAGCGAGTTTGCTCAGCCCGGTGACTTCCCCCGCAGCGGAGGGGATGTAGCCGATGTGGGCTTCACCGTGGAAGGGCACCAGGTGGTGTTCGCACATCGAGTAGAAGGGCACGTCTTTGACGAGGACGAGTTCTTCGTGGCCGATGTCGAAGGTGGTGGCCAGCAGGTCGGCGGGATCGGCGTGGAGTCCTTTGAAGGCTTCCTGGTAGGAGCGGGCGACCCGCGCCGGGGTGTCTTTGAGCCCGTCACGGTCCGGGTCTTCGCCGACGGCCAGCAGGATCTCCCGGACCGCTGCCTCAATCCTGGCCAGATCGACCATTGACGGTCTCCGCTCGCTGGCTCGACTCATCAATCAGGATGGGCCGATCGGGGCTCGATTCCCAGATCTCACGTTTGGGCCGTTTCTTCACGTCTTTGAAGATCTCCGCGACTTCTTTGGCGTTGAGTGTTTCCACGCGCAGGAGTTCCTCAGCAAGGGTGTCGAGGATGTCCCGGTTCTCGGTGAGCGCCCAATAGGCTTCGTCATGGGCTTCGTCGATGATGCTGCGCACCTCGGAGTCCACCACCGCGGCCAGCTCCTCGGAGTATTCCTTGCCGGTGGCCATCTCTTTGCCCAGGAACGGGTTGGAGTCCCCGGAGCCGAGTTTCACCGACCCGACTTTGGCGCTCATCCCGTATTCGGTGACCATCTTCCGCGCCGTGTCGGTGGCTTTCTGAATGTCATTGGCAGCACCGGTGGAGGGGTCGTGGAAGACGATCTCCTCGGCGACTCGGCCACCCATGGCGTAGGCGATCTGATCCAGCAGCTCGTTGCGGGTGGTGGAGTATTTGTCGTCTTCGGGGATGACCATGGTGTAGCCCAGGGCGCGGCCGCGCGGCAAGATGGTGATCTTGGTGACCGGGGCCGAATAGTTCAAGGCAGCGGCGACGAGGGCGTGGCCGCCTTCGTGGTAAGCGGTGACACGGCGTTCGTGGTCTTTCATCAGCCGGGTGCGCTTCTGGGGCCCGGCCATGACCCGGTCGATGGCTTCGTCGATGGCTCGGTCGTCAATGAGGTCGGCATTGGACCGGGCGGTGAGTAGTGCGGCCTCGTTGAGCACATTGGCCAGGTCAGCCCCGGTGAATCCGGGGGTTTTACGGGCGATCTGTTCGATGTCGAGGTCCGGCACCATGGGCTTGCCCTTGGCGTGGACTTCCAGGATGGCTTTGCGTCCGGCGAAGTCGGGGGCTTCCACTGGGATTTGCCGGTCGAAGCGGCCGGGCCGCAGCAGGGCTGGGTCGAGGACGTCGGGCCGGTTGGTGGCGGCGATGACGATGATGTTGGTGTTGGCGTCGAAGCCGTCCATCTCCACCAGCAGCTGGTTCAGGGTCTGTTCGCGTTCGTCGTTTCCGCCTCCGACGCCGGCTCCCCGCTGACGGCCGACGGCGTCAATTTCGTCGACAAAGATAATGGCTGGGGCGTTCTCTTTGGCCTGTTTGAATAGGTCACGGACCCGGGAGGCGCCGACGCCGACGAACATTTCCACGAAGTCAGAACCGGAGATGGAGTAGAAGGACCCGCCGGCTTCACCGGCCACAGCTTTGGCTAGCAGGGTCTTTCCGGTACCGGGCGGGCCGTAGAGCAGCACGCCCTTGGGGATCTTGGCCCCTAGGCGCTGGAATTTCTCCGGTTCGGAGAGGAATTCTTTGATTTCGTGGAGCTCTTCGACGGCTTCTTCGGCCCCGGCGACGTCGGCGAAGGTCACTGCCGGCATGTCTTTGTCGAACTGTTTGGCTTTGGATTTACCGAACTGCATGACCCGCGAGCCACCACCGGACATCCGGGTGATGAGCCAGATGAACAGCAAGGCGATGAGTAGGAAGGGGATCATGAACCCGAGCATGGAGAGCAGCCAGTTGGACTGCTCGGGTTCGTCGGTATAGCCCTCGAGGTCGGCCTCAGCGATGGCCTCGACTACTGTTTCGGCGCGCGCTTGGGAGAAGTGGAAGTGGACGGCGTCGCCGAGGTTTTCCCCGTCGAGTTCGAACTCCTCGGCTAGGGTGAGGTCGACCCGCGAGTCGCCGTCGTCGATCCGCGCTTCGGTGACCTGGCCGTCTTCGATGAGTTCCATGCCAACGTTGGTGTCGACCCGCTGACCGGCCCCGGATGAGGTGAAGAGCAGGGGCACGACGACGAGCAGCAACAGTACCGCTGTCAGGATCCAGAACAGCGGTCCGGTGAAGATTTTCTTGAAGTTCATTCAGCTCCGTCGTGAAGTGCGCAGAATAAGCCTGCACATACCGTACTAGCCCGGGGCCGCGGCGTCAGGTCGCACCCGGTGGCATTCGCCTTCGGCTCAATACGCGCGCCCCGCTACGCTGTCAGGCATGCCCGCACATTCCGCCGCAGCCACCCGCGCCACCTGGCGTACCCGGTTGGGCTCCTGGGTGGAGTCCTCCCCGATCCAGCGGTTCGTCATTGTTGTGATCCTCGTCAACGCTGTCGTACTGGGGCTGGAGACCTCACCGCCGGTGATGGAGACCGCCGGTGGCCTGCTGGTGACCATCGACACCCTGTGCCTGGCGATCTTCGTGGTGGAGATCGCCTGCAAACTGGTGGCTTTCGGATGGCGGTTCTTCCGTGACCCGTGGAATGTCTTCGACTTCGTGGTGGTGAGTGTCGCCCTGGTGCCCGCCGGTGCGGGACTGGAGATCCTGCGCACGTTGCGGGTACTGCGTGTGTTGCGGCTGATTTCCCAGCTGCCGCAGCTGCGCAAAGTGGTAGCCGCACTGCTGCACGCGGTCCCGGGGATCCTCTCCACCGGGGCGCTGCTGGGGTTGATCTTCTATGTGGCGGCGGTGATGGCCACCACGTTCTTCCGGGACACGTTGCCGGAGTATTTCGGTGGGTTTTGGGACTCGATGTTCAGTCTGTTCCAGATCGCCACCCTGTCCAGCTGGGAGACCATTGTGCGGCCGGCCATGGATGAGCATCCCTGGGCCTGGGCGTTCTTCATTCCGTTCATCATTCTGGCGGCCTTCACCGCACTGAACCTCATCATTGCGGTGATCGTGGATGCGATGAACACCCTGCACGAGATGCCCAGCGCTCAGGTGACCACCGAGGCGGGGGCCGGGGTCCGGGAGTCCGGTGCATCTGCAGAGGGTGCGCAGGTCGAGCAACGCCAACAGGAGAGCACCGGGCAAGAACACGAGGAACCCTTCGGGGCATCAACGGCGCTGCCGGGTAGTGACACCCCGCGGGACAACGAGATCCTCTATCGGGAAATCCAGGCGCTGCGGGCGGACCTCGCCGAGCTCAAAGACGCCCTGGGCAACCAATCCCCCGGCCGCTAACCAGAAGGAGACGTTCTACGGGTGTGGCCCCGAAAGCCGCCCGTATCACCACTATCAACGAGCTCTGAGTTCAGCCGCTCACTCATACACGTGGGGGGCGAGGATGCCGATGACGTCGAGGTTGCGGTAGTGCTCGGCGAAGTCCAGCCCGTAGCCGACCACGAACTTGTTGGGGATATCCATGCCGACGTACTTGACGTCGATGTCCACCTTGACCGCATCCGGTTTGCGCAGCAGAGTGCAGATCTCCACCGACGCCGGCCCCCGGGACTCCAAGTTCGCCTTCAGCCAGGACAGCGTCAACCCAGAGTCGATGATGTCCTCAACGATGAGCACATGCCGGCCCGTCAGATCAGCGTCGAGGTCCTTAAGAATCCGGACCACACCGGAGGATTTGGTTCCCGAACCGTAGGAGGAGACCGCCATCCAGTCCATAGTCACGTGGCTGCTCAGCGCGCGGGCAAGATCGGCCATCACCATCACCGCCCCTTTGAGCACCCCCACCAGCAGCAGATCGCGGCCGGCGTAGTCCCGGTCGATCGCGGCGGCCAGTTCGCTGATGCGCTGGTCGATCTCTTCTTTGGTGTAGAGAACCTCGGCGAGGTCGTCGGCGACGTCGTGGGCATCCATAGCGGGGTGGGCGCTCCTTCCTCACGCAGGTGAGGGCACTGTACTGGTCGGCGGAACGAAGACTAGTTTTCCATACTCCGCACTGCCGCGAGTCCCTCGATACACGCTGACTCCCCCTTCGCACTGCACGGGACCGGCGGAGCGGCTTCCGGTGGTGAGACGTTCGACCGCGGCCAATCGCTCGGAACTGGGGTGGGCACCGCCGGCAGCGACCACCCCCAGCGCCAGCACACGACGCCGAATCGCCGCAGAGGCGGTGCGCAAGGGGTGCAGCCGCAGCCGCAGGGCACCGGAGGGGTCAGGATCCTCCATGAGCTGGGGGAAGAGACGTTTGGCTTCAGTTTCGAGGTGGTCGGCGTCGTCGGCGGCGATCTCTGCGGTACGCGCCAGCGCCTCACGGATCCCCGCCGAAAGGTGCTCTTCCAAATAAGGCATGATCTGGGTGCGGATCCTAGAACGCAGGTAGCGGGGATCCTGGTTGGCTGGGTCCTGCCACCAGCTCAACTCCGCGTGGCGGCAGATCGCCTCGGTATCGGCTCGAGTCAACTGCAGCAGGGGCCGACGGTAGGGTCCGCGTACCGCAGGGATCCCGGCCAGGGAGCGGGTCCCTGAGCCTCTGGCCAGTCCCAGCAGCACTTGTTCGGCCTGGTCGTCGCGGGTATGGGCGGTGAGCAGGCGGGTGGCTCCGAGTTCGCGCATGGCCCGGCGGAATGCGGCGTAGCGTCCTGTGCGGGCGGCAGCTTCTGGCCCATCCGGGGAGTCGGTATCCACAGTGGCGGGGTAAATCCGCACCGGGTCCAGACCGAGGGCTTTGAGCTGACGCACCGCCTGCCCGGAGATCTCCACCGAGCGGGGGTGGATGTGATGATCGACGACGACGGCGCCCACCCGGGTCTGTGCACTGGGGCCACTGGTTCTGTGGTGGTGCCAAGAGGCGGCAACCGCCAAGGCCAGGGAGTCTGCCCCACCGGAACAGGCCACCAGGTTCAGTCCCTGCGGGTCGAGTGCCTCGCCCACTACACGGCGGGCTGCATGCAGAGCCTGCGGGGTTTTAGCCATCGCTGCTGCGGGTGGGGGTAAAGCCCATCCGTTCGATCCACTGTTCGGGGTGGTGGACCTCGTCTTCAGTGGGCAGGTGCTCGGCGGATTCCCAGATGGTGTTGAACTGCTCCATGCCGATCTGCTCGACCACCTGACTGACAAAGCTCTGCCCGTTGCGGTACTGGGCAGCTTTGACATCCAGTTGCAGGAGTTTGCGGATGAGCTTCTCCAGTGGGGAGCGGTGTTTCTGCCGGTCGTTGAACCGGCGGCGGATAGTTTTCACGCTTGGCACCACGGAGGCGTCCACGGCGTCCATCACCACATTGGCGTGACCTTCCAGCAGGCTCATCACCGCGGTGATATGGGAGAGAATTTGCTGATCCTCTGGGCTGCGGATCGCTGAGAGCAGCCGCTGGCGGGCGGACCGGCGGCCCCCGGTGGCGAGTTCTTCACGGATCTGCCGGGCCGCTTCGGCGAGGCGTTCGGGCAGCGAGTCGGCCGCCCCCATGGTGTTGACCGTCAGGCGGGTGATCTGCTCGCGCAGGTGCTCAGCAAGCCATGGGGCGGCGGCGAACTGGACCCGGTGGGTTTGTTCGTGCAGGCAGACCCAGAGCCGGAAGTCATCGCGCTCCACATTGAGCTCGGTGGCGATCTCCACAATGTTCGGGGCCACCAGCATCAACCGTTGCTGACTGAAGGGTTCGAACTGCCCCAGCACATTGGCCGAAAGGAACCCCAAGACAGCACCGAACTCCGCTCCGGCGGCGCTGGATCCCACCAGATGAGCGGTGGAACCAGCACGTTCGATCAGCTCCGGTTTACGCTCGGCGGCGGCTTTCAGGGCTGGACCCAGCAGGTGCCGGAACCCTTCCGCATTAGCGTGGGCCCATCCGGCCCGATCTACGACCAGCACATCGGAGAGGTCTTCACCGAGCCGTTCAGCGGCGGTGATGCCGGTGATGCGGTGGACGTGACCTACTGATTCGGCGGCCGCCTGCCGGATGGCGGTGACCTCTGCTGCTGCTTCGGCGCGGCTCAACGGCGGTCCGGGCGGGGTCAGGCGCGCCGCCGTGGCGCGGGCGGCCTCCCAGTTGATGAGCAGGTCGGAGGCTTCAGCCTCGGTGATCCCAGCCGGAGCAGTCATGCCTCTATCGAAACACACGCCCCTTAAAGACTGCCTGTGGACACCGCAGGCGCAGCACGGCGCCTTGAGGCGAGTGGGCACTGCGGGCACCACGCGTGGGCAGAAGCCGTGCTGGCGTCGTCGTGCTCTTGATCGGTGGGAGGCTCGACAACGATAAGCTCACCGATGATGCACCAGATTTCCGGCCCCTGGACTGAGGATCCCGAGTTCGTCGCGCTCTATGACGTGGAGAACACCGGCTTATGGGACACCGAGTTCTACCGAGACCTCGCTGAGGAGCTCGGTGTCCGCCGAGTGGCTGATATCGGCTGTGGGACCGGTGTGCTCGCGATGGAGTTAGCCTCCCGTGGGATTGAGGTGATCGGGGTGGATCCGGCCGCAGCGATGATTGAGGCGGCACACCGGCGTGGCGCTCAGTGGACCGAGCAGAGTGGGGCGGCTCAGCGAACGGGGCAGCTGGCACGGGTTGAGTTCATCCACGGTACGGCCGAACGGCTTCCCACTCAGTGGGCACAGCTGGCGGTGATGGTCGGTCACGTCGCGCAGTACTTCCTGTCCCGGTGTGCCTGGGATGAGGTTCTCGCCCACGCGCACCGAGCCCTGGTGCCGGGCGGCTGGTTGGCTTTCGAATCCCGCAACCCGGCCACAGAGGACTGGGAGGCCTGGACTCCGGAGAACACTCAGGAGAGACAGCCGCATCCGGATGGCGGGGAGTTCACCTCCTGGTTGGAAGTGCTCGGTGTGGAACACGACGACGCCGATGGCCCCCTGGTCACTGCACGCGGTCACCACGTCTTCGCCGATGGTCGGCATGTGGCCGCCGAGGAACCCTTGCGCTACCGGCCGTTACACGTGCTGGTGGAGTCTTTGCAGCGTGCGGGGTTCACGGTGGAGCAGACCTGGGGTGACTGGGATCGCTCCCCGGTTGAGGAGGATTCCCCGGAGTTCATTCTGCTCGCGCGGTCTGCACAGCACCCCCACACCACAGAGGCTGAGCCGGCAGGCGTGGCATGGCCAGCACACCACCCGAAGTAGACTCAGGGCCGTGACGCCTCCCGCTCTTCCCGACCCGGTTTCTGATCTGTTCGACCCCGCACAGTGGCGTAAGGTCGATGGTTTCGAGTTCACTGACATCACATATCACCGGCGTGTCCAACGTGCCGACGACGGGTCCATCATCCGTGACTTACCCGCGGTGCGGATCGCCTTTGACCGCCCAGAGGTGCGCAACGCGTTCCGCCCGGAGACGGTCGATGAGCTGTACCGTGCGTTGGATCATGCCCGGATGACTGCTGACGTTGGTGCGGTGCTGCTCACCGGCAACGGGCCTTCCCCTAAGGACGGGGGGCATTCGTTCTGTTCCGGTGGGGATCAGCGCATCCGGGGCCGGGATGGTTATCTCTACGCCGAGTCTGCCCGGCAGCAAGCCTACGACGCCGGCTCCGCGGCTGCTCACACAGATTCTGAGGCACAGCGCGCGGCGCGGGCGGGACGGTTGCACATCCTGGAGGTGCAGCGGTTGATCCGAACCATGCCGAAGGTGGTGATCGCGGTGGTCAACGGCTGGGCTGCTGGCGGTGGGCATTCGCTGCATGTGGTGGCGGATCTGACGATCGCTTCCCGCCAGCACGGGAAGTTCAAGCAGACCGATGCAACAGTGGGTTCCTTCGACGCCGGGTACGGCTCAGCACTACTGGCCCGGCAGGTGGGCCAAAAGAAGGCCCGGGAGATTTTCTTCCTGGCCCGGGAGCACTCGGCCGATGAGATGGTCGCTGCCGGTGCGGTGAACGAGGCGGTCGACCATCAGCGCCTCGAAGAGGTGGCTTTGGAGTATGCCGATGATATTGCTCGGCAGTCGCCGCAGGCGGTGCGGATGCTGAAGTTCGCCTTTAATGCTGCCGACGACGGCTTAGCTGGTCAGCAGGTCTTCGCCGGTGAGGCCACTCGTATGGGGTATATGACTGAGGAGGCGCAGGAAGGCCGCGATGCCTTCCTCCAGAAGCGTGACCCCAACTGGTCCGCCTACCCGTACTACTACTAGTAGTTCCCGAGCCTGCTGCCGGGGTGTGTTCTCGGGAAGCCTGCACCTCTTCATCGCTCGACATTCTTCGGCTATCGTTGATAGCACAGGTAGCACCAGTGAAGGAGTCTGTCATGCCTCGCCTTCTCGTCAGAGATCTCGACGAATCCGTCCATCAGTGGCTCCGCGAGCGCAGCGCCCGTCACAACCGCTCCATGGAATCTGAGGTGCGTGCCATCCTCAGCACCGCACGCAGCACCGAGGTCGAGGACCCCGTGGGCCGCATCCTGACCGAGATGGCCGGCGGGGGCACTGAGCCGGTGGAGGTGCCCGACCAGTTCGAACACGAGCACGCAGACTTCCAATGACCCAGGGCGAGCAGCCGATCGTCTTGGACACCAACGTGGTCTCCGAGCTCGCCAGGCCACGGCCCGATCCAGAGGTCGTCTCCTTCCTCCGCCGGATCAGCCACCGCACCCTGATCACCACGGTCGTCCTCGGCGAGATCTACCTGGGTGTCGAACTCACCCACGAGGGGCGACGGAAGGCTGAACTGCGCCGACACGCAGACAGCGTCCGCGACGCCTACCGCCAACGGACCATCCCGTTCACCGCTGCCGCAGCCCAGCACTACGCGGCGAGCGTCGCGCATCTGCGGGCCCAGGGACTGAAGATGTCAGTGAACGACGCATACATCGCCGCCTCGACAGTGACGTCCAACGCATCCTTGGCCACACTGAACGTCAAGGACTTCGAACACTACCCGGAGCTGGAGCTGATCGACCCGCGAACCGGCTCAGGGCACCTATCGGGTTGAGGCGGCGAGCGCGGGAGCGAGGCGGGTCTCAATCAACGGCCAGAGAAGTATGCCCACAGTCCGCGTACTGCTACTAGCTACTATCATCTGTGTTACTAACACAAATGTTAGTAACATGACGTGGGACTAAGGGAATCACCGAAAAGTGCGCCGGTAATCACTGGGAGAAACTCCGACCATCTTGCGGAAGTTCGCACGGAAGTTACTGGGGCTGGGGAATCCGGCCTGGCGGGCGATCCGCTCCACCCCATCATCGGTAGTCTCCAACAGCTCCTGCGCGTGTCGAATCCGCACGCCGGTGAGCCACACCATGGGTGGTTGACCCGTCTCGGCATGGAATCGCCGGTTCAACGTGCGCACACTCATATGTGCAACCTCCGCCACGTCCTCCAGAGTGATGTTCTGATGCGCATTCTCTTCAATCCACTGCAGTGTCGGTTCCAGGCTGGCGTCTGGCAGCTGAGTCGACGACGTCGGCTGGTTACGCAGAATGAACTGGGCTTGGCCACCACTTTGATGCAGGGGTGCTACGGCCCTCCGTGAGGCATCTGCTGCCACAGCTGCCCCGTAGTCACGCTGGATCATGTGTAGACAGAGATCAATACCGGCTGCGGCCCCTGCGGAGGTGAGGATCTGCCCGTTATCCACGTAGAGCACGTCCGGATCAACCTCGATCTTCGGATAGCACTGAGACAAAGCCTGCGTCGCGGCCCAGTGCGTGGTGGCCCGCAACCCATCCAACAACCCTGCCTCGGCCAAACTGAAAGCACCCACACAGATGGACGCCAATCTGGTGGTGTCCGCTGCGGCCTGCTGCAGTGCCTCCACAACGGCAGGTGAGGTCGGAGCCAGCGGGTCATGACGGCCAGGCACCATCACAGTGTCCGCCTGCCTCAGGGACTCCAGCCCGTGCTCAACCCGTAGCGCGAAGGCCCCGGCCGAGACCTCCGGAGCTTCACCGCAGACCAGCACCCGGTAGGCCTGTCTCCCATCAGGCAGCCGTGCGTGACGGAACGTCTCGACCGCACTGGCAAGATCAAAACCGATCGTGTCCTGCAGTGCGAGGACCACAATGGTATGCATAGCTGCACTATAGAGCCGTAAAATCCTCCATTCGGTCCGTGGCAGAATTCAGGCGGTAGCTGTCATTCAAGACAGTAGTATCGCCTCTGCTGCACGGAGAAGATGGGCACATGCCCCATGACGCATCTGCCCTTCCTATTGCTCAGTTCGTCTTCTTCGACGGATTCGATCCTCTCGATATCGTGGCGCCTTTCGAAGTGTTAACGGCGGGGCGGGACATGATGGGAGGTGGCCTGGAGCTACGCATGGTCTCCGCGGAGGGACCGCGCCAGGTGGTCTCCGGTACCCCGGGCATCTGTCTGGAGGCCACCGCTGGGTTGGACCCTCGTTTACCGGGTTACATCTTCATTCCCGGTGCTTCAGGCCCTGTTGACGGAGACCCAGATGCCGGCGACGAGACCATTCCCGTGCTGCTCTCGCGATTCGCCAATAGTGCGGCCGCCGCCCAGCTTCGTCAGGCCTTATCAGAGCCTGAGAACACAGTCGTCACTGTCTGTGGAGGCGGCCTCGCCTTAGCCATGGCGGGACTCCTCGAGGCACGCACCGCGACCACCCATGCCCTCGGCATCGATCTCTTGGAAGCTACGGGCACTCATGCTGTCCGCGCCCGAGTAGTCGACGACGGCGACCTCGTATCGGCCGGCGGTGTCACATCCGGACTAGATGCTGCCCTCTACCTGCTGGATCGAGAGTTCGGAGCCGATGTCGCCCACCACGTCGAGACGCTGTTCGAGTACGAGCGTCGCGGCACAGTATGGACCACCACACCACAGAAAGAAGCCTGATATGAGCAGCATCCTCGGAGACTGGGTCTTCACCATCAAGACCCCCATTGGCAGCATCACCGCTGAATACACCTTCACGGAAAGCTCCGGAGAGATCCTTGGCAGCGCCTCAGGGACCGGAGAACGCGTCACTCTTCACGACATCGCCCGGGAACCACACGCTGCAGGAGAACGAGTGACGTGGCACCAACAGATCACCAAACCCATGCGACTTAACCTCACGTTCGACGTCGTCGTCGCAGGTGATGAACTACACGGCCACTCCCGAGCAGGAAAGCTACCTCGCAGCAAAGTCCAGGGATCACGCCAGCACACGCCACCGCACCATCGCTAGCCCACGCCGTTCATCTCTGCTGTGGATAGACTCAGGGGAAATCTTCGGACGAGCGTCCGCTGTGACAGAGAGGTGTGAGCACATGCCCGAGCGAGGGCCGGAATTTATCGAGGCAATCTCGCGCGGGTTCTCCGTGGTGAAGAGCTTCACCGCCGAATACCCCCAACTGACCCTCAGCCAAGTGGCTCAACGCACCGACCTGGCCCGCCCCACCGCCCGGCGCATCCTCATGACCCTGCAGGAACTCGGCTACGTCCGCGCAGACGGCGGACTCTTCGAACTCACCCCCAAAGTCCTGGAACTGGGGATGTCCTACGTCAGCTCCCTGGGCCTGTGGGATGTGGCACGGCCCCATCTGCGTGACCTCGTGGCCGCCACCGGGGAGTCCTCCTCGATGAGCCAGCTCGACGGACCCGACATCGTCTACGTCAGCCGGGTCGCCGTGCCCAAGCTCATTGGACTACGGGTCGATATCGGCACCAAATTCCCTGCACCACCCACCTCACAGGGCAAAGTGCTGCTGGCAGAAATGGACCGCCGGGACATCCTGGAACGACTCTCCAAGCCCTCCGCCTCCCCGGTCATCCCTGTGGTGCAGTGGGATCAGAAGTCCTTCCTCGAAGAACTCGACCGGGTCCGCGCGCAAGGCTGGGCGCTGGCTGATGAAGAGCTCGCCCGCGGGATCCGTTCCATTGCAGTACCGGTACGCGACACCTCAGGGACCGTCCGAGCAGCGATGAACACCACTGTCCACGCCGCCGAAACCCCCGTGGACGTCCTGGTGCGCGAGCACCTACCGAAGCTACAGGAAGCCGCCGCAGCTGTCTGCGCCGACTGGGCACGGTGGGAATCTCTGCCCGCCGAGCACAACGAGCCAGAAACCCCCACCCACCGTCGGCCACCGCTGCTGAGCTGAGGTGTCACGACCGACGACGACGTCGTCGTCTTTTTTTCTGATCCCGGCGCCTCCTCATAGGGCCACTGTGGGGTACTCCTTGCCGAGCCAGGGGCTGAGCTTATCGGCCATCTCCCGCTGGAAGGACAGCGGCCCGGAACGCTGGGTGTATTCCTCGTCGTAGAGGGCGATAAACAAGGTCAGGTTGAGGAAGAAGTGGGCACCGTTTTCGAACAACCACACATAGTTGTGCGTGGCCAGGGCCTCACGCTCCTCGTCGGTGAAGCTCAGCCAAGAGGTCTTCTCCGGGGGGTTGAGCCACTGGCCGACCTCGTGCTCCCAGCGGTCGATGGTGCCCCGCGGGTCCTCCTTGTAGGCGGCGACCCATTCGGGATCCCGGTCGATGGTGTAGAGGAACTTGTTGACGTAGTACTTACTCATGGTGACTCCTTAAGACGACTCAAACGGCCGGCTGAGCGGCGGGGCGGGCGGCGTCGTCGGTACGGAACTGATCCCACACCGGATCTGAGGCCCAGATGGGACCCAAGCTGGCGCCGGAGACCTCCGCGGCGTGTGCCGCAGCCTGAGCCTGCCGGTCCGTCTGATGCGGATACCAGGTGATGTACATCTCCCGGGTGTGGAATAAGTCCAACTGGTCCACGTAGTCGGCATGGACCCCCTCCCCGGCAATGCCCATCATCAACAACAGGTCCATGAACCCGTGGGTGGCATTGCCGGCCCCGGACATGGATTCATGGGTCACATTGGCCAGAATCGCCTCAGCATTGCCAGTGGAGAGCCATTCGATCGCATCGGCGTCGAACAGCGGATCCGGGCCGTGCTCACCGAACTGCCGCGGACCGCCCAGCTCCAAGGAGAGGTGCCCGGTGCCGATGGCGGCGACCTTCTTGTCGCTGGGGTAGGCGTCGATGATCCGGCGGATCGCCCGGCCGAGATCGTAGAACCGCTTGGGGCTCGGCAGCGGAGGCACAAAGATATTGGTGTAGATCGGCACCACCGGCAGGTCAGCCTCCGGCCGGACGGTGATGATGGGGCAGATGATCGAGTGGTCGATCTTCAGCTCGTGGCTGACCGCGAAGTCGAAATCCGCTCCCAACAACTCCTGGTGCATGTACCGGGAGAGGTCGATATCACCGGCCAAGGTGTACTTCGGGATACCAAACTCGCGCTCCTCGTTGTAGAAGGTCGCGTCATAGACCTCCTGCTTCCCGATGAGGAACTGCGGGTAGTTGTCCAACCACAACTGATGAAAATGGTCCGCACCAACCATGACGAGGATGTCCGGCTCTGCGGCAGTCAGTGTCTCCCGGTAGGCCTCGACTTTGCGCTGCCACTGTGCAGCATACGGCGGACGCTCCTGAAGTGGAGAGGTGGTCGCCTTGTAGTAGAAGGGATGGTGGGTGCTGGCCAGCACCGCGGTCAGTTCTGCCATGGTCAGTCCTCCTTAAGCCTCTTCCGACAACGGGATGTACTCCGCATTGCGGTCCACATGCATGTAAATCTTCTGAGCCACCGGTTGGCGGCGTTCCTCGGCGATCTGCCCTAACAATCCAGCGGTACGGGCCAGCAGGGCGAACCCCCGCAAGAAGTCCACCGGCAGCCCGAGATCAGCCAGCGCCGCACCACAAACCCCCGCGCCATTGAGTGGCAGCTTCTTACCGAGCACCTCCTGACTGACCCGGCCCATCGCTTCGAAGAGCCGAAGGTGGGCGCCACGAGTGCCTGAGTCCTCCGCAATGGCGATGAGCCGTGGGGTCCGCGGGTCTCCCTTTTTGTGGACCGGGTGCCCCAGTCCGGGTACCAGCCGCTTGGCCGCCCGGGCCTCGGTGATCGCGGTGCGGGCTAATTCTTCAAAGTCCGCCTCACTGCTGGGTTCACGACCGGTGTGTTCGGTGAGCACCTGGTGCAGGAACTGCCCGGTATCTTCGGTCACCCCTAGGAAGCGGGAGCCCCCACCGAGCAGCCCCGAAGCAATGGCCCCTTGAATGGACTCTGGGGCGGAGAGATAGGTCAGCCGAGCGGCAATCGCCGTGGGAGTAAAACCGTGGTCAGCCAAGGCCACCAAGACGGCTTCAAAAGTGCGCAGTTGCCCCGGGTCGGGACGGCGTCCGGCAGTCATCCAGAACGCCAGCTCGGCAAAACCGACCTGGCCCATGAGGTCATCAGGCACGGAGTGCCCCATGAGGCTGATCTCGTCCTCCGTGGAGGTGCCCAGTGAGGTGGGATAGCTCTGGCTCATGATGTGCTCCCTTCCGCGGGTTCGGTGCTCAGCCATGCTTTGACCTCTTCGGTATGTTCCCCGAGCCCTGGCGGGGGCAACTCGTAGCGTGGCTGCAGGGTGCTGAAACTCAGCGGGTGCCGTACCCCAGGGACCGCCCCGTCCCCGGAGCCGACCTGTACCACCGGCTCCAGTCCGAGCTCCTCGGCGTATTCAACGCCCTGTTTGATGGTGTTGATCGGCCCGCAGGGCACGCCGACGGCGTTGAGCTCTTCGAAGAGTTCCGCGGCGGTGTGCCGGCTCAGTGCCTCTTCCAAGATGGGACGTAGTTCCTCACGCCGCTCGGTGCGGTCCCCGACGTCGGCGAACCGCTCGTCTTCGGCGATCTCCGGGATGCCGAGCACTTCACAGAAGCGTTGGAACTGCACGTTGTTCCCGCAGGCGATGATGACGTCATCGTCGGCGGTGGGCATTGGTTCATAGGGGTAGAGGGAGGCATGCGCGTTGCCCATCCGCATCGGTGTCACCCCGCCGCCCACATAGGCGTGGGTCTGGTTGACCAGTCCGGACATCGCTGAGGCCATCAGGCTGGCTTCGATATGCGCACCTTCTCCGGTGTGATCGCGGCGGCGCAGTGCGGCCAGAATGCCGATCGTGGAGTGCAGCCCGGCCATGACGTCGAAGACGCTGATCCCAGCCCGGTAGGGCGGGCCCTCGGGGTCACCGGTGAGGCTCATCAGTCCAGACATCGCCTGGACGATGAGGTCGTAGCCGGGGTACTTGGCTCCTTTTCCCTGGGAGCCGAACCCGGTGATGGAGGAGTAGATCACCGTGGGGTTGTGCTCGGCGACCGACTCGTAGTCCAGGCCGAACTTCCGCAGCCCGCCGGGTTTGAAGTTCTCGATCACGACGTCGGCACGGTGGGCCAGCCGCTGAGCAGTGCGGAGATCGTCGGGGTCCTTGAAGTCGAGGACCACCGACTTCTTGTTCCGGTTGATGGAGGCGTAGTAGGTGGAGACCCCGTCCGGGCGCCGGGGAGGAACCCAGCTGCGGGTGTCATCTCCGGCGGGCCCCTCGACTTTGATGACCTCAGCTCCCAGGTCGGCCAGCAGCATCGTGGCGTAGGGGCCAGCCAGGACGCGGGAGAAGTCGGCGATGACGATGTCCTCCAGGGGGAGTTTCCCGTTCCCGCCCGGGGTGGCGGGGCTGGGGGTCTGCTCACTCATCGGTGGCTCCTTCACTGTGGAGTTGACCGCTATACGGACTTTTGTCCGCGATATGTGTGAGTAGTTTCACAGTATCGCTTCACCCCTGTCAAGCGCCACCAGGACGCTTGACGACCAATACAAGACGCCAGTGACGACGACGTCGTCGTCCCACAAAATCTCCGAAACGGACTCTTGTCCACTCTGCGGACGTGATGTTACTGTGAGCCGCATCACGTGTTCTACATACCGTCTGTACCGCCCTCCTGGGCGTCATCCAAGGAGATCCCGTGGCTTCACCCAATGCCGTCGTCCTGGCCGTCATCGGCGTCAGCATGCTGCTGGCCGGTTACTTCCTGTATTCGAAGTTCCTCGCCCGGCGGGTGTATCAGCTCAATGACGAGTTCGTCACCGCCGCGCACCGCTACCAGGACGGCATCGACTATGTCCCCACCAACCGGTTCGTCCTCTGGGGGCACCACTTCACCTCCGTGGCCGGAGTCGCACCCATTGCCGGACCGGCGATCGCCATCATCTGGGGGTGGCTGCCGGCCTTCCTCTGGGTGACCCTGGGTGCGGTGTTCATCGGGGCGATGCACGACTTCGGGGCATTGTGGGCCTCAAACCGCAATAAGGGACAGTCCGTGGGAACGCTGTCGGGTCGCTACATCGGCCGGCGGGGACGAACCATGTTCCTGGCGGTCATCTTCCTCATGTTGGTCATGACCATCACAATTTTCGCAGTGCTGATGTCCGGTCTTCTGGTGGATCAGCCCACTGCGGTGATCCCCAGCTGGGGGGCTCTCATCGTCGCCCTCGGTGTGGGAGTAGCCATTTACCGACTGCGGATGAACCTGGTGCTGGTCACCGCTGTCGGTGTAGCGATCCTCTACGCGCTCATCCTGGTCGGCAACCGGGTCCCGGTCGAGCTTCCGGAGACTTTCCTCGGACTGCCGCAGCAGGGCCAGTGGATCGTGCTGATCTTCATCTACGCGGCCATTGCCTCCGTGCTGCCGGTGTGGGTACTGCTGCAGCCGCGGGACTACATCAATGGGGTCCAGCTGTTCATCGCCCTGGGCGTGATCTACGGCTCAGTGCTCTTGGCCCGGCCCGAGGTGGTAGCACCGGCGTTGAACGATTCGGTCCCCGAGGGCACGCCGTCGATGATTCCGCTGCTGTTTGTCACGATCGCCTGCGGAGCGATCTCCGGCTTCCACGGCATCGTGGCCTCCGGCACCACATCCAAGCAGCTGGATAAGGAGACCGACTCCCGGTTCGTCGGGTACTTCGGCACCGTCGGGGAAGGGCTGCTGGCCTTAGGTTCGATCATCGCCGTTTCCGCCGGTTTCCAGACCGTAGCGGAGTGGCGCGAGCTCTACAGCGAGTGGAACGCCGGGGGTGCGCCGGCCTTCATCGAGGGCGGAGCGAACATCGTCAGTGACGGTATCGGCCTGGACAACGGTCTCTCGGCGACTCTGCTGGCCACTATCGTGGTGCTCTTCGCTGCGACCTCCATGGACACCGCGTTGCGCCTGAAACGCTTCGTCGTCCAGGAAATCGCTCAGGTGATGGGCTTCCGCCTGAACATGTGGGCGGCCACCGGGGTGGTGCTGGTCATCGGCCTGACGCTGGCGTTCTCCACGGGGGCCGATGGCACCGGCGGAATGACCCTGTGGCCACTGTTCGGCACCACCAACCAGATCCTCGCCTCCGTGACGATGTCGATCCTGGTGGTCATCCTCATCCGCAAGGGTCGGATGATCTGGCCAGTCATTATCCCCATGGCCTTCGTCCTGGTGATGTCCACTCTGGCCCTGGTCCAGCAGCTCGGGGACTTCTGGTCCCAGCAGAACTGGCTGCTGCTGAGCTTGAACATCATCGTGCTGGTGACCGCCCTGTGGGCCTTCATTGAGGCCGTGGCGGCGATGAACCGGGCACGTTTCCTCCCCAAAGAGACCGAGGAGCAGGATCTGGCCGAACAATTGGCCGGCAGTGAACCACAACAGACCCGCTGAGCCGAACACCGATTCCCTATGCATATCCGCTGTGCCTGAAGGAGGCCGTCATGGGTGCCACTGATTCACACCCCACCATTGAGAAGACCCGAGCCGGGGCGCCGATCGTGTTACGCGGCGGCACGGTGCTCACCATGGATGCCGAACGCACGGTGCTTGAGAACGCCGATGTTCTCATCATCGGCGACCGGATCGAAGCCGTCGGGCCGAACCTGGACCTCCCGGAGGGCACCGCGGTCATCGACGCCTCCGGCGGGATCATCACCCCAGGCTTCGTGGATACCCACCGGCATATGTGGCAGACCGCCATGCGGGGTTACGGCGCGGACTGGACGCTGACCCAGTACTTCGTGTGGAACTACCTCGAGCACGGAAAGAAATTCCGCCCCGAGGACATCTACGCCGGGAATCTGCTCTCTGCGGTAGAAGCCATCGACGCCGGCGTCACCACCTCAGTGGACTGGTCCCACGGGCTGTCCACGGTCGAGCACGCCGATGCCGCCGTCGACGCCTTAGACCAAGTCGCCGGCCGCTTCGTCTTCGCCTATGGCAATATCCACGCCGGACCGTGGGAGTGGGCGACGACGCCGGAGTTCCGCGATTTCGTTGACCGACGGATCCCTCGATCCGGGGGCCAGTTAGGCGATGACCGGCTAGGTTTCCAGCTGGCCTTTGACGTCACCGGGGACCCGGAATTCCCGGAACGCAAAGCCTTCGAAGCAGCCCGAGATCTGGGCGTGGGAGTCACCACTCACGCCGGGGTGTGGGGAGCGACGAACGACGACGGCATCCGCCTGATGCACGAGCACGGTTTTATGGATGAGAAGACCGTCTACGTGCACGCTGCGACCCTGTCAGAAGATTCTTACCAGCGGATCGCTGCCACCGGTGGGTCGGCATCGGTGTCCTCGGAGTCGGAGTCCAGCTGCGGCCAGGGTTACCCCTCCTCCTGGGCGCTGCGCCGCCACGGCATCCCCGTCTCGCTGTCGGTAGACACCTCCGTGTGGTGGAGTGCCGATGCCTTCGCCTCCATGCGGGCCACCCTCAGTGCAGACCGCGCCCGGGAACACTTCGAGCACCACTCCAGTGGTGAGACCTGCACCAACCTGGGGCTGCGCGCCGATGAAGTGGTCGAATGGGCCACCCGCGGTGGGGCACGCGCTCTGGGGATGGAGGAGACGATCGGCTCGGTGGAAGCGGGGAAGAAAGCCGACGTCGTCCTCATCAAAAATGACGCCTCCCCGGCGATGTTCCCCATTCTCAATCCGCACGGGCACGTGGTCTTCCAAGCCCAACGTGGCGATGTGCACACCGTGGTGATCGATGGCCGCATCGTCAAGCACGAACACCAGTTGGTCGATGTCGACCTGGCCAGTGTTCGCCGGACCGTGGAGCACACCGTGGACTATATTCGCGGTCAACTCGGCGAACAGGAGTGGGAGTCCGGTATGTGCCCGGAGATCCCGGAGACCAAGATCTTGGATAACCCCTACACCTACACCGAGTACCGTACCGACCGCACCCGCACCGCCCAAGGAGGGGGCCGGGGCTGATGGACATCGGGCTGCTGATTCTGCGTCTAGTGCTGGGGCTGATTCTGTTCACCCACGCCACGCAGAAACTGGCCGGGTGGTTCGGTGGCAACGGCCTGAGCAGACAAGGCGAGATCTTCGCCGGGCTTGGTCTGCGGCCCGGACGCGCCATGGTGGCTGCGGCCGCCACCGCCGAGTTGATGGCTGCTGTGCTGCTGACCCTGGGGTTATTCACCCCAGTGGCGGCGCTGCTGGCGGCGGCAACCATGCTGGTGGCCGGGGTGACGATGCACCTGAATTCCGGGAGCTTCTGGAACGTGGCCGGAGGCGGCGAGTACCCCTACGTGCTCGCCGCCTGCGCCGCGGTACTGGGTTTCACCGGGGCGGGGAGCCTCTCGGCCGATGCCGCCCTGGCCGGTGAGGTCGGTGACTGGTTCGGCATGGTGGCGACTCCTCAAGGGTGGGTGGGAGCCGGCGTCGTCGTCATCGCTATCGTCGCTGCGATTCCGTTTGCCCTGCGTATTCGCGCTGCCCCACGCGCCGAGTGAAAAAATCGCGTACCGTCAAGACCGTCAACGTCCACAAGCACGGAGGATGACGGATGGGTGAGATGCCCTGGTACGGCTGGATCGTGATCGCTGCGATCCTCGTCTTCGGTCTGACACAGGTCATCAGCATGATCAGCGGACGCCCGATCCCCAACACCACAGGCGCGGCGGATCCCGCCGAGATCGAAGAGCTCAAGGAACGGATCGCCGAACTGGAGCGGACCATCTCCGCTGGGGAATTGGAAGAGCCTACCGTCCCCACCAAGGCGGAGGAGAACCTCGCCGCGGATAACCGGTGGCGGCTGGACATGCTCGAAGCCCGGCTCGAGCAATTGGAGAAGCGCCCCGCCGACCCGGACACCACCGCATAAGACGTGCGGTCCTGGATCCCTGCTGCCCTGGAGGCGGTGAAGGCCGCGGCCGACGGCGGCGCACCACCGGTAGAGTTCCTCCCCGCTGAGGCAGGTGTGCCCCGTTGGGTTCCACGGCCGGAGGTGCTGAGCGAGGAGACAGAGCGCCCGGCAGTGGTGGTCCGCACCTCTGGCTCCACTGGCACCCCCAAGCAGACCCTGCTCACCGCGGAGAATCTGCGCGCCTCGGCAGAAGCCACCGCGCAGCGCCTGGGTGGACACGGGCAGTGGCTGGTGACTCTGCAACCCAGCTATGTGGCGGGCCTCGCCGTGCTCTTCCGCTCACTGCAGGCCGGCACCACACCGGTGGCGCTGTTGGAGCACACCACTGATCCGCAGCGTTTCACCGATGCGGCGGTGCAGCTGAGCGCTCCACGCCGCTACGTCTCCTTGGTCCCCACCCAGCTGCACCGGCTATTGGCCCGGGCGGATGACCGGCTGCTGGCGGTACTGCGGCGTTTCGATGCGATCCTGCTCGGCGGTGGGGCCACCCCGGCACCGTTGCGGGAGCGTGCCGATCAGCTCGGGCTGCGGGTGGTTCGCACCTATGGAATGAGCGAAACCTGCGGGGGTTGTGTCTACGACGGCGTGCCCCTGTCGGGGGTGCAGGTGGGTATCCACGACTCCGGCCGAGTACAGATCACCGGGGAGGTCGTGGCCGCCGGTTACACCGATGCGGAACTCACGGCCGCCCGTTTCGATGTGGACCCCACCACGGGGGCGCGGCGGTTCCTCACCGATGACCTCGGAACTCTTCAGGACGGGATACTGAGCATCACCGGGCGGGCCGACGACGTCATCAACACCGGGGGTGTGAAGGTCTCCGCCGAGCAGATTCGGCAGGCACTGCTGAGGCATCCTGCCGTGCAGGACGCGTTTGTCACCGGGGTCGACGACGCCACCTGGGGTCAGAGAGTGGCTGCGGTCGTCGTCCCCGGTGAGAACCCACCCGCCACCGGCGGTGAGGGGATCACCGGGCAGCTCACCGGGTGGGTGCGTGAGCAGCTCGGGCCTGCGGCCGCGCCGAAGCAGTATGTACTGCTGGCGGATCTGCCGTTGCTGAGCACCGGGAAGCCGGACCGTCAGCGGCTGAAGCGTCTGCTGGCCGAGCAGTGACCCGCGCCGAGGGGCACCAGCCGGGATGCTGATCCGGCACCTGCCTGAGGGTATCTCGACCACAGATGCCAAGCCCCAGGCCTGCGGTGGTGCCGTGGGCGGGTGCTACTGTCTTCGGTGGCCCGGATGAAGGAGAGACAGTGGCGACAGCACAACAATGGATCGCGGGAGCACGCCCCCGCACCCTTCCCATGGCCGTGGCGCCGGTGCTCATCGGCACGGCCGCGGCCTTGGCTCAGCCGACGACCTCTGGCTGGTTCGCCTACGCTCCGCTTGCGGAGACTACCTACTCCCCCTGGGACGATGCGCTCTGGCTGCTGACTGCGGTGCTGGCGCTGGTGGTCTCCCTGGCCCTGCAGGTGGGGGTCAATTACGCCAACGACTACTCCGACGGGGTGCGCGGCACCGATGACGCCCGAGTGGGGCCGATGCGGTTGACCGCCTCCGGTGCCGCCGCACCTGGCCGGGTGAAGGCTGCAGCATTCGCCAGCTTCGGCGTCGCCGCCATAGCGGGGCTGGGCATTGTGGTGCTGACCCAGGCGTGGTGGCTTATCGCCGTCGGTGTGGTGTGCATCCTGGCGGCCTGGGCCTACACCGGCGGTTCCCGACCCTACGGCTATTTGGGCCTCGGTGAGGTCATGGTGTTTATCTTCTTCGGCATCATCGCCACAGTCGGCACCGCCTACTCGGTGGTGGAGACCGCTGCGGTCCGCGGGGCTGAAGTCGAGGTCGGCTCCCTGGTCTGGGTGGGGGCTGTCAGTCACGGGCTGATCGCCTCTGCCCTTCTCATGGCCAATAACATTCGGGACATCCCGACCGATCGCCAGGCGGGGAAGATGACCCTGGCGGTCCGGCTGGGTGAGACCCGGGCCCGCTGGGCTTACGCCGCGATGATCGCAGCTGCGGTGATGCTCCCGGTACCTCTGGTGCTACTGGGCCCGCAGAGTCCGTGGTTCCTTCTGGTGATGGCGGCGTGGCCGTTATGTCTGCGGCCGATTGCCACTGTCACAAGACGCTCAGAGCCGACCCGCGGTCCGGAACTGATCCCGGTACTGCAGCAGACCTCTGTGATGGGGATGGCGTTTGCGGTGACATTCTCCGCGGCCTTGCTGTTGAGTTGAGCTCCATCTGAGTTGAGCTCCACGGACCCTGGCTGATTCCACCCGGACCTGAACCAGCTGGGGCTCGGGCGGCCTTGCCCTGGGGCGGTTCCTTCTGCGGGGTTACTTGGAGGTCAGCGAGACGATGATCGCGATAATGGAGCCGAGCACCGGCAGCAGCAGTGAAAGCAGGATCATCACGACTTTCAGCACCGTGGACAGCGAAGACCGCACCACCATGGTGATGGCGATAATCACCAGGATCAAGGTGAGAATTCCACCGAAAGTCAGGCCGATATTGCCGTTGAGTGCCAGTGTTGAAGCCGAAAGCAGTGCATCCAGCATGGGTGAACTCATCTCCTCAACCGGAAATTGTCATTGCGTACAGTCCCACCCTGGCGAAGAAACCTGGTCAGCGGGGTACGGCTGAGTGAATATCAGCTGAACGTTGCGTGAGCGGTTGCCAGCTGTAGACGACGCCGGGAGCGCCGCGCCACAACGAGAGCCGCGAGGGGCCCAGCCATGGGCACCAGCACGGCCAATAACACCAGAAGCAACCGGTGCCGCGGGCTGAGCGTGGCGTTGAGTGCTGCCACCACGGCCCAGATCATCAGCACCAGGTGGACCAGTGCCAGGGCGGCAAGCACCACTTCACCCCCGGTGGGGACCAGGGGGTTTATCGCCAGAGGCAACGTCAGTGGCAGGGGTGTCATCACCGGTCAGCTCCTGGGCGGTTCGGCGTCGGGGTCCTCGTCCGGGTCTTGCTGCGGGTCCACGGGACTGGTGGCGGCGTCGTCGTGGTCCTCTTGCTGCTGGCGGCGCTTGTGCGCCTCGTCGATCTCCTGCTCGCGGCGGCGTTTGCGTTCCTCCTCGGCACGCTGCTGCTGCCGACGGCGAATCTCCATCTGTTTGAGAAACTCCGGATCGTCATCCGGGGCGGCGGGTCGGGCCGGTTGGGTTTTACGCGTCTGCCAGGGCCGGCCCAGTCCCAGCCACAGGCCGGGACCGATAAGCGGCACCAGGATGATGATCGCGATCCAGGCTGCTTTGGGGAGGGCACGCACCTGGTGGCGGGGGGTCTGGGCTGCGTCGATAGTGCAGTAGATGAGCAGCGCCAGGGCCACGACGCCGAAGCCGATGAACAGACGAACCATGTCTCCAGGGTAGAGGACCGCGCTTAACGCGGCCCCTCCTCCTGTTCCTCGTGGAACCGTTCGGCCAGTTCGTCCTCCGCGGCGTTCTCTGCAGCCTCAGTACTCGTGCGGCGCTTTTTCCCCATCCAGGAGGCCGCCTGCTCCCCGGCGGCGACCCGCAGCTGAGAGAAGAAGAGGTACCCGATGGCGAAGGAGACGATGAGTCCCACCACTGCGGCCAGCAGTCCGCCGAGCATCTGGAAGGTCAACAGGAAGACCGCGGCGAAGACGCCGAGCCGCAGCAGCGAGAATTTCAGCACAGCCATAAGGGGTTTCCTCTCACTCCGGCAGTCCGGCGTAGGAGTGCAGGCCGGGGAAGAACACGTTGACCACCGCGTAGTTGATGATGATGCAGATGAACCCGATGATGCTCAGCCAGGCAGCGCGGTTGCCGGTCCAGCCGCGGGTAGCCCGGGCATGGAGGTAGCAGGCGTAGACCACCCAGATGACAAAGGTCCAGATCTCTTTGGGGTCCCAACCCCAGTAGCGGCCCCAGGATTCGCGGGCCCAGATGGCTCCGGTAATCATGGGACCCACTGTCCAGAAGACGAACCCGACGGCGTTGATCCGGTAGGACCAGTTCTCCAAGGAGAGCGCACTGGGGACCAGCCGCATGAAGGAGGAGCGAGCCAGCGCTCCCTCAGCGCCGGAGGTGACCTGCCGTTCGCGTCGGGACTGGACCAGTTGGAGGATGTTCATCGCGAAGGTCAGGGTGAACAGAGCCATGGCCAGTACGGCCAGGGAGACGTGGATGACGATCCAGGGACTCTGCAGGGCGGGCTGGACGTGTCCCACCGGGGTGGGGAAACCGATGGTGGCAGCGACCATCATGGTCACCACCAGGCCAAGGACGAACACACCCAAGAAGCGCAGGTCGCGGCGGATCAGCGCCAGCAGGTAGACCACCGTGACCACTAGCGCCGCGGCGGTGAGGAACTCGAACATGTTCCCCAGGGGCCAGCGGCCGGCGGCCAGACCCCGGGCGACGACGGCGAAAATGTGGGCAGCCGCTGCCACAGCGGTGATCGCCACAGCCACATTGGCCAGGGGCCGCTTGGGCCGGGCGTAGGCCATGTCATCATCGACCAGCTCGGCATTGACCTCCGCCTCACCAGGGCCTGCACCATCCGAGCTGGTCTCCGCCGTGCTGGTGTCCGGCTGGCTGGTCTCTGCTGTACTGGCCTGTGCTGTCTTGGCCGCACCGTCGGCCTGCGCAGAGGCAGTCGCTTCGGCGGCACCGGCGGTGACCGCGATACGTTCTGCCTCTTGCTCTTGGGCCAGTTCGGCTTCCACTCGCCGAATGGTGGCCGAGGACCGTGCGGTGTCCACGGTGAAGAGGATGAATGCCAGGGTGTAGATGAACGCGGAGATGAGCATGAACAGCTCGGAGTATTCGGCCAGCTCCACGTTGATGGGCTGCAGCTCAGTGCCGTCGATGGCAAGGATCATCAGATACCTCGTGTGGTGTTGGGGCCTTCACCGGATACGACGCCGGAGGGTTCAGTCTCCTCCGGGGGCCGTACCGGCCAGATTTTCTCCAGCTGGGTGCGCAGGGCGATCGTCTCGTCCCGCAGGGAGAAGTCCTCACCGCGGGAGAGCAGGCCGTAGCGCACCAGTGTACGCCCGGCGGGGGTTTGTTCCACGGTCACCCAGGCCCGGCGCCTGCGCAGGAAGAGCGTGGCGATGAGCCCCGCGGAGGCCAGCAGGGCAAAGACCAGCACTCCGGCCTCGCCTGGGTTGTAGTGGATGTCGATGGCGATGTAGTCGTTGATCTCCTCGAATTCCAGGGTGCCGAGCCCGTCGGGTAGTTCGTGGGTCTCGCCGGGGGCGAGCACGATCCCGCCCTCATCGGATTCCCGCGAGTTGAGGACTTCGAGGTTGTCGGTGTCCAGAACGTAGACGTTCTGGGGGACGCCGTCGTCGAGTCCGAGGTCCCCATAGTAGGAGTTCAGGTGCAGTTCGGGTTCGTGCAGATCCGGGTCGGTGCTGATGGCCATGCCGGTGCCGTCGTCGTAGGCGGTGGGCAGGAACAGCCCCACGAAGCCGAGCTGCTCCGGTTGGGCATCGGGAACCTTGATGACCATCATCGAGGTGTAGACCGGGTCATCGGGTCGGGTCACCACCGGTCCGGAGAATGCGACCTCTCCCTCCCCATCACGGACGGTGACTACCGGGGCGTACCCGTTGCCCACCAGGTACAGCTGCGCACCGCCGAGGGTCAGGGGGTGATTGACCCGTAACGTGGTGTCTTCGGGTTCAGCATCGTGGCCGTCTTGGACGGTGACGTGGGCGGTGAACTCCAGGGGCTGGCCGAACCCGTCGAGGGGTTCGAAGTTCTCATCGACTTGCCGGTCGAAGACCCGCTCAAATTCGTTGAGTCGGATGCTGAAGGGTTCAAGCTGGTCTTCGCTGAACCAGGTGCCGGGGTAGAAGTTGTCGTAGGCGACCAGTGCGTTGACGAAGCCTTCGTCTTCCATGAGGACTTTCTGCCCGCGGTAGCTGAACATGGAACCGAAGGCGATGAAGATCAGCACCCCCACCAGGGAGACGTGGAAGAGGATATTGCCGACCTCTTTGAGGTATCCCTTCTCCGCACCGACGGAGGTTTCGCGTTTTTCCACCCGGTAGCGGCGCTTCTTCAGGACTGCTGCGGCGTCGTCGAGCGCTTGGTCCAGGCTGGGCCCGTCGTCGGCGAGTTCGAGTGCACCGTATTCCGGCAGCCGCTCTAACCGGCGGGGGGTGCGCGGCGGCGGGGAGGTCATCTGCTGGTAGTGCTTGCGTGCCCGGGGGATGATGCAGCCGATCAGCGAGATGAACAGCAGCAGGTAGATCGCGGAGAACCACACGGAGCTGTAGACGTCGAACATCTGGAAGAAGTCGAGGATGGGCCCTACGGTGGGGTTCTCCTCAATCCAGGTCTGCACGGCGAAGGAGTCTTGAACTCGTTGTGGCCAGATAGAACCCGGCACTGCGGCCACCGCCAGCAACAGCAGCAGCATCAAGGCGGTGCGCATGCTGGTGAGTTGGGTCCAGGCCCAGCGCAGCATGCCGACCACTCCGAGGGCGGGGGTGGTGACGTCGTGTTTGGCACGCTGCTCTCCCACGGCGTCGGCCAGGGCGTCTTCGCGTGCGTTGTCGCGGTGGGCTGAGGGGGTGGTGGTGCGTTTTTCCGCCATCAGATGGGCATCACAATCTCGTTGGCGAACCAGTCTTGCAGGGCGTAGACCCAGGTGTTCCAGATGCCGGTGACCATCAGCAGCCCCACGGCGATGAGCACTCCTCCCCCGGTACGCATCACCGCGGTCTTGTGCTTGACGAAGAAGTTCACCGCCCGCATTCCACGCTGCAGCCCCAGGCTGATGAGGATAAACGGCAGGCCTAGGCCCAGGCAGTAGATGAACACCAGCAGGGCGCCGCGTTCGGGTTCAGCCCCGTAGACCAGGGCAAGGACTGCCGCCAGGGTGGGTCCAATGCAGGGGGCCCAGCCGATGCCGAAGGTCGCACCCAGGATCGGGGCGCCGAGTAGTCCATCGGGCGGGCGGCGGTGGATCTTCGCTTCACGTTGGAAGAAGCGAAACGCCCCGAGGAAGATCAGTCCCATGAACACGACGACGACGCCGAGGACTTGGGTAACCCAGCCGCCTTCGAACCTTAGCCACGTCGTCGCATAGGTGAAGACCGCGCCGATGAGCACAAAGATGATACTGAAGCCGAGGACGAAGAGTCCCGCACCGAGCACCATGCGGGATGTGGACCGTTCGGTGAGTTCGACTCCGGAGAGCCCGGTGACGTAGCCGAGGTACCCGGGCACCAGTGGGAGCACGCAGGGGGAGAGGAAGGACACCAATCCGGCCAGCAGGGCCACCGGGGCGGCGATGAGGAAGTGCCCGTCGAAGATGATCTCGGCGAAGGGGTTGTTCGCCGCGGCCAGCAGGGACATCAGCCGTGGACGCCCTGGGGGCCGGCCGCTTCGGTCTCTGCGGCATCACCCTCTTCCAGCGCGGTGCTGATGAGGGTCCGCAGTGTTCCAGGTTCCACGATGCCGACGATCTGCGCGGCAACCCGCCCGTCAGTGTCGAGGACCAAGGTCGTGGGGACGGCGGAGGGGTGGACATAGTCGGTCATCGACATCAGCACCTCTCCGGTGCGGTCCTCCATGGAGGGGTAGGTAATGCCGAAGTTGCGTTCAAAGGCTTCCGCAGTGGCCTGGGTGTCACGAGTGTTGACTCCGTAGAACTCGACACCGGCGGGGGCGAACTCCTCGTAGATCTCCTGGAGGTCCGGAGCTTCCTTGCGACAGGGCGCGCAGGCGGCGTACCAGAAGTTCAGTACGGTCACCTGGTCTTGGAAGGTCTCCCCGGAGATATCGGTGCCGTCGAAGAGCTCGGAGCTGAAGTCCACCGGTTCCCCGCGGCTGCCTGGAGCGTATTCCTGGACTGAGCCGTCCCCGGCCACGTAGTTGGTACCGTCATTGGAGGCTCGCTGGGCCAAGTCATCGGACTCCGGGCTGCAGGCACTGAGCGCGAAGGCAGCGCAGGCCAGGGCGGCGGCCAGGCCATGCAGGCGGGCGCGGAACGGGGAGCGGTGCGGGGTAGAAGTCATGACGCAGTGCCCCATTCTACTGGCTTCTACGCCTCGTAGAAAAGGAGGGTTGCGATCCTGGTCTACCGTGACCCCTACCCCACCGCCGCGATTAGTCGAGTGCTGCCTGCATTTCGGCGACCATCTGCTCTGCCGCGTCTTCCGGAGTGAGGTTTTCAAAGAAGACCTCCACTTGGTAGCGCATCAGAATCTCCTGCATCGCACTGAATCCAACAGCCGGAAGAGGCTCGGGTACTGAGATCTCATCTTCCATCTCCTCAATGATTTCGGCAGAAAGCATGTCTGCCTCATCGAGTTCCCCCAGGACGGTCTCCCGTACTGTGAGGTTGGCGGGCAGGCCGCGGTCGACCATGTTTAGTAACCCTGCCTCCTCCGAGTTGACGAAGAAGTCAATGAAGAGTTCCACCTCTTCAGGGTGATCGGTGTGCCCACTGGCGGAGAGGAACATAGAAGATTTGAACCACATCCCGTTGTCCTCAACCTGGCCGGTTTCACTGGGCCACCGCAGCGGGACCAATTCATCTCCCGAAGCCTCCCAGAGGCCTGGCAACTGGTTAGTCCACCACGGCCCCATGGCAGCACGGGCCGTACCCGTCAGAGACCTATCGGATGGTTCCGCTTGGACCTCTGAGATCACGTCAGCAGGAGGGATGGCTCCTGCCTCCATAAGGTCAAGATAGAACTGTAGGTATTCCTGTGCATCTGCTTGGTCGAATCCCAGCTCCCCCTCTTCGGTGGTGAGGTGTTTGCCCTGCTGGCGGAGCCAGACCTGGAAGCTGGCTGGCTCATTGGGGTCACTCATCCCCCATGCATCCTCTACTGATTCAGTGATCTGTAGTGCGATCTCTTCGAACTCATCCCATGTCCAGGTGCTGTCATCGGGCAGATCTAGACCTGCCTCGTCGAAGAGCCTCGGGTTTGCCATGAGCACTTGTGAATTGATGCCTGTGGTGATGCCGTAAAGCCCGTCTTCAGTACGCCCGTTATCCACCACGTCGTCTTCGAAGTCTGAGACATCGACTCCGGAGAGCTCTAAGAGGGTGTCCCGGTCGGCATATTCCCGAAGGTATTTATCGTCCATTTGGATGATGTCCGGGAGATCCTGAGCAGCCGCCTGGGTGGCAATTTGATCCCAATGCGCCCCGGAATCCCGGTATTCCCCCTCAATGGTGATGTGGGGGTACTCCTCTTCGAAGATCTCAATGATCTTCTCGGTCTGCTGCACCCGGTGGTCTGAACCCCACCAGGCAAACCGCAGATGAACATCTTCTTGTTCTTGCCCGTCGGCGGCGTCCGAACCGTTTTCCGCTTCTGCCTGCCCGCACGCGGTCAGAGCGAAAAGTGGCACCAACGCCACTGCGGTCATGGTCTTGGGGTGATATCTCATCGGGATTCCTTCGGTCGAGTGATGGTGGGTGATATACATCACACGATATATGAGATATGACAGGAGTCAATGGTCCTCTCCTATTCGTCAGCACATTGAGGTACCGGCGCTGCCGTTAGGCGACGGTGACGCCGAGGAGGGACCCGAGGATATAGGTGATCGTGGCTGCCCCCAGACCGATGGCCAGCTGGCGCAGCGCCCGGGTTAACGGCGATGCCCCGGAGAGCAGACCCACTACAGCGCCGGTGCACAGCAGTGCCAGACCCACCAGGGCAGTGGACCACCCCACCGCCCACCACCCTTCGGCACCGAAGAGGTAGGGAAGCACCGGGATCAGGGCCCCCACCGCGAAGAAGCAGAAACTCGAGCCGGCCGCCGTCCAGGAGGAACCGACCGCTTCATAGTCGTCCTCTGCGGCGTCGGGGTCGTGGGACTTCTCCGGTGTGCAGTCGCAGTCGAAGAGACCCAGCCGCTCCAGGGCACGGTGTTCAGCGTCCTCTTCACTCAAACCCCGAGCCCGATAGACCAGGATCAGCTCATTGTGGTCGAAATCCAGATCCGGGGCGGCCCGTAGGGTGGCCTGGGTGGGCCGGGTGGCATCGAGCAACTCCCGTTGGCTGCGCACAGAGATGAACTCCCCGGCAGCCATGGACAGCGCTCCAGAAAGCAGTCCGGCAATACCGGTCAGCAGCACGACCGTAGCGGAGACCCCGGTGCCACCCATCCCCATGATGAGCGCAAAGTTGGAGACCAGCCCGTCGTTGGCGCCGAAGACCGCAGCCCGGAACCCTCCAGAGAGCTTCTCCCGGCCACGCGCGGCCAGGGCACGGACGACTTCCTCGTGGATCTCCTCATCGGCGGCCATCCCCCGGGTGGCATCCTCGTCCCGAGCGTAGGGGGAGTCGCCTTCGGCACGTTGAGCCAGAGCGAGCACGAAGACTGATCCGAACAGCTGGGCCATCCAGCCCAGCAGCACCCGATGGGCCGAAGGGTGCGGGAGATTCTCCGCATGGGGGCCGAGCAGGGTCCGCCAATGCTCTTGGTGGCGACGTTCAGCTTCAGCTAACCCCAGCAGGATCTGCCGTTCTTCGCCGTGGCGTCGTTCGGCCAGCCGACGGTAGAGCTTTGCCTCGGCGATCTCATCGGCTAGGTACTTCCGCCAACGTCGGATCTGCTGGCGTGTAGGTTCCCCGCTGGTGTGCTGCTGACTCACGGCTCCTATTGTTCAGGGGAGGCGACGACGTCGTCGGCTACTGAACCGGTATGACGAACTTTCAGCACTCCTAAGCGCGGGAGCATTCCAGCCCCTCCCCCGGCCCGCACCCAGGCAGGGACCCAGCGAGCTCACCTCCCCGGGGAGCGCCTCACCCGCGGTGGGCGAATGTCGCGATGACTCGTTGCGCGGTGGGCGCCTGGACTCCGGGCCCCAGGCCGATGTAGCCAGGCGCCAGGTGTGCATCTTCAGTGGGGGCGCCATCCCAGCTGCGCCCCTGACGGGCACCGTAAGGCAGGTATTGCCCGCCAGCGCGGCGCAGGATGAGCTGCCCAGCGGCCACATCCCAGGGCCTGGTGTTTCCGCCGCAGGCCACATCAGCCCAGCCGGCGGCGGCGTGGCAGAGCTCCAGCGCCCCAGAGATGAGCCGGCGCACCGCGGAGTAGGTGGTGACCAGTTCCCCAAAGGCGGTCAGCGCCTCCTGCCCACGCCGCTGAACCATCGCAGACCCGGGGAAGCTGGTCACCAGATTGAGGTGCTCCTCCGGGAGGTCTTTGGGCGTAGGCCGCAGGGGCTGTTCAGCGGAGTCGCCGGTCGCCAGGTACGCCCCGGCGTCGTCGGCGGAGAACGTCAACCGGTTGACCGGATCGTGGACGACTCCGGCGAGCACCACATCGTCGAGGGCCGCAGCGATGGAGATGCTGAACATGGCGAATCCGTGGGCGAAGTTGGATGTCCCGTCAATGGGGTCGATGATCCACTCGAGCCGGCCGTGCCCCACGGATCCGCCTTCCTCACCGGTGATGCGGGAGTCGGGCACTGCGGCGGTGAGGGTTTTAATGAGCCGCTGTTCGGTCTGCTCGTCGTAGACGGTGACGAGATCGTGGGCGCTGGTCTTGGTGGCGACTTCCATCTGAGAGCGGAAGGCCTCAGCCAACGCCTCTCCAGCCTGCAATGCTGCGGAGACGGCGATGCGCCGCAGGTGGGCCGGAGTGGGCGGATGAGGATCAGAGGGTGCTGGATCAGACGTGAAGGGGGCGCGCGAGTGGGTCATACCTCAACCCTATGGCTGGAACTGTCCAGCGCGCAGAGACCGACGACGACGCCGCCTCGTCACCCGTCAAATTGGTTGCGAGTAGCAACGATCCTCCTTAAGATGATTCGAAGATGCAACTAAAATCTTCCGGTGCGGCACAGCCCGCCGAGCACGCTGATGCCCCGGCACAGGGCTCTTCGCCTCAGATGAGCACGCCCGCAGGCGCCACGGCTGGTGGTGGGGAGCAGTCGACGTCGCGCCGTGATTTACGGTGGGCGATCACCGGGATCCTGGTGGTGTTCTTCGCCGCCATGGTGTCGATGAACGTGGTGGTCACTGCCCTGCCGGTGATCGTCGGGGAGCTTGACGGCACCCAGATCCAGTACTCCTGGGTGGTCACTGCCACGCTGCTGGCCAATGCTTCCTCCACTCTGGTGTGGGGCAAGCTCGCCGATATGTTCTCCAAGAAGGTGCTGTTCCAGTGGGCTAATGTCATCTTCTTTGTCTCATCCTTGGGTGCGGGGTTCGCACCGAATATGGAGACCCTCATCGCCGCCCGATTTGTACAGGGCATCGGGTTGGGCGGGCTGACCGCTCTGGCCATGGCGATTATGGCCTCAATCATTTCCCCACGGGAGCGTGGCAAGTACGCCGGGTATATGGGGGCCTGCCTGGCGGTGGCGACTACGGCGGCTCCCCTCATTGGTGGGATCACCGTCGATACTCTCGGCTGGCGGTGGTGCTTCTTTGTGGGGGTGCCGCTGTCCCTGTTCGCCCTGGTGTTGGTGGCCCGCACCCTGAAGGTGCCCACCCACGGTAAACCCGGCAGAATCGATGTCGGCGGGGCAGCCTTGCTGGTGACAGTCTCTTCCTTGCTGCTGGTGTGGCTTTCTTTCGCCGGGACGGAGGAGTTCTTCGCCTGGGTTTCCTGGGAGTCGGGGGCGATCCTGGGGCTGGCGGTGGTCCTGCTGGCGGTGTTCGTGCTTGTGGAGCGGAAGGTGAGCAACCCGATCATCCATTTGCGGATGCTGGCCAATCGGACCACCCTGCTGGCTTCGACGGCCAGCGCCTCCATTGCGGTGTGCCTGTTCGGGATGCCGGTGTTCGTGGGGCAGTACTTCCAGATCGGCCGGGGGCTCAGTCCCACCGAGTCAGGACTGATGTTGCTGCCATTGGTGATGGGCAATCTGGTCTCGGCCACGGTGACTGGTCGGCTCATCACTCGCTACGGGTATTGGAAGGCGTATCTGGTGGTCGGTGCCCTGCTGTGCGCGGCGGGCATGTTCGGGCTGAGCACGGTCGGGGCAGAGACTCCCTATGCAGTGGTGCTGAGCCTGCTGGCGGTGGTGGGGCTGGGCTTCGGTGCTCAGATGCAGAACCTCATGGTGGTGGTACAGAACACCGTCCAGGTGGATCGCGTGGGGCAGGCGAGTTCACTGATCGCCTATTTCCGGGTGTTCGGTGGAGCAGCCGGTACCGCGGTACTCGGCTCGGTGATGGCGGTGCAGGTGGCCGGCTACTCGGTCGCCGAGGTCAACGGCACCAGCGCCTCCCCGGTGTATGCCGAAGCCTCCGGCACCATGTTCCTGGTGGCCGCGTTCCTGACCGTCCCGGCGGTGATCGCCAACCTCGTCATCAAAGAACTTCCCCTGCGTACCACCGTGTAATGAACGGAGACAATCCACCACGACAAGCCCCGCAACTCGACATCCTCTATGACCACAAGGAACTCTACGAACACTAGAATTTTTCTATGGGGTACGCAGGATTGCCACTGGATCGCGAGTCGCTGCATAAAGTGCGGGTGGAACAGCAGCAAACATCGCGGCCATGAGCACAAGGACCGATGTCCCCACTGTGAAGTCCCACGGAGGAACCGCCTGCAGCATCTTCGTGATGGCCAGCCCGCTCCCGGTGCCTGTCCCGCGTCAAGTAGTTGGCAGGATTTCCTTGGTTTTGAATGTCGGGGTGGTGGGGTCGGCCAGGCCCAGGTGCACCTCCTTGGGCCGGTTCCATGAGATGGCCTCGTGGGGCCGGAGCTCGTTGTACTCGATCCGGTAGTCCTCGGCCCGCTCGGCGAGCACGATCGCG
>NZ_ATXP01000012.1 GCF_000421745.1 Nesterenkonia alba DSM 19423
CAGCCTAACCCCCTCCAGGGCCCTCGATTACGCGGGGATTTTTAGGTGAGGCACGAGGGGTCATTTCCCGGGGACTTGACTGTGAGGCACCACGGCGCTCTCATCAGCTGCCTGAGATGAGATATGCTGGACGACGCCCTGAGCCTCGTACTGCACGTGCCTGGCTGAGGGTTTACAACTGAATATAGCGAGGCAGCTCATAGGGCTGCCTCTGGGCCTTTAGCTCAGTTGGTAGAGCATCGGACTTCAATAGGAGCGCCTCAGCGGAAACGTTGGGGATGACACCACTCAAAGTCGGGGAACCCTTCCTAGATCATCTAGATGGCAATCCCGAGCCAAGCCAGGATGAGGTCCTGGAAGGTGTAGAGACTGGACGGGTGGCACCTACGGCGCAAGCTACGGTGAAGGGACAGTCCAGACCACGAACGTCCCGTCGGGGCGGCGGCGAAAGCCGAAGTGGGAGGTTAATCCGCTGGTCGGGGGTTCGAGTCCCCCAGGGCCCACCTTGTTTTCAGTGCGCCTGCACTTCTGGGTTCCGTGCCGCGGGAGTTTCGAAGGGTCGTTCTGCTGTTCTGCATGCTTTGACCCCTCATATGTCCCGTTGTCGTACCCGATTCGTGCTCCTCTCGGGATTTTTCAGGTGCTAGCCCGTTGCGCTGCGTGGTACTGCACACAGATTCTCCCGAGGCCATCGGCTTACTTCAGGTGTTCGGTTGAGACCTCACTCCGACCTGCGGGGCACGGGCCTTGGCCAGAGGGACCAGGCTGACCAGACTGCGAACGGGATCGCCAGCAGGCTGGTGAGCAGCCCGGGCATGAAGGTCTGGGTGATCAGGGAGAAGGTCAGGTGGCTGAGCGCATTGAGCCCCAGCACCGCGGTGGCCACCATAAGGGCTGTCCGGCTCCAGCGGGGCCGACGCCGTATCGCATAGCTCCCTACGGCAGCAGCGGTGAGCGTCACCACCAGCACCCCTGGGATAAAAGTGCTGTAGCTCCCGGTCAGCAGTCCGGGAAACCCGGGATGAGCCCGGCTCCAGGCCGGCAGATCCAGCACCAGCTCCTCCAGGTTGTGCAGCACCAGCAAGCCCAGGAAGAGGACCCATAGGCGGGTGAGCGAATGATGTGAATCACGGATCATCGTCGTGCCTGTTTCAGGGGTGGATAGGCGGCCCCGGATGGGGTCTCCCTGACATCCCACCCCGGACACGGTGAAGCGGTGTTCCACTGCTGGGGCTCGAGCTCTTCCAGATCCTCCACCAATCGCAGCCGCTCGGTCCGGACCATCTGCCAGACCTGCTCAGGGGAGAGCCTCATAGCCTGGCTGCGCTTCACCATGACCTTAGAGTAGGCCCACGGGGTGGCATTCGACAGAGCTTTTCTACCCGGTGCGCTGGGCCACCTCAGATCAGCTTCAGCTCGCGGAGCTTGGCCTCGACGTCGGCATTGCCGGGCTCCACCTGATGGGAGGAATCGGGGTAGAGCACCACGGGGATATTGGTCCGCCCGGAGATATCGCGGGCGACGTCGGCAATGAGTTCTGGGAAGTCCTCTGGGATATGGACGTCTGGGAGGAGATCAGCCCCTATGAGGGGGATGTGATCCTCATGCACGGCACCCATGATACTCGCGTCCCGCTGGAGTATTCCATTCGGGCCAATGAGGCGTACGAGAACTCCGAACTGTTCGTCATCGGTGGGGCAGGTCACGGCTTCGGCGGTGCCAACGCGCGATCCACGCTCAAGACCATCCACTACTTCGTCGACAGCGAGTAGAACACCCTGGCATCCTCTTGTGATTTAGGGTGGGATGAAAGATGATTGAGGTATGACAACTACCGCATCTCCGAGCATGCCGTACTACCTGGACTCTGTGCGGCTCAGTGAAGCTGAGCTGATAGCCCACCTGTCTAAGCAGCTTGGTGCGAAGCTGGTGGCCTATATCGGAGGCGTGCGGGAGACGCGGGCAGTCCGGCAATGGGCTGAAGGATCCCGTCGGCCCTCCTCCGACGCAGTAGTGCGTCTCCGCTTGGCTTTCCAAGCGGCCGGAATGATTGCAGATGCAGGTAATGCTCCCAGCGTGGTTCAGGCGTGGTTCCAAGGGATGAATCCCCAGCTGGAAGATCGTTCACCCGCGCGTGTAATCCGTGAAGGGGATCCCCACGCCGTTGGGCCGGAGGTTCTGGCCGCTGCCCGCGCTTTCGCGCGCATCGGATGAAACTCCGTGCGCTAAAGCGCCAGCAAATCTGGCGCGTGGGCTACGTTCCGGAACCGTGGTCGTGGCCCGACTGGCGATGGGCTGGCACTTCGGGGCGGTTCTCCGGCCGCTGGGATGCGCTGGATGCCGGTCTCTACAGGACTCTATATGTCGGTGATTCTCTGTTGGCATGCCTGGTTGAAGTGCTCGCACCGTTCCGCCCTGATCCCACCTTGAATCACGAGCTAGATGCCATCGTTGATAACGATGAAGAGTCGCAGATGGGTGCACAGCCCGGAGTGCTGGATCTTGATGCGTGGTTGGCGCCCAGGCAGGCATCCACGGCACAGCTCACCGGAACATTCTGCGATGTCACCGATGCTGAGACCATCGCCTCTCTGTTTTCCCGCTTCAAGCCACGCGCTGCGACTTATGGACTACCTGACTTTGATGCTGCTGCGCTGAAGACCGCAGAGCCGCGATTATTGACCCAGGAGGTGTCCCAATATCTGTGGGAAGCCAAGACTGAGAGCGGCACCGATCTATGTGATGGCATCGAGTTCCGGTCGCGCCATGGGGACAACTTCACCCTCTGGGCCATCTATGAGCGTCCTGGCGATCCAGAAATCACTCCACATGTCACCGATCTCCAGACTGTGGGACTGAACAGAGAGACTCCAGAGCTCCAATCAGCAACTCACCTGCTGGGGATAACCCTGCACTGATTTTGATGGCCATTTTGCTCCACACCCACCGACTCCGGCCGACGTCTACCGACATGCCAAATCGCAAAACCGCAGGTCAGGGGACATCGACCGACGTCCACCGACACCGACAGACTCGAATCAGTGGAACTTTTAATCCGCTGGTCGCGGGTTCGATCCCCGCAGGGCCCACCGCAGGGCCCACCGTTTCAGGTCACCCGCTGTCCTCACGGCCGTAGACATGCCTAGACAAACAGCACTAACCTGGTGCTATGAAGACGATCTCAGTAGGCGATTTGCGTCAGAATCCTACTCGGATGCTCGATGACGTCGAGTCTGGTGAAGTGTATGTGCTGACCAGGCACAATCGTGAGGTTGCTCGAATCGTCCCATCGGAATCCTCCGCCCGTGTGATCCCACCGAAACGGACCGGACGCCCCCGAGTCCGCTTCCTGCCGCGAGTCGAACTTCCGGACGAAATGACCATGGATGAGCTTCTGGAAGAGCTGAAAGGCGAGTGGTGACGTCCTACTACCTGGACACCTCAGTCGCTCTCCGGATTCTCCTCGGAGATTCTCCAGCGGCTGCTCTCTGGTTTGAAGATGCTGTGGAATCCCCTGCTGACTCGGTTATCTCCTCACGAGTCCTGCGCACGGAGATGACCCGGGCCTTGCGCCGCCTGCGACAACCCATTGATCGCAGGTCTCAGATTCTCGACTTCGTCGGGCTGGTGCCACTGGACCATGCCATGCTTCAGGAGGCGGAAGCGATCGTTCCGCACATCAAGACTCTTGATGCCATTCATCTTGCCTCTGCTCTGCGCAGCGGCGTTGAGGACCTTGTCATCGCGACGCATGACAGAAACATGAGATCCATAGCGGAGGAACTCGGTTTTGAAATCCTCGACCCCGTCACCGACGACGCCGTGCAGGATTAGGTTTGTCAAGACAGAAAACACCAAGGGTGTTATCGATTTGGCTGTCCGGCACCCCATAAGGCGCTCCACATCCACAGCCTCCGGCCGACACCCACCGACGCCCACAGACTCTGCTCACTGGAACTATTAATCCGCTGGTCGGGGGGCGAGTCCCCCAGGGCTCACCAGATCACTTGCTGGTCATTGACTAAGGCCTCTGGCTCACTCTCAATCGGGGAGGTTCTTTTCGAAGAGGGTGACGGGCCGCCAGCCCAGCTCGGGCGGGAACTCGTGCGTGCCTACTTCGGTGTAACCTCGGGCTCGGTAATAGCTGCGCAGTGTTTCGTTGGATGCCACACAGTCGAGGCGTGCGAGTGTGTGTCCTCGTTCGGCGATCAGCGATTCGGCGGCGCTGAGCACCCGACGGCCCAGTTCTTGGCCGGTATAAGCACGAGCGACCATGAGGCCATGGATATAACCGGCCGGCGCTGTGTCCGAATCTCGCCAGATGTCCGGGTCGGCGTCGAGAATGCGCACTGCAGCCGCCACCTGGCCGCTGTCTCGTACTAGGTGCCACTCTTGGCGGGAAACCTGCTCCTCAAAATCCGCCGATGTGGTCTCGCCAGGAGACCACTGGATAATCCCCGCGCTTTCTTGCCAGTGGGCCAACTCTTCCCGCAATGCATGAAGGGCTCGGGCGTCCTCGAGGTGGGCATGTTGCAGCATCATGACCATTCTGCCCTGTATTGAAGATTCGATTTCAAGCGCCGAGGAGGGCCAGTGGTACGACGGTGCCCAAGATCTAGAGCCACGATGACCAGCTTTTCGTCCTGGATGTCACAGACGATGCGGTAGTCCCCCACTCGGTAGCGCCAATGACCGGCGAGATTTCCCGTCAGAGCTTTACCCCTGGCGCGAGGATCATCCAAGGAGGCCACCGCACGCAGTGCGGAGCGTAGGCGGCGGGCTACCTGCGGGTCGAGCTTCCGGAGCTCCGTGGGCAGGTCTACTGTCATCCGGTCCTGCATCAGCCCTGTTCTGCTCCGTTGTCTCTGGTTCGCTCTGAGACAGTGAGGTTCTTCTCGAAGCGGGTGACGGGATGCCAGATATGGGGTGCATAAGCTGGGAGTATGACCTCAGCGAGCTATACCGTTCTGGTGCCGGGCGTGCGGGTTACGGCTGAGGTCGAACGGAAAAAGTCCCGGTTTCTAGCCGTCTTGCAGCGCGCAGAGTCGACCCAGGTGGCGCAAAACCTGGTGGACGAGCTGCGCCGGGAGCACCACACCGCCCGGCGCCACTGCAGCGCCTGGGTCATCGGCCCTGATCGAAGAGTCCAACGAGCCAACGACGACGGCGAGCCCTCCGGAACAGCAGGAGCTCCCATGCTGGAGGCATTGACTAAAGCCGATATGCCCTCCGGTGAGCACAACCTGTCCGACGTCGCCGTCGTCGTCGTGCGATGGTTCGGCGGGACTCTGCTGGGGGCCGGGGGTCTGGTGAGCGCCTATTCCGACTCGGTGCTGGCCGCACTGGATGAAGCCGCAGCGCACCGCATGTTCCGTCAACGCCAACGGCTGATGCTATTCACCCTGGAGGTGCCGTTCGCTGAAGCCGGACGGTGGGAGAACGAACTGCGGGCAGCCGGCGCCCAGGTGCCCGGGACTGACTACACCGCAGTACCCGGGGCTGCGCAGATGCGACTGGCGGTGGAAGATTCCGTGGAAGCCGTCGAGGCGCTCGCCAGTCGGGTGGCTGCACTGACTCGAGGCCGTCAGGAACTCACTGCTGTGGGCCACCAGTGGGTCGACCGGGAATGAGGAAATGCGCCCGCGGAGTCATGCCCTCAGTCTTCCAGCTTCAGGCCGCGGTAGCGGTTCACCGCCGCATGGAGCTCGTGCGGCCGAGGTCGGGTCAGGTGCCCGGGATGGCCCCGATGCCCGGAGAGAACATCCAAGCCTTCTGCGTCGATGCGGGCAATAAGCTCCGCCACCGCCTCTGCGATGCTCACCCGGCCCTCCACCCGCTCTGCCAGACGGTCCAGGGCCCGGGCGATCGCCTGGGTCTGATCGGGATCCACCAGCTGGGCGACAGCGGCCAGATCAATGGTCTGGCGACCATAGTGAATCGTGGTGCGCCCGCGGGCTTTGGCCGGCTTGGTCTTCCCCGCCGGGTTCAATGAGTCGGGCTGAAGAACCCTGGGCGTGGTCGCAGAGAACACTGCCGACTGCGGAGCATCCGGCCCGCCGCCGGCAAGCTCGCGAGCCTTCTGGGTCACATCCAGCGCAGTATAGGCATCCAAAGCGAGGACGGTATCAGCGACATCGAAGAACGCACCCGAACCTCCGGCCACCAGCACAGTGGAGACCCCGCGTTCGCTATACAGCGGGCGAACCCGGTCCACGAACGGAGTGATCGGCTCCCGATCAGCGGGAATGAGCTGCCGCATCCGCTCGTCCCGGATCATGAAGTTAGTCGCTGAGGTGTCCTCATCGATCAGCAGAGCCGAGGCGCCGGCGTCGAGCGCTTCCACCAGGTTGGCCGCCTGGGAGGTCGAACCGGAAGCGTTCGTGGTGGAAAACCGACGAGTATCCGCCCCGGAGGGTAAACCGCTGATGAACGCAGAGATATCCACTCCCGTGACCGCCCGGGCATCCTCAGCACGAACCGAGACCGCATCGGCGCGAGTGATGACCCACTCACGTCCATCCCCGGCCACATGGGCATACACGCCACGTTCGATCCCCCGCAGCAGCGTGGATTTCCCGTGATACCCACCACCGACGATCACGGTAATACCCTCCGGCACTCCCATGCCGGTCACCGTGCCTCCGCTGGGCAGGGTGAACGAGACCCGCAGCGACTCCGGTGACGTAAACGGCACCGGCTCGTCTCCACCAGCCCCCGCGCTCATCGGCAGGTCAGAGTCACCGGATCTGCGGGGAAGAATTGCCCCATCACCGACGAATGCCACCAGGCCGGCCTCAGCCAGCTGTCCGCGCAGGTGCTCCTGATCCCGGTACAGCGTGACATGCTCTTCCAACGCTGAGGCATCCAGGTGACGGTGGAACAGGCTCTTCTCCGCCACCTGGGGCAGAACATCGGTCAGCAGCGCAGCGGCCTGCTTCCCACGGGCTTTCCGTCCCGAAGCGGGGAGCCCGACGACGATCCGCGCCTCCACGCGATCCTGACTGATGAGTACTGTGGTCCGCTCGAGTACCTGCTGGCCCGGCCGGCCAATGCTCACACTGCCGGAGTTCCCCGTTCCCGAGGAGGACGGGGTCAGTGCTGCCGCCTGCTCGGCAAACCGTCGAGTGAGGAAATCCGCAGTGGCCACACGTCCCAGATGGTCATCGGTTAGTTCCGGGGGCAACCCGGCCTCTGCCCGGGGCACGCTGATCCGCATCAACGACGGCGGGGCGAACGGGTCCGTCTGGACATGATCGACGTGCAGAGTCATCACCCCGAGCCGGTACTGCCCCCGGATCTGCCGATACGAGGCGTAACCCCGCCCGTCGAGCCCACTCAGGGTGCGTTGTAACTGCGCACCGTAACGCACGCCGTTCACTCTCCTTCGCTATGCCCCGCTCTGAAGCGGCCGTGGTCTTCCCACGCGGTGTTCTGAGAGATAGTCCCTGCCTAGAGATGGTCCCGGGGGATCGTGGTGTCCCAGGTCTTTGAGGCGACCCGGTGTTCGCCTTCATAGGCGTCGAGTTCGGCGTAGACATGGAAGTCCGTCGCCGTTGACGTCAGCACCGTCTTGGTCCGTACCTCCACATTCCAGTCACCGCGGGCAAACCCCATAGTCCACTCGGTCTCCCCGCGCACCGAACTGAAGTCCCGGTCAGTGAAGCTGTACTTCTCATAGGCCCGCCGGGTGACATCAAGGTCGATGGCGTCGAAGTGCGTCACACCCAAATCCTTGACGACTTCCAGTGCACCAGAGAGATCCACCAGGTTCCGGGAGACCTTCCAGTCCTGTTCCCCGGGCCGGATCTGCGTAGTCGTCAGCGGCGGGGCGCCTTCGGGTTCGCCGAACCGGGGGATCAGAGAGGTGTCGTCATCATTGGAGCGCGGCCGCACCGGCAGAATCAGGGCGCTGTGATTCGGATCCACGGTGAGCCGTACCGGCTCCGGGGATGGCCACACCACCGGCCAGTACGACGTCGACACCGATAGTCGCAGCCGGTGCCCGGCGGGGAAGGACTGCGCCATCCCGTTGAGCTGCACCCGGACCGTGCGCTTCTGGCCAGGTTCCAGAGGCTGGGGATTGTCATGACCGGCGTAATGGTTGAGGTTGAGCACCCCGTAACTCACCCGAGTGGCGGCGTCGTCGGGTGCCACATCAGACAGCCGCACGGCGACCTGCGCCACCGGCTGATCCACCGAGAACGTCAGCTCCACTACAGGGGCGCCGAGCAGTTCCAGACGCTCGTCCAACGGCTCGGTATCGAAGATCATCGCACCGCCGTCTTCCTCACGCTGGTCATAGGGCAGGTCCGGCGGAGCATTGTAGGAGCACCATTTGCCCCCGAACTGTCCCACAGACAGGGGTGAGGAGATGCTCACTTCGGGGGAATCCTCGGGGTCCTCCGGGGGACGGATGCTGTGCCGTCCCAGGGGGTGGCGCACATGCTGAATCCGGGGGCTGGGCCAACTGGGCTCACCCACCCACCGGCCTGGACGCTCGTCATAGGCAGTGGCCGGCGCGACGGTGTCCTGCATCCAAATGGCCAGTTCCGGGCCGTCCATGGCGCCGTTGTCCTTCTTGTCCTTCAGCCAGTGATCCCACCAGGCGACGACTTCCTGCAGCCAGCCGATAGCCGGACCGGGTTCACCCTGATGGGGGTACTTGTGACTCCAGGGGCCGATGAGCCCACGGGTGGGGGTGTTGAGCCCCTCCAGCAGGCGGAATACCGCGTTGGAGTACCCATCAGCCCAGCCACTGACGGCGAAGACCGGAACGTCGACGTCGTCGAAATTCTCACAGATGGAACCGTGCTTCCAGTAGTCGTCGCGACGCTGGTGACGCAACCACTGTTGAAGCCATAGTCCGGAACCCTCGATACGTTCAGTCCACATCTCACGCCAGCGTTCCCCGACGATCGCTGGGTCCGGCGGGCACGAGGTGTAGGCGAACATCGTCGAAGCCCAGGACAGATTGTCAGTGAGCAGGCACCCGCCCATGTAGTGGACATCGTCGGCGTAGCGATCATCGGTGGAGGCCACCGTGACCACTGCACCCAGGCTCTCCGGGCGGCGAGCGGCCACCTGCAGGCCGTTAAACCCGCCCCAGGAGATCCCCATGATCCCCGTCCTGCCGCTGCACCAGGGCTGGTCGGCCAACCAGGCGAGCACTTCCTCAATGTCGATCAGCTCGCGTTCGAGGTATTCATCCTCCAATACCCCTTCGGAGTCTCCGGAACCGCGCAGGTCCACGCGCAGGCAGGCGTACCCGTGCCCGGCCATATACGGGTGGTGGATGGAATCCCGCACCGCGGTGAGGTCACGTTTGCGGTAGGGGATCGCTTCCACAATGCCGGGCACCGGCTCGGCCTCGGCCGCCGCCGGCTTCCACAGCCGGGCAGCTAACCGGGTGCCATCTGACATCGGGATCCACAGGTGCTCCGTCTCCTCTACTTCATAGGGCAGGGAGGTGACAGTACGCATCAGTCTCCTTCCCGGCGTCGGGCACAGCTCCCGCCGCCTGTTCACCGGCCGCTACGGTGCCGGTCAGCACACCCGAGGATGGTGTGGGTGTGGCTGACCTACTTGTCTTCGATCTCGAACGGGAGTTCCTCGACCACCTTGTTGTAGGTCTCGATCATCTCCTCCTCGGACTGTCCAGCGGTGAAGATCTCCGCCAGAACAAAACTGTAGGAATCCTCCGCCGGGTCACCGGAGAGCCACCGGCCGGCTTCTTTGTCGATCTGGATGGTGGTGCCAGGGTATTTCTTCTCCAGTGCGGCGACTTCTTCCTCCGTGGGAGCCCGGTGAATGTAGCCGTCCTTGAAATGACGCAGGAACCAGGTGGAGGCGGTGCGGAACTGTCCGTTCTGGGCCGGCATCGCCGGGCGGCGCCCCAGGGCTAAGTCCACCATGCAGGCGTGGTTGGGTCGCCCATCCACCAGGTAGAACAGCTGCGCATGGGACTGGGAGTGCCGAGAGTTGATCTCCAGTAGGTTCAGCTGCTCGGTTTCCGGATCCCAGAAGTACTCGATGTTGAACGTGCTGTGGTGCAATCCCACTGCCTCGATGACCCGGCGGGAGACATCGGTGATGCGTTGCTGAGCGTGGTCAGGCAGTTGCGAAGGGTACTGGTAGCGCAGAAAGCTCGAGGTGCCCTCATAGGTGTGGGAGTCAATGATTCCGTAGACCTCGACCTGGCCGTTGTAGCTGAATCCCTCCACAGTCAGCATCTGCCCGGTGGCCTCTTCCTCCACCATGCAGGCGCTCCCGCCGATCTCGGCGATCTGCGGGGGCAGATCGATCATCTCCATGACCTCGTTGAAACCGCCACCTAAACGGTTGACCACTTCGCGCTCTTCTGCGAGCGCTTCGCGCAGCTGCTCGTCGTTCTCCACCCGGTAGGCGCCTTCCGACGACGTCGATTTGATCGGCTTGATCCACGCCGGATACGACATGTGCCCCGGTAGTGTGGCGTGGGGATCGTTGAGGTCAATAAGCCCGAATCCGGGGTGCTCGTCGATGACTTTCTGCTGCTCGAGCCGACTCCAGTATTTGTGCTCCACAGTGACGATCCCGGAGAGGTTCGCCGAAGGCAGTCCGTAGCGTTGGCACAGGATCGGAACCATCGCGGTGACGGGGAAATCCCAGTACCCCACGATCGCGTCGATGGAACCGGGGAACGCGTCCAGCCGCTTCTGCGCTTCAGTCAGTAGTTCGCTGACCGAGACCGTGCCACCCTGCAGTTCATCAAAGGTGAGGACTTGGTGGAAGGTGTATTCCTCGGCTCCGGGGAGTGCGCGCAGTGCCCGGTGGTTCAGTTCGTCGAGACCCAGTACAAAGATATTAAGACCCATGATTTCCTTTTCTCCTCCAGTCCTCTCATCCGCAGGATGTTCGACCTTCAGCGGTGAAGCTAACACACCAGAATCACCCCGGACCACCCTCTGACCTGGGGTTTTACTGTTCTTTCACTGAGAATCCACTGAGTTGGCTGAACGGATCCTGTACACCGGGTGACCTGGATAATGTGCTGAACAGACACGTAAGAGGCAGCACGTAAGAGAGGTAGACGCCAACAGTGACAGGCGCATAAAAGAGGCCAACCGTGCCACAGGTATCGAGATCACCGAAAGGTAAGAGAATGAGTGACCAGACGAACCAGATACCGCAGCAGAGCAACCAGCCGGCACAGTATGTGGCCGTGCAGACCACCGTGGAGACACACGACGATGCCGAACGGCTCGCCTCCACCCTGGTGGAGAAGCGGCTGGCCGCTTGCGTTCAGATCTCCGAGATCCGCAGCGTCTATCACTGGGTCGGGGCGGTCCAGCAGGATACCGAACTGCTGTTGACCTGTAAGACCAGCTTCAGTGCGGTGCCACAGCTGCGTGAGCTGATCGCCGCCGAGCACCCCTATGACGAGCCGGAGCTCATCGTGCTGCCAATTATCGGTGGCAGTCAGACCTATTTGGAGTGGGTCGGGGAGAACAGCCGCGGCCTCTGAGGGGTCACCAGCTACGGACCGGGTGCTGTCCCTCCCCACGGGCGCGATGCCGGTATTCGGCGATCGCCTCGGCGGTCACCCGGTGATGGGACCCGACCATATGAGATTCGATTTCCCCGTCCTTGATGAGCAGCATCAGCTTTGAGCGTGACATCCCCAGTACTTGGGCGGCCTCGGTGGTGGTGAACACCCACCGTGCCGGCACCACAGTGGCCCCGGTGGAGGCCTCTGCTTCCAGGAAGTCCAGCACTTTGACCGCCGCGGAGCGGGGCAGTGTCATGGTGACCGTGACCTCGTCCTCCTCTCGCTCAAGGGTCTGGCGCAGCACGGCCGCCGCGTCCAGCAGTCCTGACATGTTTCGGCCCTCCTTGTTCTGGTGTCACCGGCCGGCGTGTTGTTCCGGCCGGAGTGTGGGCGCGGGCCCCGTCCCCTGATGGTGAGGAAACGGGGCCCGCGTACGCATTCGCCTGCCTGGAGCTGGGTTATTGCACCTTCTGGGCCTGCGGGTAGCGAATCTCTTCGACCATCTCCTGGACCTCTTGGCTGGGTGGCTTGGTGAGGTTGGAGACCACGATGGTGACGGTGAAGTTCACCACCGCGCCGATGGCACCGATGCCCTCGGGGGAGATGTTGAAGAGGTGATCGTTCGCGCTGGTGCCGAAGACCTCCAAGGTGTAGATCATGTACGTGGAGGTGAACAGCAGACCGGTCAACATCCCGGCTGCCGCGCCCTTGGCGTTGGCCTTCTTCCAGAAGATCCCCAGAATGAGGATCGGGAAGAAGGTCGAGGCCGCCAGACCGAAGGCGAAGGCCACCACTTGCGCCACGAACGCCGGCGGGTTCAGCCCGGCAATGATCGCCACGAGCACTGCAGCGGTCATCGCCAACCGGCCCACGAGCATCTGGGTCTTCTCCGAGGCCTTCTCCTTGGAGATCATCCGGTAGTAGATGTCGTGGGAGGCGGCCGAGGAGATCACCAGCAGCAGACCGGCAGCCGTGGACAGCGCAGCGGCCATACCACCGGCGGCCATCAGGCCGATGATCGGAGCTGGCAGTCCGCCGATCTCCGGGCTGGCGAGGACCAGAATGTCGTTGGAGACGATGAGATCAGCGCCGGAGGCGGCGTCGTTGTTCACCGACTGGATGACACCGTCCTCAGCATTGAGTTCCACATAGCCGGCCTCCTGCCAGGGTTCGATCCAGCCGGGCAGATCGTCCGCGGTGGAGCCTTCGGCCCCGCGCAGCAGGTTCAGCATGGTGAAGGCACCCACCGCCGGGGCGGTCAGGTACAGCAGCGCGATGAAGAACAGTGCCCAGAAAGCGGAGAAGCGCGCCCCGCGCACTGTCTTGGTGGTGTAGAAGCGGATGATGACGTGCGGCAGCCCTGCGGTCCCCAGCATCAGTGAAGCGGTGACCAGGAAGACATCGATCATCCCGCCTTCGCGTCCGGCGAAGGCCTGGGTGAACTCATCGAGTCCGAACTCCACGCGCAGTGCGTCCAGCTCGGCCAGGATCGTGCCGTAGGTCACCTGGGGGACGGGGAAGCCGCCGATGGTTTGGGAGACCGCCACCGCCGGGATGAGGTAGGCGGTGATGAGCACGATGTACTGGGCCACCTGGGTGTAGGTGATGCCCTTCATCCCGCCGAGCACGGCGTAGAAGAAGATGACCACAGCAGCGACGATGACCGCCCAGTGTGACTCCAGTCCCAGGAAGCGGGCGAAGACCACACCGCCACCGGTCATCTGCCCCACCACGTAGGTGAAGGAGACCACGATGGCCGAGATCGCTGCGACCACACGCACCGTGTCGCTGTAGCGGTCCCCGACGAACTCTGGCACCGTGAACTTCCCCCACTTGCGCAGGTACGGTGCCAGCAGCAGGGCCAGTAGCACGTAGCCACCGGTCCAGCCCATGATGTAGACCGAGCCGTCGGAGCCCAGGAAGGCGATCATTCCCGCCATTCCGATGAAGCTGGCCGCGCTCATCCAGTCCGCGGCGACAGCGGCACCATTGGCGACTGTCGGCACGCCCTGGGAGGCGACGTAGAACTCCTTGGTCTCCTTCACACGGGAGCGCCAGGCGATGTAGATGTAGATCCCGAAGGTCAGGATCAGGAAGAAGAACGTCCAAAACTGCATCGAGCTCACAGTCGACCACCGTCCTCATTGCGCTCGGCGACTCCGAACTCGTCATCGATCCGGTCCATCCACAGTGCGTAGACCAGGATGAGGATCACGAAGGTGTACACAGATCCTTGCTGGGCAAACCACAGCCCCAGGGGGAAGCCGAGAATCTCGATGGTGTTCAGCGGCTCGATGAAGAGCACGCCGCAGCCGAGGGATACCACCGCCCAGATGGTCAGCAGCACCACCAGAACGCGAACGTTCTTTTTCCAGTAGCGCTGCCGCCAGCTGTTATCTGGCTCCTCCGCTGTGCTCTCATGTGTCGCATCGGACATAAAGAGGCTCCTTAGGTTGCGTCAGTGCGGGCGACACCCGCACGTCCTCGTGCGGATGCCTGACATGTAGCCAACACCTGTGTGACGGGCGTCACAAGCTGTATCGGATAGGTGGCATATCTGTGTTTGCAGGCGGTGTCATAGAGGCGATGAGCGGACCCTGTGAGCGGGGTGATCCGCTCATCGTTGCTAAAGAACCGTTCATCGCCGAATATGAAGCGTTCGACGCCGGCAGCCCACCTCGACCATGCATGTGACCGCCATCACCCTTACGATGCTGGTATGACGACCACCACGCAGCACTCCTCCGCCCGCACCGAAGACAAAGGTCTCGCCGGAGTCTGGGCCCGGCTCCGCGAAGGCCGCAAGCACGGCTATGGGATCTTCCATCCCGGCAGCTGGTTCATGCTCATCGGCGGGATGATGCTCATCTTCGCCACCTTCCTGCCGTGGATCCACTTTGGCGGGTTGTTGACCTTCCGCGGTCTCGACGGCCCGGGCCTGTTGACGATCTCTGTGGGATTCCTGGCCTTCGCTGGCGGATTCGTACCCAAGCGCAAGCTAGCCCTTCTCCACGCCGCCATTCCCGGGGTGCTCGTGGCCGCACTGTGTCTGTGGCAGATCATCGCCGGGATCATCATCCCCTCAGTCCGGGTGGAATGGGGGGTGCTGCTGCCCGGCATGGGACTGGTGCTCGCAGCCGGCGGGGCAGTGCTGCTGCTGAAGGCCACCCACACGATGTGGACCCGCTGGCCTGCATCATGACACCGTGACGGCTTATGACCCTGCGGCCGAGGGGGATGCACTGACCGGCCGCGACGCCGTTCGCAGCCTGGCTGCCGCTGGACGTTCGGTCCCGCTGCGGGCCGGTCTCACCGCTGAGGCCGCCCGTCGTACGGCAGAACTCGTGCGGCCCATGCTCTCCGGGGATGCGGTGACTATCACCGACACCGCGGACATCCTCGCCTTCGTCGGCCCGGGGGAGGACCACCACCGGGTGGGCGGGGCCATGCAGACTGAGGCTGCGGCTCGGGCGGTGCGTACCGGCTCCACGGTGGTCGTGGCCGATGCCGATGACCTCGGTTGCCGAGTCCCCGGGTGTCCGCTCGTCTCTGCGGTGATCGCCCCGCTGTATGTCGACTCCCGGGTGGTCGGCACCCTCGGGGTCTTCCAGGCCCGCGCCGAAACCCCGCCGGTGAAGTTGGTCGAGGACATGGCCAGTGTGCTCTCCCTGCATTTGGAGTTGGCCGAACTGGACCGCGCCAAACAACTGGCCACTGCTGCTCGGCTCGATGCGCTGCGGGCCCAGATCAGCCCCCATTTCCTGTTCAATATCCTCAACACCATCGCCTCCAAGGCGCGCACCAGCCCGGAGGAGGCCCGCGGGCTGATCCGGTCACTGTCTGACTTCTTCCGCCATGGCGTCCACCAGCGTGGGCACTTCGCCCCGTTGCGTCAGGAGTGCGACTTCGTGCGCACCTACCTCTCCTTGGAACAGGCCCGCTTCGGTGCCCGGCTGCGTACTGAGTACGACGTCGATCCCACAGCTCTTTCTGCGCAGGTGCCAGTTCTTGCCATCCAGCCGCTGGTGGAAAATGCCGTCAAGCACGGCATCGCCCCGAAGAAGGCCGGCGGGACGGTGCGCTTGAGTGTGCGGCGTGAGCAGGATGAGATCCTGGTGGAAGTCGCCGACGACGGCGTCGGTATGGCAGCAGAGCTCGCTGAGCGGGTCTTGGACTCCCCTGAAGCTGACTACCCCGGTGACCCGCTTGAGGAGGAGCACGCCGGCGTCGGGCTTCCCAATATCGCAGCCCGGTTGGAGACGCTCTACGGCAGTGCAGCTCAGATGCGCCTGACCTCGGGGGAAACCGGCACTACCGTCCGGCTGCGGTTACCCGCCGAGCCCCCGGCAGGAGGCCACCTGGCACCTCCTCATTCCTGATAGACGCCATTTAAGTGTTCCAGGTCACATAATGGACTATGCTGGTGTCATGGTGTCCACAGCGCTGATCGTCGACGACGAGGCCCCGGCGCGTGAAGAACTCCGCTACCTCCTCCAGGAGGCCACCGACGGTCCAGCAGCTCAGGTGCGGGTCGTCGGTGAGGCCGCCCACGCCGAAGAAGCCCTGCTGCTGATGGATTCGGTGGACTACGATCTGGTCTTCTGTGACATCCGGATGCCGGGACTCTCCGGGCTGGAACTTGCCGCCCGGGTCAGTGCCTCCGGACATGGGCCCCAGGTCATCTTCACCACTGCCTACCCAGACCACGCGGTGGAAGCCTTCGATGTTGCCGCCGCTGATTATCTGGTGAAACCAATCGACGCCGGCCGGCTCAATCTGGCCGTGCAGCGGGCCCTCGCCGCTGCTGCAGTGACACCGCAGAGTGTCCCGGCCGCCGCCTCATCCCACGCCCCGGCATCGGAGGCCGGTCTCAACCGGGTGCCAGTGCAAAACGGGGGGCGCACAGTGCTCGTCGAAGGCGAAGCCATCGTCTACGCCGCAGCCGCCCGGGGCTATTCATCGCTGAAGCTCGCTGAAGAGAAAGTGCTGGTCTCCTACTCACTCAACGAATTGGAGCGTCGACTGACCGGGCGGTTCTTCCGGGCACACCGCTCCTGCCTGGTCAACCTCGAATACGTCCGGGAGCTGGTTTCCACGGGCGCCGGTGGGCTCACCCTGGTGATGGGAGACCGGCAGCGTTCCCGGGTGGAGGTCTCCCGCCGACAGGCACGGGAACTACGACGCCGGCTCGGCGTCTAAAGCCCGCACGTTCCCTCAGTGCCGAGGGTCGCGGAATGAACGCTGGGCCTTTGCGGTTCAGCTGCAATGGGGCGTGAGGACGCCCCGACGATCCATCGAGAGGATGATCCACGCACATGACTGCTGTACCGAACATCACGCTCAATGACGGCCACCAGATCCCCCAGCTGGGCTTTGGGGTCTGGCAGGTTCCGGCGGACTCCGCTGAAGAGGTGGTCACCACCGCCTTGGAGACCGGCTACCGTCACATTGACACCGCTGCGATCTACGGCAATGAAGAAGGTGTGGGCGCTGCGATCGCGAAATCCGGTCTGGCCCGTGAGGACCTGTTCATCACCACCAAACTGTGGGTCACCGACTTCAAGCAGGGGCGCACCAAGGATGCCCTGCCGACGTCGTTGGAGAAGCTGGGACTGGACTATGTGGACCTCTACCTCATCCACTGGCCCTCCCCGGAGGATGAGAAGTACGTCCAAGCGTGGCTGGACCTGGAGGAACTCAAAGCCCAAGGGCTGACCCGAAGCATCGGGGTCTCCAACTTCCTGCCCGACCACCTGGAGAAGGTGATTGCCGCCGGTCGTGAGGTGCCCGCGGTCAACCAGGTGGAGATTCACCCGATCCTGCAGCAGCGCGAGATCCAGGAGGCCAACCGCAAGCACGGGATCGCCACCCAGGCCTGGAGCCCTCTGGCCCAAGGGAAGGTCTTCGAGGAGACCCCAGTGGTTCAAGCAGCTGAAGAGCACGGGGTGACCCCCGCTCAGGTGGTCATCCGCTGGCACCTTCAGGCTGGTCGGATCCTCTTCCCTAAGTCGGTGACTCCAGAGCGGATCCGCAGCAACTTTGATGTCTTCGGCTTCGAACTCTCCGAAGCGCAGATGCGCGCGATCGACGACCTAGAACGCGGTGAGCGGATCGGCGGAGATCCCGCCACACTGAACCCCGGGTGATCCTGACCCGGCGGCGGGTGACCGCTGACCGGTGAACAATACCGGTGAACAACACAGGGCCCCAGCCGGATGATCCGGCTGGGGCCCTGCTTCGTGGTGTGTGGATCTCTGAAGCGACTCGTCCGCTCGCCAGTGACGAGCTGGACGGGCCGGAGTAGGCCGCTGGTTACGCGGTGTTGTCCTCCTCGGAGGAGTCTTCGGCGTCGTCGGGGTTGACGACGTCGATGGAGCCGGTGGCGACCGTCTCATCGAAGAACTGCTCGGACTCCTGCTCCCATCCGGTGTAGGACTCCGAGTACTCGGGGGTCTCGAAGCCTTCACTGCTGATCGGGTCACGGTAGCCATCAGCGCTGTCCCAGCTGAGGATGCCGGTCTCCGGGTCCACATGGGTGGCCTGGGCAGGCACATCCTCCACCGCGAGGACGAGGTCGTTGTTCTTCTGGCGTTGACCCGGCACCGAGCCACCGGCACTGGGTGGCAGGCCGGCCAGGGTCGCCGAGCTGGAGGCGAAGAGGCCACGCAGCGCCTTGGACTGCCGGTTGAGGATGCGCAACAGGGTGCGTTCGACCTGTTTGCTGTCCTCGGCATCCTCAGCGCGCTCCCGGGCCGTGTTGACCAGCGCGGCCTTGCTGGCGTGGCGGCGGACCCGCACATACCGGGGCATCGTGCGACCTTCGTACACGAACAGGCGGATCTGGGCGATCATCGCCAGCGCGTAGACGATCGACAGTGGCGCGGCGGCAGCAATGGAGGCTACCTGCAGCACCCGCAGTGAGGCATCCGGGTCTTGGGCGGCAGCCAGCAGCACGATGGCCGTGATGGCGATCAGCACCGTCCAGAACACGCGAGTCAGCTTGGGGGTCTCGGTGCGCCCACCGTAGGAGAGCACATCGGTCACCAGCGAACCGGAGTCACCGGAGGTGATGAAGAAGATCGTGACCACCATGATCGCGACCACAGCCAGCACGCTGGTCAGCGGCAGATTCTCCAGCAGCATGAACAGGGATTCGTCATTACCCACTGTCCAGCCTTGCCCGGCCTCGTCAATGTAGTCGGCGTCGTCGGGGTTCTCCACTTCCAGAAGCATCGTCTCAGGGCCTTGGGTGACCAGGTGCCACAGCCCGGAGCTGCCGAAGATGGAGAACCAGATCACACCGAGCATGGTGGGAGCCAGCAGCACCCCGAGCACGAACTCACGGATGGTCCGTCCCCGGGAGATGCGGGCGATGAACATGCCGACAAACGGCGCCCAGCTCATCCACCAACCCCAGTAGTAGATGGTCCAGTCAGCCGACCAGCCGCCGGTGGTCTCGGGGTCTTCGACGCCGGCGTATTCGGCACCGGATTCGAAGACCAGCTGCGGGAACGCCATGAGGTATTCACCGATGTTGGAGACGAAGCCCTGCAGCAGGAAGAGGGTGGGTCCGGCGATGAGCACGAACAGGGCCATGAGGGCGGCGATGAACATGTTGAAGTTCGACAGCCATTTCAGACCCTTGTTGACCCCGGTGACCACAGAGAACGTGGCGATTGCCATGATGACGATGACCAGCACGGTCAGCAGCCAGGGTGCCTCCGGGTCGGCCCAGTCCATGAAGCCCAGACCTGCAGCGATCTGCTGGGTACCCAGACCCAGCGAGGTCACGATCCCGAAGACAGTACCGACGATGGCGACGATGTCGATGAGATGGCCGATCCAGGACTCAATGAGTTTGCGGCCGAAGATCGGCTCCAGCAGCCAGCGGATGGTCAGCGGCCGGCCGCGGCGGAAGGTCATATAGGCCAGGCCCAGTCCGACGATGACGTACATCGCCCAGGCGTGCAGGCCCCAGTGGAAGACGGTCTGGCCCATGGCAGTGCCGAGCAACTCGGAGTCAGTGGCGCCAATGAACTCCTCTTCGAAGACCCCGACGTTCCCGCTGACTTCCGGGGGTGCGATGAAGTGCCACAGGGGCTCAGCCACACCCCAGAACACCAGTCCGATGCCCATACCGGCGGCGAAGAGCATGGTGAACCAAGAACCCAAGGAGAACTCGGGCTGCTCGTCGTCGCGGCCTAGGCGAATATTGCCGGCCTTGGACAGTCCTGCCCAGAAAGCGAAGGCGACAAACGCCGCACCCAGCAGCACGTACCACCAGCCGATGCCATCGACGATCGCGTCATTGAGGGTCTCGAAGGCCCCCTCGCCGTAGGTGGCGCCGAACCAGGTGGCGAAGATCAGCCCCCCGACGATGATGATGACCGCGGGAATGAAGACCGGCTTATTCAGTCCGGACCAGACATCCGATATGGACCAGTCCCGTAGTTTCCGTTCGGGTTGAGACCCCATGGCTCGTCGTCCTCCTTGTGTCAGTTCAAGCCTCGTGTCAGTTCAAACGGCGATGACGTGTGATTCTCACATGCAAACACGCAGTGCGCCAGAGGTGGTGCGCATGCCCCAGTCGGCGCACATCATCCAGTGCATCACCGTACCTGTCCGCAGTGTGGTCCTGATAGAGCATGACATTGGCGGGTGGAACCATACAGTGACAAATTGATAACGCTTACCGGTGATGCGCTTCCAGGGGTTGGAACTGGAAGGCTCCAGCGCTACGGTGGTGGACATGCCACAGGGCTTGGATAAGCCTGCGCACCGGAAGAGGGGAATCATGGCGGTCGGTTCGGCTGCCGTGCTCGCCGCCAGTTTCCTTCTCGGAACAGCTCCGGCTGCGCAGTCCGCACAGGATGATGATGAGGCCGCGGGGGATGCCGCGACCTCCGAGTCAACCTACCCAGCTCCCGGCCAACCCCGTACCCCGGATCCCAGCGGGGACCCTGAGGTGACCACCTCTGAGAAGAATGACGATGACGTCCGCGTCGCTACCCTTCACGCGGACCTCACCGCCGACCCGGTCGGCGATGTGGGTGACCCCCTGGAGAGTTTCGTCGACTCGTTGAGCGAAGACGGTAACCACGAACAGGCCCGCACTGTGGCCCAGACGGTTCAGATCAACCAGCCGGACGTGCTGGTGCTCACCGGAGTCAGCTACGACGACGACGGCGAAGTCGCTGAGGCGCTGCGCAGTTACTTAGCGCGCGGCCAGTACGGTCAAACCGGCATCGATTACCCGCATGTCTTCACCGCCGGGACGAACTCCGGGGTGGACTCCGGAGCCGACCTTGACGGTGACGGCAGTGTGGGCGGTCCTGGGGATGCCATCGGTCATGGCGATTACCCCGGTGAGCACGGGATGATCGTCTTCTCCAAGTACCCGATCATCGAAGACGAGGTTCGCACCTTCCAGCACTTCCTCTGGCGGGATATGCCGGATTCCTCCATGCCCGAGGATCGCTACTCCGAGCTGGAAGAATCCATCTTCCGGTTAGCGCAAACCACGGTCTGGGACGTACCGGTGGAGGTCGAGGGTGACTCCCACCTGCATGTGGTCGCCACCTCCGCAGCCGCGCCCGAAGACCCCACGGAGGTGGACATCGCCCGGGCTGAGGACACCATGCGCCTGATGACCGACTACGTCTCCGGGGACGCCTGGTACATCTATGACGACGAGGGCGAAACCGGTGGCCTTCCGTACGGCTCTGATGCCGTCGTCGTCGGCACCCCCTTGATCCCCGGAGTGGACTCCAGCACGCTCACCACCCACCACGGTGTGCAGGACCCCCAACCGGAGGCCCTGACCGAGGTGCCGTTGGAGACCCGTCCCGGTGGTGAGGACGCCACCGATGAGACCGCCACCCGTTATATCGAGGCGGGTGAAGATCAGCGCGCCTCCTTTGTGCTGCCGACCACGGGGCTTGAGGTCACCGATTCGGCGGTCTTCTGGCCCGGTGAGGGTGAATACGGCTACCGGGTGGTCAACCCCGAATCCGAGTACGCCTTAAGTGACCGACTCGTCTGGGCAGACCTCAGTCTCGAGGACTGAGCCGCTGTAGTGGCGGCTGGCCTGCCCTCACGGTGTGCCCTGACTTAGACTGACCCCCATGGCCAAGAACCTGGTGCCCTTCAGTTCAGACAATACGGCCCCGGTGTCCGCGCCTGCGCCGGCCCGCAAGGCCAAGCCGGTGATCCGCACCGCCGCCACGGGCCTGCTGGCCACCAAGACGGTGGAGATCGTCTCGAAACAGGCCTTCACCGAGGATGGCCGGCTCACCCCTGCTGCAGAGAGCTGGCTGACCCGCGCGGTGACTGTGCAGCGTCCCGTGGTGTTGGCGAATTTGCGCCGCCTGCGTAAAGCCCACCCCACTCACACCAACCGTCAGCTCGCCTACGAGCTGGATAAGGAATTCAAACGCGCCATGACTGGCTCTGGGGCGGTGATCGGAGCCACCGCCGCGGTTCCGGGCGTCGGTACGGCTGCTTCCCTGGGGCTCTCGGCCTTCGCTACCGGAGGGTTCCTGGAACTGTGCGCTCTCTACGCCCAGTCCATCGCCGAGCTTTCGGGAGTGACCACCGAGGACCCGCAGCGGGCCAAATTCCTGGTCATGGGGATCATGCTCGGGGAAGAGGGGCGTCAGCTGCTCGCTGAGCTCTCCCAGCAGGCCGGCGGGCGCGGTACCGGACCCATCGGGACGATGGTGCCGCTGTCCTCGCCGGCTAGCGGATTCGCCGGGTCGTCCTCGATGGCGGGGCTGGTGGCTCACCAGATCAAACGCCAGTTCATTCGCCGGTTCTTTGTCCGCCAGGGCACGAGCATGCTGGCCCGCGCGATTCCGTACGGCATCGGAGCGGTCATCGGCGGGGCCGGCAACCGGGCTCTGGCTAAGCAAGTCATCACCACTGCCCACCGGGCGTTCGGGGAGTTGCCGGAGGAGACCCCAGAGAACCTGGTGGAGGATTTTGCCCGCGGACTGGAGCGCGAACGGCTGCGCACCGACCGGAAAGAGCGCCGCCGCCGTAAGCGCGAGCTGAAAGCCGAGGGCAGAGCAGTGCGCAAGGAACGTCGCGAAGTCAAGAAGGCCCAGCGAGCCCAGCAGCAGGCCTTGGATGAGAAAAAACCCGGTGGGAAGAAGTCCGAGGAGAACAACCCGGGTCAACCGCGGGTCATCGCCGGTGAGACCGAAACGCACCGCGATTGATGCCCCGTGGAACAGCACCGACTGGCCAGTGACACCGTAAGGTGAGGAGCCGACGTCGTTCACGCACTGTTCACCGGAAGTTCCCCCGCCATTTCGCCTGTCCTTAGCCTGCTGTTGACCAGGTCTTCCTAGCCTGTTGCACGTGACGTTCCCCAACGCTGAAGTCCAGCAGGCTCAGCCGCTGAGCCGGGTTCCAGCCCCGGTGCTCCACACCATCCCTGAAGACCTCGATGCGGTCGGCGTTCCCCGGAGGCTGACCGGAATCCGGCGCCGCGCGGCGGTCTTCGCCCATCGGGGGTCCTCTGGTCTCTTCCCCGAGCACACCCGTGCCGCTTACCTGCGTGCCATCGAGGAGGGGGCCGACGGGCTGGAGATCGATGTGCACTTAACCCGTGACGGTGAGGTGGTCTGTTTCCACGACCCGACACTGGAACGCACCAGCGATGGATCCGGACCCCTGGCTGATCTCACATTGGCTCAGTTGCGCCGGTTGGATGTCTCCAGTTGGAAGACGCCGAAACTGCCGGGAGAGTACGGGGCTCGGCATGAACAGTTGATGACGCTGCAGGACACCCTGGAGTTACTGGGTCAGGCGGGGCGGGATATGCGCTTGGCCGTGGAGATGAAGCACCCTTCGCCGTATGGTCACCGGCTGGAGGAGCGGGTGCTGCAGATCTTGCTGACCTTCGGGTGGGATCCGGAGACCTCACTGATTCCCGCCGGGGAGCACCGGGTGGAGGTCTCGTTCATGAGTTTCGCACCCGGGTCGGTGCTGCACTTGGCGGAGATGGTCCCGGCGGAGAAGCTCTGTGCCCTCTTCGGCACGGTGACAGAGGCTCATGTGGCTAAGCGCCTGGAGCACCTGCGGTTTTCGGCGGCAGTCAAGCCGGTGGTGGCCGCGGTGATGCGCGGGGCGATGAAGGACTCCGAGGCGCTGGTGTGGAACCGTACCGCCGGTCTGGCCGGCCCGGCCATCAGCTACGTGCGCTCCCATAAGGCGGAGGTCAAGGCCTGGTTGGCCCGTGGCAGCCGGCTGCGCGTGTGGACGGTGGACGAGCCCGACGACGTCGCCCTGCTGCTCTCCTTGGGTGTTCAGGAGATCACGACGAACTATCCACATCGGACCCTCGAGGCCGTCACGGTCTGAGAGGTGTGACACTCCCGGGTGGGGCTGCAGTACCATGTAGGGCACCACAGATGGGAGGTCGCCATGACTTCACAGTCCGAGAACTACCCTGCCGCGCGCGGCGTCGTCGCTGGCGTCGATGGTTCCGAGCAGTCGCTGCGTGCCGCCCACTGGGCCGCCGCGGAAGCGCACCGCCGGGGCCTGCCGCTGACCGTGTTGACCGCATACTCCATTCCCGCCTTCGCCGCCTCATCGATGGACGGCGGTTACGCGATGATGGACGACTCCGCTCTCCGGGCCGGAGCCGAACGGGTCATCGAACAGGCCCAGGAATTCCTGCGTGATTACCCGGGCGAGGTCGACTACCGGATCGAGTCCGGGGACCCGGCCACCGTGTTACTGGAACACTCCGAGAACGCCGCGGTGCTTGTCGTGGGCACCCGAGGGCGGGGCGGGTTCCTCGGGCGGTTGCTCGGTTCAGTGTCCTCAGCGCTACCGGCCCACGCCAAGTGCCCCACCGTGCTGGTGCCGCTGCAGTACTCCTCTAAGGAGGAGAACGCCGTCACCACCGCCACCGGAGCGATCCCCATCGTCTCTGCGGCGGGGGAGCCCGGGGCCGAAGCGCCCTCATCCCTGGTGGAGCAGGGGGCCCGACCCATTCGGGAGCGGGACAAACGCCCCGTGGTGGCCGGCGTCGACGGCTCGGACTACGGGCGCGTGGCTGCGTTGACCGCCGCCCGGGAAGCCTCTGAACGGCAGACAAGCCTACGGCTCGTCTGCGCCATGCCACCGGTGGGTGCCACCCTGGTGTGGGTACCCACCCACATTGATGACTCCGCAGCCGTAGAGGAACTCGAGGAGAAGCTCGAGGCCGGGCGGCGCTGGCTGAACTACCACTATCCCGAGGTGCCGATCGAATACGAGGTCATCTCCGGCACCGCGGTGGACGTGCTCGTGGACGAAACCCGCCGTGCCCAGCTGACTGTGTTGGGCACCCGCGGACGCGGAGGTTTCGCGGGCATGCTGCTCGGTTCGACCTCCCAGGGAGTGCTCCAGCACGCTGAAGGCCCCCTTATGGTGGTTCCAGAGAACGACGACGACAGGCTCTCCGACCGCGCCGAGTTCGGCCCCGTTCTCTAGCCCTTATTCTTTCGAGCCCTCTTGGCGGCTCGCTAGCTCACGAAGGAAGCCCCCGGTGTCCGATCCGGAGGCTTCCTTCGTTATTCAGTTGTACGTGGCGCTGATCCCGCTACCGCACGGGAGCCGCACCACGGGGGTTCTATCGGCTTCAGGCCACCCGGCGCAATGTGCCGTTCGGGGTGCCGAAGATCGGCCGGACCACCACACCCACCGAGGGATTACCCGCATCCACGATGCGCCCGTTGCCGATGTAGATGGCCACGTGGTACACACCGCGAGCGTCGGACCAGAACATCAGGTCACCGGGGCGTTTATTCGCCCAGGCCACGGCCTGCCCCGTCTGAGACTGTGCTGAGGAGGTTCGCGGCAGGTTCACCCCGGCTTGTCGGTAGGCAGCCTGCACGAAGCTCGAGCAGTCGTAGCCGTTGGGGCCATTGGCGCCCAGCTGGTAGTACACATCACTGCGGGAGGCAGTGTTCGTGGCCCAGTTGATGGCGATCTGTGCCGCATTCCCGCCGGAGTTGTTCGCCGGCTGCTGGCCGCCGCCATTGTTGTTGTTCTGGCTCTGGGTCTGGCTTTGGGTGGGCTGCTGGGTCTGGCTCCGGGTCTGCTGCGGAGCGTGGTTGCGTTCCAGGGAGTTCACGTGCCAGGTCAGCTTCTGCAGATCCACCCGGCCGTGGCTGTCGGTCAGGTCCGCGTTGCGCTGCGCAGCCCGGTAATAGTCCCCGCCGGTACCGTCGAACTGCGGCTCAAGTTCAGCACCTCGGTTGAGCAGACGCTTCATCTCACTGCTGAGGTTGTCCCAGGAGGGAATGGTCGGCGTCGGGCTCGGGGTCGGCGTCGAGGTCCGGGTCTGGCTTGGCGTGGAGGAGGCACTCGGGGAGGGGGTCGCCGAGGGGCTGGGGCTCGCTGAGGCCTCCGCCTGGGATTCCAGGTAGGCCACGTGCTGGGCGAGAGCATCCCAGTCCACGGTGCCGTCACTGTTGGTCAGGCTGTCGGAGTCCTTAACCAGCTCGTAGTAGTTCGCCGCGCTGGCGCCGTCGGTCTCCAGTTCGGCACCTTCAGCCAGCAGTTCCCGCTGTTCGGAGTTCAACGCATCGAACGAGGGAATCGTGGCCGAGGGGGTCGGTGTAGGAGTCGGCGAGGAGGACTCGGTCGGAGTCGAGGACTCCGTCGGGGTGGGGGTCTCGCTCGGCTCAGACTCTTCTTCCGCCTGAGACTGCAGGTGGCTTAAGTGAGAGGCCAGAGCGTCCCAGTCGACCGTGCCGTCGTCGTTGGTGAGATCGTCATTGTTCAGTACCAGGGCGTAGTAGTCCGAGGCGCTGTAGCCGTTCTCCAACTCACCTGCTTCGGCGAGCAGCTCGCGCTGCTCTTCGGTCAGCGACCCGATACTCGGGATGCTCGGGGAGGGTGTCTCCGAGGGCGAGGACGACTCAGTGGGCTCGGGCTCCTCGGACGATGCGGCTTCCCCTTCCGCATCGTTCGAAGCCGCCTGGGCTCCTGAATCGTCCCCGTCCTCGAGGTCTTCAGTGGTGACTTGGGCCTGCTCGGCGGCGGAGCGCAGGTACTGGACCCGGGCGGCGAGCTTCTCGTAGTCGATGTTGCCGTCTTCATCGAGGAAGTCGTCATTGCCCAGGACCATCTCGTAGAAGCTCTCGAGGCTGCCTTCATACTCCTCGAGTTCCTTGAGGGCCTTGAGCTGTTCGGCGATGTTCTCGCCGACCTCGGAGAGGCTTGCGACCCTGCTCTCAGCGGCTTCTGCGGCCGCCTCTTCAGCCTCGGCTGCTTCGGCTTCCAGGCGCGCGGCTTCGGCTTCGGCCTCAGCGCGGGCCTGCTCGGCCTCGACGGCATTCTGCTCGGCCTGGTCGTCAAGCTGCTGGTCAGTGGCGTCATCGGCGAGGCGGTCATCCTCGGAGAGCAGGACATCGGCGGCGGAGGTGTCTTCCTCGTCGGTGTCCATCTCGAGGGCTTCCTCAGCCTCGGCGCGGGCCTGCTCGGCGCGTTCGCGGGCTTCTTCGGCTTCCTGGATGCGAGCCGAGGCGGCGGCCTGCTCGCGCATCAGCTCGGTCTCCAGCTCGAGGGCGCGCTGACTGGCCTGGTCGATTCGGCTGGCGATCTCGACGATCATCGACTCAGTGGCCTCGGAGGAGTTCCGGGCACTGGAGATCTCATCAGCGCTGGGAACCTCGGGCAGCTCGGTGACGACGCCGACCTCGGCCAGATCGCCCTCATGCTGTTCGACCGACTGGGTGCGATCGGCGACGATGCCGGGCAGGGTGGTCCCGACAAGCGCGGCAGATACGACGACGGCAGTAGCGGCCGCCACCGTCAGATTGCGGTGTTTCACAGCAGATCCTCACTTTTTCCTCACGGGCGCAGCGCCCACGCAGAGCCTTCGCATGATGCGAGGACCCCTCTTGAGCCGAAGCGACGCGTCACCGGCCCTGGGCGAGTCTGGGAAACTCCTCAGGTGACGGTCTGCGATGGGAAGCGCTAACGCCTCTTCGGTCCTTCGCGGAGCTGACGCCTTAAAGATAGTTGCGAAAAAGTCACGACGGCAAGAGCGCGCGTCGTTCCTGTGATGAAGCTGTGAGCCCTACTTCCGCGTCATTACAGGGATCTAAGGTCACAAATCGGTCTCGAGTAACCTTCAAGTAGGTTGAAGGTTGACGCCTCCCAAGGAACATCACAGGTCTGTGATATGCCCTCACGCCACCTGTAGTGGACCTTAACCCCACCCCAACCGGTGGAGGGTTTCGTCGTCGATCCCGAAGAAATGAGCCACCTCATGGACCACGGTGATGGTGACCTGTTCGACGACGTCTTCACGGGTCTGGCAGATCTGCAGGATCGGCTCCTTATAGAGGGTGATGCGATCAGGCAAGGCCCACGGTTCGGAGCCGCGTTCGGTCAGAGGAATGCCCTCGTAGAGACCCAGTAGGGTCGTGTCGGGATCCTCCCACGGTTCGGGCTCATAGCGGTCCTCGACGAAGACGGCGACATTGTCGATCCGGCGGGCCAGGTGCTCCGGAATAGAAGCCAGAGCCTGTTCGACGGCGGCGTCGAATTCCTCGTCGCTCATCTGAACCGGCATGGGTGCCAGTCTAAGCGGTGAGCCGGGGGTGACGGCGGGCAAGGAGGTTGCTGGCGTCGCCGTGCCGGAGAGAAACGAACGTGGGCGAAGACAACGCGCGTGGAAGAATTTGCCGGTGCGGGCCTGGAACTACTAGACTCATACAGGTTCCCCTACGGGATACACCACGCCCTTCGAAAGGGCAACGGGCCCCCATCGTCTAGCGGCCTAGGACACCGCCCTTTCACGGCGGCGGCACGGGTTCGAATCCCGTTGGGGGTACTCCGGGCTCATCGCCTGGGAATCAGCAGGTCTATCTGTGATAGAGTTGCCGATCGTGCCAAAGTGCACAACAACAGCATCAAGGCCCTGTGGCGCAGTTGGTCAGCGCGCCGCCCTGTCACGGCGGAGGTCGCGGGTTCAAGTCCCGTCAGGGTCGCAAGGACACCGGTTTTCAGCAAGGCTCTGTAGCTCAGTTGGTAGAGCGTTCGACTGAAAATCGAAAGGTCACCGGATCGACGCCGGTCGGAGCCACGAAGAGCCGGTGTTCGGTACGAAAACCCCTGGTCATTCCAGGGGTTTTCGTCTGTGTAGCCCAGTGCTGGGTGACTGCCCCTGCTGCTATGCCCCTCGCGCGTGTAAGTTGTGTACTGGAGGAAGCCCCGGGTTTCCATAGTGCCCGAGCAACCGAGCTTAAGGAGCAGCAGACATGACGCAGGACCCCCATAACCCCCACGGCTCCGAGCGCCCCGAGGGCGAGCAGGAGAACCCCCCGGCGGAGAACCAGCCGCCCGTTCCTCCCGAACCGGTGGCCCCCTCATCCCCGGAGGAATCCCCCGCCCAGCCGCAGGACTCCGCGCAGAGCCCGGCTTCGGCACCCCAGTACGGCGAACAGTACGGCCAGAGCGCCCCAGGTGACTACTCCGGCCAGCAGCCCGAATCCCAGCAGGGGGACTATTACCCCGGACAGCAGGGCTACGGCTACGGACAGCAGGGCGGGCAGTACCCCCAGCAGGGCGACTACCAGGGATCCTATGACCAGGGTCAGTACCAGGGTGGTTACGGTCAGCAGGGTGACTACGGCCAGCAGCAGGGGTACCAGCAACAGCAGCAGGGTTACGGGTACCCCGGCGGGGACGCCTCCCAGCAGCAACAGCCCCAGCAGCAGCGCCAGCCCAGCCAGCCCAGCGCACTGGGTTCCCTCTTCGCCCCGAACTTCAACCAGCTGCAGGTGCAGCGTTTTGCGAAGTTCTTCTTCTTCCTCATTGTCGCGGTCGCGGCACTGTGGTGGCTCTCCAACATCATCAGCGGCATCGTGGTGGCCTCCAGCTACAACAGCTTTGACGCCTGGAGCCTGCTGCGGCCCATGCTCTTCGGCTGGATCGTGCCATTTTTGACCATCATCTTCGCCCGCCTGGGGCTGGAAGTAATTGTGGCACTGTCCAAAGTGGCTGAGAAGAAGTAAGACAACCCCTCGCTCCAGGACTCAGGGGCGGTTTCGGCGCAGTGCCGAGCCCGCCCCTGAGCTGTCTCCTCCGGGCTAGTCGAGTTCGACGACCACCGGTGCGTGGTCGGAGGCACCCTTGCCGCGCCGCTCATCTTTGTCGATATGAGCCGCACGGACCCGCTGCGCCAGCGCCGGTGAGCCCAGAATGAAGTCGATGCGCATGCCCTGGCGCTTCTGGAACCGCAGATTCGTGTAGTCCCAGTAGGTGTACACCCCCGGACCGGGAGTATGGGGACGGACGACGTCGGCATAACCGGCCTCGAGAAACGCACGGAAAGCAGCCCGCTCGTCTTCGGTGACGTGGGTCATCTGGTTGTCCTCAAAGAACTCGATATCCCAGACGTCGTCGTCCTGCGGGGCGATGTTCCAATCCCCAGCCAGGGCGATCTGAGCCTGGGGGTCCTCGCGGAGCCAGTCAGCGGCGTGCTCACGCAGCTGACGCAGCCAGGCGAGCTTGTAGACCATGTGCTCGTCATTCCGAGCACGGCCGTTGGGCACGTAAAGACTCCACAGCCGCAGATCACCGCAGGTGGCGGCGATCGCACGGGCCTCCTGCACAGGGTCCTGGTCCCCCTTACCAAAGGGGGGCTGGTCCGGGAATGTGCGTTCGACGTCCTTCAACCCCACCCGTGAGGCGATCGCCACCCCGTTCCACTGATTGAAACCGAAGTGGGCGACGTCGTACCCGTTGTGCTCGAAGACCTCCCAGGGGAAGTTATCGTCCTTGCACTTGGTCTCCTGGATGGCCAGAACATCCACCCCTGACTTCTCCAGCCAGGCCTCCACCCGGTCAGCCCGGGCGCGCATTGAGTTAACGTTCCAGGTCGCGATTTTCACGGTGCCACACTACCAACGGCACCGTGGTCACTGGCTCTTCCACCAGTCATCGAGCAGCGTCACCGGCACGGTGCGCTTATGCCGGGTCGCCAGGTACCGGCGCTCAATGAGCACAGCGGCTTCCTCACGGACCTGGCGGCCTTCGAGGTAGTCGTCGATCTCGTTGTAGGTGATCCCCAGTTCCGTCTCATCGAGCTGGCCGGGGTTGTCATCGAGCAGATCCGCAGTGGGTGCTTTGCTCCACAGGGACTCCGGGGCACCCAGGTGTTTCAGCAGTTGGCGCACCTGCCGCTTATTAAGGGTGAAATTCGGCAGGATATCCGCTCCGCCGTCACCGTACTTGGTGAAGAACCCGGTGATGGACTCCGCACCGTGGTCAGTGCCGACCACCAGAGCCTCATACTCTCCAGCCACGGCGTACTGGGCGGTCATCCGCAGGCGTGCCTTGACGTTGCCACGGTGGTAATCCGCCAGACGCCGGCCGAAGTCCTCGGTAAACGCGACATCCACACCGGTGACCGCTTTCTCAATATTGAAGGTGTGGGTGTAGTCCGGGGCGATGAACTCCACAGCGCGGGCGGCGTCGTCCTCATCCGCCTGAATACCGTGGGGCAGGCGCATCGCGTGGAAGTGCGCCTCATAACCGCTGGCGCGCAGCTTCTCCACCGCCAGCTGGCTGAGCCGGCCCGCCAGGGACGAATCCACCCCCCCGGAAATACCGAGCACCAGACCCTTGGCGCCAGCAGCCCGGGTGTAGTCAGCCAGGAAGCTGCTGCGCCGTTCGACCTCCTCAGCCGGGTCGATCTGCGGCTTGACGCCCATTTCCTCGACGATCGCTGCTTGGAGTTCACGCATACAGCGAGTCTATCGAGGTGCAGGTTGCGGCAGCGTTAAAAAATCCTGGTCACCGCCTGAAGCGGGCACACAGCGGGCGATGGTGACCACGAACAGGCGGCTGGGGCGCCTGCGGCAGCGATAGGGTGAAGCTCATGACTGATCGCGACCGTCTCGTGCAACTGATTTCCGACCTCGCCGTGGTTCGGGGGCGAGTGACGCTTTCCTCCGGTGAAGAGGCCGACTACTACGTGGACCTGCGCCGGGTCACTCTCCACCACGACGCCGGACCATTGGTGGGGCGGGTCATGCTCACCATGCTCGACAACGCCGGTATCGAATTCGAAGCCGCCGGTGGCCTCACCATGGGGGCTGACCCGGTGGCCACCGCGATGATGCACCAAGCGGCCGCGCAGCAGCGGGCCCTCGACGCCTTCGTGGTGCGGAAGAAGCAAAAGGATTACGGGATGGGTCGGCAGGTCGAAGGACCCGATATCGCCGGGCGGAAGGTCGTGGTCTTAGAGGACACCTCCACCACCGGGGAATCAGCCCTGACGGCGGTGGAGGCAGTGCGCGCCGCTGGAGGTGACATTCGGGCGGTCGCGGTCATCGTAGACCGGGATACCGGTGCCGCCGAGCGCATCACCCGCCAGGCGGGGGTGCCCTACCTCTACGCGTTCTCCAAGACCGATCTGGGTCTTTGAGCGGGGCCTTGGGGCTGGGCGCTTCAGCCGCCGCGTTGCCTACCGACGCGCCAGGGCCTGACCGATCCGCTCCACCGCCTGGGTGAGGATCTCCGGTGAGGTTGCGAAATTCAACCGTGCGTGACGCTCCCCACCGGTGCCGAAGGGGTGACCGGCGGTCAGTGCCACCTTGGCTTCTTTCAACAGGAACTTAGCCGGCCCGTGTACTGGAGATTCGGCACCCGGGGTGGGTTCGTCGTCGTCGAACCCATAGGCACTGAAGTCCAGCCACGCCAGGTAGGTGGCCTCCGGTTGGCGCCACGTCACCTCCGGTGCGTGCTCGGCGAGCAGGTCACCCAGCAGCCGCCGGTTGGCCTCCAACCCCTGGGTCAGGGCGTGGAGCCAGGCGGAGCCTTCGTTCAATGCGGCCGTCTGGGCCAGGACCCCGGCGTGACTGGCCCCGTGGGCGGACTCCTTGGGCAGTTCGGAGAGCTCCGCGGCGGATTCGGTCCCGCTGACCAGCAGCCCCGCCTTCAGGCCGGCCAGGTTGAACGCCTTCGAGGCTGAGACCAGGGAAAACCCCTTGGGATCCACGGTGACGTAGGGGACGAACTCGGCCTCGCCATAAACGATGGGGGCGTGGATCTCATCGGCCACCACCCGGACCCCGTAGTCCTCGGCCAGGGCCGCGACCTTCTGCAGTTCCTCCCGGGTGTGGACCACACCGGTGGGGTTGTGTGGATTGCACAGCAGGTAGACCGCTGTCCCGCCGAGGGTCCGCAGGTTGAAGGACTCCTCGAGCATCTCGAAGTCCAGGCGTCCGTCCTCACCCAGGGGTGCTTCCACCACCCGTAGCCCGGAGTTCACCGGATAGTTGAAGAACGGTGGGTAGACCGGGGAATTGACGATGACGGTATCGGCCAGCTGGGTGACGATCTTCAGTGCTTCGACAACTCCGCGCATGACGTCGGGAACTGTGCGGATCTGGGTAATGTCCGGCTCCCAGCCCCATTGTTGGGCGGCGAACCGTTGCAGTGATTCCGCGTAGGCGGCGGGCATGGGGTAGCCGGTGTCACCGAGTTCGACCATCCGGTGCAGTGCATCGGAGACCGGTGGCGCCAGGGGCACATCCATCTCCGCCACCCAGAGGGGGAGCACATCGTCACCGAAGGCGCGCCACTTGGCGGAACGGCGCTGCCTGAGCTGCTCGAGGCTGAGGACTTCCAGAGGATTCTGCTCTTCTCCCATAGTCTGAGCCTACAGAACCACGGCAGCACCGGTCAGGTGGGGAAGCGACCAGCGTAGTGGCGCGGGCCGGTGGGATCGGGGTGGGGAACGCTCTGCGGTAATCTCGCGCAGGTGAGTGAGCAGCCTGAGGAGACGGAGACGACGTCGCGCGAGGTCGGCGTCGGACCCTGGGAGGGTCCCTGGCCGGAAGGGGACCACTGGGATGAGCAGCTGCTGCGTGAGGGTGACCGGCGCAATGTGGTCGATGAGTACCGCTACTGGTCACGGGAGGCGATTGTTGCTGACCTGGACACGCGGCGGCATACGTTCCACGTGGCGATCGAGAACTGGCAGCACGACTTCAACATTGGCACCGTGGTCCGAACGGCGAATGCTTTTTTGGCTGCGGAAGTCCACATTGTGGGGAAGAGACGGTGGAACCGGCGGGGGGCGATGGTCACCGACCGGTACCAGCACATCCGGCACCACGCCTCGGTGGAGGAGTTCGTGGAATGGGCGCACGACGCCGGCGTGCCCGTTTTCGGCGTCGACCTCTTCCCCGACTCGGTTCCGTTGGAGACTTTCGAACTGCCGCGGGAATGCGTGCTGGTGTTTGGTCAGGAAGGGCCGGGGCTCAGCGAGCAGATGCGCGATGCCGCTGAAGCGACATTGTCGATTGCGCAGTTCGGCTCGACACGGTCGATCAATGCCGGGGTTGCGGCAGGAATCGCCATGCACGCCTGGATCCGCCAGCACGCCCAGTCGCCACCCCTGCATTGAGTGGCCCTAGGCGACCCGTGGACCCTGGCCACGTCTGCCCGGGGAGCAGAAGGAGCTGACCTGCCAGGCGAATCTGCCGGTGCGATGAGAAGGGGAAATAGCCTTTTCGGCCAAGCCAAAATATGTTTAACTAAGAACAGTTCGCAGCAGTGGTTCTGAGTTGCCACTCCTACTTGCTGCAGCTTCGACTCCAGCCCCTCCTTCTGGCGCAGAAGCATGTCAGTGCGCCCGGATAGGCTGGGACCAGGAGAACCACTTAATCGCGCTTCACCGCGCAGGAGAACCCCACCTATGCCTGATCAGCCACCATCGTTGATCCCAGCCCCGGATGGTTATGCCGACTGGCTCGCAGATCTCAAGAAGCGTGTCTACCAGGCGCAGCAGCGAGCTGCGCTGAAGGTCAACACTGAGTTGATTCGCCTGTATTGGGACATCGGGCACGACATCCTTCAGCGCCAGAGCGACCAGGGGTGGGGTAGCAAGGTTCTGGAACGACTTGCGGCGGACCTGCGTAACGAGTTCCCAGATATGAAAGGATTCTCTCGTTCCAACCTCTTCCATATGCGCTCTTTTGCCGAGGCTTGGCCTCAGGACGCAATTGTCCAACAGGCCGTTGGACAATTGCCCTGGAGTCACAATCTGATGCTCCTGAGCAAGCTCAAAGACACCGAGACCCGTCTCTGGTACGCCCAGAAGGCCCTAGAGGGTGGCTGGTCCCGCAATGTCCTGGCGATGCAGATTGACACCGGCGCACATAAGCGCCTGGGCGCGGCGACTACCAACTTCTCTGAGGTTCTACCGAAGCCAGATTCTGATCTTGCAGTCCAGTCGCTGAAGGACCCATACAAGCTGGACTTCCTCGGTCTCGGCGATGAAGCCCAGGAACGTGAGATCGAACGCGGCCTCATCGAGCACGTCGAGGAATTTCTGCTCGAACTCGGCGCCGGCTTCGCCTTCGTGGGTCGACAGGTCCACGTGGAGGTCGGCGGCGATGACTTCTTCATCGATCTGCTCTTCTATCACGTCAAACTTCACTGCTATGTGGTGGTCGAGGTCAAGACGGGCAAGTTCAAGCCTGAGCACCTCGGTCAGCTGCGCTTCTACTTAGCAGCAGTTGATGGGGAGATGGCAGATGAACGGGATTCTCCGACTATCGGGCTGCTGCTGTGTCAGAGCAAGAATGAAGTCGTCGCTGAATACGCGCTGCGAGACGAGAGCCAGCCCTTGGGTGTGGCTGAGTACCAGTTGACCGAATCGCTGCCGGAGAGCCTTAAGACGAACCTGCCGACCATCGAGCAGATCGAACGCGAACTCGAAGACGGTATAGAAGATAAACATGAGGGAACAAATGGCTAAATTCATCGAAGCAGCGGAAACCGGTCTTGGTGTGTCCAAGGGTGTCATGGTGGAGCTAAGGGGAGTCGAACCCCTGACCTCGTCGATGCGAACGACGCGCTCTACCAGCTGAGCTATAGCCCCAAGTCTTCGACATCCCAGGATACTGGATGCACCGAGCCCCACGGAAAGACCCGATCTGCGGCAGCGGGCGGTAGCGTGGGGTCAGCAAAGACGCTGCCAGAGACCTAGGAATGCAGGAGGCAACGATGCCCAGTGAACGTCTGATGAAAAGCTCCCAAACCCTGGACCGCGAAGGCCTGGCCACACTGCTGGAGACAGTCGCCGGTCGCATCCGGCAGGGACGTGCCGAACTTCACGCCGGAGAAACAAACCAGGTTTCCTTAGAGATCCCCGAACGGACCGAAGTGGACCTCGAGGTCACCCGGGAGACCAAAACCCGCGGAACGAAGCTCGAACTTGAGGTGGAAGTCTCCTGGTATGAAGGGGAAGCCGCCGCTGAATCCGGTGAACTGCGGATCCAGTAGAGCAAGGTTCCATCAAGCACCGGATCCCTGGGTATCAGGGCGCTGTCGTCAGGGGTGTGAAGCTGGACACTTTCTCTTCTACGGCTTGTAGAAAAACTGTAGGGTGAAAGTGACGGCGATGGACCGCATCGGGGGCCACCGTCGACGTCACTCCACCTGCAGGCCCCTGGGCAGGAGACTCATCATGGCAGCAGATGCCGCAGTCCGCACCGCCCCACCCACTGAAACCACCGGCCGGGTTCACTCGGCTGCCTGGTACATCCTGGCCGTCGTCCGGATCCTCATCGGGTTCGAATTCCTCTGGGCCTTCCTCGACAAAACCTTCGGCCTGCACTTTTACACCCCGCCAGGCCAGGCCTGGATTAACGGGGTCTCCCCGACCTACGGCTACCTCAGTGCCGAACGAGCCCTCGACTGGCTCTACCAGCCACTGGCGGAGATGTGGATCGTTGAAGTGCTGTTCATGGCCGGTCTGCTCGGCGTCGGGATCGGTCTGATGGCCGGGGTGGCCGTGCGGATCTCCGCAATCGCCGGGGCTGCGATGCTGCTGCTGATGTGGACCGCAGCCTTCCCCATTGAGGCCAACCCGTTCGTTAACTACAACCTCATCAACGCGGTGATCGTGCTGGTGTTCCCCTTCATCCTGGCGCACCAGAAACTCAGCCTGGCCGAGCCGTGGCAGCGGCTCACCGCCAAGGCGCACTGGCTGCACTAATCACCACGTACCGGGCGAGAGCGCCACAGCGGTGAGTGGCGCCGCAGCCGGGACTTAAGGTGTGTCCCGGGGCTCGCCTTCACCCTCCGGGGCCCGTTGCTCCGTCGCTTGCGACGATTGCGGCGGGCCCGGTTGCGTGTGCGGGGGTTGCGTGTGCGGGGGCCGGTCAGAGGCCGCGTGAGTACTGGCGGCAGTCGGGGGGACCGGCGCCCCCGGGCGAGGTCCAGAACTCGGGCCCGTCGAGCTACCGGCCTGAGGGCCACCGGGAGGGCCGGATCGTCCGCGCCGGCGGGACAGCCGCAGCGACCCCCACGCAATGAGCGCAAGAGGAACCCCCAGTGCCACCAGCCACGGCAGCAGAGCACCGAGAGCCACGAGCAGCCCGTTGGTCACCGTGACCAGCCCGTTCCATCCGCTTTGCAGCCCGCCGAGGAAACCGTCGGCTTCGACTTCAGCCACCTCGTCGGCGATGAGGCTCACGTGCAGCGTGGACATCTCCACCTGGTCCCCCAGGGCATTGCGTTCAGCCTGGAGAGACTCCAGATCGGCCTGCCGCTGGCTGAGAACCTCTTCGGCCTCCAACAGTTCCTCGGCATTGGCGGCTTCTTCCATGATCCCCTGGAGGCGCTCCACGGAGACTTCTAAGGCCTCAATGCGCGCTTCGAGGTCGCGCACTACCCCGGTCACGTCTTCGGCGCTCTGGCTGAGTTCGGTCACCTCCCCGAACTCACTGAGCCCTTCGAGGATCTCTGTGAGGTTCTCCTCCGGGATGCGCAATGTCAGCCGGGCAGTGGTGGTGTCCTCGTCTTCGGAGATCTCCCGGCGGTCCTCCACGTGTCCGCCGGCGCTGTCTGCGGTGGCAATGAGCTCTTCAGCCGTTTCGGCAGGGTCATCGACGATCACCTCCGCTGAGGCGTTGGTGATGACCTGCCGGTCGACCTGTTCGCCCGCCAGTGACTCTGAGTCGGCCTCGGCGTCGTCGTAGGCTGCTTCCTCTGGTGCCGCCGCAGCGTCTTCGGCCTCAGCGCTGCTATCACCGTTGTCGTCCGATGTTCCGCAGGCCGCCAGCAGCAGCAGCGCCACGAGCACTGCCATGATCTGTGAGATACCCCGTCCCATGAGGTCACGATAGACCGAGCCTGCAGACCTGTCCATCGCGGTGGGTGAACAACGCGTTGGTGGGGCAGAATACGGCTGTGAGCACCAACGACGACGCCACCGCGGCTGAAGAGCATGACGACGGCCGGCTGCTGCGACTGACTCCGGCAGCCCGCATGGCGGCATCCATCGTCACCGCCGTGTCCCTCTACGGCATCTCCTTTGGTGCCCTGGCCGTAGCGGCCGGTTTCACGTTCTGGCAGACCGTGGCGCTCAGTGTGCTGATGTTCACCGGCGGATCCCAGTTTGCGTTCATTGGGGTCATCGCCGCTGGTGGTTCCCCGGCGGCCGCGTTCAGCAGTGCCACTCTGCTGGGAGTGCGTAACACGCTCTACGCGGTGCAGATCAAGGCGCTGCTCAATCCTCTGGGGTGGAAGAAGCTGCTCGCCGCGCAGGTCACCATCGATGAGTCAATGGCTGCAGCCACCGCCCAGCCGACCACTGCCGAGCAACGCCGGGGCTTCTGGTTGACGGGGGTGGGCATCTGGATCGGGTGGAGCACCGCCACCGCCGTGGGGGCTCTGCTGGGGGATGTGATCGCTGACCCGGAGGCATTCGGGCTCGATGGCGCCGTCGTCGCCGCCTTCCTCGGGTTGCTGTGGCCACGGCTGAAATCTGCGGAACCGTGGGCGTTGGCGGTGCTTGCGGCCCTGGTGACCACGCTGACCATGCCTGTGGTGCCGGCCGGGTTGCCGGTGCTCATTGCCGCAGTCGTGGCCATCGGGTGGGGGATGGTCTCCGCGCGGCTGAAGCCGGCCGAACCCCCACTAGCCCGCGCCTCACTGACCACCGACGACGACGCCTCCGCAGGAACTGACATGACCGCAGGAACCGGCACGACCGCTGAAGCCCTCACCGGTCAGCAGGGCAGATCCGGCTCGGAGGATGCCACGGTCACAGATGACAGGAGCAGAGGATGAGCTTATGGGCATGGGTGCTCGTGGGTGCCGCCGCCGCGTTCGCGCTGAAGATCCTGGGCTACCTGGTCCCCGGCGCGTGGCTGAGCCACCCGCTGGTGGGCCGGATCTCCGGGCTGCTGACGATCGGGCTGCTCGCCTCCTTGGTGGCGATGAACACCTTCTCCAGTGACGGGGGTATCACCTTCGATGCCCGCTTGGGTGCCCTGGCTGCCGCTGCGGTGGCGCTGATGCTGCGCGCCCCGTTCATCGTGGTGGTGATCGTCGGGGCTGCGGCGGCAGCCGGGCTGCGTCTGCTCGGAGTCCCGTAGTTCAGCGGGTGAACTCGGGCTGGTCGGCGAGACGTTCGTCCTCCAGTGGGGGCACCACCATGACCGGACCGGCTGCTTGCGCCAGTACCGCCCGGGAGACCGAGCCCAGCAACGCCGAGGCCACTCCACCCCGGCCGCGGGTCCCCACCACGGTCAACTGTGCATCGGCGCTGATCTCGCGCAGCACGTCAACGGGGTCACCGGGTTCCACATGCGCGGTGATCTCCAGATCCGGGTAGTGGGCTTGGACCCAGCGCCGCTCGGCTTCGAGCGCTTCGTGTAATTCCGCGGCGCGCCGATCGGTGTCCTCGGCGCCCCGCGGGGCCATATCCGGGTACCACATCAGGGCGCTGTCCAGCGGGGGCAGGACCAAGATGAGTCGCAGCGGCACATCGCGCTCGGCGGCGGCCTCAGCGGCTTGCAGTACGGCCACTCGGCTCTGCGGGGAACCATCGATCCCGACGACGACGGGTTCAGTCCGGTCACTGGGGGCGAACCGTTGGGTGCCCTCGCCGGCTACAGCGGCGTAGCTGCGGGGGACCACCACAGTGGGGCATTCGGCGTGTGCCGGTAGCGCGGAGGAGACCGAACCGAGCAGCCGGCCCAGAAAGCCGCCGCGTCCACGTGCCCCGACCACCACCAGTTGAGCGGAGGATGAGAGCTTGACGAGTACACCGGCGGCGTCGCCTTCGGCGGGCCGGTAATGCACCTCACCGGGATAATCGGCCAGGTATTCGCGGGCCTGGTCCAGGACCTTCTCCGTGGCTTCGCGCTTGACCTGCTCTTCGGGAACATCGGGGACTGCAGCCAGGGTGGTGTAGACCGCCGGTGCGATGGTGAATGCTGTCACCACTGTCAGTGGGATGTCCCGGCGCTGGGCGGCTCGGGCCCCGTAGTGCAGAGCGAGCGTGCCTTGTTCGGAGGCGTCATAGCCGACCACCACGCCGAGGGGGCGGTGCTCGGTGGTGAACCCAGTTGTGCCTGAGGTTGTCTGAACACCGTTGTTCATGGTGGACCTCTCCTGCGGGGCGTGAGGTCGTCAATGGGCGGGGACGGCCGCCCCGACTGGTGAAACAATCCCCGTCGGCTTCATTCTACCTCCTTGTTCTACACGCCGTAGAAATCCGGTGTGGTCCGGCTCTCCCTCTTCTCTGAGGTGGCGGCTAGGATTGGCAGAGCAAAGCAAGCGGACAACGACCCCCGTGACAAAGGAGTGCAGCGTGGCCATTGCAACACCGGACAAGTACAGCGAGATGATCGACGCCGCCAAGTCCGGCGGTTACGCCTTCCCGGCGGTCAACGTCACCAGTTCCCAGACCCTCAACGCTGCGATCAAGGGCTTCGCTGACGCTGAATCAGACGGCATCATCCAGGTCTCCACCGGTGGTGCCGCCTACTGGTCTGGCCCCTTCATCAAGGACATGGTCACCGGGGCCAAGGCTTTTGCTGCCTTCGCCAAGGAAGTGGCCAAGAACTACGGGGTGAACATCGCCCTGCACACCGACCACTGCCCCAAGGACAAGCTGGATGACTTCGTCCTGCCCCTGCTGGAAGCCTCGGAGGCGGAGGTCGCCGCTGGCCGGGACCCCATCTTCAACTCCCATATGTGGGATGGCTCCGCTGAGACCTTGGAGGAGAACCTCCGCATTGCCGAAGAGCTCTTAGCCCGCACGGCTGCGGCCAAGCAGATCCTCGAAGTCGAAATCGGCACCGTCGGTGGTGAAGAAGACGGCGTGGAGAATGAGATCAACGAGAAGCTCTACACCACAGTTGAGGACGGTATCGCGACCCTGGAAGCCCTGGGAACGGGGGAGAAAGGCCGGTACATCACCGCGCTGACGTTCGGTAACGTCCACGGGGTCTACAAGCCGGGCAATGTGAAGCTGCGCCCGGAGATCCTCGACGAGATCCAGCAAGCCACCGCACAGAAGTTCGGTGTGGAACGTCCCTTCGACCTGGTTTTCCACGGTGGCTCCGGCTCCACCCAGCAGGAGATTGAGGACGCCGTCAGCTATGGGGTCATCAAGATGAACATCGACACCGACACCCAGTACGCCTTCACTCGGCCGGTGGTTGACCACATGCTGCGCAATTACGACGGCGTCCTGAAGGTCGACGGTGAAGTTGGCGATAAGAAGACGTATGACCCGCGCGTCTGGGGTAAGAAGGCGGAGGAAAACATGGCCGCCCGCGTGGTCGAAGCCGCCCAGAGCCTAGGTAGTGCCGGTAAGACCATCGGCTAGCCGCCCACGTCAGCCGGGGGAGCGGTCGGTCTCAGGGTGAGATGACACCGACCGTCGGGGGAGAACAGTTATTTACTACACTGTATTTCTACTGTGCGTAGAAATGATCTCCGAGGATGGTACATGACGCTCACCCCCGCAGCTGAAGCACACACTCTTTCCCCTGAGGAGGTTCTGCGTCTCCACCAGGTGGATCCGGATGCGGGGCTGAACAGTGCCGAGGCGGCCCAGCGCCTCAGCGAGGTTGGGCCCAACGAGCTGCCCGCTGCGGAGAAGGACAGCGTCGTCGTCCGTTTTCTGCGGCACCTCAACGATGTGCTCATTTACGTGCTCCTTGGGGCTGCCGTACTCACCGCTCTGCTGCAGCATTGGGTGGACACTGCGGTCATCCTCGCGGTGGTGGTGGTCAACGCAACGGTCGGTTTCCTTCAGGAAGGTCGAGCTGAACGTGCCCTGGAGGGCATCCGGCAGATGCTCTCTCCCACGGCCACCGCCCGCCGGGAGGGGAACTGGACCACCGTCCCCGCTGAGGAACTGGTCCCCGGTGACGTCGTCCGGCTGCGGGCCGGGGACAAAGTGCCCGCGGACCTGCGATTGCTGCAGGCCCATGACCTGGCGATCGAAGAGTCCGCGCTGACCGGGGAATCAGTGCCCAGTGAGAAGACCATCCACCCGGTGGAGGCGGAGGCTCCCCTGGGTGACCGGGCAGGCATGGCCTACTCAGGGACGATGGTTTCCTCCGGGGCCGGGCTCGGAGTGGTGACCGCCACCGGTTCCCAGACGGAGATCGGGCGGATCAACACCATGATGAGCGAGGTCGAATCGCTCCAGACTCCCTTGACCCGGCAGATTGCGGCGTTCGGTCGGCTGCTGGCCCTGGGCGTGGTGGCCATGACCGTGGTGCTGGTGCTCATCGGCGCCCTGGTGCACGGCACTGATCTCGGCGAGCTGCTGCAGGCCGCGGCCAGCTTCGCCGTGGCCGCCATCCCCGAAGGTCTGCCGGCACTCATCACCATCACCCTGGCGCTGGGGGTCCAAACCATGGCCCGCCGCAATGCGATCACCCGGCGGCTTCCAGCAGTGCAGACCCTCGGCAGTGTGACGAGTATCTGCTCTGACAAAACCGGCACGCTGACGAAGAACGAGATGACCGTGACTGACGTCGTCGTCGGTGGTGAAGAATTCAGCGTCACCGGTGGCGGGTACGCCCCTGAAGGTCAGGTGCTCACCGCCGAGGGGTCCCCGGTCACCGCCGAGCACCCCAGCCTGGGACGGCTCGTGGCGGCGATGAGTATCGCCAATGACACCCAGCTGGTGCAGAAGCAGGACCGGTGGACCATCAGCGGTGAACCCACCGAAGGCGCACTGATGGCCCTGGCCGGCAAACTCGAGGTGGACCCGCAGACCACGAGGCGGCTGACCACCCTGCCGTTCAGCTCCGAGTACAAACTCATGGCCACGGTGGCTGAGATGGAGCCCCGCCGAGTGCTCGTCAAAGGGGCTCCCGACCGGCTGCTAGACCGCTCCAGCGGCCAACTGACGCCCGCCGGGGAGCGCGAACCCCTCGACCGGGCCGTCTGGGAGGAACACATCGATGCGCTTTCCTCCCGGGGGTTGCGGGTCCTCGCTGCCGCCGAACGCGAAGCCACCTCCGCGGATGCGGAGAAACTCACCATCGACTCCCTCGGTGAGGACCTGACCTTCCTGGGCATCGTGGGGATTGTGGACCCGCCACGGGAGGAGGCCATCGCCGCGGTGGAGGTCTGCCACGAGGCCGGAATCAGCGTGAAGATGATTACCGGCGACCACGTTGGTACCGCCACCGCCATCGCGCAGCAGATGGGACTCGACCACGGGGCCGGGGCCGTCTCCGGGTCGCAGATCGAGGCAGCCGACGACGACGAACTGCGTCGGCTAGCCACCGAGCACAACGTCTTTGCCCGCACCAGTCCGGAGCACAAACTCCGGCTGGTCACCGCCCTCCAGGCTGAGGGGGAAGTCGTGGCGATGACCGGTGACGGTGTCAACGACGCCCCCGCCCTGCGGCGGGCCGATGTCGGCGTCGCCATGGGGGTCAAAGGCACCGAGGTGACCAAGGAGTCGGCCGAGATTGTCCTGGCCGATGACAACTTCACCAGTATCGAGGTTGCCGTCGAAGAGGGCCGGCGGATCTACGACAACCTCCGCAAGGCCATCGTCTTCCTGCTCCCCACCAACGGGGCGCAGTCAGCAGTGGTGCTCTTTGCCGTGGCCCTGGGGTGGACCCTGCCGCTGACCCCGCTGCAGGTGCTGTGGGCCAATATGGTCACCGCAGTGACCCTGGCTTTCGCCTTCGCGTTCGAACCCGCCGAACAGGGGTTGATGAAGCGGCCTCCGCGGGACCCGGCCAAGGGGATCGTTGAAGTCCGTCACGTGGTCCAGATTGCCGTGGTCTCGCTGCTCATCGCCGCAGCGACCATCGGGGTCTTCCAATGGCGGATCGCCGCAGGAGATGAGCTCGACGCCGCCCGCACGATCGCCACTACCGTGCTGGTGGTCTGCCAAGCGTTCTACCTGTTCAACGTCAAGGCGCTGGAGACCAGCAGTATGAACCTCGCCAGCCTGTTCAACAACCGGGTGGCCTGGGGCTGTGTGGCGGGACTGACCGGGCTGCAGGTGCTGTTCATCTACGCCCCACCGTTGCAGGCACTGTTCGACTCCACCGCCCTGGACCCGGCCCACCTGCTCATCATCACCGGGGCCGGGGTGATCGTCTTCCTCATCACCGAGGTCTTCAAGCTGGCCATGTACCGTCGGGTGCAGACCGCCTGAACGCATAAGGGGACCATCAGATGAGTGTGCGGGACAAGCTGCTCGTGCTGGACTTTGACGGCACCCTCTGCCTGGGTGAGGACCCGGTCCTGGCGTACGCCGAACAGGTTGATACCCGGTTGGCCGCCACCGGTCGCGCCACCAACCTGCCCCGCCCCGTGCGGCAGATCGTTGCCGAGGCCTTTGCCACCGACTCCCTGCTAGCCGAGGACATCACCTACACCCAGGCAGGCCACCCCACTGCAGTCACCCCGTCGGCGCCCAGTGCTCGTTCTGCCTCCGGAGCTGGTCTCCCCTCGGGTGCGGTCTCACCCGGTGCTGGATCCGCAGCGGTTGCCCCCGCCCACCCGGTCGCCTGGCCATTGCAGGACGGCTACCAGCTGGTGCAACTACTGGCCACCCAGGCGGGGCTGCCCATCGAGGAATCCTCCGCCGCCTTCCGCGCCGCCCGGGACAGCCTGGTCACCGCCGGCTTAGAGCACACCGATCTCCACGCCCCTGCCGGGGCACGCCGGCTTCTGGCGGCACTGAGGCGCGAGGTCGTCGTCGTACTCATCACCAACTCCCCGGCCGCTGGTTTCACCCCCTGGCTGGAAACCCTCGGGCTGCAGGAGGCCTTCGACGCCGTCATCAACGACGCCCGCAAACCTTTCGGCATGCCGGAGGCCCTCGACTCGGCCCGAAAGGCTGCGCCTGCCCCCATCGATGACACAGCGATCTGCTCCGTCGGTGACATCTGGGGCAATGACCTTGCCCACGTCCACGCCCGCGGCGGGACCACCGTGCTTATCGACCGGTTCTCCACCGGGCTCGGGACCCCCGATCACCGGGTGCGTTCCTGGGCTGAAGCTGCGCCCATCCTCAGCGCTTGGGCGGGACTTCGTCACGGCCACATCACCTCGGCGGAAACCGAAAGTTAACAACAGGTGACAGCTTGCCGAACCGGGCGCTCACAGGTTGTGGCAAGGTTCACCACCGCTTACTCTGATGCCCAGACCCGCGGGGCTCCGTGGGCTGTATCCGCACCTGCATCTTGACGAACTTAAGGAAGTTCCACATGCGTACCACCACCAAGTCTGCGTTCGCCCTGGCTAGTGTGCTGACTCTGGCGCTCACCGCCTGCGCAGGTGACGAAGAGGACGTCACCACTGACGACGATGACGACGACGTCGCCGACACTGACGAGGACAACGGCACCGACGACACCGGCGATGACGACGCTGACGCCGGCAGCGGCATCGAATCCGTCGACGAGATCGTCATCGGCCTGGTCCCCTCCACGGAAGCAGCCGCAGCTGAGGAAGAGGCCGCCGACGAGATCGCCGAGCAGCTCTCCGAAGCCCTCGGCGGGCACCCGGTGGCCATCGATGTGGCCGACAGCTACGTCGGCGTCATCCAAGGGATGCAGTCCGGGGATATCCACCTGGTGATGTCTGGTCCGATCGGCCTGATTCAGGCTGAGGAAGAGGCCAACGCCACTCCGATCCTGCAGTCCATCCGCCACGGCTCCGACCTCTACGTCACCCAGTGGTTCACCAACGACCCGGACACCTACTGCGTGGAGGAAGAGCCCGAGGAGATCGACGGCTACCTCTTCTGCAACGGGATCACCCCGGACTCTGAGCCCGGTCCGCTGGGTGAGGCCGGTCTGGAAGCGATCGAGGACGGCACCCCGGTGGCCTACGTGGAGGAAGGCTCGGCCTCCGGGTTCTACTTCCCGCAGACTCAGCTCAACGAACTCGGCGTGGAAGTTGACGCTCAGTTCGCCGGCAGCCACGACGCCGCCGTGGAGAACGTCTACAACGGCGAGTTCCCCATCGGTACCTCCTTCGACGACGCCCGCGGCAACATCGAAGAGGACTACCCCGATGTGGGCGAGCAGGTCGTGGTCTTCGCCTGGGCTGGTCCCATCCCCAATGACGGAATCGTCGCCGCCGATGTCTTCAGCGATGAAGAACTCGAGATCATCACCGAGGCGTGGCTGAGCTTCGGTGAAGAGGTTGAGGTCGCTGACGAGGACGAAGGCACTGAGGGTGACCCGCTCTACCAGGTCTACGAGATTGAGGGTCTGGTGGAAGCCGACCTCGAAGCTCTCGACCTGGCTCGTGAGGTCTACCACGAGTTCGGCGACGACGAGTAACCTGTAACCAACCCGCGGCACCTCCGTCCCCGAGAGGAGAAGCCGCTCGCGCTCCACGCCGGGGCGGGCCACCCCACGAGGCAGGGTGTTCCGCCCCGGCGGAGGCGTCCCGGCGGCCTGAGAGAACTATGATCAAGTTCGAGAACGTCGATGTGGTCTACCCCAATGGATTCAAAGGGCTGGACGACGTCAACCTGAACATCAGCCAGGGCGAGTTCGTGGCCATCATCGGGCTCTCCGGCGCCGGCAAGTCCACCCTCATCCGGGCGGTCAACGGCCTGGTCCCCTACACCGCGGGGGTGCTCACCGTGGGGGAGACCGTGGTGGATCCTAAGAACAAATCCAAGCTGCGGAAGCTGCGCTCCAAAGTGGGCATGATTTTCCAGCAGTTCAATAATGTGGGCCGCATCAGTGTGCTGAACAACGTGCTCATCGGCCGTTCTGCGGTGACCCCCACCTGGCGTTCACTCATCGGGTGGTACTCCGAGGCGGATAAGGAAGTCGCCTTCCAATCCCTGGAACGAGTGGGCATTGTGGAGAAGGCCTACGACCGTGCCTCATCCCTCTCCGGAGGCCAGCAGCAGCGCGTGGCGATCGCCCGGGTGCTCGCCCAGGACCCGGAGGTCATCCTCGCCGACGAACCGGTTGCCTCCCTGGATCCGCCCACCGCCCGTAAGGTCCTCGGTGACCTGCGCCGTATCCAACAGGACTTGGGCATCACCTGCATTGTGAATATGCACCACCTGGATCTCGCCCGCGACTACGCTGACCGGATCATCGGGATGCGTGCCGGCCAGGTGGTCTTCGACGGGCGGACCGAGGAAGCCACCGACGCCGTCATTGAGGATGTGTACCAGCGCTCCCTCACCGCCGAGGATGTCGCCAGCCTCGATGCGCCCATCAGCCTCGATGACCTGCCTGAGGGTGCCACAGTCGAGGATCTTGAAGAAGCCGTCGCGGCCGCAGGCGACGCCGACGGGAAGCGCTGAGGCACGTGACCGCAGTCGCCGAACCGACCACCACGACGTCGTCGAGCACGACGACGCCGCAGCGGCCTCAACCACCGAAACCACCGCTGAGGGCCTACCTGGGTCTAGTGCTCATCGCCGTGGCGGCCTTCGCGTTCTTCTGGTGGACCCGCGAGGACACTTCGGTTCTTTTCCTGCCGCTGGGGTTCACCACCCTGTGGGCCCCGCAATGGCCGCTGATCGGTTTCCTGGTGATGCTGGCGGTGCTGGGGTTCTGCTGGTTCACCCGCACCGGGCCCATGGGTGCCCTGGGTGCGCTGTCGGTGGTGATTGTCACCTATTGGGCCGGATCAAATATCTACTTCCTGGACCGGATTGTGGATGTGCCCGGCCGGCTCACCGGAGGCAACACCCGCGATCAGCTCATCGGCTACTTCAACCCGGACTGGCAGTACCTGCTGTTCAGTAATGTGGCCGGAACATCCCGGCCCATCTGGGGTGAATGGCTCATCACCCTGTGTATGGCTGTGGTCGCGACGATCGTGGGCTGTTTCATCGGACTGCTGCTGGCGATGGCCGCCTCCCCGGTCTCCAGCCCGAATAAAGCCACCAGCCAGACCATCAAGGCCGCCAACTCGGTGATCCGCTCGATTCCCGACGTCGCCTGGGCACTGCTGTTCGCCGTGTTTATCGGCTCCACTGCCTACGGGTACGGGGCGCTGGCCGCAGTGCTGGCGCTCATCATGTTCAATATCGGGATCGTCGCCAAACTGCTCGGCGAATCGATCGACGCCATCCCGCTTGGCCCCATTGAGGCGGCTGATGCTTCCGGGGCGAACCTGCTGCAGCGAGACCGGGTGGCCGTGCTGCCGGCAGTCATGCCCAGCTTCATCTCCTATAGCCTCTACGTCTTTGAGCTGAACATCCGTGCTTCGGCGGCGCTCGGCGTCGTCGGGGTCGCCGGGATCGGTGGAGAGCTCAGCCGCCAGATCAACCGCATGTCCCAGGGGTATGAGAACGTCGGGGCGATCCTGTGGGCACTGGTGCTGGTGGTGCTGCTGGTGGATCTGCTCTCACTGTGGATCCGGAGGAAGCTGCTGTGAGTTACGGGTACAAGATCGTTGTTGGGCTGACCGGGGCGGTGCTCGTGGCCGCGGCGGCTGTGCTGCTCACGGGTGCTCCGGCGTCGTCGACCTCTGATGTGTTCTACCGGTCCATGTGGGGACTGGCCGCCGGTGCCGGCGTGGTGGCGCTCGGGCTGGCGGTCTACGGGTTGGCGTATGCAGCCACCGGGAAACAACGTGCCCAAGAGGCTGTGCGGCAGTCGGCGGGGAGCACGCAACGCCCCGGGCAGTACACCCCGGACCGACTGGATATGCGCCCGGTGAAGCCGGTGAAGTTCTGGTACAACCTGGCGCTGATCTCCGTGGCGGTGATCTTTGTCAGCTCCGCTGCCGGCACCGGTATGGAACTGCGGGCCTTCCTCGATATGCCCGCGCGGATGTGGGAGTTCAGCACTGCGATGGCCTCCGGGGTGTTCCAGGTGCCGGATGAGGAGCTCCAAAGCGCCTGGGGTTCAGCCTTTGACGCGATGCTCGAATCGGTAGCGATCGCCTGGATCGGCACGCTGGTGGGGGCGGTGTTCTCCCTGCCGTGCGGGATCCTCGCTGCCCGGAATATGAGCACGCTGAGTGTGTACATCCCTATGCGGTTCATTCTCTCAATCATCCGCGCGGTGCCGGAGATCGTGTTCGCTGTGGCGATCTTCATCCCGCTGCTGGGGGTGGGGGCCGCTGAACGCGGTGGCGCCATGGCGGGTGCCTTCGCCCTGGGGATCAGCTCGATCGGGACCCTGTCCAAGCTGATCTCCGAGGCGATCGAGGGGGTTGACCCCGGTCCGTTGGAGGCCTCCCGGGCCTCGGGCGCCACTCACGCTCAGATGATCCGGTGGGCGGTGCTGCCTCAGGTGCTGCCGGAGGTGCTGGCGATTTGGTTGTACCGGTTTGAAGTGAACATCCGGGCTTCGGCGATCCTCGGTGCCCTGGGGGCCGGGGGTATCGGCCGGCTGATTAGCCCGCCCAACGGGTTGTTCGGTCAACGGCCCTACCCGTGGGAGGAAATCGGGATCACCTTGTTTGTCATCATCGTCATCACCATGGCGGTGGACCAGATCTCCGCGTTCGTGCGGCATCGGGTGATCCACGGCAAACGGGTCCGCCAGAAGAAATCCCGAGGCGGGGGTGGACCTGCCCGCCGTGGCGATCCCGCTGGCGACCCCGCCCCTGATGAGGGCGGACCCAAAGCCGCCGCGGTCCCCGTGTAAGGGGTCGCGGCTGTGCTGAGAGCCCCGCTTGCGGAGAGCTCCGTTGCTAAAACCCCGCTGCTGAGCCCCGCTGCGGTGGAGTGCCGGTTGCTTGAGAGCCCCGCTGAGTACTGGCGTCGGCCGTTCTGGTGCACCGTGGCTTCGGCGTAAGCGGCCGGGCACTTCGGCGAGTTGAATGGTTGAGCGTTCGCGCCGACGTCGTGCGCTGAAAGGGTGGGATCAGCGGTTAGGCTGTGGGGCATGAGCATGATTGGCCGTAACCTCATGGAGCCTGACCCCACGTTGCTGCCCGAGGAGCCGGAGGTCATCGAATCCCTGGCTGCTGGTGAGGAACCGGTGGATTTGGCGGCGAAGCATCCGACGTCGTCGTTGGTGTGGGCGCTGCTGGCAGAAGAGGCGCTCGACGCCGGCTACACCGTGGAGGGCTACGCCTACGCTCGGGTTGGTTACCACCGGGGGTTGGACGCGCTGCGGAAAGCCGGGTGGCGGGGCCAGGGGCCGGTGCCGTGGAGCCACGAACCCAACCGCGGGTTCCTGCGTGCTCTGGCGGCCTTGGGCCAGGCGGCGGCGGCCATCGGGGAGACCGACGAAGTTCACCGCATCCACACCCTGCTTGACGACTCCGACCCTGTTGCCCGGGAAGCGATCGCCCGTATCCGCGGCTGATCGCGCAGCCGGCCCCGCTGCCCGGGACGTGACCGCCCGTATCCGCGGCGCCGCCAACGGTTCCTGCGAGAACTCAGCCCACTGCTTGGGAAGTGATGGCCCGTATCCGCGGCTGAGTGCGCCCCCGGCCCCATTGTCCGGGACGTGATGGCCCGTATCCACACGCTGCTTGACGACCCCGACCCTGTTGCCCGGGCAGTGACCGCCCGTCTCCGCGGCGCCGCCAACGGTTCCTGCGAGAACTCAGCCCACTGCTTGGGAAGTGATGGCCCGTATCCGCGGCTGATTGCGCCCCGGCCCCATTGTCCGGGACGTGATGGCCCGTCTCCGCACCCTGCTTGACGACTCCGACCCTGTTGCCCGGGAAGTGATCGCCCGTATCCGCGGCTGATCGCTACTCCGATCCTGGTGCCTGGTAAGTGATGGCCCGTCTCCGGGGCTGATCCGGGTGACCGCCCTTCGCTTCACCCCGTTCAACCCCTTCCCAACCTCCGAGTTTCCCACCCAAATTCCCGTTTCCCACGGAAATTCCGGTGGGAAACGTCATTTTGGGTGGGAAGCAGGTGGCACAGGGGATTGGCGGGCCCAGTGGTTGGGGTGGTGGTGCCTTCAGCGGGCCCAGCGGATGGGGTTGCGGAGGCCGTGCCCTTCGACGTCGTCGGTGTGCTCCGGCAGCGAGTCCGCTGAGCCCGCCGCGACCCCGTACCGCTCGGCGAAGGCATCAACGTCCTGCACGCTGAGGGGCTCGGGCAACTCCCGATGCTCGCCAGCGGTTTTCATCGCCTCCTGGTAACGGAAAGCCCCGCCGGTGTCCGCCGGATAGGCCTGCTCGTCAATCCCGATCACCTCGCCGCGCTCCTGCGCATGCGCTCGGGCCAACTGACGCCAACGCTGCGGTTCCACCAGGCCAGGGGAGACCAGCCCGTGAGAGAACAGGCTGATGAGGATCTCCCGGTAGGGGGCACTGTTCTCCAAGTACTCCTGCAGTACCCGGAAGCTGGGTTCCATGTGGAAACGGTTCCAGAACGGCACCGACCCGGTCGCCAGTGTCCACCACGGGTCTAGGTGCGTGTACGTCTGGGCCAGGAGGCGATTGTCCTGCCAGCCGAGTCGGCGGTACCAGTCCCGGTACAGCTCGGCGAGGAACGCGGAGGCGTCCTGGGGCTCATTCTGGTGCAGCCGACGTCGTGCGTATCCGTGTTCGGTGGCGAACGCGTCGATCTCCGCGCCGAGTGCAGGATCCCAGCCCCATTCGCCATCGGGCACCCGGCCGGTCGGGTCCGGGGCCTGCCAGCTCCGGTGCTCCGAACCTTGATCCTCAAGGAAGGCGGCGACCCGTTCGCTGCCGGTGGTGTACTCCTCCTCCGGCAGACCACCGAGACAACCGAACTGGAACCAACTGCGCTGCGCCGTCTCAGCGGACTGGGAGGTGTCAGTCACCCGCCAGGTGCGGGTGTTCTCTAGGGTGATGATGACCCCGCCGGGTGCCAGACGCCGGCGCAGAAAGTCCGCGTAGATCTCGCCCAGTTCCCGCCGCTTGAGCCGGAAGAACGCCGACTGCGCCATCATGGGGCGATCTTGGGCCGGATCGTGCATGTGATAGACGCTCACCCGCGGGTTATTGCGCGCGATCTGCTCGGCCGCCGGCGCCCAGGCCTCCATCGCGGAGGTGATCTCATCGGGGTGGGTTTCGCCATCGCGTACCGAGACCAACGTGGTCTGAGGCAGATAGGGCACCCCCAGAGCTGCGGAGAGGAAGAACGCGGCACCGGAGACGGCGCCGACGACGACGGCAGGGTAGGTCGTCTCAGCAGAGATGGCGTCGTCGTACTCACCAATAACCCATGCATCGATCGCGTCGACATCGATCTCCGGGATGTGGCGCTGCGGCAGAGCCTCACTGCGGCCAGCCAGTTCAAAGGCCTTCTCCCGCACCCGGCGTGGCGGCAGGGTGGCGAGCTTCGCGAGCGTCTCCGAACTGGGGCCGGTGCCCATGGCCGGGTGTCCGCCACCGGTGAGGAATCCGGAAACAGCCCGGACCGCGTTAATGGAGGATTCGAAGTCTGTGACCTGATGTGCGCCGGTCTTCTGCGCGTGGTGACCCATAGTGTTCCTGTTCTGACCCATTCTGAGTGCCTGCTCACCCCCTGCGGCTTCCGGCCCACCGCAGCACCATCCGCAGCGCCTTGTAGGCGGCGATGAGCGCTAGGACCTTCGGCATGCCGAACTTTGCCAGCACGCGGGCTTTCAGAGCGGTCGCGAGAATCTTCTTCAGTGCTGTACCCATGTGGCGAACACCCTAGTCAGTGCGTCTCGATGTCGGCTGGATACCGGGTTGACGGTCTCTGCGTGCCGCGCGTTGGTAGACTCAATGCGGCCTACAGCACACCCCCGGAAGGACCATCCATGCCCGCCATCGTCATCGTCGGCGCCCAGTGGGGCGATGAGGGAAAGGGCAAAGCCACAGACTTGCTTGGCTCCCGCGTGGACTACGTGGTCAAGCCCAACGGAGGTAATAACGCCGGGCACACCGTGGTGGTTGGCGGGGAGAAGTTCGAGCTCAAGCTGTTGCCGGCGGGGATCCTCTCACCGAATGCGACCCCGGTGATCGGTAACGGTGTGGTGGTCAACCTGGAAGCGCTCTTCCACGAGATCGAAGGGCTCCAGGCGCGCGGGGCGGATACCTCCAAGCTGCGGATCAGCGCGAATGCCCACCTGGTGGCTCCCTACCACCAGACCATGGATAAGGTGACTGAACGGTTCCTCGGCAAGCGGGCGATCGGCACGACCGGGCGGGGGATTGGCCCCACGTATATGGACAAGGTGGGCCGGCTGGGCATCCGGGTGCAGGATATTTTCGATGAGTCCATCCTGCGGCAGAAGATCGAGGGAGCGCTGCGGCAGAAGAACGAGCTGCTGGTCAAGCTGTACAACCGCCGGGCGATCACCGTCGATGAGATCGCCGAGTACTTCCTGAGCTTCGCCGAGCAACTGCGCCCCATGGTGGTGGACTCCACAATCCTGCTCAACGATGCGCTGGACCGCGGGGAAGTGGTGCTGATGGAGGGTGGACAGGCCACGTATCTCGACGTCGACCACGGCACCTACCCGTTTGTGACCTCGTCGAATCCCACGGCGGGGGGCGCTTCAGTGGGCTCGGGGATTGGGCCGACGCGGATTACCCGGTCCATTGGCATTATCAAGGCCTACACCACGCGGGTCGGGGCCGGGCCGTTCCCCACGGAACTGTTCGACGAGTGGGGGGAGCGCCTGCAGACCGTGGGTGGAGAGTTCGGGGTGAACACGGGCCGGCCACGCCGCTGTGGATGGTACGACGCCGTCATGGCCCGGTATGCGACGCGGATCAACGGCTTCACCGATTACTTCCTGACAAAGTTGGACGTGCTGACCGGGATCGAGCGCATCCCGGTGTGCGTGGCCTATGACGTCGATGGTGTCCGGCACGACCAGATGCCCATGACGCAGACGGAGTTCCACCACGCCAAACCGGTGTTCGAGTACCTGCCGGGCTGGACAGAGGACATCTCCGGTGCCCGGAGCCTGGAGGATCTGCCGCCCAATGCGCGGAACTACGTGCTCACCTTGGAGCAGATGTCGGGGACTCGGTTCTCCGCGGTGGGTGTTGGCCCTGGCCGCGACCAGGTCATCCAGATCCGCGACCTCATCGACTAAACCACCCAGTGATGTCTCGACACGTAGACTTCACGCCTCCGGAGGACCCCGGTTCGAGTAACCCGTCATACGACGCCGGGCCTAGCGCGATCTATGCGGGAGAGATTTGGCCGATTGAGCCCGAATGGGTGACGGCCAAAACAAGTCATCACATCTGGAAGGGGCACAAGGACCGTTCCGGGGATCTCAAGGGTGGCCATCGTCCGGGAGTAAATTACCCAGGGAAAACGACTTTTCCAGCGGGGATGACGCCGCGGGACATCATTTGTGCCACTCTCGCCGTTCGTGAAAATCCCCAGTACGTGGTGCATCGACGAGTTGGTACCAGGTTGCGTGGGGAGACTCAGGGTTTTTGGCTCGAAGTGCGGGTCAATCAGCGTCACCGCGTGACCACAGCATTTCCCCTGTACGGCCGAGATGTCTGGGGTACTCCCTACTATGGCGGAAAATTAGTGCACATTGCGACACTTGAAGAGTACCGAACCTTTATCGACCCAGACTTCAAGATGGACTCGTGAGAGGCGTAAACTGCAAGACATGGACAACCGCAGCCAACTGCTTGAGGCGTTGCTGGTAGAGCATGGCCCCGCCTTGCCCCAAGACGTAGTTCGCAATACAAGGGGCGACATGCGTCGGCGTGAATACGTCAGTGCGGCTGTGGAGTTGTTCCCGGAACTAGCGGAAGCGCGCGTGAGGTTGAGTCAGGATCATTTGGCCCAGATCCAGAAGTGGTTCACGCAGGATGACTTCGAAGAAGAAGGATATCCAGAGGTCCAGGACTACGTTGACCGCCTTATTGCCCATGGGTTCAAAGCCGCGGCTTAACGCTCACCACGGTTCCGGCTATCGCTTGGCGAGTTGGAACATGATGAAGCCTGGCTCGGTGGTGAGCTGCTCGTAGATTTCCGGGTGAGTCTTCGCCATTGCCTTCACGGGCCGGGGCTCCACCAGACGTTCCACTATGAAGCCTGCTTCACTGAATTCATCCACCAGAGTTTGGAGAGGACGACGCCGGTAGCGCACCTTCAATCCGATGGACCACTCGTCGTCGATCATGGTGTCAGTGAAGTAACTACCCTCTAGGCGTGCCCAGTCCCACGAAGGGTGGTGAGTGGAGAGCACTAGCTTGCCGTCATCGGTGAGGACACGATGCAGTTCTCGCAGTGCCGGCACCGGATCTGGAAGGTAGTGGAGCACCAGCGCCATCAGAACTCGGTCATAGGTGCCATCCTCGGCCCAATGCAAGGGTTCAGCTAGGTCATGCACCCGGAGTTCGGCAGTTTCGCCGAGCCGTTGGCGTGCTAACTGAAGAAGTTCCCCGCTGGCATCGAACCCCGTTAACTTAGCCCCCTGCGCAATGAGTTCACGCGCGTAGAGGCCAGAGCCGCAGCCGGCGTCGAGCACCCGTAACCCAGCGACGTCGCCCAGCAGAGTGAGCAGGGCAGGCCGGTCATACAGTGCGTTGAAAGGCGAGACCTGGGCGTGGGCATCATAGGATTCGGCATGAGAGTCATAAAGGGCCACCCGATGATTCTCCTATATGACCGATTCGCCGGACCACTGGCGCACCGAGGAGGAATGCATGCGGCTATCGATCTGCGCCAACCAAAGTCCTGAGGACATCCACGCCTGTGTGTCCGGTGGCGCCGACGCCGTCGGGGTGCTCATTCAGGTGCGCCATCTAGCCGAAGATGCCGTAGGGCTTGATACTGCCGCTGAGCTGCTGAAGCGAGTTCCGCCCTATGTAGGGCGGTATGCCGTCACTCATGCGGTCACTGCAGAGGAGGCGTTGGCAGGAGCCAACGCACTGGCCATCGACACACTGCAACTGCACGACGAGATCTCCCCTGAGGACGTCGCTACCATCCGCGCAGAACGCCCGGACCTGCGCCTCATCAAAGCAGTCCCGATTGCCGAGACCGTGCCGGATACTTCGGTGTGGCATGAGCTCGTCGATGCGCTCATCGTGGATTCGGTAGACCCGAGTGCTGCCCGGATTGGTGGTACAGGACTGACGCATAACTGGGATCTCTCCGCAGAGCTTGTCCGTCGCTGTCCGCTGCCGGTGATTCTCTCTGGGGGCTTGCGACCGGAGAACACGGCAGAAGCAGTGGCGGCAGTACAGCCGTGGTCGGTGAATGTGAACAGCGGGGTGGAAACCGGCGGTAAAAAATCGGCTCAGAAAGTCGCCGCCATGCTGAACCAGGCACGTCAGGCGAGCCGTGGCCACTGAGACTGTTGCTGAGGTCGTCGAGACGGCTGTCTCTTCGGTAGGTTCACAGCGTCGGCGCCGGGAAGCCTGCGACTGGTTGGTGGAGCAACTGCGGGAGACCACAGACGGTGCCGCCGGTTGGGGCTGGGTGGCTGACGTGCCGCCGAATCCCCAAAACACTGCCGAAGTGGTCTGTGCCCTCACAACGGCCGGGGAACCGATCCCTGAGCCGGAGAAGGTGCTGCGGCTGTTGGAGACGGATACCGCCGACGCCGACCACAAGCAAGATTGGTCATTCACGTCGGTGATCGACATGGGGTGGCGGGTCAGGGCCCTGCAGTGCATGGATGAGGCCGGGCATATGCCAGAAGGTGCAACGTCCACTCGTGATTTGGCGGAAGAAGTTCGCGAGGCCAAACGTCCTTACGGGTGGTCTTTGACCAGAGAAGGGCCAGGTTCCTACTCCCCGTACGCCACGGCGGTAGCGGTGCGCGCACTGGCGGCCTACCCCGAGACGCGGTCTTGTGCGGAGTTACGTGAAGGCATTGAACTGCTGACTCAGGAACTGGGTAAAGGCGACAGCGACGGCGCTAAATTGTCTGACCAAGCGCATGCTGTGGCGGCACTTTCGGATGCTCATGTCACTCGATTGCTGGCAGGTACCCAGCGGCGAGCCGTGCGCCGGGCTGTCACCAGGCTGCTGCACCGGTTGGACAAGGCCCCTGTGGTCGAAGAAGAGATGTTTTACCGGGAAGATGAACGCGACTACTGGCGTCATCTCACGTTGCCGCACGCACTGCTGGCGATCCTCAACGCGGAACCGAAGTACTTACTGGAACCGGCGTTTCGGCGTGCTTTGAAACGACTGGTGGGAATGCAGGACCTCGACGGCGCCAACCGTGGTGGCTTCCGCACTTCCCCCGAGGGCTTCGTCACCAGTTATGCGACAACTGCGGCGGTAGAGGTCCTCTGCTTGGTGGACCGTGCCGCTCCGGACGTGGTGGATCCTGCCTACGTGCTGGACCTGGTGTGCGATGTGCGCGGGGAGCACCATGAGGATCCGCAGGAGATCGCCCATGTGGGACGCAAGCGTATGGTGCTGAACTCCACTGCAGCCTTCATTCAAGCAGTGACGGTCACGGTACTGTGCGCGGCACTGGCGCTGCTGATGTTCTTATTCGAAGAAGCGCTTCCCATGTGGGGAATGCGTATCGGCGCAGGGGCCGCTCTGGTGTTGGTGGTTGCTTCTTGGGCGGTCTACGTGATGACCTATCCGCGCACGAATAACCTCCGGGTGGCTCTTGGCGCCGGAACTGTCGTGACCGCGGTGGGGATCCCGTTGCTGGCCTGGTGGATATGAACACCGTGTAATATTGCACCTGGTAGTTGATACGAGGGCTGTGGTGAGTTAAGTGCTGGCGTCCCGGTGATTCGATACCGGATGCATATACTGGAACTGGATCTCCCCCCAGATATTGTTATAGGAGTCATATTGTGTGGTCTGTGCGGCCTGTCGTCGGACGTGAGAAGGAAATCTCGCAGATTCGCCGAGCCGCCGACCTCTCCACTCCTGGTCGCCCCCACTTTCTCTACGTAGAAGGTTTCGCCGGCGTCGGTAAGACCACCACGGTTCTGAAGGCCTTACATCCGTATACGGACCGCCGTGAATACTCCGTAGTTCTTGACCGCGACGCCGGCGCCTCACCTGGTGCCGCACTGCGCCGCTTCCTGCAGCGGCCGGGGGAGGATCTCAGCTCTTACAGCACAGACGATCTGGTCGCCCTGGCGGTGGAGCGGGCCAGCCAGCGCATCACCGAACCCAGCATCCTCACCGTGGCCAATGCCCAACGTTTGGATGCTGAATCCGCCCAGGCGGTGATTCGGGTGCTCTCCCTGATCCGGGGTCTTCCGCTGTTGGTGGTCTTCACCGGCCGGCCCAGCCCCTGCCCGGCGGTCACCCAGCTGGCTGGGTTTGCGCGCAACAGCCCGCAGGCGGCCTACATCGGCCTGGATCCGCTCACCCCCGTGGAGACACGGGAGCTGCTGGGCCACTACATCAACACGCCCATCAGCACAGAGGTGGCGGAGACGGTTCACGAGCACACCGCCGGCTACCCGTTGCTCATTCACGAAGTCGGTGAACACTTGGCTTCGGTCCCCATCGGGCGACGCCGGTTGGCTGATTCGTTGCGGATCCTGGGGTCGGGCCGGGCCTCTCAGCGGATCCACCGGGCCTTGGATGAGGTGCTCGCTCCAGCGTCCCCGACGACGATCCGCGCCTTGGAACTGCTTGCCGCCTCCGCGGAGTGCTCCTCAGAGTCGCTCTCCAAGCGGGAGATCGACGAAGCTCTCGGGGAGGCGACCGTGGAGTTCAGCGATCTGCTGGAGACCGGGCTCGCGGTGTGGGATGAGACCCGGTTTGGCTACACCACCCGCAACCACGTGATTGCCCGGGCATTGCTGGATCGGACGAGTTCGCAGAACTACGCGGAGGTCCACTGGCGGCTCTCTGAGGTGCTGGACGAGGTCCGCTCCCTGCGCCACCAGGTGGCGGCAGTCCGCGCCTCTGCGCAGAGTGAGGATATCGACTGTCTCATCACTCGGCTGCGGGAGCAGGCGGAGAAGGCGCTGATGCGTGGCGACCTTGAGGATGCGTTCCAGTGGTTTCTTCGGGTGGCGCAGCTGCGTCCGGATGCTAAAGCATTAGAGGACATCCTGCACATTGGCGTGCCGTTGGGACACATGGACTGTTTGCCGCCGTTCGGGGCGGCGTTGCGCCGACTGGAGCCGGGTCCGTTGCGCCAGGGTGGTTTGGCTTTACTGGCGTTGGAGGAAAACGATCTCAGTGAGGCGATCGCCGCCGTCGAACGTCAACCCCGCTTTGATGTCACCGCCCAGGGTGCGCTGGTCTTCGCTCACGCGGTGGCGAACCTTTCGGCCCAGCTGGGGATCCAGGGGATTATTGGCCGTGCCGCCCAGGTGAAGATGCACACCTTGATGATGCTCTCAGCCATGGAGGAGAATCTCCGGCACAGGATCGCCTCCTATAGTGAGGATGACCCTCTGCCGGTGGAGGGTCTGGAGTGGGAGCGGGCCCATGCGGCCGGTCTGCGGGCGGTGATTGAGCTGTGGCAGGTGTTGGAGCACCGGGATCCGCAGATGATGCGCCGGGCGGTGGATGACATCTCCCTGGAGTTGAAGCGTTTGGAGCAGGTGCCGATCACTGAGATGTTCCAGGTGGGGTTGCGGGCTGGCCGGGGGACTCGGTTCCGTCAGATCAGTGACCCGGTCCGCGCGTATGAGGATCTCACTAAGGCCACGGAGACCGCTCAGGGTAGCCAGTTCCTCATCTACGCGCAGGCGCAGCTGGCTCATGTGCTCTTTACGGCTGGGTTCTGGCAGGAGGCGGAGGATGTCGCTGCCTACGCTGCAGGCCGTGCACTGGCGGCCCGGGAGGATGCTTCTGCGTTGATCGCCTACGCCACGTGGGCGATGGTGCCGCTGTGCCGCGGGGATTACGAGCAGGTCCAGCCGCTGATTGAGGAGCTGGAGGAGGCGCGCTCTAGTACTGGACCGATTTTGGCGGCGTCGTTGGAGTATTTGCACGCCTGGCGGGCGGTGATTGAGGCTGACCATGAGCTCACCGTGCAGCACCTGTTGAAGATGCGGGATACCTCCGGTGGCTGGTGGAACATCGGTATTGACCCCATGCTGCTGCTGGTCCGGGCGGCGCACTATGCGGGCTGGGGTTCGGCGATCCAGCCGCTGTACCGTGCGGTGACCTCGGGCGATTGCCCGGCTCGGGATGAGTTCCAGTACGCGGTGACTAGCTATATGGAGGCGTTCCAAGCCTGGCAGGCCTATGACCCGGTGAAGGCTATGGGCCACTTTCTGAGGGTGTATGAGTGGTTGGATGCTCAGCCGCCGTTGCGTTCGGGGATGCAGACCTCAGAGTCGGGTGGCTACCGGATGCACAAGGCGTTCAATTTCTTGGATATGGCGGCGCTTCTCATTGCGTTTCCGGAGGAGTTGCGCCGGCACCGGGCCACGGCGATCGAGGGGCTGGAGTGGACGGCTTCGGTGTTCCGTAGTGTGAATGCTCAGGGGTTGATGCAGTTCGCGCTGGAGGAACTCTCTGCTTTGCGGCCGCGGCTGCACATGGGGCATGCCCCGAGTGCTCATGCACCCAATGGGAACTCGCAGGGGCAGTCGGCGGAGCCTCAGCACCCCACACCGGCTTTCCCTCCGCCGCGGAATGAGGACGACGACGCCGGCCCCAGTCCCATGGAGAAGCTTTCGGCCCGTGAGCGCCAGGTTGCCTTACTTGTTGCCGACGGCAATACGAACAAGGAGATCGCCGAGGAGCTCAATGTCTCGGTGCGGACAGTGGACTTCCACGTGAGTAATGCGTTGGCCAAACTGGGGTTGCGCTCACGCCGGGAGATCCGCCGGAAGCTTCGCGGGCTGGACAACGGTACTCACGTGGAGGCGTCCCTCCCCGCGCGGTGAGATGGGCCATAAGGAACGAGGGAATATAGAGGGATCGGCTTCCTCTATTGAAACAAAGCGTTGACAGGTAGAGTTATCTGCGTACATTGTGTTTCAGGGGCAGAAGGTGAGAAGTATGTCCGCGCTGACTCCGGGAATCGCTGGTCGCGAGGGTCTTTCACGCAGTGCACTTTATCGCGCTGCCCAGGAGGGACGGTTTGAGCGGATTGCGCGCGGGATCTATCTGCCTTCTGATGCTGCAGCGACTGACTGGGAATGGGTAGAGGCCTCGACGCGCCGGCCGGAGGCGACGATCTGCCTTACTTCTGCCCTGGCTTATTATGACCTTACTGACGTGATCCCGGATGCGCTCAATGTCGCGATCCCGCGAGGTGTTCGCATTCCTGCGACTGACTCAGCTATCACGTGGCACTCGTTTGACCGTTCGACATTCGACATCGGGCGCGAAGAAATCTCTATTCCAGGCAGTGAGTTGACGATTGGTCTTTATTCGCCGGAACGCTCAATCGTCGACGCTTTTAGGTTGCGTGGAGAGCTGGGGTATGAATTGGCCCGGGATACCTTGAAGGAGTGGTTGCGTCGAGGAGGTAAGCCTGCCCATCTCATGGAGATTGCTACTCGAGTTCCACGGGCTAAAACCCCGGTACTGCGAGCGCTGGAGCTACTGTCATGACAAGCGGAGTGGAAATCTACAAGCGCATACAGTCTGCTGCCCGTTCAACGGCGGATAAGACCGGAGTACCCGCGCCAACGCAGGAATACCTGATCCGGCACTTATTGGAGTCTTTTCTTGATCGGCTCACGAGGACACCCCATGGGGATGATTTTGTCCTCAAAGGTGGGATTCTGCTTGCCGCCTATGGGGTGCGGCGGCCCACGAAGGACGCTGATGTCAACGCAATCAGTACTTCAGTAACTGCCGAGAATTTGGCAGGTGTAGTGCATGATATTGGAGCCGTTGAGACGGAAGACGGTGTTCTGCTCGATACAGACACAACGAGCATCCAAGAAATCCGTGAGCACGCGGAATATCCGGGGTTCAGAGTCCGAGTGAAGGCCAATATTGGGCCGTGGTCGGGTACTGCAGCGTGGGATGTTTCGACCGGAGATCCGATCATTCCCGCTCCCCGGCCTATTCGGATTGAACGAGTGCTTGGTGAGCCTATTGAGCTGCTAGGTTATGCCGTTGAGACCACCATCGCAGAAAAGGGTGTCACCATTCTTGAACGTGGTACGACGAGTACAAGGTGGCGCGATTATGTTGATATTGTCCAGCTTGCCCGACAAGGGGTGGAGGAAGCTGAGCTGTTACGATCTGCGCGTGCTGTAGCTGCTTATCGGGGTGTTCGCCTTGAGCCAGTTGGTCCGCGTTTAGTCGGTTACGGAGCGATTGCCCAAAGAAAGTGGGCCGCGTGGCGCCGCAAAGAGGGACTCGAAGCCATATGTGAGGAGAATCTTGATGATCAGGTCGCGCTTGTCGCTTCCTATCTCGACCCAGTCTTCAGCCAGGGATAGTGCATAAGAAGGAGACCCCGATGCGTCCCTCAGGCGTGGCTGGAGGCGTCACTCCCCGCGCGGTGATGTAGGTATTTGCCGACCAGGATGGAGCTGACGGCCGCGAGGAGGAAGAACAGCACGGAGATCCCGGTGCGGGCGAGTTGGCTGTCCAGCTGACTCTCCTGCGGTGGGGAGGGCTCGTACGGTCCATAGAGCTCATACGATTCCTGCTCCCCACCCTCAGTCCCCTGATGTCCGGGTTGTTCAGTCTCCGGCGGCAGCGTTTCAAGCTCGGGTGAGGATTGCCCGGGGGAGACTGTCGCTTGGCGGGGGCCAGCCTGCACGTGCACCATCACGGAGGACAGTGAGGCCTCACCCTCGTTGCCCGCCCCGGGTGGTAGCCAGGCGAGCATCCGCAGCCAGCGTTCCTCCCCGGCGGGAAAACTCGTCAGTTCCTGCTCGGTGATCCCCTCGGCGGTTGCGAGATGTTCAACATGCAGTTCTGCTTCGCCGGGGCAGGTGTGAGTGGTCAGGCTCATCTCGGAGAGTTCGCTCTCCCATGGTGCAGTGCAGCTGTGGATGGTTAGCAGCAGGGGCAGTTCGCCGTGGACGCTGATGCCGAGGTTCACGGTCCCGGGGGAGGGGAGATCGGTGACTGCCACGCCCAGGTCCCAGCGCGCTCCGCGCTGCGGTGTCATGGCCAGGGCCTGCTCCGGGTCGTAGAGGGAGGTCAGTTCGATCTCGGGCTGGGGGTCCCCGGGCAGGGCGGCCTGCGCGCTGGGGGAGTGCGTGTTCCAGAGGATCCCGGTGAGGAGTACGACGACGCCGGCTTGGGTGAGTCTTCGGCGTCGTCGTCTCGTTTTACGGGAGTCATCCGGTGGGGGTGCTTGAGGTGCTGGGCGCCGCTCGTTCCGGGGTTTCCGCGGCCAGAAGGCCCACCATGTTAATGCGGCCACTACCAGGGTGATGCTGGCGATGACGTAGGGGTTGTTGAGCTGGTTGATGGGTCGGGCGAGGTGCGGCACGGAGAATAGTGCGACTCGTGCCTCGGTGATGGTGTAGGGGTGGGGGTCTTCGGTGTCGTTGCCGTCGCCTTGCATGCGGATGATGCGTTCGTCGGGACTGTCGCCTTCGGCGATGTCGATGACCCGGTGGGTGACGGGTAGTTCACCCGGCCGGTCCACGGTAAGGATGTCGCCGACTTCCACCTCAGTGGCGGGGATCTCTTGGACCACGGCGATGTCCCCGGGGTTGATGGTGGGGATCATGGAGCCGGTCTGGAACATGATGATGCTGATCTTCAGCCAGTAGGCGATTGCCGCCGCGCCCACTGAGAGGAGCCCCAGGAGGGTGAAGAACCAGAGAAGAGTTTCGCCCAGGAGTCCCCGGAGGCGTCGAGCGCTCATGGGGAACTCCTGGGCGAAGCGAAGGGCAGGTGTTGCGAAAGGGTGGGACGGACTTAGTTGCCGCCGCCTCCACCGCCGCCGTTGCCACCGTCACCGTTGTCACCGTTGTCGTCATCGTCACTGTCGTCCATGGCGACGGTGATCTCCCAGGTGGCGGTGGTGGCATCTTCCTGGTCGCTACCGGTGGGGACCAGGTCTTCGCCGGCGGTTACCGCGAAGCAGAGCTGAACAGGGGCACCGGGGCCGCCGTCGCCGACCGGGACTTCGATAGGGCTGGAGGGGTTACTGATAGTGCCCAGGTTAGTACCCTCGGCAGACAGGTTGTCGTCATCGATTGCACCGGCACCGCAGGTGTCGCTGGAGTCGATGCTGTGCAGGGCTACGGTGAGGTTGTCGACGTTATCGCCATCGGCTCGCTCCACCTCGTAGTCGCTGATGATGCCGGGCAGGCTGCTGCCATCGGCGGCGCGGATCCACAGTGGTGCGTAGACCACGTCACCGGGGACCATGGCGTCGGCCTCGAACGTCAGCTCGGCGTTGTTGGTGTTGCCGTCGTCGTCCTCACCGTGGTTCTGGTAGCCGTCGGTAGCGCTGGTGGGGCTGGATTCGATCTCGAAGGATCCGGTGCCGAACCAACCCTCGGCGAACTGGTCACCCTGCCAGGCGGCGAGGGTCGCGATAGCACCGAGGCCGAGCACGGAGGCTACAGCTACACCGGCCTGGACCTTACGGCGCCGATTGTTCGGCTGTTCGGGCTGAGTTTGCTGGTCAGGTGTCGCAAGTGTCTGAGTCTCAGACATGTGTCTCCCCTATGAAAGTGAGTGATTCAGTGACTGGGCGTGCTGAAATTCAGGCCGCATCTTCCCCCGACTATGGATGCCCGCCTGTGCACAGACTCCTGGTCGACTTAACACAGCCTGTGCGTACACTAACATGGATTTTCCCCTAAAGACACCTTAACGCCAGCTTGAAATTGAGTACTCAGCACTGATAGATGTAGAGGTGCACGTACCTGTCAGCGTCACTCGCGTGCACCTCGCCCTGTACTCGCATTTCGATGAGGCTCCCGTGCTGCCCCACCTCACCGCCTCCCGCCGCCACCGTCTTCACCAGCGTGCCCTTGCGGTGCTCGCTGGTGGGCTGATGCTGGGCTGCGGTGCCACGTTCACTGCGGCTACGTGGGCCCGTGAGTCGTATGTGGGTGCGACGATTACGACGGCGGATTTCGAGGTTCAGGAGTCTGAGTCCAGTGGGGATGCCGAGTGAGTGATGAGAATCCCCAGCAGCCCCAGACGCGCCGGTCACGCCGGAAGGCAGCTGAAGTGCGCAAGCCGCGGGTGCGCTGGAGTGGTTTGTCTCGACGTAGTAAACGGAAAGTCCAGGCTGTCATCGCAGGCGGTCTCATGTTTGGACTTGGGGCTGTGAATACTCTGGCGAGCTGGACTCATGAGTCATACCTCGGGGCTACTGTGACCACAGCTGACTTCCTCGTAGGAGGATCTGTGGAATACAGCACTATTGTAAATTTCGATAATCGCCGGAATGGTGAATGGCATTCTGGATCTAGCGATACCTTCTCTGTGGATACACCGAATTTACGCGCTTTGCAACCAGAGGGGCCTGATAATGCCCAGCTTCGTACGTGGGTGAGAGTTGATCCCTCCAGTGCTGCGAACATTCAGGCAGTGCGTCTCCGGTTGGTGGACATTGAAGTCGACAGCCCCAATGCTGAACACCTTGCATATCAGGTGCATCATGCACAGACGGCTTTTGATGCAACCCAGTGGTCAGGATGCAACGGAGATAGAGGTACTGTCAATGCTAATACAGGAACCCTGATAACTGAGGGTGAAAGCCTCCATGATGTTTCAGATGAGGAGGGGATGATTATTCCAAGAGGTTCAAATGTGCATCGCATCTGCGTCACCCTCATGCCGGGCCCCGGCCTTCTCCCTAATGATGAACTGGACCTCACTTTGACATTCGCTGTCGGTCCTGAATGATATTTTGCTCAAAGCAGAGAGGAAAAAATGAGCGATCAGCCAATGACTCCAGCGGAGGCGAAGCGACGGAAACGGCGGGCACTGCTCGCTGCCGGCGCTATCGTCGGTATCGGCGGAGCAATTACCCTCGCCACCTGGGTGGACCAGGAGTTCGCCCAGGCGGAGTTCGACTCCGCCCAGTTCGCCCTGGCCGGCCAGATCGAGGGCTCGGTGGACAGTGAAGAGGAGACCTACACCCAGAACCCGGAGGATGCCCCGGCTGGGCTGCAGTTCGACGTGGACGAGGACGGTCTGATGCCGGACACCTCCGTCGCCGCGTCCTACTGGGTGCGTCTGACCGCCGATACCATCGATGAGGCCGAACTCAGCGTCTCCGACATCGAGTCATCCGGTGGCAACATCGAGCACCTCTCCTACGAAATCTACGCCGACGGCAACTGTAGCGCCTCCAGCCCCAGTGGGGACCTCGTCGCCAGCGGTGACACCCTCGAGTCCTCGGCACTCACCCAGGGCAGCCCCGCCACCCTGACTCCCAATCTCGACGTCAACGAACCCGGTGACCCGGTGGAGCTGTGCGTGGTTGTCACCTCCGGCTCTGCTGCCGGTGAAGACGGCTTCCAGCCTGGCGAGTCCACCACTATCACCTGGGGTCTGACCGCAGACGCCACCGGAGACGGTGATGACAACGGAGACAACGGCAACGGTGGCGGCGGCGAAGAAAGCTGACCCAGGCCTATCGGGGGCGTGAAAGGGCACACGTGAGAGCATTCGGGCGCAAGTTCGCTGACCTGCTGCTGTCCATCGCGGCAGCAGGCGGTGCGGTGTGCATCATTCTGGTGCCGCTGGCCTGGCTGTTCGATATCAGCATCATCATGTTCCGCACCGGATCCATGGTCCCTACCCTGGAGCCGGGGGATATCGCCATCGTCCAAGAAATTCCCGCGGAGGACATCGAGGCCGGCGACGTCGTCACCGTGGACCGTGAGGGTGCCCTGCCGGTCACCCACCGTGTCACCTCCGTGGAGGAAGGCCCCAGCTCCCAGGAGCGGGTCATCACCATGCAGGGCGACGCCAATGAGACCGAGGATCCTCACCCCTACACGGTGGAGACTGTCCGCACGGTTCTGTTCTCCATTCCTGGGATCGCCACCGGTGTCGCGTTCTTCTCTGACTCGCGGGTTCTGGCTGTGGCCACCCTGGTGATGTCCTTGGTGGTCGGCTGGGCGTTTTGGCCTCGCGGTCCGGTGGTGGAAGAGGATGACGAGGACGACGACGCCGCTGGGGAGAGTGCCGAGGAGGGTTCGGCACCGCAGGAACCGGAGGATCCCGAGGCGGAGGATGACTACCTCCCACGGCACGCGACGGGGGCTCCGACGGCGTCGTGAAGGAGAAACCGCTGATGGGAGGGGGTACCTCGCGGAGGTCTGCCCGGTGGCGGCGTGTCCGGGCGGGGGTCGCAGCCGGGGGAGTGCTGGGCTTGGGCGCTGCCCTGAGCCTGGCAGCCTGGACCGAGACCACCTATACGGAGGCAGAGGTCGTGTCGGGCAATTTCCTCACTGAGGGCGCTTTGCAGATCTCAGATGTACATGACGGTGGCTGGCGCTCCTCCAGTGATGACGGTCCTCTGCCGATGGTGATGCTCGGCGAGAGCGAGGGCATGGAACCTTATGACACGGCCATGGCTCGGGCCTGGGTGCGGCTGGATCCCTTGAGCCCGGCCAGTGCGGAGTCCTGGCGGCTGGACCTCGATGACATTCAGGTGGAGACCCCGAATGCCGAGCATATTTCCTACGAGGTCTACGTAGATCCAGCGACGTATAGCAACCGCAACTTAGGCTGCGCGGGCAATATGAGCCAACACGGTTCGCAGACAGAGCTCCTGGCAGGTGGCGAACGTCTCGGCAGCATCGAGCGGGAGACTCCTGATGGCCTGGAGGTTCCAGCGGGTGAAGTGCGCCGGATTTGTATCCGGTTTGAAGCCGCCCCCGGTCTGGTTCCGAACGATGAGATCGAGATGAACGTCGTCTTCAGCGGGGTTATCGGTGACTAAGCGTACGACGACGTCGCAGGCCCGCATCCGTGCCCTCCTCGCGGCTGGTCTAGTCGTCGGCTTGGGTGGTGCCTATGTGGTGGCCTCATGGACGACTCAGGAGTACCTCGGTGTCTCGGTCACCACGGGCGATTTCGAGGTGGCAGAGCCTGACACGTCCGCCGATGACACCTCCATGCAGCAAGAGAGTGAGTCCGGTTCAGTTGGGGGAGGGGGAATTGCCGAGTGAAACTTCCTTCCCTTCGCTGGCGACGTCGTTCCTCCGCTGAAGATGATGCCCCCGCGGTCTCGCCGCGCCGTACCCGCATTCGTCGTCAACGGATCGGCGCAGCCCTCGCCGCCGGTCTCGTCCTCGGCTTAGGAGCGGCAAGCACCCTCGCCGAGTGGAGTGCTCACCAGTTCGTCGGTATGAGTGTCCAGACCGGTGACTTCATCATGGGAGGCGGAATTCAAGTCAACGCCAGCGGAAGCATTCCCCCCAATGACGGATGGATGACCGGCACAAATGCAGAAGACTACGTGCATATGTATGCCTGGGACACGTCGGATCTCCACCGTGATATGGGGCCGGGGGATAATGCTGTGATTTTCGGTTTTGTTCGTATTGACCCTGTCAGCGCAGGGTACGTAGAGTCAGCGAATCTCCATGTCGACGGGCTTGTGGGGTTAGATGGTGGTCCAGTCCAAGGACCTAATGTTGAGAATATTGCCTGGGAAGTGTATTTACGAGCTGCCAATGGCAATGGGGGCTGCTCATCCTTAGCCCAAGCAAATAATCCGCCAGCAACTATTGGCACGCTCGTGGCGTACGGGGACTCCTTGGATGAAATAAATCATGTGGATGATACTGGCTGGGAAGTCACCAGAACGGGGAATAATCACCGAGTTTGTCTCCGCTTGATGGCTGGGTCAGATCTTGTGCCCAATGATGAACTGGATATCGTGGTTCGAGTGCGGGCGGAGGGTAACGAGTGACTGACGCCATCCAGAACGACTATCAAGAGGCTAAAAGGCGCACTCGTCGGCAGCGGCTCTTGGCCGTTCTCGGCGCCGGCCTGGTCTTAGGGGTTGGCGGTGTTGCCACTCTCGCCTCCTGGACGGATGAAGAGCATCTCGGGGTGGGAGTCACAACAGGAGACTTTGAAACCGGCGGGGTGTTAGAAATCGGTATTGGGACGGGGTATCGGACCAATACAACTCTTGAAACTCCACTGCTTGCCACGATTGAAAATACCAGGTCAATGGGGCCAATCGATGACTTGAGACACGGCCAACAAGTGGCCATCAATGTGAGTGCCCGGCTATCTGCCGAAAGTCACCCTGACATCCAGTCAGCATATCTCATGGTAGATGAGATTCATGTCCATGGTTCAGAAAATAATGATATATCCAATAACATATCGTTTGAAATATATGTTAGAGAAACTCAACTTGGTTCCGGTTGTGACAGCAACACTAATGTAAATAATCTTCCCGTGTCTACAACTGGCGAACTTTTTGCTTCCGGCGATAGCTTGGATGACATTGAGCACGCAAACGCTCGTGGTTTCCCTATGACACGGGGGCAGGCCACGCGCCTGTGCACCATCCTGAAGCCAGATGGGCGAGACCTCATCCCGAATGAGTCCTTCGATGTGATCTTCGAGTTCACCCTGCGCCCCTGAGGATCGTTCTTGGCAGTCTGTCTGAGTCTCCGCGGCCTTGCCACTCTTGAAGTCTCTGCTGGTCAGACTCTGTTGATCTCCCGGCGCTTCCAGCCAAGCAGTCCGAGGAGGACGCCGACAACGCCGATCCCGGTCAGTACCAGCACAGGAGTCCAGGCGATATCCTCCACTGGGTACTCCGCGAGGTGCCCAAAGAGGTTGAGGCTCAGGATGGCGTCTGGCAAGTCCAGAAGCTGTCCGAAAGTGGACATCACCCCGCCGAAGCCCACGAACACCCAGCCCACAGCACCTGCGATCTTGGGGAACCAGCCGAACAGTGCGGTGACAATGCCCACCACAGCCAACACCGCGGGAGTCTGCATCACAGCAGCCAGGAACAGCTCGCCGAAGTACTGGCCGCCATCCTCCTCCAAAGAGGCCATGGCGCCTACCCCCATCCCGGCACCCACCAGGGCCAGAATCACCAGCACACCTGCCACCAGCACGGTCAGATGCACCCCCAACCATGTTGTGCGGCCCACCGGTGCGGACATCGCGTACTCAGCCCGGCTTCGGTTCTCCTCCCCGCGCAGTTGCTGCAGCGCGCTGACGCCGGCGGCGGCGATGAACACAGACATGAACAGCGCCATATAGGCCAGGTATCCCAGCATCATGTCCTCGCCGGCGAAGATCTGTGCCATCTCCGCAGGAAGATCACCGGCGGCATCCACCATGGTCTGGGCGAAGCTGCCGAACATGAGGCCAGTCAGCAGCAGGGCGATCCCCCAGCCCCGCAGGCTGCCCTTGAGGGTATGTGATGCCAACCCCAGCGGAGTGCCCAGCCGGGGCCGCGCCGTCGCCCGTCCCAACCGAGTGGGGAGCAGACTTGCCCCAACGTCGCGTTGGGTAGAGAGCCAATATCCCAGTGCTAGCAGTACCACGGCGAAACCGGCTGGCAGCAGCAGGGGCCACCAACGGTCCTCCACATAGGGGGCAGTCTGCTGGGACCAGGCCAGCGGGGAGAACCAGGAGAGGGTGCTGCCGCCGATCTCCGCGGCATCCCCGCCCATGCGGATCAGGAAGGCCAGTCCAATCAGCCCGCCGGCCATACCGGAGGCACCGCGGGAGGACTCGCTCAGCTGGGAGCTCACAGCTGCAGCGGCGGAGAAAAACAGCCCGACGGCGAGACCCCCGGTAGCCACGAGGGCAGAGCCCTCGGCGGCGAACCCGCCCGCCAGAGCAGCGGCCCACATGAGCAGTGCTGCCAGAAGATTGGCCACCAGTGTCAGGATCAGGGTGGCCGTGAGAGTAGCGTGCCGGCCCACCACATTGGCGCGGATCAGCTCCGCCCGGCCGGTCTGCTCCTCCACCCGGGTATGGCGCACCACCGTGAACACGCTCATCAGCGCGATCAGGATGTAGAGGTAGAGCACATAGCCGGAGGAGAAGAAGGCGGCATGGGTGGGATCCTCCATGCCGAACCCGGGACCGGTCATCATCCGCCCGACCGGATCGGCGAACATGGTGGTCAGCGCCCGCAGCTCCTCCTCGGTCTCAGCGATCAGCTGGATCGCATTGGCGAAGTAGAAGGCCGCCACCGCGACTCCCAGCACCCAGGCGGTGGTGCGGATCCGGTCACGGCGGACCATGAACCGCAGCAGCGTGCCGGTGCCGGACAGGGTTGCTTGACCGGCGGAGGGGCGGGGTGCCTGCCGGGTCTCAGTAGAAACAGGTGCGGTACCCATCTCAGGACACCTTCTTGGTGGTCTCGGTGCCGACTCCGCGTGCGGAGAGGTCCTCGCCGTAGTGGCGCATCAGCAGCTGCTCCAGGGTGGGCGGATGAGCCACGATCGAGCGCACGCCCAGCCCTGCGAGGTCGTTGAAGACCTCCTGGACATGGTCGCCGTCCACCTCGAACACGCTGCGCTCGCCCTCGGTGCGGAAATCGTGGACAAAGCTGAAGCCCGCCAACGGCTGGGCGGGGCGCTGAGTCTCGACTTCAATGGTGGTGCGGGTCATATGCCGCAGCTCGGACAGCGTTCCTGATTCCACGATGTGCCCGGCGCGGATGATCGAGATCCGGTCAGAGAGCGCCTCCACCTGGGCCAGAATGTGGCTGGAGAGCAGTACGGAGCGGCCCTCGGACTTGGCCTCATGGATGACTTCCTGGAACACCGCCTCCATCAGGGGGTCCAGACCCGCGGTGGGTTCGTCAAGAAGTAAGAGGTCGACGTCGGCCGCGAGAGCAGAGATCAGGGCCACCTTCTGCCGGTTCCCCTTGGAGTAGGTCCGGGTCTTCTTCCGCGGATCCAGGTCAAAGCTCTCGATCAGCTGGTCGCGGCGGGATTTGTTGTACTTCCCGCGCAGCCGCAGAAACATGTCGATCACCTCACCACCGGTGAGGTTGGGCCACAGCTCCACATCCCCTGGAACATAAGCCAGGCGGCGGTGCAGTTGAACCGCATCACGCCAGGGATCGCCCCCGAAGAGTGTGACAGTCCCGGAATCCGGACGCAGCAGACCCAGCAGCACCCGCATGGTGGTGGACTTCCCGGCCCCGTTCGGGCCCAGGAACCCGTGAACCTCCCCAGGTGCAATGTTCAGGTTGAGATTGTCCAAGGCTCGGACCGGACCGAACTCCTTAACCAGGTCCTCGGCATAGATGACCGGGGTATTTTCACTCATCGGTCAGTTTCTTCTTTCTCATCAGGTGCCGAGGAAAGGTGTCATCGGCGTTCAGTTCTGGGGCGGGATCGTCTTGATCGGGGTTGCCAATTCGGCGTTCGAACTCCGCCTGGGACGCCATGAGTTCGGTGTACATTTCGGCGTTGAGTACTGGCTGGGTGTACAGCTCCATCACTGCGGACATGTACGGGAGCATTCCTTCGGGCTCGCCGTCTAAGGGGCTGCCACCCAAGTGGCGTTTTAGCTGCCGGTGGAGCATGAGCGCTCCGAATGACTGCAGCAGCATCACCACAGCCCGGTGGCGTGGGTTCGCACTGGGGTAGACCAGTCCAAGTTCTTCGGCCTCGGCGGTGTACTCCAGGGAGTCCTCAACCAGCTGGTCGAACAGTTCATCCATCTCCGGACCGCCCGCTGCGAATGCTTGGAGGAAGTACTTCAGCAGGTGTCGATTGGAATGGATGGCTTCTAGGGCGTAGTTCTTCGGCATGGGCCCTTTGAGGTGCACCGACTCAGTCTTTGAGGCCCTGAACTGCTCAGCCACGTACCTGTCACAAGCCCTCCGCAGGCCAGATTTTGACTGGAAGTGGTGGATCACCAGCGGCGGTGAAACACGTGCATGCTGAGCGATCTGTTTCAGCGTCACGTTCTGGAATCCGTGCTCACCGAAGAGGTCGACGGCAGCGCAGAGAATGCGCCTGGTGGCGGGTTCCGACGGGCAGGTGTTGCCAGTGCCTCCATACCGGTACCCCATACTGACGCTCCTTGCAGATTGCGAGGCTGACTGATCGTTCAGCCCTTGTTGAGCGACGCTAGTGGAGGGCGATCACAGGCGGCAAGATCGCTGAATCAGAGAGCTTCGGCATTCAGTCCTCATCAAGATGACAAGAACGTGGCGCACTCATGGCCTGGGTGCGCCGTAGTCATACCCCCGCACCCCGGGACCCTGGTCATTGAGTAGAAAACCCTCCAGTGGTACTCGCCAGTCTACTTTCGGAGATATTCCATCTTTACGTGGAATCGCCAGGTGATATATACCTGATTTAGTCCTCAAACCCTGGTGAGTCATGCCTGTTTTCTACAAGAAGTAGAAGTTTGGGTGATTACCAGCTATCTACCCCCGTAGTCTCCCTAGCAAGGTCACAGAAAGATCTCGCACTACGCAGGTAATAGCCGGTATATCCCGGCACTGGTAAGGAGGACCAATGCCGCATCCAGGGCTGGGGCGTGCTGTGTTCGCTGGTGTGTGGGTACGGCGATCCATGGGGATCGCTGTCGTCGCTCTCCTGGCCCTTACCGGTACTTCTGAGGTCACGGCTCATGTGGACTCCTCTCGGTCATCCGCTAGCTCGGTGCCATCCCCCACTGAGTCGCCGGAGGAGACACCCTCGCAGACAGCGGAGAGTAGCGAAGATGCGGATCCCGACGAGGATGAACGCACTGCGGATGAGCACGCACCTACCCCCGATGAAGTGGGTGAGGAAACGCCGAGTGATTCTGAGGACGAGCACGAAGAAGGCGATGACAGTGACGAAAGCTCCGAGCCGGAGCTCCGCATGGCCCAGATGAACAGCACTCCCATTCGCCGCGGGAGTATCCCCGAGCACTACAAATTTCACAGTCGCCCGAGTGCTTCGAACAGTGAGCACCTGATAATGGTTCAGGTCGGTGACGGCACTGCGGATGTAGAAGACGTGACGCTTCACCTGGTGGACCGCAGTGGCAACCGTGCTGCGCGTGCGTCGGACTCCAACTGGGACTACTGCACGTCCAACGCCCGTGGCGAATGCTGGTTCATCATCCCTGAGGCCCGGTGCCTGCAAGCCTCTGGAACTCGTTGTGTCCAGTCAGAGCGCAATTATGACCGGGAACTGTACGTCCAGGCCGTCGACGACGCCGCCGGGTCACCCGAGGAGGTCGAACCTCTGCTCACTGCCGCCATCAGCCCCGTTGCGGGGGAGGAGCCTCGGAACGCTTCTCGTTACCGTCACCGCGTGGGCCACCGCGATGGGACCAACTTTCTGGTGCGGGGTACCTATGAGTCGCACTCAGGCCGAGACTTCATGAACTACGGGGCAAGCAGTACCACGCCTACTGGTTCTCTCGGCACTTTCCCCGTCAGCCGGCCGAACCCGTCCATGCCGGACCGCTGTGGGCTGGATGTGGCGGTCACCCTGGACTTCTCCTCCTCCATGGATGGCGACGAACGTGCGCTTGCCGATGCCACCACGGCATTCGTCGACAGTCTTGAGGGGACGCCTTCATCCATGGCTCTCTTTAACTTCGGTACGGACAGTCCCGTCTCATCGTCGTTGCCGGACCTTCCGGGTTTCAATTTCGCTCAACCTGAGTCCGTTTCCACCTCCGCAGGAGCGCAGACCGTGCGTGGGTGGTACACGGACGGGCAGGGAAACCCGAACTTCAATATTCCGCACGGACAACATGCACAGGGTCAGGGGACAAACTGGCATCGAGGATTCGAGCACCCCGCCTCACAGCCCTACGACTACGATGTGCTGGTTTTCGTCACCGATGGCAACCCCACCCTGCACGGGCGAAACCCCAACACCGCGGGTCAGTTGGGGGCTACGACCCGTTACCAAGACATCGAGCAGGCAATCTTCGCTGCCAACTCCCTTAAAGCCCAGGGCACTCAGGTGCTTGCCGTGGGGGCGGGTGAAACAGGTATTGAACACGACTACTCGACCTATAACCTCCGAGCGATTTCTGGACCAGTGGAGGAACAGGACTACTTCCAAACCCCTGAGTTTTCGGCTGCCGGTCAGTACTTGGCCAATATGATCCTGGAGTCCTGCACACCCACGGTCACCGTGGTGAAACACGAAGTCCCTGAGGGTGGTGGAGCCAATGACGCCACGCCAGGTGAGGGGTGGGAATTCTCTGCTGAGATTACCGGCGACGATCTCGTGCGCTGGGAGGGAACAAACACCCAGCGCACCCAGGGGATGACCGGTGTTGACGGGGCGATTAACTTCGCCCTGGACTTCACCCCCAATGACCAAGCGGTCGTTGACCTGACTTTCACCGAGACATGGAAAGACGGCTGGGAGCCTTATCCGATCAATGACGGTGTGAGCGCCGTCTGTCGGGATATGAAAGATGGGGAGAACATCCTCGACGTCGAGGTCAACGACGACCAGTTCACCATTCGCGATGTCACGTTGGACATGGCCATCACCTGTGAATTCTGGAACACCCAACAGAGCACGGCGGCCGCAGTGCAGGTGGACAAGCAGTGGGTGATCGACGGCGAAGTCATTCCACAGGGCCAACAGCCGAGCGATTACGACGCCGACCTGCTCATCACCCGCCCCTCAGACCACAGTGAACTCATCAACCGTGACTGGGGACGGCGGCTCGCCGGCTACAGCGCAGGCGATGAACTGACGCTCGATGAGTCCCTCTCGGTCAATGAGGAACTTAGCCGTTGCACTGTAGAAGGCCGTGTTACTGAAGGTCGTGGCGTGACAAACGTTGGTGACCTGCTTGCCGGGCCCACTGGTGAGGAACTGCCATATGAGACAGCTGCTCTCGAGGTCGGAAGCGGCAACCGCTACACCATCACTAACTGGGTGACTTGCCAAGACCCTCAACTGACCCTCGAGAAACACATCGAAAGCGGTCCTGGTGGTGACGCCTGGCGGCTGCAGGCACGCACCGGCGACGGCACCCTTGTCATGGACGGCACCACGGGTGAGGCCACAGTCAACTCGCCCGGTTCCGTGACCGGAGAGGTCGCACCAGGCATCTACCACCTGGCAGAGTCGGCTGGCTCCCCGCTCTACGTCCAACTGGACGATCGAGAGAACCCCGAAGCATTTCCGCACGCCACCGGTTCCTGGGAATGCAGCCTGGAGAACCGCCAGGGTGAACGGATCGCCCTTCCAGACACGTTTGAGAATGACGGCAGCAACGGCGGGGTCAGTGTGCGAGAAGGAACGCACGTGGTCTGCGGCGCAGTGAACCAGACAGCTCAGCTGACCCTGCTGAAGACTATTGAGGGTGAGGGCGCTGAACTCAGCCCGGAGGATTTCGATCTCACGGCTACTCCCGATGAACTCAACGGGGATTTTGCCGGGGAGCTCACCGAGAACATTGTCCCTGGTGTTTCAGAGGTGGACGAGGCACAGAGCTTCTACGTGCGCCCCGACCACAACTACACCCTCAGCGAGGTCCTCTCTGAACGGGCCGCGGGAAATCTTGCTTATGTCCAGCTAGGGCTCCAGCAGCGAGTTGACGGTGAATGGGTCGACGTCGACACCGACACCATCACCGTGGGAGCCAACGACCACGGCATCTACCGGTTCGTGAACCGGGAGGCCCCCACGACAGACCTGCCGCACACCGGAGGAACTGGCACTTCTCCTTATCTCATCGCAGGCGCAGCGCTCATGCTGCTTGCGCTCATGACCGCAGCAATCGCCACCTTACGACGCCGACGTCTCGCCCAGGAGGTGGCGTCCGATGAGACCTCTCTCTGACCTCAGACGCCGGAACGGTACACCCCAGACCACCATCGACACGAAGGGAACCACTATGAATCTCACAACAGCTCCACCTCCACGCCACAGCATGGGAGGTGCCGTGCGAGTGATGACGCTTCTGTTCACCGCCGTGCTCGGCACTTTGGCTCTGCTGGGCGCTAGTTTGACCGCAGCGGCCGCACAGAACGGGAACGGCAGTGAGACCGGGAACATCACCCAGTCCGAGGGCTCGCTGACCATCCACAAGTTCGAAGAACCCGAGGCGGGCGGCGAGGACCATGACGGTCGTGAACTGGACCGAGGCGAGTTGGGCTACACGCCCTTGGCCGGGGTGCAGTTCACTGTTGCGCCGGTGCGGAACATCGACCTGACCACCGATGACGGATGGGCCGTGGTCGAAAACCTCGAACCCGGCGACGTCGGCGAAGGAACCAACTACCCCCTGGGCCAGGCGCAGAGCCAGCGCACCAACCAACAAGGGACCACGACGTTCGGTGAACTCCCGGTAGGTGTATATCTCGTCACCGAGACAGACTTCGGGGGCAACCAGATCGCCCACCCCACCCAGCCGTTCCTGGTGACCATCCCCGCACCGGTCGACGGCGAATGGCTCTACGACGTCCATGCCTACCCCAAGAACTCCGTGATCGACATCGACAAGACCGTCGACGACTCAGACGCCTACGCCATCGGTGATGAGGTCACCTGGTCGGTGCAGCCCACCGTTCCACACCTGCCCGCCGGGGAGAGCTTCGACTCCTACCGCATCACCGATGAGCTCGATCCGCGGCTCAGCTACTCCAGCCACAGCCTCCGTTTGGGTGGTGAACGTGTCCCGGGGGAGTACTACGAGTTTGAACGGTCTGGACCGCAGGGGCGGAACCTCGAGATCAGCTTCACCTCATCGGGCCTGGGCTTCCTGGCCGATAACCAGGGTGCCACCCTCACGTGGAACATTGTCGCTGAAGTCGTTTCCAACACTGACGGCAACGGCGTGATCGACAACACCGCGATTGTCCACGTCAACGACTGGGACTACTCGGCAGAGGCCGACACCGAATGGGGTGCGCTCCAGATCGTCAAGCACTCTGAGAACGGCACGTCCGATCGACTCGAAGGAGCCACCTTCGAGGTCTATGTGGGGGACAGCAGCGGACCCAACGGCCGCGCCCTGAGCGTTGGCGGTCAGACTGAGTTCACCACCAACGAAGACGGCGAAGTGGTCATCGAAGGGCTGCGCGTGCTGAGCGGCAACGAATACTACTGGCTGGTTGAAACCGAAGCCCCGGCCGGTTACCAGTCGGCAGGCCCGTACGGCCCCATCACCATCGAGGCCGGCAGCACAGTGAACATCCCCGCCAGCAACATCTTCGAGGTGGAGAACGAACAAGTTCCCGGTTTTGAACTCCCCCTGACCGGTGGGCTCGGCTCGCTGCCGTTCATCATCGCAGGGCTGTTACTGGTGGCTACCGCTCTGGTCGTCGCCCGGGTACGACGCCGCCACCTCGCCCAGGCCGCCGCAGCCGCCCGCGGCTGAGCCGGCCCACGCCTCAGGCACCCCACCCCAACCTGAGGCACCGCAAGCCGGAGCGGGCGTGGGACCCGCGGGAAACCCCCGACCCCGTGCAGGTCCCGCCCCGCTCCACCCCCTGAAAGGACACCCACCATGGCAGATCAGCCGCAGATCACCGCCGCTGCACCGGTCCGCCGCGCCCGCGGAACGCTGCACCGTGCGCGCACCCTGGTGGGTGTCCTGGCGGGCACCCTGATGCTTCTGGGACTCGGACTGGCGCAGCCTGTCCCACACGCCCACGCCACACCCGCCGGGATCGACCCCAACGCCACCGGGTCCCTCACCTTGCACAAATTCGCCGAACCCGCCGAAGGCGGCACACCCCACGACGGCGCACCCCTGCCCGAGGACGAACTCTCCGACCTCACCCCGCTCTCCGGTGTGGAATTCACCCTGAGGCACGTCACCGACGTCGACCTCACCACCAGCAACGGGTGGGAAAAGATCGAAGGCCTCACCGCCGCCGACGTCGTCGAAACCTTCACCCTGGGGCCAGCACAACGCGAAACCACCCGTGACGGTGTGGCCGGCTTCAGCGACCTGGACCTGGGGCTCTACGTCGTAGAAGAAACCGACCCCGGGGAGCACGGCATCGTCTTCCCCACCGAGCCGTTCCTGGTGACCATCCCCACCCACTCGGACGGCACCTGGCGCTACGACGTCCACGCCTACCCCAAAAACTCCGTGGTGGAGATCGAAAAAGACGTGGTCGAAGACACCGCCTACGGGCTCGGGGACACCATCACCTGGACCGTGGACTCCCTCATCCCACACCTTCCCGACGGCGAAACCCTCGAGTACTACCGGATCGTGGACAACCTGGATGAACGCCTCGACCTCACCAACGGGGGAATCCAGCTCGAGGTCGCCGGCACACGACTTCAGGAGGGCACCGACTACACCGTAGAGATCGAGGGACGAGTCGCCGTCGTCGACATCCTCGCCCTGGAGGAATTCTCCACCGACTGGCAGGGCGAGACCCTCCACATGCGGCTGAGCACCACGGTGAACTCCAACCACATCGACGGCGGCACCATCCTCAACGAGGCCATCCTGCAGGTCAACGACCGGGAATACTCATCCGAAGCTGCCGCCAGCTATTGGTCCGGAGCCAAACTGGTCAACTACGCCATCCAAGACGGACTCACCCCGCAGGATCCCGGCTACTACGATGTCCGGCTCACCGGCGGGCAGTTCGAAGTCTGGGTCTACCCGGCCGATGAAACCCCCATGGGCCCGCTGCAGCAGGTCGACGCCGGCGGGTTGGGGGCCTTCGGTGTGGCCACCGTTGAGACCCCGCACCAGCACCCGGAGCACGCTATCGGGCCCATCGAGATCCACGGGGAGACCCGGTTCCACGTCGACGAACACGGAGAAGCACTGCTGCCAGGGCTGCGCATCCTGGACCCGGAGACTGAGGGCCGGTACTGGGTGATCCAGGAAGTCGTGCCCGCCGGCTACCTGCCCGCCGAACCGGCCGGGGCCTTCGACCTCCAACCCCGCAGCGAGCAGCAGGTAGCCGCCGGGCAGCCCGGGGACCCTAACGTCATGCCGATCGGTAACCCGGTGGACACAGCCAACCCACCCACCGACCCACCTGCGGCACCTCCAGGGGAGGACCCCGGGGAGACGCCGGTGGTCGGCGGAGGAGATGACGACCTCGACCGGGGAGGCGGGCCACCGTGGGGACGGTTCTTCCCACCGGACCTCGCCCAGACCGGGGCCGGGGCGGTCTGGCAGTTCCTGCTGGCCGGCGCGGTGCTGATCGGGCTGGGGTTGCTCACCCAACGGATGGTGCGTCGCAGTGAACTGCGCGTGGTGGAGGCCGACGACGACGTCGTCGGCTCCGGTGAGGGTGCCGACAGTGGGGTGAGAACCCACCCACCCGGTGAAAGGAATGCGCCGTGACTGTTCCTGCTCGCCCCCGCCACGCCGCACCTCACACGCCTACAGCCCCCGGCACACACCCCGCGGGTGGGACGAAGGCCGCAGACAACGCGACCAGGCGTGGCAGACACGCCGCAGATACCCCGAAGGGGTCAATGCGGTGGGCGCTGGTGATCTCCACGCTCATGGTGTTCGGGCTGTGCGTGATGCTCTACCCCACCGCCGCGCAGTGGTTCACCGCCTGGGACCAGCGCGACCGGGTCCAGGAATACTCCGAATACATGCAGACCGTGCCCGGTCCGGAACGGGAGGCGGAACTACAGCGGGCGCGTGACTACAACCAGCAGCTGGCTTCCGGGCAGCGCAGCATCGACCCGTTTGCTGCGGACCCGTACATCGAAGGCAATGAGGATGTCACGTTGCTGGAGGACTCAGACCCGTACTGGGACATTCTCTCCGGGCGGCCGGACGGGATTATGGCCCGGATCCGGATTCCCTCCATTGATGCGGATGTGCCGGTCTACCACGGGACCACAGACGATGTGCTCACCCGCGGCATCGGGCACCTGGAGGGGACGGCGTTCCCGGTGGGCGGTGCGGGCACCCATGCGGTGGTCACCGGGCACCGGGGGCTGCCGCAGGCGGAGCTGTTTACCCGACTGGATGAGGTGGACGTCGGGGAGACGTTCCTGGTGGAGGTCTTCGGGGAGGTGTTGGCCTACGAGGTCATCAGCACAGAAGTGGTTGAACCCCATGAGACCGAGAGTCTCCACCCGCAGCCTGGGCGGGATTTGATGACCCTGGTGACGTGTACCCCGTTGGGGATTAATAGTCACCGCATCCTGGTGACCGCCGAGCGGACCGAGTACATCCCGGATCGGTATGAGATTGGCCCCTCCCCGGTGGCGTTCCCGTGGTGGGCGCTGGCTCTGGCCGTGGCTCTCGCCCTCCAAGCCCTCTACCTCTGGCGCACCAAGCGCCGCAACCGGACGCGCACCGGTGTCATGCCCAGGTCTGTTTAGGTGATGTTGTAGTAACGCCTCGGTGACCTTCATATGCCATTCCTAGGCGGGATGGGGTAAGGGGTTCACTGCTTCTGGCCGAATTTTCGATAGGCGTTCTGCTTGGAAGTGCGTAGCGCCATGCCGATCGCGGTCCAGGAGTCGCCTGCTTCTCGGGCTTGATCCACGGCCTGTTGGAGGCGGGCCTGGGAGTCTTCGACCGCCTTGCGGGCAGCTGCTATTTCACGCAAGTGCTTACCATCGCGCATCGTGGCGGGGTCGATGCTGTCGATGAAGTTGTCAATGTCGCTTCTGGTGGGCTGCTCGGTCATGGTGATCGCCTCTTAGAGGAATTCGTAGTGGCTAGGGCGGAGGATGTCTGCGTGAATGATCCGCATGGGATCGTCCACTGGGACCAGCACGATTTCTAGGAATCTGCCGTGTTGGTCAGCGCCGATGACAAAGAGTCTGAGTTCTCCGTCGTATTCCTGTTCCCGGTAGCGGATGGCGTTGTCCAGTGCGTGGAGGATCTCCTCCTCAGTGATCCCGTGTTTGCGGGCACTGTTTAAGATCCGCATAGCGTCATCATAGTGTTGACGGCAGTGGAGGTCAATGATGATGATGCGGTTGGGGGAAGTAGTTCGAGCCGGCGTGGCTGTCGGAAGCGCGGGCTCCGTAGTGCAGTGCGTCCCGCGGACAGGGGTGTCCAGTAATCTAGGGAGTGCTTAGGATTGGGGCAGCAAATGTGCAGGGTTTCACACGGAGGGTGTCACACAGTGACTGGCAGGCAGCTTGAACGGGTGCTGAGTGCGCAGAGACTAGCAGCATGATTATCCCAACGGCCTCGCGCCGGGATATCGAATCATTGCTGGTCCCGCACCTGCGCGCGGAGGGGGATCCGGCGGCAATCGTCGTCACCTCTGAGCCGGGCTTCGGTGTGACCACTCTGCTGCGTGAGCGTATTCCAGTCCACGCCCCTGAGGCCGAGCTGATTTCCGGGCAGTGGCACCCCTCAGCGGCAGTGCAGATCTGCGTGGAACCAGCCGATGTGCCCAGCACCCCCGCCCCAGAGCATGTGCTCCGCCTGGTGATCGGCTGTCAGTTGGTCAACGAACTCCCCGCCTGGGTTCTGGATACCGGGCGCATGGGTGTGGAGCTGTTCGTCGTCGGACAGTTGCGGTTCACCGAGTTGGCCGAATACTGCTCCGCTCGGCTGGGGGGTCCCATTGACTTGGGCAGCGCCCACGAGCTGGGGCGGATGTCCGGGTTTGTGCCGGCCATGCTCGCCTGGCTGCTGGGTGAAGTGCGGCAGCAAGGACTCCTGGTGCAGGTCGACGGTGTCTGGCATCTCACCGGTGATGTTCAACCGGTGTTCGACGCCTACATGCGCAGTTACCTCACCTCGGTGCCGAAGGCCCGCCGGATGGCGGCTCACCGGTTTGCGCTGGAGGATCCGGCCCCCGCTGAAGGGTTGGATGATGAGGAAGACATCACCGCTGTGGGGCTTATCAGCATGGGGGTGATGCGTAAGCGCGACGACGGCAGACTCCAGTGGCTGGTGCCCGGGGTTGCCGAATCTGTGCGTCGGCTCGCCCCGGAGACCATGGTCCAGGAGACCATGACGGCGTCCTTGGAGTCCGGTGAGCCGACCCCGCAGGCGGTCCGCTGGGCGTTGCACCAGGGGTTGCCGGTCGACGACGATCACTTCCTGAAGCTGATCGACCGGCTGCTGCGTAGCCGCGACTACCGATCAGCTCTGCATCTGGTGCGTTTGTCCCTGACCCGGAAGCACCCGGCGGAGGTGGTCTACCAGGACAACCTCTTAGCCCACTACGCCTTGCGTGGGATGAATGACCCGGATGAGGCGATGGTTCACCTGCGGGAGGCTGAGGCCGCACTTGAGCACCTTTCGGATCCCACCCGTGCGCAGTACGCTGCGCAGATCGCGGCGCTGCGGGCTGAGGTGACCGGTTATCAGAAGGGGGACGTGTGGGCGGGGGCTCGCCTGTTGAAGCAGACCGAAGAGAACGCCCCGGATTCCCGCACGGCGGGGGAGTGCGCGGCACGCCGGATCATGTTGTTGACCTATACCGGCCACCCTCGTGAGGCGATGCGGGCCTTAGACGAGGCTCAGGACACGGTGGCTGCCGCCGGGGAGACGCTGCGGGTGCGGGCCCGGATTGCCGAGTCGATCCAGATGGTGGCTTGTGGCCGGTCTTATGATGCTTTTTCTCACTTGGTGAAGCTGCGCCAGCAGGCCGAGCAGTTGGAGCACAGTGATCGTTACCTGGGGGAGGAGCTGCTGGCTGCATTTTCTGCGGTGTCACTGTCCACCGATGGTCCCGCCCAGTTCCCCGGGCTGCTGACTCACTTGGGGGAAACGGGCTCGGCTCCGTCAACTCCGGAGACCGTGGGGTTCCACTACGGTTTAGCGTCCTGGCACTGGCTGACCGGTGACCTGGATGCCGCTTACACCTATGGTGAGTTAGATGCCGCGGCGGCGGAGTATAGCGACCCGGCGGGGTACCAGTATTTGCTGGTTTCGCTGCTGGCGGCGACCTCGGCTCTGCGCGGGCAGAACACGCAGGCTCAGCAGCGGTTGGAGCAGCTTAACCGGCTTGATGTGCGTGCCTCTGGGGCGGCACTGGGTGGTGCCTTGGCGCATCAGGCTGTGGCGCGCCTGGCTGTGGACGTTAAGGGCACACATAAGTGGGTGGCCACAACGGCTCGGGACTTCTGTGAGGCGGGGCTGTACGGCTGGGCTTCGGATGTACTTTATGCGGCTGTGCGCTTCGGGGATCGGTGGGCCGCGGAGACGCTGAGGGAGATTGCACCGCATCTGCAGGGGCGGGTGCATGCTCTGCGGGTGCAGCACGCTGAGGCGGTGGTGTCTCAGGATGTGTTGGTGTTCTGCCGTGTGGCGGAGGAGTTGCGTGAGGCGGGGCTGGTGTTGTTTGCTGCGGAGGCTGCGGCGGCCGGTGCTGCCTTGGAGGCGAAGGATCCCGCCTCCAAGCGGCGGTGCTTCACGGTGTTGCATGAGGTGTTGGAGACTTCCCCCTTGAGTAGTCATCCGCGCGTGTGCGCGGTGGTGGATCAGACCACCCCGCGGCTGACTAAGCGGGAGGCTGAAGTGCAGGCGCTCATCGCTCAGGGGTTGAGTAATGATGAAATCGCCTCTCGGTTGTTCCTTTCGCGCCGGACGGTGGAGAACCACATCGCTCGCCTGTATCGCAAGACAGGACGACGACGCCGCACCCCCGCCCGCCGCGCCCAATAAGAGGGCCTCCACGATGCAGACGAATCAGACGAGGTTGATTCAGCGTGGCGTGCTGAGGCCGCCCGGAGACTGGCCGATATACGCACGGGCGCAGTCAAAGTGGTCGATGCTGACGAGCATTACGCTCGTTTGCGTTCCTCCCTTGCTGCATGACCGTGGCTCAGCGGTCACGTGCCATTGCGCAGGACCGAGCGCAAGAGGCGCGAGACCTTATAGCGAGAAGTCTGGTTGCGATAGTGCGGTTCCGGCCAGGGCGAGCAGTACCCAGATGCCGTTGAACGTCATGTGCACCAGCACCGCACCCCAGATGCGGCCGGTGAAGAGCACTAATGCTCCACAGGTCACCCCTACCAGGAATAGGTAGGTCGGCTCGTCCCACCGGGTGATGCCGTTGACGGCGTGCAGCGCCACGAAAGTACCGGCGGAGGCGGTGATGGCGAGGATGCCGGCTTCTAGGCCCCTGCGTGCGGTGCGGTAGACGGTCACCAGCACCACGCCGCGGAAGAGGAATTCCTCCACCACAGGTGCCAACAGCACCGGCATCAGCAGTCCGGTCAGCAACCAGGTCGCCCCGAAGAGGGCCCCATCAAGGGTGGGGTAGGAGGGCAGGCCCCCTGGACTACCGGCGGCGACTTCCAACCAGCCTTGGATCATGCGCAGCAGCAGCCCCAGTCCCAGCCCCCAGATGAGGTCGGTCCATCGGAAGCGGAGGAGCCCCCGGGGTCGTGAACGCCTCAGTGCAATAACCACAGGAATAGCCATGCCGAGGTAGAGCACCAGGGACGCGAGGATCGGCCCTTCAGGGGCACTGACGTGATTGCGCAGAATCACCGAAGCGACGACGGCGGCCCCCACCGTAAACGCCGCGTAGGCCAGTACGGTGCTGTTCCAGGCTCGGGCGGTCCCGCTGCCCTCAAGCCAGGTGCGGGTTCCCCGAGCCGGGCGTTTCTCCGCGGTGGTGGGCTCCTCTTCTAAGACCGGAGTGACGCGTTTGACCCGTTCCGAGGAGAAAAAGTCCACATTGGGGGCGTTGTTATCCGCCTCAACGTCACCGCTATTCTGGGACTCCACGGAAGCAAATCTACCCGAGAGAGCAGCTGTCATGATTGAGATCCTCACTGTCTGCACGGGCAATGTGTGCCGCTCCGCGCTGGCAGAGATGGTTCTGGGCAGCCGGCTGGCGGATCTCGGGGTACGTGTCCACAGTGCGGGCTCGGGTGCGTTGGTGGGTGACCCGCTCACCCCGCAGACAGCAGAGCTGGCACTGGCGGCTGGTGCTCGGCCGGGTGAGGTGGAAGCCCACCGGGCGCGGCTTCTCACCGAGGGGGTTGCGGCTGAAGCGGATCTGGTGCTGGCGATGACTCGGGAGCATCGGCGTGCGGTCGTGGAGCTGAATCCGGCTCTATTGCGCCGGACGTTCACCGTGCGGGAATTCGCTCGTCTGGCGGCAGGCATGAGTGACCATGAGATTGCCCAGGCGGCCCAGGGGTCCGATCCGCAGAAGCGTGTGCGTGCGGCGCTGCGGGTGTTGGCGACTCGCCACGGGATCGTGGGGCCGGCGGAGGACCCGGCTGCTGACGACGTCGTCGACCCTTATCGACAGAAGGATGCGGTGTATCAGCAGCAGGCTCGGCAGCTGTTGCCGGCCTTGGATGAGGTGGAGCGTTTTGTGCGTGCTGCGGTTCAGCCGCAACACGCTGTCGGTTGAGCTGAGACTGCTGTGAGGTAAGACGACGCCGTCTTCGGTGGTGAGGCGGTGCTTTCGTGGGAAGATGGGCAGAATAGTTGTGGATTGAATCTGTCGTAGGTGGTGTCGCGCGTCAGACTTAGTGGCAGGGCCGTTATGTAGGTCCTGAAGGAGAGTCAGTCATGGGTAGACCACCCTCGATTCCGGCGGAGAAGAAGACCCGGATAGTGCTGAGCGTGCTGGCCGGCGAGATGTCCATCGCCGAAGTGGCACGCAAGGAGAAAGTCAGTGAGCAGTCCATCGGACGGTGGAAGGCCGAGTTCCTGGAAGCCGGCAAGACCGCCCTGGTGGCCGGCAGGTCCGGACCATCCTCCCGAGAGGAACAGCTGGAGGCCGAGGTCGCCGAGCTGACCCAGGCCTTGGGCGAGGCACACCTGGAAGCCAGGGTGTGGAAGAAGTCCGCGGAGGG
>NZ_ATXP01000013.1 GCF_000421745.1 Nesterenkonia alba DSM 19423
TGATCCGCTGTGACAACGGTCCGGAGCTGATCAGCCAGGCCCTCGCCGACTGGGCCGGGCAGAAGGTCGGACTGCACTACATCCCGCCGGGGGCACCATGGCGTAACGGCTATGTGGAGTCCTTCAACAGCAGGATCCGGGATGAGTGCTTGAACATCAACAGCTTCTACTCCCTGCTCCACGCGAGGGTCGTGATCAGCGACTGGAAGTATGACTACAATCACCACCGGCGGCACTCCTCACTGGGCTACCAACCCCCAGCGGCCTACGCCGCAGCCTGCCGCCACACAAGAGAAGATCAACCCCCGCAGCTCACATAAGAACTGGACCTAACACCGGGGGCATTCCATGGGGGCGCGAATTCATCTCAATAATGTTGAAATTCTCAGGTGAGGCTGTCGACTTCCTGTCATAGAGCACATCGACTCCGGCGACGTGGATATTGGGGCAGGCCGCAACAGCGTCAATGGCAGCTCGGCGGATGGGCTCCGGGAGCTCTGCGGTCACATCCACCACATCACCGCCTGCGGAAGCATTGGCCACCCGGCGCAGGACGACGTGCTCACCTGCTTCCGGAGTGCTGGTGAGCTGAATGCTCTGCTCTTCCAATTCCTGCCTCACCTCATAGTCAACCCGGATGAGCCCTTTGGACAGGAACGGGTTCTCCCTGCGGTAGGCATTCTTCTGGTCGATGAGCTGTTGGACGGTGCTCTGCCCGTCACCCACGACATGTGCAGGAACTCGTCTGCAGGCGGCCAGCACCTTTTCACCGACAACTAGGATTCTGTAGTCATCTCCCTGCACGTGCTGTTCCATGACAATCTCCTCAGCGTGCAGGTCTTCGACCAGATGACACCATCCTGCGGTCAGCTCTTCCCAAGAAGAAATACCGCTGAGCACCCCCCGGCCCATCGTTCCCTCGTTGGGTTTGAGCACCAAGGGGTATCCGAGCGTGTCTGCCAGCGAGTTGAGACTCTCTAGGCTGGTCTCTTTTGCGTTCAGAATCCGCCCTTTCGGGATGGGCAGGCCCGCTTCTTCAAGGAGGCGTTTGGTCTCCCACTTCCGGATGAGTCTCCTGTAATCCTTGGGTTTGGTCCAGGTGGAGGGCCGGGAATCGTTGAAGCGGATGCTTCGCTCTGCAGATGCCAGCGTGAATTGGCGCAGATCGTAGTCGTGGAAGGTAACGGAAAGGCCTCGTCGCCACCCTTCAAGGGCCAGGCAGAAGCTTGAGAGGCGTCCGCCACCGTAGCTGTGGCGGACCACCTCCGGGGAGAAGTGCTGAGGCCAGGTTGCTGGAGGATGTGGGTCTTTCACAGAGCGGGAGTCTTCTCCCTCATGCTGACCCTTACCCCATCTTCAGCTGGATATGAGCTGATGCTGCTTTCGTAAGCTATGCGGGAACACGGAACTCTCACCGGGTGTTAAACATGTTCTGTGACTGCCGATCGACGCAAAGCCTGGACGCCCATCCCCTCAGAGCTAAAGGTGATGATCGTTTCGGCGTTCATCATCGCCATCGGGTTCGGGATCGTCTCACCCATCCTTCCCCAGTACGCCTCCGACTTCGGCGTTTCCGCCATGGCCGTCTCCGCGGTGGTCTCAGCGTTCGGGCTGTTCCGGCTGATGTTCGCCCCAGCCTCCGGTAAGCTCACCCACATGCTGGGGGAGACCCCGGTCTACGTCATCGGTCTGCTCATCGTGGCCGCCTCCATGATCGCCACCGCCTACGCGCCCACCTACGAGATGCTCCTGGCCTTCCGCGCGGTGGGCGGCATCGGATCCACGTTCTTCACCGTGGCCGCCATGACCTTCCTGGCACGGAAGTCCCCGCCGAACATTCGCGGACGCGTCATGGGCGCCTACGCCTCCGCGTTCCTCATCGGCAACATCGCCGGGCCGATCCTGGGAGCGATGCTGCTGGTCTTCGGGCAGCGGGTGCCCTTCCTCGTCTACGGCGGGGCCCTCGTCGTCGCAGCCGGGGTGGTCTTCTTCATGCTGCGGAAGTCCCGGCTGGAGGACCGGAAGACCAAGGACGAGCGGGAGAGGGCTTCCGTGAAGGAGGCCTGGGGCCATGGCAGCTACCGTGCCGCCCTCGCCTCCGGGTTCGCCAACGGGTGGGCTACCTTCGGGCTGCGGAACTCGGTGGTCCCGCTCTTCGCAGCCTCCGCCTTTGTGGGAACCAGCTGGCTCATCGACTCCGCCCAGCTCGCCGGCGTGGCCCTGGCCTGCTTCGCCGCCGGCAATGTGGCCATCGTGCTGACCCTCGCCAAACGCTCCGACGAATGGGGCCGCCGCCCGCCCATCATCCTTGGGCTGCTCATCGCCGGCGCAGCCACCGGCGCCCTCGGCTTCTCGCACCAGCCCTGGATGCTGCTGGTGCTCAGCCTCATCGGCGGCGCCGGGACCGGGCTCATCGTCCCCGCCCAGCAGGCCGCCCTCGGCGACATTGTGGGGGAGGGGCGCAACGGCGGCACCGTCATCTCCACTTTCCAGATGGTCCAGGACTTCGGCGCCATCGTCGGCCCCCTCCTTGCAGGGCTGCTCGTGGACCAGCTTGGCTATCAGTGGGCGTTCGGCCTCACCGGCCTCATTCTAATTCTCGCTGCAGGCGCCTGGGCACTCGCCCCTGAGACACTGACAGGCAAGGAACGGATCAGGAGTGTCTCCACGGCGTAGCCTCCAACCAGGATTAGGCTGAGCAGCAGTTCGAGCTCGTAGCGAGGTGGATCTCGCTGTCGTGAGGAGAAGAACATTGGACCTGGGTCATGCTTCAGAGGTGATGCGTTCTATCGGCATCGCACCAACCAGTTGGACGAACACCGTGGTGGTGGCCGAAGCCTTGGAACGTGGCGTCACAGTGGAGAAGCACCCCACCAGGCGAGGACTTCTCCTTTCGCACGGGGCCAAGTCCTACCGCTGGAGCGGGGGCGCCAACACGCTGAATACTCGGCTGGCGATCCTTACCGCGAACCAGAAGGACGTCGCAAGTCGACTCCTGCGGAACGCGGGCCACAACGCTCCAGAGAACGCTGTTTTCCGACCTGGAGAGACTGCTCGAGCATGGGCCTGGGCGGACGAGCTTCTGCCTGTGGTGCTCAAGCCCCGTGACGGTCGTCAGGGAAATGATGTTCATGTGGGAGTCAGGGAGGAAGAAGAGTTCTTCCGTATCTTCGACGCGTTGGCCGAACGCCACGGTGATGTGCTCGTCGAAAAGTTCTGCTCAGGAACAGAGCACCGCTGTCTTTTAGTCGAACACAAGCTCATCGCCGTGACCGAACGCCGCCCCGCGAGCGTGGAAGGGGACGGTAGAAGCTCAGTTGCTGAACTCGTCTCGAAGAAGAACAAGGACCGAGGTCGGATCCATAAACCCCTCAGCCTCGGGCCTGATGAACAGCAGACCCTCGCACGAGCCGGCCTCCACGTCGACAGCGTTCCCAAGGAGGGACAGCGGGTCTACCTCCGTGTCACATCCAACCTGCACACAGGCGGGGACGCGATCGACGCAACGGATGCGGTTACCCCAGAGGAGAAAGCACAGATTGAGGCCATGAGTCGTTCCATCCCGGGCCTCCGAGTCGCTGGCTTTGACGTCCTCCTACCGAGAAGCAAGGGGGACGGGCCGCTTACGGTTCTAGAGGTCAATAAGGCTCCTATGATCTCGATGCACCACTTCCCGTGGGAGGGTGAAGCTAGGAATGCGGCAGGAGCAGTGCTAGATGCGATGTTCCCAGCCGTGGCTCCCGTCTCAAAGGTGAGTTTGGCTGCTTAGTCGCCGTCCTGGACGCGCGTGCATGTATGCAGATGTAGTCGGCAAACGGTCTACCCATAGGGCTCACCTCAAGACGATGGGCGACGCTTTGCAGTGTTCATCGCCACGGACAAGTACCTAACCTACACGCCCACTCCTGCAGCGAGCAGGCGTTCCCGGCTGGAGAACTAGGCAGGACACAGCGATGGGGCCGGTCCAGAGTTGTGCTCCGGGCCGGCCCCATCGTGTGGGTGATGATGAGATTAGCTAGTGGCTTCAGCCTTCTCCTCAGCGGTGGCGTATGCCGGACCACCGTGGGCGACGACGTCGATCCCAGCGTCCTCAACCTCGGGTTCCACACGGAAGCCGATGGTCTTGTGGATGATGAGACCGATGATGTAGGTCGCCACGAAGGTGAACACCAAGGTGACCACGCAGGCCACAATCTGAGCCCACAGCAGCTCGAACCCGTGACCGAAGAACAGACCGCCACGGCCGTCGTCGATCAGCGAAGCCCGGCCGAACAGGCCGATCGCGATAGTGCCCCACAGCCCGGCGACGAAGTGCAGGCCGACGACGTCGAGCGTGTCGTCGTACTTGCCCCACTTGAAGTCCACCGCGAAGCAGCAGATCACACCAGCGATGGCACCAAGGATGATGGCACCCAGCGGGGTCACAAACGCCACAGCCGGGGTAATAGCCACCAGACCGGCAACAATCCCGGAGGCGGCGCCCACAGCCGAAGGCTTCTGGCCGCGAGCCCACTCGGTGAGCAGCCAGGCAACCAGAGCGGCAGCCGGAGCCAGCATGGTGTTGACCACGTTGAGCGCGGACTCCTCCGGGAAGGAAGCCTCACCAACGTTGAAGCCGAACCAGCCGAACCACAGGATGGAGGCACCCAGCAGCACCAGCGGCAGGGAGTGCGGGGTGGCGCGGTTGATGTTCTCGAAGCCGCGGCGCGGGCCGATCACCAGCGCCAGAGCCAAAGCGGCCAAACCAGCGCACATGTGGACCACCAGACCGCCGGCAAAGTCAACAGCTTCACCCACGGCGTCACCGATCAGACCGCCCTCAACAAGCAGTCCGCCATCGCCCCACACCCAGTGGGCCAGGGGAGCGTAGACCAAGGTCAGCCAGATCGGCACAAAGATCATCCAAGCGGAGAACTTTGCACGGTCGGCGATGGCACCGGAGATCAGAGCCGTGGTGATGATAGCGAAGGTCGCACCGAAGCCGACCTCCACCAGAGCGGCCGGGTCCTCATCAAAGATGTCGTACAGTGCGAAGCCGCCCGGCACGCCGAACAGGCCGCCAGCAGCACTCTCACCGAACGAGATACCGTCGGCCCAGAAGGCCCACGTGATGGCCACCAGACCGATGGCGGCAAAGCTCATCAGCATCATGTTGACCACTGACTTAGCCTGCGTCAGACCCCCGTAAAACAGGGCCAGACCAGGGGTCATGAACAGCACGAGCGCTGTGGCCACGACGAGCCATAGCGGCTCGACATAATCCATAAGTTCCATGCGTCCCTCCAGGAAACGTGCCCACCGATGGCTCTCATCGGTGCGAGCTGGAGTCCATGTTCCTCCAAGCGTGTTTCAAGGGAGGGGCTGGCATGTTTCAGGTGTGTAAAGAGTTTCCACAACTGCTCACATCACACCAGGATGTGGCGGGAAAATACGGCCCTAGGCCTCTTCCAGGAGCGCGTCAACAAACTGTTCAGTCTCGAAGGGCGCCAAATCATCAGGGCCTTCACCGAGTCCGATGAGCTTCACGGGCACACCGAGCTGCTTCTGAATCGCCACCACGATGCCGCCCTTGGCCGTGCCATCCAACTTGGTCAGCACAATCCCGGTGACATCGACCACCTCGGAGAAGACCTTCGCCTGATTCAACCCGTTCTGGCCGGTGGTGGCATCAAGTACCAACAGCACCTCGTCGACGTCGGACTTCTTCTGGATGACTCGCTTGACTTTGCCCAGCTCATCCATGAGGTTCGCCTTATTCTGCAGCCGACCAGCGGTATCCACCATCACGACGTCGGCTTCTAACTCCGCAGCCTTGCTCACCGCTTCAAAAGCCACCGACGCCGGATCGGCGCCTTCCACATCGGATGAGACGGTGGGCACCCCCACGCGGGCTCCCCATGTGGTCAGCTGCTCGGCCGCGGCAGCACGGAAAGTATCCGCCGCTCCAAGAACCACATCCTTATCCTCAGCGACCATCACCCGGGCCAGCTTGCCGACCGTAGTGGTCTTGCCGGTGCCATTGACCCCGACCACCATCACCACCGCGGGGCGACCCTCCGCGGTTACCTGCAGGCTACGGTCGAACTCCGGGTCGATCAGCGCGATGAGTTCCTCGCGCAGCATGGCGCGGACCCGTTCCGGGTCCTTAGAGCCTTCTACCTTGACCCGCTCGCGCAGTGTGTCCACCAGTTGCATCGTCGCATCCGTGCCCAGATCCGCGCTGAGGAGGGTCTCCTCGATCTCTTCCCAGACGTCCTCGCTGATCTCATCGGAGCTCAGCAAGGCCAGCAGGGATTTGCCGAAGACATTGTTGGACTTCACCAGCCGGGCACGCAGGCGCTCCAGCCGCCCGGCCACCGGTTCCGGGGTCTCCACCGTCGGTTCGGCGGGGGCTTCAGCCGCCTCAGTGTCCTCGTCGGTTTCGGGACGTTCGGCAACGAGTGTGTCACCGCCGTCGTCGTCTCCACCGGCACCCGGGGGGAGGTCATCGGCATCCCGGGTCTGTTCGTACAGCTCACGGGATCGGCGGGTCAGCCAGCTGCCCTTGACCAGGAAGAACCCGAGCAGAGAGATCAGACCGGCGGCGAGGACAATGAACGTGATGAGAACTGAAGTTTCCACGCGATTCAGTCTCCCATATGCAACGGGGCAGAACCTCGAGAGGCTGAGGTGAAACCTCGGAGCTCCGCCCCGGAGGATCCCTTGTGGGCGAGCCTTGAGGCGGCGAGCTACGCTTATGAGCTCGCCGGGTCAAGGCGAGACAAAGGAGGAGGGGGGAGCGGAGAGGTTTCGCCCCTGAACAGAGAACTTCTTCTAGCGCTTGAAGCGTTTGGAGACTTTGGAGAACGTGTTGCGTGCCTTAGACGGGATGGTCCGCAGCACCGAAGAGTTCGTCTCCTCGGCGATAATGTCGAGTTTGGTGTGGGCGGAATCGGTCGCCTCAGCCACTTGGCCGAGTTTGTCCTCGAGCTGATCGATCCGGGCCACGAGCGCGCCGATGCGAGCATCCCGCTCCGCCAGCTGCCCGGAGACGGCCTCGGAGTGTTCCCGCTGCTGCTGCTCGGCGAGCTGCTCCTGTTCGCGGACAGCTGCTTCGAGCGTTTCGAGTCGCTGTTGTAGCGTCTCAAGGCGCTGAGGGACCTCAGTCATCTCCGAGAGCGCCTCATCGACTCTGGTCTCGAGCTGCTTGATCTCCACGGCGCGGACTTCGTCCAACCGGTCATAGACACTGCGCAGCTCCACGACCAGATCCTTCTGCTGGCCCAGCAGTGCCTGCACCACCTGGTGGGCATTCTCCCCAAGATCCGGGCTCACCGCTGGGGAGTCAGGGTCTCCAGCTGCGATGGTGCTGGGCTCTGCAGACTCCGGCTCGCCGCCATCAGGCGCGGTGAGGTCCGCCTCCGCGGGCTGGGCCTGGGGTTCGTCTGGCTGGCTGCTCTCAGATGTCATGACGGTCATGATCCTATCTGCTGTGGCACTCAGGCTCGGCGTCCGTACAGAATGTCCAAAAAACTGCGGCGGCGCGGGGGCTCGGCAGGTGCTGGTCCAGTGGTGTGTTCGCTATCAGGTGCGGGTGGGGCACTCGCTGCCGGTGCCGGCGTCGGGCGCGGTGGTTTCGGCAGGGAGATCGTGGTCCGAACCGGCCGCAGTTCTTCCGGCACCGCAGCGGTGCCGATGTGGGTGGGAACCTGCAGGGTGTTCATGTCGTATCCGGTCAGGGCGCGCAGTCCCGCGGCGGGGAACTTCAGCAGTTCGTCCACGAAGCTGGCGCGCTGAGCGTACCCGGCGCACCGGGCCGTATGGGCTGCTGCGATGGCGATGGCATCCTGCGGGGCGCGGCGGATCTGCGGGTGCTGTTTGATTCCCGCAGCGGCGCGGCGGTGCCCGTCTTCCACCGCGCGCATGAGCTCCAGGTGGGCAGCCAAGGCTGACTGCACGACGCCGGCATCAGTGCTCTTTTGGTCCACATTGCTACTGTAGAGCTTTGGACCAATGCCGCTCAGCACGTGTTTCAAGCTGACATTCAGCCCGCTGGGCGCCGCCGACATAACCCAGACCTGAAGGAAGACACCCCGACGTGTTCAACTCCCTCTCCGACCGGCTCACCGCGACCTTCAAAAACCTGCGCGGTAAGGGGAAGCTCACCGAGGCGGATATCGACGGTACCGCCCGGGAGATTCGCCGCGCCCTGCTGGATGCCGACGTCGCCGTCCCCGTGGTGCGCGAGTTCATCCGCCGGGTCAAAGAACGCGCCATGGGACAGGAAGTCTCCCAGGCGCTCAACCCCGGCCAGCAGGTCGTCAAGATTGTCAACGAGGAACTCGTGGGCATCCTCGGCGGGCAGACCCGTGAACTGGCCTTCGCCAAGCAGCCCCCCACCGTCATCATGCTTGCCGGTCTGCAAGGTGCCGGGAAGACCACCTTGGCCGGCAAGCTCGCCCACCATCTGAAGAACCAGGGACACGCACCCCTGCTGGTGGCCTGTGACCTCCAGCGGCCCAATGCGGTCAAACAGCTGCAGGTTGGCGGTGAACGTGCCGGGGTGCAGGTCTTCGCCCCCCACCCCGGGATCAGCTCCGAGGCCGAGGTCCCCACTGGGGATCCAGTGGCGGTGGCACAGCAAGGTGTTGCCCACGCCAAAGACAAGCTGCACGACGTCGTCATTATCGACACCGCCGGCCGGCTTGGTGTGGACTCGGAGCTGATGAAGCAGGCTGCTGACATCAAAGCGGCCACCGGCGCCCACGAAACCCTGTTCGTCATCGACGCGATGATCGGTCAGGACGCCGTCAACACCGCCCAAGCCTTCAACGAAGGGGTCGATTTCACTGGGGTGGTGCTGACTAAGCTCGACGGTGACGCCCGCGGTGGTGCGGCACTGTCTGTGGCGCAGGTGACGGGCAAACCGGTGATGTACGCCTCCACCGGTGAGGGGCTGAAGGACTTCGAGGTCTTCCACCCGGACCGCATGGCCCGGCGCATCCTGGACATGGGGGACATCCTCAGCCTGATTGAACAGGCCGAAGCCACCTGGGATAAGGCCGAGGCCGAGAAGATGGCCAAGAAGTTCGCCGACCAGGAGGACTTCACCCTCGAGGACTTCCGCGCCCAGATGCAGCAGCTGAAGAAGATGGGCTCGATGAAGAAACTGCTGGGCATGATGCCCGGAGCCGCGGGGATGCGCCAGCAGCTGGAGCAGTTCGACGACAAACAGATCGACCGCATTGAGGCGATCATCAACTCGATGACCCCCCATGAGCGCAACGCCCCTAAAATCATCAACGGCTCCCGGCGGGCTCGCATCGCCAAGGGTTCCGGAGTCCACGTCTCCGAGGTCAACCAGTTGCTGGAGCGCTTCGCCCAGGCGGCCAAGATGATGAAGAAGATGGCCGCCGGTGGGGGAGCCCCCGGTGGGATGCCCGCCATGCCCGGTATGGGGGGCATGCCCGGTGCCGGTGCCGGCGGGAAGTCCAAGCGCAAACAGGCCAAAGGTAAGGGAAAGAAGAAGGCCAAGTCCGGAAACCCCGCTAAAGCAGCCCAGGAGGCTCGGGAAGCCGAGCTGCGCCGTCAGGAGGCCGCTGCCAAGCGGATGGACGGCTCGAGCTTTGGTGCCCAGCAGGAAGAGATCTCTCCAGAAGACCTCTCACTGCCCCGCGGGTTCGAGAAATACCTCAAGTAATGGCACAATAGGCTGGTACTTTGCTCAGAAGCGCGAGCACCCTCTACCCTCGCGAAGCTGACCAATGTTCACAGCGGTCACACCGGCTGGAGCAGCATCCCCACACAGCGCAGGTGATCGGCCGCGCCAAGACTCAGATACAGGAGTAACCACACAAGTGGCAGTCAAGATTCGTCTGAAGCGGTTCGGTAAGATCCGCAGCCCGCACTACCGCGTCATCGTCGCCGACTCGCGCACTAAGCGTGACGGTAAGGCGATCGAGGAGATCGGCAAGTACCACCCCACCGAGGAGCCCTCGCTCATCGACATCAACTCCGAGCGGGCGCAGTACTGGCTCAGCGTCGGGGCCCAGCCCTCCGAGCAGGTGCTGGCTCTGCTGAAGATCACCGGCGACTGGCAGAAGTTCAAGGGGATCGACGGCGCCGAGGGCACCCTGAAGACCAAGGCACCTGCCGAAGAGTTCGTCGCCCCGGACAAGAAATCGGTCATCGTGGAGAAGACCGAGGACAAAGCCGAGGACAAGCCCGCTGAAGCGGAGCAGGCCGAGGAAGCTCCCGCTGAGGAGACCCCGGCTGAGGAGTCCGCCGAGGAGAAGGCATAGTCGCCATGTCCCAGGCAGTCATCACCGACGCAGTGGAGCACCTGGTACGCGGCATCGTCGACTCACCTGACGACGTCGACGTCCGGCGCCGCAGCGGTCGTCGCTATGACACCGTCCAGGTCCGGGTCAACCCCGAAGACCTCGGCCGGGTGATCGGCCGCGCCGGACGCACCGCTAAGGCGCTGCGTGCCGTCGTCGCCGCATTGCCCGGCGGAGAAGACGTGCGGGTCGACGTCGTCGACACCGACCGCCGCCGCTGACCTCACCGGGTCATGGCCCAGACCGAATACCGCACCGGCCCGCAGGAGCCCTCCGACCAGGGGGAGCGCCTGCGGGCCGCGCGTATTGGTAAACCCCATGGGGTGCGCGGTGAAGTCACCGTACAGTTGTTCACCGACGACCCGGAGACCCGGCTTGCTGCCGGAGTGCAGCTCATCCGTGAACCCGGCCGGGAGACCACGGATCGGAGCACGACGACGCTCACGGTCGCTTCCCAACGGTGGAATAAGCACATCTGCCTGCTCCGCTTCGAGGAGGTCACCGACCGCGACGCCGCCGAGGCGCTGCGCGGCTCAGTGCTCTACGTCACCGAATCTCCGGACGAGGAGGGCTGGTATTCCCACCAGCTGGAGGGGCTGCGCTGTGTGGGCACCCCTGGTGAGTCCACAGCGGGTGAGGAGCTCGGCGTCGTCGTCGGACTGCTGACCGGTGAGGCCCAGGACCTGCTGGTGGTTCGGACCCCCGCCGGCGATGAGGTCATGGTGCCGTTTGTTGAAGCACTGGTGCCTAAGGTGAACCCTGAGGCGGGGATCATCCGGCTCGACCCGCCCGCCGGACTCTTTCCTCCTGCATAACGTTATGAATCCTGCATACCGTTATAACCCTATGCAGTGTTCATACGGTGATGCAGAACTGAAAGGGGCGAGCCAGGATGCGGATTGACGTGATCTCCATCTTCCCGGAGTTCTTCGATGTCCTGGACCTTTCGCTCATTGGCCGGGCCCAGGCCGAGGGTCTGTTGCGGATCCATCGGCACAACCTGCGTGACTACACCGAGGACAAGCACCGCACTGTTGACTCGCCTCCGGCCGGTGGGGGAGCCGGCATGGTGATGAAACCCGAACCCTGGGCCCAAGCTCTGGAGCAGGTCCTCAGCGATGGGCCGGACCAGCCCGGGGCCGCGGCCTCCCTGCCCAGGGGCGCAGCATCCGAGCCCGGGACCAGCTGGGTCTCTCCCTCAAGGACCGCAGCCTCTCTGCCCGGGTCCAGCTGGGTCTCTCCCCCCGGGACCGCAGCCTCCCACCCCGGGGCCGCAGCACCCACCCTGGTGATCCCCACACCCTCAGGTGAGGTCTTCACTCAGCGCACCGCCGAGGAGCTCTCCACCTGCGAGCACCTGGTCTTCGCCCCCGGCCGATTCGAGGGGATCGACGAGCGGGTCACCGAGTGGGCGGAGCAGCGTTTCCGCGTGCGCCGGCTCAGCATCGGTGACTATGTGCTCAATGGGGGAGAAGCCGCCGTGGTGGTGATGGTCGAAGCCATCACCCGGCTGATCCCAGGGGTGATCGGCAATGCCGAGTCCCTGACCGAAGAATCTCACAGTGACGGTCTGCTGGAATACCCCGTCTACACCAAACCGGCTGATTGGCGTGGCCACCGCATTCCCGAGGTGCTGCTCTCCGGGGACCACGGCAGGATTGCCGCCTGGCGCCGCGCCCAGGCTGAAGAGCGTACCCGGCGCGTTCGCCCGGACCTCTGGGCCCAACGCCCCGGCACCGGGGTGGCAGATCACGACGACGCCAAGTAGACTTAAGCGCTGTGCCTGCTGGGCGCCGAATCTGCCATGGGGGAGACGGTGCCAACAGCCAGGAATCGCAGCCCGGCATCCCGGGCTCCGAACCCCAAGCCTCAGACCAGCGCCGCACGGCAGCCTTGCCCGCGGCCCGGGTCCCTGACATCGGGCGAGTTGACCTGTGGCAGCCCGTCCCAAGGAGAAACCATGCAGAAGCTCGATTTCATCGACCAGGCCAGCCTGCGCGACGACATCCCGGAGTTCGGCCCCGGTGACACTGTCAACGTGCACGTCACCATTGTCGAAGGCAAAACCACCCGTGTGCAGGTCTTCAAGGGCTACGTGCTCGGCCGCCAGGGCTCCGGCCTCGGTGAGACCTTCACCGTGCGTAAGGTGAGCTTCGGCGTCGGAGTGGAGCGGACCTTCCCGGTGCACTCCCCGGTCATCGAGAAGATCGAGGTGGTCGCCCGCGGTGACGTGCGCCGCGCCAAGCTGTACTACATGCGTGACCGCCACGGTAAGGCAGCCCGCATCCGGGAGAAGCGCGAGTCCGCGATCGCCCGCCAGCAGGGCGAGGCCGTCGAGGAAGCCACCGAGGCCTAAATCGCGCATCACTGCGCCTAAGCCAGCACACTGTGACTGAGGAGACCCCCCAGGCCGAGCCCGTCTCGGAGCCTGGGGGGTCTCGTCGTCTCCGGCGGTTGGGTCGCGGCCAGGGGATTCGGCAGCGTTTCAGTCTGCCCCGCCTGAAGCAGTGGGGCCTCTGGGTCGGCGCAGTGTTCACCCTCGCCCTGGTGGTGGTGATCGGGGTGCGGGTCTTCGCCGTTGATGTCTACACCGTCTCCGAGCACTCCATGGAGCCGACCCTCAGCGACGGCGAACGCATTGCGGTGGCCAAACGCTACCCGGGCCAGGAGGGGCCCCAGGTGGGCGACGTCGTCGTCTTCGATGGAGAAGGTTCCTTCACTCCCTACCGAGGGGAGGTGGGCCTGGTGGAACGGCTCGGCGATCAGATCGGCCACTGGTTCGGGGCAGGTTCGCCACCACAGGTATTCGTCAAACGTGTCATCGGCACCGGCGGTGACACCGTGGTGTGTTGTGATGAGGCTGGGCGGCTGAGCGTCAACGGGGAACCGCTTGAGGAGCCTTACCTTGCCGAACCCCAGGAGGCGGCCTCAGAGCTGAGCTTCGAGGCGGAGGTGCCGCCGGGGCGGATCTGGGTCATGGGAGACAACCGGGCCCACTCCGTGGACTCTCGCGCACTATTAGGCGCACCAGGCGGCGGTATGATCAGCGAGGACCGTATCATCGGCCGCGCCTTCGAGGTGGTCTGGCCGCCAGCAGAGCGGCGAAGCATCGAGGAGGGCCGTTAAGTGAGCGACGAGAGCCCGCAGCAGGACAAACGGAAACGCCATCCGGCGGTCTCCCTGTTCATTGAGGCCGGCACCATCATCGGATTGGCGCTGGTGATCTCCTTCATCGTCAAGACGTTCTTCCTGCGAGCGTTCTACATCCCCTCAGAGTCAATGGAACCCACCCTGCAGGTCGATGACCGCATTGTGGTGAACCTGCTCGCCCCGCAGGTGATGGACATCCACCGCGGCGATGTGGTGGTCTTCGAAGACACCCGCAACTGGTGGGGTTCTGGCAGCACCCCCGACCCCGGTCCGGTGCAGGAAGCGCTGATGTTCATCGGCCTAGCCCCGGACACCTCAAGCCACTTTGTGGTCAAACGCGTGGTGGCCCTGGAGGGGGACACCGTGGTCTGCTGTGACGACGATGGCCGCATCGAGGTCAACGGCCAGCCGATTGAGGAGCCGTACCTGTTCCCCGGGGACTCTCCGAGCGAGTACGAATTTGAGGTCGAGATCCCGGCTGAGCACGTGTGGCTGCTTGGCGACCACCGCAGCGCATCCGCTGACTCCCGGGCACACGTTGATGAGCCCGACGCCGGCGCCGTTCCGTTGGATGATGTCATCGGCCGGAATCTGGCGGTGGTGTGGCCGCTGGACCGCATCAGCGGTGGCGGCTCCGAACGGGACCCTTTTGAGGCTGTCCCTGAGGCGGAGTCCGCCCGGTGAAGTCCCCGGCAACCCTGGCACCGGAGTTGCGCCTGGCCGCTGAGACGGGGGTGCGGCTCATCGCCGGAGTGGACGAAGTCGGGCGTGGAGCATTGGCTGGCCCGGTGAGTATCGGCGTCGTCGTGATCGATCTGGACCAACTCGAGGATGAGGTGCTCACCGCCGGTGTCTGGCCGGCCCTGGACGGGGTCTGTGACTCGAAGCTTCTCACGCCCCAGGCACGCAGGTTCTGGCAACCGGCTATTTGCGAGCATGCCGCCGCCTATGCGGTCACCCACCGGGAGCCGGAGCACATCGACGCCAAGGGGCTGACCCGTGCCATGGGGGAGGCCGGACGTGCCGGACTGGAACAAGTGGAATCGCACCTGGGTCGAGCGGTGGATGCGGTCATCCTGGACGGTAGTCACGACTGGCTCACCTCGGCCACCGATCCTCGGGTGCGCACGGAGACGAAGGCGGATATGCGGTGGCTGACTGTGGCCTGTGCCAGTGTGCTGGCCAAGGTCGAACGCGATGAGCTGATGGTCCAGTTGGCCCGCCAGTACCCGCACTTCGGGTGGGAATCGAACAAGGGCTACGGTTCGGCCGCGCACCGGGAGGCGATCCTCACCCACGGGCCGACCCACCACCACAGGCAGTCCTGGAACCTCGGGGTGCAGACGCTCCCGGGGTTGTGAACAGCGTTCAGCGAGGCAGGCTGAGCGTTACGGGGTCGTGAAGAGACGGGGTCGTGAAGAGATGGGGTCGTGAAGAGAACGACGACGTCGCCCTCGGCCATATCAGGGGTGGTTCAGATGGTGACTTCTCCCCTGGGGGTGGCGAAGGTGATGCTCATAATCCCGGGAGTGCCGGAGGGGGCCACCCAGTCGACCTCGACGTCTTCGAAGGGGTCGGCGTCCTGGGAGCCCAGCCAGTCGGCCACCCGCTGCGGGGAACCGGCGATGGAGAGCTTAACCAGCCGGGCTTCTGGTTCATAGGCCCGGGAGGGGTGTAAGTGCTCGGTGCCTTCGTCCCAGCGCAGCAGGTAGGGGACCTGCGGGTCGGCGATGAGCCCTTTGATGCCAATCTGCTGCCAGCTCAGCTCCTGGCCGTCGGGGAACTTCCGGTTTCCGGGTACTGAGCGTCGGCCCAGCCGCTGCTCGAAGGGGGAGAGGTCGTCCACGCAGACGCACCAGCCCATCCACCCTCCGCCAATCTGGGAACGGTTGCGTACCGCCTGACCGAAGGGGGCCTTGTCCGCGCTGGGGTGATCGAGCACTTCAACGATCTCCAGGTACTGCCGATTCGCCAGGGGGATGATCGCATTGGCCGTGCCGAAGCGCGGGTGAATACCACCTTTGACGCGCTCCACACCGAGCGCGCTGGTGATCTGTTCGACCGTGACGTCCATTCCGTCCGGGCCGACTGCATAAGAGACATGGTCCAGCCGCATGGTGCCTATCCTGACACCGTGCAGCCCGCAGCCGAAATTGAGAACCGGAAAGCGGAATTCTACGTCGCGTAGAACTCCGGTGGGTTGGCGGCGTATCCTGGTGCAGTGCTTGCAACCGCCCGAGAGCCTAAGTGGATCGCCATGCTGCTGCTGGCGTTGCTTTTGGCCACTGTTTTTGTGGTGCTCTCCGCCTGGCAGTTCAGTGTCTCCCGCTCGGAAGGTAATCCCATCCAGGGTGAGACCGAGACCCCAGTGGAGCTCACCGAAACCTATGAGCCCCAGCGGCACATGACCATCTACGAGGCCGACCGCATTGTCGACTTCAGTGGGGAGTTTGTGGAGAACACCCAGGTCGCCATCGACTCACGGTTGCAAGACGGTGAAGACGGGTACTGGGCCGTAGCGGCTTTCGCGGTGGATGGAGCCCCCGACGGCGAAGTGATCCCGGTGGTGCGTGGTTGGGTCGAGTCAGTTGAGGATATTGATGCACCCCCCACCGGCCAGTTGCAGCTACAGGGCCGGTTGCTGCCTACTGAAGCCCCTGGGCCTGGGCCACGGGAGCTGCCCACTGGTGTGCTGCCGACCCTCTCGGTGGCTGAGCTCATCAACTTATGGGATCGGGACTCGTACTCCGGGTTCATTGTCGACTTCTCTGGCGAAGCCCGGGATGCCGACTCCGCCCTGGAAGGGATCTGGGTGGATCCGCAGCCCGAGGGCTCGGAGATCAACTGGCTGAACCTGTTCTACGCCGTGGAATGGGTGGTCTTCGCCGGGTTCGCGTTCTACATCTGGTACCGGCTGGTCAAGGATGCGCACCAGAAGAAGCTGGAAGAGGAACGCTTAGACCGCGAGTGGGAAGAGCAGTGGCGCGCTGAACAGTTGGCCAAACTGGCCGCGAAGGAGAACCATGACTGAGAACCGGACTGAGACAGAGACCGCCGCGGACCAGGGGCAGTCGGCAGGTGAGCAGGCTGACCAGACTGAGCTTTCTCGCGAAGAGCTTGAGGCGAAGATTCCGCCCGCTCCGCCGCGGCCGGGGAAGAACAAGCGCCGCTTCGGTGGGACGGTGGCCCAACTCAACAGTGCGCTGAACCTCTACCGGGTGCTGGCTTTCATCACCGGGATCTTCCTGCTTCTGCTGGTGGTGAAGATGGTCGCTGATTACGGGTTCGGCCTGGAACTCTACGTGGGTGGGACCCTCGATGGTGAAGAGCACAGCTTCGGTGTGCACCCCCAGGGTGCAGTGGTGGAAGGTCAGGCGGTCAGCTCGCTCATCGCGATCGTCCACGGCTGGGTCTATGTGATCTACCTGATTGTGGGTGCACGGCTGTGGTACATGATGAGCTGGCCGATTAGCCGGATGCTCCTCATCGTCGCCGGCGGTTTGGTGCCGTTCCTGTCTTTCATTATGGAGCGGAAGATCACCCGTGAGGCCCGCGCTGAGATCGCCGCGCACCCCGACGCCGCCCGCCGTTACTGAGTGTTCTGCCCGGGCCCAGCCTGCGGGTTGAGGGCTGGGTGTCCAGATCGCGGACCCAAGAGCCACTGAGACTCCGCTCCACCCGTCGGGACAGGTAGGCTGGAGTGTGCGCGGTGACATTGCACGCGATGTGAGTCACATTGGTGTGTGAGAATGTGACCCGTACATCAGAGCGCATTCCAACGTTGAAGGAGTTCGGTGATCCATGGCCGCTGACGACGCCGTAGTGATCGGAGTGGACTTCGGAACCCTCTCGGGGCGAGCCCTCGTGGTGCGGGTCTCCGACGGAGCAGAGCTGGGAACCGCGGTCCACGAATACGACCACGGGGTCATGGACTCCCGGCTCACCGCACACCAGAACCAACCACTGCCTCCCGAATGGGCTTTGCAGGTACCTGCCGATTACGTCAACGTGCTGAAGAACGCGGTCCCCGCAGCAGTGCGCGACGCCGGTGTTTCCCCTGAGCAGGTCATCGGCATTGGCACCGACTTCACCGCCTGCACCATGGTGCCCACCACCTCCGACGGCACCCCCCTGAACGAACTGGAACAGTACGCCGACCGGCCGCACGCCTACGTCAAACTCTGGAAACACCACGCAGCCCAGGGGCAGGCCGACCGGATCAATGAGTTGGCCCACTCGCGCAACGAGCCCTGGATTGGCCGGTATGGCGGGTTCATCTCGTCCGAATGGGAGTTCGCCAAAGGACTGCAACTGCTGGAAGAAGACCCTGAGCTCTACGAGGCGATGGACCACTGGGTCGAAGCCGCTGACTGGATTATCTGGCAGCTGACCGGTGAATACGTCCGCAACGCCTGCACCGCCGGATACAAGGGTATCTACCAGGACGGCAAGTACCCGGACGAGGATTTCCTCACCGCACTGAACCCGGAATTCGCCGGTTTCGTGCGCGAGAAACTTGACCACACCATCGGTCAGCTCGGGTCTCAGGCTGGCACACTCACCAAACAGGCTGCCGAGTGGACTGGACTGCCAGAAGGGATCGCCGTCGCCGTCGGCAACGTGGATGCCCACGTCACGGCACCCGCGGCCGACGCCGTCGAACCCGGTCAGATGGTCGCAATCATGGGCACCTCCACCTGCCACGTGATGAACGGTGAGACCCTTGCCGAGGTTCCCGGCATGTGCGGGGTCGTCGACGGGGGGATCACCGAAGGTGCCTACGGCTACGAAGCCGGACAGTCCGGAGTTGGGGACATCTTCGCTTGGTACGTCAGAAATCAGGTGCCCGGTGACTACGCCGCCGAGGCCGAAGCTCGCGGTATCAGCCTGCACGAGCTACTCACCGAGAAGTCTCAAGATCAGCCGGTCGGCGCCCACGGGCTCATCGCCCTGGACTGGCACTCCGGTAACCGTTCCGTGCTGGTGGATCACGAACTCTCCGGGTTGATCCTGGGTCAGACCTTGGCGACCACACCAGAGGACGGCTACCGGGCGCTGCTGGAATCCACGGCCTTCGGCACCCGGACCATCATCGAAGCTTTCAATACCTCAGGGGTGCCGGTGCGGGAATTGGTGGTTGCCGGGGGGCTGCTGAAGAACCGTTTCCTCATGCAGACCTACGCTGATATCACCGGACTGGAGATCTCCACGATCACCTCATCCCAGGGACCGGCGCTGGGCTCTGCCATTCATGCCGCAGTCGCTGCCGGGGCCTATGAGGATGTTCGTAGCGCCGGGGCGGTCATGGGTGGCCGGACCCGTGCCGCATACGTCCCCGACCCGCAGCGGGCCGAGGCCTACAGTGCGTTATTCGGTGAATACACCAAGCTCCACGACTATTTTGGGCGCGGAGAGAATGACGTGATGCGCCGGTTGAAGGCCATCCGCCGCGACGCCGTCACCCAGGCCGACAGTGCGCCACACAGTGCAGATCAGCTCACCAGTGACCAGACGGAGCAGGAGGCGGTGAACGGATGACCGTGCTCAGCGAACTGCCCCAGACCGTCCAGCAGGCGGTGGCCGAGACTCGCCAACGGGTCTGCGACCTCCACGCCGAGCTGCCCCGCAATGAACTGGTCGTCTGGACCGCCGGCAACGTCTCCGAACGCGTACCCGCTCATGAGGGTGCCCCGGAGTTGTTCGTCATCAAACCCTCCGGGGTCTCCTACGACGAACTCTCCCCCGAGGTCATGGTGGTGTGCACCCTGGACGGGGAAAAGATCGACGACGGCACCCCCGCTCACCTGCAGCCGTCCTCGGACACTGCAGCCCACGCCTACGTCTACCGCCACATGGCCGAGGTCGGGGGAGTGGTCCACACCCACTCCACCTACGCCACCGCGTGGGCAGCCCGGGGTGAACCCATCCCATGTGTGCTGACCATGATGGCCGATGAGTTTGGCGGCGATATCCCGGTGGGGCCTTTCGCGCTCATCGGGGATGACTCCATCGGCCGCGGCATTGTGGAGACCCTGCGGGAGTCCCGCTCCAAAGCGGTGCTGATGGACCGGCACGGTCCCTTCACCATCGGCAAGGACGCCAAAGCCGCGGTGAAAGCCGCAGTGATGTGCGAAGAGGTGGCTCGGACCATCCACTTCGCCCGCGCCTACGGGGAGCCGGAGCGCATCGAACAGCACCTCATCGACTCCCTGTACGAGCGCTACCAGAACGTCTACGGCCAGAAAGGCGGGAAATGAACGCAGCAGCTGACCCCTACGCAGGTAAGAGTGTCTGGTTCCTCACCGGAAGTCAGGACCTCTACGGGGAGGAAACTCTCGCCCAGGTGGCTGAGCAGTCCCAGAAGGTCGCCGCGACCCTGGATGCTGCCGACGTCGTGCCCGCCACCGTGGAGTGGAAGCCGGTGCTCAAAGAGCGCGAGGCCATCCGCCGGGCCGCACTGGAGGCCAATGCGGACCCCCAGTGCCTGGGCGTGGTGGTGTGGATGCACACCTTCTCCCCGGCCAAGATGTGGATCGCCGGGCTGGAGGCGTTGGCTAAGCCCATGCTGCACCTGCACACTCAGGCGAATATGGCCCTGCCGTGGTCTGAGATCGACATGGACTTCATGAACCTCAACCAGGCCGCCCACGGGGACCGTGAGTTTGCCTACATCGCTTCGCGCACCGGGACCCGACGCAAAACCGTGGTGGGTCACGCCTCTGATGAGCGGGTCCAGGCCAAGGTGGGCACCTGGGTGCGGGCTGCGGCCGCCTGGGATGCGTTGACGACTCTGCGGCTGTGCCGGTTCGGGGACAATATGCGCAACGTCGCGGTCACCGAAGGGGATAAGACGGAGGCGGAGATCCGACTCGGCACTAGTGTCAACACCTGGGCGGTCAATGACCTGGTCGAGCGGGTCGAATCCATCGGTGAGGGTGAGGTTCAGGCGCTGCTTGATGAGTACGACGACGTCTACGACGTCGCTGAGGAACTGCGCGCCGGGGGGAGCCGGCGGGACTCACTGGTATACGCCGCACGTCAGGAAGCCGGAATGCGCAGCTTCCTTCAAGAGGGTGGGTTCACTGCCTTCACCACTAACTTCGAAGACCTCGGTGGGCTCCGTCAACTGCCGGGGCTGGCCGTGCAGCGCTTGATGGCCGAGGGGTATGGTTTTGGCGCTGAGGGCGACTGGAAGACCGCATTGCTAGTACGTGCGGCGAAGGTCGCCGGTTACGGGTTGCCGGGTGGGGCCTCGCTGATGGAGGACTACACCTATGAGATGACTCCGGGCAAGGAGAAGATTCTCGGGGCGCACATGCTGGAGATTTGTCCGAGCCTGACGACGTCGAAACCCCGCCTCGAGGTTCACCCGCTGGGAATTGGGGACCGTGAGGACCCGGTGCGGCTGGTGTTCGACACCGACCCCGGTGAAGGCGTGGTGGTAGCGATGTCGGATATGCGGGAGCGATTCCGGCTCACCGCCAATGTGGTGGACATTGTGAAGCCCGATGAGCCGCTGCCGAACCTACCGGTCGCCCGTGCGGTGTGGGAGCCTCGTCCGGACTTCGCCACCAGTGCCGAGTGCTGGCTGACCGCCGGTGCAGCCCACCACACTGTGCTCAGTACTGCGGCCGGGCTGGAGGTCTTCGAGGATCTGGCCGATATCTCCGGAATCGAGTTGGCCACTATCGATGAGGCGACTACGACGCGCGGTTTTGCTCAGCAACTGCGCTGGAACGCCGCCTACTTCCGCCTGGCGCAGGGGCTATAAACCCGGTTTACCGGCTGCGGGTCGAGTCCCGCACCGCTAAGGAGGGCAGTAGCTCCACGCGCCGGGGCACCCAGGTTTCGCCCTGCTGTTCGGCGCGCAGCCGCTGACACAACAGGTCCGCTGCGGTGGAGCCCACCGCAGCTTTCGGCGGTGCGACAGCAGTCAGCGGTACCGAGCCCAGCCCGGCGACGGTGTCGTCATAGGCCACCACCGCACAGTCCCCCGGTACGGACATGCCGGCCCAGGCCATGCGTTGGGTGAGGACCAGTGCGTTCTCATCGCTGTGAATGAGCGCGGCGGTGAATTCCCCCTCCCGCAGCAGCTGGGGAAACCACCCGTTGTCCCGGGATGCGGCCTCAGTGCTGCGTGTTGCAGAGGCTGTTGCCTCCGAGGAGCTCAGGACACTTCGCCAGTGCTCGATACGGGAGTCGGTCTCAGCGATTCTGATGAAGGCCTCGTGCACACGCCGCGCGGTCGGGCTGTCTTCACGGGATGCCAGAACGATGCGCCGGTGTCCCTGTTCGACCAGATGATCGACCGCCAGGTGGACACCGTGGGTGTGGTCGCTGCTGACTGAATCCACGTGGTGGAGTCTTCCGGAGCTGCCCGGATGGCGTTCCATCAGAACAGTCGGCACGCTCAGCCCGGCAAGGATCTCGGTGTCGCGGTCTTCGTCTTCGGCGGTTTGCCACCGCGGAGCCAGTAACAGCCCGTCCGTCTTTTCGGCGGTGATCTGCTCGATGACTTCGCGTTCGGCTGCGCGGTCATGCGGGGTCAGGCTCAGGACTACTCGGAACCCGGCGCGTTCGAGTTGTTTACGGGCTCCCTGTGTGACTTCAGCCAGGTAGGCATGGCGTTCCGGAACGACGATTGCCACCGTCCCCAGATTCCCGCCGGCGACACCCTGATTGTCTGAGGAGCGGCGCACGCGACCGTGTTGCCGCAGAACTTCGCCGCGGCGGGCGAGGGCATCTAGATCTCGGCGGACGGTCACCATGGATACTCCCGTCAGCTCCGCGAGATCCGCTGTTTTGACCTCCCCGTGGTGGTCGATGACGCCGAGGATCCGCTGCTGCCGGGCCTGTACTGATTCCCTCATGACCTCTCTCCACTCAATGATCGATTGATCGAACTATATACGTTACGAATGAATATGATCGAAATCGTTGACACCGTGATTGAAGTCACATTATCGTGATCCCACTGCGGTGGCGAGGGCTATCGCTGGCGTGAGAGGAGGAACGATGACCGTGGCGGCACCCGTAGCCCATGTGGCCGATCCAGCTGAGTCATCTCAGCCGCCGGTCGCCACACCCCCGCCACGGCGCGGAAAGTGGACTGGGTGGGCGTTCGTGGGCCCGTTCATGGTGGTCTTTGCCTTCGTTTTCTTGGCTCCGATCATCTACTCGCTGTGGCTGAGCCTCTTCCGGGATCAGATGGTCGGTGGCAACCAGTTCGTGGGGCTGGAGAACTACATCCAGGCCTTTGGGGATCAGCAGCTCTGGCGCGCACTAGGTCGCGTGACGCTCTTTCTGGTGATTCAGGTGCCCGTCATGCTGGGCATCGCCCTACTCGTCGCCCTGGCCATCGATTCCGGTCGCCTCCACGGCAAGAACTTCTTCCGGATTGCGGTTTTCATGCCCTACGCGGTGCCGGCTGTGGTCGCCACGCTGATGTGGGGGTTCATGTATGGCACACAGTTCGGGCTGGTGGCGAATTTCAATGACATGTTCGGCCTGAACATCCCCAGCCCGCTGGCTCCGGAATGGGTGTTGCTGGCCATCGGCAATATCGTCACCTGGCAGTTTGTGGGCTACAACATGCTCATCTTCTACAGCGCCCTGCGGGTCATTCCACACTCACTGTATGAGGCCGCTGAGATCGACGGTGCTGGACAGTGGCGGATTATCACCGCGATCAAGCTGCCGGCCATCCGCAGCGCGATGGTGATCGCGACAATCTTTTCCATCATCGGTTCCTTTCAGCTCTTCAACGAACCGAGCATTCTCCAAGCGATGGCGCCGAATTCGATCTCATCTTCCTTCACTCCGAATCTTTATGCCTACTCGCTGTCCTTCGCCGGCCAGCAATTCAACTACGCGGCCACAGTGGCCATCATCATGGGGGTTATCACCATGCTGGTGGCCTATGTCGTCCAGCTGCGCGGTATGCGGGAGGACATGCGATGACCATCACCGCTACAGATTCCCGCACACACCGCACTTCGGCACGGCGTCGCCCGGCGCGGACGTCCATGCTGAAAAGCACACGGTTCAGCAGTGTGACCCGGCCGCGCCGAAGCGCCTTGCTGACCGCGCTGACCTCCATCGCGCTGATCTACTCGCTGCTCCCCCTGGTGTGGCTGGTGCTCAACGCCACCAAACCGCAGGCGGAGCTGTTTACGTCTTTCGGCCTGTGGTTCTCCGACTCGTTCCACCTGATCGAGAACATCGCCGCCACGCTGAGCTACGACGACGGCATCTACACCCGTTGGCTGCTCAACACCATTCTCTATGTGGTCGCTGGTGCCGGAGGAGCCACCCTGCTTGCCGTGGCCGGCGGATACGGGTTGGCCAAGTTCAATTTCCCCGGACGACGAGCCGTCTTCGCGGTGGTCATCGGGGCCGCTGCGGTGCCCGGAACTGCTCTGGCGGTACCGACCTTCCTGATGTTCTCCCAGTTGGAACTGACGAATACGCCGTGGTCGGTCATCATCCCCTCCCTCATCTCACCCTTTGCGCTCTACCTGATGTGGGTCTTCGCGGCCGAGGCGGTCCCCACTGAACTCATGGAAGCCGCGCGCATGGACGGTGCCAGTGAGTTCCGAATCTTCTGGCAGATCGCTGCCCCGCTTCTGGCGCCGGGAACGGTGACTGTGGCGCTGTTCACCACAGTGGCCACGTGGAACAACTATTTCTTACCGCTCATCATGCTGCGGGACTCTTCCTGGTATCCCCTGACGCTGGGGCTCAACGCCTGGAACAGTCAAGCCTCCACCGCCGGGGGAGAAGCAGTTTTTGATCTGGTCATCACCGGATCCCTGCTGATGATCTTGCCGTTGATTGCCGTCTTCCTCCTGCTCCAGCGCTTCTGGCAAGCCGGGCTCTCCGCCGGTTCGGTCAAGGAATGACTTTGAACTTTGTACCCATCCCAATGAAGTGAAAGGTAAGGACACATCATGCTCGCACTCACCAGAGGTCGTCGTCGTGCGCTCGCCGGTGCCGCCGCACTGGCGCTGGTCATCACCAGCTGTGCAGACAATGGCACATCAGAAGTCGATGAGGACATCGCCGCCGAGGGCGGGGAACTATTGCTCTGGGGTTGGACCGGCGTTTATGAGGACATCGCCGAGGCCTATATGGAAGAGAACCCCGAGGTGACTGTAGAAGTCCAAAACGTCGGCACCAATGAGGACCAGTACACCGCCCTGCAGAACGCGGTCGCCGCCGGGTCCGGGATTCCGGATTTGGCCCAAATTGAGTACTACGCCATCCCGCAGTTCGCCATCGCCGACTCCCTGGCGGATCTGAGCGAACTCGGCGCCGAGGATCTTGAAGGCACCTACACCCCCGGTCCCTGGGACTCAGTCACCATGGAAGGCGGCATCTGGGGATTGCCCATCGACTCGGGGCCCATGGCCTTCTTCTACAACGCGGCACTGTTGGAGGAACACGGCATCGAGGTGCCCGAGACCTGGGAGGACTTCGCCCAGGCCGCCCGTGACCTCAATGAGGCCGACCCGGATGTCTACCTTGCTGCAGACACCGGCGACGCCGGCTTCGCGACCTCGATGATCTGGCAGTCGGGCGGACGCCCCTACCAGGTCGACGGAACCAGTGTTTCCATTGACTTCTCGGAACCGGAAACTCAGCGGTGGGCCGAACTCTGGAACGAACTCATCGAAGATGAGGTCCTAGCCCCCATCACCGCCTGGTCGGATGAGTGGTATCAGGGCATGGCCAATGGCACGATCGCCTCCCTGACCACAGGCGCCTGGATGGGCTCCAACCTGCAATCCGGTGTGGAGGAGGGCCACGGTGACTGGCGAGTGGCCCCCATGCCGCAGTGGGAAGGTGAGGAGTTCACGACCGCGGAGAACGGCGGGTCGTCCATCGCCATTATGGAGGACTCCGACAACAAAGAACTGGCCTACGACTTCCTCCAGTTCGCCTCCAACGGGGGAGGAGCAGACCTGGCCCGGGACCAAGGAGTCTTCCCCGCCACGGTCGAGCGGCTCGAGGACGAGGACTACCTCAACGAGGAGGTCGAGTACTTCGGTGACCAGCAGGTCTACCAGGTGTTGGCCGAATCTGCCGACTCTGTCGCTGAAGGGCGGCAGTACCTGCCCTTCCACGTCCACGCCATCTCCATCTTCAATGACACAGCCGGGCAGGCCTACGTCAGCGACACCACCTTGAGTGAGGGTCTCGAAGAGTGGGGAGAACAGTCCGCGGCCTATGGCAATGAGCAAGGGTTCGACGTCGAATGACCATTCCCGCTGCCCCCACTGCAGTCCTGGCGATGTCACCTGATGTCGCCGGGACTGTGGTGGGCCCGCGAGGCCTCGATGAGATCCGCGCGGTCTGCCAGGTGCCGGATCCAGAGCCACTGACCGAGTTCAGTTCCCTGCGGGCCGAGGCGCTGCTCGCTGAGGCGGAGGTGCTCATCACCGGTTGGGGTTGCCCGGTCATCGATGAGGCCGCCCTGGCGCAGGCTCCGCAGCTGAAACTTATCGTCCACACGGCCGGCTCGGTCCGTGGGCATGTCTCTGAGGCCTGCTTCCGCCGTGGCATCGAGGTCACCTCAGCCGCAGCAGCCAATGCGGTGCCGGTGGTGGAGTACACCCTGGCGATGATCCTGTTGGAGGGCAAACGTGTCCTGCAGCGGGCTTCTGACTACCGACGTCACCGGCGTCGAAGCCACCCTGAGGTCTGCGGCCCGATCGGCAACTACGGCACCACGGTGGGGATCCTCTCGGCCTCATTGATCGGCCGCGGGGTGATGGAGCGGCTGCGCCACCACGATGTGCATGTGCTCCTGGCCGACCCCTACATCGACGCAGCGACCGCCGCCGCATACGACGCCGAACTGGTCACCAATGAAGAACTTTTCAGGCGCAGCGACATTCTCAGCATCCACACCCCCTTGCTGCCTAGTACTTACCGGCTAGTGGATGCCGCTTTACTTCAGGCGATGAAACCCGGTGCCGTGCTCATCAACACTGCCCGTGGCGGCGTCGTCGACCATGACGCACTCACCACGGCGGCCCAATCCGGCCGAATCCGGGCGGTCCTGGATGTCACCGACCCGGAGGTGCTTCCCGCCGAGCACCCGTTATGGGAGTGTGAGAATGTGTTCATCACCCCTCACCTGGCCGGTTCCGAAGGCAATGAGCTGCGCCGGCTGTTCATCACCGCCCTGGAGGAGCTCACCCGCTACACCCAGGGACACTCCTTACGCCACCGCATCCCATACTCAGCACTGGACGTGATCGCATGAGCCACACCGTACTGAACCTGCCGGAGGAAGACCGCGCCCTCAGCCCCCACACCGGCTACACCCGGCAGCACTGGGAAGCCTGCGCTGACGGGTTACTCACCGCCGCCTGGCGCTGGGCCAGCCCCCGTGGCGCACGGCTTGACCTGCCCGGGAAAACCTCCCGCAGCGGAGTCGTCTCTGACGGGTTGGAAGGCTACGCACGCACCTTTCTGGCCGCCGCATTCCGGGTCGCCGGGGCCAACGGTGAAGACCCCCACGGCTGGTTACCCCGCTACGCCGAAGGGCTCATCGCCGGAACCAGCACACCGGGGCACGACGACGCCGAATCCTGGCCGGTCATCCGCGATTTCTTTATTCAGGGCCAACCGATGGTGGAATCCGCCTCGGTGGCGCTGGGACTGCGACTCACCCGGCCATGGCTATGGGACAAGCTCTCCTCCGCCGAACAAGACCGAGCCGACGCCTGGCTGCGCGATGCCCTGGTCTCCCTGCCCGCTGCAAACAACTGGTACCTCTTCCCCTATACCGTCGCCGGGTTCCTCGACTCCGTGGGCCGCGGCGACGAACTGACCACCCGGATCCGCCAGCGTGGGCTCGAATTACTGGATAGCTGGGACGTGGGCCAAGGCTGGTACACCGACGGCGACGGCGGGGCCTATGACTACTACAACGGGTGGGCACTGCACCTCTACCCGGTGCTCGACGAACTCATGGCGGCACGGGAAGCCGGCGAAGACCCCAGCAGCGGGACCAGCATCTACCGGCAGCGGTTGAGCACCCACCTGGAGAGCCTGAGTCATTTCTTCGCCGCCGACGGCGCCCCCGTTTACTTCGGCCGGTCGATGACGTACCGGTTCGCCGCCGCAGCCGCCGTGGGCCTGGGCGCAGCCACCTCAGACACCCCACTGACCCCAGGCGCCTCCCGCCGGATCATCAGCGGAACCTTGAAGTATTTCCTGGACCGTGGGGCGCTGAACTCCCACGGCCTGCTCAGCCTCGGCTGGCACGGCGAGCACGCCCCCACGGTGCAGCACTATTCCGGGCCCGCCTCCCCGTATTGGGCCTCCAAAGGCTTCGTCTGCCTGCTTGCCGGGGCCGATCACCCCCTGTGGACGGCCACCGAGGAACCGGCGCCCGCCGAAACCGGGGACCACGTTCTTGCCGTGGAACCGGCCGGTCTACTGCTGCACTCCACCGCCCAGGACGGGGTCGTGCGCCTGCACAACCACGGTAGTGACCACCTGCGCGCAGAAAACGGGGCAGCCGCCGGGCGCCCCGACCCGCTCTACACCCGCTGGGCCTACTCCAGCCACACCGGGCCCACCACCACGACCAACACCGCGGACAACGACCTCGCCGTCATCTGGCAGAACCGCCGCGGCTCGCGCACCCAGATCCACCCCCTCGGAGCCGGCACCCTGCAGACCGGTAGCGGCTGGGCCGCTTCCTGGCACCGTCCGGTCTTCGACGGCCCGCCCACGGTGATTCCCGGGCTGAAGGTGCTCAGCGTCGTCGTCGTCCACGGCACCTGGGAGGTGCGCGTCCACGCGGTGACCGCAGCCCCTGCTGAGGCTGCCCTTGAGACCACCGGCTGGGCCACCCCCGATCCACGCACCGCATCAGATGACACCCAGCTGGGGCCGGCCTCAGTGTTGGTGCCGCTGCACGGCTGGTCTGCAGCCGATGACGTTATCGCCCCGGCCGGGACCGCCTACACCGCCGCAGCGCGGGTGCCGCGGCTCAGAGCCGAAGTGCCGGTGAACGGAGTCTACGTCTGCTTAGCTGCCCTCAGCGGGGAGGAAGCACACCGGCCCGATCCCTCCACCGCGGTGGAGGATCTCACTGTCACCGACGACGCCGTCACCTTCCGTTGGGCGGGAGAGTCGGCCCCTGTGCGCATCGGCTTCACCGGTGCCGACCTCACCCAGCCAGTGACCGTGACGCTAGGCGGAACGAGCCTGGATAGTGCCTCCGGCAGTCACGCGAGCCAGGGTGGTCGGCGGTGAGGTGGAAGTTCGCCTTCAGTACCCTAGGCATGCCCGGTGCCGGCCTCGATGAGGTCATCGACACCGCTCACGCCCACGGCTGCGCTGGGGTAGAGCTGCGCGTCCACGACGACGAATTTCTCCGTCCCCACACCCCCCTGACCGAGGCACGCCGAATCGGCGAACGCATCCAGGCAGCTGGGCTGGAGATCTCCGCACTGGCCGGGTACGTGCGAGTGTGTAGTACCGAAGAGAGCGACGACGCCGTCGTCGCCAGTTTGCGCCGGCTCATCGACCTAGCCGCTGAGACCGGCGCTCACGGCATCCGGGTCTTCCCCGGGGGAGAGCCCGGTCACCACGGTGGTGCCCAGTCCAGGATCGCCACAGTGCTACCCCAGCTGCGCCAGACCGGGGTGCAGTTACTCGTCGAAACCCACGACACCCACCCCACTGCAGCCGAGGCCCTCCAGCTGGTGAAAGACCTCGGCGACCCCCACCATGCGGCAGTGCTGTGGGATGCCCTCCACCCCTGGCGCAGCGGGGAGACACCTGAGCAAACCAAAGCGACCCTGGGGGAGTACTTCGCGTACTTCCAGGTCAAAGACGTCATCATGGACGGTGAGGCCTGGACCCCGGTGCTCACCGGGGCCGGGCAGATCCCACTCGATGAGCACGCCCGCCTGTTACAGGACTACTGCGGCTGGGTGTCGTTGGAATGGGAGAAAGCCTGGCACCCGCAGATCGAACCGCTCGCCGACGCGCTGGCGAGCACCGCTGAGTGGTTCCGGCGCCACAACCCCGGCACAATGAGTCCATGACGACACCTCCTGCCGCCGGTACCGGCGAACTCAACTGGGCCAAAAACCTCCGCTACTCGGCACAGCGGGTGCTGACCCCCACCAGTCTGGACCAGTTGCGCGAGGCGGTGGCCCAGGCCGAACGACTTAAAGCCCTGGGCAGTCGGCACAGCTTCAACACCGTGGCTGACACCCCCGGTGACCTGGTGGATCTGGCCGGGATGCCCCGGCACTTCTCCATTGACGAGGCCTCCCGCACCGTGACCGTCAACGCCGCGATGCGTTGTGGTGAACTCGCCGCCAGGTTGCAGGCCTCCGGGTGGGCGATCGCCACGATGGCCTCCCTGCCGCACATCAGTGTGGCCGGCACTGTGGCGACCGGAACCCACGGCTCCGGGGACACGATCCCGCCGTTATCTGGCCTGGTCTCCGGGATCGAATTGGTGACCGCCGACGGCGAGCTGCGCAGCTACCGCCGCGGTGACCTTGACTTCGACGGCACGGTCGTCAACCTCGGCAGCCTGGGAGTCGTCACCAGTGTCACCTTCGATATTGTGCCCAGCTTCGAGGTCCGCCAGGACGTCTACGAGCCCGTGCCGTTGGAGAGCATCCTGGAGAACTTCCAGACCATCACCTCCTCGGCCTACAGCGTGAGCCTGTTCACCCGGTGGGACGACGACGTCCGTGTCTGGCTCAAATCCACCTCCACTCCGCCTGAGGACTTCTTTGGTGTCGCCGCGTTGACCTACGATGTCGGACTGGTGGAAGGACCCCCGGAGCGCACCACCGATCAGGCTGGGCTCTGGGGCAGCTGGGACACCCGGTTGCCGCACTTCAAACTCGAATTCACCCCCAGCAACGGGGACGAACTCCAGAGCGAATACCTCATCCCTCGGCCCCAGGCGGTCGAAGCCATCACCCGGATCCGCCGACTTGGCCCCCGGCTGGATCCGCACCTGTTCGTCACCGAGATACGCACCATGGCCGAGGACCGGCAATGGCTCTCCCCGGCCTATGGTGACGACCACATCGGTATTCACTTCACCTGGCGCCAGCACATGGACGAGGTCGCCGCATTGCTGCCAGTCATCGAGGATGAGCTGCTCCCCCTGGGGGCACGGCCCCACTGGGGAAAGCTATTCCACGTCGGGGACGTCTCCGGGCTCTACCCCCGTGTCAGTGACTTCCACACTCTGCGTGAGAGTCTCGATCCCACCGGAGTCTTCGGCTCCGAGTTCCTCACCACGCACCTGCCCACCGCCTAAGGCACTCGCCCACGGCCTGAAGCACCTGCTGCCGCTTTCGGCCGCTGCTTGACAGGGCAAATGCGCGCAGAATAACGTGGAAAGCGCATTCCGTAACCTGGGTCACAGCCTGCGACCCCGGTCGATTTCGACTCAAGGAGACTCCACGCACATGTCCGACACTCGCACTTTGCGCATCGCCATGAACGGCATCACCGGCCGCATGGGATACCGCCAGCACCTGCTGCGTTCCATCCTGCCTATCCGTGACCAGGGCGGTATCACCCTGGCCGATGGATCCAAGATCACCGTGGAGCCCATCCTGGTGGGCCGCAACGAGAACAAGATCAAAGACCTCGCCGCCCAGCATGATGTCGACGAATACACCACCGACCTCGACGGCATCATCAACGATGACAAGACCGACATCGTCTTCGATGCCTCGATGACCTCCCTGCGCTACGGCACGCTGTCCAAGGCGATCTCTGCCGGAAAGCACGTCTACACCGAGAAGCCCACCGCCGAGACTCTGGATGAAGCCGTCGACCTGGCGAAGCAGGCTCAAGCCGCAGGCGTCACCGCCGGTGTGGTTCACGACAAGCTCTACCTGCCCGGGCTCATTAAGCTCCGCCGACTGGTTGATGAAGGTTTCTTCGGGCGCATCCTCTCCCTGCGGGGTGAATTCGGCTACTGGGTGTGGGAAGGCGACGTTCAGCCCGCCCAGCGCCCCTCCTGGAACTACCGGCTGGCCGATGGCGGCTCGATGACCACCGACATGTACTGCCACTGGAACTACGTGCTCGAAGGCATCATCGGCAAGGTCAAGACCGTCACCTCCCGCACTGCCACCCACATCCCCACCCGGTGGGATGAAAACGGCCAGCCCTATGACGCCGACGCCGACGACGCCGCCTACGGCATCTTTGACCTCGAGACCCCCAATGGTGACGAGGTCGTCGGACAGATCAACTCCTCCTGGGCGGTGCGCGTCTACCGTGACGAACTCGTCGAATTCCAGGTCGATGGCACCCACGGTTCCGCGGTGGCCGGACTGCAGAAATGCGTGGCCCAGGCCCGCTCCACCACCCCGAAGCCGGTGTGGAACCCCGACCTTCCGGTCACCGAGTCCTACCGCGACCAGTGGGTCGAAGTTCCAGACAACGACACCTTCGACAACGGCTTCAAAGCCCAGTGGGAAGAGTTCCTCCGCGACGCCGTCGCCGGACGCGAACACCGCTTCGGCCTGCTTTCTGCCGCCCGCGGTGTGCAGCTGGCCGAGCTGGGACTGAAGTCCGCCGCTGAGCGCCGCACCGTCGAGATCCCCGAGATCACCCTCTGAGAGGCCCACAGACGATGAGTACACTGCCAACACTCACCCTGCCGACCCTGGATGGTCAGCGGGTCGACTACACCATGACCGGCCCCGGGGAGTTCTCCCGGCCCACCGGACCCATCCAGTCCCGCAAGGTCTACGCCGCCGCCCACGTGGTGCCGGTGATGACCGCCGAGAACACTCCCGGTAGCCCCGCCCAGCTCGACTGGGACGCCACCCTGGCCTACCGCCACGAACTGTGGTCCTACGGACTGGGTGTCGCCGACGCGATGGACACCGCCCAGCGCGGGATGGGACTTGACTGGGAGGCCACCAAGGAACTCATCCGCCGCTCAGCCGCTGAAGCTGCCGGCGTCGTACGTTCCGGAAAGTACCCGGCCCTGGCCGGGCGCTCGGTACGCGACCTCATCGCCTGCGGTGCCGGGACCGACCAGCTCGACCCCGCCACCGCACCCACCGGTGAAGAAGGCCTGAAGAAGGTTCTCGAGGCGTACCTGGAGCAGCTGCAAGTGGTGGAGGAATCCGGGGCCAAGGTCATTCTCATGGCCTCCCGCGCCCTGGCCAAAGTCGCCTCCGGAGCTGATGACTACCTGACCATCTACACCCAGTTGCTGAAGACCGCCAAGGAACCGGTCATCCTGCACTGGTTGGGCACGATGTTCGATCCCGCCCTGGCCGGCTACTGGGGCTCCGACGACGTCGCCACCGCCACGGAGACGTTCCTGAGGCTCATTCGGGACAACGAGTCCAAGGTTGACGGGGTCAAAGTGTCCCTGCTCGACGCCGACCACGAGAAGCAGTTGCGCGCTGCGCTGCCAGACTCCGTGCGCCTCTACACCGGAGACGACTTCAACTACCCCGAACTCATCCACGGTGAAGGAGAGGAATACTCCGACGCCCTGCTGGGGATCTTCGCGGCCATCTACCCGGCGGCCTCGGCAGCCCTGCAGGCCTACGACGCCGGAGACGCCGAGCGAGGCCGGGCCATCATGGACTCCACCCGGGAGCTGGGGCAGCACGTTTTCTCCGCGCCGACCTTCTACTACAAGACCGGTGTGGCGTTCCTCGCGTGGCTCAACGGCCACCAGCCCGGCTTCCAACTCGTCGGTGGGCTGCACTCTGGGCGCTCCATCCCGCACCTGGCGCACACCTTTGTGCTCGCCGACCGGGCCGGATTGCTGCGTGACCCCGAGCTGGCTGCCTCCCGGATGCGGAGCCTGCTGACCGTGGGAGGTATCCAGTGAGCTTTGAACTCTCCCTGAACACCGGCACCACCCCAAACCTCTCCTTGCAGGAGGCAGTCGAGGCGGTGGCCGGTGCCGGGCTGGGGCACATCGGGCCCTGGCGGCACCTGCTGGAGCAGGCCGGCGGCGAGGAGAAGGCCGCTGAGATCATCTCCGCTGCGGGGCTGAAGGCCACCACCCTGTGCCGCGGCGGGTTCCTCACCGGTTCTGACCCCGAGGCGCGGCGAGCCGCCATCGAGTCCAATCGCGCGGCGATCCGCGAGACCGCGGCCATCGGTGCCGGAGAGCTCATTATGGTGGTCGGCGGTCTGCCGGCCGCAGCCCACGTCATCGGAGGGGAGGGGGACCGGCAAGATAAGGACATCGTCGCTGCCCGGCAGCGGGTGGCCGAAGGGATCGCCGAACTGGCCCCCTACGCCGCTGAGCACAATGTCCGCTTGGTGCTGGAACCACTGCACCCGATGTACACCGCCGACCGGGCCGTGCTCTCCACGCTGGGTGAGGCGCTGGATCTGGCCGCGCCCTACCCGGCGGAGACGGTCGGCGTCGTCGTGGACACCTTCCACGTGTGGTGGGACCCGCAGCTGAAGCAGCAGATCGAGCGGGCCGGTCGGGAGAACCGCATCGCCAGCTACCAGATCTGCGACTTCAACCTGCCGATCGCCGCCGATGCCCTGAAATCCCGCGGGATGATGGGCGATGGCTACGTCGACTTCCCCACCATCAGCCGATGGGTGGCCGAGGCCGGCTACACCGGCCCGGTGGAGGTGGAGATCTTCAACGTGGAGATCAACAACCAGGACGCCAGCCTCACCGTCGAGACCATGAAGTCCCGCTACGCCGAGCTGGTGCTGCCCGCCCTGGAAGAGGGCGCGGCTAAGGCACAAAACCCAGCCGGGGAACGGATCTCCTTCGGGATCTGAGCACGGGGTTTAACGCACGGTCTCTGTGATCGTCGGTGGAGCACCCCACCTGAGAAATCGACAGTTCAGAACGGATACCCCCAGTGAAGATCGTCTGCGCCCCGGATTCATTCAAGGGTTCGGCCTCCGCCGGTGAAGCGGCTGCGGCCCTTGCTGCCGGGGCGCAGCAGGTCTTTGGTCAGGCGGAGATCATTCAGCTGCCCTTCGCCGATGGGGGAGAAGGCACCCTGGATGCGCTCCTGGAGGCCTGGGGTAGCCAGGCCGAGACGGTCGAAGTCGTCGATGCGATCGGCCGACCCACTACCGCGCGATTTGGCCGATCCCCGGATGGGCGGACCGCGATCATCGAAGCAGCCGAAGGCAACGGTCTGCCGGCCGTCTCCGATGTGCCCTTACAGCCCCGCCGTGCTGACACCTACGGGGTCGGTCTCATTGCCGCGGCCGCACTACAGACCGGGGCCGAGGAAATCCTGCTGTGCATCGGAGGCTCGGCCTCCACTGACGGCGGGACCGGGCTGCTCACCGCGCTGGGAGCACAGTTCCTCGACGCCGCGGCCGCTGCGGTGGCTCCCGGAGGAGAAGGGCTGAGCAGGATCGCCTCAATCGACCTCACCGGGTTGCACCCCCGGGCTCGGGAGGTCCGCTGGCGCATCGCCGTCGACGTCGACAACCCGCTGACCGGGCCCCGTGGGGCCGCTGCGGTCTTCGGTCCGCAAAAAGGTGCCGATGAGCACGACGTCGTCGCTTTGGACGCCGGGCTGACTCACCTCAGTGGGGTGCTCGCCGAGCATACCGGTACCGCTGCCGATGATCTGCGCACTCGAGCCGGTTTCGGTGCCGCAGGCGGCATCCCCGTGACCCTGGTCAGCCTGCTGGGTGCCGAGGTGGTCCCCGGTTCCACGATGGTCGCCGAAGCCGTCGGACTCGCTGAGGCCCTTACCGGGGCGGATATCGTCCTCACCGGGGAAGGGCGGTTGGACTCCCAATCACTGGCCGGCAAGGTCGTCGATGCGGTGAGTTCCCGCGCACCGGAAGACGCCGCCGTCGTCGTGATCTGCGGGGGTCTGCAGCTAAGTCCCGCCGAATGCCGCGCCGCGGGGATTACCGCCGCGTTTTCCATCGCCGATGGTCCCGCCGATTTGGCCAGGCTCCAAGCGCGGGCGGCCCAGCTCATCGAAGACACCGCCGCCCATGCCTGCCATCTGCTGGCCCGCCGCTGAGCAGTCCCCCTTATTGACCTGACATCAGCCTGTAGCGCACCCACTGTGTGACCCCACACCTCACACCCCTGTGACACACACCACATTCTGTGTATGATGTGCATCACATTTTCATCGTTGTAAGAACACGATGCGAGCAGGCCGATACCAAGGCGGTACGGATGGACAGAATGCAGATCAGCAGGCGGCAGGTGCTCGCCGGAGCCCTCGGGGCCGCCTCAGCCATGGCGCTGGCCGGATGCACAGCCGGAGGCGGAACGAGGGAGGCAGCCACAGTCCAGTTCTGGCACCTGCTCTCCGGTGGTGACGGCATCACCATGCAGGGGCTCATCGACACCATCAATGACGCCCACCAGGACTTCTTTATCCGCCCCACAGTGCTCGCCTGGGGCGCCCCCTACTACACCAAACTCGCCATGGCCGGAGCCGGCGGACGCGCCCCCGAACTAGCCGTGATGCACGCCTCGCGTGTACCGGGTTACGTTCCCGGCGGGCTGCTGGACCCCTGGGACCTCAACCGGCTGGCCGAGCTCGGGGTCGATGAGTCGACCTTCTCCGAACCCATCTGGGAAGCCTCCCAGGTCGACGGCGAGCTCTACAGTGTGGCGCTGGACGCTCACCCGTTCATCGCGCTGTACAACACCGAGATCTGCGAAGAAGCTGGGGTGCTCGACTCCGACGGGCGGCTGCTGCGTCCCGATAACCCCGATGACTTCCTGCAGATGTGCCGGGAGATCGCCGGGGTCACCGGCAACCACGGGCTCTCCTACGGTTTCCTGGCTGACGGCACCCAGATGTGGCGGCTGTTCTACGGGCTCTACTGCCAACACGGCGAGCAGATGAGCTTCAGCCAGACCGACGGTGTGGACTTCAACGAGGACACCTTCGTGGCGGTTCTGGAGTTCATGTCCCAGCTGGCCGACGGGGAGATTGCTGCCCGTCAAGGCACCATCGACTTCGCCATCGCTGAATTCGCCGCCCAGGAATCCGGTATCCACTTCACCGGAGTCTGGGAGCTGCCCACCATGCGCGAGGCGGGCGTGCCGCTGGGTGCCACGATGATCCCGCCGATCTTCGGCCAGGAAGCCGTCTACGCCGACTCCCACTCCTTTGTGCTGCCCCACCAGATGGATCCCGACGACGAACTACGCGACTACGCCTACACCTTCGTCGCCGAACTGTTAAGCAACTCCCTGGACTGGGCCGGTGCTGGTCACATCCCCGCCTACCAGCCGATCATCGAAGACCCTGATTACGCCGAGCTGAGCCCGCAGGCCGAATACGCCGAAGCCGCCGATCACATTGTCTACGACCCGGTGGCCTGGTTCACCGGATCCGGGTCCAACTTTGTGCAGGACTTCGGCAACATCGTCGGCAACACCGTGGTCTCCGGTTCAGGTTTCGATGAAGCCGCGGAGAACTTCCGCCGGCACATCGAAGACATCTTGGAGCGGCCCAACCCGGCGGACCCGGAGGAGACCCAGATATGACCGATGTCACCGCAGATCGCAGTGCCGTGGCCCCCGAACCGGAGACCGTGGAGGAGGGCCCGGGTATCAGCACCGCCGGGCGTACCCGCGGTCAGGCGCGTCGGGCCAACCAGCTCATCGCCTGGGCCTTCCTAGCCCCGTTCATGCTGGCGTTCTTTCTCTTCGTCATCTGGCCGTTGGCCCACGGGATCTACCTGTCGATGACCGACCAGTCGCTCACCGGGGCCGGAGGTAGCTTCATCGGCCTGGAGAATTACGCTGAGGCGCTCTCCGACCCAGTGGTGTGGACCTCCATCCGCAACACTGTCTGGTTCACCGTCATCTCCACCATCCCCCTGGTGCTCTTCGCCCTGGTGATGGCTTTACTGGTCAACACCGGGTTGCCCGGCCAGTGGCTGTGGCGGCTGAGCTTCTTTATGCCCTTCCTGCTGGCCTCCACGGTGATCTCCCAAATCTGGATGTGGATCTTCAACCCGGAGATCGGAGTCGCCAATGAAATCCTCACCACCTTCGGGTTCGAACCCATCGCCTGGCTGCAGACCGAGCACATCGATCTGATCTCAATCACCATCGCCACCGTGTGGTGGACTGTCGGATTCAACTTCCTGCTCTACCTGGCTGCCCTGCAGAACATCCCGGAGCATCAATATGAGGCCGCCGCCGTGGACGGTGCCGGCCGGTGGCGGCAATTATTCTCCATCACCCTGCCGCAACTGGGTCCGGTCACCGTGGTGGTGCTGGTACTGCAAGCCCTGGCCTCCCTGAAATTATTCGACCAGGCCTACCAGATGATGAACGGCGGATCCTCGGACACCTCCCGTCCCATCGTGCAGTACATCTTCGAGGCAGGCTTCGTCGGCTACCGGTTCGGCTACGCCTCAGCCATCTCCTATATCTTCTTCGCCCTCATCGTCATCGTCGGAATCTTCCAGATGACGGTGCTCTCCCGACGGAAGGGGAACTGATGAGTGCCGCAGCACCCGCCCTCGACAATGTCGATGTCACCAAAGTCCGCTCCCGCAACCGGCGCCCCGGTGAGAGCCCCTACAGCCCGGCGCGCATCCTCGCCTTCGCTGCCCTGGTCATCATGGCCGGGATCTGGCTAGGGCCCATCGTCTGGGCTGTGGCGACCGCCTTCAAGACCGAGACTGACGCCGCAGCCGGGGAACTGACCTTCATCGGGGAATCCGGGCCCACCCTGCAGGCCTTCGAATCGATCCTCTCCCAGGGCAATATCTACATCTGGGCACTGAACAGCGCATGGACCTCTGCGGTCATCACCTTCATCACCGTGGCGATCTCCGCCCTGGCTGCTTACGCGTTCTCCCGGCTGCAGTTCACCGGGAAGAAGTGGATCTTCGTGGCCGTGATCGCCTCGATCATCGTCCCACCCCAGGCGCTCATCATTCCGCTGTACTACCAGATGCTTGCCTTCAATATGGTGGATACCTACTGGGGGCTCATCCTCCCGCAGGTTGTTATGGCACCGATCGTCTTCATCCTCAAGAAATTCTTCGACGCCGTGCCCATTGAGCTCGAAGACGCCGCCCGCGTCGACGGGGCCGGCCGGTTGAGAGTGTTCTGGTCCGTGGTGCTGCCCCTGTCCCGGCCGATCCTCGGGGCGGTGTCCATCTTTGTGTTCATTCAGGCGTGGAACAACTTCCTGTGGCCCTTCCTCATCATCAACGACACCCTGCTGATGACCCTGCCTGTGGGACTGCAGACCGTCATCAGCGCCTACGGGATCCAATACGCCCAAGTGATGGCTCAGGCCGTCCTCGCCGCCCTGCCGCTGATCGTGGTGTTCCTCTTCTTCCAACGGCAGATCGTCAAGGGCGTGGCCACCACCGGCTTCGGTGGTCAGTAAAGTGGGCCCATGAGCCCGGCAGAGACTCAGCGCAGAGTCAGTAACCGGCCACCCCGGCCGACCATGAAAGACGTCGCCGCCGTCGCCGGGGTCTCCCCGAAGACTGTCTCCAATGTGCTCACCGGTGCGGCAGGAGTCCGCCCAGCAACCCGACAGCGGGTCGAAGCCGCCATCGCCGAACTCGACTTCGTCCCCAACCTCAGTGCCCGGGGACTGCGCAGCGGACGTGCCGGGGTGATCGGCGTGGCCCTGCCGGATCTCAGTACGGCCTTCTCCGCCTCCTTGAGTCAGACCGTAGTGCGGCAAGCCCACAGCCGCGGCATCGCCGTACAGATTGAGGAGACCGCAGCCGACCCGCGGCGGGAGTTCGACCTGGTCTCCCGGGCCCGGGCTCACCACATCGACGGACTGATCCTCAACCCGGTGAGTCTGGAAGACAGTGTGGTCGAACACGTCGAGCACCTCCCCCCGGTGGTCCTCATTGGAGAGGTCGAACAACACCGGGTGGACCGGGTTTTCATCGACAGTGAGACCGCCTCCTACCAGATGACTGAGCACCTCATCAGCCGGGGAGCCCGGCGCATCGCCGTCATCGGTGCCAGCGGCAGTTCCCGCGGTCGGCACGCCACCCCCACCCTGCGGTACCAGGGGCACCACGCCGCGCTGAAAGCGGCGCAGCTGAGCCCCGACCCGCGGCTGGAAGTCGGGGATGTGCCCTGGACGATGGCCGGCGGGGCTCGGGGCATGCAACGCATTCTTGCCGCCGGTGAGACCTTCGACGCTGTGGCCGCCTTCACCGATTCGCTGGCCATGGGTGCTCTGCACGTGCTGAGTCAACGCGGTATCCGGGTACCGGAGGATGTTTTAGTGACCGGATTCGACGACGTCGAACACGCCCAGTTCACCAACCCACCGCTGACCACGATCTCCTTCGACCACGCCGATTACGTCACCGCCGCCTTCGACCTGCTCAGCTCCCGGCTCGATGACCGCTCCCTGCCTCCCCGGGCGGTGTGTATTCCACACCAGGTGGTGACCCGAGGCTCCACTGGCGCGACACCGACTGGCTGGAGCGCGTGTGGTTGTGGTGCATGACACACCCGGTTAGGGTGAGAGAACGACTTGCATCGTTGTAAACCCTGCCGTTGTCACACCCGAGGAGACCCAGTGGCTGAAGCACGCATCGTCATCGACCGCGATTTCCAGGTGGGCCCGGTGCCCCGCCGGCTCTTCGGCTCCTTCGTGGAGCACATGGGCCGCTGTGTCTACACCGGTATCTACGAACCGGCTCACCCCTCGGCCGATGAGCACGGCTTCCGTACTGACGTGCTCGAACTCGTCAAGGAGATGGGCCCGACTGTGGTGCGCTACCCGGGAGGAAACTTCGTCTCTGGCTACCGGTGGGAAGACGGCGTCGGCCCCAAGGATCGCCGCCCCAACCGGCTCGACGGCGCCTGGCACACGATCGAGCCGAATACCTTCGGTCTCCACGAATTCGTCGAATGGGCCAAAAAAGCCGACGTCGAGGTGATGGAAGCTATCAACCTAGGCACTCGAGGGGTGGAGGAAGCCCGGGCTCTGGTGGAGTACGCCAACCACCCCCGCGGCACGTACTGGTCGGATATGCGCCGGGCCAATGGGGCCCAAGAGCCCTTCGGCATCAAACTGTGGTGCCTGGGCAATGAGCTCGACGGGCCCTGGCAGATCGGACACAAGACCGCCGATGAATACGGCCGGCTGGCCCAGGAGACCGCCAAGGCGATGAAACTGGTCGATCGGGACATCGAACTGGTCGCCGTGGGCTCCTCTAACCGGCAGATGCCCACTTTCGGGGACTGGGAGCACACGGTGCTCAAACACACCTATGAAGAAGTCGACTACATCTCCATGCACGCCTACTACTACGAGGACAACGGTGACGCCGCCAGCTTCCTCGCCGAGGCGGTGGACATGGACGCCTTCATCGACGGGGTGGTCGCCACCATCGACGCGGTCAAGGCCGCTGGGAAGCACCGCAAACAGGTCAACATCTCCTTCGACGAGTGGAATGTCTGGTATCAGCGTGGCCTCGACGGTGAGGACCAGCCGCACAATGTGGCCAAGGCCGGCTGGCGGGTGGCCCCACGGGTCATTGAGGACACCTATTCGGTAACTGACGCGGTCGTGGTCGGAACCCTGTTGCACTCTCTGCTGCGCCATGGCGACCGGGTCACCATCGCGAACCAGGCCCAGCTGGTCAATGTCATCGCGCCCATCCGCGCCGAGGAAAACGGCCCGGCCTGGCGGCAGACGAGCTTCTGGCCCTTCGCCCGGATGTCGAAGCTGGCCACCGGTGAGATCCTGCACCTGAAGGTCGATTCCACCCAGACCCCCACAGAGAAGTTCGGGGACGTGGACCTCGTCGACGCCGCCGCCACCTGGGATGAGGAAACCGGCAAGCTGGCTCTGTTCCTGGCTAACCGCAGCTTGAGCGAAGACGCCGAGATTTCCCTGGACCTGCGTGGGCTGGCAGTCAGCGGCATCAGCAGTGCCGAGCTGCTCACCGTGCCTGAGGGCGGGGACCGGCACACTGCCAACACCCTGCACCACCGCGAGGCGGTGGGCTTAACCCCCTTGACCTCCATCGGCGTGGAAGACGGTGTGGTCCGCGGCAGCCTGCCGGCACTGAGCTGGGCGGCGATCCAGCTCGATGTCGATAGGGTGTGAGCATGAAGGTTCTGGTCACCGGCGGCGCCGGCTACATCGGGTCCGTGGTGACCCAGCAACTCTTGGATGCCAACCACGACGTCGTCGTCGTCGACTCCCTGGCCACCGGCCACCGGGAGAATGTCCTCGCTGGGGCGAGCTGGCACCACGGTGATATCAGTGATGCCGGGGAGATCCTCGACTCGAGTTTCGATGCGGTGGTGCATCTGGCTGCGAAGTCTCTGGTGGGGGAGTCCGTGGCCCACCCGGAGCGGTACTGGCATGGCAATATCGTCGCCACTTTGAAGCTCATCGATGCGGTGCGTGCCGCCGGGGTGCCGCGGTTTGTGTTCTCCTCCACCGCTGCGGTCTACGGCAACCCGGTCTCCGAGACGATCACCGAGGAGCACCCCACTGCTCCGATCAACCCGTATGGGGCCTCCAAACTGGCGATCGACCACATGCTCGCCGGGGAAGCCGCCGCCCATGGGTTAGCTGCGGTGAGTCTGCGGTACTTCAACGTCGGCGGAGCCTCGGGTCACCTGCGGGAACGCCACGACCCTGAGACCCACCTCATTCCGAATCTGCTCACCGCCGCTGCCGGACAGGGGGAAGCGAAGCTCTTCGGCACCGACTACCCCACTCATGATGGAACCGCGGTGCGCGACTACATCCACGTGGTGGATCTGGCTGAAGCTCACCTGCTGGCCATGGACTGGGTTCAGCCTGGTACTCACGAGGTCTTCAACCTGGGCACCTCAGTGGGTTCGAGCGTGCGTGAGGTCATCGACGCGGTGAAGCGAGTCACCGGGCGGGACCTGCCGGTGCGGGAAGAACCCCGCCGCCCGGGGGACCCTGCGGTCTTGGTTGCCTCAGGGAAGAAGGCCAAGCAGGTGCTCGGGTGGACACCACACCGCGACTTAGACACCATCATCGGTGATGCCTGGGAGGCGCTGGGCAGGCCCTCCGGACCGGGCGAGTAGGTGGGTTGAGTAGGATAGGGCGGTGACTTCTCAGCCTGATAAGCCCACCGAATCCTCCGCCCAGCCTTCCGCTCAGAACCCTCACCGGGAGCGCGCGAATGACGCAGCCCAGACGGTGCTCGTCGTTGACTATGGGGCCCAGTACGCCCAGCTGATTGCCCGGCGGGTCCGTGAGGCCCGTGTGTACTCCGAGGTGGTCCCGCACACCCTGGCTGCCGCTGAGATCATCGCCCGGCAGCCGGCTGCGGTGATTCTCTCCGGAGGCCCGGCCAGTGTTTACGCCGAAGATGCCCCGCGGGTTGAACGGGAGCTGTTTGAAGCCGGCATCCCCGTCTTGGGTATCTGCTACGGGTTTCAGGCCATGGCCCACGCCCTGGGTGGGGAGGTCGCCCGCACCGGGGACCGCGAATACGGCAAAACACAGGTGCGTCAGACCACCGCACCGCATGGGCTGCTCGATGGCACCGACCCGGTCCAGGACGTGTGGATGTCCCACAGCGACTCCGTCCAGCGGGCCCCGGAGGGCTTTGAGGTGCTTGCTGTCTCCGACCACGCTCCGGTCGCCTGCTTCGCCGACGACGCTCGTCGGCTCTACGGGGTCCAGTGGCACCCGGAGGTCAAACACTCGCCTCAGGGTCAGCGGGTCATCGAGAACTTCCTCTACGAGGGCGCCGGCTTGGCCCCGGAGTGGACCACCGGCAATATCGTTGAAGAACAGGTCGCCGCCATCCGGGAGCAGGTCGGCGATGCCCAGGCGATCTGCGGTCTTTCCGGGGGAGTGGACTCCGCAGTGGCCGCCGCGCTGGTGCAAAAGGCCATTGGAAACCAACTGACCTGCGTGTTCGTTGACCACGGGCTGATGCGTGAAGGCGAAGCCGAACAGGTCGAACGTGACTTCGTAGCCGCCACTGGGGCCAAGCTTTACGTGGCCGATGAGAAGAAACGTTTCCTCTCCGCCCTGGCGGGGGTCTCCGACCCGGAGGAGAAACGCAAGATCATTGGCCGCGAGTTCATTCGTGCCTTCGAAGAAGCCGAGCGCAACATCCTGGAAGAGGCTGAGGCCGAAGGCAGCAAGGTCGAGTTCCTGGTCCAGGGAACCCTCTACCCCGACGTCGTGGAATCCGGTGGGGGAGAGGGTGCCGCCAACATCAAGTCTCACCACAATGTGGGTGGGCTGCCCGAGGATCTGCAGTTCAAACTCGTGGAGCCGCTGCGCGCCCTGTTCAAAGATGAAGTTCGCGCAGTGGGCGCCGAGCTCGGCTTGCCTGCCGAAATCGTCCAGCGCCAGCCCTTCCCCGGCCCGGGGCTGGGGATCCGCATCATCGGAGAAGTCACCGAAGAACGTCTGGCGATTCTGCGTCGTGCCGATGCGATCGCCCGGGAAGAGCTGACCAACGCAGGACTGGATGCCGAGGTCTGGCAGATGCCAGTGGTGCTGTTGGCCGATGTGCGGTCGGTGGGAGTCCAGGGTGATGGGCGAACCTACGGTCACCCGGTGGTGCTGCGACCGGTGAGCAGTGAGGACGCGATGACCGCCGACTGGTCACGGCTGCCCTACGAGCTGCTGGCGACCATCTCCAACCGGATCACCAATGAGGTGGAGGAGATCAACCGCGTAACCCTCGACGTGACCTCGAAACCCCCCGGGACGATCGAGTGGGAGTAGCGGTAGCCTTCCTCCAAAGTCCGTAAGTGTCTCTGGAGGAAATCAGGTGAGCGCTGAGTCCGCCGCGTCGGCCCGCAGCCCCGTCGAAGCAGACTTCGCCGACAGCCCCGATATGGCTGAGCCCACCGCCCCGGTGACGCTCGATGTCCCCGGGTGGATCGAGTCGCTGGGCACCGGCACCGAGAACGACACCATGCTGCGGTTCACTCCCAGCCAACACAACGCCGTCGACCTCACTGACGCCAATGCCTCCGGGTTGATGCAGTTGTTGGCTGGGCGCCGCACCCGGCTCTCCACTCTGCTCAATGACCCCGGGGTCTTCACTACCGGGGCCAAAGCTGCCTCAAATATCCGCGCGAAGATCCGCGAGATGCGGGAAGACCGGGGCATCGACGTCGGGTACCTGGCTGCTGGCATCGCCTCCTGGACAGAGACTACCGCCGCCGGTACCGAATCCTTCACCGCCCCCGTGATGCTGGTACCCATCAGTGTGCGGACCCGAGCCGACACCAATGACTACGAGCTGCAGTTCACCGCTGCCGCTAAACTCAATCCGGCCCTGGCCCGGCATATGGCCGAAACACACCAGCTGCTGCTGGACTCCGCTGAGTTCCATCAGGCCGGGTACGTCACCGCACGGTTCGACCCCACCCGGACCTCCGAGTTGTTGACTCAGCGAGCCGCCGAAGCCGCGGGGGAGAACACCGAATCCCCGCTGGCGTCCCTGCAGGTGTGGAACCAGCTGTATGTCTCGACTTTCGCTGACCTCGCCGAACTGGGGAACCCGCAGGCGGTTGCCGCCGGGCATCCGGTGATCCGGGCCATGGCCTCCGGTCAGCCGCTGGAGCAGGGGGCCGCGGAGACCCGCCGGGCCGATCTGGAGCCTCTCGATGAGCGCACCCCGAAGCGGGAACGTTTGGTGGCCGACGCCGACGCCGACCAGCAGGCAGCACTTGATGCGATCCTCACCGGTGCCAGCTGTGTGGTCTCCGCACCCCCAGGGACAGGGCAGACCCAGACCGCGGTCAACGCCGCCGCTGGCCTGGCATGGGCCGGCAAACGGGTGCTGGTCATCGCCGAACGCACAGAGACCCTCAGCGAGTTCTCCCGTCGGCTCTCAGCGGCGAAGCTGGGCACCCTGGCAGTGCATGTGCCCGCCTCCGCTGACCCGGAAGCCCTGCGCACCCAGGTCATCCGAGCGGTCAAACGGGCCGAGCGGGCTGAGCCACCGCGTTTGACCGCGCTGCATGAGAAGCTCACTGTCCGGCGTCATCAGCTGCGCGACCACGTGGCCAGTCTGCATAAGGTCCGGGACCGCTGGAACTGTTCCCCCTACCAGGCGATGCAGGCCCTGGCCGCCCTGACCTCGCTGAACCCGGCCCCAGCCACCGGGGTGCGGTTGCGCCGCTCCGTGCTGGACAACACCGTCGAGCGCGGTCACATTGCGGTCAAGCTCAAGCGCGCCGCCGAACTGGGTGCCTTCTCCGCTGAGACTCGCTCCAGCCCCTGGTTCAACGCCCGGATCTCCAACCGTCAGGAAACCCAGGACGCCCGGGCCCTGGTGGAGAAGCTCCAGCGGGACCTCCCCGAACTGAAGAGTCAGATGGAGCGTGCCTGCGAGACGGTCAAAGTCCGCTGCGGAGACTCATTCGCCGACTGGCACTCCCAGGTGCTGCTCTTCCAGCGAGTCCAGGAATCCCTGGGCAAATTCAGCCACGATGTCTACGCCCGGGATGTCCATGACCTCATCGCCGCCACAGCCCCGGGATGGTGGCGGCGGCAGAACAACGTGGAAATGTCCTCGATGGCCCGGTCCCGCCTGCGTCGGGTCGCCAAGGAGTACATCCGCCCCGGGGTCTCCATCAACGACCTGCACGGTTCCCTGGTGGATGTGCAGTCCGAGCGCGAAGAGTGGCTGAAGTGGGCTGAAGGTGACTCCCTGCCCACGGTGCCGGGCAAGCTCGACGCCCTCGTCGACGTCGTCGGCAGCGTGCAGACCCGCTTGGAGAAACTGGTGAGTGTCCTCGCCCCCGCGGAGGAAGGCAAGACCCTCTTCGATGTGCCCGCTGAGGAGCTCTTCGCCACCATCGAATCCCTGGCCGAGGACGACCGGTCGCTGAAGACCCTGCCGGAGCGCACCCTGCTGGCCGAGCAGCTGCGCGAACAAGGCTTCGGTGAATTACTCGACGACCTGGCCGAACGGGAGGTCCCCGCCGGGCAGGTCGCTGACGAGCTGGAACTGGCCTGGTGGCAATCAGCTCTGGAAGCGATGATCTCCGGGGATGAGTACCTGGCGATGACCACAGGCGAGAACTTGCGCACCATTGAGGCGGAGTACGCTCAGGCCGACGCCGCACACATCGAAACCGGTGCTCAGCGGCTCACCCACCACCTCGCCGTGCAGTGGAAATCCGCCCTGGAGGAGCACCCTGAGGCCGCTGAGACGCTGCGCACGCTGCTGAAAAGCTCCACCCCCACGGTGGCGGAGCTGGAACAGGTCCACCGTGGTCTCACCCAGCCGCTGGTGCCGGTGTGGACCACCAGCCCGCTTGGACTGGCCGAGCACTTCCCGGCAGAACAGCGTCCCAGCTTTGATGCGGTCATCCTGCTCGATGCCGAGTCCTTGGCGACGTCCGCGGCTCTGGGGCCGATCTCCAGAGCCGAGCAGGTCATCGCTTTCGGTGATCCCGTTTCCGGGGAGCCCAAACCCCTGGCCGTCTCCGCTGATCCGATCGCCCGGGCCGCTGAAGCTCAGGTGCCCGGTTCGGTCTATCGCGATCTGGAGCAGGTGTTGCCGGAGTACACCTTGCGGCAGGTTCACCGGGGAGTGGACCAGGAGCTCACCCGGCTGGTCTCCGATGCGCTATACAACGGGGAGCTGACCCGGCTGCCGGACCCCGCCCAGCTCACCGGACAGGACCGTCGCCTTACGGTGGTTCACGTTGAGAACCGCACCGGCGGCCGGGAGACGGTGGAGTCTCCCACCGCGGAGGTCAACAAGGTGGTGGACCTGGTGTTCGACCACGTCCGTCGGCATCGTAACCGTTCCTTGGCGGTCATCACCGGTTCTGAGTGGCACGCCAAACGGGTGGCCGATGCGATCCGTCTGCACCTAGCCAACCACGCCTGGGCATCCCCGTTCTTCGAACACGGTGCAGCCGGCACCCCCGGTGGCGCGGGTGCCTCAGCCCCCGGTGAAGGGGCCGGGGAGCGGTTCGTCGTCGCACCGGTGGAGCGCGCCCACGGGGTGGTGCGCGACGACGTCATCTTCAGTGTGGGCTATGGCCGTAGCGTCAAAGGGGAGGTCGCCGAGGAGTTCGGGGACCTTTCCGGGCTTCGGGGCACGGAGTACTTCGCCCAGGCGGTCACTCGGGCTCGGGGCCGGTTGACGGTGGTCAGCTCACTGCGCGCCGAAGACTTACAGCAGGTTCAGTTGAGTTCCGGGGCGGCGCTGGTGCGTGATCTGCTGGCCCTGGATAGTTCTGCCGGGTCGAATCCTTCGGCCTCGGCGGAGATCACCGATCCGCTGGTCTTGGACCTCATTGACCGGATCCGGGCCCGCGGGGGGCGGGTCGAAGACGGGTTCCACGGCACCTTGGACCTGGCGGCTTGCCCGCGGCGGCTCATCCCGGAGACCCCGGTACGGCCAGTGGCGATGGTCTCCGATGGGACCGAGACCTATGCCGGGTTGTCGGTGCGGGAGCGTTCCCGGTTGCGGCCGGCACAGTTCCGTCGGCTGGGCTGGGAGTACATGGTGCTGTGGACTATCGAGGTGTTCTCCGATCCGGGCAGGATTACTGAGATGGTGGCGGAGAAGGTCGGGCTGAGTTCGGGTCCCGAGTTCGCGGAGTCCGGGCGAGCTCAGTTGCGGCACGTCACCGGTCAGGTCCGGTTTGGTGGGGCGGCCGATGAGTCGGATGAGTCCGCCCGCACCCCGCAGAAGCGTTGGGCGGCACCCCGGGACCGTGGACGGTGGGATTGATGAGCGCATCCGGGTCTTCGCGACGGCGCGGCCACCGGCGCGTGGTGGCTCCTGGTACCTCTGGTCAGCCCGAGGAGCAGGAAGCCCAGGGGTGGGAGGTCTTCTCTGCTGACCCGGGTGAGGATCAGGACACTGAGGCCGACGACGCCGCCACACGGGAGAAGTGGTTGAAGGCCGAGCGTCCTCCGCACTGGGGATAGACCCTGGAAGAGCCATAGCCCTCTTCGTCGTGTGGGTTTTCCACATCGGGTCTCTGGGATGAATGGCACGCCGGTGGTCTCCACATCTCAGTGATGCTGCGCTGCGCCGCTGGAGTCCCTCACCCATGCTGGGGCCATGACGACCACCAGCACACCCCGGGACGGGACACCGCGGCCCAGCACACCTCGGCACAGCACAGGTCGGCACTGCCCAGCCCGGGACAGCACTGTTCGGGAGGGAACAGTCGGGGAGGGAACCCTCCGGCGCAGATCGGCCCAACACCAAGCGGCCCAACGCCAATCACCCCAGTACACCTCTGCCCAGGACCGAACAGTTCAACACCGAACAGGCCAACACCGAACAGGCCAACACCGAACCTCCGGACTTCCCAGGGCCCGGCAGGCCGAGGCCGGCATGCCGGGGCAGCGCCGAGCTCGCAGGGCCCCTGGACCGGAGCACTCTGAAGATGCTGCCGGTGCTGGTCCTTTTCTGCCCCGCAGCCCGTCCCGATCCGGCCCATTCCGCTCGCCCAAACGTCTCTCCCCACGGGGAGCTCAGGCCCGCTTTTCCCGACGCCGAGCCCCACGGGTGAGGAGGCGGTTGCGCGGAGCGGGCCTGATGCCCAAGCTGCGCCGGTTCCGGGTGCCGGTGGCGGTCCTGCTGGGACTCTGTGCCGCTGCGGCGGCGCTACTCGGAACCGACCATCAGCCCGTGGAGACCACCACCGCGGTGCGGGTCACCCAGGACATCACCGCCGGAGAAGTGCTCTCACCCTCAGTGTTGGAAGAGGTTGAGATCGACGTCGCCGCCTTGGGTCAGGGGTATGCCACCTCCGTGGACGAGTTGGCCGGGGCGACTCTTGCCGCGTCACTACCGGCCGGAGCAGTGGTCCTGGAATCCCAGCTGGTGGGCCCCGGACTGCTGGATGGCTACGAGCCCGGCACGGTGGCGGTGCCGGTCCGCCCGGCCGATACAGCGATCATCGGATTGCTCTCCCCAGGCCAGCGGGTTGATGTCCTGGCCTCCCGTGACGCCCCGGAGCAGGAACAGGCCACAGAGCGGGTGGCCCAGAATGTGCCCGTGCTGTGGATCCCGCAGGGAGAAGGCGACAACTGGCTGGGCGCAGGTGAGGCCGACGACGTCGTCATCCTCGCCGTGGACGCCGCCACCGCAGAAGACATCGCCCAAGCCAGTCACGCCGCCCGGCTACACCTCAGCCTCGTGGGACCGGAGAGTGCCCGGTGAGACGGTTCAGGCGGTCGCGGTGGCCTTGGCGCTGGATGAGGTGCCAGAAGATGCGCCGCTGGAAGACGAGTTACTACTCGATGAGCCGTTTGAGGAACCCGCATCGGAACTGCCGGAACTCGACCCGCCCGCATCAGAAGAAGACGAGGATGAGGAACCGGAGCCCGCCGAAGAGTCCGAGGACGAACTCGAGGCACGGGAATCGGTGCGGTAGAAGCCAGAGCCCTTGAACGTCACCCCGATATTGCCGAACTTCTTCCGCAACCGACCCGAGCACTGGGGGCACTCGGTCAGCGAGTCCTCGGAGAACGACTGGACAATGTCAAAGGCGTGCCCGCAGTCTTTGCACGCGTAGGCATAGGTCGGCATGGCATCTCCCGGATTAGCACTCAGTGATTCCGAGTGCTAATGATACCGCGCTCAGTGGCCACTGCGTCGACGCGGATATCGTGAGCCTCCGCGGGGATTTCTCCGAGGGGTAACAGGTCCTCAGAATGCACCACGGCGATCAGCTCCACGGCAGCCCGCCACCGCGCGGGCAGAGCGGTCAGCAGAGAGCCGAGGGTCGCATCGTAGTATCCGCCCCCCTGACCCACACGCCGCCCGGAGGCATCTGCCCCCAAGGCAGGGCAGAGCACTACCAGAGCCGCTGCGGCGTGGGCGCGGGACCTGTCACCTGTGCGGACCTCCTCTCCGGGAATCTCCTGTGGTGGGACGCTCTCTGTGGGGGAGTCGCCTGAGGAGAAGGCACTGCCGAGGAGGTCATCCAGGGCCCAGGTGGGACCGAGAGGTTCCTGAACCGGTAACCACCGGCTGCGGCGTAACGAGACCTGCGGGGTCCACGCCGCCCAGCGCAACACCCGCAGCGGCGGTTCAGGGATGACGGGAACATAGACCCCGGCAGCACCCGAGGGGCTGTTGCCATTGCTGTTGCCATCGCCATCACTGTTGTCGCTGTCGCTGGAGTTGCCATGGGGGTGGGGTTGACCGCCGTTGCGGCGCAGGTGGTACTCCAAGAAGACCCGCGGGTCCGGCTCCCCAGGTAGGGGCAGATACCCGGCGACTGTGGTCCGGTCGCTGATATGGCCGCTGAGCACCTCGGCCAGACGCTGCGCCCGGGTTGTGATCTCCTCACCGGTGAGCCGGCGTCGTCGTTGTTGTACGGCACGCCGTAGCTGGGCTTTACGCGCCGTGGCCTCGGAGGGGTCCCCTAGATCCACGACTGGATCCACATCCGCCAGCGCCACTGGTCATAAGGAATCAGCTCAGCGGTCCACACCGGCCAGAAGAACACCGAAACCGCCACGGCCAGCAACGCAAAGCACAGCACCAGCACCGTGTTGCGCTGCCGGGCAGTGAGGATCTCCGCCTGCGAGCGCGCCACCCCGGAGGAGCTCGTCGCGGCAGTCCCCATCCGCAGCACCAGGCCGGCCAACACGGTCACCGCCAGAATGAGGAAGGGGTGAAAGCTGATCGTGTAGAAGAAGAACATCGTCCGGTCGGGGAAAAGCAGCCAGACGGCATACCCGGCCAGGTACCCGGAGAGAATCGCCCCATAACGCCAGTCACGCCGACCCAGCCACAGGGCGACGACGACCACCAGCCCCACAAGCCCGGCCCACCAGATCAGTGGGTTGGCCAGGTCAACAATGGCCGAGGAGCACGCCTCCACCGCGCAGACCTCCCCGGTGTGCTCATACAGATCCCCGTGGTCACGCCCCTGATAGTGCATGGAAACCGGCCGGCCCATAAACAGCCACGTCCAGGGGGTGGAAGCGTAGTCATGGCCGGTCTCCAATCCGGTGTGAAAGCCCGTGGCCGAGGTGTGGTAATTCCACAGGGACCGCAGCGGCCCAGGCACCAGGTGACCCAACCCCGAGGCCGGATTATCCAGGTGCCACTGCCGACCCCAGCCCCCACTGCCAGCCAGCCACCCCGACCAGGAGAGCACATAGGTCACCGTGGCGATCGGCAGCACCGTCACCACCGCGGGCAGAGCATCGCGCAGCAACCCGCCGGTGACCCACCGTTGGATTCCCACCGTGCGCCGAGCCTGGAGATCCCACAACACCACTAGCAGGCCAAAGACGGGAATGAACGCCAGACCGGAGAGCTTCACCGCTACCGCGCAGCCCAACAGCACCGCGGCCACCAGTTGCCAGGGCCGCCACAGCAACCACGGACCACACCGGCGCTGGAGCACAGGCGGGTCGGTGGCTGCCCACTCGGCCAGCCGACGTCGGGACCAATACCGGTCAGCCAGCAGCGCACCAAAGGCTGCCAGCACAAACAGCATGAGGAAGATATCCAGCATCGCCACCCGAGACATGACGATGTGATGACCCTCCACCGCGGTCAACAACCCGGCGAACCCACCTAAGAACACCGAACGGAACATTCGCTGGGCGATCAGCGCAACCAGCAACACCCCCAACGCCCCGGCCACCGCCGATGAGATCCGCCACCCGTAGGCGCTCTCAGTGCCCACCATGCGCAGCCCGATGGCAATGAGCCACTTACCCAACGGCGGATGAACCACATAGGAGCCCTCATCAGTGGGCTCGGGATTGCCGGCGATGAACTGCTCATCGTGCTCATCGGGCCAGACCAGCTCGTAACCAGTCTGCAGCAAGGCGTAAGCATCCTTGGCGTAGTAGGTCTCATCGAAGATGAGCGAACGCGGGTTGCCCAGATTCCATACCCGCAGGATCAGGCCAATGACCGCCACCGCAGCGGGCACGAGCCAACCCCACCAGCCGGGGGAGTAAGGCAGAGCGTGCAGGCGCTGCTCATAGTGGGCGCGGAGCCGCGGGTCCACCACAGGAAGCCGGTCAGCCGCTGCGGCGGACTGCCGGGCTGACTCGTCAGAAGCTGGGTCGGTGCGTGCTGAGTGGGTGCGTGCCGGGTTTTTGGGCGCAGGCTCGTCTTCGCAGGCTGGGTCCTCGGATGCCGGGTCAGTGGTCTCGACGGCGCTCACCCTGGGTATCCTACTGAGGATGGACGGGCAGGCAGCGGAGGAAAAACTCTGGGCGGTTCCCGTGGTGCTGGCCGCCACGCCGATCGGCAACCTCGCCGACGCCACCTGCCGGCTCACCGAGCTGATCCGCACCGCTGAGGTCATCGCCTGTGAAGACACCCGCCGCACCCGGCACCTGATCTCCGCACTGGGAATCAGCACCCACGCCCGGCTCGTCAGCCTCCACGAGCACAATGAGGCCTCCCGCTCAGCAGAACTCATCGCCCAGGCCCGGTCCGGCACCCGCATCCTGGTCGTCTCCGACGCCGGAACCCCCGGGGTCTCCGATCCCGGGCACCGGCTGGTCACCGCCGCCATTGAGGCAGATCTGCCCGTCACCGCCGCACCCGGTGCCTCAGCGGTGACCACCGCACTGGTGCTCTCCGGACTGCCCACTGCGCAGTTCACCTTCGCCGGCTTCCCCCCGCGGAAGGTCTCCGAGCGCCGCCAGCTGCTCAACCGGCTTGAGACCGAGCAGTGGACCACAGTGCTGTTTGAATCCCCACACCGGGTCGCTGCGACCCTGGGGGAGATGAGCGAGGTCCTCGGGAGTCAGCGTCGGGTCGCCGTCGCCCGCGAACTGACCAAACGCTATGAGGAGATTCTCCGCGGCGGTCTGGGTGAGGTGGCAGAGACCCTCACCGCCCGGCAGGCGTCCGGCGGGTTGAAAGGGGAATTCGTCATCGTGCTGGCCGGGGCTGAGGCGGCCCCCGAGGGAGGGGAGCGCAGCGTGGAGGAGCTGGCCGGCGTCGTCGTCGAACGTGCTGCCGCGGGTGAGCGGATGAAGGACGCCGCCAAGCAACTGGCCGCCGAACACGGGGTGCCCTCCCGTGAGCTCTACGCCGCCGCGACGGCACTTCGCCACCGCTGAGACCACAGGCCTGGTTAGACTACGGACGTGACTTCCACCACTGAGAGCAACTCCGAGAACCCGATCCGCGAGTCCAGCACCGAGCTGATCGTCCGGCTGCCCGAGGACGTCAACGTCACCGACGGGGTGCTCGCCCTGCATCGCCAGCGCCCCGAACACGCCGTCTACGCGGTCCGCAACGGTGCCGGCGGATGGCTCGATGTCTCCATCACAGCCTTCCTGGACCGGGTCCGCGGAGTCGCGAAAGGCCTCATCGCCCTCGGAGTCCAGCCCGGGGACCGGGTCGCAGTGATGTCCCAGACCTCCTACTCCTGGGCCGTGGTGGACCAGGCGGTGTGGTTCGCCGGGGGGATCTCCGTGCCGATCTATGACACCTCATCCGTCCACCAGATCGCCCAGCTGCTGGCCGACTCCGGAACCAAAGTGGTCCTCATCGGCAGTGAGGAACTGCGCAGCAAAGTCCAGGCCGGGGCGAATATGGGCAAAGCCGAGGTGGACATTCACCACATCGGTAACTGGGCGGGGCTGGCTGAGCTGGCCGAGCGCGGCAGTGAGGTCACCGACGAACAGCTTGAGCAGGCGCGCACCTCCAACGGGCTCGACGACGTCGCCACGATCGTCTACACCTCCGGCACCACGGGCAAACCCAAAGGGGTGCGGATCACCCACCGCAACCTCGCCGAAGGGGCGGCGAACCTGCTGGCCTTCACCACCGAGATCTTGGGGGAGGGCGAGTCCCGGACCCTGCTGTTCCTGCCGCTGGCGCACGTGCTGGCCCGCGCGGTGCAGGTCGCCTGCCTGCATCGGGGGATCCAGGTGGCCCACACTGGGGACACCACCACGCTCATTGAAGACCTCGGCAGCTTCAAACCCACCTGGCTGCTGGCCGTGCCGCGAGTCTTCGAGAAGGTCTACCACGGGGCGGCGGCGAAAGCGCACTCCGAAGGCAAGGGGAAGATCTTCGACGCCGCCCGGGACACTGCGATCCAGTACTCCCAGGCGCTGGAAGCCGCTGAGAGCGGGCGGGGCTCCGGGCCCGGACTGGGGCTAAAAGCTAAGCACGCGATCTTCTCCAAACTGGTCTACGGCAAGCTCCACGCCCGGATGGGCGGGTGTGTGACACACTTCGTCTCCGGGGCTTCCCCGCTGAATACGGACATCGCCCACTTCTTCACCGGGATGGGCCTGCCCGTGCAAGAGGGCTACGGGCTCACCGAGTCCACCGCGCCGATCACCCTCAACATCCCGGGGGCCACCCGCATCGGTTCAGTGGGTCTGCCGGTGCCGGGCAACAGTGTGAAGATCGCCGAGGATGGGGAGATCCTGCTGAAAGGTCCGGTGATCTTCGATGGGTACCACAACAATGATGACGCCACTGAAGAAGCCTTCACCGAGGATGGCTGGTTCTGCTCCGGTGACCTGGGCTCTATGGATGAGGACGGGTTCCTCACGATTACCGGGCGGAAGAAAGAGCTCATCGTCACCGCCGGTGGGAAGAACGTCTACCCCACTCCGTTGGAGGAAGCAGTGCGTGTCCACGCGCTGGTCGGCCAGACCGTGGTGGTCGGGGACGGCAAACCCTTTGTGGCGGCGATGGTCTTCCCCGACCCGGAGAACGTGCCGGCCTGGGCGCAGCGGGAAGGCTACGGGGAACTCAGTGTCTCTGAGGTTTTGCAGCACCCCGAGGCCGCTGAGGCCCTACACAGTGAAATCCAGGCGCAGATCGATGCTGCTAACGAGCGGGTTTCCCGGGCGGAGTCGATCCGTAAGTTCGAGATCGTCGACGCCGAACTCTCCGAGGCCTCCGGGCACCTCACACCGTCGATGAAGCTCATCCGCGGCAAAGTGGTTGAGGACTACAGCGACGTCGTCGAACGTCTCTATGCTTCCTGAGGTCTCTCTGCGCTTCCTGACGTCACGGCACCCTGATGTGTGACCGAAGCATCTTCGGCACCGGCGGTGACAGGGGTGCTTCGCTGGGGCCTGAGCCGTACGTGAGGTCAGTGATCTGCTAGGGCCTCGGCGATCCGGGTGAAGGCGAGGATGTCCAGTGTCTCACCGCGAGCGCTGGGATCCACTCCTGCGGTGCGGAGCGCCTCTTCGGCGGCAGCGGCAGTCCCGGCCAGGGTGGCCAACGCCGCCCGGAGGGTTTTGCGCCGCTGGGCAAAGGCGGCGTCGACCACAGTGAAAACGGCTTCCCGGCTGATGTGGGTGGTGGGGGGATCATGCCGGTCGAACCGGACCAGCCCGGAGGAGATCCGCGGTTCGGGCCAGAAGACTTTTTTCCCGACGACGCCGGCTTTACGCATCTGCCCGTACCAGGCGGCTTTAGCGCTGGGCACCCCATAGATCTTGGAGCCCGGGCCGGCAACCAGCCGGTCAGCGACCTCTTCTTGGACCATGACCAGCCCCTTGGTCAGGCTGGGTAGCACCTCCAGCAGGTGCAGCACCACCGGAACCGCCACGTTGTAGGGAAGGTTGGCCACCAGCACCGTGGGTTCACCGAGGCGCTCGGCGGGGATTTTCACAGCATCGGCGGTGATGACGTGCAGCTTCTCTGTGCTGTCCGGACGCATCAGCTGCACTGTCTGCGGCAGCTGGGCGGCCAGTGTGGGGTCGATCTCTACGGCGGTGACCTGCCCGGCTTCATCGAGCAGCCCCAGGGTCAAAGATCCCAGCCCTGGGCCGACCTCCAGGACATGCTCGGTGGGGTTGAGTTCGGCTAAGGAGACGATCCGGCGGATCGTGTTCGGGTCGATGACGAAGTTCTGGCCCCACTGTTTAGTGGGGCGAATGCCCAGCTCAGCGGCGAGTCGGCGGATATCCGCGGCTGAGAGCAGCGGCGCGGGGTTCACGTCCACTCGCCGTAGACCTGGGTGGTGTTGAACATCACCTGCTGGCACAGCTGCCCCAGCTCGGCGGCGCGCACCTCGGCCATCAGCCGCATAGTGTGAGCCACCATATAGGGGGCGTTGGGCTGACCCCGGTAGGGGTGTGGGGTGAGGAAGGGGCAGTCAGTTTCCACCAGGATCAGCTGCGGGTCGGCGATCGCTAGGGCATCGCGCAGCGGCTGAGCGTTTTTAAACGTCACCGTGCCGGCGAAGCTCATGTACCAGCCGCGCTCATTACAGATTCGCGCCAGCTCCGCATCCCCGGAGAAACAGTGCAGCACTACCGCGGGGGGTAGCTGGTTGGTGTCAGAGAGCACGTTGACCACATCGGTGTGGGCGTCACGGTCGTGGATCTGCACCGGGAGTCCACGCTCGGCCGCCAGGGCCAAGTGGTCGCGGAAGGAGGCGTGCTGAGCTGCGCGGCGGTCCTCACCGGTGCGGAAGTAATCCAGGCCGGTCTCACCAATGGCGACCACATGCTCGGCTGAAGCCAGCTCAGTGATCCGGGAGAAGGCGGCGTCGTAGGTTCCTTCTTCGGCGAGCACCGGGGCCTCATTGGGGTGCAAGGCGACCGCAGCTTTGGCCCGGGGCTCATCGGCGGCCGCTGCTACGGAGAACTCACTGCTGGCGACGTCGTAGCCCACCAGGACAGCACCGGCCGCTCCCAGGGCTTGGGCGGTGTCGAGGTGTTCGGTCACGGTGACGGCGACCTGCCCGTCCCGGAAATCCAGGTGTGCATGGTTGTCCACCACTGGCACCGGTAGCGGCTGCGGGGCCGGCGGGTACTCCAGGCGACGTCTGCTCCCGGAGTTCTCTTCACGTTCGGAGCGGACAGGGCCGTCTGCAGGGGGGCCGTCTGCACTCCTCGCGGATTGGGGATCTGAGCCGGTCTCACCTGGCAGGTAGGCAGGCGGAATCTGTCCTGGTGTCACCTCGGTGGCGAGCTGGTCAGAAGAACGAGTCACGACCACCCAGTTTATCCCTCCCCGCTGCGTGCAGCCTCCCAGATGACTGGGTAGATCCGGGCCGACTACTCAGGTCAGCTCGATACGCTGGCGGTGCCCGGAAGTCCCGAGCAGATCAACGGAGGAACGCCATGCGCGCTGCCCGATTCCATGCCACCCAAGACATCCGCATCGAAGACATCCCCGCCCCGGAACTGAAACGTGGTCACGTCGCTATCGACGTCGGCTGGTGCGGTATCTGCGGGTCCGACCTCCACGAATACCTCGAAGGTCCCATCATCATTCCCCCGGCCGGTCAGCCTCACCCCATCTCCGGGGAGGAAGCCCCCATCACGATGGGTCATGAGTTCTCCGGGACGGTCACAGCAGTCGCCGACGACGTCGACGACCTCACCCCCGGACAGAAAGTCGTCATCGAGCCGTACATCATCGGTGACGATGTGCCCACTGACGACCCGGAGGTCGACTATCAGCTGAGTCCGAATATGAATTTCATTGGCCTCGGTGGCCGTGGTGGCGGATTCAGTGAGAAGGTCGTCGTCGCCCGCCGGTGGGTCCACCCCATTGCCGATCATGTGGGTCTGGACGAGGCAGCCCTCATTGAGCCGCTGGCCGTGGGGTACCACGCCTACCGGAAGTCCCGGGCCCGGGCCGGCGATGTGGCGCTCATCGGCGGGGCTGGGCCCATCGGGCTGCTGACCGCCGCGGTCCTCAAAGCCGAGGGCGTGGACGTCTACATCTCCGAGATTTCTGAGGGACGTAAGGCGAAGGCTCGCGAGACCGGCGTCGCCGATGAGGTCTTCGACCCGCGGGAGGTCGACGTCGTGGAGGAAGTCTCCCGGCTCACCGGTGGCAAGGGTGCCGATGTCGCCTTCGAATGCACCTCGGTGGGACAGGTGCTCAATACCTTGATCGCCGCGGTGAAGCCTGCCGGTGTGGTGGTGAACGTCTCCATCTGGGGCCACAAGCCGGAGGTGGACCTGCAGAATCTGGTGCTGCGTGAGGTGGAAATCATCGGCAGCGCCGCCTACGCCCACGACCACCCCACCGTGATCTCCATGGTCGAAGACGGCAAGATCGACCTTGCGCCGTTCATCACCGGGCGGATCGGTTTGGATGACCTGGTGGACAAGGGCTTCGACCAGCTCATCAACAACAATGATGAGCACGTGAAGATCCTGGTCAGCCCGACTCTGTAACCAGCCCGACCGTATAACACCTCCCGCGGAGCGGGCGCTCGTGCTGAGGCCCTCCGGCAGGTGGCCGGGGGGACTACACGGCAGGGCGCCCGCTTTTCGCGAGTAGGCGCACCACCAGAGTGCCGGGATGGGGCCGCGGTGTGGTGCCAGCGGATATATCCGACCCCGCCGATAGTCTGAGGCCTATGCGGGACAGTGAGTTCTACGGACACGTGACAGCGCTCGCCCCGGGCAAGGTGAATCTCAGCCTGCGGGTGGGGCCGCTGCGCACTGACGGGTACCACGACGTCGCCAGTCTCTACTGTGCTGTCTCTCTCTATGAGGAGGTCACCGCCTCTCCGCGGGAAGATGGCGCCATCACGGTGACGCTCTCGGAGCGGTCGGCGTTCACCGGGGTGGAGCACCTGGATTCTGCCACGGGGCAGCGTGTGCCGGCCCAGGTACCGGTGGATGAGCGCAACTTGGCCTACCGGGCGGCGGCTTTGTTGAAGGAACGGTTGGCGCAGATGCGCTCGGCCGTGCTGACCGGCCCGTGGGAGGGCAGCAGTCCGGAGACCCTGGGTGTGGACCTCACCATCGTGAAGAACGTGCCGATCGCAGGCGGCATGGGTGGAGGCTCGGCCGACGCCGCCGCGACCCTCATTGCGTGCTCCGCACTGTGGGAAGCCGGGTTGACCAAGGAGCAACTGGCCGAGCTGGGTGCCGAGCTGGGGGCAGATGTCCCCTTCGCGCTGCTGGGTGGGGCGGCGGTGGGTCAGGGCAGGGGAGAGCAGTTATCTCCGCTGCTGACCCGTGGGGAGTTACACCTGGTTGTTGTCCCTGCCACGGCGGGGCTGTCCACTCCGGCGATGTATGCCGCCCTGGATGAGATGCGCGCTGCACGCGGCGTGGAGGCTGAACCGCCGGTGCTCGATGATGAGCTGCTCCGGGCGGCCTGCACCGGAGATGCCGAATTGGTTGCCACCCGGCTGAGTAATGACCTTCAGGCTCCGGCGGTGGCGGCATTGCCGGAGCTGGACCGGCTGATGGACCTCGGCATGGCTGAGGGTGCCCTGCATGGAATTGTTTCCGGCTCGGGCCCCACGGTGTTCTTTGTGGTGCGCGATGCCGAGGAGGCCACCCGCCTGGCCACTGCCGTGGAGGAACAGGCTGATGTGTGGGCGATCCCGGTCACAGGACCCGCCCCCGGTGCCCGGCTGCTGGCTTAGAAGAACGTGGCCTGTACCCCGGTAATAAACGCGAGGACCGCCCCGGCAATGGCGAGCACGATCATCACCCGCCGGACCAGCAGTTCGCTGACCCGGTGGCGGACAGCGGTCCCCAGCCACATGCCCACCAGGATCCCGGCTAAGCACATCACCCAGAACCACCAGGGGAATACAGGGATTTCCTCCCCGGAGAAGGTGATCTTGGTCAGGAACCCGCCCACGGACAGCAGAAGCCACAGGGGCTGGACTGTGGCGGCGAAGCTGCGAATATCCCACCGGGAGAGCAGCAGGTAGATGGTCATGGCGGGTCCGCCGACTCCGGCGAAAACCACCCCGGCACCGCAGCCGACCCCGGTCAGCACCCGAGTGGGGACACCGTCGACCACCGGCAGGTTCCGGCTGAGGATCAGTGAGGTGCATAGTCCGAAAACCACCAGCCCGGCGACCACCATGTAGAGCGGGCCGGTGGGTGCCATGGCCGCTAACCATCCGCATAGCGGCATCACCAGGATGGCCACCGGGGCGATGTGCAGAAGCCGGCGCCACTCGATGTCCTCCCACACCATGAAGACCATGATGAGCGGGGCGATCACGCTGAGCATATTGGTCAACATCACCCCGCCGTGCGGGCCGATGAGCACCACCAGGAAGGGTGCGGTGACCATGGCGAAGCCGAGTCCGGTGACCCGTTGCAGGAGCGCGGAGACGATCACCAGCCCCAGGATGGCGGTGACGAGAAAGATGTCGGGGCTCAACGCATGAAGTCCCGGCTGGAACCTCCGCGCAGCGAGATGATCTCGGTACCGGTCAGGTTGCCGATCTGCCGGGTAAACAATTCCCGGCCCCGGTCATTGAGGAGTTCATCGTGAATGGGGATGCTCCAGCGCGGGTTTCCGAGGGCACGGACGAACTCCACCTGCTCTTTCATCGCGGACCAGGGGGCCATGATCGGCAGCGCGAGAATCTCCACACCCTCGGGGGTGGCATCCAGGGCGTCCCCGGGGTGGAAGAACACTGGTTCTCCTTCTGCGCGGAGGAGGAATCCCACATTGTGTACACGTGGCATGTCCTGGTGGATCACAGCGTGCTGACCCCCGACGACGTCGATGCTCACCTCACCCACGGTGAACTGGTCACCGGGTGTGGCGGCTTCGGCGCCGGGCAGGTGGGTGGTCTGGTGGACGTCCTCGGCGGTGCGGACCACTGCACCGGGGTTGGCCTCCAGGAGAGCGGGGACGTGCTCGGGGTCCACATGGTCGGGGTGCTGGTGGGTGATGAGCACCGCGTCGAGCCCTTGGGTGCCGTGCCAGAGGTCGGAGAAAGCCCCAGGGTCGATGAGGATCCGCGTGCCGACGGTCTCGACCAGTACACAGGCGTGTCCTAAGTGGGTTATCCGCATACCTGCCATTCTACGCCTGGTGGTATACGGGCCCGTAGGTATCCCGGAGGGGGTCTAGCGTGATGCTCCTGAGACACTAAACCCCATGTCTACCTTGAAGAAACCTTAAAACCCCAGGTCAGAAGCGTAAGTTCCTTAATGCTGTCTCAACCTGAGCGTAACGAAAGCTTGCTTTTCGGTCACATCTCTGTAGAGTGACCACCAGTTCACCTAGTGATAATCACGTGACCGCACCGACGTGAGGCAGGGCAATACTAGTGACATCCCGCACATTAGTTCGTAAGGCGACCGCTCGTTTGACCTCGACGAGCGTGATCGTCGCGCTGCTGCTCACCCCCATGCTCGCGGCGATGTTCGTGCTGCTGCCGGCATTGGCCAAGGAGGACGCCGCTGAGGCGGCTCCCATTGAGGGCAGCATGTACAACGTGCAGATCCGCCCGGCGGTGGACCGCAATCTCTGCCTGACCGCCATCGGCACCGCGGACAACAACCCCCGTAATACCGACCGGGCGATGACCATCCGGACCTGCGTCTCTGATCCGAACCACAGGTACTACTGGCTCCAGCGGTTTGAATACGTCTCAGAGGGGCACCGGATCTTCCTGCTGAACGGTAATGCTGGCAGCACCACCCCCACTGGCCGGTCTGACCTCTGCGTGGACAACTACGGCGGCGACGGTCGGACCTACGGTATTCAGCTGACCCGGGTCTGCGGTGTGCAGTCGAACGTCAACGAGTGGAACTACGCCCGTCAGGGCTCTAACAACATCGCGCCGGGCTCCTTCCGCAACCCGGTGGTGGACCGCAGTCGCAACATCAACGGTGTCTGCTGGGATATTTACACTGACGGCACCAACCGGGTGCAGGCCGGCCAGGAGATCCGCAAGGGTCAGTGCTACGGCACCGGGGATAACCGTCACGACTTCCAGTCCTTCTCCATGGGGACTAGTGATATGCAGGTGAGTACTGAGGGGGGAGCACCGCGTAACAGCACTCCCTCCTCCGGGGTCACCACGGTGCGGCCTGGCCAGACGGTTAATGTCACCTACTCGATTAGCAACCAGGGTGAGAACGCCAGCTACTACAACGTCTTCAACGTCTTCACCACGGTGGTCTCCGGTGGTGGGCCCCGTTCCACACTGAGCAATGATGCTTCGCGCAACAGCATGGCTCAGGACGCCTATCGTGCTCCCACGCTGACGTCGAGCCCTGCGCAGAACACCATGCCGAACCTGAGCCTGCCCTCAGGGCCGGTACTGCAGTTCCTCTCCCGTGGCGGCGAGGGGGATAACGCCGTTGTGGCGGAGTGTGCAGAGTCCGGGCGGACGAGCCACGAGCGGAACCGTCACTGTCTCTGCCACGATTCCTTCTGATGCCGCAGCGGGCTCGGTCCACCAGGTCTGTGGTCAGAACGACAGCCGCCTGACCTATGACCCAGAGCCGGCTAATAATGAGAGGTGCGCCTACTTCCGGGTGGAAGCGATCCCGGTGGATCTTCAGATGAGTGCTGGGTCTTCGAACTCCAATGTGACTCCGGGGCAGCAGGCTCAGCAGACTTTCACCTACCGGCTTGCAGGGGAGAACTCTGTCCCGCGTCCGCAGGTGGTCTTCTCTGTTCCCAGTGGTGTCTCCAATGTGAGCATTAGTGGTCCGGCGAACTGGTCCTGTGACAATGCCGCCCGCACCTGTACTCGAAATTCCGCCTCACAGCCAGGGGACACAGCCCAGTTCACAGTGAACTCCACGATCCCCTCGAATGCTCAACCGGGCTCCACGGTGGGTACTGTCACAGCGGAAGCTGTGGTTAATAGCGCTCAGCACGAGGACACCAACACTGGCAACAACACAGCGACGACGACGCTCACCGCCAGCGGCAACGTGAACATCAACATCACCAAAGAGGTGGTTGGGGCCGAGACCGTGAACCCGGGCGAAGAAGTCCAGTTCCGGGTAAGGATCACCAATAACGGCAGCACTACTGTCTCCAATCTCACCTTCCAGGATGCGATTACGACGAATCTCAGCGGCGTCACCTGGGAGTGCTCTGCCTCCGGCAGCGGATCCTCCTGTCCGAACTCCGCAGGCTCCATTCCGCGTGATGACGGTAGTCGCACAATTAACCAGTCCGGTGTGGCCGTGGGGGCCAATGGCTCGGTGACCTATACGGTCACTGGTACCGCGGAGCCTCTGTCTAGCCGGCTGCGCTACACCCAGCCGAATACTGCCTATGTGCGCTTCGCCACCGGCATCACTAACCAAGGCACTTCCCAGCACACCGCAAGCTGGACGGTCCGCGGTAACTCGGACCTTGAGATCGAGCCTACGAGCGAGGATCCTGCATCTATCAGTCCTGGGGGAACTGGTTCTGTTTCTGCCACGGTGACTAACCGCGGCCCCGACCAGATGCGGACCACCGGAACGGTGACTTTCGACGCTCCAGAGGGCGTGACGTTCACGAGTTCTCCAAGTGGCTGTGAACGCAGTGAAGAGAACACTCGTCTCACGTGTGATATCTCCGGATTGGTTGTCAACGCTAGTCGTACCTTCGAGCTTCCGGTCCGTCTCTCCACAGACGCCGAAGAAAACGTTGCGATCACTGGTGTGGTCGACTACGGCGCCGACCATGAGCCGGACAATAATGAAACTTCTTTACCGATCAACGTCTCCGATGTGCAGACCGACCTTGAAGTTACCTCTGCCTCGGCTTCTTCTGGCGTGATTCCCGGGGAGACTGGCACCCTGACTACCACGATTAGGAACAACGGCCCGACCACTACTCGGGCCGCCGCTACGGTAACTATTCAGGCACCTTCTGCAGGAACATTTGAGGATGTTGACCTGCCGAGTGAGTGGAACTGCGTTCTTGACGATGACGACGTCACACAGGTGACATGTGAGATCCCCGCAGGTCTGGCAGCCGGCGACGAGAATGCGGAAACCATCACTTTGCCGTACCGCGTGCTGCCAAGCGCCTTCTCCAACGTCAGCAGCTCCGGTGGTTCGGTGACAGTCAGCATCGACACCGACAACATCTCAGGAAACAACACTGCTAGCTGGAGCATCCAGACTGGTGAGCGTTCCGCAGACCTCGCCCTTGACTTCGAAGACGACGGCGAGGAAATTGAAGAACTCCAGGCTAATCCAGGCGAACCTGTCGCCGTGCCTGTGAGGATTCAAAACAACGGGCCTTCCTACGCCTCAGCCACAGTGAGCGTGGTTATAGACGAGCTTGACTCGCGGCTTACCTATGAATCACAAAGCGGCTTCGACTCCTGCAGCGTTTCCGGCAGTACGCTTACATGTTCTTTGGCGGGACAATTCCCGGCCGGAGACTATGTAGAGGGCAGTATCACTTTCAACGTGGACCCCGAGGCCCAGAACGTGGAGATTGAACTGGATGCCTACGTACATTCTTCCTCCGAAGACAATGACCCTGACAACAATGAGGCCTCTCTTCTGATTATTGTCGGTGAGGGCGCCTATCAGCTTTCGCTGCAGAAGCAGGCCGATGGGGAAGAGAACGTGGCCCCGGGCGAGACCTTTGGCTACACCTTCACTGTCACCAACCAGGGTCCCGCCACGGCTCGCAGTTTCGAACTGGTGGACCAGTTGCCAGAACACATCACCTATGTCGGTAGCGACCCGACTGAGTGCATAGGGACAGAGGGCGACTACGGAGGCGATGACCTGGTCACCTGCTCCTTCGAAGACCTCACCATTGCACCAGGTGAGACCTACACATTCAGCATTACCGTCCAGCTCGATCCTGACTACGAGGGCAATGGCTCCGACATCAACAACGTCGCAACAGTCAGCTGGGGCGAGGACGAAGACCAGAGCTACACCATCGACGACGGGGACGCCGCAGGACTACCCGGTCCCGTTGACGCTGAGACTGGGGTTGCACCACCAGCCGCAGCGAACGCCACCTTAAATGCCACCAAGAGCATCCTTGGCTCTCTGCCTGATGACGGGTTCACCCCGGGCGGCAGTATTTTCTACTCGCTCACCGTCCACAATGATGGTCCTTCCACTGCACGTAACGTGGAGATCGCCGACACCCTGCCGGGCAATTTGAGCATCCTGGCTGTGTCCGGCGACGGTGACGCTTCTATGGACGATGTCGACGGCAACGACGTGACCGTCGACGTAGGCGACATCCCGGTCAACCAGACCCGGACGATCTACATCATTACGCAGGTCGACCCTGGCGCCAACCCGGGTGATGACATCGAGAATTCCATGGTCGCCACCCATGAAACTGGCGACCCCGCGGAAGCTTCAGTCGAGACCCAGGTAGGGGAACCCTCCGTCGACCTGGGTATCTCTAAGGAAGTCGTCCGTGACGGCGACGCCGAGTACGAAGACGAGGAATGGCTCGCCTCCGGAGAGCCGTTCGACTACCAGATCACCGTCACCAACTACGGGCCCTCGGTGTCCAGCGGCTTCACCGTCTACGACCAGCTGCCTGAAGACGTGGCATCCCCCATCGTTGACGAGGAGGGGGTGGAGTGTGCCGTCAATGACGACACCGGCTACCTCGAATGCGAAGTGGACGGGCCATTGGCAGTGGGAGAATCCTTCACCTTCACCATCACAGTGACCCTCGACGAGTTTTACGAAGCAGAGGAAGTTGACGGTGTCTTCATCACTGATGACATCATCAACCGTGCCTGGGTTGTCGGTGAGGAAGAGGACCCCAACGCCCCGGACGAGCCGGAGAACTACACCGACCCAGAGGAGATCGCAACTACCAACAACGTGACCCGCTGGAATGCCCCCGGTGTTAGGTCCAGTTCTTATGTGAGCTGCGGGGGTTGATCTTCTCTTGTGTGTGTCGCGCGTCAGACTTAGTGGCAGGGCCGTTATGTAGGTCCTGAAGGAGAGTCAGTCATGGGTAGACCACCCTCGATTCCGGCGGAGAAGAAGACCCGGATAGTGCTGAGCGTGCTGGCCGGCGAGATGTCCATCGCCGAAGTGGCACGCAAGGAGAAAGTCAGTGAGCAGTCCATCGGACGGTGGAAGGCCGAGTTCCTGGAAGCCGGCAAGACCGCCCTGGTGGCCGGCAGGTCCGGACCATCCTCCCGAGAGGAACAGCTGGAGGCCGAGGTCGCCGAGCTGACCCAGGCCTTGGGCGAGGCACACCTGGAAGCCAGGGTGTGGAAGAAGTCCGCGGAGG
>NZ_ATXP01000014.1 GCF_000421745.1 Nesterenkonia alba DSM 19423
GCTTCTGGAGCTCTTTGAGTCGCTTGGCGTCCTCGGCCTTGAGCCCGCCGTATTGGTTCTTCCACCGGTAGTAGGTGCCCTCAGTAACTCCGAGTTCCCGGGCAACCGCGGCGACATCATGGCCTTGGGCCAGCATCTTCTCAGCCTCACCGAGCTTGCGGATGATCTGCTCCGGGGAGTGCCGCTTCCTCTTCGCTGTCATGGTTACACCAGTCTTCCTCCCGCCAAGAGCGGGCGCCAGTGCAACTCACATAACTACTGGACCGAAATCAAGGGGTCACTCCATTCGGATCGGTAGCACGAGGCACCGCTCACCAAAACAGCGACATCGACATCCTGGTGGAGATGGACCCGGAGGATGGAAATCTTCTGATGCGTGCCTCAGGGCTCCTAGAGGAAACCCGGGCACTCTTCGGACATGAGGACATCGACGTGTTCCCCGTCCAACTGCTCAAACGGCCGATCTCCGAGGCTGCCTCCAAGGAGTCAGTCGCCCTGTGAGCCGAGACGCCCAACAGCGCATCGCCGACATCTTGGATGCGATTGAGCGCTGTCGGAGGTACGCCGCTCACGTCGACGACGCCGATCAAGGCGTCCTGGCAGAGATGGCGGAAGACGCCATCGAGAGGAATCTCCAGATCATCGGGGAGGCCGCAAACCACCTTCCCAACGAGATTACCGATGCTCACCCTGAGATCCCCTGGCCTCAGATTCGCGGGTTCCGCAATATCCTGGTCCACGAGTACGTCGGCGTTGACCTAGCTGTGGTGGAAGACGTGGTGGCCTCCCACCTGCCAGCTGTGGAGTCAGCCCTGCGCCAGCACCTCGCTCCTTAGCTGCCCAAGCCTGCCTAGGCAGTCAGCGCCGTCCAGAGGTTATTCCGCTTCTGAACTCCACCGGTTTTAGGTCACCGCGGACCGGTTTCTTGGGCGATGGGCACGTCGTCCATCTGCGTCTCAGCTAGGCGCGTCGAGAACTTCCTTCGCGTGAGGGGGGGCGCCACCCTGTTTTCAGCAGCTCCGCCACCGGTGGGAAGAGGGGGTCAGGCAAGCTATCCCATGGGAACCATCCCCATTCTGCGATCTTCTCCGGCTCCTGGGTGACGGGCTCACCGGTGGCCTCCACAAGATGATGCAAGGTCACATAGTGCAGACCCCGATCCGCGAAAAGATCATGGGTCCAGGTGATGGGAGTGACCCTCGCCGGAATCAGGCCGGTCTCCTCGGTCAGCTCCCTGCCTGCCGCCTCCGCCGGTTCCTCTCCGGGGTCAACTTTACCTCCGGGGAACGACCATTCACCGTCTCCGTGAGAACTACGACGACACCCCAGTAGAACCTTGCCCTCACGTACGACGACACTGCTTGTCCCCAGCAGAGGTCCGCGCGGCGCAAGGGTCACATCACGCTCTGCAGCATCCTGCCACTTACCCACCGTGGCCGGCTGCCATAGGCTCAGCTCTTTCAGCAACTGGTCGATCTGGTTGCCGATCAGCAGCTGCTGGCGGTGCTCGACGCGCAAGAACCGCTCCCGTACCGCATGGTCAAGGAGTCGATCAAGGTCGTCATAGAACCCACCGGCAGAGAGCAGGCCTACCGGCTTGGCGTGGATTCCCAGCTGGGTCCAGGTGGAGACCTCCAGCACCTCTTCGAAAGTGCCCAACCCACCAGGCAGCGCAATGAACGCGTCAGCAAGCTCCGCCATCATCGCCTTGCGCTCATGCATGGAACTGACCACATGCAGCTCCGTAAGCCCGCGGTGTCCAACCTCGACTCGGTCCAGAGCTTCGGGGAGCACTCCAATGACTTCTCCACCGGCTTCCAGTGCAGCGTCAGCAACAGCGCCCATCAGCCCCACTTTTCCGCCGCCGTAGACCACGCCGACACCACGTTGCGCCAGCGTCCGGCCCAGTTCAACCGCTGCCTGGGCATACAGGGGATCTGCTCCAGGACTGGAACCGGCAAAGACACAGATACGCGACAAATGCATCCCACTATCCTCACACAAGCCCACGGCTGCTACCCGGAACAATCGAGACTGCCCAATCCTGCGTAGGCAGTCAGCGCCGCCCAGAGGTTATTCCGCTTTTGAACTCGACCGATTTCAGTGCCGCGCTCCGGCCTCTCCGAATGGGAAGCTGCATCGGCTGGTGTCGCCGCTCGGTAGAACGGAAGCATGACACCGGTCATCGATCCCGACCTACCGAGAAAATGCGTTGGTGGCCAGTGCCGTCGAACGGCAGTTCATCACCATCACGTCACGTCTCTCTTAGACGGCCCGGCTTAGAGCTCGACCGGCTTCGGTGATGTGCCCCAGCCTCAACTCGAAGCAGCGTGGACCTGCGACTCCGATAATGGCCTGTCAGCAGCAACTAGCCGGATGGCCTCCGGGTCGGGGTTTCCAGCATCGGGACCACGGTGCTGGACAGTGAGACCAACCTTCTCCGCAACACGAGCCGAAGCCTTATTGTGCTCAAGCAGTATCGCCACGACCGGTAACTCGGGGCGGACCACACGAGCTTCTTTCACGGCATGCCCGGAGACTCTGCTCGCGATGCCTCGGCCCTGTGCATCGTAGGCAAGCCGATACCCCAGATTCCAGAAAACATCCCGCTTGACCCAACATCCAGCATTCCCCAGCACAACTCCAGAGTCAGCATCGCGCACGATCCACGAGGAGAGCCCGTCTCGCTCCCACCCGTCAATCCACGCCTGCACCATCACTTCAGTCCTTTCCCTCTCGGTATGGCGACCGGAGGGAAGATGAGTCCACACTCGGGGATCGCTGTAGATGTCGAAGATGGCAGGCACATCGTCGAGAGTCGGCATATCGAGCCGTAGGTCATCCAACTGCACGCCCTCAAGCCTACCCGGCGCCTCTATCCCTCTCGCCGGTGTTGGCCACGGCTGCGTTGCCGGGCTCAGTGGAAACATCCAGACATTCACCTATGACGGGGCCGGCCGAGTCTCCATCAGCCTGAGCACAGTGGAGGTCGGCAGTACTCCCGCAAGCCGCCGGATCCACCGGTTGAACCTGCCAGAAATGATGCTGCTCGGCGGGCTGTTCTGCTCCAGCGCACGCAGGGTGGTGCTGACCACCTCCGCAGGGGTCTGGAACCGAACTCCCCTCTCACTGGTACCGGAGATGCTGTAGAACTCCGTGGCGGTGGGCCCTGGCGACACCGCGAGAACGGTCACACTCGTTGCGCGCACCTCATGGGCCAACGCCTCGGTCAAGCGAACAACAAATGCCTTCGACGCCGCGTAGACGGCCATTCCCGGCACGGGCATATAGGCCGTCAAACTCGCCACGTTGACGAGGGCACCTCGGCCAGATTCCACAAGTTGAGGAAGAAACGCATGAGAGACATCAACCGTGGCGTGGAGGTTGACGTTCAACTGCCGCCGAATCTCACCTTCGGTCGAGTTGCTGAAACTTCGGGTCACCCCCACACCGGCACAGTTGATGACGGTGTCGATCACGATGCCTGCCTCAGCGAGCTGGGTCGCCAGCACATAGCCGGCACGTTCGGCCGAGAGGTCGAGGGAGACGATATGCACCTGGCTGCCGGTGGTTGCACGAATGTCCTCGGCCACGGACTCCAGAGCATCAGCACGCCGCGCCACAATCACCACATCGGCACCCATCTCACCCAGACGCCGCGCGAACTCTGCCCCGATACCTGAACTCGCCCCGGTCACCAGGGCGGTCGTTCCCTTGTATTCCATTGCATCTCCCTCACATGTGAAGCTCACAGGCCTCTCAATGTGAGAGGTTTACACATCAACCTACGCCAGGAGTGTGAGAGGCTGCAACATTGGAGGTGCTCACCATGCCTGAACGCGGATATCACCACGGTGATTTACGCAATGCGCTGCTGGCCGCGACCCGGGAACTTGTCCGCCAGCGCGGGGCGCGCGGCTTCAGCGTCTCAGAAGCGGCACGGCAGGTGGGAGTCTCTTCCTCCGCCCCATACCGACACTTCGCAGACCGAGACGCCCTACTCGCTGCTACAGCCTTGGAGGGCTTTCTCGAATTGGAGGAGCAGCTCGCTGAGCTGCAGGCCCTCGAAACACTCCCCCATACGGCAGCGCAGATCACCACCGCGTACCTACGCTTCGCCCACGAGGATCCCGCTCGGTTCGAGGTGATGTTCGCCCATGGGCTCGATAAGACGCAGCATGAGGATCTGCTGCAGCAGACATTCCGGATTCAGGACCAGCTCAATGTCAGGATGGCCCGGCATCTCCCCCGCGCACAGGCGACCCAACGGGCCGCGGAGCTATGGTCGTTGGCCCACGGACTCGCCACGCTGTCCATCGGAGGCAATGTGCAGCATGTACTTCCTGAAGTCCAGATCGGCGAGCTTGCCGCATCGGCCGCGAAAGCGTGGGCGCGAGGCCTCACCCAGCGGCCCGGCGACTAACTCAGGGTCTGCCGAAACCTGAACCGACACCCCTGCCCTCATCCGCTGAAGCTACTTGCGCCCGCCCGAGGTGAGCCCGCTTTTGAACTCGACGACGTCGCCGTCGCGCATGATGTAATCCTTGCCTTCTAAACGGACCTTTCCGGCGGCTTTGGCCTCGTTCATGGAACCGGCCTCCACCAGATCCTCAAAACTGACCACCTCAGCCTTAATGAAGCCGCGCTGGAAATCCGTATGAATCACACCTGCCGCCTCAGGTGCCGTAGCGCCCTTGCGGATGGTCCACGCCCGTGCCTCCTTTGGCCCCGCCGTCAAGTAGGTCTGCAACCCCAGGGTGTCGAAGCCGGTGCGGGCCAACTGATCCAGGCCGGATTCCTCCTGCCCGTTGAGCTCGAGCATCTCGCGAGCTTCCTCCTCGTCGAGTTCCACCAGATCCGCCTCTAGCTTCGCGTCGAGGAACACCGCCTGCGCCGGTGCCACTAACTGCGCCAACTCAGCCTGCTTCTGTGCCGAACCCAAGACGGCGTCGTCGGCGTTGAACACGTAGATCTGCGGTTTAGCGGTGAGCAGGTTCAGTTGCCCCAGCTGCTCCATGTCCAGGCTGTCCTGGGCAGAGAAGACAGTACGCCCGTCGTCGAGCACCTCTTTGGCTGCCACGTAAGCATCCAGCGTGGCCTTCTCTGCCTTCTTACCGGCGACTTGCTTCTCCAGTTTGGGGATCGCATTCTCCAGGGTCTGCATATCCGCCAGGACCAGCTCGGTGTTGATGGTCTCCATATCGGAGGTCGGATCCACCTTGCCATCCACATGGGTGACATTCTCATCCTCGAACACCCGCACCACCTGGGCGATGGCGTCAGCCTCACGGATATTCGCCAGGAACTGGTTACCCAGCCCCTCCCCCTCCGAGGCGCCCTTGACGATGCCCGCGATGTCCACAAAAGACACTGTGGCGGGGATGATCTTCTGGCTGCCGAAAATCTCAGCGAGCTTCTCCAACCGCTCATCGGGGAGGTTGACGATCCCCACATTCGGTTCGATGGTGGCGAAAGGATAATTCGCCGCGAGGATCGTCTGCCGGGTCAGTGCGTTGAAGAGGGTCGACTTGCCCACATTGGGCAGTCCCACGATTCCGATAGTCAGTGCCACGGGGATACAGCCTACCGTGACGTTGACTCCGGTCTCTCCGGTTCTGCATGACCCTATGAACTCTGCAGCACGTGATAACCATATGCAGCGTTCATAGGGTTATGCAGGAATGGTGGTGGGTGTCAGAGCCAGCCGTTCTCGGCAGCCGTGCGGGCGGCGTCGTGCCGGTTCTCCGCCCCCGTCTTACCGATCGCTGCACTGAGATGGTTCCGCACGGTCCCGGCCGATAAGTGCAGGCGCGCGGCAATCGACTTCACAGAGCCACCATCGGCCGCAGCTTGTAGCACCTGCTGTTCCCGTGTGGTCAGCGGGTTCACCCCACCGGCCAGGGATTCCGCGGCCAGAGCCGGATCCACCACCCGGTAACCGGCAGCGACCCGACGCACCATATCGGCTAACTGCTGGGCGGGAGTGTCTTTCACCACAAAGCCGGCAGCCCCCGCATCCATGGCTCGGCGCAAGTACCCTGGTCGACCAAAAGTGGTGACAATCAGGCACCGCACTGCAAGCCCGGCCTCGGTGAGCTGGCGGATCGCCTCGATCCCGTCGATGCCGGGCATCTCGATATCAATGAGCGCGACGTCGGGGCGGTGCTTTTCGACGGCGTCGTACACCTGGTCACCGCGCCCGACTTCAGCAACCACCTCCACGTCCGGTTCCAGGTTCAGCAGTGCCGAAAGCCCACCGCGCACCAGATCCTGGTCATCGGCGAGCAGCAGTCTGATCCGCCGGTCGGCAGCCACAGCGCCCTCAGGTCTTGCAGTACCCACTGTCATGACAATGCCACCTCCACTCGAGTGCCGGGACGCTCAGCCGAGGTGCCCTCCAGCTCAGGGAAGGCCCGCCCCAGCACCACGCGTGCCCCGTTGCGCTGGGCCCGTTCGCGCACACCGCGCAACCCGTTGCCTTCCCGCGAGGTGCCGAGCCCCAGGCCGTCGTCGGCCACCTGGAGCCGGTTCGGGGTGACGGTGATCGCGCAGCGGGAAGCCTCCGAGTGGCGGACCACATTAGTGACCGCTTCCCGCAGCACCCAGGCAAGCAGCCGGTGGCTGTCGCGGTCAGTGTCACCGAGTTCTCTGTGGATCTCCGCCTGGATACCGGCCGAGGCCAGGGTGGAGCGGGCCACGTCGAGTTCGCCGGGCAGCTGAGGGGCTTTCAGCCGGGAAACAGTCGAACGCACCTGAGTCAGGGACTCGCGGGAGATTCGTTCGATGTCATCAAGTTCGGCCCGTGCCCGGTCCGGTTCAGCCTCCATGAGTCGGCGTGCCAGCTGCGCTTTGATGGACAGCACCGTCAGTGAGTGCCCCAACACATCGTGCACGTCCCGGGCGATGCGGTCCCGGTCCTCAGCGGCCCGGAGCGTCTCTGCCCGGCGGCGGTCCCGGTCCTCGTAGTACTCGGTGAGGCGCATCGCCACGATGAACCCCATGCCGATACCCGGCCCTGCGGCGATCCACAGCGGGTCGAAGTCTGCCCATATCAGCGCCAACAGGCTGGGTACCGCCCAGATGAGCACCCCGATGGGGATCCCCACCCGGGGCGATCGGGTGTAGATGATGAGTGCGGCCAGATAGGGGGTGAAGGCCACCACCCAGGGCCCGATCGCCGGCATGCTGACCGCCGCGATGAGTCCCAGCACCAGCTGACTGGCCCAGAGGTGGGACCAGCTGGGCGCGGAGGTGGGCTCCTCAGTAAACCACCGCCAGGCGCTCCACAGGTAGAGCACCGCGAAGAGCACTACAGATATGCCCGCCAGGACCCGCCACCCGATCGCCGCTTGACTGTAGTAGATGGCGATGACCGGCACGGCCAGAAACACGATCCAGACTCCGGCGTAGAGGAAGCCGGCGATGTGCTGAGTCCGGGTGGTCGGCTCGGCATCACCTGGTGTACCACCGGCGTCAGAGGCATCGGGGGGTTCTGCCTCTGTGCTGTGCGGCGTCGTCGTGCTCATGTGTCTTATCCTTCCACGCAGGGCCGTCTAGAGACTGCCTGCTTCCCGCCAGTGCCAGTCCCTGCCCTGGCTCGTTCAGCGTCGGGCGGTGGCGCGCCGCTGTAGCAGGATGCAACCGACGGCGAAGACGACCGTCCACACTGCGACGTTGAGCAGCAGCATCCACAGCGGGTCGGCGCCCTGAGTGGCGTCTCCGGCGGTGAGCAGCTCACCTTCGGTCAACGGGTAGCGCGCAATAGCGGTGACCCCATACATCGGGGTAAAGCGGCCGATATCCAACAGCAGTCCTTCCAGAGGGAAGAAGTTATTGCCGAGGAAGCCCAAGATGACCAGTACCCCGGAGGCTGCCCCCACGGCTGCGTCGGAGCGGAACGCCAGCCCGGCCAGCAGTCCGTAGAGCGCAAACGGCAGTGAAGCCGCCACGGTGAGCACGGCGGTACCCACCCAACGGCCAGGGTCCATCTCGGTGGCGGTCAACAGCCCCACCAGGTTGATGAGCAGCACCGGTAGTGCGGCCATGGTCAGTGCAATGATGGATTTGGCCAGTACGAACATCCCATGCGGCATAGCGGTCAGGGCCAGCTGCCGGCCCCACCCTTGCTGTAGTTCCACCGCAGCGGAACCGGCCAGCGATGTGGTGGCTGTGGCGGCCCCGTAGACCGCGATCCCCACCAGTGTGTGGGCACTGACATTCCCGGTACCACCGGGTAGCTCGAAGGCGTTCCATTCGGTGCTGACCCCGAAGATGAGAAACAACACAGTAGGCAGCACGATGATGAAGAAGGAATTGGCGAAGTTCCGTAGATTCCGCCAGAAGTCCATGAGGATGTAGGTGGTCAGGCTCATCGGGTGGCCTCCTGTGTGGTCTCGGGTGCCGCGTACTGGCTGGGTTCAGGCGGCGCGGGGTCTGTGGCCTGGGCGGTCAACTGCATGAATGCCTCTTCGAGGGTGGCCGGGCGCACGGTGATGCCGTGGGCTTCGGTGGCGGTGAGCAGGTAGCGGGCCAGCGCATCGGCGTCGTCAGTGCGGAAGGTGACCGTGGAGCCGTGGATTTCGTGGGAGATCACATGGGGCACTGCGTGAAGATCAGCCGACGACGGCGACCAGCTCACTCGCACATGGGCGGCCCCTGCCTGCTGGCGCACCTCATCCGTGGGACCGTCGGCGATGATCCTCCCGTGATGCATCAGTACTGTGCGCCGGGCGAACTGTTCGGCTTCTTCCAGGTAGTGGGTGGCGAACAGGACCGTGGTGCCCGCATCGGCGGTGATCCGCATCCGGTCCCAGAATTCGTGCCGGGCGGAGACGTCCATCCCAGCGGTGGGTTCATCAAGCACGATGATCTCCGGGCTGGGCAGCAATGCCAGGGCGAACTTCAGCCGCTGCTGCTGTCCCCCGGAGCATTTGCCGACGGTGCGGGAGGCGATCTCGGTCAACCCGGCGGTGGCGAGGACCTCACCTACCGGCAGCGGGTCAACGTGCAGGGCCGCGATGATCTGTACGGTCTCCTTGACCGTGAGATCAGGTAGCAGCCCGCCGGTTTGCAGCAGGGCGCCGATGCGCCCGCGTTGGGCGGCTTTCTTCGGTGATCCACCCAGCACGGTCACGGAGCCGGATTCGGGGTGGTTCAGCCCCAGCATCATGTCGATGAGGGTGGTCTTACCGGCCCCGTTGGGACCTAGGAGGGCGGTGACCTCACCGCGGGCGAAGCTCAGGCTCACAGAGTCGACCGCACGGAATCTCCCGCCGCTGCCGTCGGGAAAGGAACGGACGACCTCATCGAGGGTGATCGCTTCTGTTGAGTTTGTGTCTGGTGAGTTTGCGTCTGTGGTCATGTCTCCACGGTGCCGCCGACGCTGGCAGGACGCGTAGAGCAGGTGTCATGAGTTGAGCATGACGTTTGTCATCGGATGGTGGGTCCGGGCGCTTCCTCGGGGTTGAGCAGCTCCGGGGAGAGGTTGAATAGTCTCAGCCGGGCGCTGTTCTGGATCTGTTGGTCACTCAGGATGCGGATGATCTGGGCCTCGTCCTCTGCACTGAGGTCATCTCCCAGACCGGCCTTGGGCAGGGTGGATGAGACCGGTCCGGTGTGCAGCCGGATGTCGACGAAAGTGGTGGAGGCGTTCGTCAGTGGCACCCACCAGTGGGGCTGGACCAGCCCCAGGGAGCGCAGCAGCAGTCGCAGCGAACTGCCGTGGGAGACCAGCACCGTGGTGCGAACCTCGAAGCCCAGGTCAACCGAAGGAGTGGGTGTGGTCTCGGCGGTGGCGCGAACAGCGGCGAAGAAGGCCCGCCGCATCCGCTCGGTGACCTCCTCGTTGGTCTCTCCTCCGGGGGGTGTGTACTGGCCGCTGCGCATGGCGGTGAACAGCTCGGGCTGCTCATCGCGTAGTTCGGCGCCGCGGCGGCCTTCCCATTCACCGAACCCCATCTCACAGAGTTCGTCCCAGATACTGGGGGCGAAGCCCAGCTCAAAGGCTTCAAATGTCTGGTGAGTGCGTTGCAGGGTGGACACGTGTCCCTGGGTGGGGTTCTGGCCGCGGATGAGCCCACCGGCAAGGGTCGATTGGGTGAGCCCGGCCTCAGAGAGTGGGATGTCCGTGCGCCCCTGCATCCGCCCTTCGGCATTCCACTGCGTTTCCCCATGTCTGACCAGCAGAACCCGGATCATGCCCGCTCCTTATCACGTGCCTCATCAATGGTGTCTTCAACCTACGACGTCGACTCCGCCGCCTGACTACCCTATCCGCACCGCATGAGTTCTTCAGGTGAGGAGGTCACCGGCTATGTCACCGGTGGCTGGCACAGTAGACGCCATGGAGTGGATGCAATTAGTGACCGGGCTGGTGCTCGGAGGTGTGCTCGGGGCCGGGCTGCTGTGGTTTCTGCTGCGCGACCGAATGGACCAGGTCCGCAGCCTGCAGGATCAGCTCAGCGCCAGTGAACAGCAGTTAGCCGCCGCCCGGGGTCGGTTGGAGGAGGTGGACCGGGAACGCAGTCTGCGTGCGGAGGCGGAGGCTGAACGGGAATCTCTCCTGGAGCTGCTGCATCCGGTCCGGCAGGGGGTCACGGAGGTCCAACGGCGGGTCGCGGAGATGGAGCGGCACCGGGCGGCTGAGCACTCCCAGTTGGCTGAACAATTAACGGCAGCGGCCCGCACTGACGCCCACCTGATGGAGACCACCCACCAGCTGCTTTCGGCTCTGCACTCGACCTCGGCGCGGGGGCACTGGGGTGAGGTGCAGCTGCGCCGGGTGGTGGAGGCCGCGGGCATGTTGCCGCATGTGGATTTCCTCGAGCAGCACTCGGCCACCGGTGCGGAGGGGCAGTCGCTGCGTCCGGATCTGGTGGTCCGGTTGCCGGGCGGTCGGCACCTGGTCATCGACGCTAAAGCCCCGCTACACCCGGAGGATCCAGCCGGGCAGGCCCGGGCGCTGCGGGCCCGGATTCATGAACTGTCTCAGCGAAAGTACTGGCAGGCGGTGGAGCGCTCACCAGAGGTGGTGTTCTGCTTTCTGCCGGCTGAATCACTACTGGGCGCGGCACTGGAGGCTGACGCTGGCCTGCTCGACGACGCCGTCTCCCGCGGAGTGACCGTTGTCTCACCTGCTTCTCTGCTGGCGGCGTTAAAAGCCGTGGAGGCCGCCTGGCGCCAAGAGCACCTCATGGCCAATGCCGCCCAGCTGATCGACCACTCCCGGGATCTGTACCGCCGGCTGGCGCGGATGGGAGAGCATCTTCAGCGCACCGGGCAGCGGCTGCGGCAGACCGTGGATGCCTACAACGGGTTACTGGGCAATCTTGAGCGGCAGGTGTTGCCCAAAGTGGAGACGATGAGCCGTCTACAGGTCACAGAAAGCTCCGAAGGCTCTGGCGACCACCTGGATGCCCTGAGCCGTGGGGTTGAATCCTCCGCGGTGGAGCTAGAACTCAGCCCGCTGGGGCCGCGGTTGACCGTGGGCGCCCAGCAGACCGGCGAGCCCGAAAGTGAGGGGTCCGAGCAGGCAGAAAGCTCCGGTGAGAGCCTCGATGGACCCACCACTGCGTCCGATCAGGAACCCGATGGAGGGGCTAGAGCGTGAGGTCGAAGACCCACAACAGGATTGTCATCGACACAAGGGTGATGATGACAACCCCGATGATGTTCAACCACAGCCCGCCTTTGACCATCTGCCCGATCGTCACATAGCCCGACCCATAAGCAATGGCGTTGGGCGGAGTGGCCACCGGCAGCATGAAGGCGCAGGTCGCGGCCAGGGCCACGGGGGCGGCCAGCACTAGCGGATCGACGCCGGTTCCCATCGCGACACCGGAGGCCACCGGGAGGAATGTCGCCGCCGTGGCGGTGTTCGAGGTCATCTCCGTCAGCAGCAACACACCCGCGGCAGCGATGAGCACCAGGACCCAGACCGGGATACCGGCGAGTCCTTCGACTTGGGTGCCCAACCAGTCGGAGAGTCCCGAAGCGCCGAACTGTCCGGAGAGCGCGAGGCCTCCCCCGAAGAGCAGCAGCACACCCCAGGGCAATTTGACGGCGTACTCCCAGTCGAGCAGGCGGACGCCCTTCTTCGCCTTGCCGCCAGCCGGCAATAGGAACAGCAGCAAAGCGATGGCCATGGCGATACCGGCGTCATCGATGAAGGGCTCCGCATCGGGGTCCAGCACACCGACCTCGGCCAGTAAGTCAGTACCGAGCGGAATGAACACCCATGAGCAGGCGGCCAGGATGAAGATGAGCAAGGTGCGGATTTCCCCCTGGCTCATGGGCCCGAGCTTGTCCAACTCCGTTCGGACGAGTTCTCGTCCTCCGGGGACATCGTCGATCTCGGGGCGGAAAACCACTTTGGTGAGCAGGAACCAGGTGACCACAAGCATCACGATGGAGATCGGCACTCCGACGAGCATCCACTGCCCGAAGGTGATGACCAGGTCGTGGTTGGCATCCATGTGCCCCACCAACAGGGTGTTCGGCGGGGTGCCGATGATCGTTCCCAACGAGCCCACCGAGGCGGCGTAGGCGATACCGAGCATCAGCGCGGTCCCGAAGTTGGACTTGATGACCTCCTTCTTCGCCTCGTCTTCGTCCTCATCGGTCCCGGCGGTGGCGGGGTCCTCCCCGGCGACCACCTTGCGTACCAGCATGAGGATGGAGATCCCGATGGGCAGCATCATCACCGCGGTGGCGGTGTTGGAGACCCACATGGAGAGGAACCCGGTAGCGATCATGAACCCGGCAATGAGGTAGACGGGTTTTGACCCCATCAACCGCAGGGTCAACAACGCAATTCTGCGGTGGAGATTCCACCTCTGCATGGCCAGGGCAAGCATGAACCCGCCCATAAAGATGAAGATGATGTTGTTGCCGTAGCTGGCCCCGATGTCATCAACACTGACTCCCCCAGCGGCTTCATCGCCCGAGCCGTACTCATCCTCTGGCACCAGCACCGGGAAGATGACCAGCGGCAGCAGCGCGGTCGCCGGAATCGGCACCGCCTCGGTCATCCACCACACGCCCATCAGCACCGCGGTGGCGGCCACCAGCCGGGGCCATACTTCCAGGTCCCCGGGCATGATGGCGAAGATGAGCAGCGCGGCGGCGACACCGCCGAACAGCCCGAGCAGGCGCCGGATGATCGTAGGTTTCTCGAACCCCTCGGCTTGGTGCCCGGCAGAAAGCTGCGCCGCTTCCCGCTGGGACTGCTCTTGGGGGTCGTATTGCTTCAGGTGGTCCCCGGTGACCCGGGATCGTGGCGGCGTCATCATCTCGCACACTCCTGATGTTCTGTGGTCCGTGTCACTGGAGTCTACGGTGTGGGACGGCATGATCGCCACGCTGCGTCACCGGGTGGTTCTCTCCAAGCAGCTGCAGGTCAGCCTCCTGGGCGGGTCAGTCTCGGGGCAGGACCAACAGCGCCAGCACGGTGGCCGCTGCGGTGAGCCCTAAAACCATACCGACTGTGCCGGGCCAGCCAGCCAGGTGCAGAAACCATCCTCCGGCATAGCCGAAAAGGGATGAACCCCCGTAGTAGCCGAGGTTGTACAGGGAGGCCGACTGGGCTCGGCCTGCTACCGCAGCGGAGCCCGCCCACCCGGAGGCCACCGCATGGGCGGCAAAGAACCCTCCGGTCAGCAGTACCACCCCAGCGATAATGACGCCCAGATGCGGCACGAGGGTCAGCCCCACTCCGGCCATCATGATGAGGTTTCCGACCAGCAGTACTGGCCGCCGGCCGAAGCGCGCGGCGAACTGACCAGCTCGCGGCGAGGAGAACGTACCGGCCAGATAAGCCAGGAAGACCAGAGAAATCAGCCACAAGGGCAGCGCGAAGGGCTCCTCGGCCAGGTGAAAGGTCAGGAAGTTATACATCGCGACGAACCCACCCATGGTGAGGAAGCCCTGCAGGTAGAGCACCCCCAGCACCGGCGAACGCAGGTTCCCGGTCAGTGCTCGCAGCCCCGCGGCGATGTTTGTGCGGGCGGGGGTGAACTGACGACCCTGCGGGGCCAGCCACAGGAACAGCAGAACGCAGAGGATAGCGAGACCGGCGACGACGATCACTCCGGTCTTCCACCCCAGATGCTCCCCCACGGGTGCAGCCAGGATGCGTCCAGCCAGTCCACCCAGCGTGGTGCCGGAGATATAGGTCCCGGCCGCCACCGCTGCCACCCGCCGGCTGACTTCCTCGTTGAGATAGGCCACGGCCAGGGCGGGGACTCCGCCGAGCATGAGACCTTCGACGAAGCGCAACGTGATCGCAGCCCAGAAGCCGGGAACCAGCACCACCAGCACCGCACACAGGCACGCCAAGCTGATCGCCCACCCCATGGCCGGTTTCCGGCCGACGGCATCCCCGATGTACGACCAGGGAATCACCCCCAGGGCCAAGCCGAGTGTTGCCGCGGAAATCATCAGCGCAGCGCGGTCGGCGGTGACCCCGTAGTCAGTGGCGATCAGCGGCAACAGCCCCTGCGGAGAGTAGAGCTGAGCGAAAGTCGCCACTCCGATGAAAAACAGTGCCACCAGCAACCGCCGGTAAGCGGGGGTACCGGGAAGGTGCCCGGTGGCAGAAGACCCAGTGACGTCGTCGTTCACGTTGCCCTACCCTACGCCGCTGCCGTCAACGTGATCCGTTGCGTTCACCCGACCCCGGCTACCTCCAGGCTTCCACGGATGATGGCTCCGGCACCGCCGAGCCCGGCCAGTGTCATCGCCAGCCTCCGAGCCCAGGAAACCGGAACGTGGCGGGCCAGCCGCGTACCGAGGAACAACCCCACCAGCACGAAGCAGACGATCCCCAGAAACAAATACGGCACCGGTGGCAGCCCCTCCACGGGCGTGGAGTCCACTGAGCCCAGTGCCAGCTTGCTCAACGCGGAGACCGCACCCATGGTCATGAAGATCGGCTGCAGAGTTGCAGCGAAGCTGACCTGTTCCCACCGGGAAACCCGTGAGTAGATGACCATCACTGGCGCCGCCACCCCGGAGGTCGTATTGAAGAACCCGCCGAGGAACCCTGTGGCCACTGCAGGCAGTCGTCCGGTCCATTCGGGCAGGCGCCGCAGCGAGACCGTCACCAACAGGGCGAAGACCACAATGCTGCCCAGGATGATGGAGAGCCACCCGGCCGAAAGCTGACCCACCAGCCAGGCCCCCGGGATCGCACCCAGCACTGCAGGGGGAATGATGATCCAGAACTTCCGCCAGTCGATCGCTGACCAGACGGCGATCATGATGCACAGCCCGGAGACGAAAGTCGTCATATTCGTCAGCAGCACCCCGAAGGCCGGCCCCAGGATAAGGGAGAGCACAGGAGCGACCACCAGCCCCACTCCGGTGCCGGAGAGCCGCTGCAGCACAGTGCCGATCAGCACTGCCGTTGCGATGATGAGCAGCGCGAGGGTCTCGGTCATGGGCTCATCGTAAGCCTCCGGGGTCCGTGCTTCCCGTCGTCACGGGGTTCTATGCTCCGCACGTACCGGAAGTCAGTGGTTCCCAGGTGAGGAATTCCCAGGGTCAGGGATTCCCCAGGTCAGAGACTCCCCGGGTCAGTGCTTCCGCTCTCAGTGGCTTCTTGGTCAGGGTCTGCCTGCTGGGTCTCGGCACCATTGAGTGAGCTTCGGACCTCGTCAAGCCGGGTCCGTGCTCCGTCCAGCCACCGTTCGCACCGGTCGGCAAGAGCCTCCCCGCGCTGCCACAGCGCTAAGGATTCCTCCAAGGGGGCCCCGCCGCTTTCGAGTTTGGTCACCACCGCGAGAAGCTCCTCACGCGCCTGTTCGTAGCTGAGATTCTCAATGTCATCGAGCTCTGCGCTGCTGAATTTTTCCTCGGTGTTCTCACTCACGATGCTGTCCTCTCTGTCCGCACCTCGGTGACCTCGGCGGTGAATTCACCGGAGGCCACCATCACCTCAACTTCGGCCCCGCGCTGCAGGTCGGTGGCATCGCGCACAATACCGCCGGCGGGACTCTTCTGCTGCACCACGGCGTATCCGCGGTCCAGGGTGGACTGCGGCGACAGGGCCGTGATCCTGGCCCGGGTGTGCTCCACCCAGTCAGCTGCTCGAGTCAGCTGAGCGTCCATAGCCACCAGCTGACGCCGCCGCAACCGGTCGATATCTTCGGCCCGTGATTCGATCATCACCTCGGGGTGGGCCAGCGCCGGACGGGAGCGCAGGGTCTGCACCCATTCGGTCTCCTGAGCGATGAGCCGCTGCACACCGGTGGACATCCGAGTCCGGGCCTGGTTCAGCTGTTCGCGTTCGACGGCCTCCTCTGGAACGAGCAACTTGGCTGAACCGGTCGGTGTCGAGGCACGCACATCGGCGACCTCGTCGAGCAGTGGGCGGTCGGCCTCGTGCCCGATCGCTGAGACCACGGGGGTTGTGGCTGCGGCGACCGCCCGGATGAGCCGCTCATCAGAGAACGGCAGGATGACATCTTCCAGGGAGCCGCCACCGCGAGCGATGACGACGACGTCGACCTCGGGGTTCTCATCCAGGTGCGCCAGTGCTGCGGTCACCTCCATGGGTGCCCGCTCCCCCTGGGTGGAGACTTCGATGACCTCGAACTCCGCAGCGGCCCAGCGGGCCCGCACGTTGCGGATGATGTCCTTTTTGGCATCGGAGTCCCGCCCGGTAATGACCCCGATTCGCTGTGGCAGCACCGGCAGTGGCTTTTTCCGGTCCTCGGCGAAGAGCCCTTCGGCGGTCAAGGTGGCCTTGAGTTGTTCGATCCGAGCTAGCAAGTCCCCCAGCCCGACTTCGCGCATCTGGTGGGTGACCAAGGACAGCTGACCAGTGCGCTCGTAGAGATTGGGTTTGACCAGCGCGACCACTCGGGCACCAGGGTTGACACTGGCCTGCAGCTTCGGGGCGATCTGCCGCCAGGCCAGGGCACTGAAGGAGATCTCCTGCTCGAGATCGCGCAGCGTCATATAGGCGATCCCGTTGACCATTTTGAACCGCACCAGCTGACCTTCGATCCAGGTGGGGTCCACACCGTCGAGGTAGTCGCGTAGTTTGCGGAAGTAGTGGCTCAGTGGCCAGGGAGTCTCTGCGGAGGTCTGGGCGGCGGTGGGAGGGATCGCAGCCAGCGGGGTCTGCTCAGCCGCGGCTGTGCCCTGTGCCCCGGGGGCACCGGGTGCACCAGCCGCGTGCTCAGCCTCAGGTGAACCTTGGGCCTGGGGGGTGCTGTGGTCCATACTCCTAGAGATTACTTGTTCCCCCGGAGACGGCGAGCCGCCCAGCTCGCCGGAGAGGATCCGATGCGCCAGCTGTTCAGCCTGCTGTTTCTGCTCACCGCGGCGCTGCTGTCCGCTGCCGGTTTGGCGGGTCACCAGATCGACCAGCTGCTGCGGGATGAAGAACCGATCCGGCACATCGCCGGAGATCTCCCGGAGCAGGAACACTTCTCCGAGGCCGTGGGCTCGATGATGGTCGATGAGCTCGCTGAGCGGGTACCGTCCCAGGCCCAGGGACTCATCGGTGACCAGGTCGAGGGACTGGTCACCGGGCTGATCGCCGATGTGCTGGAATCCGACCGCACCCGCACCGCCTGGGATGAGACCCTGCAGACCACTCGGTCCGATTACGCCGAACAGTTGGAAACGCTCTTTGCCGAAGGGTCCAGCGGAGATCCGCGGGAGCTCGACGTGGAACTGGATCTCACGCCACTGACCGAAGCGATGACCGAACCCTTGCGGGAGGGGCTGACCCAGACACTGGGCTGGCTGCCGTTCCTCGATGAGACGAGCTTCGATGTCTTGGCCCCGGAGATCGTCGTCGATGTCGAAGCCGCCACCGATGAGCAGGCGGATCCTTATACCTGGGCCACTTTGGCGGGGATAAGCCAGTACTGGGTGTGGTTCTTCGTCGCCGCGGGTGTTCTCCTGCTGGCCGGTGTACTGCTGGGCCCGGGAAGGTTCCGATGGGCGGCGCTGAGCTTCTCGGCCGCCGTAGCCGCCGGGATCGGACTGTGGATCGCCCTGACGGTGGCCTCTCCCCGTTTCGAACAACCTCCGGGTGCGGATCCGGCAACGCTGGCCATCCTGGACCACGTCCAACATCGGGTCACTGAATGGGCTCAGCCGGGGTGGTGGGTCTTCACCGGCGTGGCGGGCTTCCTGGCTCTGGCAGCTCTGGTGGCAGCAGTGGCCACCCCCTCTGCTCGCCGCCGTTGACCATCAGCCCGGAGATAACGACTGCTGCAGCGAGCCGCACCCTGAAGCGGATGAGGGGCTGTTCAGCTCCCGCCGGTAGAATCTTTTGCTATGAGCACAGCAACTCCTGAGGCCCCCACGGCACGACGCCGGCACATCTCCGTGCCGACCCCGCAGGTGCCGCGTAGCCGACGCAGTCCGGAGGAGATCGCGGCCGCTTCCACCTTCGAAGGCCCGCGGCGAGTGCTGTTGGCAGCGCCGCGGGGGTACTGTGCCGGTGTGGACCGTGCGGTCATCGCCGTGGAGAAAGCCCTCGAGCAGCACGGCGCCCCGGTGTATGTCCGCAAGGAGATTGTGCATAACCGCCACGTGGTCGACACCCTCCAGCAGAAGGGCGTCATCTTCGTTGAGGAGGCCGACGAGGTCCCCGAAGGCGAACTGTTGGTCTTCTCAGCCCACGGGGTCTCCCCCGCGGTGAAGCAGCTGGCCTCGGACCGCAACTTGGAGACTATTGACGCCACCTGTCCACTGGTGACCAAAGTCCACCGCGAAGCAGTGCGGTTCACCACCAAGGATGACTATCACATCCTGCTCATCGGTCACGATGGCCACGAGGAGGTGGAGGGCACCTTCGGTCACGCCCCCGAACGCACCACCATCGTCAACGGTCCGTGGGAGGTCGACCAGATCGAGGTCCCCGACCCGGATAAGTTGATTTGGCTCTCTCAGACCACCCTGTCGGTGGACGAGACGATGGAAACGGTCAATAAGCTGCGCGAGCGGTTCCCCAATTTGCAGGACCCGCCCAGTGATGACATCTGCTACGCCACCTCCAACCGGCAGGCCGCCATTAAGAAGGTCGCCCCGCAGGCGGACCTGGTCATTGTGGTGGGCTCGGCGAACTCCTCGAACTCCGTGCGGCTGAAGGAAGTCGCTCTGGAGTACGGTGCCGCCCGTGCCGAGCGGGTCGATTTCGCCAATCAGGTCGATGAGGCATGGTTCACCCAAGCGCAGACCATTGGTGTCACCTCAGGAGCCTCGGTGCCGGAGGTCCTCGTTCAAGATGTCCTGCGGTTACTGGCCGAATACGGCTACGACGACGTCGAAGAAGTCGTCACGGCCGAAGAGGACATCGTCTTCTCCCTCCCCAAAGAAATCCGCAAGGCCCTGGCCGAAGCCGGACACGACGACGTCGGGCGCGGCGGCCGCAAACGCACCGCCTGCTCAGACTGAACGGCGCACCACTGAACTGCGCACCCCTGAACGACCCCGAGGGAATCTCTCCTGGCTAAAAGTCTCCGGTGATCGCAGGCTGGCCTTACCCGCGGGCGACGGCGTCGCGGTACTCGGCCAGGTAGTCGGCGATTCCTTCCAACGCGGCTTCGAGCTCGTCCACCGCGGGAAGCGCGACCAGCCGGAAATGCTGGGAGTCTTCCCAGTTGAAGGCCCGCCCGTGGGAGACCAGGATCTGCTTCTGCCGCAGCAGCTCGATGACGAATTGCTCGTCATCCTCAATGGGGTAGATCTCCGGGTCCAGCCGGGGAAAGAGGTACAGCGCACCCTGGGCTGGGTGAACCTGAACCCCTTCGATGTCGCTGAGTAGCTGATGGGCTGCATGCACCTGCTCGTAAAGCCGGCCCCCGGGGGCGACGAGGTCCTCGATGGACTGGTGACCACCCAGAGCCGCTTGGATCCCGTGTTGGGCGGGAACATTGGCGCACATGCGCATATTCATCAGCAGCTCGAGGCCTTCTAAGTAGTTCCGCGCCCGATGCTTGGGTCCGGAGACGTAGATCCACCCGGAGCGGAACCCGGCCACCCGCCAAATCTTGCTCAGGCCGGAGAAGGTAATGGTGAGCACATCCTCAGACAGGGTGCAGGCGTTGACCATTTCGGCGTCGTCATAGGTGATCTTTTCGTAGATCTCATCGGCCAGCAGCATCAGGTTGTGCCGGGCACAGATATCTGCCATGGCCTCGAGGATCTCCCGGGGATAAACCGCACCGGTGGGGTTATTCGGATTGATGAGCACCAGAGCCTTGGTCCGATCGGTGACCTTGGACTCGATCTCTTCAGGGTCCGGCCACCAATTGTTCTGCTCATCGCAGACGTAATGCACCGGGGTGCCGCCACAGAGCTTGGTGGCACCGGTCCACAGTGGGTAGTCCGGTGAGGGGATGAGCACCTCGTCACCAGGGGCCAGCAGCGCTTGAAGCACCATGGAAATCAGCTCGGAGACCCCATTGCCGAGGAAGACGTCGTCGACGTCGGCCTCCACCATGCCCTTGGACTGGTAGTACTGAGCCACTGCGACCCGAGCGGGGTAGATCCCCCGGGAGTCGGAGTACCCCTGGGCGGTAGGCAGCTGGGCGATCATGTCCTGCAGGATGGAGTCCGGCGCCTCGAAACCAAACGGTGCGGGGTTGCCAATATTCAACCGGGTGATTCGGTGCCCGGCCCGCTCCAGTCGGGACGCCTCCCGGGCGATCGGACCGCGGACGTCATAGCGAACATCTGCCAGTTTCGGGGACTGGACGAACTCGGAGAATTCCTGCATGGACCTATCCTGCCCCACTCACCGGCCAGCGGTGGCGAAGGCGTCCCGGTAGTCGGCGAGGAATTCGGCGATACCGTTGATCGCTTCCTCCAGCTCGTCGACGGCGGGCAAGGTGACCAAACGGAAGTGCTGGTCATCGATCCAGTTGAAAGCCCGCCCATGGGAGACCAGGATCTGCTTCTGCCGTAGCAGCTCAATGACGAAAGCCTCGTCGTTCTCAATGGGGTAGATCTCCGGGTCCAGCCGCGGGAACAGGTACATCGCACCGTCCATCTGATGGACTTCCACGCCTTCAATATCAGCCAGGAGCTTATAGGCCACAGTGCGCTGCTCGTAGAGCCGCCCGCCGGGGTGGATGAACTCATCAATGGACTGATACCCGCCCAAGGCGGTCTGGATAGCGTGCTGCGCCGGCACGTTCGGGCACATCCGGAGGTTCGACATCAACGTCAGCCCCTCCAAGTAATTCTTCGCCCGGTGTTTAGGACCGGAGATGTACATCCACCCGGAGCGGAACCCGGCCACCCGCCAGGTCTTCGACAGCCCCGAATAGGTAATGGTGAACACGTCATCAGAGAGCGTGCAGGCGTTAATCATCTCTGCGTCGTCGTAGATGATTTTTTCGTAGATCTCATCGGCCAACAGCATCAGGTTGTGCCGCCGGCAGATATCGACCATCGCCTCGAGGATCTCCCGGGGATAGACCGCACCGGTGGGGTTATTCGGGTTGATGAGCACCAGAGCCTTGGTCCGATCGGTGACCCGGGATTCGATCTCCTCGGGGTCCGGCCACCAGTTGTTCTGTTCATCGCAGATGTAGTGGACCGGCACGCCCTGGCACAGGGCGGTGATCGCCGACCACAGGGGATAGTCCGGTGAGGGGATGAGCACCTCATCACCGGGGTTGATGAGTGCCTGCAGGGTGATGGTGATGAGCTCGGAGACCCCATTGCCCAGAATGACGTCTTCGACGTCGGCGTCTTTCATCCCCTTGGTCTGGTAGTACTGGGCCACCGCAGTGCGCGCGGAGTAAATCCCCTGGGAGTCGCTGTAGCCCTGGGCGGTGGGCAGGTTTTTGATCATGTCGACCAAGATGGAGTCAGGAGCCTCGAAGCCGAAGGGCGCCATATTGCCGATGTTCAGCTTGGTGATCCGGTGGCCGGCGTACTCCAGACGGGCTGCTTCCTCGGCGATGGGACCGCGGACGTCGTAGCGGACGTTACGTAGCTTCTGCGCCTGGACAAAGTCTTCGAACTGCTCCATATCCAGATTCTGCCTTACAAGAGCGCTCTGCGCAGAATCCCCGAAAACAAGCCTCAGCCCCAATGCTCTGGTTCGGCGATGAACCCTTCTTCGACGAGCCAGTATTCAGCAGCTTCCTCCGGGGTCAGTGAGTCCTGTCCGGTGAGCAGACGCCGCAAGGTCAGCAGCGCCTCAGTATCGAGTTCAGCAGAAATTTCATCAACGACGTCGGGTACCTCCTCGGCGATGCGGGATGAGACCACCGGGGCGTACTGGTCATGAGGGAAGGCCCGAGCAGTGTCCTCCAGTTCGACCAGGGCGTGGTCGTGGACCGCAGGGTGCGCACTGGTGATGAAGGCGACGTCGATCTCGGCTTCAACGAGCAGTGCGACCAGTTCGGATTCCCCGGCAGTGATGGTCTCCTCCGGGGTGCAGTCATAGAACGCCTCGACGGTCTCCGCAGGATCGATGAGGTCCTCACTGAAACCCACGGTGAGCTCATCGCATACTCCAGTGAGCTCCTGGGCCCCTTCAGCGGGATCTTCTTCGAATTCCTGTGATTGGGCGACGACGGCGGTCGTCACCGCTGAGACCGTCAAGGTCGCCTCAGTGGGGGTGAACAGTTCGGCGTCGTGGAGGTTCTCGGTGATGAGCTCGTTGAGGTCGGCCGGTTCGGCCGCCGGGGCAGGGCCGGTGCCACCCTCGCCGGTGAGTGTCTCAAGCCCCTCGGCGTCTAAGGTCTGAGCCAGGGCGAGGGTACGGGTGAGCACGATCTCATAGCGGTCGTCCTCTGGTTCGCCGGAGTCCTCGTCACTGGCGTTGCCGTCCTCGTGAGTCTCACCATCCGTACCCTCATCGGCGTCGTCGTCCCCCTCGTCGGCGCCGGGCTCCTGCGCGAGGGCTGCGGCTGCCTCGTGGGTGGCTGTCTCGGTATCGACGACCACAGTGGGGGCCTCACGGGAGTTCAACACCAGCGAGTAGATCTCAGCGATCGTGCGGTCTAGCGGATCATCGCCGACGGCGATGCGCCAGGCGCGTTCGAGGTCTTCTCCGGTGGGTTCTTCTGCCGGCGGCGGATCACTACAGCCGGTGAGCAGCATCACACTGAGTGCGGCGGCTGTTCCCAGGCGCGCAGAGGCCCGGGCAGCAGAAGTCATGGGTTCGATTGTACGCAGGAATGTTCTGCTGGCCTGCCGCGCTACTGTAGGTGTGATGAGCAGTGATCACGACCTTGAGGTTGAGCTGCCCGCACGGCTGACTGCGCGGCTGAGGTCCCTGTTGCAGAATCCGGTCGCCGCCGAGCAGCACGCTCAGACCGCCCGTGGCTGGTTGGACCTAGCCTATGAGGCCGCCTACGGTGAGCGGTACTACGCCGCCGTGGCGGCTGCGGAGCAAGGCATGGAAGCTCCCGGCGGCGAAGATCCGGAGAACCGCTTGATGCTGCTGCGGCTGTTGGCTGGCGTCCACGAAATGCGCGGGGACTCGGAGACCTCTTCGGGGTACTTACAGCAGCGCGTGCAGTTGCTGCGGCGGCTGCGCCGTGACCGGCAAGCCCGGATCGAGGAGCAGCTGGGACCGATTCTGCTGCGCGAACCGGACCGGGTCGAAGCCCAGATCCTGGCCACTACTGCCGAATCTCTCGCCGATGATCCGATCACCCCAGAACGGGCTGATGTGCTCTCCTCCTTGGCGGTACGCACACTGCACGATGAAGGCCCAGAGGCAGCCCTTCCGCAGGTCGAGGAAGCCTGCACGATTCTGCGTCAGCTCCACCGCGATCAGGCCCTGGCCAGTGCCAGGATGTTCTTAGCCCATGCTCAGTTGCTCTCTGGAGACACCGAAGCCGCCGAAGAGACCGCGCAGCTGGTGCTCAGCGCTCCGGCGAACCGGGCGGTGCGTGGGGCCATGGCCATGCTGCGCGCCACAGTGCACCACCAGGCTGACCGGATGGACCAGGCAGTCACCGATGCGATGACCGCCGTGGAGCTCTACGCGCTGTGCGGGGTGCGCCGGGGGGCCGCATCGGCCTCAGCCCTGCTGGCGGGGATCACCTCCTCGCTGAACCAGCCAGAGATCGCGGTACTGGCCTGGCGAGTCGCGGTCCAGCAGGCCGAGCTCGGGGAGTTCTCCGAATCCCGGATGCTCTCCTTGGCCCTGGGACAGCAACTGCTGGAGATGGAGGAACACGCCGAAGCCGAGCGCATCCTTGATGCGCTCTCCCTGCGGCTGGCCTCCGGGGAGGAAGACCATTCCACCCGCGGCCGGGCGCTGATGGGCTTAGGCCATGCCGTCACCCAGCAGAAACGGCCACTGGAGGCGATGGCACACTGGGCCGAAGCCGCCGGGCAGTTCTTGGCCGCCGACGAGATCGACGAGGCAGCACGCGCCCACCTGGCTGCTGGGGCGTTGGCCGCCTCACTGGAGAAGATCGACGTCGCCCGTTCCCACTATGAACGAGGCCTGCAGTTGGCTGACCAGGGGGAGGACACCGACCCGCTGATGCTGCTGCAGGCACTGCATTCACTGGGGCATCTGCTGTGCCGCCATGAGGACCCCACTGGGCTGCAGTACCTGGATCGCGCCCAAGCCATCGCCGATGAACACGGCAGCGCCTGGCAGCGAGCCGATATCACCGACACCCGAGCTCGGGGGCTCACCGCTCTCGGGGAAGGCACCCCGGCGGTGGCCGCTGCCCTGGAAGCTGCCGACCTCTTCACCGAGGCCGAGGATGCGGCTGCTGCAGCCGATGCTGAGATCTTTGCCGCCACCGTGCTCCAGCAGATGGGGCGGGCTGAAGAGGCCGAGACCCTCTTCCGGATGACCGCTGCCGACCGTGACCCCACCGATCCAGCCCTGCTGCGGGCGTTAGAAGGTCAGTTGGAGGCGTTACGGGATCTGGGCCGGCATGAGGAGCTCTTCGATCTCACCGAACGGATCGAGGCGCTTAAAGACCGGCAGGCCAATGAGGCAGATCCCCACCGGGACGGGTAAGTCCCACCACTGCCTCGGCGCACCGCAACCGATGCTCAGCGGCAGCCTCCCAGCCAGTACGGCGAGCATCCCGAGCCCCGGCCACCAGGGACAGCGCCACCGAGGCGGTGCGCAGTTGCAAGCTGCGGGGATGCACGGTGGTGCGGAAGGCCCGGGCAAACCGGTCGAATCCGGCCGTGGCGTGAATGTAGCGGGCATCGACCGCCGGCAGCACGGCCAGGTGCCCCAGGAAGCAGGCGAGGTCATCCACCCGGTGGCCGGGGCCCAGGGAGTCGACGTCAAGCAGGCAGGAGACTCTCCCGTCATCCATGAGCAGGTTGGCTTCGTAGAAGTCCCCGTGGGTAGGAACCACCGGCCCCCGGTCGGTGCGTGGCAGTTCGGTGAGGATGAGGTCCTTCAGCGCGGTGATCCGCTCCGCGCATTGCGGGAGGGCGGCCTCGGCGGCGGAGGCGTAGGCGGCCAGGCGGTCAGTCCAGGCTTCCCGGGCGGGTAACGCCATCACCGAGGCGGGCAGTGCGTCGAGCACCGCGAGGATGCTGGAGGGTCTGATCCCGGCGCCACCATCGGCCAGGAAGTGTTCGGCCAAGGGCAGGCCGCGGCCCTGTTCCAGGGCGAGGACATCGTGGACCGGTTCGCGCACCAACCGCGGTGCCGGCACTCGTGCCCGCAGCAGGGCAGTGTGCCGGGCTTCGAGGTCGGCGGCACGACCGCTGCGGAGCACTTTGAGGTAGATCCGGGAGCCATCGGAGAAATCCGCGGCGATCACCGCACGGCGCAGTGGCCGGTAGCTGATGGTCTCTAGGCCGGTCAGGGTCCGACCCATCCCCCAGATCCGCGCCACCGAATGCGGGTCGGTGGCCGCCGGTAACCCGGGCAGGGAGGGGTCGGCCGGATGCCGCCAGGCAATAAGTACCCCGACGGGGCTGGCGCACACAGCGGTCTGATCGTCGTCGACAGCCAGGGGCTCGCTGGTGATCCCTACGTAACGCTCAACAGGGCCACCGCCGGGGGCGCGGACACGGAAGATCCCGGTGACCCCAGCGCCGGGCCGGTGCTGCAGGGATTCTAGGTGAATCACCGAGGTGGCGGGTTCTTCAGGTGTCTCCCCCAGGGCCTGGGCCACCACGGGATGGATCTCATCGGAGGCGAGGTAAGCCAGTTGGTGGGTCTCCAACTGGCGCCGCTGACTGCTGCCCGGCGGGTGCGGCGGGCGGGGAAGACCGCCGGGATCCTGTCCCCACGGCTCTGGCTGCATCTGGGTGTTCTGGTGGTGTGCCCCCTGAGTAGGGGTTCTCTGGCTCTGAGTCCCCTGGCTTGGGGTTCCCCAGGTCTGGGAGCCGGGACGGTTCAGCGGCACGGAGGGCAACGCTCAGGCAGTGGTGACTCAGGCCCGGCGACGGGCGAGGACAGTGTCGAGATCCATCGAGCCTGCACTGGAACGGCGAGTCGCCTCAGCCTGCTCGGTGGATTCATCGGTCTTATCCCGCCGGGGCGCACCATCGCCGGGCTGACGCAGTGGAGTCTTAGCGGCGGGCTTCTCAGGTGCCTCGAGCGGCTCGGCTGCCGGCCGGTCAGCTTTCTCCGCCACCAGGTACTTCGGCTGAGGCACCTGGCGCGGCTGCCAGGAGTGCTCAGCAGTCGGCGCCTCGCTTTGGTCGAAGACAGCGGAATTCTCCACCGGGCCGGCTCCTCCCCCGGCCAGTACTCGTTCAGCGGAGTCAGGCAGACCGTCTTCATCGAGTTTGACCAGGGAGTCGGGGCCGCCTTGGCCAGTGGCGTCGGGCGCCAGAGCGTCAAACGGGGCTGCGGAGGTCTGTGCGGCGTTCTGCTGTCCGGCCTCATTGGCGCGTGCCAAGGAGGCGGAGCGAGCCGGGTATTCGGAGGCCTGTTGTGGCTGTGCCGTGGGGCTTTGCCGAGCAGCCGCTGTCTGCGGGTCGGCTTCCATCGCCTGGCGTAGGGCCGCTTCGACACGAGCACGACGACGGCGCCGACGCCGGATCACCGCTGTCACCTGGAGGGTCAGCAGACTCGCCACAAGCACTCCAGCGCACACCAACGGAACCAGGGCCGTCACAGTGCCCACTGCGGCGAGGACTCCGGTCACCGCTCCGCCGAGCAAAGCCACCAGGCCCAGGGCAGCGAGGATGGTGCGGCCCCAGTAGATCCGGAAACCGCCGCTGGTCTCGGTGCGAGTGTGCTGCTGGCTCATGGTGGTCCTCTGTTCCTTCCGTCTGGCACGGCGGGCCCGGCGTGCCAGTGCACGATGCCGTGCGAGGCGCGCGGCCACCGGGGAAAGCCCTTCGTGCCGCGTCGGCTGCGGCCGTGCGGCCAGCCGCTGGGCCCTGAGCATCAGCGTCGCCAGGAAGAGCCCGGCCGCCAAGACCACCAGCACGGAGGAGTGGAGAGAGACAGATGCGATGGCGTCGAGAATTCCGACCTGCACGGGCCGGAGTCCTTCGCCCATCACATCCCCTTTCACCCGATCTGAGGTACTGACGGCCGTTTGGAGGCGGCGGGTGTGCCGCTGATGGCCTCAAGAGTATCTGATCCCCCGGCGGTGGAGGACATATACGCGCTGGGCTGCACAATCTTGCATCCCGTGACGCAGAATGGGAGCTGTGACTTCACAGACGAGCCGTACGCGATTCGCCCCTGACCGCATCGCCATCCTCGGAGGAGGTCCCGGCGGCTATGAGGCCGCTATGGTTGCCGCCTCGGCCGGGGCTGAGGTGACCGTTGTCGAGGAGAAGGGCCTCGGCGGATCCGCGGTCCTGACCGACGTCGTCCCTTCGAAGACCCTGGTGGCCACCGCTGATGCCATGCGCCGGGTCAACGCCTCCGTGGCCTTCGGGGTCCGCTTCGGTGCTAACGGGGCAGATGAGTATGAGACCGAGGCCTGGGCGGACTTCTCCCGGGTCAATGAGCGCCTGCTCAAATTGGCCGAGACCCAGTCAAAGGATATTCACGCCTCTTTAGAGTCGGCAGGTGTACGCATCGTGCTGGGGAGGGGAAAGCTCCGGCCGCCGCACCACATCGAAGTGACCGACCGTGCCGGACAGACTGAGCTCATTGAGGCCGACGCCGTCATCGTCGCCACCGGCGCCACGCCCCGCCAACTGCCGACGGCAGTCCCCGACGGCGAACGCATCCTCAACTGGACCCAGGCCTATAACCTCACCGATGTCCCCGAGCACATGATCGTCGTCGGCTCCGGTGTCACCGGTGCTGAGTTCGCCTCCGCATACCGCCGCCTGGGGGCAGAGGTCACCTTGGTCTCCTCCCGGGACCGGGTGCTGCCCGGGGAAGACTCCGATGCCGCCCGGGTCTTGGAGAACGCCTTCGCCCGTGTGGGGGTCAAAGTGGCCTCCCGCACCCGTGCCGAATCCGTGGAACGCACTGCCGATGGGGTGAAAGTCACCCTGACCAATGGGGAGACCCTCACCGGTTCACATTGCCTGATGGCTGTCGGTGGGGTACCGAACACCTCCGGTATCGGGTTAGAGGACTGCGGGGTGGAGACCACCGAGTCCGGGCACGTACTGGTCGACACCGTCTCCCGGACTACTGCCACGAATATTTATGCCGCCGGGGACTGCACGGGAATGTTGCCCTTGGCCTCGGTGGCCGCGATGCAGGGCCGGATTGCCGTGGCCCATATGCAGGGCGAGGCGGTCAAACCCCTGAAGCTGCACCTGGTCTCCTCCAATGTCTTCACTTCCCCGGAGATCGCTACCGTGGGGGTGACTCAGGATCAGGTGGACTCAGGGACCTATCAGGCCGATGTCATCAAACTCGATCTGACCACCAACCCCCGGGCGAAGATGATGAACATCCGGGAGGGTTTCGTGAAGATCTTCGCCCGCTCCGGCTCCGGTACGGTCATCGGGGCGGTCATCGTGGCTCCGCGGGCCTCGGAGCTCATTTATTCTCTGGCTCTGGCGGTGACGCACAAGTTGCATGTCGACGATGTCGCCACCACCTTCACCGTCTACCCCTCACTCACCGGTTCCCTCTCTGAAGCGGCCCGGCGCCTGCATAACGCCGGCGGCGGGCCTCAGTAAACCGGCCAGTCAACCGGAACAGCGTCAATGCAGACACGGTAGGTTGAGACTATGAGCGAGGACCTCGAACCGGAGACCGTCCGCCCGGCGTTCGGCCACGTCGAACCCCGACCCGGCCAGCTGCCCACCTCAGATGCCACCGCGGAGGTCAATCAGCAGGCCGAGGAGGCCGCCAAGGTGATCCTCGCCGCAGCGGAGATCGACCGGATCCACTTGGCCTGCACGCTGGGCTCCGGATGGGGGGAGGCTGCCGGGCAGCTGGGCACCCTGGTCACTGAACTCGACGCCGAAGATGTCCCCGGCTTCGAAACCTCCGGGGTTCCCGGCCATTCCGGGACACTTCAGGTGGTGCGGACCGACCCCAGTGTGGGGGCCGAACCGAAGCACATCCTGGTCATCGGAGCCCGCACTCACTTCTATGAAGGCCGCGGAGTCGGGGCTGTGGCCCACGGGGTGCGCAGCGCGGCCGCCGCCGGGGCTGAGATCATGGTGCTGACCAACGGTTGCGGGTCATTGCGGCCGGAATGGGCCCCTGGCACCCCGGTGATGCTCGCCGATCACATCAACCTCACGGCCGCTTCCCCGCTGCAGGGAGCACACTTCGTGGATCTCACGGATCTCTACTCCCCCAGGATTCGCCGGATCGCTGCGTTCATCGAACCGCACCTGGCTGAGGGGGTGTACGCGCAACTGCCCGGACCGCACTATGAGACTCCTGCGGAAATCCGGTACCTGCGCACCATCGGGGCAGATCTGGTGGGCATGTCCACCGCCCTGGAGGCCATCGCAGCCCGGGCGGCCGGGATGGAGGTCTTTGGCATCTCCCTGGTGACGAATCTCGCCGCCGGGACCACCCATGAGCCGCTGAGCCACCAGGAAGTCCTCGAAGCCGGCCGGGAAGCGGCCCCACGGATTTCCGAGCTCCTCAGCGCGGTCATCACACGCACCCTGGACGGCTGAGCCCACCAGCACTTCACCCCACCAGCTGGCCATCCCTGAGCAACCACCCAACGAGGAGTCGATGTGACAGAGAAAACTGTGACAGACAAGACCCAGGACACCCTGCTCGCCACTGTGCGGCGCTGGATCGAACTGGACCCGGACCCGCGTACCCGCACCGAGTTGGAGCAGTTGCTCTCCTCAGCCGAAGCCGGTGAGGACACCGCCTATGATTCCCTCGAGCGGCTCTTCGCCGGGCGACTGAGCTTCGGTACCGCGGGGCTGCGCGCCGAGCTGGGACCCGGCCCGATGCGGATGAACCGCCTAGTGGTCCGGCAGACCGCCGCCGGGCTGCTGAAGTATGCCGAGGCGGTCCTGCAACAAGCCCGAGTGCACAATGACAATCCCCACGACGTCGCCGCACCGGCTGCCCACCGCATCGTCATCGGGTATGACGCCCGCCATCAGTCCGATGAGTTCGCCCATGAGACCGCCCGGATCTTCGCCGACGCCGGGTGGGATGTGCGCCTATTCGATACTCCCGGTCCCACACCGCTGCTGGCGCGGCAGGTACTCACCCTGGATGCGGAGATCGGGGTGATGGTCACAGCCAGCCACAATCCGCCTCGCGACAACGGGTACAAGGTCTACCTCGGCGGGGAGATCTCTCGTTTTCTGGAACGTGACGGCTTAGGCGTCGGGGCGCAGATCGTGCCCCCAGTGGACCGGGATATCGCTGCCACAATCGACGACGTCGTCGCCGCTGATTTCGCCGCCGACTCCCCCACTCCCGCTGCGGCTGAAGAGCCTGAGGTGCCCCGTCCAGCCGGTGTGAGCACCCTCGCCGAACCCGAACGCAGCACGTATGTACGCCAGGCGGTAGAACTCCTCGATCCGCAGAACTATCCGCACCGGGACCTGCGGATCGTCTACACCGCCATGCACGGGGTAGGTGGGGACATGGTGGTCAGCCTGCTGCGCGAAGGCGGCTTCACCGATGTGATCCCCGTGGCCGAACAGCAGCAGCCGGACCCGGACTTCCCCACCGCCGATTTCCCCAACCCGGAAGAACCCGGGGCCCTAGACCTGGCCCTGCGGGCGGCCGCAGAACACCGCGCTGATCTGGTGCTGGCCAATGACCCCGATGCTGATCGGCTCTCCGCTGCGGTCTATGACACCGAGGCCGGATCCTGGCGGCAGCTCAGCGGCGATGAAATGGGCGTGCTCCTGGGCCGACACGTCCTGGACCGCGGCCCGCTGCGGACAGGCTGGCAAACCACCTCCTCCGGGGAGGACACCTCACCGGTGCTGGCGAATTCTCTGGTCTCCTCCCGGCAGTTGGGCGCGCTATGTGCTGCCCGCGGCGTGGGCCACGCCGCCACGTTGACCGGGTTTAAGTGGTTGGCCCGGGTGCCGAATCTGGTCTTCGGTTATGAGGAGGCCATCGGGTTCGACGTCGACCCGGTCCACGTGCGCGATAAGGATGGGGTTTCAGCCGCGCTCATCTTCGCCGAGTTGGCCGCCGACCTCAAAGCCAAGGGCACCACCTTGCTGCAGGCTCTTGATGAGATCGCCGCCGAGGCGGGGGTCTTCCTCACCGGTCAGGTCACCGTCAGGGTGGAGGACCTCTCTGAACTGGGTGAGGTCACCGCCGGTTTGCGGGCCGACCCGCCGAGGCACATCGCCGGTGAGGAGGTCACCGAGGTGCTCGACCTCAGCCGGGATCCACTGCCCGGCGCTGAACCCGATGAGGCCAAACTCACCGATGTGCTCATCTACTACACCGCCGCCGGGGACCGGGTCATCGTCCGGCCCTCCGGCACTGAGCCGAAGGTCAAGTGCTATGTGGAGGCCACCGCTGAGCCCACTTCGGCCAGCGCACACGCCCTGACCGAGGCACGCGCCGCCGCGGCCACCCGGTTGGAACAGCTGCGTGCGGCCATGACTGAAACCCTGGGAGCGTGAATCCGATGAGCCCCGCCTCCCCTTCCCCGGTGCAGTTGGCCGCGGTCATCGACCACACCGCACTGACACCCGACACCGATGAGCAGACGGTGCGGCGCATCGCCGCCGAGGCGCTAGAGCACCAATTCGCCGCAGTGTGTATCAATCCCAAGTGGGTGCCGTTGACAGCCTCTCTGCTGGCGGGCAGCAAAGTTGCCGTCTGCACTGTGGTGGGTTTTCCCTTGGGAGCGACGACGACGGCGTCGAAGGTCACCGAGGCTGCTGAGGCCGTGGACCATGGGGCTGAGGAGATCGACATGGTCGTGGACATCGCCGATGCCAACGCCGGCAAGGAAGCTGAGGTCCTCGGACAGATCGCCGCAGTGGCCTCGGTGGTACATCGCAGCGGGGCGCGGCTGAAGGTGATCTTAGAAACCGCACTGTTGAGCGAATCCGCGAAAGAACTGGTGTGCCGGGCAGCCGAAGAGGGTGGAGCCGATTTTGTGAAGACCTCCACCGGGTTCGCCGGTGGCGGCGCGCAGGTCGAGGATATCGCTCTGATGCATCGAATGGTCGGCGGACGGCTGGGGATCAAAGCCTCCGGGGGTATCCGCACGTACCAGGACGCAGTGCGGATGCTCACCGCCGGTGCCACACGCATCGGGGCCTCGGCCTCGCTTGATATTGTGGGAGCAGCACAGAACGGCTCCGACACCAACGGCTACTAGCCAGGTGGCGGACTTCGACACTTTGAGCAGCAAGGGGATCTGAGATGATCAGCAACGGGCAGGTGAAGGCCTACTCCGGGCAGGGCCAGTTTTTCGGCAATTTTGTGGCCTTTATCGTGGTCATGGCGCTGATGATCGGTTCCGCTGTGGCCCTGGTCTCCTGGGACTTAGACGAAGTGTGGTTGCCGGGCCTGCTCTTCCTGGGGCTCTACACTGCGGCGTTCTTCGTGGCCAAGGAGATCATCGGCCGTTCGGACACCCTGGAGCAACAGCCGCTGCACGGTGAGCACGGGGAACCTCTCGATGCAGAGGCCTCCCGGGCCGCGGAGTCCAAGGCTCCGGTGCGCGAACGGAAACCTGAGGCGCAGCACCGCTGAGCACCTCACACCGGCAGCGCACTCGGCGCAATGCCGGGATAGATCTACTCCGCGTCATCTCTGTGGTGGCCGTGGTGCTCGGTCACGCGTGGCCGTTTATGCCCGGCGAGGAGTACCTTCAGATCTGGCGGATGCCGCTGTTTTTCTTCCTGGCCGGGTTTTTCTTCTCCACCACACGTGATCTCGCCGCGGAGTTCCATGTCCGCTGGCGGACTCTGGGGATCCCTTACCTGACGTGGTTGGTGTTGCTGTGCGGGCTGGTCATCATCCATCACTACACTCCACGGCCCTTCGAGGACACGTGGTGGACGGTCATCGGAGCGCTCTACGGCGGCGGGTTGACCGATATGCCGTTTCTGGCGTTCTGGTTCATCTCAGTGCTCTTCACCGCAGCCCTGCTGCTCCGGTTGGTCGTGAGACTGCCATGGTGGGCACAAGTCCTCTGCGCCGTCGGGGGCCTGGCCCTGGCGAAGGTTCCCGAGTCGGGGATGTCTTTCACCCCCTTGGCCATCGGCTTAGCCCCCGCCTGTATGGCCTATATGCTCGCCGGCTACTGGACCCGTCGGCTGATTGCGCATCCTCGTCTCACCGCGGCCGCACAGTCCGTCTGGGCCGGTGTGCTTGGCGTGGCACTCGTGGTGTTGGGCATCGGCAGTGTCGCTGCGGGAGTGCGGACGATGAATATGAAGTGGTCCGGGTTCGGGGACTTCCTGCTCTCCCCCGCGGTGGCAGTGACCATCTGCATCGGTCTGACATTGATCTTCTCTACCTGGGCGCAGTGGGGCTTAAGCCGGCTGCCTCGGGCGGGGGTCGCAGTGTCTGAGCTGGTCCGCACCGGCACACTGGTGGTCTTCTTCCACCCCTATGTGCTGTTTGTCATCTGGGATGTCATCGACGTGCCCCTGCTACGGGTCGCCGTGGCACTAGCGGTGTGTTGGCCGCTGGGGTTACTGGTCAACCGGACAGTGCTCTCTCCGTATCTCACCGGACTGCCCAGAGAACCCAAACCACCCCGATCAGCACCGCGGACCGCGGCGGCACCAGGCTAGAGCTGCCTCCGGTATCCCGCCCTGCGGGCCAGTCATCCCGCTAACGGCTCAGACGCCCGTTCTCAGCCGACGATCGGCCACCGTTATGTGGTCGCCGGAGTCGGGGCGAAAAGTGCGGTGTAGACCTCATCGAGCCACGCCAGCAGCTCGGCATCGCTGAGCTCAGTCCCTCCGATGGCCCGGGTGGTCGGTTTGGGGATGAGCACCTGTTTCAACGACTGTTTGTGCTGGGCACCGCGGTACATTCGCTCCATGCGCAGCTGGCGGGACTCAGGTAACTCCTCCACCGGGGCGAACCGGATGAACTTGCCTTGGACTCCGACGTCGGTGATGCCCACCGCCCGGACCCGGTTGCGGAACCGGGCCACCGCCACGAGGTTGCCGGCCGCCTCCGGCAGTTCTCCATACCGGTCCTCCCACTCTGCGACGACTTCAGCGACGCGCTCATCAGTATCCGCCGCAGCGAGTCGCCGGTAGCCCTCCAACCGTAGCGGCTCGGAGGGGATGTATTCCTCGGGCAGGTGGGCGTTGATCGGCAGTTCGATCTTCACCTCCGCCGGCTGGGCGTCATCCTCCCCCCGGTAGTCGGCCACAGCTTCACCCACCATGCGCAGGTAGAGGTCAAATCCGACCCCTTCGATGTGCCCGGACTGTTCCCCACCGAGGAGATTCCCGGCCCCGCGTAGTTGCAGATCCTTTTTGGCCAGTTGGAACCCAGCACCCAGCTCGTTGTGCGCGGCAACGGCTTTGAGCCGTTCAAGGGCGTCCTCCCCTAGTGGCTTCTCTGCCGGGTAGAGGAAGTAGGCATAGGCCCGCTCACGGGAGCGGCCGACCCGCCCACGCAGTTGGTGGAGCTGGGAAAGCCCGAATGCGCTGGCACGGTCGACGATGAGCGTATTCGCATTGGAGATATCCAGCCCGGTTTCGATGATCGTGGTGGAGACCAGCACGTCAAACCGTCTCTCCCAGAAGTCCTGGACGATCCGTTCCAGTTGGGTCTCGCTCATCTGCCCGTGGGCGACCTCCACTCGGGCCTCGGGCACCAGTTCGCGCACCCGGGCGGCGACTGACTCGATGGAGGCCACCCGGTTGTGGACGTAGAACACCTGACCTTCGCGCATCATCTCCCGGCGAATCGCCGCGGAGACCTGCTTATCGGTGTAGGGGCCCACATAGGTCAGCACCGGGTGGCGTTCCTCCGGTGGGGTGTTCAGCTCCGAGGTTTCCCGAATCCCGGCCAAGGACATCTCCAGGGTGCGGGGAATGGGCGTGGCGGTCATGGCCAGCACATCAACGTTGGTGCGCAGCTTCTTCAGCTGTTCTTTGTGCTCGACGCCGAAGCGCTGCTCCTCATCGATAATCACCAGTCCCAGGTCGCGGAACTGGACTTCTTTGCCGAGCAACCGATGGGTTCCGATGACGACGTCGACACTTCCGTCTTTCAATCCGGTGAGGACATCCCGGGCTTCGACAGAGGTTTGGAACCGGGAGAGTGCCTTCACCCGCACGGGGAAACCGGCGTAGCGTTCGGTGAACGTCTCATAGTGCTGGGAGACCAAGAGCGTGGTGGGTACCAGCACTGCGACCTGTTTGCCGTCCTGGACGGCTTTGAAGGCCGCACGGATGGCGATCTCAGTTTTGCCGAAGCCGACGTCGCCGGAGATGAGCCGGTCCATGGGCGCCTCGGCCTCCATGTCCCGTTTGACCTCTTCCATGGCCGTGAGCTGGTCGGGGGTCTCCACGTAGGGGAAGGCGTCTTCGAGTTCCTTCTGCCAGGGAGTATCAGGCCCGAAGGCGTGCCCCCGGGTGGCCATCCGAGCCGCGTAGAGCCGGATAAGTTCGGCGGCGATCTCCTTGACGGCCCGCCGGGCCTTGCGTTTGGTGGCCGCCCAGTCGCTACCGCCCATTTTGGACAGGCTCGGTTCGTCCCCGCCGACGTACTGGCTGACCTGGTCGAGCTGGTCAGTGGGCACCATGAGCCGGTCCGCTGGGGCTCCGCGTTTGCGGGGCGCGTATTCGAGAACCATGTATTCCCGCGTCCCCGCGGTTCCGGCCTTGATCGCCTGTGGGGAGCCGACCGGGCGTTGGATGAGCTCGACGAACCGACCAATCCCGTGCTGTTCGTGGACCACATAGTCGCCCTTGGTCAGAGCCAGCGGGTCAACGGCGTTTTTCCGTTTGCGGGCCTTGACTCCGCTGGAGCGGGTGGCCTCCCGGCGGATGGACCGGCCCAACATCTCCGTCTCCGTCAGCAGGGCCAGTTGGAGGGCATCCACAGCGAAGCCCTGGGCCACCTCCGCGGTGGTGACGGTCACCTGCCCAGTAGCCGGAGGCTGCGTCAACGACTCGGTCTTCTGGTGCGGGACCTCGTGCTCGGCGAGCAGCTCCGCGACCCGAGTGGCCGAACCGGTTCCGGCGGTGGTGACCACCACACGCCACTGGTCAGCAGCGCGCTGCGCGAGGAACTCCATGACGTGTTCCACCGACCCCCGGTAGCCGATAGGCTCCCGCGAATCAATGGAGACAATATCGGCATCCTGGGTCAGCTCCACAGCTGCCGAGCCCCCGCTGAGCTCTGAGTCGGCTGCCGTGAGGTCGGTAGCACCCCCGGAGGCTGCTGTTTCGGGGTCCAGTCCCAACGAGGTGATTGACCACCATCCGGCACCGTGCTGCAGGGAGTGCTCCCGGGTCTCGGAGAGCGTGGCGAAGGCCCCCGCAGACAGGCTCTGGTGTTCTTCTTCACTGATCTGCAGCGGTGCGGAGCCGCCGTCGGAGGCTGCCTGCCACGCTGCGGCAAGGAATTCCTCGTTCGTGGCAGCCAGGTCATGGGCGCGGGTGCGGACCTTCTCCGGTTCGATGACTACCGCCAAAGAGCCCTCCGGCAGTTCGGAGACCAGAGGCACCATCTTCTCGGCCAGCACCGGAGTCAGTGATTCCATGCCTTCTACGGCCTGGTACTGACTGATTCTCTCCAGCATGTCCACCGCATGGGGCATCGTGGCCATGAGCTCTTTGGCCCGGGTGGCGACCGCCTCGGTGATGAGCAGCTCCCGGCAGGGCACCGCATCCATGACCTCCGGTGGGTTCTCCGATTCCAAGGAGCGTTGGTCTGCCACGGAGAACCAGCGCATCTGCTCGACTTCGTCACCGAAGAACTCCACACGCACCGGGTGTGTCTCGTTCGGGGGGAAGACATCCAGGATGCCGCCGCGCACGGCGAACTCACCGCGCCGGGTGACCATATCCACCCGGGTATAGGCCGCAGCACCCAGGCGAGCGACGACGTCGTCGAAGGCGTAGAACTCCCCGGTCCGCAAAGTGACCGGCTCCAAGTCCCCGAGCCCGGCAACGATCGGCTGGATCACCGCGCGGATGGGGGCAACGACCACATCGAGCCGTCCGGCCTGCTGCGGGTGGGCCAGCTGCCGCAGCACCCCGAGCCGACGCCCGACCGTATCCGAACGCGGAGAGAGCCGCTCATGCGGCAGTGTCTCCCAGGAGGGAAAGTGCGCCACAGACGTTTCCGGCGCGAAGGCCCCCAGGGAGGCTTCAAGCTCGGCGGCTTCCCGGTCAGTGGCGGTAATGGCCAGGATGACGGCGTCCTGGTGTCGGCTGCGCACTCCGGCGGCGATGTCTCCCAGCAGTGCCGGACGCAACCCGGCGGCCGCGGCGATCTGCAGCTCCCCGGTACGTTGGTCGGCGGGATGCCTGGCGGCGGCAGCCACTCGCGCGTAGGAGGAGCTGTCAGCCAGCGCCTGACGCAGACCCTGCAGAGACACGCACAACACCTCACCATTCAGCGGTCACCGGGAGAAAAGAAGCCTCCCATACATTACCGGGTACTGGCGGAGGCTTCTGGCCTCACCGGATCTAGGGAGCGCGCAGTCTGTGTGACGAAAGATGGAGCAGGTGACGCCGACGACGTCGCCAGTAGGCTAATATGAAGACTTCCCTGAACATATTGTGGCATTCAGGGGCGTCACCCCTACTCGTTTGCTCTCACTGGAGAGGCTTTTGATCGAACTTACTGATGTCAGCAAGGTCTACCCTGGCGGCGTCACGGCACTGGATCATGTCAGCCTGCGTATCCCCGCAGGTGAGATTCACGGCATCGTGGGCCGCTCCGGGGCCGGCAAGTCCACCCTGATCCGCTGCCTGACCGGGCTGGACAAGGCGACCTCCGGCACAGTACGGATCCACGGCACCGACATCGGCGCCGCCACTGGGTCCCAGCTGAAAAAAGCTCGGCGCAGCATCGGCATGGTGTTCCAGCATGTCAATCTGCTGGACTCCCGGACTGCTGCGCAGAATATCGCTCATCCCTTGGAGATCTCCGGGGTGCCGCGGCAGCGGCGGCGGGAGCGAGTAGCCGAACTACTTCAGTTAGTGGGACTGACCGATCGGGCGGATAACCACCCGGCCCAGCTCTCCGGTGGACAGAAGCAGCGGGTGGGTATTGCCCGCGCCCTGGCGGCTGAACCGCAGGTGTTGTTGTGTGATGAGCCGACCTCGGCATTGGATGCCGCCACCACCCGGCAGATCCTGGGGCTGATCCGCCAGCTGCGCGAGAAGCTGGGGATCACCGTCATCATCATCACCCACGAGATGTCGGTGGTCCGGGAAATCTGTGACGCCGTCTCTCTGCTGGAGGATGGCCGGGTGGCCCGTTCCGGGAACCTGTTGGAGGTCATCTCCGATTCGAGTTCCTCGCTGTCCCGGGAGCTGATCTCGCTCCCTCCGACCACGCACTTGGCCCCCGGGGAGCAACTCATCGACGTGCTGCTGACCCCCGGCGGGGAGGTCACCCATATTGGGGAACTGGTGAACCTGCTGCAGTCCCAGGGGCTGCCAGCCGAGGTGGCCGCCGGATCCATTGAGACCATTCAGGATCACCAGGTCGGTCGGCTGCACCTGAAACCTCAAGATCCGTACTCCGCCCAGCGCACGGTGGAGACACTGACCAGCGCAGGGGTTCAGGCTGAACTGCTCACCGCAGAAGACATCGCCGCTGAAGAGGCGGCCCAGCACGCAGAAGACCCCGCGGAGGTGACCTCGTGACCGCAACGCTTGTGGCCGGTGACACCTGGCTGAACAACCCCGTGGTGGAGAACCAGCTGCCCGATGCCATCTTAGAAACCCTCTATATGACCGCGGCCACCGGGTTCTTCACCGCACTTTTCGGTCTGCCGCTGGGGATTCTGTTGCACAACTTAGGCCCCAAGGGTCTCACCCCCGTGCCGGCGCTTTACCGGGCGCTGTCTCTGGTGGTGGACTTCGGCCGGGCGGTGCCGTTCATCGTGCTGATGCTGTGGATCATCCCCTTCACCCGACTGGTGGTGGGTACCGCGATCGGGTGGGAAGCCGCCGTCGTGCCTCTGACGGTAGGGGCCATTCCCTTCTTCGCCCGGCTGGTCGAAAACTCGCTGCGCGATGTGGCCTGGGGCAAGGTTGAGGCCGTGCGGATGATGGGGGCCTCGGATCTGCACGTCACCGTCAATGTGCTGGTCCGGGAGGGGCTGCCCGGCATCGTCGGCGGGTTCACCATCACCCTGGTCACCCTCATCAGCTACACCGCCATGGCCGGGGCCGTCGGCGGCGGGGGGCTGGGCCAATTGGCCATCAACTACGGCTACCACCGGTATCAGGGCGATGTGATGCTCATCTGCGTTCTGTTGCTGGTCCTGATCGTCACAGTGGTGCAGTACACGGGCAATTTCATCGCCCGGCGGCTGGACCACCGTGAATCCTCAGCTGCTGGCCGTCGCCGGTTCATTCCGGTGCCGGTCCAGCAGGTCTTTCCCATTCACCTACCTTCGAGAGGAACCCCTTCATGACCCACACCTACCGTTCCCTGTCCATCGCTGCCGCAGCGGCCGCTGCCTTGGTGCTGTCCGCCTGCGGCAATGGCGACAACGGTGACGACGCCGATGACGCCGACGCCGATGCTGACAGCGACGAGGTCGTCGAACTGGTGGTCGGCGCCTCGCCGGTGCCGCACGCCGACATCCTCGCCTTCATCAACGAGGAACTGGCCGAGGACGCCGGCATCTCCTTACAGATCGAGGAGTTCGAGGACTACCTCATCCCCAACCAGGCCCTCAATGACGGTGACCTGGATGCCAACTATTTCCAGCACGAGCCCTGGTTCAACAATGAGGTGGAGGAAAACGGCTACGACATCGTCCACTTCGAGGGTGTGCACATTGAGCCCTTCGCGCTGTACTCCAATGAGCACGACGACGTCAGCGACCTTCCCGAAGGCGCCACGATCGCCCTGAATAATGACCCCTCCAACCAGGCCCGCGGTCTGGTGCTGCTGGCCGAGGCGGGGCTCATCGAGCTCGACGCTGAGGCTGATGAGGAGTCAGCCACGATCAACGACATCGCTGAGAACCCCAACGACTTCGAGTTCATCGAAGCCGACGCCTCGGCACTGACCCGTACTCTGGACGACGTTGACGCCGCGGTCATCAACGGCAACAACGCTTTAGAGGCCGGGCTCTCCCCCACTGCGGACGGGCTGCTGCTGGAATCCGGTGAGGACAACCCTTACGCCAACTTCTTGGCAGTGCGTTCAGAGGATGAGGACAATGAGGCCGTCCTCACTCTGCAGGACCTGCTGACCTCCGATGAGGTTCGCGACTACATCGAGGAGACCTGGCCTGACGGTGAGGTCATCCCTGCCTTCTGATCCGGTTCTTCGGGCTCTTTCGCACTGAAAGACCCCGGTTGAAAGACCTGGTTGAAAGACCCTGCTCAAGATCCTTGAATAACGCTAAACCCCCGGATGGAGACTCTCCGACCGGGGGTTTAGCGTATGTGCTCATCAAATCCTCGACCACGCCTCTGCCCTCGAGGGCGGAGGCGCAACCGGGGACACTCAGGGTCTTGGGGGTGCTTCTGGTGCGGTGGGAAGAGGTGCGTATTCGCCATAGTCGTCCTCGCCGGTGTCGGGCTCCTCCCCGCTGCCGTGCCGCTGCCCCAGCTCGTATGCCGCCAGGGAGAGCAACCACAGGGCGGTAATCGGCAGCACGAACCACAACATGGCAGCACTGAAGGGTCGCAGCGCGGCGTGGTCAGCGGCAGAGAGCACTAAGTAGACCACGTAGGCGACGTACATTCCGAATAGCAGCAGGCCTTCCCACTGCACAATCGCCTGGGCGGTGAACGCCAGCGGAACGAGCACCAGGGCCGCTGCGATCATCACCGGGATGTCGAAGTTCACTGCTGCTGGTTCCACGATGACGGCCCGCGGGGACACCATCGCGGTGAGTCCGAGCACCGCTCCGAGGTTGAAGATGTTCGAACCCACGAGGTTGCCCACCGCTAGGTCGCGCTGTCCGCGGACTGCGGCGATCACGCTGGTGGCCAACTCGGGTAAGGAGGTGCCGATGGCCACGATGGTCAGCCCGATGATGAGGTCGCTGACCCCCAGGGAGGCGGCGATGCTCGTCGCGGAGGTAACCAGCACCTGGGCGCCTAGGACCAGCAGGGCCACGCCCCCGCCCACCAACACCAGGTCCACTGTGGTCGACCGGAGGGTGGTGCGGCGCAGGCTCGCGGTGATCCGGCCAGCGGCCCCATCGGAGAGCACCTCATCGACTTTCAGGTCGGGCTCCTCGCCCCGGGAGTAGACCTTCCGGGCCCACACCAGGGTCACCACCAGGTAGATCAGCAGCAGTCCGAAGAGGATCGCCCCGTCGAGGAAGGAGAGACCCCCATCGAGCGCCAGCAGCAGGGCGAGCACGGAGAAGGCGATCATCACCGGGATGTCGGCCTTAATGAGCCGTAGCCGGACGAACAGTGCGCCGAAGACGGCGGTGAGCCCGAGGACGAAGAGAATATTGGCGATATTGGAACCGACCACATTGCCCACGGCGATACCGGGCGAGCCGCTCGTTGCTGCGCCGAGGCTGACGGCTAGCTCCGGTGAGGAGGTCGCGAAGGACACCACGGTCAGCCCGATGACCAGTGACGACAGCCCGATGGTCTTGCCCAGGTGGGCAGCACCGCGCACCAAAGCCTCTCCACCGAGAATGAGGAGCACGAAACCACAGATCAGGGCAAGGATACTCATGAGCGTCACCGTGCATAGCTTACCTGGCATTAGACGAAAGTTGACATCCCCCACTGAGGGTGATTGACACCACTGCCCATCACCGCCTGGTGGGGACAGCCGGGCTACGATGGTCACACCGAGCAACCGACGCCAAGGAGTTCATGGTGGGCATTGAAGCCGAGAAGATCATCCCGCACGCCGCCGAAGATATTGTTGCCGCCTACACGGACCGGCAGTTCCACGAGCACCTGGCAGCCAAGGTGGGTGCGACTCTGCTGGGTTTCGATGTCTCCGGGTCGGTGCCGACTGAGGTGAAGATCTACTCGAAACAGTCCATGCCGGCGGACAAACTGCCGGAGATCGCCCAGAAGGTCCTCAAGGGTACGGTCACCGTCTCCATCACCGATACGTGGTCAGCACCGGATGCCGATGGCTCCCGTCGTTCAGACACCGTGGTGGAGGTCTCCGGAGCCCCCATCAAGGCGCTGGCCTCTCAGACGCTGCACGCCCGCGGAGAGGCCGAGACCAAAGCCACTGTCCGCGGAGACGTTGAGGTGAAGATCCCGTTGATCGGTAAGAAGGTGAAATCCGCGGCAGAACCGTATATCCGGAAGTTCGTGGAGCTACAGGCCAAGGAGGTCACCGCCTGGCTCAACAAGCCAGCCTGATCGCTGGAGTGGTCACGGGTTAGTGGATCTTGTTCTGCGCGGCGGTGAGCCCTTCGGTGAGGATCAATTCCACCGCGTCGGCTGAGCGGCTGATGATCGCAGGCAGCTCCTTCTGCTCGGCTGCGGAGAAGTTCTGCAAGACGTAGTCGGCGGTGTTCATCGGCCCGTTGGGGCGGCCCACTCCCACACGTACGCGGAGGTATTCGCGCTCACCACCGAGGTGCTGGGTGATGGATTTCAGGCCGTTGTGGCCTCCTTCGGATCCGCCGCGTTTGAGTTTGATGCGACCGAAGTCCAGGTCGACTTCGTCGTGGACGACGACGAGCCGTTCAGTGGGCACGGAGAAGTAATCCATCAGTGCCCGGATGGGTTTGCCGGAGCGGTTCATGTAGCCCTCGGAGATGGCGAAGACCAGTTTCGGACCGGCGGGTCCCAGTTGGGCCGCCACAGCTTTGGCCCCGACTTTCGTGCGGGTGTAGCGGGCATTGATCCTCTCCAGCAGTTCGTCGAGGACCATGTGGCCAATATTGTGCCGGGTATGACGATAGCGGGTCCCGGGGTTACCGAGACCCGCTATCAGCCAGGTTTCTGAAGCCATGGACTCCAGGCTACCGAAGTGCGGACCGACCCAGGGACCGGCTGCACCTGACGGGGAGGATCACTCCTCCTCGGCAGCCTCCTCGCCGGACTCCTCGGAGTCTTCGGCGGCACCCTCTTCGGCGCCTTCGGCGGCGTCATCGGTGTCCTCTTCGAGGTCCTGCTCCTGCGGCTCGTAGATGGAGACGATCGGAGATTCGAGGTCGGCCAGGGCCAGCTCGGAGCCTGCCGGGAGGCTGAGGTGCTCGGGCAGGGCGTTCTCGTCGCGGTCGGTGATGTCCACGGTGATGGACTCCGGCAGAGCGGTCGCATCGGCCTCGACGGGCACAGTGGGCTGCTCCAGGAAGTACTCGTAACCGTTGGCGGGCTCACCGATGACCTCGACGGGCACGTCGACGACGATCTTCTCACCCTTGCGCACGGCGAGCAGGTCGAGGTGGTCGACGAATCCGCGGATCACATCCCGCTGGATGTCTTTGGGCACCACCATTTGCTCGTCCCCTTCGATGTCCAGGGTGATGAGCGCGTTGGGGTTACGCACGGCCAAGGCGGTTTCGTGGCCGGGCAGCAGCACGTGACGCGGGTCGTCACCGTGGCCGTAGATGACCGCGGGGATCTTATCGGCGCGGCGTGCCCGGCGGGCGGCACCTTTACCGAATTCGGTGCGCACTTCGGCGCGGATGAGCAGTTTATCTGCCATGGGATCGTGTCCTTCGTCAGTCGGGATAGTCCCCCAGACGCTGACGCAAGGTGAGCCGACGACGTCGTAGCGTCGTCGTACTGTATCTCGCCTCGTCGATCACGGAACCACCAGTGGTGACTCCCTCGCCTGGGCACAAGTGAGAAGTCTACAGGGTTTCAGGCACTGCCGTCGAAGAGGGTCGTCACGGACCCGTCTGTGAAGACTTCCTTGATGGCCCGGGCCAGGATGGGGGCAATGGAGAGCACCGTGAGCTGTTCGAAGCGTTTCTCCGGCGGAATGGGCAGGGTGTTCGTCACCACTACTTCCCGGGCCCCGCAGTTGGAGAGCTTCTCGGTGGCCGGCGGGGAGAGGATCGCGTGGGTGGCAGCGATGATGACCGACTTGGCTCCGGCATCTTTCAGGATGCTCACCGCCCCGGCGATGGTGCCGCCGGTGTCGATCATGTCGTCAATGAGCACGCAGGTCTTGCCCTCGATCTCACCAACGACCTGCTTGGATTCGGCCTTATTCGGCTGGGTGAGGTCGCGGGTCTTGTGCACAAAGGCCAGCGGCACCCCACCGAGCCGGTCGGCCCACCGTTCGGCCACCCGCACGCGACCAGTGTCCGGAGAGACCACGGTGACTTCTTCTCCGGCAACCTGGTCGCGGATGTAGTCGGCCAGCAGAGGGATGCCGAAGAGGTGGTCCACCGGACCGTCGAAGAAGCCCTGGATCTGGTCGGTGTGCAGATCAACGCTCATAATCCGGTCAGCCCCGGCGGCCTTGTACAGATCGGCGACCAATCGGGCGGAGATCGGTTCACGCCCGCGACCCTTCTTGTCTTGGCGGGAGTAGGGGTAGAAGGGGCTGACCACGGTGATCCGCTTGGCAGAGGCGCGTTTCATCGAGTCGATCATCAACAACTGTTCCATCAGCCAGTTGTTCAGCGGGGCCGGGTGGGACTGCAGCAGGAAGACGTCCTTGCCGCGCACCGACTCGGCGGAGCGAACGTAGATCTCCCCGTTGGCGAAGTCGTAGGCGCTCATGGGCAGCAGCTCAGTGCCCAGCTCGTCGACAATCTCCTGGGCCAGTTGCGGGTGCGCCCGCCCGGAGGCCACGACCATTGTCTTCTCGGTGCTCTGCCTGATTTCGTCCACGGTGTTGGTGCTCCTACTCCCCTGCCGACTGATCCGTCTGGGCCTGTGTTGCCTGCTCAGCGGCTTCCGCTGAGCCAGTCCCGGGCCGCTTGCGCTTCACCCATCCTTCCATGTTGCGCTGGGGTGCCACGGTGATGGCCAGCGCCCCGGGCGGAACATCTTTGCGGATGATTGCCCCGGCTCCGGTGTAAGCACCGTCGGCGACCTCCACGGGGGCGACGAACACGGTGTTGGAACTGGTGCGCACGTGGTCGCCGATGACGGTGCGGTGCTTGGCTTGGCCGTCATAGTTGGCGGTGATGTTGCCGCAGCCGATATTGGTGTTCTCCCCGATGTCGGCGTCTCCGGCGTAGCCGAGGTGGGAGAGCTTCGAGCCGGCCCCGATGGTGACGTTCTTCGTTTCGTAGAAGGCGCCGATCTTCCCACCGGCACCCAGTACAGTCCCGGGCCGTAGGTAGCTGTAGGGACCCACTGTGGCCCCTTCAGCGATCTGTGCTCCCCGACCGTGGGTGCGGGTGACGGTGGCGTCTTCTCCGATGATGACGTCGGTGAGGGTGGTGTCGGGGCCGACGACGGCGCCTCGGCCGATCTGGGTGGCACCGTGCAGTTGGGTGCCGGGCAACACTGTGGTGTCTTCAGCCAGGGTGACAGTGGCATCGATCCACGTGGTGTCCGGGTCAATGACAGTAGTGCCTGCGCGCATGGCGTTTTCGACCGTGCGGCGGTTGAGTTCTTTGCCGAGGGCGGCCAGCTGAACGCGGTCATTGGCGCCTTCGACCTGCCAGTGGTCTTCGGTGATGACGGCGGCGACCCGCCCACCATCAGCCCGGGCGATCTGCAGCACATCGGTGAGGTATTTCTCGCCTTGGGCGTTCTCTGTGGAGACCTCTTGCAGTGCGGAGGCGAGCACCCCGGCGTCGAAAGCATAGATACCGGAGTTGATCTCCCGGATGCTGCGCTGGGCTTCATCGGCGTCTTTGTGCTCCACGATGCCGGTGACTTCGGACCCGTCGGGGCTGCGCAGAATACGCCCGTAACCGGTGGGATCCTCTACCACCGCACTGAGGACGGTGACAGCGTTGCCCTGGTGTTCGTGTTCGGTGACCAGTTGAGCCAGCAGATCCCCGGTGAGTAGGGGGACATCGCCATAGGTGACCACCACAGTGCCGGATGTGGCGGGGGTTCCGGCCTCGGCCAGGGTCGTGAGTCCGCATTCGGCGGCGCGTCCGGTGCCGGGGATCTCGTCCTGGTCGGCGATGAGCACCTCGGGGTCGTGGTCCAGGATGTGCGCGGCGACGATATCGCGCTGGTGCCGGACCACGGCGACGAGGTGGTGGGGGTTGATACTGCGTGCAGTGTTCAGCGCGTGCCCGATCATGGAGATCCCACCCAGGGTGTGGAGGATCTTAGGAGTCCGGGAGCGCATACGGGTCCCGGCACCGGCTGCGAGCACGATGACAGCAGCTGGTTCAGTTGCGGTAGTCACACAGGCACCTTACCGTTCGGACGGTTGACTCGCAGTCCGGGCTGGTGTCAGCTCCGCCACTAGGATTCGAACCTAGACTAGCGGTACCAAAAACCGCTGTGCTGCCCTTACACCATGGCGGACTAATTCAGCCTCACCAGGGTACCGTATGGCTTCCGCTGAGTTCAGATCCACCCGGTTTAGAACAGGTCTTTATGTCTGGTGTAGTGCTCGATGGCGGGTTCGGTGGGACCAGTGCCGTAGACCCTGAGCACTTCGGCTAGTCGGGGATGGTCTTCGGCCAGCAGCTCGGCGGCGGAGCGCAGTTCCGCCCCGGAGGCCACCGCCCGCAGCAGGTTACGGAACCCGGCGACGACGGTGGCGTCGTCGGCAACCTGGTGTGCACGGGTGGTACGGGTCATCGCTCCGGTGGAGGAGCGGATCGTGTCCAGCCGTGAGGCGATCTGGTCGGCGGGCACCTGACCGGCCTGGTGGGCTTCGGCGAGTTCCTGGAGCTGCTGCAGGCGCCCGAGCACCGCGGGGTTTCCGATCTTGACTCGCTGAGCAGAGTTCAGCTGGGAGAGCATCGGTGCGGAGAGTCCGAGCACCTGGGCTAAGCCGGCCTGATTGAGCCCGAATGCTTCACGCAGGCGACCGAAGATCTCACTGAGCGGTTCACCATAGGCCGCTTCCTGGGCTTTGCGGTTGCGTTCGGCCACCTCGGACATCGCACTCTCCCTTCACTCGCCGTTTGCTTGAGTGAAGTTTAACAGCCTTAATCACCCCTCAAGAGACACACAGACCCCTATTGACTTTGCAATCGCCACCCATTATATTTGCACAAGTGAACACCGTGGCGGTCATCCTGGCGGGAAGCCACTCGGGAGACCTTCGAGGAGACCACTCTGCGCGCACCGGAGTATCCGGTGTCGCAGGCTGGGAAATCCCCGGGCATTCTGGTGGACAATGAGGAGAACACCGATGAGCACGCCCAGGATGAGGACGAGGACACCGATGAGCGCCAGGACGATGCGCGCGACGACGCCGGCGAGGACAACACCCCTGAAGACCGCGAGCCCGAGGAGCGCGGCTCAGACACCACGGACCCGGACGACATCGATGAACAGGCGGGCGTGGCCTCGGCAGCCTCACTCTTCGACGGTGCGCCCGTGCCGGTGGGGTGCTGCGGCCCTGGTCTCAGCGGTTGTGCTGAGCATGGCTCCGGCCTCCGCCTGGGCAGATGAGGACGATGAGCAGGATGAATCCCACCAGAGCGGCTTCACCCTCACCGGGGAGCCGGTCTCCGGTGGTCACAATGCCGGGGACGCCGTGGAGCTGGAACCCGGTATGGCCTATGTGGATGAGCTCTCCGAGGGCACGTTGTATTACCGCATCCCCCGCGGCATGGACCATTCCGCCATGCATGTCAGCATTGCCACCCACCGGGATACCGCCCCGGAGGCGTACTCCTGGCTGGAGGCTCAGCTGAGCACCTGGGAGTCGGATACCTGTTCGTCGAATTCGATGTCGGCCTCTGGGGACACCCGGGACCGGTTGACCTCGCTTCACCTGGCGGCGTTCCCCGACCCGGAAGCTGATCCTGAGGATGAGCCCTATGACCCCTGCGGGGAGGCCGGGGAGCTGGTGCTCACGGTCTCCGGGGCTGAGGAGGCCGAGCTGGTCGGCGATCCGTTCCAGATCTCCATCTATGAGGAGCCGCACCCGGGCAACGCTGATGACTACGAGCTCGAGGTCGACCACGGCGATGTCGAGTGGAGTGAGATGGGCCGGGACATCTCCGGTGCGGAAGCGGTGGAGCCGGGTGGGACCTTCGCGGAGGCGCCACAGCTGGAACCGGGAAGCACCTATGAGGCCGCGGTCCGGCCCGGTGAGGTGCAGATCTTCCGGGTCCCGGTGGACTGGGGGGAGCGACTGCAGGCCGAGGCGTTCTTCCCCGAGCCCGGGGATACGCTCAGCGAACAGTTGGGGGGCATGGACAGTGTCTCCCTGGCGGCGTTCAGTCCCCTGGGTGGGTACATCACCGGTAACTTCACCTCCTTGACGGGGCGTTCGGCCTCGGAGCTGCGCACCGGGACGGTGCCCGTGGCGTGGAATAACCGGTATGAGCGCGGTGGTCGGCCGATCAGCATTGCCGGGGACTATTACGTGGTGCTGGTCGCTGATGAGCACGACGACGGCACCGATGTTTCCATTCCGTATCGCCTCACGGTGGACACTATCGCCTATGAGGCGCCCGACCCGCCGGCGTACCCGGAGGATGCGGAGCTTGACCCCAATGCTGCCCTGACTGCTGGGGCGGATGAGGGCTCAGGGTTCTGGCCCTTCGGCGGCGAGGACGCAGGCTCCGCCGATGAAGAGCGCACCGGGTTCTTCACTCCGGCTCGGGGTGTGCTGCTGGGTATTGGCGCTGTGGGGCTGTTGTTGATGGCTGCCGGGGCGGTGTTCCTGGTGCGGACGCTGCGTTCGTCACGCAGCCAGCCGATGCACTACTGATGCTCAGGCGAAGATCATCCACAGGATGATGGTCAGCACCACGAGCCCGAGCCCGGTGCCGAGCAGGGCGATGGCCAGGCCTATTCCGGAGCGGCCCCCGCTAGCGGGCAACTGGCCGGAGTCTGACCCGCCGTAGGGGGCGTGGGGGTACCCGGAGTGGTTGTGCTGCCCCGGGGCGTACCCTGCACGGGCGGCTGGGCCGGCCCGGTTCGGCCCGGTGTCAGGGGAGCCTGCCGGTGAGCCCGCGTAGGGACCCTGCGGCGGGGAGAACTGTTGATCCGGTCCACCCTGGTGCTGTGTCAGGTTGCCCTGCTGCTCAGGGGTCTCAGGCGGCCGGTAGGTGGGTCCGGGAACTGTGTTGGCATCCCGCAAGCCCAACTGCGGCACGGGTACCTGCCCGGAGGGTGCTCCCCGCCCAGGGTGCCGTGCGCTGGCTTGGGTTCCAGCCTGTACCTGCTGCGGGGAACCGTGGTGGATTCCACGGGGTGGCTGCCCCTGTGTCTGCGCCGGTTGGGTGCTCTCCACCCGGTGGTGTTCGGCCGGCTCGACCCGTCGCGTTGGTGCCGGAGTATCCCGGGACCCGGCCCGGTCAGCCTCGGGCTGGCCAGTCGTGGTCTCCACCGGGGCGGGCTCGGGCTCCACGGGTACACCTGCCCCGGTGGCCGGGTAAGGTCCCTGCGGCGCGGGGGTATCACCTTCTGGCCCGTGCTCACCCCACCCTTCGGGCAGCGGCGGGATCTGGTCGAAGACTTCAATCTCCCCCAAGATGTGCTCAGTGGGGGCGGGTTCCAGCAACCCGGTGCGGCGCAGTGCATCCCGGGCCTGGGTGGCACTCTGGTACCGCTCAGTGATGGCCGGGTGTTCCAGCCGGGCCACCATGGCCACGAAATCTTCAGGCAACGGCTGCGGCAGCTCGGCGAAGGCCAACGCTTGCCGGGCGGTGTCTTCAGCCTCCGGGGTGGTACCCAAGAGCATCTCCACCGCACACCGACCTGCGGAGTAGAGGTCGGCCCGCACATCGGGTTGCCAGCCGTGATGCAAGCACTCTGGAGCCACATAACCCGGGGTGCCCATGGCGAAGGGGCCCTGGGTCAGGCGCGGGGCGTCGTCGCCGGCTGCGATGCCGAAGTCCCCCAACCACAGGTGCGGGTGTCCCCGTCCGGTGGCATCCAGCAGGAGATTGGCGGGTTTGACATCGCGGTGAACAATCCCTTGGGTGTGGATGGCTTCTAAAGCGATGAGCAGCTGGTCCAACAGCACTGCCGCCAGCCGTGGCGGCAGTGGCCCAAAGTCTCCCACCAGGGTGGCCACGGATCCCCCGCGCACGATCGGCATGGTGAACAGGACTTTGTCGTCTTCACCGGCCCAGCCTGTGGGGGCGAGCACATGGGGGTGGTCCAGGCGCATGGATTGTTCCCGCATGAACCGCAGCAAGGATGAGGCGTCGACCTGCCGGAGGACTTTGGCCGCACTGTAGCGGCGGTGTTTGTGGTCCCAGACACGCCAGACCACACCGGCACCGCCCTCACCGAGGGGGTCGACCAGTTCGTAACGGCCTGCGAAGATGTCACCCATCGCAGCTCAGTCTATGCACACCGGTGTTCTCAGTCAGGGTCATGACTCTGCGATCTCGCTGGCTTCCAGCCACGCTTCCTCGGTTTCAGCCAGTTCGGTCTCTACGGCCTGAAGCTCGTTCTGCAAGCCGGTGAGGGTATCGAAGTCCATCGTCTGGGAGGCCTCGGCCATCGCGGCGTGGAGCTCTTCCTGCCGGGCTGTGAGCTTCTCCATCTGCCGTTCGGTGCGTTTGAGGACTTTGCGCGCTTGGTGCCGTTGGGCCTCTGAGAACGCACCGGTGGGTGCCGACTCCCCTGCGGAGGCTGGGCTGGTCGCGGGAGTGGACTGCCCCCGGTAGGTGCGGCCATCGACCGCCGGTGCCGGTTCCTTTCCGGCCCGGATGCGCAGGTACTGTTCCACTCCCCCGGGGAGGGCACGGATGGCGCCGTCACCGAGCAGGGCGACCTGATGGTCGGTGATGCGTTCCAGCAGGTACCGGTCATGGGAGACCACCACCAGGGTGCCGGGCCAGGAGTCGAGCAGATCTTCCATGGCGGCGAGGGTGTCGGTGTCCAGGTCGTTGGTTGGCTCGTCGAGGCAGAGCAGATTGGGTTCCCCGGTGAGGAGTTTGAGCAGCTGGAGCCGACGTCGTTCCCCTCCGGAGAGGTCCCGGATGGGGGTCCATTGCCGGGAGCGGTTGAACCCGAGGGTTTCCAGCAACTGGGCCCCGGAGAGTTCCTTCCCCCCGACGTCGAAGACGTTCTTCTCCTCGGTCATGAACTCCAGCACCCGCATGTGTTCCCGGGACCGGAGTTCTTCGACTTCCTGGGTCAGCACCGCTGAACGGACGGTTTTACCGCGGCGGACCCTGCCGGCTTCAGGGCTGATGCGCCCGTCGATGAGCCGCAGCAGGGTGGATTTGCCTGCTCCATTGACGCCGACGACGCCGACCCGCTCCCCCGGTCCCAAGCGGAACGTCACATCCTTGAACAGTGCCATGGGTTGCCCCTCGGGCCCGGGAACCGTGTAGGTGAGGTTCTCGATGTCGATGACGTCTTTGCCCAACCGTGCGGTGGCCATCTTCTTCAGGTGGACTTCATCGCGGTGTGCAGGGACGTCGTCGATGAGCGCGTTAGCGGCGTCGACCCGGAATTTGGCTTTGGTGGTGCGGGCGGGGGCTCCGCGGCGCAGCCAGGCCAGTTCTTTCTTCACCAGGTTCTGGCGTTTCTGTTCTTCCACGGCCGCAGCGCGGTCGCGTTCGGCACGGGCCAGGGTGTAGGCGGCGTAGCCGCCGTCGAAGGCATCCACGGTGGCGTCGTGGACTTCCCAGGTGCGGGTGCAGACCTCGTCGAGGAACCAGCGGTCGTGGGTGACCACGAGGAAGGCACCTTCGGTGGGTTTCCACCGGGTTTTCAGGTGCTCGGCGAGCCAGGCGACCCCTTCGACGTCCAGATGGTTGGTGGGCTCATCGAGCATGATGACGTCGTGTTCGCCCATGAGCAGCCGGGCCAGGGCGGCACGGCGGCGTTGACCACCAGAGAGCGCCCCCACGGGCTGGTCCCAGTCGAGCCCGGTGAGCAGGCCTTCGGCGACATCGCGTTTGACCGGGTCGGCGGCCCATTCGTGTTCGGCCATCTGGCCGATGACCGCGGTGCGCAGGCTGGCCTTGTGGTCGAGGACATCGGCCTGGTCTAAGAACACGACGGTGACCCCGCCACGCCAGGTGATCCGCCCGGCGTCGGGTTCGGCCCGGCGGGCCAGCAACCGCATGAGCGTGGATTTGCCGTCACCGTTGCGTCCCACCACACCGATCCGGTCGCCTTCGTCCAGCCCGAGGGTCACCTGGTCGAGCACGGTGCGGGTACCGAAGGTGATGGAGAGCCCTTCGGCGCCGAGAAGATGAGCCATAGCCTGTCTAGTGTACGCAGGCGGCTCAGACCTCGGCCGGTTCGTCCTCCGGCTGCTCAGCCTGGGCCTGGGACTTCGGCCGCAGGACGAGGAAGTAGTAGATCGCAGCAGCCAGCACCAGCAACAGCACCACGGCCCCGCCGATGATCCAGGGCAGGACTCCGGTGCCTTCATCGGCTTCACGGTCCACGGTCTGCCAGGCTTCCTGGCAGCCGAGCAGCTGCTGCCCCTGGGCTGGGCCCACGCAGACACTGGAGGTGAACTGCACCTCGGTGTCGGAGGGCGCCTCGGGCGCATCGGGGTGTTCGACCTCCACGAGCTGACCGCCTTCGACCTCTTCACCGGTGCCGGCTTCCACGGTGTGGGTGAAGGTGTGGGTGTCCCCGTCTTCGAAGGGTTGGGTCCAGATGATCTCGTTTCCGGAGAGCTCCCCTTCGGGTTCGGCGGAGACGTGCTGGAAGCCGGCGGGCAGGGCATGGACCACGAACGCGTCGGGGAGGTCTGCACCTTCGACGGTGACCTCGATGCTGTAGGTCACCTCGTCGCCGGCGGAGAGGGTGCCCTCGGTGTCGGGCTCGTTGATGATGGTGACGTCGACATCCTCGGCGGAGAGACCGCCGTCGTCTTCGGCCTCATCAACCTCCGGCTCATCGGCCTCGGGTTCGTCTTCTTCGGCACCGTTGTCGGCGTCGTCGTCTTCCGTCTCGGCAGCGACCGCGGTGGCGAAGAGTCCCCAGCCAGCCCCCAGGACCAGCAGCAGGGCGAGCATCAGCGCCAGCAGGCGCACTCCGGGGGTGAGTTTCATCAGGAGTTCCTCCGACGGTTGACCAGGTAGACGGCAGCGCCGAGGGCGAGCAGTCCGAGTGCGATGAGTGCAAGGGTACCCACAGTCGCGCCGGTGACGGCAAGGTCGTCGTCGCGGCTCGGGTCGTCTTCCCGGTCCTCATCGGGCCGGTCGGTGGGCTCGCGCTCATCCTCATCACGCTCGTCATCATCGTCCACGGGTGGGACCACCACGGTGATGGTGTCCTCGTCCATGACTTCCCCGGTGCTGGGGTCGATGATCTGGACCACATAGTCGCCCGGGTCGGTGCCCGGCGGGATGGTGATCTCGACTTCGAACCGGCCGTCCTCGTCGGTGCGGACAGGCACCTCAAGGATGGGCTCCCCCGTGTCGGGGTCACGGATGATGATGATGTAGTCGGTGTCCGGTTCGAGGCCGTCACCGCCGATGATGATCTCTTCCCCGGGCTGGATCGGGCCGTCGGGGACGTCGATCTGCGGGTCGATGATCGTGATGGTGTCCTCGGTGTAGACATCGTCAGTGTCGGGGTCGACGATGACGACGTCGTAGTCACCGGGTTCGAGGTCATCGGGCAGTTGGATGGGCACCTCGATGGTGCCGTCTTCATCCACGATGACCGGGACTTCGACGATCGGTTCACCGGTTTCCGGGTCGCGGATGATGATGATGACCTCTTCGCCGGGGGGCAGGTTCTCCCCTTCGACGATGATCTCATCACCCGGCTGGGCGACATCCGGCACGGTGATCTGCGGCGGAAGCACCGTGATGGGCTCTTCCTGCTCATCGGGTTCTTCGACGTCGGGAACGTCGCCGATGATGACCACCACGTAGTCGCCAGGTTCCAGACCCGGGGGCAGCTGAATGTCCACGGTGAAGCGGCCGTCGTCGTCGACGTCGACTTCCACCCGGATGATGACATCTCCGGTCTCCGGGTCGCGGATTTCGACGATGACGGTGCTGCCGGGCACATAACCCTCACCTTCGACGGTGATGGTCTCCCCGGGCACAGCCTCCGGTGGGACCTCAACGATCGGGTCCTCGATCTCGCCCAGCGGGACGGTCGCGGTGTCCTCGTTGTTGTCCTCGTCGGGGTCGTAGGTGTCTGACTCGACGACGGCGGTGTTGACCAACTGCGTGGCCCCACCTTGGTAGTCCTCGGCGAGTTGGACGGTCAGGGTGACTGACTCGGAGTCGCCGGGCAGCATATCCGCCATGGTGCAGGCGATCTGCACCGGGGAGGCCTCTGTGGTCAGCAGCGGCTCACAATGCGGGTGGTCGGCGAAGGTGACGTCCTCGTTGACCACGAGCTCTTCAGGCAGCAGGTCAGTGACCACGATGTTGCGGGCGGTGGAGGGCCCGTGGTTGGTCACCGTGATCTCGAAGTCGAACTCGTCCCCCGGCGCGACGTCGGTGGCGTCGGTGGTCTTGTCGATCTCGAGGTCGGCCTGCGGGTCGGCGACGTGGGAGACCCAGTTGTCCTCGCCGTCGTCGGCGTCCTCGTCACGGTGGCCGAGGAAGGCTTCGTCGGCGTCGTTGGATCCCTCTGGGTCATAGACCGCGCCTTCGACCCGGGCCACATTGGAAACACCGTCGCCGTCGCCGGTGTAGCTGGGGTCCAGCTGCAGTACGACGTCGATGGTGACCGTTTCATTAAGACCCAGGGTGCCGAGTTCGCACTCCAGAGTGGAGCGGCCGGTGCTGCACTCCCCGGTTTCTGGGGTGACCTCGATGACCTGGAGCTCATTGGGGAGCTCATCGGTGACCACCACATCCGGTGCCACCGAAGGCCCATAGTTGGTCACGGAGATCGTCGCATCGAAGGTCTCACCGGGGATGATCTCCTCACCGTAGTCGTGCGTCTTAGTGATGCCCAGGTCGGCGGCAGGCCGGCCGGTCATCCCGGAGGGTACGCCCGCGGTGGTGGAGTTGTTGGAAAGCATCGGGTCGTAGGTTTCGGCGGTGACCCTGCCGAGATTGACGATGTCGGTGCCGTCCCCGGTGTAGGCAGGGTCCAGGTAGACCTCGACCTCGATGGTGGCCACATGGCCGGGCTCCATCTGAGGGATGTCGCATTCGATGGTGACACCGTAGTCGCCGCCGTCGGCGCACTCCTCTTCGAAGAGCACATCAGAGTCTGCGTCTGCCGTCTCCCGGACGGTCTTCTGCACGTGCTCCAGGCGGAGCTGGCTGGGCAGCTCGTCGGTGACGGTGATCTCCCGTGCGGTGGAGGGGCCGTCATTGGTGACCACCAGCTCGTAGCTGAAGGTGGTGCCCGGGGTGACGGGCTCGGTGCCGATGGGAGCCTTGGTGATGGCCAGGTCCGCGGAACCGGAGCCGACCAGGGCGCCGTCGACCTCAACCAAGTTAATGTCGTCCGTGGCCGGGTCGGAGGTGGGGTTGCCGTCCTGGTCGTAGGCGGTGGCGGTCACCGGGCCGGTGTAGAGGTCGGTACCGTCGCCCTCATAGCTGGGGTCGATCTGGCTGACGATGGTGATCGTCGCCGACTGACCGGGCGGGATCTCATCGATGATGCAGGTGATGGTGCCTGCTTCATCGTCGATGGTGCACTCGCCGGTGGAGGACAGTTTCTCCAGCTCCGGGCTCCACGGGAAGGTGACTTCCACGTTCCGTGCGGTGGAGGGGCCATCGTTGTGCACGGTGACTGTGTGATGGATCTGCTGGCCGGGTGCTGCCGGCTGGCCATCCGGGGTGGTCACCGAGGAGTCCACGCTCAGCTCGCTGTGTGGGGGGCCGACGAGGTCGTTGAAGGAGACTTGGGGTGCCTCCGGGTTACCGTCGTCGTCGGTCCGCTGGGTGACGGTGGGGCCGCTCACACTCGGGGTGGAGACCAGCCCGGGAGTGTCCTCATCGGGGAGGTAATCGGGGTTGACCCGCAGCGGGATGGTGAGGTCCAGATCCTCCTCCGGGCTGAGCTCTGCGATGACGCAGACCACAGTGCCGTCCACCTCGGAGCAGGTCACACCCTCGGGGTACTCCCAGCCATCGGGAACGTCGTAGCTCATGCCCGGTGGGATGGGGAAGGTGACGGTGACGTTGCGGGCTGTGGAGGGCCCGTCGTTGACCACAGGGATGGTCACGTTGGCGCGGTTGCCCGGTGTGACGTCGCCACTGATGGCGTTGCCGTTGTCATCGGCTGCGGTGACTTCGGGGGTGCCGAAGCCGACAGTGGAGTGCGGCTGTGCGACGGCGTCAGTGGGCAGACCGGCGGTGGCGCGGTTGTTCAGGGTGCTGAAGTCGGCGGTGGCTGCATCGACAGTGGCGATATTGACCACACCGTCGGCACTGCCGGAGTAGCTCGGGTGCAGCTGGACCACAATGCGGACCGTCACGGAGTCGCCAGAAGCGAGGTCGTCGTACTCATCGAAAGTGACCGGCTCGCCGTAGCCTCCGTAGTCGGCTTCGTCCCCGGCGAGGTCCACCGGGTTGTTGGGCGCGGCTGCGATGAACTGCAGGTGGTCGGGCAGCTCATCTTCGATGACGATTCCGTCAGCCTCGGAGGGGCCGTGGTTGGTCACGGTGATCTCATAGCCGAACATCTCACCGGGAGCGATCGGCTGGAGGTCAGTGCTGCTGAAGACCCACTCGCCGTCCTCTTCGGAAGCGTTGAGCGGCGCCTTCTCGATCTCCAGATCGGCCAGGGGAGCACCCACGGGGACCCCGACGGCGTCGTCATTATTCGTCAGGTCCGGGTCGCCGTTGTTCAACGCGGAGTCTTCAGTGATCGTCGCGGTGTTCACCAGTTCTTCGAGTGCCTCCACGAAGTCCTCATCGAGGTCTTCGAGGTCCAGATCGCCTCGTTCGAAACCGGCGAAGTTAGCGGGCAGGAGCACCGGGATCTCAATGGTCGTAGAGGCACCGGCGGCGAGGTCGGAAATCTCACACTCGATGAGTTCACCGTCAGCGTCAGTGGTGACCTCACAGTTAGTCGGTAATCCTGGCTGGCTGTGGATCTCAAGCGCCTCAGGCAAGCGGTCCTGCACCACGATCTCATTGCCAGCATCGGAGGGGCCGTCATTGGTCACGGTGATGACGTAGGTCAGGCCGCGCCCGGGCAGCAGCACCGGGTTGCCGTCCTCGGTCACGTCGTCGGCGTGCATGGACCCCAGGTCAATGGACTTATCCAGCCACAGGTCCGCAACGGGGCCACTGATCCGACCGTCCAGGTCAGCTTCGGCCGTGGCCGGTTGGTCTGTGGCATCGGAGTCGGCGGAGGCCTCATTGAGGATGTCCGCACCGTCACCGGTGTAGTTCGGGTTCAGTTGGACGGTGATTGTCTTGGTCCGGGACTCATCCACCGCGAGAGTGGGGATGGTCGGGCAGGTCACGGTTTCTCCGTACCCGCGGCCTTCCGTGGTGGATTCACAGCCTTCCAAGGATCCGGCGAAGCGCAGTTCATTCGGCAGATCATCGGTGACTTCCACATTCCGTGCGGTGGAGGGGCCGTTGTTGGTGACAGTGAGGGCGACGTCGACCGTCTCACCGGGAGCGATCTCCCCATCACCGAGGAACTCTTTCACCAGCTCGAGTTCCGCCTCGGGCAGACCGGCTTCCCCGCCGCTGAGGGGTGCCCCGGCCTGGTTATTGGTCGGGTTGGGGTCGAAGGTCTGCGCGGTGACCGTGGCCGTGTTCTGGATGTCGCTGCCGCCACCGGTGTAGCTGGGGTCCAGGCGGACTTCGAGCACAATGGTGTCCTCGCCACCGGAGGCCATGGGCTCATCCCGCTGGAAGACGTGTTCTTCACCGTAGGCGCTACCACCGGAGTGGGTGTAGCCATCGGCTTCGATCACATCCACTAGGGCGAGCACGGCGGGCAGCTGGTCGCGGACGACCACCTGGTGTGCGGTGGAAGGCCCGTTGTTCTCGATGGTCAGCTCGTACTCGAAGGTCTCACCCGGGGCGACAGGCTCATCGTCACCGAGCACGTTCTTGTCGATGGCGAGGTCGGCCTGGGCGTCACCGGCGGGCACGTAGGCTTCGGCGACGTCGTTGGTGTCGTTGGGGTCATCAGTGTCCGCGTCCACTGTGGCGACGTTGATGACATCGCGTCCGTCGCCGGCGTACCCGGCGTCCAGGGTGGCTGTCACGGTGATCCGGACTTCGGCTCCGTTGGCCATATCATCCAGATCGCAGACGACGTCGCCGTTCTCCTCGGTGCACTCCCCTGCGTTGTCGTAGACGTAGGTGTCCGTCACGGTGAGCTCATCGGGCAGCTCGTCGGTGACTGTCACGTCCCGCGCGGTGGAGGGGCCGTGGTTGGTGACGGTGAGGTCGAAGTCCACCGATGTGCCGGGGGTGACCTCAGTGGAGCTGGTGGACTTGGTGATGGCCAGGTCCGCCTGGGCGTCACCAACTTGACCGGAGAGGTCGTCGTCGTCGGTGTTGTTGGAGGTGTCCGGGTCTGCGGTCCACGCGGTGACCTCCGCTTCGTTGACGACGTCGCTGCCGTCGCCGGTGAAGTCGGAGTTCAGTTGGGCGATGAACGTCTTAGTGATGCTCTCCCCGGAGGCCAGGGGCCCATCGGGGACGAAGCTGACCTGGTTGTCCACGGTGCTGTAGCTGCCGTCCTCGCTGGAGACGAACGCCAGGTTGGCGGGCAGCTCATCGGTGATGCGCACACCGGTGGCGGTGGAGGGGCCGTCATTGGTGACCACCAGGGTGACCAGCACATTGCCGCCGGGGACCACCTGGTCGTCATCGTTGACGGGTTCCATGGTCTTGTCGATGCTGAGGTCAGCGCTGGCTGCGGCTGCCTCACCACCAGCCGGCAGACCTTCGATGGCGTGGTTGTTGGAGGTGACGAAGTCTGAGGTGCGGGCTTCGACGTCCACGCGGTTTTGGATCTCGGTACCGGAGCCGGCGTAGTCGGGGTCCAGGACCACGGTGATCTCGTGGGTGATGGTCCCGTTGGGTGAGAGAGACTCCACCACAGGGCAGATCACTTCGCCGCCGAAGCGCTGGTCGCTGCCGTCGCATTCTTCGGAGGAGACGAACCCGAGCTCATTGGGCAGAGTGTCAACGATGCTCACACTGTGGGCGGTGGAGGGGCCGTTGTTGGTGACCTCGACCTCGTAGGTGAACTCTTCACCGGGTGCCACGGCGTCGCCGAGTGCGGTCTTGGTGATGGAGATATCGGCCCACGGCTGCCCGGCGGGGATCGTGGAGCTGGCGGTGTCATTGTCTTCAACGGGGTCGGTGGCGGTGGTCTCCACGGTGGCGGAGTTCTCCACGTCGCTGCCGTCCCCGTCGTAGTTGGGGTCCAGCTCCACGGTGACGGTGACGGTCTCGGTGGCGTTCAGGGCCATGGTGCCGAGGTCGAAGGTGACCTCGCCGTTGGAGTGGCTGCCGCCGGAGACCCACGTCAGCTCCGCGGGGAGCGTGTCGGTGATGGAGACGTTCCGCGCGGTGGAGGGCCCGTGGTTGGTGACGGTGAGTTCGAAGTCGAACTGCTCGCCGGGGATCACTTCACCGTCGCTGAGGGAGTCCATGTCCACCGACTTGTCGATCTCCAGGTCGGCGGTGGCGTTGCCGAGTACCCCTTCACCGAAGGTAGCGGGGGAACGCGGTTGCGGGTCATCTTCATCCGGGTAGGGGTCGGTGGAGTCCACGTCCTCCTCGTGGTCAGTGCCGGTGAAGATAGTGGCGCTGGCGGTGTTCTCGATGGCGGGGTCGTTCTCCGGGTCCCAGTCGGGGCTGATCCGGACCTGGAAGTAGGCTTCAGCGCGCCCGCCGGGGGCGATGCTGCCGAGGTCATCACAGGTGACCGTGCCGCCGAAGGTTTCGGCGGTGCCGGAGCAGCCCGCACCGGAGTGGTAAGCGAGCGTATCGGGCAGCTCATCGGTGATGACGATGCCGGTGGCGGTGGAGGGGCCGCGGTTCTCGACGCTGAAGAACACCTGGGCCAGGCCGCCGGGGACCACGTACTCCTCACCGGGGAGCGGCTGCAGAGACTTCGAGAGCACCACCTCAGCCTCGGGGGTCCCAGGCCCTCCCGGCAGGCCCACTGCTTCGCCGGAGGTGGACTCGGTAGTGCCGTCGGGGTTCTGGGTGTCTGAGGTGACCGTGGCGACGTTGGTGAGGTCGGAGCCGTCACCGGTGTAGGCGGGGTCCAGGCGGACTTGCACGAACAGGGTGTCGGATTGATCCGGCCCGTAGGCGCCGTCGTAGGTGAAGACCACCGTGTTGCCGTTGGCCTGGCCGCGCCAGCCTTGGGCCACAGGCGCGATATCAGGATCGTCGTGTATGCCCACGAACTGCACCGCGGAGGGCAGCGTGTCGATCACTCGCGGGTTCATCGCCGCGGAGGGTCCGTCATTCTCTACCTCGAGCTCGTACCAGAAGGTAGTGCCCGGGGTGACAGGACCAGTGCTGTCACCAGCAGGCCCGTTGGAGAGCCGCTTGTCCAGGGTCAGCTCCGCCTGCGGCGTGAGCAGACTTCCGCCGGGCAGGGCCGCGGAGGCATTGTTATTGATGTAGCGAGACTCGGTAGTCTCCGTCTCTACGTTGACCAGGTTTCGAACAGTGGAACCGTCATCCAACTTGGCAGGGTCCACCCGCACGGTGAGGGTATAGGTGCGCTCACTGTTGGCCGGAACAGTCCCTGCCGACCACTCGACGGTCTCACCGTACGCGCTGGGCAGGCTGATCTCTTCTTCCTCATCCTCACCGAGATCGGTGTAGACGTCCACAGAGTTGCCGTCCTGATCGACGATGCCCTCCAGGCGAAGCCCACCCGGCAGGTCATCGCTAGTGATGACATTCTGAGCATCGGCCGGCCCCAAGTTGGAGACAGTGATGCTGTAGTCAAAGGTGTCGCCGGCACGGACTTGCTCATCCTGGTCCGCGGACTTTGACACCTCGATGTCTGTGAGGACCGAGACAGGAATTCCCTCGTTCTGGATAGTCGTCCCAAAGGCAGGGTTTCCGTCATCATCAGTTTCGCCTGACGCCATCGGCGTGTCCGATGTTCCCCTGCCAGACAATTCCGGGGTGTAGTCCTCGGGGGTATCCGGTGTGAGGCTCACCCGGATCGGGAAGGAAATAGACTCGCCCGCCGGAAGGGTACCGATCTCACAGGTGATGGTGCGACCTTCATTGGACACACTGCACCCCTCGCGCAGGAAGCGGTCGTCATCGACGAACCGCATGTGCTCGTCGTCAGCCGGGATGGTGTATTCGACCGTCACGTTCTGAGCGTCGGACGGGCCGGTGTTGCGCAGCTGCACGTGGTAGTTGCTGTCACCGCCGACGTTCAAGCTCTGCGGTGTAATGGTGTTGAAGGAGACGTCAGCACGGGTGCTGATAGTGACGCCGAAGGTGTCCTCCATGACGGAGTCGGCCGCGATGTCACCGTCGTGGGTGATTTCTGCCTCGTTGGTCAGCGTCGTGCCGGCGGGGACACTCGGGTCGACGTTGGCAGCGATCCGGACTTGGGCAGACTGCCCCACCTGAAGGTCCCCGACCTCACAAGTGACCACCTGCCGGCCGTCATCGTTCGTGGAAACAGAACATTCTGCACCGCCATGGTTCCGATATGTCATACCTTCCGGCAATGTGTCGGTGAGGACCACGTTGCGGGCGATGGCGAACTCGTCCTCGCTGTCTTCTGCCGGCGCGTTGTTGGTGATTTCGAGGGTAAAGGTCTTGTACTCACCCGCGATGCCAGTGGACTCAGCTGCATCCTTGCCGAGAGTCAGCTGGGACTCACCGAGACCGAGCTGGTCAGAAGGAACAGGGGTAGTTTCTACGCGCTGGCCAATACCTCCGGGGGCGTCGTCCGGGGCTTCTTCGTAACCGGAAGTCGTGGAGGTGACGGCAGCCGCGTTGATGATGTCGGTACCGGAACCGGTGTAATTCTGGTCCAGGCGAACCTCAATGGAGAAGGTCATGGCCTCCCCCGCCGGCAGATCCCCCACGGGGCAGAGCAGACGAGCACCGTAGGCCCCGGGAGCATCGCCCTCTTCGCCTACACAGCCGTCCCATCCCGGTCGCTCACCTGGGGCATCGCCGTCAACAGTGGCAGTTCCTGGGACTTTGGCGAGGGCACTGGGGAGCTGCTCCTCAATCACCAGGTCGCGAGCATCGGAAGGCCCATAGTTGGTGACCTCGATGTCGTACCAGAACGTCTGGCCCGGCTGAATCTGCTCGGTGTTCTGACGCTGCTTGGTGATACCCAGCCACGCGGCAGGCTCACCCAGCGGCATGTTGGAGGTGTCGGTGTTGTTGTCCGGGTTCGGGTCCTCGTAGTCCATGTCGACCGAGGCTTCATTAACGAGGTAGTCGCCGCCTTCGCCGTCGCCTTCAGGCTCGAATCCGGAGTCCAAGGTGGCGCTGATGCGCAACGTCACACTGTCTCCCTCGGCAATATCACCGATTTCGCAGGTGACTTGTTCCCGGGTCTCGCCGTTGACGGTGACGCTCTCAATCTCACAGGCGTCATCATCGAGAAGCTGGCCTTCGAGATATGCCTCGTTGTTGAACGTCATATCTTGAGGCAAGATGTCGACGACCTGGACACCGGTCGCGGTAGATGGGCCGTTGTTAGTAACAGTGAGGTCGAAGTCGGCGTGCTCGCCGGGTTTAACCAGACCGTCAGTGGTGTTGACCCGGTTGCCGTCAATGAAGGTGGACTTGCTGAGGCTCAGGTCAGATTGAGCGTCTCCGAGAGCGAAGCTGGAGGAGTCCTCGTCGCTGCCGTCGTCATCGGCCGGCGGGTTGTCCCAACTGACCGTTGCCGTGTTCGGAATGTCTTGTGCGTTGGGATACTCATCCGCGGATGCGTCAGGGGATAGACGCACAGTGACCAGGAAGTTCCTGATTCCAGGGTCCATAGCCCCGATGTCACAGTGCACCTCTCCTTGGTTCTCTTCGGACTCGCGACAGTAGCGACCCTCAATCTCGACGATCTCAAGACCAGGCGGAAGCGGATCAGTGATCTCTACGTTCTGGGCCGTGGAGGGGCCGCGGTTATTGACCTCGAAGAGGTAGTCGAAAGTCTCGCCTGGACGTACTCCATCAGACTCTTGCTCATCCGTGAGCTGGACTTGCTTGCTGATCCCGACATCGGCGGTTGCAGTGCCGACCTCAATTTGGACATAGTCCTCGTTGTTATCGTCATTGGGATCGTGCTCGTGCTCGACTTCCACCTCGTTACGCACGAGGTCTCCATCGACGGCATCAGTGTCCAACTGTGTGCGGTAGTAGAAGTTCGTGGGGAGGTTAGGTGCGAGAGGACCAGTCACCTCCCACGTGATGACGGTCTGCTCCTCGTCATCCTCATTGGTGATGGTCTCGGTCTCGTAGTCACCGGAGGCCCACACCAGGCTCACGTTGGGCGGCAGAACGTCTGTCACCGTGTAGATGTCAGATGGCAGCACGCTGGAGAGTCCGTTGTTGACGACGGTAACGGTGTAGTCCAGCATCTGACCCGGGGTAGCACCATAATCTTCACCGATCGGCTGACCGGAGGAGTTGGTAACCGTATCCAGCTGCTTGTGGATTTCAAGGTCAGACTCACGCTCGTTGAGCAGGAGAGCACCTTCGTGCTCTTCACCGTCTACGAAACCGTTGGAATGTGTAGACGCGTCGTCGTCAATGTAGTCCGAACCGGGGGTAACGAGCTGCTCGAGGTCGAGGCCGTTGCCGTCATAGTCCGGGGAAAGACGGGCGTAAAGCGTGATGGTGGCGCTCTGTCCGGAGGCCAGAGCCGAGACACCGAACGCAGACGAATCACACATAATGCGCTGGCCAGTTGGAATGCCCCCGGTGTTAGGTCCAGTTCTTATGTGAGCTGCGGGGGTTGATCTTCTCTTGTGTGGCGGCAGGCTGCGGCGTAGGCCGCTGGGGGTTGGTAGCCCAGTGAGGAGTGCCGCCGGTGGTGATTGTAGTCATACTTCCAGTCGCTGATCACGACCCTCGCGTGGAGCAGGGAGTAGAAGCTGTTGATGTTCAAGCACTCATCCCGGATCCTGCTGTTGAAGGACTCCACATAGCCGTTACGCCATGGTGCCCCCGGCGGGATGTAGTGCAGTCCGACCTTCTGCCCGGCCCAGTCGGCGAGGGCCTGGCTGATCAGCTCCGGACC
>NZ_ATXP01000015.1 GCF_000421745.1 Nesterenkonia alba DSM 19423
AAGTTGCTTCGGAGCGATTCAGAAGGTTTTCTTCTGATGGTGCCGGATGTACTCGCTGTTTGAGAACTCAATAGTGTGCCAAGTTTGTTGATACCAATGAATTATTCGATTGGTTATTGCGGCGCATGCCACCCCCGTGGTGTGTGTCGTGTTTAGCCTGGATTGTTGATCTTGTGGCAGCTGTTATGTCCTGTGAGGCCTTGTTTTTCCGGCAGGGTGGGATGTGGTGGTTGTTGCAGGGTTTTCTCTTTTTTCAGTTTTCTGATGGAGAGTTTGATCCTGGCTCAGGATGAACGCTGGCGGCGTGCTTAACACATGCAAGTCGAACGATGAAGCCTGTGCTTGCACGGGTGGATTAGTGGCGAACGGGTGAGTATCACGTGAGTAACCTGCCCTTGACTCTGGGATAAGCCTGGGAAACTGGGTCTAATACCGGATAGGACCATTCCTCGCATGGGGGGTGGTGGAAAGCTTTTGCGGTCTTGGATGGGCTCGCGGCCTATCAGCTTGACGGTGGGGTAGTGGCCTACCGTGGCTTTGACGGGTAGCCGGCCTGAGAGGGTGACCGGCCACACTGGGACTGAGACACGGCCCAGACTCCTACGGGAGGCAGCAGTGGGGAATATTGCACAATGGGCGCAAGCCTGATGCAGCGACGCCGCGTGCGGGATGACGGCCTTCGGGTTGTAAACCGCTTTCAGCAGGGAAGAAGCGTAAGTGACGGTACCTGCAGAAGAAGCGCCGGCTAACTACGTGCCAGCAGCCGCGGTAATACGTAGGGCGCGAGCGTTATCCGGAATTATTGGGCGTAAAGAGCTCGTAGGCGGTTTGCCGCGTCTGCTGTGAAAGCCCGGGGCTTAACTCCGGGTGTGCAGTGGGTACGGGCAGGCTAGAGTGCAGTAGGGGAGACTGGAATTCCTGGTGTAGCGGTGAAATGCGCAGATATCAGGAGGAACACCGATGGCGAAGGCAGGTCTCTGGGCTGTTACTGACGCTGAGGAGCGAAAGCATGGGGAGCGAACAGGATTAGATACCCTGGTAGTCCATGCCGTAAACGTTGGGCACTAGGTGTGGGGAGCATTCCACGTTTTCCGCGCCGTAGCTAACGCATTAAGTGCCCCGCCTGGGGAGTACGGCCGCAAGGCTAAAACTCAAAGGAATTGACGGGGGCCCGCACAAGCGGCGGAGCATGCGGATTAATTCGATGCAACGCGAAGAACCTTACCAAGGCTTGACATCAACTGGATCGCCGCAGAGATGTGGTTTCCCTTCGGGGCTGGTTGACAGGTGGTGCATGGTTGTCGTCAGCTCGTGTCGTGAGATGTTGGGTTAAGTCCCGCAACGAGCGCAACCCTTGTCCTATGTTGCCAGCGGGTTATGCCGGGGACTCATGGGAGACTGCCGGGGTCAACTCGGAGGAAGGTGGGGATGACGTCAAATCATCATGCCCCTTATGTCTTGGGCTTCACGCATGCTACAATGGCCGGTACAGTGGGTTGCGATGCTGTGAGGTGGAGCTAATCCCTAAAAGCCGGTCTCAGTTCGGATCGGAGTCTGCAACTCGACTCCGTGAAGTTGGAGTCGCTAGTAATCGCAGATCAGCAATGCTGCGGTGAATACGTTCCCGGGCCTTGTACACACCGCCCGTCAAGTCACGAAAGTTGGTAACACCCGAAGCCCACGGCCCAACCGGTTTTCCGGGGGGAGTGGTCGAAGGTGGGACTGGCGATTGGGACTAAGTCGTAACAAGGTAGCCGTACCGGAAGGTGCGGCTGGATCACCTCCTTTCTAAGGAGCTGGACTCGAGTCGAGTCCGCCCAGTGAGTGATCGGATGTATTGCTCTGGGTTTGCTCATGGGTGGAATATCAACAAATGTCCTGCGTATCAGGACCATCATGCTTGGCGCATCGTCTTGGCTTAGTACGCTCTGTTTCCTGTCCTTGTGTGGGTGGGTAGGGGTTGGAAGGTTTGGGTGGTGTGTTTTTGGTGTGGTGTGTGGTGCACTGTTGGGTCCTGAGGCCGTGAGTGCTTCTGGATTGTGGCTCTTGCTCCTGCTGTGTGGTGGGGGTGGGGGTTGTTGTTTGGGAACTGCATAGTGGACGCGAGCATCTGTAGTGATTTTTTGTGTTGTTGGGTGTCGTTTGTGTGTTTAAGTGTTTTAGGGCGCATGGTGGATGCCTTGGCAGCAGGAGCCGATGAAGGACGTGGGAATCTGCGATAAGCCTGGTGGAGCTGATAACCGAGCGTTGAGGCCAGGATGTCCGAATGGGGAAACCCGGCATGCTGTAGTGGTGTGTCACCCCGGTCTGAATGTATAGGGCCGGTGGGGGGAACGCAGGGAAGTGAAACATCTCAGTACCTGTAGGAAGAGAAAACAATTGTGATTCGGTGAGTAGTGGCGAGCGAAAGCCGATGGGGCTAAACCTGTGGCGTGTGATACCCGGTGGGGGTTGCGTTGCAGGGGTTGTGAGACCATCCGTCCAGGATCCACCGGTTCTGGGGGTTGAGGTGCGGGCGTATAGGCGAAGAGGGTTGAGTCCTTCACCGGAGAGGGTGTGAGTCCCGTAGCTGTAATGCGTTCCGCCGGCCTGTGGTGTGTTCTCGAGTAGCACGCGGCTCGAGGAATCGTGTGTGAATCTGCCAGGACCACCTGGTAAGCCTGAATACTTCCTGTTGACCGATAGTGGAGCAGTACCGTGAGGGAATGGTGAAAAGTACCCCGGGAGGGGAGTGAAAGAGTACCTGAAACCATGTGCCTACAATCCGTCAGAGCTGGGCTTTGGTCTGGTGATGGCGTGCCTTTTGAAGAATGAGCCTGCGAGTTAGTGCTTGGTGGCGAGGTTAACCCGTGTGGGGTAGCCGTAGCGAAAGCGAGTCTGAACAGGGCGTTTGAGTCGCTGGGTCTAGACCCGAAGCGGAGTGATCTACCCATGGCCAGGGTGAAGCGGCTGTAAGAGGTCGTGGAGGCCCGAACCCACCTAGGTTGAAAACTGGGGGGATGAGCTGTGGGTAGGGGTGAAAGGCCAATCAAACTCTGTGATAGCTGGTTCTCCCCGAAATGCATTTAGGTGCAGCGTTGCGTGTTTCCTCCAGGGGGTAGAGCTACTGGATGGCCGATGGGCCCTACAAGGTTACTGACGTCAGCTAAACTCCGAATACCTGTGAGGTGAGAGCGTGGCAGTGAGACGGTGGGGGATAAGCTTCATCGTCGAGAGGGAAACAGCCCAGACCACCGGTTAAGGCCCCTAAGCGTGTGCTAAGTGGGAAAGGATGTGGAGTTGCTGAGACAACCAGGAGGTTGGCTTAGAAGCAGCCATCCTTGAAAGAGTGCGTAATAGCTCACTGGTCAAGTGATTCCGCGCCGACAATGTAGCGGGGCTCAAGCACACCGCCGAAACTGTGGCAATCCACTTTTGTGGGTTGGGTAGGGGAGCGTCGACATCAGCGGTGAAGCCAGGGCGGAAGCCTCTGGTGGAGTGGTGTCGAGTGAGAATGCAGGCATGAGTAGCGAAAGCAACGTGAGAAACGTTGCCGCCGAATGACTCAGGGTTCCACCGTCAAGCTAATCTGCGGTGGGTTAGTCGGGACCTAAGGCGAGGCCGACAGGCGTAGTCGATGGATAACGGGTTGATATTCCCGTACCGGCGAAGAACCGTCCACGTGAAACCACTGATACTAACCACCCGAACCCCGCTTCACGGCTCTTCGGAGTCGATGGTGGGTCTAGCGTGGGACCTGATGTGGTGGAGCGAGCGTGTTAACAGGTGTGACGCAGGAAGGTAGCCGGGCCCGGCGATGGTTGTCCGGGTCTAAGAATGTAGGCCGGACCGTAGGTAAATCCGCGGTTCATGCAGGCTGAGATTTGATGGGCCCCCACTTCTGGTGGGGGATCCGGTGATCCTATGCTGCCAAGAAAAGCATCGACGTGAGGTTCTAGCTGCCCGTACCCTAAACCGACACAGGTAGTCAGGTAGAGAATACCAAGGCGATCGAGAGAATCACGGTTAAGGAACTCGGCAAAATGCCCCCGTAACTTCGGGAGAAGGGGGACCACCCCGGTGACGCGCCCTTGCGGTGACGGGCTGGTGGTGGTCGCAGAGACCAGGGGGGTCCGACTGTTTACTAAAAACACAGGTCCGTGCGAAGTCGTAAGACGAGGTATACGGACTGACTCCTGCCCGGTGCTGGAAGGTTAAGAGGACCCGTTAGGCCCTTTGGGGTCGAAGCGGAGAATTTAAGCCCCAGTAAACGGCGGTGGTAACTATAACCATCCTAAGGTAGCGAAATTCCTTGTCGGGTAAGTTCCGACCTGCACGAATGGAGTAACGAGACCCCCGCTGTCTCAACCGTGAACTCGGCGAAATTGCACTACGAGTAAAGATGCTCGTTACGCGCAGCAGGACGGAAAGACCCCGAGACCTTTACTATAGCTTGGTATTGGTGATTCGCATCACTTGTGTAGGATAGGTGGGAGACTGTGAAGCCGCCACGCCAGTGGTGGTGGAGTCGTCGTTGAAATACCACTCTGGTGTTGTGGATTGTCTAACTTCGGGCCCTGATCGGGTCCAGGGACAGTGCCTGGTGGGTAGTTTAACTGGGGCGGTTGCCTCCCAAAGAGTAACGGAGGCGCCCAAAGGTTCCCTCAGCCTGGTTGGCAATCAGGTGTTGAGTGTAAGTGCACAAGGGAGCTTGACTGTGAGACAGGCATGTCGAGCAGGAACGAAAGTTGGGACTAGTGATCCGGCGGCACCGTGTGGAAGGGCCGTCGCTCAACGGATAAAAGGTACCTCGGGGATAACAGGCTGATCCTGCCCAAGAGTTCATATCGACGGCATGGTTTGGCACCTCGATGTCGGCTCGTCGCATCCTGGGGCTGGAGTTGGTCCCAAGGGTTGGGCTGTTCGCCCATTAAAGCGGTACGCGAGCTGGGTTTAGAACGTCGTGAGACAGTTCGGTCCCTATCCGCTGCGCGCGTTGGAGATTTGAGAAGGTCTGTCCTTAGTACGAGAGGACCGGGACGGACGAACCTCTGGTGTGCCAGTTGTCCTGCCAAGGGCACCGCTGGTTAGCTACGTTCGGGATGGATAACCGCTGAAAGCATCTAAGCGGGAAGCCGGCTTCAAGATAAGATCTCCATCACCCTTTGAGGTGTGAAGGCTCCCTATAGACCATGGGGTTGATAGGCCAGAAATGGAAGCGCAGTAATGCGTGGAGTTGACTGGTACTAATAAGCCGACCACTTAAACCCCCTCATTTTGTCACCCGACACGGGTCCACCAGTTGGTGGGCGCAGGGTTGCTGCGGGTGTTACGCGTCCACTAGGCGGTTCCCAAACCACAAACCCCACACGCCACAGTGCCTCCTGCCCTCGCTCCAGAGGGGAGGGTGTGCGGGCAGAGTCACTGGTGATAACAGCACCAGGTATAACAAGATAGAGAATGCTGCCCCTGGTTGGGGTGGCGTGTTGTGACCACTAGGTTTACAACAACCCCGTCCCGGGTGGTTTTTCGCCCTGGTGGTGGGGGTTGTTGGATAAGGGTTACGGCGGTCATAGCGTGGGGGAAACGCCCGGTCCCATCCCGAACCCGGAAGCTAAGACCCACAGCGCCGATGGTACTGCACCCGAAAGAGTGTGGGAGAGTAGGACACCGCCGGACACACATTAAGGCTGAGGCCCGAGCAAAGAGCAATGACGCTCAGCTCGGGCCTCAGTCGTGTAGTAAACTGAATAGCCGCGTGCCTGAGCTGGCACGCGTTTTGCCACGGGGTGTGGCGCAGCTTGGTAGCGCGCGTCGTTCGGGACGACGAGGCCGCAGGTTCAAATCCTGTCACCCCGACCAAAGATCCTTGAAATCGCAGGGATGCAGCCCGGCTCCGCTTCACGCGGCAGCCGGGCTTTCTGGCCAGGCGACCACATTTCAACCACATGCGACCTCCGGGACGACACTCGGAATGTGTACACCCGGCAGTTAAGGCTCTGTCAGGGCCCGAGCAGAGCCAGGGGCAGCACGAGAACTCCGTCAGCTCTGCGATATGCGTAGTCACCGGCGTTGATGACCACACGCGCTATTTTCCGGTGGCCATCGATCTTGCTCTGTAACCAGTTGAGGTGCTTAACATCTTCATCGCGAGGTGCAGCAGCCAGCTTCACCTCGATCGCCACCACATTGCGCCAACGGTCCTCTACGATGATGTCGATCTCCTGTCTTCCCCGGGCAGTCCTCAGATGCCTCACCTTCGCACCAACTGCCTGCGCATAGACGCGAACCGACTGAACCACCAATGACTCGAAGAGCATCCCCAACCAGGTGCTTCCATCAGGGGTCAGGATGCTCGCCGTTCCGCTCAGCAGCCCGTCTGGATCCACACCTTCCATATGTGCGGCCAACGCAGGGTCAAGCAAGTGATGCTTAGGGCTTTGCGTGAGCTCTCGTAGCGGAGATATCGAAGGAGTCCACGCCGGAAGAGGCTCCAGAATGAACGTCCGAGAAAGCAGCTCCCTGTAGTGCTGGACTGTTGCCTTGCGGGGCTTGACCTCTCTGCCCGGAGTGGCCGCATCACGGATCTTCTCGTAGCTTGCATCAGTCGAGGAAGCGGCACCATAGGCGCGCAACCAGCTGAGCATAAGATCAGGGTTCCGCACCATCGACCCTTGTTCGGGAATCTCCTTGTGAGCTATCAGCTCCACATAACTGGTTAATCTTTCTGCGCGAACCCGCTCTGGCAGATCACGTATCCCGGGAAACCCTGAACGGAAGATTTCGTGCACATAGTCCTCAAGGCCCACTGCGGTCTCGCCCTCGACTGAATCCACGTCTCCCCGAAGAAGCTGAGCCAAAGACACAACAGGTTCGGCGACTCGTCGTTCTGCCCATGACATAGGGCGCATCGTAAAACGGTCGATGCGGCCAGCGCCGCTGTGGATCCGGGTTCCCGGAGGGACATCCGCAGACCCTGCCAGCAGGAACCGACCGCCAGCGGGATCCCTGTCCACTGAGGTCTTCACAAAGTCCCAGATCGGTGGATACAGCTGCCATTCATCGATCAGCAGAGGAAACGGGCCACTGTCGATCTGATGCGGCTGAGCTTCGAGAAGGGCGCGCTGGGCCGGATCCTGCAGTTCGTAGCTCTTCTGTGCTCGCTGCAGTGCCGTGGCCGATTTTCCGACGCCTTTGGCCCCTTGAATGGCAACAGCGGCCATATGGGGGAACATCTCATCCAGCAGGTCATCCAGGACCCGGCGCGTATAGGCCATAAATACTCCTCAGAGCATCGTCTCACCGGTGCTTGCTGTACCGTTTCGTCACGATCTATAGTACCTCTGCGTCACATGAAACCGTACTATTTCGTCACTCTGAACCGTACCGTTTTGCCACTGCGCCCTAAACGGCTTCTGTCGCGCGCCTGCTTATCGTGGCAATGGTGAACCGCCAATGGCTCTGAACGAAGCTGGACTCTCCAAAGCTGGTGCTCCAGAGCTGCTCTTGGTTGGGTGGGACACCTCGTTGGTCTCTTATATGGAGTTTCTCAGGGCGGCTGTGATGACGGTCAGTGTGGCGGTGAGAACCAGTGCGGCCGCGATGACCAGTGTGGTGGTCAGTGAACAGAGGGTGAGGGCCAGGCTGATGGTGATAACGCCCAGTGCGGTGGCGTTGCGCAGCAGTGCGAAGACTTCGGCTTTGCGCTGTGGGGGAGCTAGTTCGTCGAGGACGAGCTGGAAATAGGTGGAGAGCAGGGGCAGGAAGAACCCGACCAGGGCTGCTGCAGGCAGGGTGACGGCGATGGAGTGGTTCCAGGCGATCAGTGATGCCCCGAGGGTCACCAAGCACAGGTAGACGATGACCATATGCCGCGATGGGCGTCTGTTGCGGGTGGTGACCCATACCCCGCCGGCGACTGCGGCGATACACAGTGCCACCGGGAAGATAAACCCCAGTTCCGGGGTGTATCCGAAGTTGACCGCCAGTGCCACGGCTGCGATCTCCACGGCGCCGACGGCGGCGTAGAGCGCGGTGGCCGCGAAGAGCCACAGCAGGATCGTAGGGCTGAGGATCCTGCCCGCCGAGGTAGCACTACCCACCGGTGCGGGGCGGGGCATTGTGGGCAACAGGAGCAGGGGCGCTGCCCCGATCAGGGTCAATGCTGCCACGGCGAGCACCGGCGAGACCGCGCCCAGGCCTGAGGCCAGCAGGGGTGAGGTGACAAAGATGACCTCATTCACGGTGGCAGCGAGACCCAAGGCTCGGGGCAGCTTGCCGGTGGCTACCAGGTGATTGAGCACTGCACGCAGGAAACCGAAGGCGGCACCGTTGACCAGACCGGCCACTGCGGCTGCAATCACCAGGGTGACAAACGGTGCTCCCATGGCTGCGAAAGCCGCGATGGCCCCCAGTGCGAGGGCTCGGATGAGCAGGAGCAGCTTCAGGTAGCTGATGGCGTGGAAATGTCGGCCGAGGCGGGCCAGGGGGACTGCCCCGATCAGTTGGGCTGCGGTGAAGCCCAAGACCATTGCCGCACCACTGTTGGCGTCCCCAGTCAGTGGCAACGCCACCAGCGCGAAGGCGATGGGAGCGGCAGCTTGGGGCACACCGTAGCTGGCCAGGGAGGCGTACCAGCGCACCAGCGGTACGTGACTCATCGGCGTCCTGTCTTTCAGGCGCCGTAGGAGACGGTGGTGAACAGTGCGGTTGTGGCGCCGTCGTTCTGATAGGTGTGAGCCCGGTCAGAGCTGAACTCCCTGGCCTGCCCTGCGCTCAGGGAGTGTGGGAACTCGTCGAGGATTGCCCATGAGCACCATACTGCACATGGGGTGAGGCCGGGCGATCTCAAGAGGACCGCCGGCCTAGCTGCAACTTTTCATGTGTGCGTGACGACTTACAGGTGTCATCACGGTGACGCCCATGCCAGAAAGAACGGGAACAGCAAAGGAACAGAGAGCAGATGCGCACAACCGGACATGAGAGCCTGCCGAAGGTCGGTATGACGTTGCTGGCAGTCGCAGCCCTGGGTGTTTCCGCCTGTGGTTCAGATGAAAAGAACACCGGCGAGTCTGACCAGGTCACAGAGAACCAAAACCAGGCCAATGCATCAGACGCTGACAACCCCGGAGATGAGGACACCGAAGACGACGATGTCCAGGACGAGAGTGCCTCAGAAACAACAGGGGGAGCTGCCTGTGATCTTCTCACTGAAGAAGAGATTGAGGAGGTCTTCGGCTCCACGGTACAGGAAGGAGTCGGCTCACAGGAAGCCAGCGAGGAAGTCCCTGGAGGCCAGGATGGGGCCAGCTGCTTATGGCAGGGAGAAGAAGCGATGGTTTCCCTGACGGTCTTCAGAGAGGGCGATGCGGCTAGTGCCGAGGAAGCCTTCGAGATGACGGCGCGACCGCTTCAAGACCAGGACCTCGAGGAGGTCGACATCGCAGATGAGGCCCTGTGGATCGGGGAAGGGATGTTGCTGTTCCGCGAAGACGAGACCGTCTATATGTTGTCGCTGGGAGCAGTCGAGTTGGAGCAGGCTCAGCACCTGGCAGAACTGGTCCTTGGCAACGACTAAACCATCCCGCGACTCCTCTTCGGGTGAAACCGCGCTACTGCTCCCCCTCGGGGGCTGCACTATCTCAGCCACTTGACGATCAATGCACGAAGAAAGCACACGACTTTGGGAAGGACTCTCGCCATGAGTACCCTCGATCAATGCAGATTCACTAGGGTCAGCCTGGGTATCACTGCTGCGGCTATATTTGCTGTCACTGCCTGCTCCTCGGATGAAGATGCAGAGTTCGAAGACGTCAACTCAACGTCTGAAACAGAAGAGCAAGCAGAAGGAGAAGAAATCGGGACGACTTCACCTAGCGGTACACCCACTGAGGCGAATGACTCCGGTAACACACAGGCTGATGACAACTCCGATGATGATGAGACACATGAGTCTGCTTCAGAAGGTCCGCTCGATCCTGCCGATGCGCTAGAGACCGTTGAATACGAGGTTCCTGGAGAGGCCGGCAACACCGTGACGGTCGGGCTACATGACCTGCGCGTGGAAGGTGAGGTCATGCTGCTGGAGCTCTCCTTCACCGGCGAGTTCTCCAACCGGGACAGCAACAATATCTTCATGATGTTTGGCGGCACCGCCATCTACCCTGAACTCAACGATCGCGAGAACCTCAAGCAATACACGGTCATCGGTCAGGGCCACGATCGCTGGGCCACGGACTCTACGAACTCTGGGCACCAATACGAAAGCGGCCAGACGGCGCCGTACTGGGCCTACTACGCTGCCCCAGTCGATGAGATAGACACCTTGACAGTCTCTGTGATCCCCGGTGCGGTCGAATTCGAAGATGTCGAGATCGATTGGGACGGTCAGACCCCCGGTGGTTCTTCTGATGACACCGACGAAAACGGTACGGATGAGGACGGCCAGTGACCATGACGACGACAACAAGGAAGAATGCTCGGCCTCATGTACTCACCGGCTTGGCTGGTGTATGTGCCGCAGGTCTGGTGATCTGTGGAGTGGCACCGGCGGCCTCAGCCGATCAGCACCCCACGGAACCGCCGCCGGAGCCCGACGGCGGCATCTCCCAGAGTGACCTCGATTCATCCATCATCGTCTGGGATGCTTCTGAGAACATCATTGAACTGGGGCAAGGCAGCGATGAAGACGATGAGGATGTCCTCGTGTTGGAGACCGACTTGCTCTTCGCGGCCATGGAGTGGGAACCGTCGGAGTCTGCCCGTGCAGCGATCCCCGAGTTGGTCGAAGAGATCCCTGAAGGAGCTGCCGTAGATGTCCACGGCCATACCGACTCTAACCCGGTACCCGATGACTACGGTTTCGACAATCAGGAACTTTCAGAACGCCGGGCCCAGGCCGTGGCAGACATTCTGGAAGACCAGCGTCCCGACCTTGAACTCACTGTAGAAGGATTCGGAGACACCGAACCGGCTGTCACAGAAGATCCCGAGGACCCCAGCACTTACGCGGCCAACCGAAGAGTCGAAATCCGCTACAGCGAGTAACAGCCTTTCGACAGCGAGCGTCGAGTGACGCAGTGTTCTGGTGAGGTGATGACGTGCCGCAGACTGGAACACAACGCGGGCGCCGAAGGAAGGGAACACCATGGCGACTTACCTGTACATCTACGAGAGCGCCGATCGTCGCGAGGTCTACATCGGCATCGCCAACAGTATGGGACGAGTATGGGAACCACATAACCCAGAGGCCGAGGCTCTGCGTGACAGGCCAGGCTCCCGTATCCTCCAGACCGTCGAGCCCTTCTCAACCCGGGAAGATGCCCGAAAAGCCGAGGCCATCGCCATCTACATTGCTTCCCTTGCGGGGCAAAGAGTCCACCACATTGACGAGACCGACAACGATGAGGCCATCGGAGAGATCACTCCGACTGACACCGGCCTGTTCTACACCAACCTGGCTGGAACCAAGACAACCACCGTCCTTGAGCCGGCCATCTACTACAGGCCAGGTGAGACAGTGGCCTACGAGGAGCTTCGCAATACGGTGCTGGTGCGCATCAGCCCGGATCCTATCGACGAACGCCCGGCACCATTCGGCGGACACGGGGGAGCCCAGTTCGCGCAGCGTGCCCAGAAATGGTGGGGACTTGGAAAGGCCTCCCGCACGAACATGCAAGCCAACCAGCTGGTGGCCGTACTGACCGGCCAACAGATCGTCTTGGGCTCCTGGCGACTGGAGGAACCGAAATTCGCGTACGACGAGGAAGCAGGCAAGTGGAGCTTCGTCCTCGCCGATGCGGAAGAAGACAACCACGCTGATCTGAAAGGTCGCACATTGACTTTCGCGACTCGCTACCCGTTCCGGACCCTTGGCTACTCGGAGGACCTCCGGAGCTGAACGGTTGCTACCGCCCGGTCGCCTGCCCGGTGAGGGTGTCCCCGGAACATTTGAGTGTTCATCCCCCTATGCCTGGGGGTGGACTTGAGGTTGACTGAAGAGCAGCTGGCCACTTCCTGCGTTTCGCGAGTACGGGGTGGTCACAGCCAGGCGGTCATTGCGTTTATGCCCCCTGCCACGCCCGCCTGGTCCCGGCCCCGTCGCAGACTCCCGTTCACCTGCGGCGGGGCCCTCGCGCACGAGCAGAGCTGCGACCCTCACCTGAGACCGTGCCCGCTGACCGGCGTCACGAACTGAAGCCCGAAGAGCAGCCCCTGCCACTCACCAGCGGTGGTGGACCTGGGCCTTCACCCGCCGTGTGTAAAGCTCCCGCACGGAGTCGACAAACGACGCCGGCAGCTCGGCAACTTTTCCCGCTGCGGCATTGCTGCGCACCTGGTCAGCATTCCGCGCACCCGGAATCACCGAGGATACCCCCGGCTGCTGCGCTACCCAGGCGATCGCCGCGGCCGCAGGTTCCAGGCCGTGCTCGGCCGCCAAGGCCGAGAACTCCCGAGCAGCCTGAACCCCGGTGGTGTAGTCAACTCCAGAAAACGTCTCGCCGACGTCGAACGCCTCCCCGTGCCGGTTGAAGCTGCGGTGGTCGTCCGGGCTAAACACCGTCTCCTCGGTATACCGACCGGAGAGCAGGCCACTGGCCAGCGGCACCCGCGCGATGATCCCAACCCCTGCGGCCTGGGCCGCAGGCAGTACCCGCTCCAGCGGTTTCTGGCGGAAGGCGTTGAGGATGATCTGCACACTGGCCACACCGGGGCGGTCCATCGCCCAGAGAGCCTGCTCACAGGTCTCAACACTGACCCCGTAGGCGGCGATGGCACCTTCGGCAACGAGCGTGTCCAAAGCCGAGTAGACGGCGTCGGCGGTGAAGACATCATCTGTGGGGCAGTGCAGCTGCACCAGATCCAGGGTCTCGACCCCCAGGTTTCGCCGGGAACGGTCCGTCCAGGCGCGGAAGTTCTCCTCCGTGGCGTGCAGTAGAGACGGCTCCGGTGCCCGACGGATCATCTTGGTGGCCACTGTGCCCTCCCATTCGGGGTGCGCGGCCCGCCACCGGCCGATGAGCTGCTCACTGCGCCCATCACCATAGACATCAGCGGTGTCGAAGAACGTGATCCCAGCCTCGGCAGCGGCGTCAAGGACGGCGAAGGCCTCTGATTCCTCCATCGGCCCCCAGTCACCACCGATTTGCCATGTTCCCAGACCCACGACTGAGACGCGCCGGCCTGTTGTGCCCAATGTTCGCTGTTCCACGCCATTCCTTCCATCGGTGTTGATGCGCCCTGCGGCGGGTTTGCACCCATGAGGGAATCTTCGCCGGATCATGCACTCCAACACAAGAACCACGCGATCGGGTCCCCCGAGCCGGAGGGCAACAGGGGTGCCACGCGGTGGGCAGGGCAGTTTCAGGGGATGATGTTCTCTGATGAACGCTCTTTCCAACGGGCGGCCCCGGCCCCTACGGCGTGCACGCTGGGCTGCCATGGCCGCTTTTGCCACCAACGGTGCCCTGCCGGCTTCCCTGCTGGCCCGCTACGCGGAGGTCAAAGATGCCTTGGGCCTGACCCCGGCGCTTTTCGGACTCTTAGTGGTCGGGTTCGGGCTGGGTGGGGCGCTGGCCCTGCACTTCCCCGGTGCGGTGTCCCGCCAGCTGGGGGTGGCCCGTTCAGCATCTTTCGGCACCGTGTGGATGGGCGGGTGGTTGCTGCTGGCGGTGATCGGGGTGCAGATCGGCAATCCCTGGGTGACACTGGTGGGTCTTGTCTGTGCTGGGGCTGGCGACGCGGTGGTCGATGTCGCGCAGAATTCCCAGGGCATTCGCGTGCAGCAGGCCTATCGGCGATCACTGCTGAACTCGATGCATGCCGGCTGGAGCATCGGGGCAGCCGCCGGTGGGGGTGTGGGGACCGCAGCGGCTGTGCTAGGTGTGCCCCTGACCGTGCACATGGCGGTATGGGGTGCCGTGTGCATCCTGGTCATGGCGATTTCGGCTCGGTTCTTCCTGCCGGGAGCGGGGCCGATGCCTGAGGCACCCGATGGGTCATCCGGGGAAGAACAGCGCACGACGCCGGCAGCTCGCCCCACGCGTCGCCGGCTGGCGGTGATTCTGCTGCCGTTGGTGTTCGTGGCTCTGGCGGGGATCTCCGTTGAAGACATCGGAAACAACTGGTCGGCTGTGCTGCTTTCCGCCGAGCGTGACATGCCGGCATCCTCGGCGGGTATTGGTTTAACGGTGCTGCTCTCCGCACAGTTCATGGGCCGGATGGTGGGGGACCGGGTCATTGACTGGTTGGGTAGCCGCCGGACGCTGGTGGTGAGCTTGGCCGCCGTGGTGGCTGGTCTATTGGGCTCGGCCTGGGCCCCGACAGTGGCACTGACACTGGTGGGGTTGGCCTTGGCGGGGTTGGGGTGCGCGGTGACTGTGCCTATTGCTTTCGCGCGGGCCGACGCCGTCCCGGGCCTGCCCGATCACAGCGGAGTCACGCTGGTCAGCTGGGCCATGCGCAGTGTGACCCTGACGCTCTCACCGGTCATTGGACTCATCACCGAACTCAGTGCCCTGCCAGTGGCGCTCTCCGTGGTGAGTCTCATCGCTGGCACCGCTTTGATCCTGCAGCTGAAACCGACCGGACCGAAGCCCAGCTGAACCTCAGCTCTCCACGAAGGTGGTGAAAGCCTCGATGTAGTCTTTGGCTCTTTTGGTGGTCGACTCCGTGGCGGTGCCGTCGTCGTGGAACGTGCCCTCCCGTACTGATTCGGCCAGCACCGGCGAGCCCATGAGCTTCACGCCCAGGGGCGGGAGGCACTGCCGCAGTTGCGACTGGCTGTTGATGGTCCCGAAACGCCCGGGCGAGGCCCCCGTGATCCCCAGCTTTAACCCCGCCAGCTCAGAAGACCCACCACGGGAGAGAATATCGATCGCGTTCTTCACCGGCGCAGGGAAGGACTGGTTATGTTCCGGGGTGACCAGCAGTAGCCCGTCCACCGCAGCCACCTGTTCCTTGAACTCGGTCATCACCGATGGGAAGTCCGCATCGAGGTGACGGTCATACAACGGCAACTCCGCAATGCTGATCTCCACCATCTCAGCGCGCTGCGGTGCCTGGTCCGCAATCACCCGCGCCAACTTCCGGTTGATGGAATCCGGGGCGAGACTTCCCACGATGTATCCGATCCGAGTCATGCCACCGATGCTACAGAACCAGCGCCGCACCCTTCAGCCACAGCAGAACCCTCGCTGCGGGAACCGGCACCTTAAGCGCGTTGGAACACCCGGATCACGGCCCGCAGGGCCAGCACCGTCCCCCCGAAGGCCAGGATGATCCCGGCCAATTCGTACAGCGACATGATCCCCATCACACTCGGCCCAGCTTGGGATGTGATGAGCATGGCTGAAACGATCAGCGCCGCCACCGCCAACACGGCCCCGATGGCGTCGTCGAGCAGCCCGCGCATCCACACCCGGTCGGAGCTGTGCGCAAAAGGCCTCGCGTCGATGGTCAGCCGACCCTCGGTGAGTGCAGAGGTGATCTCCTCCACGCGCATGGGTAGTCGGCGGGCCACCGAAGCCGAGATTGCCGAGGTACCCAACGCCTGGGTGGCAACGCGACCGGGGGAGTTCTGCCGCCGCAGGATGGTGCCCATCCGGGTCCGGGCCGCTTCCAGCAGTGACATGCGCGGATTCAACAACAGCAGTGAGGACTCCACCGCCGCCAGACTCCGGAACGCGGCAGTCACCCCGGCGGGAATCCCCACCCCATGGTCGCGGGCTAAGTCGAACAGTCGGGCAAAGAGCCCGGCATCGAGCTCATTGCGCCCCTGCACCAGCGCGATCTCCCGGCCGATATCGCGCTGCAAGCGGGCGTGATCCACCGAATCCGGCACGTCAAAGGCGAGCACAAAAGCGTTCGTGGCGGTGACGGCGTCGTCGTGCACAATCCCGTGCAGCAGGGTGGCCAATACCTGCCGGGCCTCGGAATCCAGCACCCCGATCGACCCGAAATCCAACAGCCCCAGCCGCCCATCGTCTAAGAGCATGATGTTGCCCGGGTGCAGGTCTGAGTGGAACACCCCTTTGACGAAGATCCCCTCGATCAGCGCTGTGACTAGATCTTGAGCCAGTGCTTCACGGGTCGGCCAGTCGAGTGCGGCGACCCGAGGCTCCGCTTCGGTCAGCGGCACACCGTCGAGACGACTGACCACCAAAACCCGCGACGTCGTCAGCTCAGGAAAGGGCCGCGGAGTTCCGATGTAGTGCAGATCCCCTAAAGCGGCCTCCACCGCCCGGGTGTTGCTGAGCTCCTGCCGGTAGTCCAGCTCCCGACGGACCGAATCCATCAACTCGTCAACGATCGAGGTGAGGTTCATGGTCTTGGCCCACTCAAACCGCTCTTCAGCGATGATGGCGGCGTGGTGGAGCACATCGATGTCATCCCGGACCTGACCGCGGGCAGCCGGGCGCTGGACTTTCACCACCACCCGCTCACCGGAATGCGTGGTGGCCGTGTGAATCTGAGCCACTGAGGCCGCCGCCAACGGTTCCTGCGAGAACTCAGCGAACAGGGTGTCCGGGTCTTGACCGAGCTCGGAACGGATCACCTCCCGCACTGTAGCGGTAGGAATGGGGGAGGCCTCGGTCTGCAACCTGGCCAGGGCAGAGGTGATGTGCTCAGGCAGCAGGTCGTGCCGGGTGGCCATGAGCTGGCCGAGCTTGACGAATGTCACCCCGGAACGGTTGATCGCCTCGACCAGGGCGTCGCTGAAGTCCTGGTGGGCCGGACCCACCCGCAGCACCCGGGTCAACCCGGAAGACGACATAATCCGCGCTAACTGGCCGATTCGCCGGGCACGCCGCAACCGGTCGTAGGCACCGCGCAGCAGCTGCGGCAGGGAAGGGATCGAGGCCGTCGGCGCCAGGGCTTCCAACACGGTGAGCACAATGACGGTGGCCACATGCAACCACAGCAGGGCCAGTAGCCCACTGACCACCAGCACTGCGGGGCTCGGGGTGAACTCGCCTGCCGCGTCGATCAGCCCCAGCGCGGGGCCGAAGAGAGCCCCCAACGGCCACAGGCTCAACACCGCCAGCACCGAGGCCACGAGGGTACGGGCCAAACTCGTCTTGGTGCCCACCACTCGGCGGGTCGACAGTGCCAAGGCGGCGGTGACGACCACCGCGGCGATGACCAGCAGAATCACCAGTACGGTCTGAGTCATGGGCAGCTCCTTGGCCACACTCTACCGGCCACGGAGGAGACGACGACGTCGCCTGTCACAGCAACAGCCATACCGTCACCGCCGCACTGGCTAGGGAGAGCAGCAGAAAGAACCCCAACCAGATGAACGCCGGCAGCGGCAGCACCCGCCAGGCGCGAGCCGCCTGTGCGGCGTCGGTGCTTTGCGCCCGAGACGTGGCCCCGGGCCGGCGCGCCCCCACCGCCGCAGTGTGCACCCGGATGACATCGAAGACGCCGCGTACCCCCGCCAGCGCGTAAAACACTGCCAGGGCGGTGACCGTTAAACCAACCACCTGCGGGTCATTGACCCACCACACCACACCGGTGATGAGCACTGAGGCCAGACATGACAGGATGCCCACCACATTGCGGGACAGCAGCAACGCGAGCACCATCACCACCTGGTAGACGGTCAGTGCGGCCCCACCGTGGCCGGTGACCAACAGCAGTGCCATCGCCGCCCCCAACAGTCCGGGGGCCGGATAGCCGGCTAATGCGGTGAACAGCATCCCCGGTCCGCGGGGTTTACCCCGGGAGACGGTCACCCCTGAGGTGTCGCTATGCAGAGCGATCCCGGAAACCCTCCGCCCGGAGAGTACCGCGGCGGCAACATGGCCCATCTCATGGACGATGGTGGAGGCCTGGCGAGCGATCCGCCAGATGGGTGGCACCGCGGCAAGCACGACGACGACGGCGGTGACGATCAGCACCGACTCCGGTGCAGGGTCCACCGTGGTGGTCCACCGTTCAGTGATGAATTCCCAGACGGTACCCGGCGACAGCGAGGTGAACATCCCCTTAGCCTATGGTCCGCGGGGCTGAGTAGCCCACAACGGCGGGCGCTGGACCTCAGCGATTGTCCACTGAGCGGTTTTCCACACCGGTCAGCTGGAGTCAGGGTGGGAGCGCTAGGGTTGATGCCGTGACGATTGAGGGATCGAGTCCAGAGCGCCGACGTCGGCAGAAACAGCTGAAGTGGACGGCGTCGTTGGTGGCGTTCGTCATCGCCAGTGCACTGCTGACTGTGCTGATGCTGCCCAACCCGTGGGCCATAGCCGCCGGGCTGGTCTTCGGGCTCGCGGCCGGGGGAAGCACCTACGGGATGCTCGCCGGACGGGAGCTGGCCACCCAACGGCGCACCGCGGAGCTGACCACCGAACAGGCGGCTCTCAGTGAGCATCTCGACGGGATCGAAGCCACGGTGCGTACCCGCTCCACCGAGTTTCCGCCCTCCACCCATGGGCAGTTGCGCATGATGGTGGTCGGTCTGCGGGAGATCGTCCACCGCTGGGAGACCCTGCAACGGGCCCCTGAACAGCAGGACGCGGTGGCCCAGACCGTGCGGCGGCACTTGCCGCGGACCCTCGAGCTGTTTCTGGGGCTGCCCAATAGTGCCAAACCCCAGTACGCGGAGGAGTTCAAACAGCAGATCGGTGTCATGGCCGAGGCGGTCGCCAAGACCCGCGACCACGTGGTGGCCCGGGACCTCGCTGCGCTGAAGAACAACCGCATGCTGCTGGAGGAGTCGTTGACCGACCCCGACGAACGGCTGTTCAAAGAACACGGCCTGTAGGAAACACCGGCCGCTGACCTGCCACGGCAGTCCGCCACGCGCAGCAGCTGCTCAGCAGGGCCGGCGGTGAGACCTACCGGAGTTCAGGAATACCAGGCGGAGGCGTCCTCGTCGGGTTCTTCGTGCTCAGCGGCAGCCAATTCCATCTGCCGCACCACGTCAGTGGGTGGGTTGACCATCAGCACTGCCTCGTCACGCATTTTGGTGAGCTCATCTTCGATGAAGCTGGGCAGCGCCTCGTCGAGTTCGACGTCGCGTCCTTCCTTCTCGGATAGCCGCCACCGGTGCTCGAGCAACTGGTGCATCAACTCGGCCGGTTCGAGCTTGTCCCGCAGTTCCCGTGGGATCTTGGCGATCGTCGGCTGGAAGACATTCTGGGTCCACATATGCGCAGCGACCGCCTCGTCCCCATGCGGGTCAGTGGAGGCCCGGTACGCGTCGATCGCCGCCAGAAGACGCCGCGCCTGGTTTTCCTGGACGTCGAGGCCGGTCAACGCCATGAGCCGGCGCTGGTGGTGCCCGGGGTCCACCACCTTAGGCCGCAGCAGCAGTTGCCCCTGGTCCCGGGCGGAACGGATGTCGTATTCCTCGACGTCGAAGCCCAGCTCATTGAGCCGCCGGATGCGTTCCTCGATGAGCCATTTCTGATCCGGGTTGAAGGCGGTGTCCCCGGTCAGCTCGGTCCACAGCCCCCGGTAGGAGTCGATGAACTGGTGGCTGGTGGCCACCGGGTCGACCTCCTCGTCAACGAACCCGCCCTCCATCAAGTCCATCAGCTCCCCGGCGATATTGACCTGGGCGACGTCGAGGTCGTGCTCCCGCTGCCCGGCGGAGAGATGTGGATGGATCTCACCGGTCTCAGCGTCCACCAGATAGGCGGCGAACTGCCCAGCGTCCCGGCGGAACAGCGTGTTGGACAGGGAGACATCCCCCCAGTAGAACCCGAGTAAGTGCAGCTCCACCATCAGCAGAGCCTGGGCGTCAATGAGTCGGGTCAGGGTGTCCTTGCGCATCATCTGGTTGAACACTGCACGGTACGGCAGAGAGAACCGCAAGTGCCGGGTGACCAACGCCGGGGAGAGCGGCTCTCCGTCCTCAGTGGTGCGCCCGGTGACCTCCGCCACCGGTTTCACACACGGGGCGCCGAGCCGACCCAACTGGCGCAGCATGCGGTACTCATGCCGGGCCGCGCGCTCGGAGGTCTCCTTGATCGCGATAATCGACCCGCCCAGGTACGCGAACCGCACAATATGCCGGGAGATCCCCCGCGGTAGGGCGGCGATGACGTCCTCGGGCCACTCCACCAGTGGCAGGTGCCACGGCAGGTCGAGCAGCTCCTGGGGGATCGTGCCCGAAGCGGTGAGGCTGAGGCCTGGCAGGGGGCTCATGGGATGAAGCTTAGTGGGTTACCGCAGAGTTCACCCGGCGGTACGGGCCTCGGCGAAGACCTCCAGCACCTCAGCCAGGGATTCCGGGGCGGGGATCCGGTAGGCGGCCCGAGTCTCACCGGGGCCTACTTTGACCCCCACATCACCCTGACCCAACACCGCGAAACCATGCTCATCGGTGACGTCGTCGCCGGCGAAGAACACCGCATCCGGGGCAAGCTCGGCCCGCAGCTCATCGATGGCTTCACCCTTAGTGGCCAGCACCACCACCGCCTCCAGGATCTGCTTACCTTCCTTCTGGTGGGCCCCGTCAATAATCGTCAGTGCAGACCGGGCCTCGTCGAGAATCGACTCACCCAGGGCCAGGTCCTCGATGTGCCGCACGTGGATGGCCGCCCCCGCCGGCTTGTGTTCCACCCAGGCACCCTCATAGGTGGCGGCGATCTGCTCCAGGATCCGGATGATGTCCTCCCGGGCCCGCTGCTGAGCGGAGGTGAGTACCAACGACGGCGACCCGTCGCCAAGGTCTTTCTCCGCACCATGGGAGCCCACCAGCAGAGTGCCCTCCGGCGGGGAGGCCAATTCACGCAAGCCCTCCAGGGGGCGTCCGGAGACATAGGCCAGGTGGACGCCGTCGTCGAGCCCGGCGAGCCGTTCAATGGCCGCAGCATTGGCCGGCACCGGGCGGGCCAGGTGGGCATCGGGGACCAGCTCGGCCACGCAGCCATCGAAGTCCAGGCAGATCAACACCTGCGGCTGGTGGGCCAGGGTGCGCATCGCAGCGGCGAGATCCTCGGGCAGGGCGGCATCACTCACAGGCTCACACTTCCTTTACACAACGACGTCGGTCTCCCGCCGGCGGCACAGAACACCCGGGCAGGTGCTGACACCGGCAGCTTTAGGCGGCGGATGGTTTCAGCGTATCGAGACGGTCCAGGAAGTCACGCGCCCAGCGGTTGACGTTATGGGAGACCACCTGGCGGCGCAGGCTGCGCATCCGTTTCTTGGCGTCTTCGGGTTCGAGGTTCGCCGCCCGGACCATCGCGGCTTTGAGCTCCTCGACATCGTGCGGGTTGATGAGTAATGCCTGGCGTAGTTGGTCAGCGGCGCCGGTGAACTCACTGAGCACGAGGACTCCGGTGCCCATTTTTCGGGCGGCCACATATTCCTTGGCCACCAGGTTCATCCCGTCGCGCAGCGCGGTGACCAACATGACGTCGGCAGCCAGATAGAGCGCGACCATTTCCTCCACCGGGTAGGAGTGGTGCAAGTACCGCACCGCAGTGTGGCCCATGGTGTCGAATTCCCCGTTGATTCGCCCCACGGTCAGTTCAATCTCATCGCGTAGCTGCTGGTAAGAGGCGACCCCCTCCCGGGAGGGGGAGGCAATTTGAACGAGGCAGGCCTGGCCCACGGTGAGCTGACCGTCTTGGAGGAGCTCTTCATAGGCCTTGAGCCGGTGGCGGATCCCCTTGGTGTAGTCCAACCGGTCAACGCCCAGGAACACTGTCTGGGGGTTGCCGAGCTCCTCGCGGATCTGGGCGGCCCGGGCGATGATCTTCGGGTCGTTGGAGAGTTCGACGATCTTGTCGGTGTCGATGGAGATAGGGAAGGCCTTCGCCTCGGCGATCCGGTAGGTGCCCTCTTCGGGGACTGAGAGCTGCCGGGGGGCGGTACCGCGGGCGGGGTCGGCGTTGAACCCGGCCAGGGGGGAGCCGGATTCGTCGTCGGGCTGCAGCGGGACGTAGACCTGATCGGATTTGATGTAGTAGCCGAGCCGGTCCCGTACTGCGCGCTGGAAGTTCTTCGCATCCGAATCCCGCTGAAAGCCAATGAGGTCGGCGCCGAGTAGTCCGCGCAGCACCGAGTGCCGCCACGGCAACTGGGCGAACAGCCCCGGGGGTGGGAAGGGAATGTGGTTGAAGAACCCGATGGTCAGGTCCTCGCGTAGTTCCCGCAGCATCTGCGGTACCAACTGCAGCTGATAGTCCTGGATCCAGACGGTGGCACCTTTGGCGGCCACGGTGGCCGTGGCCTCGGCGAACCGACGGTTGACCCGCCGGTAGGTGTTGAACCAGCTGCGGTGAAAGTCGGGGCGAACGATGACGTCGTGGTACAGCGGCCAGAGTGTGCCGTTGGAGAAGCCTTCGTAGTAGCCCTCGACCTCCTCGGTGCTCAGCGGCACCGGGTGCAGGTGGATGCCTTCGTGGTCGAAGGGCTGAAGGGTTTCATCGGCGGCTCCATGCCAGCCGACCCACGCCCCGCCGGAGTCGGCCATGATGGGGGCCAGCGCGGTGACCAGTCCGCCGGGGGAGCGTTGCCAGCCCACACTGCCGTCATCTTTGGTCACCCGGTTGACCGCCAGCCGGTTGGCCACCACGACGAAGTCGTAGCCGCCCTGCGGGGCTGCGACCCCGGTTTCGGGCACTTCGTGACGTGTGGTGGTTTCCCGTTCTTCTCCGGTGAAGCCCATCTGCGGTCAGCGCCCCTTTCGACTCCTGCATCTTTCCTTCACGGTAACCCACCGGCGGGCCTTTCGGTGCAGATCAGCCGGTTTCCCCCGGACTGTTCACTGAATCACACTGGTGGTTGTGGGTTCGGAGCTGACGGGCTCACCGGCTACCATGGGACAGTTCTTCTGCCCTGACCATCGCGAGACCACACGCACTCGGAGAGCATTTATGGCGCGCAACACTGAGACGTCCTCCGCCCGTGAGCGGGCACGTAAGCTCCAGCAGCAGCAGGAGCGCCGCCAGAAGCGGGCCTCCCTGGTGCTGCCGGTCATCGTCACTGTCCTGGCTGTGGCTGTCATCGGTGGACTGTTCTGGTGGGTGGTCGCTCGCGAAGGTGAGGGTGCTAACTACACCGAGGGCCCGGCTCCCGCGGTGGCCAATGAGCACGGTGGGATCACCCTGACGTCCTCCACGGAGATCGCTGAGGGTGACGACCTAGGCACGATCGACGCCGATGAGTTGCCTGAAACTGACGGCATCGGGACCACCCCTCGGGAAGAGGGCGAACCCCCGCATGTCATCATTTACACCGACCCCGGCTGCCCGGTCTGCCAGCAGATGGAAGAGCAGTACGCCGACACGATGGCTGAGTTGGTCGACGACGGGCTCATCACCTTGGAGTATCGCACTGTGGCGGTGGTTCCCTCGCAGAGCAACTACTCCTTCCGGGCGAATAACGCGATCGCCTGCATGGCTGAGGAATCCCCGGAGAACTACAAGTCCTACCTGACCCACATCACCTCCACCTACGCCCAGGCGGAGGCGGATAACGAGACCCTCGCCGCAGTGGCTCGCAACGCCTACGACGTCGATATCTCCGAGTGCATCGAGGAGGGCACCTTCCGGCCGTTCGCCTCGTACACCCACAACGTGGCCAGTGAGGTCGCCGCCTCTGATGAACGCTTCGGTGGCGGGCTGGGCACCCCCTCAGTGTTCATCGACGACTCTCAGAACTACGGGCTGGACTTCATTGGCCCGCTGTTGGAGGCTGTCGGTGAATACGGTGAGGAGATCGGCGAGGACCTCGACGCCGATGAGCTCGAAGAAGAAGCTGAAGAAGACGCCGATGAGGCCGAAACTGACGCTGACGAGGAGACAGACGCCGAGGAGACGACCGAGGACGACGACGCCGAATAAGGGCTCCTCGCCACCGTTTCACTCCCCGCTGCCGCAGCTGTAGGATAGGGTGTTGGCGCTTTCGCGTCAGGCCTCCTTAGCTCAGCTGGTAGAGCAACTGTCTTGTAAACAGTAGGTCGTCGGTTCGAATCCGGCAGGGGGCTCAGAAGTCTTATAGAGAGAGAAAGATGCCGCGCCAGGACAAATTCACTATCGGGGCGCTGCTCGTCGCCGCCTTCGTGATGATCCTCAACGAGACCATCATGAACGTGGCGCTCTCGCCGCTGATGGACGAGTTCGCCGTCTCCGAACCGACAGTGCAGTGGTTGACCACAGCGTTCATGCTCACCCTGGCGGTGGTCATCCCCACCACCGGGTACATCATCCAGCGGTTCAGCCTGCGCACAGTGTTCACCGTGGCGATGGCCCTGTTTATCCTGGGCACCGCCCTGTGTGCCATTGCCCCGGGCTTCTCCTTCTTGGTGGCCGGTCGCGTGGTCCAGGCCGCGGGGACCGCGATCATGCTGCCGTTGCTGATGACCACTGTGCTGACCCTGGTGCCCCTGGAGCGCCGCGGGGTGGTGATGGGCAATATCGCCATCGTCATCTCGGTGGCTCCGGCAACCGGACCGGCTCTCAGTGGGTTCATCCTCTGGGTGGCCGATTGGCGGTGGATGTTCCTGACCATCCTGCCTATCGCCGTCGTCGCGCTGCTGCTGGGCCGGCCACGGTTGTCCACCCAGGCGGGCACCGCCGGCAAACGGCTGTCCATTCCCTCACTGCTGTTGGCGGTGCCGGGCTTCGGTGGGATCGTCTACGGGATCAGTCAGATTGGCGGCGGGCACGGAGCCGCCGATGTGGAGGATCCCGACGCTGCTCTCGGTGGACCGGAAGTGGACCTGGTGGCCATCGGGGTGCTTATCACCGGGGTGGTGTGCTTAACGGCCTTTGCTCTGCTGCAGGTGCGGCTGCAGAAGTCGGACACCGCACTGCTGAACCTCAAGCCCTTCACGTACACGCAGTACACCCGTGCGCTGGTGATGATGCTGCTGATGATGATCGCGCTGTTCGGGGCCCTCATCATCCTGCCGCTGTTCCTCCAGCAGGTCCGCGGACTGGACACTCTGCAGACCGGTCTCATCATGCTGCCGGGCGGGCTGCTCATGGCGCTGATGGCCCCCATTGTGGGTCGGCTCTACGACCGGGTGGGCCCGCGTCCGCTCGTGGTGCCCGGAGCGCTCATCTTGGTGGTTTCCCTGTTCCTGATGAGCCTGCTGAGCCCGACGACGGCGATTGGGTTGGTCCTTGCCCTGCACCTGCTGCTCTCCGGTGGGCTTGCGCTGCTATTCACCCCGGCGTTCACCACGGCGATGAACCCGCTGCCTGCCCCGCTGTACTCCCACGGTTCGGCATTGCTGAATACGTTGCAGCAGCTCGCTGCAGCCATTGGTACCGCTGCGCTTGTGGCGGTGATGGGCATTGGTGCAGCCGCAGCCGCTGCAGACGGTCTGGCTGCGGAAGCCGCCGCCGTGGAGGGCTTCAGGACCGCGTTCCGCACGGCCGCAGGCTTGAGTCTCATCACTCTGCTGCTGAGCTTCACCCTGCGGGCCACGAAAGCTGAGGGATCTGAGGCGGTTTCCGCCCCGGAGCCAGCCCGTCACTGAGCCGGCGTGCTGACGCAGCAGAAGGGCCCAGACGATGCACTGATCATCGTCCGGGCCCTTCGTGTTCATCCTGTGTTTTCAACTGCGTGGTGATGAAGCTCCGCATGTGCCCGCTGTCTGGCGTGCGGGTCACGGGAGAACTACCGGTCCGGGCCGCACCTGCCCGCGACCGTGGACATGCCGGTGACATGTTCCCTGGGGAAGCGGGGCCCGCCCGCACCAGGCGAGCCCCGCTCGTGTCGCACCCAAGTGAGTACTACCTTACACGCGAGTCGGCAGATTAGGGAAGGTCGATCTTTCGAAATACTGGAGACGTCGTCGTCGTGCTCATAATCGGCCTCTGACCTGGGAAAACGTGACGCTTTGCGCCTGACATATTTCGTCACATCGCTGGTGTGTTACGTTCGAGCCACGACCGAGGGGTGTCCCGGCAAGGGGCTGAGAGGCCGCTGGTGCAGCACGCAGCGCGGCAACCCTGGAACCTGATCCGGCTCATACCGGCGAGAGGAACGGTGAGTTGCATGACGAGTACGACGTCGCCGACACAGTCCACGCTCTTCGCCCGGCTCAAACACGCCGCCGCGGAGGACTGGCAGGCCTACACCCACCACAGCTTCGTGGAGCAGATGCGTCAAGGCACCCTCCCTGAAGCGGCTTTCCGGCAGTACCTGGTACAGGACTATCTCTTCCTCATTCAGTTCGCCCGCGCCTACGCCCTGGCGGCCTATAAATCCCGCACCCTGGCTGATATCACGGCCGCCCAGGACGGGTTGGCCGCGATCGTGGGGGAGACCGAACTGCACGTGCGGCTGTGCGCCCGCTGGGGGCTGAGCCGTGAGGATCTCAACGCCGCAGACGAGCATCAGGCCACCGTCGCTTACACCCGCTACGTGCTCGATGCCGGCCTCAGTGGAGACTTGCTCGACCTGCATGTGGCGCTCTCCCCCTGTGTGGTCGGCTACGCCGAAATCGGGGCGCGACTGGCACCCGCAGTGGAAGATAACCCGGACCACCCCTACGCCGAGTGGATTAGCGAGTATGCCGGTGAGGAGTACCAGCAGAGCGCCCGCGCCGCGATTGAGCACATGGACGCGCTGGCAGAACGGACCTTCGCCGAATCCCGGTTCGGTGAGCTGACCCGGCATTTCGCTGCCTCCACCCGCTTAGAAGCCGCGTTTTGGCAGATGGGGCTCGACGCCGCCGGGAATCCGCAGACCTTCCCCTAGGCCCTGGCTGCCACGGTCCGTATTACAGGCCTCGTGACCCCGGGCCCCTCGCCGCGGGCTAGCCCGGACGGGAATACCGCACGGAGCCGGACGTTATGCCTGCCGCATGGCGAAAACACCCGCCCGGCCACTTCAACGGTGCACGGGGTGAGGTCACTGGCGGACCAAGGAGGTTCAGATGAGCACACAGCAGAAAGTCGTCATCGTTGGCGGCCACGGGAAAGTCGCACTGCTGACCGCGCCGAAACTCGCAGAATCCGGGTACGACGTCGTCTCCCTCATCCGTAATCCCGACCACGCCGAAGACGTCCGGGCCGCCGGAGCCGAACCTGTGGTCTTAGACGTTGAACACGCTGCTACGGACGCTCTGGCCGAGGCGTTCGCCGGTGCCTCCGCGGTGGTGTTCTCCGCCGGGGCCGGCGGTGGTAACCCGGCCCGCACCAAGGCTGTGGACCACGAGGCTGCCATCCGCACCATGGACGCCGCCCAGCGAGTCGGAGTGAAGCGCTACATCATGGTCTCCTACGCCCGCAGTGAGGTGGATATCCACACCTTGGATCCCTCGAGCTCCTTCTACCCCTACGCTGAGGCCAAGCACCACGCGGACAATTACCTCCGCGGCACCGACCTGGACTACACGATTCTGGGACCCGGGAAGCTGACACTGGAACCAGCCAGCGGACGGATCATGACCACTGATGCACAGGCAGCCTCGGCGACCACGTCCCAGGGTGGATCCACCGAGACCTCACGGGAGAATGTGGCCGAGGTGATCCGGCACGTGCTGGTCAACCAGGCCGCAGTGCGCCAGACGGTCAACTTCTTCGACGGCGACTCGCCTATCGCCGAAGCCATCAGTTAAGGAGCCCGGGACCTCAGGCGCCCGGGCCCGAACCCGTTGAGAGCCTGGGGTCGAACTCGCTTCAGCTCGTCTGGAGTCGGCTATGAGCGCCTGCCGTGGGAGCTCATGGCATCACGACCGGGCAGGATGAGGCGTTGGTCATGGAGTTGTGCCGGCTGAGTTCTTCGCGCTGAGGCGTGTTCGGTGCTAAGATTTCCAGGTTCCCGGATCCGTAGCTCAGTTGGTTAGAGCGCTCGCTTCACACGCGAGAGGTCGATGGTTCGAGTCCATTCGGATCCACTTCAGTATTTCTCCGCCGCACGTCGCGGCACACCCATCGCAGGACACCGACATGACGGCCCGCAGACGCGGGTCTTTCTGTGGTTGAGCTGATCCACGGGAGGGACCATGGCAGACCAGGAGCGCACTCCCTCGCAGAATTCCGCATCCCGGAAAGATGCTGCCGATGCCGCAGAAGGTCTCACCGGCTACGAATCCGAGCCGATCGATCCCAAAATCTCCGAGCCCTCCGTCGATACCACCATGATCCCGGTGGTCAAGCCCTCCGATGCCGCCGATGAGCCCGACGACGAAGAAGGCTTCGTCAAAACCCTCACCGGCTCGATCGCCTCCTCCTGGCAGTCCGCGGCCGAAGAAGCCACCCTCGAATGGGAAGAGTACGACGCCGAAGCCGCCGCCCGCGCCGCCGAAGAAGCAGAAGCCGCCGAAACCCAAGCCGCCCGGCACTCCTACAGCGATGACTTCTCCCTGGCCGAATCCGCCGAACCCAAACCCACCACCGGTTCCACTCCGACCGTGCCGCCAGCCACCACCGGCAACGTCTCCCTGCCGATCTCGGCACCCTCCACCCCGCTGCCCAGGGTGCCGCTGCGTCGTCGTTCCGTGCTGCGGCCTTCCTGGCTCAAACCCAAGTTCGGCGACCAGTTCCGTGGTGGACAGATCTTCGACCGCACCGTCTTCGACCGCCGCGTCAACCCACAGCACGTCTTCAACAAGATCATGCAAACCGACCGGCCGGTCACCGGGCAGGAATCCATCGTCGACCGGCTCGCCGGAACCCCCTACGAAAACCCCGCCCAAGTCGAGAACCCCGTCGAATACCGCGACGAGCTCGAAACCATCAACTTCGTCCTCGACCTCGGGGAAGCGCTCTTCCGCTACGGTGCCGGGGCCTTGGAAGTCGAAACCTCCATCATCGCGGTCACCGCCGCCTTCGGCATGAAGAACACCGACGTCGACATCACCAACCAGTCCATCAGCCTCAACTGGGCACCCGAAGGCAAGATCCCCTACTCCCGGGTGCGCGTGGTCCGATCCTGGTCATCAAACTTCCAAGCTCTCTCCGCCGTGCACCGGCTGGTCACCGACATCACCAGCGGGCGGCTAACCCGCAGCGAAGCCGAAGAACGCCTCGCCGAGATCACCCGGCAACCCAAGCCCTACCCCCGGTGGTTAGTCACCTTCTGCGGTGCCATCTTCGCCAGCTTCTTCGCCAGCTACCTGGGTGCCCCCGTTCCCGACGCCGCCGCCGGCTTCGCCGCCACCATCGTGGTGCTCTGGGCCACCCGGCAACTGACCGCCTGGCGCGTCCCGGAATTCTTCACCCTCGCCGCCGGCGGATTCATCGCCTCCGCCTTCGCCATGATCGCCTTCGCGCTCGACGCCGACATCACCCCCTCCATGGTCACCGCCGGAGGGCTGATGATCCTACTGCCCAGCGTGCGCATCGTCGGAGCCCTCCAAGACGCCATCAACGGCTTCCCCATCACCTCGGCCGGCCGCATCGTCTCATCCATGATCGCCTTCGCAGGTATGACCTCCGGCATCATGTCCGCAGTCGTCCTCGCCGAAATGATCGGCATCGTCCAGACCGAACTCGCCCAAGGGCTCACCCGCATCTACCCGCCGGTGCTGCTCATCGTCTTAGTCTTCATCGCCTGCAGCGCCGCAGCCATCGTCGAACAAACCCGCCCCATTCTCATCCTCCCCACCGGCGCCGTCGGTGCCCTCGGGTTCTGCGCTCTCTACCTCGGTGAACTCATCGGCCTCGGCGACCGCTTCACCCCCGTCATCGGCGGATTCGTCGTCGGAGCCCTCGGCCGCGTCATTGCCCTCCGCCTCGGAGCCCCCCAACTCGTCGTCGCCGTCCCCGCCATGATGTTCATGCTCCCCGGGCTCATGGTCTTCCGCGGCATGTACCAAATCGCCATCGAAAACACCCCCGGCTCCATGATGGGCGGGCTCTTCGAACTCTTCAACGCCCTCATCATCATCATGGCCATCGCCGCCGGCATCGTCCTCGGCGACGTCGTCATGCGCCCGCTCACCTCAGGGTTGCAGTCCAACGAACGTTCCCGCGCGCGCCGCCGCTGAACGGTTTTCTGCGGGCACCTGGACTGCGCTCGGCTCAATCGCTGGGCTTCCAAGCCCAGCTCAATCGCCTCCCTTGCGAGCTACTTCGCACAGCGCCGCTCAGAAGGGCCGGACGGGAGGACCGCAAGGGATGCGCGCTCAGCTCACTGCTCGACTCTCCAGTCCACAGGCGGTTGGCCCAACTGCTCCAAAAACGCATTCGTCTGCGAGAACGGGCGAGAGCCAAAGAACCCCCGGTGCGCCGACAACGGCGATGGGTGCGGGGCCTCCAACACCCGGGTGTGCTCCCCACGATTGAGCACCGGCTTCAACTGCCGCGCCTGGGAACCCCACAGAATCGACACCAATGGAGTGCCCCGCTGAACCAGCGCTTCAACCGCCCGCTCGGTGATCGCCTCCCACCCAATACCCCGATGCGAACCCGCCTTGCCCGCAGCCACCGTCAACGCCCGGTTCAACAACAACACCCCCTGCCGGGTCCACGCCGAAAGATCCCCATGAGTGCTCGGAGCAATCCCCATATCCGACTCCAACTCCGCAAAAATATTCACCAAACTACGCGGCAACGGACGGACCTGGGCATCGACCGCAAAACACAACCCAATCGGATGACCCGGCGTCGGATACGGATCCTGCCCAATGATGAGCACCCGCACCTGCTCAAACGGCTGCCGAAAAGCCCGCAGCACATTCTCCGGCGCCGGCAAAATATGCTCCCCCGCAGCTCGCCGCCGGATCAACTCCGCCCGCACAGTGGCGAAATGCTCCTCCACCGGGGCCAAAGCCCGCTCCCACCCCGGATCCAGCGGCGCAGAGATGTGATCGTTGAGAGCCATGGGCACATACTCTAAAGCCCCCGGCCGGATATCCCCTTCTTTCCTGCCCACCCTGCGTAGGATGGCGGCATGAGCCAGTACCCCCACGATGAGTTCGACGACGTCCCGTCCTACCGGCCGGACGAGATCGGCAAACACCGCGAAGCCGGTGCCGTCGGCCGCAGCAAAGCCGCCGCCGGATCCCTCCCCTGGACGTGGATCGGCCTCGCCGCAGCAGCCGTCGCCGTCATCGTGATCTTCGCCTACGTGATCCTCCCGCTCTTCGCCGGGGAAGAAGAACCCACCGCCGAAGACGACACCGACACCCAAACCACCGAAGAAGAACAAGACCCCGACGGTGACCCCGAAGACAACGGCGAAGAAGGCACCGAGGAGGACAACGGCGAAGACGACACCCCCGCCGAGACCGAAGACCTCCCCGAAGTCCGCGGCGTCAACGCCGGGGCCCCCACCGGCTCAGCCAACCACCTCCACGACACCCTCGCCGAGGCCGGCTTCAACGTCGGTGAGGAACCGATCAACTGGGACTTCGGCGCCTGGGGAGAGATCAGCACCCCCGTAGTGATGTACCCCAGCGCCGAAGAAGAAGAGCACGCTCAAGAGATTGCCGCCGAACTCGGCATCGACTCCGTCGTGGAGAACGGCAACTGGTCGACAATCGTCGTCGTCGTCGGCCCCGAATACGATCTGCCCGCCGACTACGAAGTCGGCGGATAAGCACGACGCCGGCACCGCGCTGAAGAGCCACCAGCTCCGCTAGCCCAGCGCTGACCTCAGCGGCGTGCCATGTACGCGTTGAACCCCGCGGTGAGGACACGGTCCACCGCGAAATCCCACTCGCCCAGGGTCTGGACCACATCCGCGCCCATGGTGGTCTTAAACCGTGTCAGCCCCGCCAAATGGTGCTGCGGATCCAACGCCGGAGTCAGCCCACCCAGGTCATACCAATGACAACCGGCACGAATGGAATCCTCGATCTGCTGCAATTGCAGCCGCCGCGGAGCATACCGCTTCCGCTCCTGCGACGACGAGGCCCCATAGGCATACCAGCCGAAGGCGCCCTGGCGAACATACAACGCAGCGGCCAATAACTGATCCTCATAGTGGGCCAACAGCAGCTTGCACTCACTGATCTCAGAGGCATTCATCGCCCGATGAATCCGCTCAAAGTAATCCATCGGCCGGGTGGTGAACCCATCCCGCTCCGCAGTCTCCTCAGAGAGCCGCTGCCAGGCCGGCAGATCCGCCTCAGTACCCACCGAAATATTCAGCTCCGAACGGGTCGATTTGCGCGTCTGCCGGCGAGAGGTCTGGTCCATCCGCGCCAGGGCAGCCTCCACACCGGCGGCCACCGCATCCTCATCACCCGGATCAGCAGCGGGCTCCAACGGGATCCGCGCCTGGAAACGGGGCTGCCCCGCTTCGAAATCATCGGTCTCCACCGGCGGCTTCCACCCCAGCTGCCGCAGCTGGTCAGCCAAGGCCAGCATGTCCTCATCGACCTCGAGAGGCTCCAACTGGCTGATGTGCTGATGCTCACCGGCCGAAAGCGCCCGGCGTACCTCTTGGGCATCCCACCGGCGCACCGCTCCGGGGACTCCCATGCGGATGAGGAAAGCCCCCGTGGCGGCCAGGTACTCCACCACCGCCGGCAGCACCTCAGGCAGCTGTACCCGGGAGGTATCCACTACCGGGCCCTTCGGTAGATAGACGAAACGCTTGGCCCCCAGCACCGGGGTCTTCGCCGGAATCGGCAACCGGCGCCCCAGCACCAGGGAAGCCCCGACGAGCTCCCCACCGAGGAAGATGCCCATCGAGTGGTGATCCCACTCAGTCTTCACCTGCGCCCACCGCGGGTTCTCCAGGAAACTGGCCTCCCGGTAGGAGGCGAGGAAGTCGGTGTGCTGCTCGGCGGAGATCGGTCGGACCTCAACGCCTGCGGAGTTCAAAGGGGTGCCACTCACGCCGCTCAGCCTACCGCCTGGCACACCCGGTCCCAGGGATTCCCACCCGCTCAGTGTCCGTCCCGGAGAACCCCGAATTATCTTGCACTCACCCCCTCTGAGTGCTAATAATGAGTTAGCACTCGGATGTCGAGACTGCTAACGAGGAACCGAGCAGATGAGGCCCACATCCAACGCCCGGAGTGACGCCCGGGCGGGGGCCGTCCGTCGCGGGCATCTGCCAAGGTTCGACCTTTACGCAGGAATGATCGAAGACTCACAGTCCAGGAAGGACACGTGCCGATATGGCTAAGACCATTGCATTCGACGAAGAGGCCCGCCGGGGTCTTGAGCGGGGGCTGAACGCCCTCGCCGACGCCGTCAAGGTCACCTTGGGACCCCGCGGCCGCAACGTGGTGCTCGAGAAGTCTTGGGGCGCCCCCACCATCACCAACGATGGTGTCTCCATTGCTAAGGAGATCGAACTCGAGGACCCCTACGAGAAGATCGGTGCCGAGCTCGTCAAGGAGGTCGCGAAGAAGACCGACGACGTCGCCGGTGACGGGACCACCACCGCCACGGTGCTGGCCCAGGCCCTCGTCAAGGAAGGCCTGCGCAATGTTGCCGCCGGCGCTGACCCCATGGGGCTCAAGCGCGGCATCGATCAGGCCGTCGAGGCTGTGACCGAGCAGCTGTTCTCCTCCGCTCAGGAAGTGGAGACCACCGAACAGATCGCCGCCACCGCCTCCATCTCCGCTGCTGATAAGCAGATCGGTGAACTGATCGCCCAGGCCCTGGACAAGGTCGGCAAAGAAGGTGTCATCACCGTCGAGGAGTCCAACACCTTCGGGCTCGAGCTGGAGCTCACCGAGGGTATGCGCTTCGACAAGGGCTACCTCTCCGGCTACTTCGTCACCGACGCCGAGCGTCAGGAAGCCGTGCTGGAGGACCCCTACATCCTCATCGCCAACTCCAAGATCTCCTCGGTCAAGGATGTCCTCGGCATCCTTGAGCAGGTCATGCAGTCGGGTAAGCCGCTGCTGGTCATCGCCGAGGACGTCGAAGGTGAAGCCCTGGCCGCTCTGGTGGTCAACAAGCTCAAGGGCACTTTCAAGTCCGTGGCCGTGAAGGCCCCCGGCTTCGGTGACCGCCGCAAGGCCATGCTGGCCGATATCGCCATCCTCACCGGTGGTCAGGTCATCGCCGAAGAGGTCGGCCTGAAGCTGGAGAACGCCACCCTCGACCTGCTGGGCACCGCCCGCAAGGTCGTGGTCACCAAGGACGAGACCACTATCGTCGAGGGTGCTGGCGACGCCGACGAGATCGCCGGCCGGGTCAACCAGATCAAGGCGGAGATCGAGAACACCGACTCCGACTACGACCGCGAGAAGCTCCAGGAGCGCCTGGCCAAGCTCGCCGGCGGTGTGGCCGTTATCAAGGCCGGTGCTGCCACCGAGGTTGAGCTCAAGGAGCGCAAGCACCGCATCGAAGACGCTGTGCGCAACGCCAAGGCCGCCGTGGACGAGGGCATCGTCGCCGGTGGTGGTGTGGCCCTCATCCAGGCCGGCGCCCGCGCCTTCGAGAACCTCACCCTGCAAGGCGACGAGGCCACCGGAGCCAAGATCGTGAAGTACGCGGTCGAGGCTCCGCTGAAGCAGATCGCCGTCAACGCCGGTCTCGAAGCCGGTGTGGTCGCCGAGAAGGTCAAGTCCCTGCCGACCGGCCAGGGCCTCAACGCCGCCACCGGCGAGTACGAGGACCTGCTCGCCGCTGGTGTGGCCGACCCGGTGAAGGTGACTCGCTCCGCACTGCAGAACGCAGCCTCCATCGCCAGCCTGTTCCTCACCACTGAAGCCGTGGTGGCGGACAAGCCTGAGCCGCAGCCGGCCGCCGGTGCTGGCGCCGAGGGCATGGACGGAATGGGAGGCATGGGCGGCATGATGTAAGAACCGCCCATACGCTTGGTACAGCAAGCCCCGCCGACTGGAAGAATCGGCGGGGCTTGCTGTATCTATGTGTGCCCCCGGGATCTATGTGTGCCCCTCGGGGTGGGCTGAGTGCCCGTTACTGGCCGAACATGCGGGTGTTGGCCATTTCGGTTTCCTCATACTGGCTGGAGGCGGCAGCCATCGCCTGACGCACACTGGCCAGGGACTGCTCCACCTGCGCCTGGGTGGCACGCCACTGGGTCAGCACATCTTGGAACGCCACCGAGGCCGATCCCTTCCACGTCTCTTGCAGCTGCCGCAGCTGGGCCTCCATAGAGTTCACATCGGACTGAATACGGCTCAGGGTCGCTTCTACGTTCTGGCTCTTGGCCAGCAGGTCACCAGTGTCGATCTGGAACACAGCCATCGGAGCGAATCCTTCCTCTCAACCTCGTCGTGCTGTCAGGATGCGGTGAGAACTTCTCACACCAGAGGAGCCTAGGAAGATCCACGGCAGTGGGCAGGGAGGTTCCAGGGGAGTGTGGAGGCGCCGGCGCGTCGTCGTGCGCTGGAGAACTGCTGTGGAAAACCCCAGGCGCTTAAGACTGCCGGGTGCCGAGCGCGGCAGCGCGCATCTGCTCAATATCCTCGTCGTCGAGTTCGGATTCGTCCTCGTGCTGGTTGTCTTCGCACTCGTCCATCGGCAGGCGCAGTGTCATGGTCGCCCCGCCGCCTTCGGTCTCCGAGTGCCGCACGCTGCCCCCGTGCTGGGCTGCGATGGCCGCGCAGATGGCCAGACCCAACCCCGTTCCCCCGGTCTCCCGGTGCCGGGAATTATCCGCCCGGTAGAACCGCTCGAAGATCTTCTCCGCATCTTCGGCGCTGATGCCTTCGCCGTGGTCCCGGACTTGAAGTACTGATTCCGGTTTGCCCTCGATGAGACTGTGAGTGCCCACCGCCAGCTCGATCGGACTGCCCTCGGGGGTGTAGCGCAGCGCATTGGAGACCAGGTTGGTGACGATCTGACGGATCCGGGACTCATCGCCGATCACCGGTGCTGGAGCTGGGGCCCCGCCATCGAGTCCGATGACCTTCACCTGCCGGTCCGGGGCGTTGACGGTCATATCCATGACCGCCTCGTGGGCGATGATGTTCAGATCCAGCGGCTTCTTCTCCAGGGGACGCTGTTCATCCAGCCGCGCCAGGGTCAGCAGATCCTCCACCAAATCGCCCAGCCGAGTCGCTTCTGACTCAATCCGGCCCATGGCCGCACCGACGGCATCGGGGTTATCGTCCAACCCGCCGTGCCGGTACAGCTCGGAGAACCCGCGGATCGTCACCAGGGGAGTGCGCAGCTCGTGGGAGGCATCCTGGATGAACCGCCGCATCTTCTCCTCGGAGGCGGTCTTGGCCTCGAAGGCCTCCTCGATGTGCTCGAGCATGACGTTCAACGCAGTCGCCAGCCGTCCGATTTCCGTCTCTGGGGGTGCGGTGGTGCGCACACGTTGGGAGAAGTCCCCCTCGATAATGGCTGCGGCTGTCTTCTCCACCCGCAGCAAAGGTCTGAAGGCGCGAGTGACCAGTGAATAGGCGATGATCGCTGCCCCCAGGGTCGCCAGTAGCCCGATGGTGCCCACCAGGAAGGCCGACCGCGTCGCCGAGGTCTCGATCTGGTTCATCGGCAGCGCGATGATGAGCGTGCCCTCCCCGCTGGTCAGCGGATGCACCTGCAACCGGAAACCGCTGGAATCGTCCTGCGTGCCGGGGACCTCAAAGGTCTCCCCGAACATCTCCCGGGCCTGTTCAATATCCGGCCGGGGGAATTCGGGGGAGTCCTGGGTCTCTGAGGGCCAGCGAGTCGTCATCCCCGGAATAGGTTCCCCCTCGGCGTCAAGCATCCAGGCGTGGAAGCGCACCACCGAACTGTGGACCTCCGGGTCCGGGGCGTTGACGTCCTGCTGCCACATCAGGTGGTTGGCCACGTTCTGCGCGTTGGCCGCCAGCTCCTCATCCATATTGCGGATCAGCTCCTGGCGGAACAGGGAGGCGGAGACGAACGTGGTCACCGCCAGGGTCAGCAGCAGCAACAGCGTGGTGATGGTCACCAGCTGAGTGCGCAAAGAGGTTCTGCGCCATGTGCGGGAGATGAGCGCCGGCAGACCACGAACCATGGCCGTTAGTCTAAAGGTCATGGTCCAGTTACCGCCCGAGGGAGAGGGATGACCCAGCCGCGAGGCAGCACACCGCACCGCACCAGAGGTATCCTTTCGGCCCGGCAGTGGCTGGCACTAGCACTGGCCGGAGTGCTCGTGGTGGTCATGGCCGTACAACTGCTCTACCCCTGGGACCGTTCGGCGCCTTTCGCGCAGGTAGACGGGGTCGACGTCGGCAGCGCCACCTCGGAGGAGATCACCGAAACCCTCGAATCCGCTTACCTTCAGACACCGGTGCCGGTGCACTTCAGCGGGGACAACGAACCGTTGGTCACCCCAACCTTCGCCGAACTCGGCGGCCAGGTGGACGTGACCGCCCAGGTCGAACAACTGCAGTACCGCTGGCTGCGGGCAGTGCCCACCTCCTTGCTATGGGCTGGGCGCTTCGGCACCCCAACTGCCCCACAGATCACCGTGGAGGCCGAGGACTTCGCCCGGCAGACCTTCGGCCAGAACTGCCAGGCTGAACCGGTCAACGCCACGATCGAACCCGCGGGTGACCAGGTGACCGCAGTAGGCGGCCAATCCGGTTGGGAGTGTGATCTCACCGATGTCGCCACCACCCTGGCCGAACAGGCCCACCCCGCCCCGGAGGCTCCCGAGCCGATACAGCTTGACCTCGATCCCATCGCCCCGGAGATCTCCGACGAGGAGGCCGAACAGCTGGCCGCCACCATCAACAGTCGTCTGCCCGCCGAACTCACCGTGGACGGGCAGACCCTCACCCTGCCCAGTGAGGCGGTCGTCTCCTGGCTCAGTGTGGACGAGCAGTTAGAGGTCACCGTCGACTCCACCGGGGAGCTGACTGAACTGCTCACCACCGAAGGTGTGCTGCAGAACCCTCCGGAGCGGGTCTTTGAGGCCAGCTACGGGGTGCTGGACGTGGTGGAGGGTACTGCCACGGATATCGACGCCGCCGACGCCGAAGCGCAACTGGCCGAATACCTCACCACCGCCGAGGATCCGGCTGAGATCGTGGTGACCACCGAGACCGTTCAGGCCCCGGACGGTCCGTTGCTGCGCCGCAGCATGGCCGAGACGGACCCGGAGCTCGACGAGGTCATCGCCACCTTCGCCGAGGAGAACATCGGCACCTACGGGGTCAGTCTCATCGAGCTCGACGGTGAGCAGCGCCGTGCCACCTATCAGCCGGATGAGCAGTTCATTGCCGCCAGCACGTATAAGACCTGGCTCAGCTACAGCACGATCCTGCGGGAAGAGGCCGATGAGCTCCAGTGGGATGACCATCTCACCGGCGGACGCACCCTGGCCGAATGCTTCGAGGACATGATCGTCGAGTCGGATAACCCCTGCGCGGAGTATCTGCTGCTGGACCACATCGGCCGTGAGGCGGTGGAGCAGGAGGCTGAAGAGCTCGGTGCCCAGGACACCAGCTTCAGCCCCCCGGATCTGCTGACCACTGCCGATGACCTCAGTTGGTTCATGGCTCGGCTGGCCACCGGTGAGGTGGAGATCTCATCAGCCGGGCAGACTCGGCTCATCGAGGCGATGGGGCGCAATATCTACCGCGACGGGATCCCTGCCGGCAGCACTGGTGAGGTGATGAACAAGGTCGGGTTCCTCGAAGGCCCGTTGCACGACACGGCAATCGTCGAGCACCCCGAGGGTACCTATATCCTCACGGTGCTGACAGAAGGTGCCAGTTGGGAGGCCATCGCCGACCTCACCCGCGAGCTGGAAGAAGCCATGGGGCTGCAGTAAGCCGCAGGGCCACCGATCCTCACCGGTGACGACGACGTCGCCCGTGTGGCTTTAAGCGGTGTCTTCTTTGGCCTGCTTGGAACGTTCGTCCTCGTTGAGCCGCTCTTCCCACGGCACCCATTCAGGGGCCAGCAGGGCCCCGGCACCGGGAAGCAGACCAATCTCGCAGACGGTGGCTTTTTTGCTCCGCGGTGCGCGGGCCAGGGTGGCGAACCATTCCCATCCCCGGTAGCCGGGCTTCTGCGCGGCGAACCGGTGGGTGACCAGCCGGTCATCCTCGGCGTGGGTGCTGAGATGTTCACCGATCTGGCCGGGCTCGGCGATGTCTTCCACGGCTGCGCGGGCGGTGTCGATGGCCTCGGCGAGTAGGGCGTCTTTCTTGTAGCGGGGCACGGAGAGCCTCTCAGACGTCGAAGTCGTCGGCGACCCGCCGCAGCAGTGCGGCGATCTTGCGGGACTGCTCCGGGCGGGGATAGTTCCCTTTGCGCAGCTGGCCGGTGGTGTTATCCAACAGGTTCACCAGGTCCTGGACGAGCTCGCCCATTTCCTCGGCCGGTTTGCGGGTGGCGCGCACCACCGAGGGCTGCTCACCGAGCAACCGGACACTGAGTGCCTGCTTTCCGCGGCGCCCATCGGCGATTCCGTATTCCAAGCGGGTGCCCGCTTTGACCCGGTCGACGCCAGAGGGCAGCGCCGAGGAGTGCAGGTACACCTCATCACCGTCGTCACCGGTGACGAACCCGAAGCCCTTGTCGGCGTCGAACCACTTCACTTTTCCTGTTGGCACGTTGCTTGCTACCTCCTTTGAGAGCAGATACCAGGGTACCCCCAGCGGATAGAATCTGCCCTATGTCAACAGATTCTTCCCCCGGCAGCTTCCTCGCCCGGGCGCTACTGGTCACCGGGGTGGTTGTGACCACGGTGGCTTTCCTTGCTTTGCTGACCGTGTTGGGCCTCTACTTCGCCGAGCAGACCCCGCACCCTGGTCTCTACTGGGTGCTGCTGTGGGGCTTCCCCGTCGGATTCCTGCTGATGATCGGCTACATGCTGCTGAATCTGCGGAGCCGCCGGGCTGTGCGCTGACCACCTGCGACGACGCTTACCACTTAGCCAGGATACTTCCAGTCAACACACAGGAACTGGGGGAACACTGGTCGCCGTGACTGAGAAGACTCCCGAAGCCAAGCTGCTGGTCGTTGACGACGAGCCCAACATCCGTGAGCTGCTGGCCACCTCTCTACGCTTTGCCGGTTTCGAGGTCGCAGCGGCCTCCACTGGACGTGAGGCCCTCGACACCGCCGAGCAGTTCAGCCCTGATCTCGCCGTGCTCGATGTCATGCTCCCGGATATGGACGGGTTCACCGTGACGCGTCGTCTGCGCGCAGCCGGCAAACACTTCCCCGTTCTGTTCCTCACCGCCCGTGATGACACCGATGACAAGATCACCGGACTGACCGTCGGTGGGGATGACTACGTGACCAAGCCCTTCAGCCTCGATGAGGTGGTCGCCCGCATTAAAGCGGTCCTGCGGCGCACCGCACCCTATGAGGACGAGGACGCCGTCATCACCATCGATAACCTCGAACTCGACGACGACGCCCACGAGGTCCGTCGTGAAGGGGAAGTCATCGAACTCTCCCCCACCGAGTTCAAGCTGCTGCGCTACCTGATGATGAACCCCAACCGGGTGCTTTCCAAGCAGCAGATCCTCGACCACGTCTGGGAGTACAACTTCAACGGGGATGCCTCCATTGTGGAGTCTTACATCTCCTACCTGCGCCGGAAGATCGACTCCGGTGCCGAAGGGGCCCCTGCTATCCAGACCAAGCGCGGGGTCGGCTACGTGCTGCAAACCTGGGAGCGCCGCCAGCGTGCCCAGGGTCTCAACAACTAGCGGTTCACTGAGTCAGGATGTAGTCGATGCAGCGCAGTAGCTGCGACACGTCCTCCGGCTCAATGCTGACGAAGGTCGCGATGCGGAGCTGATTGCGCCCCAGCTTGCGGTACGGTTCGACGTCGACCACCCCGTTGGCGCGCAGCGTGGCCGCCACTGCGGCGGCGTCGACAGAGTCATCAAAGTCCACCGTGACGATGACCTGGGAGCGGTCCTCCACCCGGGTGACGAAGGGCCGGGCTGCCGAATGCGCTTCAGCCCACTGATACACCCGGGAAGCCGAGTCAGCGGTGCGTCCGGTGGCGAAGCCCAACCCACCGGAGCTATTGATCCACTGCAGCTGGGCATCCAGCGTCACCAGGGTGCTCAATGCCGGAGTGTTGTAGGTCTGGTTCTTCCGGGAGTTATCCACCGCGGTCTGCAAGTTGAGGAAGTCCGGCACCCAGCGTTCAGCGGTGAGCCGCTCGATCCGCTCCAGGGCCGCCGGGGACATGACCGCCAACCAGAGACCGCCATCGGAGGCGAAGTTCTTCTGGGGGGCGAAGTAGTACACATCAGCCTGGCTGATCTCCACGCTGAGCCCGCCGGCGGCTGAGGTGGCGTCAATGAGGACCAAGGCGCCGTCGTCGGCCCCTTGAACCCGATGCACCGGAGCGGCCACCCCGGTGGAGGTTTCATTCTGCGGCCAGGCGTAGACATCCACCCCCGGCTCGGCCTCCGGCTGCGGGCGGGTGCCCGGCTCAGCGGAGCGGATACTGGACTCAGCGAGGAACGGCGCCTGGGAGGTCGCCTTGGCGAACTTGCCCCCGAACTCCCCAAAGGAAAGGTGCTGAGCGCGCTGATCGACCAGCCCGAACACTGCAGCATCCCAGAAGGCGGTAGTCCCGCCGACACCGAGGATAACCTCGTAGCCCTCGGGGAGGGAGAACAGCTCGGCCACCCCTTCACGGACCCGGCCGACGAGGTTCTTCACCGGAGCCTGTCGGTGCGAGGTGCCCAGCAGCTGACCCCCGGCAGCCTGCAGGGCCTGCACCTGGGCCGGGCGGACCTTCGACGGGCCAGCGCCGAAGCGCCCATCGGAAGGAAGCAGCTCATCGGGAAGGGTGATGTGCTCGGCCACAGGCTCGGACTCCTCTTGGTGAGATGATGGGGGCGATGCCCACATCCTAGTTCGAAGCGGAGCCGATGACGTGACCGATTTGATCGACACCACGGAGATGTACCTGCGCACCATCCTCGACCTTGAAGAAGAGGGGATTGTGCCGATGCGAGCCCGGATCGCTGAGCGGCTCGAACACTCCGGGCCCACTGTGTCCCAGACCGTGGCCCGGATGGAACGCGACGGTCTGTTGCGGCTGACCGAGTCCCGCCAATTGGAGCTCACTGAGGCTGGGCGGGAACGGGCCGTGGAGGTCATGCGTAAACACCGCCTGGCCGAGCGTCTGCTTCATGACGTCATCGGACTGGAGTGGCCTTATATTCACGAAGAGGCCTGCCGCTGGGAGCACGTGATGAGCGAACGGGTCGAACGCCGGCTGGTGGACCTGCTGGAAAACCCGGTGGAATCCCCCTACGGCAATCCCATCCCCGGGTTGGAAAAACTCGGGGTCACCCAGACCCCGCATCCCTCCACCTTGGCGCGGACTACCCTGCGCGATGCCGCCGAAGCCCACTCCGAGCGCGGTGATACCGAATGGACGATCCAGCGACTGGCCGAATCCATCCAGGTGGAACCCGAGGTGCTCGAGCAGTTGCTCGATGTCGGCATCCGACCCGAGGTGCGCGTGCGGGTCACCGGTCAGACTGAGGCCTATGCCCTGCTGACTGTCTTCGATGAAGAGGAGGGAGCCTTCGACGTCGAACTCCCCCTTGAGGTGGCACAGCACATCTTCATCAACGAAGCGCGTTGAGAAGGTCACGGCCCGGGTATCAAGATCACGGCCGGGCTGTGACCTGACGTACGCGATTGGCATGTGTGACGCGTTCGTGACAAACTGTTGCGGTCGCTTTCAGGTAACGGCATCTTCCGCGGAATTCCGGGGAAGAAGAGGGTGTTCGATCCAGCTGGATCCCAGGTGGGGTCACGTCAGATTCACACTCTCCGTGACCTGAACGTGACATTTATATCGAACTGTTATAAAGTCGTCCTCGTGCTCAGGGCAGATGTCCGAAATAGCTCCGAGCACTCAGTCCGGTGACCACCCTGCAGCCGGATTGAGAAGAAGGTCCGCACAACTACCGCACGGCAGGGGGCGGGAACCCGCGGTCAGCACCAGACTGACCTGGGGGAGGAGCAGCGTCCCAGCTGCACCGCCTCCACACCGGCGGAACCGCCAGACCAGGGAAAGGTTTCAGATCAAGTGACAGATACCATCGCCACCGCTTCGCGCCGCGAGCGTCGCGCCCACCGCAGCAACTCCCTCGCACGCGCTGTCGTCGGCAATGCCGGTCCCGCAGGCCGCACTGCAGCTGTTGCACTGGCCGCCTCCGGGCTCGTGATCTCCTCCGGTGTGGCTGCCAACGCCACCGAGACCGGCGAAGGCCGCGAAGTCACCAGCATTCAGGTCAACACCTCCGAGCTGAACGTTGAGCGCACCTCCCGGTCCAACCCGGTGACGGTCAGCAGCTCCCGCGAAGCCGAGATCACCTTCGACCGCCCCGCGGTCAGCTCCGAGCCGGCCACTGGGTCTCAGTCGCAGTCCCAGCCCGCCACTGAAGAATCGACTCAGCAGCAGTCGCAACAGACCACTCAGCAGGACTCCACGCAGTCCCAGCAGACCCAGCAGCAGCCGCAGAGCCAGCAGACCTCCCAGCAGGAGAGCACCTCCCAGGCCGCCAGCAGCGAGCAGTCCGCTCCCGCCGGTGGAAACAACTCCTCGGTGGTCTCCGCCGCTTACGCCGGGATCGGCGCCCCCTACGCCTGGGGCGGTACCTCCCCGGCCGGCTTCGACTGCTCCGGGTTCGTCAACTGGGCCTACGCCCGTGCTGGCCAGCCCCTCTCGGCCCGCAGCACCGGCCAGATGCTGGCTTCCCTGCCGCACGTCTCCAGCCCGCAGCCTGGCGACATCATCATCTCCAACGGCCGCGGCCACGCCGAGATCTACATCGGCAACGGCCAGGTCATCTCCGCCACCAGCTCCGGTGTGCGGATGCACGCCTACAACGGCAGCTGGAACCGCGTGAACGCGATCCTGCGCCCCGGTGGCTGATCGCTCACCGATCCTGAAACCTTAAACGTGTGGGGTGCGGCCAGTGTGGTCGCACCCCACACGTGTCTCAACTGGCGTCTGAGCCGAACGTGACTATAGTTTGGTCACAGCGAGAGCGACGACGCACGTGAGGACAGACCATGCGCACTCTGGTGCTCAACGCCGGCTATGAGCCGCTGAGCGTGGTGACCTCGCGGCGTGCCGCCCTCCTGGTGATGCGGGGCAAAGCCAGCATCCTCGCCGAGGATGGCAGCCCCATCGTCTCTCCCTCCACCCTGGTTCCCCGGCCCAGCGTCATCCTGCTACACCGCTACGTGCGAGTGGTCCGGCGCCGGCCGGCCGCCCCGTCCCGGCGGGGCATCCTGCGTCGGGACCGGCGAGCCTGTGCTTACTGCGGCAAACCGGCGGCCACCGTCGACCACGTCATCCCCCGCTCCCGGGGCGGTGATTCCTCCTGGGAGAACCTCGTGGCCTGCTGTGGCCCGTGTAATGTGCGCAAAGGGGACAAGACGCTCGAGCAGCTCGGGTGGTCCTTGAGACTGACACCGAAGGCTCCTCCGCACCACCTGTGGCTGCCCCAGGAGCTCGAAGCCCCGCACGAGGCGTGGATGCCGTTCCTGGACCATGCCCCCGCTTGAGACCGCCGTGGTCGGCGGCATAGCGGCGATTCTGCTCGCCGGGGGGCGTGGCTCTCGGCTTGGAGGTGTGGATAAGGCGGTGCTGCGCCACAACGGACGCACTCTGCTGAACCAGTGGACTACTGCGCTGAGCCGCCGGAGGTTCCCTACCGTCGTCGTCGGCCCTGATGCCCTGGGAGACTATCTGCCAGAGTCCGTGGTCCAGGTGCGGGAGGATCCGCCCTTTTCCGGTCCCGCCGCAGCCCTGTGGACCGGAGCCAGGGCACTGGAGCGGGATCTGACGGCCAGGCCCCTCCACTGCGACACTGAACGAGCCGTTGAGCCACCGGAGTACGTTGTGCTGCTCGCTGTCGACGTCGTAGACCCCGAAGCCCTGCTGCAGTGGCTTGTGGCCCGCATAGCCGAGGCTCCCGCCGACCACGCGGTCGTGCCTGAGGATCACACCGGGCGTCACCAACTGCTCGCCTCCGCGGTGCCCTACGCCCAGCTGGTGGACCGTGCGCGGGCCTTACAGGCCACCGAGGTGGCTGGGGCCCCAGCCCGCGTGCTGCTCAGCGGTATCCCCGCAGTGAACCCGGTGATGCCCGCCGGACTCGGCGAGGACGTCGACACCCCCGCAGACGCCGAGAGGCTCGGCATCCACCTCGACTGAGGAAGACACCGAGCCTCCAGGGGAGGGCCTTGGGAGTCAGGGGCCCTCTGGGGCGGGAAAGCAGCTAAGCGGTGAAGAGCTGGGCCCCATTAATGAACTGATAGGTGAGCCCGTAGAGGATGGGTATTGCCACCACGATCCAGGCCACTGGCACAGGGACCGCCGGTTTGGAGGCTGGCTCCACCTCGGCTTCTTCCTCCGGCTGTTCGGCTTGGGCCTGCCGGTCGCTGGCGCCCTCCTGTTCGGCGGCGGCCTTGTCCTGGTGCTCGGCAGGCTGCTCTTCACTTTCGACGTGGTGCTTCTCATCCACGGCGTTGACGAGCATATTGGCGATGAAACCGATGACCAGCAGCGCCACCATGATGTAGAGCGCCGGACGGTAAGAATCAGCGGTGGCAGTATCCCCGGCGCCGCCGCCCTGGGCATCGAGCACCCCGTTGACGATCAGCGGGCCGGCGATTCCGGCGCAGGACCAGGCGGTCAGCAGACGCCCATGGATGGCACCAACCTGCAGGGTGCCGAAGAGATCCCTCAAGTAGGCGGGGATCGTGGCAAACCCACCGCCGTAGAAGCTGAGGATGAAACCGGTCAGCACGATGAACAGGGCAATGTGCAGGTTCCCCCAGGTCGCCAGGGTGAAGTACAGCAGGGCACCCAGGCCCAGGTAGATCATGTACATCGGCTTCCGGCCGATCTTGTCCGAGGTGGAGGCCCAGATGAACCGCCCCAGCGTATTGGTCAGGCTGGTGAAGGCCACGAAGCCGGCACCGGCAGCCACGGCGGCCTCCGTGGACCACAGGGTCTCGCCGTCGTCGCCGCGGAAGAAGTCCTGCACAAAGTTGTTGGCCTGTTCCAGGATGCCGATCCCGGCGGTGACATTGACGAAGAGGATGATCCACAGCAGCCAGAACTGCTTGGTCTTCATGGCGGTGTTCACCCGCACATTGCCCTCGGAAACCATGGACTTCTTCTTCTGCTTGTCCGGATCGAAGCCCTCGGGCTTCCACCCCGGAGCAGGAACCCGGACGATCCACGCGGCGAAGAGCATCATCACGCAGTAGATGGCCGCCAGGGTGAGGAACAGGTACGCCACGTGGATACCGGAGACGTCGTCGTCGCCGCTGTAGAGATTCATCAGGAAGCTGGACAGCGGCGTGGCGATCATCGCACCGACACCGAAGCCCATGATGGCCATCCCGGTGCCCAGACCGGGGCGGTCCGGGAACCACTTCATCAGGGTGGAGACCGGGGCGATGTAGCCGATACCCAGACCGATACCGCCGATGAAGCCGTAGCCGAGGTACACCAGCCACAGCTGGCCGGTGAAGATCCCGATCGCGCCGATGACGAAGCCAGAGACCCAGCAAGCCGTGGAGGCCAGAATCGCCTTACGCGGGCCGTTGCGGTCCACCCAGGTGCCGAAGAGGGCCGCCGACAGACCCAGCATGACGATCGCCACGGAGAAGATCACCGCGATGGAGGTCTCCGCGCCGAGCAAGTCAGAGAGGAAACCCCCTTCGAAGTGATCGCGCAGCGGGTTGCGGTACACGCTGGTGGCGTAGACCTGCCCGATGCACATGTGAATACCCAGGGCGGCCGGCGGGATGAGCCAGCGATTAAACCCCGGACCGGCGGTGATTTTCTGCATTGATGGTGATCGTCCATCAGCGGCGACTGTCATCTGGCGAATCTCCTTGCAGAGTATGCTGGTGATTTCGATCACGAACTTATCACCATGCCTGGTCACAGTGGTTCTACACCGAGTAGAAACTGGTTCAGGCCCAGGCCTATGAGAACCTGGAAACCCCACGTAAGGAGCTGTTATGGCTGAGCCTCTAGACCACGAATCCGCAGAGAACGAGGACACCGCGGAGAACTCCGGAGCCGAGCCGACCGAAGCCGAACGCACCCGGGAGGCCATCGAGCTCTGGGTCGAGGAGCTCAAGGAGCACCTGGAGATTCCGGAGACCCAGATCGACATCGACACCCTGTTGAAGTTCGCCGGGGTGGCGGCCCACACCGTGGTTCGGCCGGCCGCCCCGGTGAGCACCTATGTGATCGGGTACGTCACGGGGCTGGCCGTGGCCTCTGGTCAGGCCGACTATCACACCGCCTTTGCCGCAGCGACCCGGGTGGCAGACAACCTGCTCAAGCACCGCCAGCAGGCTGAAGGGTGACGCTGCCCCCGGGATGATCGCCCTACACCGGGCCCGCCGGATCGCCGCCGAGGCCCCCGCCCTGCCGGCACAGACCCTGCCGCTGACCGAGGCCATCGGTGCCCGGACCGCTGCGGCCGTTACCGCCTTGCTAGATATCCCCCATGCGGCCACCTCGGCCATGGACGGTTGGGCAATCGCCGAGGCCGCGGGCAGTGCCAGTTGGCGTGTAGTGGACCATCACCCCGAAGGTCCTGCCGACCTGGCCCCTGCCCTGCAGCGGGGTGAGGCCGCCGCAGTGGTGACCGGCTCTCCCATTCCTGAAGGGGCGGTCTCGGTGCTGCGCACTGAGCACAGCCAGCTCGATGGTGACCGGCTCACCCCGTCGGCCCAGACCCCGGATCTGGAACCTGGACGCAATATTCGCCCCGCCGGGGTGGAGGCCAGACGGGGGGAGAGGATTCTGCCGGCGGGCATGACGCTCACCCCCGCCCGGGCGGCCACTGCCGCGGTCGCCGGATATGACACGGTGCAGGTCATCCCGCTGCCGCGGGTGCGGATTGTGCTGACCGGCGGTGAGGTCATCACCTCCGGACTGCCTGCCGCAGGTGAGGTACGTGACGTCTTCGGTGTGGCGTTGCCGGGGATGCTCGCTTCTCTGGGTGTGAAAGACGTGGACGCTGCCCGCATCGATGACGATGTGGAGACCTTGGTGCCGTTGCTGAGAAAGCCCGGTGCCGACGTCGTTATCACCACCGGTGGAACCGCCCACTCCCGGGCAGACACGCTGCGGCCTGCCCTGGCCCGTGTGGGGGCGGAGATCCTCATCGACTCGGTTGATATGCGCCCCGGGCACCCCACAGTGCTCGCCCGGTTAGGCAGTACCTGGGTGCTCGGGCTGCCGGGTAATCCACTGGCCGGCTTCGCTGGGCTCGCCGTGGTCGGTCAGCCGCTGTTGGCCGCACTGCAGGGGGTGACGCCACAGCAGGCGGTGACTACCCTGGAGTACCCAAGCGGTGCGCAGCTTCCCGGTGCCCGCCGGGGAACCCGGGTGTTGCCGGCGATACGGCGCCACGGAGGTGTGCATCCGGCCGCACACCGTGCAGCACACATGATGCGGGGGCTCGCCGGGGCCGATGTTCTGGCCTTAGTCCCCACCGGCGGGCTCGAACCCGGTGAACCGGTCCAGTGTTTACCAGTGCCGGGAACCACCGCCGGAACTGCTGAGAGGAGCCAGCCATGGGACGGCTGATTCAACGCAAACGCGTGACCCGTGTGGTCACCAACGACGACGGCGCCCTCGCCTCGCGGAACAAAATCGATTCAGTGGCCGTGGAGGAACCTCTGGAGTTGCGGCTAGGGGGTGAATCCTTCACCGTGACGATGCGCACCCCCGGGCATGACTTCGAGCTGGCGGCCGGTTTCCTTGTCGCCGAGGGCATTGTCGGCAGTCCCGATGAACTGCGCGGGCTGCGTTACTGCGCGGGAACTGACGAGTTCGGCAACCAGACGTACAACGTCATCGACGCTGGCCTGGACCCTCTGTTGGTGCGGCCCTCGATTCGGGAGAAGCGCAATGTGCTGACCACCAGTGCCTGCGGTATTTGTGGGACCACCAGTATTGATGCAGTGGAGAAGACCCTGCCTGCCGGTGCCGGCACCCGGCAGCTGCGGCTGGATGCCGAGACCTTGCTCGAGTTGCCGGACACGCTCCGGGACAATCAAAAACTTTTCGACAAAACCGGGGGAGTCCATGCGGCGGGGCTCTTCGACTCCGACGGCAATCTCATCTGCCTGCGGGAGGATGTGGGTCGGCATAATGCGGTGGACAAGGTGGTCGGCTGGGCGCTGATGGCCGGTCGCCTGCCGCTTGCTGGAACCGCTCTGCAGGTCTCCGGGCGGGCTTCCTTCGAACTGGTGCAGAAAGCCGCTCTGGCTGGGATCGAGATGCTTTCGGCGGTGGGGGCGCCTTCTTCTTTGGCGGTGGACCTGGCTGATCGAGCGGGTCTGACTCTGGCGGGGTTCTCCCGCGGACGTTCCATCAACGTCTACACCCACCCCGAACGAATTACCGACTTAGCCGGTGAGGATGCTCCCCGTGGCGCTGACCAGGAGTATCGCCCCGCTGAATGACAGTTAACTGCGTCTAGCGGGCTTGACCGGCTCGATAGACTTAGATCACATACCGACGCCTCCTTCAGACTTAAAGGGTGATCTGACATGGCTGATGTTCGCGGACGACGCGCACGTTTTCAGGACATCGACGAGGACAAGCTCAAAGTCACCGAGAACAAGGACTACGCCGCAGGGATCCCGGCGGTGTGGACCTCCATGAAACGCAGCTTCTTCCACAGTGGGCTGCGGATCAACCGGTCGATCAGCAACATGTACCGGATCAACCAGGACAAGGGTGTCGACTGTCCCGGCTGTGCTTGGCCGGAGTCCACCACTGGGGACCGTAAGCGGATCGAGTTCTGCGAGAACGGTGTGAAGGCGCTTGCCGAAGAGCACACGATGCGGGTGTGCACCCCAGAGTGGTGGGCTGAGCACCCCATCTCCGAGCTGGAGAAGAAGACCGAATACTGGTTGGGCCAGTCTGGTCGGATCACCCACCCGATGATTATCCGGGAGGGCGAGGATCACTACAAGCCCATCGCCTGGCAGGAAGCCTTCGACATCATCGCCGAGCACGTCAACGCCACGGATCCAGACCGTTGCGTGTTCTACACCTCGGGACGGACCCCGAATGAGACGGCGTTTATGTACCAGCTGATGGCGCGTTCATTGGGCACGAACAACCTGCCCGACTGCTCCAATATGTGCCACGAATCCTCCGGTACCGCACTGAACCCGACCATCGGCATCGGTAAGGGGACGGTCTCCCTGGAGGATATTCACGAATCCGAGCTGATTTTCGTCGTCGGGCAGAATCCTGGAACTAACCACCCACGGATGCTCGCCGCCCTGACGAAGGCGCGGCAGAACGGTGGCAAGGTCGTTTCCGTCAACCCGCTGCCGGAGGCCGGGCTGATGAAGTTCAAGGACCCGCAGGAGCCCCAGGCCATCCTCAAAGGTGAGCGGATCTCGGACGAATACCTGCAGATCAAGGTCGGCGGTGACCAGGCGCTGTTCCAGGCTCTGGGCCACCTGCTGCTGAAGAAAGAAGAAGAGAAACCCGGCAGCGTTCTGGACCAGGAGTTCATCGAGTCCTCCACTAAGGGCTTCGAAGAGTACAAGGCTCATGTGGCGAACATCGATTGGGATGAGATCGAACTGGCCACCGGGCTCAAGCGTGCCGAGATCGAGAAGATCGGTGACCTGCTGGCTAAGTCCAAGGCGACCATCTTCTGTTGGGCTCTGGGCATCACCCAGCAGCCCCACTCGGTGGACACCATCAAAGAAATCGTCAACCTGCTGCTGCTGCAGGGTAACTTTGGCAAACCGGGTGCTGGTGCCTGCCCGGTCCGCGGGCACTCCAATGTCCAGGGGGACCGGACTTTCGGTATCTGGGAGAAGCCCACGGAAGATTTTCTGCAGCGGCTCGACGCCGAATTCAACATCGTCTCCCCCCGTCACGAGGGCTACAACTCCACTCACGCGATGTACGCCATGGCCGAAGGTAAAGTGGATGTCTACGTCTCGTTGGGCGGGAACCTCGCCATGGCGAACTCGGACACCGAGCTGATGGAGGAAGGCCTGCGCAAGACGGGGCTGACGGTGCACATCTCCACCAAGCCCAACCGTTCCCACGTGGCCCACGGCAAGACGAGCATCATCCTGCCGACCCTGGGCCGCACCGACCGGGATGACAAACACCCCGGTGGACGGCAGTTCCTCTCCGTGGAGAACTCGATGTCTGTGGTTCACTCCACTCAGGGTCGTCTGGAACCAGTCTCTGACCACCTGCTGGCTGAGCCGGTCATCATCGCCCGCATGGCCGAGGCGATCTTCGGCCCCGATCACGTGGTCGATTGGAAGGCCATGGCCGATGACTATGACGTCATCCGCGATCACTGCTCCCGGGTGATTCTCGGCACGGAGGATTACAACAAGCGGATCCGGCAGAAGTACGGTTTTGTGCTGCCGAACCCGCCTCGGGACCACCGCGAATTCGCCACCGAGGACGGCCGGGCTGCGTTCACCGTCCGGGAGATGGAGTACTTCGTGCCGCCAGAGGGTCACTTGATCCTGCAGACAATGCGGTCTCACGACCAATACAACACCACCTTCTACGGGCTGGACGACCGCTACCGCGGGATTCACGGCGGGCGCCGGGTGATTCTCATTCACCCCGAGGACCTGAAGAAGACCGGGTTCAAGGACCGCGATCTGGTTGATGTCATCTCTGTGTTCAAGGGGGAGGAGCGCCGCGCGAACCGGTTCCGGCTGGTGGAGTACCCCACGGCCCGTGGCTGCGCGGCGGCCTACTACCCGGAGGCCAATGCCCTGGTCCACCGGGACCTCGTCGCCCGCGAATCCGATACCCCCGGGTTCAAGGCGATGATGGTCCGGTTCGTGCCTTCCACTGAGGAGGTCCGCGCCGATGAGGAGACCGGCCTGGAGGTCGACGTCGCCGCCTGAGCTGCTCTCAGCGGTTTCGTTCTGGTCCCCAGTAGCGTAGGCTGGACCCTGAACGTCATTGTTGTACGGAACCCCGTGGGGTTCTGATCAGTGGCCCGCAAGATCTCTGCGTTCGCCTGGCCAGGTGGACGCGGGAGACGCACCGTGATCATCGGTGCGCCGTAAGTAACACAGTAAGGAACAACATGGCCACTGGTACCGTCAAATGGTTCAACGCTGAGAAGGGCTACGGCTTCATCGCCCCGTCCGACGGCTCAGACGACGTGTTCGTGCACTTCAGCGCGATCAACTCATCCGGCTTCCGCTCCCTCGAGGAGAACCAGCAGGTGGAGTTCGAGACTGCTCGCGGCCCCAAGGGTCTGCAGGCGGAGAACGTCTCCCCGCTGTGATCAGCCTCGTGGGTTCGATGATGTGAAGAACCCCGCTGGATTCTCTCCGTGAGAGTTCAGAGTACAGCGCAAGGTCCCGTCCGGTTTATCCGGGCGGGACCTTCGTCGTTTCCACCCTCCAGATGCAGGTGCCCGGCGGCGGGTCAGATCGCGGCGGCATCCAATGCGGTCCGCAGACGCTCCGCGGTCTGGCTGCTCGCGGCTTGCCCGTGGGCTTCCTCCGCGGCAGCTAGGGCGACGACCTCCCCAATGACCAGCACCGCGGGGGAACGCAGTTTCTGCGTGGCGGCGGTGCCCAGCAGTTCACCCAGCGGGGCCAGCAGGACCCGCTGGTCCTCAGTGAACCCCTTCTCCACGGCGGCAGCGGGAGTCTCGGCGGGCAGACCATGCCGTTGTAGACCGGCCACCGTGTGCCCGAGGGTGCTGACTCCCATGAGGATGACCACTGTGCCACCGATGCCGGCCAGGCCGGCGAGTTCCTCTTCGCTGAGCGGGTCGTGTCCGGAAATCACAGTGAAGGCCTTAGAGACGTTCCGGGCGGTGACCGGGATCCCGGCGGCAGCCGGCACGGCCACCGCTGAGGTGATACCCGGCACCACGGTGACAGGCACCCCGGCTTCCCGGCAGGCAGCGACTTCCTCGCAGCCCCGGCCGAAGACGAACGGGTCTCCGCCCTTGAGCCGCACAACGGTCTTACCTTCCTGTGCGGCGGAGATCATCATCGCGTGGATGTTCTCCTGGGTGACCCGGTGGTGTCCGGGGCGCTTGCCGACGTCGAACAGCTGCGCCCGCGGCGCCCACTCCTTGAGCCGATCGGTGGGGGCCAGACGGTCGTAGAAGACCACATCGGCCTGGCCCAGGCTCTCCATGGCGCGCACGGTCATCAGGTCCGCAGCCCCGGGCCCTCCACCCACCAGGATGACCTGGCCTGTCGCAGAGTGTTCAGAATTCTCCATTGATCCAGGGTACGGTGCCAACGCCCGGTGAGTTGTGGTGAGTTCATCCGACGTAACGCGAGGATACAGCCTGGTAACACCGGCGCATTAAGGTGGACACATGACCACCACACCGGCATTGGTGATGATCTCCCACGGCACCTGCTCCGCCCAGGGGCAACAGGTGGTGCGGCGGTTAGCCGACGACGCCGCCACGGCCGCCGCTACGCGCGACCTCACCGAGGAAACCCAGCTGGGTCATGTGGATGTCCAGCAGCCCGATGTCGCCGCCACGTTAGGTGCGCTCACGCCGGGGCGCCCCGCCGTGGCGGTGCCGCTGCTGCTGTCAGCCGGTTTCCACGTCAACGTGGATCTGAAAAAGGCCGTGTCTGAGCACCACAGTCCGGTGGTGATCGCCCCCGCGTTGGGTCCGGATGACCGGCTGGTGGAGCTGCTGGTTGCCCGCTTGGAGCAGGCCGGGGCGGACCCGCAGACCGATGGGATCATCCTGGCTGGGGCGGGGTCTTCCGATGCGAATGCGGTCGCCGACGTCCGGGAGATGACCGCACGGTTGGCCAAGCGCCTGAACACACAGGTGCAGGATGCTTACCTGGCTTTCGCCGAACCCTCCGTGGCAGATGCGGTGACTGCGGTGCAGAGCACCGGACGCCGCGCCGTCGTCGCGAACTATTTGCTCGCCCCCGGGTACTTCGACACGAAACTGCGCCGTCAGGGGGCCGACGTCGTCACCGCACCCTTGCTGCCCCCGCCGGGAGCAGAGGGGGCAGCCGCCTCTCCTCAGCAACTGGTAGATATTGTCTGTGACCGGTTCCGCACCGCCGCTGAGCAGCTCTGAGTGGCCACTGCACTGACCCGCGGGCAGCTGGCCTTGGCGTGCGGGATCACCTGTGCGGCGGGGTTCGTTGACGGTATCGGGTTCATCCATCTGGGTGGGTACTTTGTGTCTTTCATGAGCGGGAATTCGACCCGGGCTGGGGCTGATCTCGCCGAAGGGGATCTGCTCGGCTGGGGTAAAGCGCTGGGGCTCGTGGCGGCGTTCGTCTTCGGGGTGATTTTGGCAGCCCTGGCCACGTCGAAAACCCGGGCGCCGGGGGATCACAGCCGCCTGACTCCCCAGCTGCGGGCGGTGTGGCTCTCCGTGGGGATCCTGACTTTGGCGGCGCTCTGCGGCACCGTGGAGGCGTTGGACCTGGCGGTGGCTCCGCTCATTGCCGCCTCTATGGGTGCGGTGAATTCGACCTTCACCCGGGGTGGGGAGGTCAGTGTGGGGTTGACGTATATGACCGGTGCTTTGGTGAAGGCCGGTCAGCTCTTCGCCGCTCGGCTGCGTGGGGTGCCAGAGACCGGTTGGTTGCGTTACGCCGCATTGTGGACGGCGATCGCTCTGGGTTCGGCCGCTGGAGCCCTGGCGTATTTGGGTGTGGGGTTGCCGGCATTGTGGGGCGGGGTCATTCTGCTGGGTGGCTGCGGGCTGGTGGTCTGGATGCGTCGGCGCGGTCAGCCTATGATGGGGTGACAGCACTGACGGGGAAGGGGTGTGGGCTGTGAAGCTCGAACAGGGGATTGACACCCTGGAGATCAAGCCGCGCCTGGTCCGCGTCGGCGGGTTTTCCCGAGTCTTCCGGTTCGCAGTGTTTCTGGTCTTCATCGCACTGTTTTGGACCCAGCTGATGCAGATGCGTGACACCCTGGTCATCTTCGGCGGGATCCTGGTGGCCATGGCGGTCTTCGGCCTGATGAAGGTCACCACCACCCGAGCCACGTTGCGGCGGTACGGGGATTGTGAAGCGACGACGACGCAACTGCTCACCCGTCGTAAGCATCAGGACACGTTTACGGCCTCAGATGTCACTGGGGTGTGTTTGGGTGATGAAACCCGCATCACCACCCGCAATGGGCGGGGTGGGAGCACGCGCCGGCGTATCGGCACTGTCTACCTCAGGTTGCGCGACGGCCGGGAGGTGGTGCTTGGGCGTAAAACCCGCACCGGTATTGGTGGCAATGTCCCGTTGCGGGATGAGGCAGAGCAGGTGGCCCAGTTCCTGGGGCGCCGGTTGGAGGTCATCTCCGATCGGGGGCAGGACCACACGCACCAGGGTTATGGTCATCGGGGTGATGGCGGACCCGGCCACGGGGGACAGCACCCGGCACCGGGCTGGGAGGGCTACCCGCAGGACCACCCGAGTTCGGGTCCGGGGCGGTTCGGTGCCACCCGCCCGATTATCGGGGATACGACGTTCGGAGAGGCACCTAGGCGAGGCGAATGAAAGTACACCCGGCAGATGAACCCGGCACCCTCATTGTTCGGCGCGCTGAGTGGGGTGTGATTCCTTTCGGGATCGTCTTTATGGCGATCAGCGGTGTGGTCGGTTTTGGTCTGACCTTGGCGTTTTGGGAGGAGACGCCGTGGATTGTGGTTGTGCCGGTGGCGTTCCTGCTGATCGGGGCGGGGGTGTGCATGACGGCCAATAGCACTCGGGTGACCCTGCGCCGCTACGGGCCTAGTACTCGGGTGCGGCGCACATGGTGTTTTATGCGGCGCCGGGAGGAGACCTTCGATGTTTCCGGTGCGCAGTTCGTCGGGTTGCATACGGATCTGCGGGTCTTCCGCGGCAGTGTTGGTGGGGGACGACGACGCCGGCGGGGCAGCTCCAGTGAGCGCATCTCCACGGTGTATCTGCATTTTCCCGATGGCCGTGAGGTGGAGTTGATCCAGGCTCGTGCTGGGGGATGGCGGGGGGTCCAGCCGTATGTACGTGCTGCCGAGCAGATCGCCGGTTTCCTCAACCTGCCGCTGGAGCGCACCGGTTTCGGCGCCCCAGGTGAGGGAATGAATATTGGCGGCGTGGCCGGGCCCATGGGCCCGCACTCCTTCCCTCGCTGACACACTCCCAGGGGCTGAAATCCGCGCCGCGATCGAAGCCTGGCTCGACCTCGCCAGGTCCTGACTCCCGGTCAGGGTTTTAAGGCTGTTTATGCCGTTTCTCGAATGATGACGTGCGGTGAAGGCACTGGTGCGTCTTCTGGTTCAGTCCCTAGGATTTTCCGGGCAGTTTGTCTTCCAAAGGCCTCTGTGGGTATGTCTACAGTGGTCAAAGGGAGAGGAAGCCACGCGCCGAAATCCGAGTTGCCGAAGCCCAAGACCGCAAGTTCCTGGGGGACCCTCACAGAAAGTGTCTCTAACGCGCTGAGGGTGCGAACAGCAACGGAATCGTGTACCGCAGCAAGCGCAGTGATACGAGGGTGGTGTTCGCGCAGTTCTCGTATAGCCGCCACATTTCTGGACTTATCGATGTGGTTCCGGATCTCGGCGGTTTCTTCGTCGGGTAGTCCGCCGTCCCCGGGTGTCTCTGGCACTTCTCCTTGGAGGAATTTAATGGTGCCGCTGGCAAGGTCTTGCAGGTTGTTGGCAGTCTAGAACGGGTCCATTGGTCAGGTTCCTAACCGTTTCGGCATAGATAAGGTCCCACCGTAGTGAGGGACTTTGTCTGTCATCTGTTTTTAAATGAAGATGGCTATGGGTATGACCTTGATGCAGTAGCCCCTGATGCGAGAGTCCAGAGTCAGGTCAAATGGAACTTCGTCGCTCATATCCGCTCCAGTTCCTTCTATGCTGCTTTCGGATCGATCCTCGTCACCAAAAGCGGGCACTTTCTTGGAGGCGCTCTCCCTTACGAATCCATTCAGCTGGCTAGCGGCTTCATCTACCACTTTCGGGTTCAACCGATCAAGGATCTTGTTGCGTTCAAGAATAGGGAGATCCTCTGCGCGCTCAGAGGTTACCTTGCCTAGTACTGTAAAAGTTCCGTCTAGGATCCTGTCGGCGTCCTGAACAACGAAATGTTCCGAGTCGCAAATCGTTATCGCGGTAACCTGGTCCCCTGGGGAGCCGACGGATCCGTAGTACTCCCTAGTGGCGTCGCTACGAAAATCTGCTCGAACGGCCTTAGTGGCTGCGCGAGCTATCGCACCCCAAGTTTCTTTCTCGCCCTCTAGCTCGAGCTTGAAGCGACTTTCCTTCTGCGCGTTACCTCCCGTGTATTCAGCGATTTTCTTCTGATGAATAGTGCGCCTGGTGATCGTCTCAGCAAGTTCGGGGGTAACTATGTCCAGCAGGGATGAAATCTGGCTTGGTTTAAATTTGGCAGTGAACTCGACAAAATCTCCTATTCCTAGTTCAGCAGCCTGTGCCGCGCCGTCCATGCGTTTCAGCTGATTATGTTCTTCTAGGGCGCGGCGCGCCAAAAGCAAGTAAGCGGCCTGGGTGTACTCCCAGTTCCACGTTTGCCCCTGTTGAGATCCATGTTTTTGTTGCTCAGCAAATGCCCCGCCCGCGCTTCCCTTTCCGCGTGCATTGAAGATCCCTGCGAAGCCTCCTCTTGCTTCCGCTTCGACGTCAGCATGCGCCTCAGAAGCCCTTTCCCCTCCCGATTCGGTTGTTGCATCCGCAGTACCGCGGGTGTAGAGGGGCGGCCAAGAATCTGTTGCAGAATGCCAGCCACGTAATCTGGGTTCTGGTAGATCGATACGGTTGCATTCTTCGCGGGTGCCGTGTCTGTGGAATCTGTAGCCAAGGAAAGTCCTTCTGGTTGCTTAATCAGATATCTGGAATGTTTGTGCTAACGGTCACTTTCTAATACTGCCTGATGGGATGCTCTCAGCCAAGCACTTCTCCAACGTAGATTCGATTCACCAACAGGTCACACGAGACTGAATAGGCTTCTCTGGTCACTCCCAGTTACCTCCCTCAACTCGGCTACCGTCGCCCAGGGACAAACTGTCCCGCGTCAAGTAGTTGGCAGGATTTCCTTGGTTTTGAATGTCGGGGGGGGGGGGTCGGCCAGGCCCAGGTGCACCTCCTTGGGCCGGTTCCATGAGATGGCCTCGTGGGGCCGGAGCTCGTTGTACTCGATCCGGTAGTCCTCGGCCCGCTCGGCGAGCACGATCGCGTCGTCGATCTCGTCCAGGTAGAGCCGTTCGTACTTCAGCGTGCCGAAGCCGCGTTCACGGGACCCGTTCTGCCCCGGGGTCTTCACTCGGGTGCGCACGTGGTGTAGCTCGGGGTGGGCGGCGATGAAGGACTCGAAGCGGAAGGACCG
>NZ_ATXP01000016.1 GCF_000421745.1 Nesterenkonia alba DSM 19423
AAGCACAGGCTTCATCGTTCGACTTGCATGTGTTAAGCACGCCGCCAGCGTTCATCCTGAGCCAGGATCAAACTCTCCATCAGAAAACTGAAAAAAGAGAAAACCCTGCAACAACCACCACATCCCACCCTGCCGGAAAAACAAGGCCTCACAGGACATAACAGCTGCCACAAGATCAACAATCCAGGCTAAACACGACACACACCACGGGGGTGGCATGCGCCGCAATAACCAATCAAATAATTCATTGGTATCAACAAACTTGGCACACTATTGAGTTCTCAAACAGCGAGTACATCCGGCACCATCAGAAGAAAACCTTCTGAATCGCTCCGAAGCAACTTATCTAAGTTACCGCTCCTTAAGTGGCCTGTCAACTCGGTCTCTGACCGGTTTCGGGGCGCACTCTTCAAGGTAAAACCTTGAAGGAGCAGGGTCGGGGCGATGTGCCCCTGATCTGCGCCGGGTATGCGTCCCGGCGCAATGAATTACTGTACACACCTCTGTGGCAGTCTGCAAGCTAAGCCGTTACACCCCCGCGCTGACGGGGATATCAGGGTCTTAGGCACGCACCACAATGGCGAGGTTCTTCTTACCTCGACGCACCACAAGGTACTTGCCGTGGAGCCACGCGGAATCCGGAACGGGAGCTTCGGCGTCGTCGATCTTGACGTTGTTGATGGAAGCACCGCCCTGCTGGACTGCCCGGCGGGCTTCGGCACGCGTGCTGGTCAATCCTGTCTCGGTCAAGGCTGAGACAATCGTGACCTCCTCAGCAGAAAGCTCGGCAGTGGGAACTTCAGCGGCGATGGCCTCCAGGGTGGGTTCATCGATCTCGGCGATCTCCCCCTTACCGAAGAGAGCTTCCGCAGCAGCGATGACTTTTCTGGTGGCCTCTTCCCCATGAACCAGCACGGTGACATCCCAGGCCAAGGCACGCTGAGCTTCACGTTTAAAAGGCGTCTGCCGCACCGACTCGGCGAGTTCTTCGATCTGTTCTCTGGTACGGAAGGTGAAGACTTTAAGCCGCTCAATGACGTCGTCGTCGGCGGTATTGAGCCAGAACTGGTAAAAGGCGTATGGCGAGGTGAGCTCAGCGTCGATCCAGATGGCATTGCCCTCGGATTTGCCGAACTTGGTGCCGTCTGAGTTGGTGATGAGCGGTGTGCCCAGCGCGTGGACATGGGCGCCGGTCGCTTTGCGCACCAGCTCAGTACCGGCAGTGAGATTGCCCCACTGGTCCGACCCACCAAACTGCAGAGTGCAGCCGTGGTCCTGGTAGAGCCGCAAGAAGTCGTAGCCCTGCAACAGCTGGTAGCTGAACTCGGTGTAGGAGATACCCTCCTCTGAATTCAGGCGCTTGGCAACGATCTCCTTCTTAATCATCGTCCCAACCCGGAAATGCTTGCCAATATCGCGCAGCATTTCCAAGGCACCCACGCCCTGCCACCAATCAAGGTTATTGACCAGATGTGCCGCATTCTCCCCGTCAAAGGAGACGTAGTGCCGCAACTGCCGCTGCAAGCGTTTGACCCATTCCGAAACCACCTCCGGGGTATTGAGCACCCGCTCCCCCGATTCCCGGGGATCCCCAATGAGGCCGGTGGCTCCGCCAATCAAACCCAGGGGTCGATGACCAGCCAACTGAAGACGCCGCATGGTCAGTAACTGGACCAGGTGCCCGAGGTGCAAGGAGGCAGCCGTGGGGTCGAAACCGGCGTAATAGGTCAGCGGCTTCCCCGCCAGGGCCTCTTCCAGTGCGGTCTCATCGGTGGAGACGTACACGAGGCCGCGCCAGGACAACTCCTGGAAGATGTTGTCGAAGCTGGGGTCGTTACGCTGCTGGCTCAGCACAGGGTTCGTCTGACTCACGGCGTTGACTTTACCTCAGAAGCCCTCTGGTAGAGCCTGTGCGTGCAGTACCCGCAGTGATCGGGTCGGTCGGGTCAATGCTACATACAGCGGACCCACTGTTCCGTGGGCCTCAGTGATGAGTTCAGTGGGTTCGACCACGACGACCGCATCGAACTCGAGACCCTTGGCCTCATCGGCAGTCAGGGCCACGATGTCCTGTGTCATCGACCCGGCACCAGTGCCCAGACGCTGACCATAGGCTGCTGCCAGGGCGCTACGCACCGGGGTGATGAGCCGGTCGGGAACGATCACAGCCACCAGGCCCTCGCCAATGCGGGTGTGCTCGGCGCGGACCCCCTCAACCGCTGCCTGGATCAGCTCCTCGCCGGAAGCGACTGTTTCGATCACCGGTTCATAATCGCCCTCGCGCACAGTCCGCAGTGAGGTGGTCGGCAGTCCATGAGCCTCCGCCACCCGGGTGGCCAGGTCCACGATGCGCCGTGGCGTGCGGTAATTGACGGTGAGTTCCTCAATCCGCAGCCGGTCGTCATCAATGAACGGGGCAAATGCCGCTTTCCAGTCCCGCGCTGCCGAGGGTGAAGCCCCCTGTGCGGTATCCCCCACGGCGGTGAAGGACTTCAGCGGACAGCGGCGGAAGAGCACATGCCACTGCATCGCCGAGAGCTCCTGCGCTTCATCGACCACAATGTGCCCATACGTCCAGGTCCGGTCGACTCCTGCACGCTCAGCGGCCGTCATCCGGGGGCCGGTTTCTGTATTGAGCGCGACGACGTCTTCGGCGCGTACCACTCCATCGGCCCCGATATCTGCCAGGGCACCTTCGGTGTTTTCCAGGGCTTTGCGGGCATTCTCCAAGTCCTTTTCCCGCGTGGCCTGCTGCCGGGCTTCCTGGCGGCCGGCGGTTTCGTCGAGCTCGCCTAACAGTTCCGCGGCTTCGTCGAGCAGAGGAACATCGGCCACGGTGAATGCCGAGCCCGGATCCCGTTGCAGCAGGCAACGTTCCGCCTCGCTCAGCTGAGGAGCGACATCGGCCAGATACCCCGGTTTGGCGAAGAGGTCCTCGAGCAGCGCGGCGGGCGTGCGGGGCATCCAGCACAGGTTCAGCAGCACCCGCACATCCCGTGCGGTGCGTACATCTTCGATGAGGTAGCTGCGATCGGCCTCATTGCCTTCGCTGCGCGTGGTGAGGATGCGTTCGAGCTTGTCGGCGATCTCTTTGACCACGACTTTGACAAAGGTGGCCCGCGCTTCGTTATACGGCTTACCGGTCGCCTTAGCCCGTTCAATACCGCGGCTAATCATCTTAGGAGTCACCGTCACCGTGACCCCTTCGACCGTCACATCACGCGGGGCAGGAATCGTCCGCCGCCGGTGGGCGACAGCCGCTGCGATGATCTCGACCCAGTCGAGTCTGCCTTTGATCTCCGCGACGGCGGGGTTGGTCTCCTCAACTCCTCGCACCCCGGGGAAAAGGTCGGCCAGCGAGGACATCACCACCCCGGTCTCCCCCAAAGAGGGCAGCACCCGCTCGATATAGGACATGAAGGTGGAGTTGGGTCCCACCATGAGTACTCCGGCGGATTTCAGCCGTTCCCGGTGGGCGTAGAGCAGGTAGGCGGCCCGGTGCAGGGCCACTGCCGTCTTCCCGGTTCCCGGTCCGCCCTGAACGACCAGGACCCCGGAGCGCTCCGCTCGGATAATGCGGTCCTGCTCGGACTGAATGGTGGCGACAATATCGCCCATCTGGCCGGTCCTGCGGGCGGTCACTGCAGCAAGCAGCGCCCCGTCCCCGTGGTTCTCAGCTGTTTCCTCCAGTAGAGAGGTGTCGAGTACTTCGTCTTCTAAGCCCTGCACCTGACGGTGTTTCAGCAGCAGGTGGCGACGCCGGCGCACCCCTTGCCGATCGAAAGCAGTCGCTTGGTAGAAGACCCCTGATTCGGGGGCACGCCAGTCCAGCATGAGCCGTTGCCGGTCAGCGGAGGTCAGTCCGATCCGTCCGATGTACCGGCAGTCACCGTTATCCAGGTCCAGCCGACCGAAAACGAGTCGGTCATCAACTGCATTGAGTTGGGCAAGCCGGTCCTCGTACATCGTGGCGAAGGCGTCACGCTCGGAGATGTTCTGCATCGTGCCCACTGCGCCCGTGGCCCGGATCTTGGAGAGCTGCTGCTGGTGCTCGTAGCGCAGCTCATCGAGCCGGCGGTATAGCGCGGCCACGTATTCACGCTCCTGGTCGATTCCTGCTTCCAGGGGAGGCAGCGGGACAGAACCCGACGCTGTCTGGGCAGCGGCGACGTCGTGCCCAGTGTGTCCGTTGGCCTCGGCCTGGGTCTCAGGCGGGGTGTTGATGTCACTCATCCGGTGGCGAGACTCTTCCCGTTTCGGTAAAACGATCAGTCAATACTACGCCGTGCCAGGTAAACGGAAGGTTGCCGACCCCTCTCGAGTGGGGCGGTCAGTCATGGAACAGCTCGGTGGTCTTTTTGGCCAGATCGGCCGGAACTCCTTTGCCGGGGCGGTACCTGGAGACGGTGGGGTCTGCGGTGATCCAGAACCGCCACGGGAACTCCCACCCGCCGCCCGGTCCGGAGACCCCCACCCGAGGTCCTGAACTGATCGGGTACGATGACGCCCCCTTACTGAAGAGCTGAAACCGCACCTGATCTGCCCGCTCCCCTAAGGAAACCGGAGCCTCATCCTGGGTGATCGTCACCGGAGTTCCGTCCATCGGCAGGGTGATCCCCAGTCCTTGACCAAGCCGGCCTGGACCGGAGAGGAGCGCCGGACCGGTGTCTGTGCCACCGCGGCGGTCAACGGCGAGCTGCCGTCCGGCCACGACCTCACCGGCGCGCAGCAGAATCCCCCCGGCGACCTCTGCGCCGGCCACGAGGTTCAAACAAAAGTGGATTCCGTAACTGCGGTACACGTAGGCATGCCGCGGCGGCCCGAACATCGTCGCGTTGCGCGGAGTCTGACCGCGGTAGGCGTGTGAACCGGGATCCTCTCCGGCGTCGCCGTAGGCCTCGACCTCGGTGAGGCGCACTGTGACCTCTCCCAGCCCCGTGCTGACCCGCAGATGGCAGCCCAGTAGCTGTGGTGCGACTTCACGCGGGTGTTCCTCGAAAAGGTCGTGGAGTTCCTTGCTATCCATGGTGGGGTTAGCCCAGGGCGGAACGGAACTCCGCGACACGCTGCTTGGCGATCTCCATTTGTTCGGCGACCCGTACCGGTGCCGTCCCCCCGACGGCGTCGCGGGAAGCCAACGAACCATCCACGGTGAGGACCTCGCGCACCGCGGGTGTCAGGGCGGGGTGGATCGCGGCTAGTTCTTCATCACTGAGCTCGTGGAGCTCCTTCTCCGGGGTGTGCTGTTCGCAGACCCGCACGCATTCACCGGCCACCTCATGAGCCACCCTGAAGGGCACCCCTTGACGCACCAGCCATTCGGCAATGTCCGTGGCCAAGGAGAAACCCTGCGGCGCCAGTTCAGCGAGCCGCTCAGGATGGAATGAAAGGGTGGAGATCATCCCTGCCACTGCCGGAAGCAACAGACCCAGTGTGTCCACCGCGTCGAAGGCGGGCTCTTTGTCCTCCTGAAGGTCGCGGTTATAGGCCAGCGGCAGAGCCTTCAGCGTGGCGAGCAGCCCGCTTAAGTTCCCGATGAGCCGGCCGCTCTTACCCCGGGCGAGCTCGGCGATATCCGGGTTCTTCTTCTGCGGCATGATCGAGCTTCCCGTGGAGTAGGCGTCGTCGAGAGTGACGAAGCCGAACTCCTTGGTCGCCCAGAGGATGACTTCCTCGCTGATGCGGCTCAGATCAACCCCAATCATGGCTGTGACCCAGGTGAACTCAGCCACCAGGTCACGTGAGGCGGTTCCATCGATGCTGTTCTCTACCGGGCCGTCAAACCCCAGCTCCGTGGCCACCTGGGCGGGGTCGAGTCCCAACGATGAGCCCGCCAACGCCCCCGATCCGTATGCGGAGTACGCCAGACGCCGGTCCACATCCCGAAGCCGCTCAACATCACGCAGCAGCGGCCAGGCATGGGCGAGCAGGTGGTGGGCCAACAGCACCGGCTGGGCGTGCTGCAGATGCGTACGCCCTGGCATCGCCGCACCGGGGTGCCGCTCAGCCTGTTCCACCAGCGCTTCAACGACGCCGAGCACACCTTCGGCGATCTGGCGGGACGCATCCCGTAAGTACATTCGCACCATCGTGGCGATCTGGTCATTACGTGACCGGCCGGCCCGGAGTTTGCCGCCGAGCTCTTCGCCGGCACGCTCCAACAGGCCGCGCTCCAAAGCCCCGTGAACATCCTCATCCGAGGCCGCCGGTGTGAATGCTCCGGAGACGACGTCGTCTTCTAGACGTTTCAGTGCCGAGAGCATTCCGGCGAGTTCATCCTCACTGAGCAACCCCGCCCGGTGCAGCACCCGGGCATGGGCCCGGGAACCGGCGATATCGTAGCGGGCCAGTTTCCAGTCGAAGTGGGTCGACTTGCTCAGCGCGGCCATCACCTCGGCCGGTCCGGAAGCGAAGCGTCCGCCCCACAGGGATCCCTCATTGGTGCCGGCGTGACCACTGGCCGGTGTGGTGGAGTCCGTCATGCGTCGTCGTACTCGCTTACTTCGTCTCGACACCGTGGCCGGAGAGGTCCGGCTTACCGTAAAGACGTTCTTCCCGCTGGGAAGCCGTCCGGGAGGACAACCCGTAAATGTCGATGAAGCCCGGCGCCGAGGACTGGTCGAAGGAGTCGCCTTCGTCATAGGTGGCCAGGTTGAAGTCATACAGGCTGGTCTCGGAGCGCCGACCCTGGACAGTGGCACGCCCGCCGTGCAGCTCCAACCGGATCTCACCGGAGACGTATTTCTGGGTCTCATCGATGAAGACATCGAGGTTCTTCTTCAGTGGGGAGAACCACTGGCCGTCATAGACCAGCTCGGTCCAGCGCTGATCCACGGTCTTCTTAAACCGAGCCTGCTCGCGCTCTAAGGTGATGTTCTCCAGCTCACGGTGGGCGGCGATCAGGGCCATGGCTCCGGGAGCCTCATAGATCTCGCGGGACTTAATGCCCACCAGGCGGTCTTCGACAATGTCGATCCGCCCCACACCCTGGGCTCCAGCGCGGCGGTTGAGCTCTTCAATGGCCTGCAAGGCGGTGACCGCCCGCCCATCCAGTGAGGTGACGATCCCCTGCTCGAAGCCGATGGTGACGACGTCGGCCGCCGGCGGGAAAGCTGGGTCGTCGGTGTAGTCGTAGACGTCTTTGGTGGGGCCGTTCCAGATGTCTTCGAGGAAGCCGGTCTCCACTGCACGGCCCCAGACGTTCTGGTCGATGCTGAAGGGGTTCTTCTTGGTGGTCTCGATGGGCAAGTCGTGCTTCTCGGCGTATTCGATGGCCTTCTCACGGGTCAGGGCCAAGTCCCGCACCGGAGCGATGCACTTCAGCTCCGGGCCCAGAGTCTGAATGGAGACCTCGAAGCGGACCTGATCGTTGCCTTTGCCGGTGCACCCGTGGGCTACGGTACTGGCACCGAACTGCTGAGCTGCGGCCACCAGGTGCTTGGAGATCACCGGACGGGAGATCGCCGAGACCAGCGGGTAGGCATCCATGTAGAGGCCGTTGGCCTTCAGGGTAGGCATGCAGTACGCCTCAGCGAACTCATCCCGGGCATCGGCCACGTAGGCCTCCACAGCACCGCAGTCCAGGGCACGCTGGCGTACGGTCTCCAGGGACTCCCCGCCCTGCCCGACGTCCACGGCGACGGCGATCACCTCAGCTCCAGTGGCCTCGGCGATCCAGCCGATAGCCACTGAGGTGTCCAAGCCGCCCGAGTAGGCCAGCACAATGCGTTCGCTCACGTCAGTTCTCCTCCACACATCCGGGGTGCACCACCTGTGGTGGCGTCACAGATCGCCTCGAACCCACAGTCTACATAAATATTCCGCTGCACACATAAGTATCGTGCCACTGCGCTTCCCCTAGCCTACGTGCTGGACAGCCCGGATAAAGTAGAGCCATGGCCGACGACCCGCAGCAGCCCGATCCCGCCGACCCCGCAGGCCCCTCAGACCTCACCGAGGAGCAGCTGCAGTTCCTGGCGTCCCTGTTCGACTACGCCCGGGCAGGCAAAACCGAGGAACTGCTCGAACTCATCGACCGGGGCGTGCCGGTGGACCTCACCAATGACAAGGGTGACACCCTCCTCATCTTGGCCGTCTACAACGATCACACCGACTTGGCCCGCGGACTGATGGAACGCGGAGCCGATATCCACCGCGTCAACGATCGAGGCCAGACCGCTCTGGGCTGCGCGGTCTTCCGGCAGAACACCGAGGCCACCGAGCTACTCCTGCACGCCGGGGCGGATCCCACCCTCGGTCGGCAAAGCGCCTACAACGTGGTGGAGGTCTTCGGGCTCGAACAGATGCGCAGTCTCCTCGACGCCCACGCGCTGAAAAACTGAGGCGAAGCGCGCAAAAATCTACTCCGGGCTGTGCCCCTCTGCCAGCGATGTGAAATAACCTGCGACGTCGCCCCCTCCGGTAGGGCTGGTGGTGACCACCATAATCGTGTCGTCACCGGCGATCGTGCCGAGGATGTCGTTGCGTGCAGTGTGGTCAATCGCACTCGCTAAGAACTGAGCAGCACCGGGCGGGGTACGCAACACCACAAGATTCGCACTGGACTCCGCAGAGACCAGCAGGTCACGGCATAGTGCGGCGAGCCGAGCCGTCGTCGTCGACTCCGCCTGCTCTGCTTGTAACCTGCGGTCGGGCCCCTCTGAGGGGACCGCGTAGATGAGACTGCCGTCTTTGGCGCGGACCCGTGCGGCCCCGATCTCCACCAAGTCCCGGGAGAGCGTGCCCTGAGTGACGGTCACACCAGCCTCCGCCAGCCGCTGAGCCAACTCAGCCTGGGAGTGGACAGCGGAACGAGCAATTAATTCCCGGATCTTGGCGTGCCGTGCGGTCTTGGTGGTGGGAGTCATCAGCGTCGCTCGCCAGCCTTCACGGCCGCAACAGTAGCCTCATCCGCCAGTCCGGATTCCACCAGCAGCCACGCCATCAACGCCTTCTGGGCGTGGAGGCGATTCTCGGCCTCATCCCAGATGACGCTGCGCGGCCCGTCGAGCACCTCGGCGGTGATCTCCATCCCCCGGTAGGCGGGCAGACAGTGAAGCACGACGGCGTCCTCCGCGGCTACTTCCAGCGACTGAGCGTTGACCTGGTAGTCACCAAAGAGTTTCATCCGCTGGGGCTTCTCATCCTCCTGCCCCATGGAGATCCAGGTGTCGGTGGCCACGACGTCGGCCCCGGCCAGGGCCTTGGCCGGGTCGGTGGTGACGGTGACCTTCCCCCCGGTCTCGGCCGCGCGGTCCTCCCCGGCGGTGATGATGTGCTCCTGAGGCAGGTAGCCCTCCGGCCCGGCGATGCGCACATCCATCCCCGCATTGACCCCCGCCAGCAGATACGAGTTGGCCATATTGTTCGCCGCATCCCCAAGGTAAGCCAGTTTCAATCCGGCGAGCCGGCCTTTGTGCTCCCGGATGGTCAGCAGGTCTGCCAGCAGCTGGCAGGGGTGGTAGTCATCGCTGAGCGCATTGATGACCGGGACCCGAGAGTGCTGAGCCATCTCCTCCAGTCCCGCCTGAGCATAGGTACGCCAGATGATGAGACTGACCTGCCGGTCCAGGACCCGCGCGGTATCGGCAATGGACTCCTTGTGGCCCAGTTGTGCCTCACCGGGGTTGACGATAATCGGCTGCCCGCCCAGGTGGGCAATGCCAGAGGCGAAGCTAAACCGGGTCCGGGTGGAAGTCTTATCGAAGATCACCGCAGCGGTCTGCGGACCAGCGAGCGCCTTGACCTTATACGGCTGGGCTTTCACGTGCTCGGCAAGGCTCAGCACCCGATCGAGTTCTTCCGGGCTGAGGTCCAAGTCAGTGAGGAAGTGACGTGTCATACGAGCTCCTTCAGCGCTGCGGTGAATCGGGTCAGGAAGATCTGCGCCTCATCAGCAGAGAGGATCAGCGGCGGTGCCAGGCGCAGGGTGTACTCGCCGGTGGCGTTGATGATGAGCTGGTGGTCTTCCCGGGCGGTGGTGACCAGGTCTTTGGCGGGGGCCTGGCGGTGGCCGAACGCGGCGGCGGCCAGGTCCACACCGATGTGCAGGCCGAACTGCCGCACCTGGGCCACCTCTGGCAGGTTCCTCAACTGACCAGCGAGCTGCTCGCCCACCCGGTGAGCGTTAGTGAGCAACTCCTCTGACTGGATGGTCTCCAGGGTGATCTGTCCGGCCAGGGCCGCTAGTGGATTTCCACCAAACGTGGATCCGTGCTGCCCGGCCCCCAGCAGGGTGCCGTTCTGCGGACCAAAGGCCACCAGAGCTCCGATGGGCACCCCGGAGCCGAGCCCTTTTGCCAGGGTCATCAGATCCGGTGCCAGCTCGGCTCGCAGGGCGGCACCCTCGGTGTCCACACTGGCCAGCTCTCGGGCCACGCCGTGGAACCGGAACCATTCCCCGGTGCGTCCGATTCCGGTCTGGACCTCGTCATAGACCAGCAGAGCCCCGTGCTGACGGGTCAACTGGCGAGCCTGTCTGAGGTATTGCGGGCTCAAGGGACGGATTCCCGCCTCACCCTGGATGGGTTCTAGGAAGATTCCGGCGATATCGCCGGTGGGGTGACCGGTCCCCGCAAAGGCTTCCTCGAGTGCGGTGAGGTCGTCGAAGGGTAGGAACTCCACCCCGGGGATCAGCTCGCCAAAGGGTTGGCGGAAAGCTGGTTTATGCGTCAGGCTCAGGGCGCCGAGGGTCCGGCCGTGGAAACCCCCTTCTAAGGCGAGGATACGCTGCTTGCCGGTGTGCTCACGGTGCCGGAGTACGGCCTTAAGAGCTGCTTCATTAGCCTCTGACCCGGAGTTGGCGAAGAAAACTCGGGAGCCGACCGGTGCCTCAGCGGCGTTGATGAGCATTTCTGCTAAACGCATCTGCGGCACGGAGGTGAACAGGTTGGAGACGTGGATCAGTTGCCGTGCTTGGTCGCTGATGCCCTTCACCAAGGCGGGGTGGGCGTGGCCGAGGGCGTTGACGGCGATCCCGGCGAGCATATCCAGCAGCTTCCGGCCGGTGGAGTCAGTGACCCAGCATCCCGACCCGTGGGTGAGCAATTCCTGCGGGGTACCGAAAACCCCCATCAGCGACTGCTGGTAGCGCTGCTGCCAGGATGCCGCGGAGTCCAGTGCTTCCAGGCCAATGGCATCGGGGAAGGCACCCTGGGAAGCATCGCTCATGACCTGCTCGCTTTCTGGTCGGGGTAGTGAGGGGATTCTGCTGGGCTTACCTGGCGGGTGGTTTCCTGATGCTGCACTGGGCCAGCTGCCGCGACTGGGTCAGGTGCTGGGTCGGGCACAAGGAGGGTGCCGACTCCTTCGGCTGTGACGATTTCCAGCAGCATCGAGTGCGGCTGCCGTCCGTCCACGATGTGCGCCTGCGGGACCCCGGCCTCAACGGCCGCTAAGGCTGCGGTCATCTTCGGGATCATCCCGGACTCCAAGCTGGGCAGCATGCTGCGCAGGTCAGAGACGGTCAGTGCGGAGATCAGCGAGTCCCGATCGGGCCAGTTGGCGTAGAGACCCTCGACGTCGGTCAGCATCACCAGTTTGGCCGCTTTGAGGGCGGATGCTACTGCTCCGGCGGCGAGGTCGGCGTTGACGTTGAGAACTTCCCCGGTGGGGACGCCGTCGTCGTCGACTTCCGGTGCGATGGTGGAGATCACCGGGATCCGTCCGGCAGCAAGAATGTCTTCTACTGCGGCGGGCTCAACTCCGGTGACCTCACCGACGAGTCCCAGATCGGTGGTCTGCCCGTCGATCTCGACGGTTTTGCGCACTGCCTGCAGCAGCGCGGCGTCTTCGCCGGAGAGCCCGACCGCGTAGGGGCCGTGGGAGTTGATGAGTCCAACGAGTTCTCGACCCACCTGTCCGGTGAGGACCATGCGGACCACATTCATCGCTTCTGGGGTGGTCACACGGTGCCCGCCACGGAATTCACTGGCGATCCCGAGGGTGTCCAGCATGGCGTTGATCTGGGGTCCGCCACCGTGGACCACCACCGGTTTGACCCCCACGTGACGGAGGAAGACGACGTCTTCAGCAAAGGCCCGGCGCAGTTCATCGTTGACCATCGCGTTGCCGCCGTATTTGATGACGACGACGGCGCCAGCGAACTTCCGCATCCACGGCAGCGCCTCGACGAGCACTTCGGCTTTGGCGGCAGCACTGGCCAGGGTGGCGGCGTCCCGGGGTTGGATGCCGGCAGCGGCGGTGATCTCCGGCTCTGTGGCCCGCTGCCGAGCCGGACGCGGAGCTGCAGGCTGGGTGCTGTGTGCCGGTGGAGTGTTCTCTGACATATCCGCCTTAGGTGGAATAGGCACTGTTTTCGTGCACATAGTCGTGGGTGAGGTCGTTGGTGAGCACGGTGGCTTCTGCTCCGCCGGCGTTGAGATCGATGACGACCTCAACATCGCGGCCGCTGAGATCCACCTGACTGCGGTCCTCACCGATGCCCCCTCCGCGGCAGATCCAGACGCCGTTGACGGCGACATCAACCTCAGAGGGTTCGAAGGCAGCATCTGTGGTGCCCACCGCCGAGAGGATCCGCCCCCAGTTGGGGTCTTGTCCGAAGATCGCTGTTTTGAACAGGGCCGAGCGGGCAACCGCGCGGCTGACCGTTTCAGCCTGATCCTCTGTGGCCGCGCCCATGGTGCGGATCCTGATCTCGTGGGCAGCACCTTCGGCATCGGCGATGAGCTGGGCGGCCAAGTCGTGGCAGACCTGGGTCAGTGCCTGACGGAACGCTGTGATCTCCAGCGTCTCGGCCTCGGGGTGGGCTCCGGAGGCCAGGGCGATGACAGTGTCATTGGTGGACATGCACCCGTCCGAATCAGCCCGGTTAAAGGAGACTCGGACCGCATCGGTGAGCGCGGCCTGCAGCTCGGCAGGGGGCAGGGCCGCATCTGTGGTGATGACGGAGAGCATCGTGGCCATTCCCGGAGCTAGCATGCCCGCTCCCTTGGCCATTCCACCAATGGCGAACCCGGGCCCGGAAGCTGTGGCGGTCTTCGGTCGGGTATCAGTAGTCATGATGGCTTCTGCTGCGGCAGTGCCGGCCTGCGCATCGTCGCGAAGATCTGCAGCTGCCTGCTGGACTCCACTGAGCAGGGCGGGCATCTTTAGCCGCTCACCGATGAGCCCGGTGGAGCAGACCAGCACGTCCTGGGCGGAGAGGCCAAGGTGCTCAGCGGTGCGCTCTGCGGTGGTGTGGGTGTCCTGGAAACCTTGCGGGCCGGTGCACGCATTGGCACCACCGGAGTTGAGCACCACAGCGTCGGCACGCCCGTCGGAGATGGCTTGCCGGGACCAGAGCACCGGGGCGGCGGCGAAGCGGTTGGTGGTGAACACTGCCGCAGCGCTGCGCTGGGGTCCGGTGTTGACCACCAAGGCGACATCGGGTCCGCTGCTCTTCAACCCGGCGGTGACTCCGGCTGCGCTGAACCCTGCCGGGGCGGTGACCCCGTTGCCGGGCGCGGTGTTTGCACGTGCCGGGGGTGTCGTCGCTGAGTTTTCGGTCACGGTGCGACTCCTAACTGCCCGAGTCCGAGCGTTTCCTCCACACCGAGGGCCAGGTTCATCGACTGCACCGCTCCCCCGGCTGTGCCTTTGGTGAGATTGTCTGAGGCTGAGCACACAATGACGCGTCCGGCGCGCTCATCCACGGCCAGCTGCATAGTGACGTGGTTGGACCCTGCCACCTGTTGGGTGGCTGGCCACTGCCCGGCCGGTAGCAGGTGGACGAAGGGTTCGTCAGCGTACTGAGCGGTGTAGGTCTCCCGGAGGTCCCCTTCTCTCACTCCGGGGCGTAGCCGGGCGGTAGAGGTCGCCAGGATCCCGCGCGGCATCGGCGCCAAGGTGGGGGTGAAGGAAACCTGTACCGGGCTGCCAGCGGCCCAGCTCAAGCCTTGTTCGATCTCCGGGGTGTGCCGGTGGACGCCGCCGACGCCGTAGGGACTCATCGAGCCCATGACCTCACTGCCAAGCAGGTGGGGTTTCAGTGATTTCCCGGCACCGGAGGTACCGGTGGCCGCAACGATCACCACATCTTCGGGTTCTACGAAACCGGCAGCGAAGGCCGGGGTGAGCCCCAGCAGGACCGTGGTCGGGTAGCAGCCCGGAACGGCGATGCGGGTGGCGTGGCGTAGCACATGCCGCTGTCCGGGTAATTCTGGAAGGCCGTAGGGCCAGGTTCCCTGGTGTTCCGAGCCGTAGAAGCGTTCCCATGCCGCGGTTGATTCCAGCCGATGGTCGGCGGCAGCGTCGATGACGACGACGTCGTCGCTCAGCTGGGCGGCCACCTCACCGGAGGCTCCATGAGGCAGAGCGAGGAAGACGACGTCGTGGTCGGCTAGGACTTCAGCGGTGGTGTCCTCCACTGTGCGTTCGGCCAGGCTGAGCAGATGCGGTTGTACTGCACCGAGTTGCTGACCGGCACTGGAGTGGGCGGTGACCGCTCCGATCTCCACCTCGGGGTGAGTGGTCAACAGACGCAGGACTTCTCCCCCGGCGTAGCCGGAGGCACCGGAGACAGCGACGCGGTATGTCATGCACCCAGTCTTGCAGACTTATGCATCAGTATCAATATTTATGCACAAAGCTGATTGGCTCAGATAGTTCTCTCCGAGCGGGGTGCTTGGGTAACCTGTGGCACATGAGTGAGCCGACTGTCTATCCCGAAGATCTTCCGGATACCAATACCGTGGTGCGAGCCACTGCGGCCGGCGGGCCGGAGGTCTTCGAGTCCGCGCAGACTCCACTGCCCGAGCCGGGACCAGGACAGCTGCTGGTGACCACCGCCGCAGCCGGTGTGAACTTCATCGAAACCTACCAGCGCTCCGGCGTGTATCCGGTGGACTACCCCTTTGTCCCAGGAACTGAGGCTGCTGGACGCATTCTGGCCATCGGTGAGGGAGTCGAAGGCTACAGTCTGGGCCAGCGGGTCACCACCTGCGAGGCTGCTACCGGGACCTATGCTTCCCATTTCCTGGTCGATGCCGCCAAGGCGGTCGCCGTGCCCGATGACATTACCGATGAGCAGGCGGCCGCCTTGCCCCTGCAGGGGGCCACCGCCCACTACCTCATCAACTCCACCTACCGAGTCTCCCCCGGCCAGACGGTGCTCACCCATGCCGGAGCCGGGGGCGTGGGCCAGATTCTCACCCAGCTGCTCAAAGCCAAGGGTGCCCGAGTCATCACCACCACCTCCACCGAGCAGAAGGCGCAGATCGCCCAGGACGCTGGAGCCGACCACGTGCTCGGCTACGAGAATTTCGCTGAGGAAGTCCTGCAGATCACCAATGGTGAAGGTGTGGCAGTGGTCTACGACGGCGTCGGCAAAGACACGTTCGCCGGGTCACTGAAGTCCCTGGCCGTGCGGGGGATGCTGGTGCTCTTCGGTGGGGCCTCCGGACAGGTTCCGCCCTTCGACCTACAGGAACTCAACAAGGCCGGCGGACTCTTCGTGACCCGCCCTGCCCTGCACTGGTATCTGCGCAATGCCGAGGAACGCACCTGGCGATACACCGAACTGTTCTCCGCTCTCACCAACGGAGATCTCACCCTCAACATCGGGGCAACCTACCCCTTGGCCGAGGCCGGGCGAGCCCACGAGGATCTCGAGTCCCGGCGCACCACCGGCAAATTGCTGCTGACGCCCTGAACAGGGCTCACTCCCGAAGAGAAAGCCGCAGAGGAGAGGGAAGGAGCGGGCCACGCCGCCTGGGGTGACGTACGGCGTGACCCGCTCACGGGGTCCGCATGACCTGCCCTTGGAGGGGACGGAACGGGGGACGTTCAGGCCATGCTCACCGCCGAACACGGAGGTTTCAGCGGTGGTCTGGATCGCCAGCTAAGTTGCAGCCGCACGCTGCTTCCCGCTACCGATGACACCCAATCTACGCACCGGATGCCGCTGGTGACATCCGTCGGGAAGCGTCACCTGATGTCGCCTTGAGGCGACAGTCTGAATCTGCACTGTCCGACAGCGGCACACAGCTTGCGCTCTTTAGACTGAACCTTATGTCCACCAGTGCGCGCCGCCCTGTCCCTTTACCGGTGGGCCTGCGTGCCCGTCGCTGGATGGCCCGGCACCCCATGGTGGTGGACGCACTGTTGGCTGCAGCGGTCATGATCCTCATCAGCTGGCTCATTCACGCCGAACGTGGAGGTTTCCGCGCCCCGGATACGGGAGCCTATCTGTGCGCAGTGGCCTTGGGTGCCCTGCTGCTGGTGCGTCGTCGTGCTCCCCTGGTCGTTCTGCTGCTCAGTGTGCTGACCCTGGCGGTCTATATCGCTGCCGGCTACCCGAATATCGGCATCGGGCTACCGCTGGCTGCAGCACTGTATTCGGCGGCCGAACGGGATCGGCAGCACTGGTCGGTGACTGTCTCGACCACCTTGGTCTTCCTCATGTTCTTCTCTGCGCTGGCGACTTCGTTCATCCGGGAGACCGACACCAACCTCTTCTCGGTATTCATCTACAACTTCGCTCCCGATATCGCTCTGATGGCCGCTGTCATCGCCTTAGGTGACAGTGTGCGCGCACGCCGGGACCTCGCCCTGCGTTCAGCACGACTCATTGAGGCCACTGCCGAGCACGAACGGTCCCTGGCGCAGACCGTCGCTGCAGAAGAACGGACCGAGATCGCCCGAGAACTCCACGACACCCTGGGCCACCAGGCCACCGTGGTGAGCATGCACGCCGAAGTGGCCACCGCCGCGCTGCCGGAGAACCCCCAGGCTGCGGAACGTTCCCTGGCGGTCATTAGCGACACCAGCCGCCACATGATGAAGGAACTGCGCCACACCGTCCAGACACTGCGCGACCACGAGGTCCGCCGCCCCGAGCTCTCGGTCGATATGCTGCGCCGAACCGTGCTCGCCGGGTCCTCCCTGGACCTTCAGACAGATATCCGGATCTCCCCGGAGCTCGATGAAGACGTCGAAGCCACCGCATACCGCATCGTTCAGGAAGCTCTGACCAATGTCGCCCGCCATTCGCAGGCCCGTGCGGCGAGTGTACAGATCACCGAAGAGGACGGCCAGGTCACCATTGTGGTCCACGATGCGGGGCCCCGGCGTACTGGCACCGGAAACGGCACCTCCGGGGTGGGCATCGTGGGGATGCGGGAACGGGCCGCGGCCCTGGGTGGGCAGCTCGAGGCCGGGCCAGAGGGGGACGGCTTCTGTGTGCGTGCGGTTCTACCGTCCCGCCGGCCGGTGACCTCCGAGGCGCAGAAGGAACCAGCATGATCGGTGTGTTACTGGTCGACGATCAACACTTGGTCCGAACCGGTCTGCGGACCCTGTTAGAAAGTGACGCCGACATCGAGGTGGTCGGTGAGGCTGAAAACGGCCAACAGTGCCTGAGCCGGCTTCAGGCGCTGCGCCCCGATGTGGTGCTGATGGATATCCGGATGCCGGTGATGGACGGGATTGAAGCCACCGGACGGATCACTCAGTTGCCGTCAGCCCCCACGGTGCTCATTCTCACCACTTTCGACGACGACGATGAGGTCCTGCGTGCCATCCGCGCCGGGGCTGCTGGGTACCTCCTCAAGGACACCCCCGGGGTGAAGCTGCGCGAGGCGGTGCGGGCCGTGGCCCAGGGGGACCATCAGCTCTCCCCGCAGATCACCCGGAAACTGATGGAACATATCGCCGCGACTCCCGCTCGCACCGAGATCCCGGATCTCTCCGGTCTCACCAGCCGGGAACGAGAAATCCTCACTGCCGTGGCCCAGGGGTGGACCAACCAGGAGATCGCCGCTGAGCTGTATCTCAGCCCAGCCACCGCGCGTACCTATGTCAGCCGCATCCTCACCAAACTCGGCGCACGGGACCGCACCGAGCTAGCTATTTTGGCCCACCGCGCCGGTCTCGCCTGAACGGAGGGCGCTTCCTGTGGCTAACGCTGCACGGCCCCGTGACGCTGCGCTGCCAGGGCGACTGCGGCGTCGCGGGCTTCAGAGGCTTCCTCGGCGGTGAGTGTTCTGTCCGGGGCGCGGAAGCCCAGCGCGAAGGCCAGGGACTTCTTCCCCGCCTCGATGCCCTCACCGGAGTAGATGTCGAACAGTTCGATGCTCTCCAGTAAGTCCCCAGCCCCCTCAGCCAGCGTGGCCTGCAGTTCACCGGCCGGGAGACTCTCTGCCACCACGACTGCGACATCCTGGGTGGTCAGCGGGAAGGTGCTGATCGCCTCGGCGGTCACCTGATCCGGGGCGGCGGCCAGCAGTGCTGAGAGGTTCAGCTCCATCACGCTGGTGCGTTCGGGCAACTCCTCGGCTTCGATCACCTTGGGATGGAGTTCACCGGCGTAGCCGACTGGCTGGCCACCCCACCGCAGCTGCGCGGTACGGCCGGGGTGGAAGGCCTGGTGGGAGCCCTGGACCACCTCGAGGTCAACGTGCAGCAGCTCGGCCACATCACGTGCAGCGGCCACAGCGTCTGCCCAGTCCCGGGCTCGGCCGGCACCGCCCAGTTCAGCAGCCGGCTCCGTTCCGGTGACCACCGCGGCTACGTGCAACGGCTGATCCGGGATCCCGGCTTCCAGATCGCGGATCACGGCGTCACCGGGGTAGGCCCCCAGTCCGGGGATCTCCGCGGAACCATGCTGCTCACCGGGTAAGAAGACCGCCCCCGTTTCGTAGAGCGCCAGGTCCCTGAAGCCGCGGGAGATGTTGCGCCGCACCGTGTCCAGCAGCCCGGGCAGCAGGGTGGTCCGCAGGGTGGGGTACTGAGCGGCGATCGGATTGGCCAGTCTCACCAGCGGCAGCGGCTGACCAGCATCTGCCCGGCCGAAGAGCTCATTGGCCTCCACCGAGTAGAACGGGTAGTTCAGCACCTCGGTGAATCCGGCAGCCGACAATCCCGCAGAGACGGTACGACGACGTCGCTGGTGAGCGGTCAGCCCCCGTCCGGCAGGTGCCACCGGCAGTCGGGAGGGGATCTGGTCGTAGCCGACCAGCCGGGCGATCTCCTCCACCAGGGCCTCAGGGATGGTGATGTCCGGGCGCCAACTCGGCGGAGTGACTATCAGGGCTCCGTGGTCTTCACGCACCTCGGCCCCGATCTCGGTGAGGGTCTGGATGATCTGCTCACGGCTGAAGGCAATACCGGTGAGCCGCTGCGGCAGCTCAAGCTCCAGGGTGATCGGCTCCGGCTGCCGTGGCTGCCCGACTTCGGTCACCTCCCCGGTGTCGGTGCCGCCGGCGAGGTCGACTAAGAGGTCGACCGCCCGCTGGGCAGCAATTGCCTGCAGCTGGGTGTCGACTCCACGTTCGAAACGCTTGGAGGCTTCCGATGGCAGCTTGTGTCGGCGTTTGGATCGCGCCACGGTGATCGGGTCAAAGTGTGCGGCTTCGATCACGATGGTCGTGGTGGCTGCACTGACCTCGGTGCTGGCCCCGCCCATGACTCCGGCGATGCCGATGGCTCCGGTGTCATCGGTGATGAGCAGGTCTTCGGGGTGGAGGTCCCGCTCCTTGCCGTCCAGGGTGGTGAGCTTCTCCCCTGCCTCAGCCCGGCGGACTCGGATGGGGCCGGTGAGCTTCTCGGCGTCGTAGAAGTGCAGCGGCTGGCCCAGTTCCAGCATGACGTAGTTGGAGATGTCCACCGCCAGGCTGATCGGGCGCATCCCGGCCAGGCGTAGCCGGGAGGCCATCCACGGCGGGGTGGGCACTGTAGCGTCCACTCCCGTGACGGTGCGGGTGACGAAGGTGCTGCACCCGGGCACTGAGTAGATGGGTGCGGCGTCGTCGATCTCCACCGGGTACCCGGGCTGGGTGTCTTCCGGCAGTGTCACACTGCAGGCGGGGTCGGTGAAGTCTGTGCCGGTCGCGTGACTGTACTCCCTGGCCACTCCGCGAATACTGAAGGCGTAACCGCGGTCGGGGGTGACGTTGATCTCGGCGGCGGTGTCGTAGAGGCCCAGCAGTTCCAAGGCGTCGGTGCCGGGTTCGGGGTCCAGTCCCAGGGTGGAGAGCACCAGGATGCCGTCGTGGTCCTCTCCGATGCCCAGTTCCTTGACCGAAGCAATCATTCCGGCCGAGAGATGCCCGTAGGTCTTCCGCGCACTGATGCGGAAATCTCCCGGCAGCACGGCACCCGGAAGGGTGACGACGACCTTGTCGCCGACCTCGAAGTTGTGCGCACCGCAGACCACACCCTGGATGCCGGAGGGGTCGATGCCATCGCCGGTCAGGCTTTGCTGCTGACCTTCGGGAACCACCCGGACCTGGCACCAGTTGATGGTCTTGCCGTTGGACTGCGGCTCTGGCGTCTTGTCCAGGACTTCACCCACCACGATCGGGCCGGTGAGCTCCGGGGTGTGGACATCCTCTTCTTCCAGACCAACTTTGACCAACTCGGCCATAAGGTCCTCAGCACTACCCTCAGCGGGGAACTGAGTGTACTCCCGGATCCATGACAGTGGGATACGCATGCCTCAGACCTCCTGTCCGAATCGCTGGCTGAACCGGATATCGCCTTCAATCATGTCGCGCATATCGGAGACTCCGTTGCGGAACATCAGGGTGCGCTCCACGCCCATACCGAAAGCGAACCCGGTGTACTCGGGATCCTTGACGCCGGCGGCGGCGAGCACATTGGGGTTGACCATGCCGCAGCCACCCCATTCGATCCACTGAGGGCCACCCTTGGCGTGTGGATCCCAGACGTCCATCTCTGCCGAAGGTTCGGTGAACGGGAAGTACGAGGGGCGCAGTCGGATGGCTGCCTCAGGTCCGAACATCGCCCGGGCGAAGTGCTCCAGGGTGCCCTTCAAATCCGCCATGGTCAGCCCCTTGTCCACAGCCAGACCTTCGAACTGGTGGAAGACCGGGGTGTGGGTGGCATCGAGCTCATCGGTGCGGAACGTCTTACCGGGGCAGAGCACATAGACCGGCAGATCCCGCTCCAACAGGGCACGGACCTGCACCGGCGAGGTGTGCGTGCGCAACACCAGATGGGATTCGGCCGGCTCGACGAAGAACGTGTCCTGCATTTCCCGGGCCGGGTGGTCGGGGTCGAAGTTCAGCGCATCGAAGTTAAACCACTCCGATTCCAGCTCAGGGCCTTCGGCGATCTCCCACCCCATGGCGGTGAACACATCGGCAACTCGCTCCTGTAGCACATTGAGCGGGTGGCGGGCACCGGGACGACGACGGCGCGGCGCCGCTGTGACGTCCACGGTCTCCTCCACGAGCACCCGGGCCGCATGTTCGGCCTCTAGTACCTCGGTTCGGGCTGCCAATGCTTTCTGAATCCGCCCGCGAGCGGCCCCGAGCAGTTTGCCGGCTTCCTTCTTCTCATCCTTGGCGAGTTCTTTGATCCGCCGGTTGGCCAACACCACAGGGGCTTTGTCCCCGGTGTGGGCGATGCGGGCGGCCTTGAGCTGCTCGAGGTCCTCGGCGGCGTCGAAGGCGGCAATGGCCTCAGTGACGCAGCGTTCAATGGCGCTCTCATCGAGAGGGTGCGGCGCCTGGGGCTCCTCTGGTGTTTCGGAGGTGGGCATACTGCTCCCGTATCGAGGGTGGGTCGGTGTAATCCCGGACAGTTTATGCCACCCGGTGGGCGGCTCGGCGTCAGAGGAAATGAATCAGCGTGCCGATGAGGAAGGCGCTGACCGCACATCCGGCCAACAGGAATTCAATGACGATACCCAGGCCCATCGCACGCAGGGCCACCATGCTCGCTCGGGCTGCCTCCCCAGCCTGATGGTCGCGGCGGAAGTACTCGGCACCAAACAGCCCCACCGCAAAGCCCAGGAAAAGCCCCAGTGGCGGTAAGAGCACCAGACCCACCAGGGCAGCAGCCAGGGCCACCAGGATGGGTCCGCGTGGGATCTGCTCGCGGTGCAGGGCACGCCCCGTCAGCACGGTGGAGGCACTCCAGCCGATACCAGCCAGCACCACTCCGATGATCGCGGCGGTCCACGCCGCCGGCCCACCCAGCAGCACAGCCCAGATGAGCAGCGTGAGGATGATGACGAGGCTTCCCGGAATCACCGGCAGGATCACTCCGGCGGCACCCAGCAACAGGATCAGTCCGGCAATGACAGTGGTTAGCGCCTCGGCGCCCGTGGACTCCAGCATGCACCCAGTCTCCCTTATCCGCTACTGCCTCTTCGATGCCTCATCCCCCGATGGTGATCCCACCCCAGGGCTCACACTGGCGGCAAGTGCCTCAGCCGCAGTAACCAGCTGCTCAACTGGAGTGCCTGGCCCCCAACTGAACCGCAGTGCCGTCTGGGCTACCTCTGGGCTGAAGCCCATTGCGGTCAGTACCGGGCTGGGGGCCTCATCACCAGCGTGACAGGCTGAACCGGAGGAACAGAAGATACCCCGGGCTTCCAGGTCAAGCAGCAGAGACTCCCCACTGCGCCCGGCGATGACAAAAGAAGCATGACCAGGCAGTCGCCGCGTGCGGTGCCCGGTGAGTCGAGCACCGGGCACCGTCATCTCGACCCGTTGGATGAAGGCATCACGATGACCAGCCAGCTGCTGGTTATCCTCTGTGTCCGCCCGTTGCAGAGCGGTGGCCAGGCCCACAGCTGCGGCAACATTCTCGGTACCGGAACGCAGCCCACGCTGCTGCCCACCCCCGTGCATCAGCGGCTCATAAGGAGTCCTGCGACGCAGATAAAGCGCTCCGATACCTTTCGGGGTGCCCAGTTTGTGTCCGGAAAGACTCATGGCCGAAACCCCGAGCCCGGTGACATCCAGTGGGAGGGCTCCGGCCGCTTGGACCGCGTCGGTGTGGAAGGGAACACCACGCTCGGCAGCGATTCCGGCCAGGGTGGGAATGTCCTGAACGGTACCCACCTCACTGTTGGCGTAGTGGATGCTGACCAGCAGGGTGTCCTCTCTCAGGGCAGCGCGCAGATCCTCAGGGTCCACCAGACCCGCAGAGTCGACGGGCAGCTCTTCGACGGTGATACCGAAGCGTGTCAGCCAGTGTGCTGCCTCACTGACTGCCGGGTGTTCGGCTGCCGAGATCAGCACGTGAGCGCCCTGACTCTGGCCAGGGGCTAACTGGGCTAAGACGATGCCTTTGATGGCGGCGTTATCCGATTCGGTGCCCCCGGAGGTGAAGACGATCTCGGCGGGTCGTGCTCCCAGCTGTGCAGCGACTGTTTTCCGCGCTGCGGCCAGCGCCTGCTCTGCGGCGAGCCCTGGCTCATGGCGGGAGGCCGGATTGGCGAAGCCGCCCGTGAGGTGGGGCCACATTGCTTCGAGGACTTCGCCACGTACGGGGGCGGCTGCGGCGTCGTCGAGGTAGATCACAGGGTGATGTCCAGCCCGAGGTCCACGGCGCGGGCACTGTGGGTCAGCGCTCCGACGCTGATGAGGTCGACTCCGGTCTTGGCGATGGCGCCTACGGTGTCCAGTCGGACTCCGCCGGAGGCTTCCACCAGTGCCGCCCCGGCGATCGTCTCAACTCCTGCGGCGAGCTCGTCCAGAGAGAAGTTATCCAGCATGATGGTGTCTGCTCCCCCGGCCAGCGCCGCGGGGATCTGGTCGAGACGGTCAACTTCGACTTCGATGTGGGTGGTGTGCGGTAGCTGAGCCCGAGTCGTGCGGATCGCCTCAGTGAGGTCGCCGGCGAGGGCTAAGTGGTTGTCTTTGGCCAGGACGGCATCGGAAAGGCAGAACCGGTGGTTGTTTCCACCGCCGCAGCGCACAGCGTAGCGTTCCAGTGCGCGTAGTCCCGGTGTGGTCTTGCGGGTGTCAGTAATGCGGGCCCCGGTGCCGTGGACGGCTGCGACGTACTGAGCGGTCAGTGTGGCGATCCCGGTGAGCCGTTGGATGAGGTTTAGGGCCGTGCGTTCGCAGGTGAGGATGGCCCGGGCCGGACCGGTCACCGTGGCCAAGTGAGTACCGGCGTCGAACCGTTGACCGTCGGTGAGGTGGCCGACGACGTCGACTCTGTCGTCTCTGGCGCGCATCGCTCGGGTGAAGACTTCGGCTCCGGCAAGTACTCCGGACTCGCGGGCGACGAGCTGAGCTTCGGCGGTGGCCTCTGCTGGCACGAAGGCCTCGGTGGTCAGATCCCCGAAGGGAACGTCTTCGGCCAGGGCCAGAGTGATGACTCGGTCGATGGCCGCAGTGCTGAGTTCCATACGTCGTGGGTTCCTTGGGGGTTTAGGGTTTGGCGGCGAGCATCCGGTCGAGGGCGATCTTCGCTTCTGCGGCGGTGGCCGGGTCCACGGTGATCTGGTTGGCGATCCGGCCGGCGGTGAGTTCTTCCAGCACCCAGGCCAGGTAGCCGGGATGAATGCGATACATCGTCGAGCAGGGGCAGATCACCGGGTCCAGGCAGAAGATCGTGCGGTCGGGGTATTCGGCGGCCAGTCGGTTGACCATGTTGATCTCCGTGCCCACGGCGATGACATCACCGGGCTCGCTGGCGGCGATGAACTTCCCGATGGCGTCAGTGGAGCCGGAGGCATCGGCAGCATCGACCACGGGCATGGGGCATTCGGGGTGGACAATGACTTTGACCCCGGGGTACTCACGGCGGGCTTGTTCGATCTGCTCGACGGTGAACCGTTTGTGCACCGAACAGAAACCGTGCCACAGCAGCACCCGGGCCTGCTGCAGCTGTTCGGAGCTGTTCCCGCCGAGGGGGCGCCGCGGATTCCACATCGGCATCTGCTCCAGTGGCACCCCCATCGCTTTGGCGGTGTTGCGGCCGAGGTGCTGGTCGGGGAAGAACAGCACTCGGTGGGCTCGGTCGAAAGCCCACTCGAGCACTGTGCGTGCATTGGATGAGGTACATACGATGCCGTGGTGGCGTCCGCAGAAAGCTTTCAACGCGGCGGATGAGTTCATATACGTCACCGGGATGACCGGTAGTTTGCCGTGCTGGTCCGGCTGCGGGTTCTTCGGGTCGAACCCGTAGGTTTCAGCGATCTCTTCCCAGGCGGTTTCCACCGAGTCTTCATCGGCCATATCAGCCATGGAGCAGCCGGCCGCCAAGTTTGGCAGGATGACCGACTGTTCGGTGCCGGAGAGAATGTCTGCGGTTTCGGCCATGAAGTGCACACCGCAGAAGACGATGTATTCGGCATGGGGCCGGGTCAGCGCGGCATTGGCCAGCTGGAAGGAGTCTCCGAGGAAATCGGCATGCTGGACGACTTCGTCCCGCTGGTAGAAGTGCCCCAGGATGACCAGCTTCTCCCCCAGGGCTTGTTTGGCCGCAGTGATGCGCCGGTGCAGTTCTGCCTCATCCATCTGCCGGTAGGCCTCGGGGAGTTGACCGGGACGGGCGTGGGCGTTGGTGATGGCTCCGCCGGGCAGCGGGTCAGCTTCCGAGGAGCCGGGCCCGTAGCCGGGACTGGTGTCGAAGTGCCAGGGCGCTTCAGCCAGGCGCGGGTTGCAGCTGCTGACCGGGCGCAGGCGCAGCTGCTGGTTGACCGAGGCAGCGGGTGCGGTGGCAGTGCCAGTGGTGGCGGGGTTCATGCGCTACCCTGAATGGTGAGGGTGTAGCGGCTGGATTCGGGTGCGGAGCGGTACAGCTTGGGGGGCCGGTGGGAGGTGCCGGTCATCCGGCGCCCGGTATCTACGACGGTGCCCTGGGCCAGAATCTGGCGCCGGAAATTCGAAGGGTCGAGGGCTCGGCCCAGGATCGCCTCGTAGACCCGGCGCATCGCCGCCAGCGGGAACTCTTCAGGCAGGAAGGCGTGGGCGATGGGCGAGTAGCTGACTTTGGCGCGCAGTCGTTGCAGGGCGTAGCTGAGGATGACCTGGTGGTCGAAGGCCAGGGGCCCGGCCTCCTCAGCCACGTCATCGGCGGGGAACCATTCGACGTTCTCACCGTCGATGGCTCCGGCGTCTTCGTCCTGACGGATCAGCGCCCAGTACACGATGGAGACCACCCGAGGGGTATCGGCGGGCCGGTGGCCGGTGGAGCGGTCGAGGTCACCGAAGGCGTAGAGCTGCTCGAGGTGGCGTGGCTGTGTGCCGGTGGTGCGCCGCAGTGTGGCTCGGGCGGAGTCGACCAGATCCTCATCCGGTTCTAATGGACCGCCGGGAAGCGCCCACTGCCCCTGGAAGGGTTCACGGATTCTGCGGACCAGCGGCAACCAGAGAGTCAACTCCCCGGTCTCATGGTGCGGTCGTAACGCAAAGATGACCGTGGAGACGGCCAGCTCCAGTTGGCTGCCAGAGATGGATCGCTCAGTCACGGTCATCCTGATGGTGGCAACGGGTGCTGCTTGGTTCCGCTGTGCAACGGCTGTCCAACGGCATCTCCTCACGAAAGCACTTGTGGTCTAGGTGACCCTATGCCCACCTTATGGTCACGTCAACCTGAAGAGGATGTGTGTTGCATCCGGCCAGAGCGCACTCCGCACCACTGATACCCACCCAGACACCTTCGCCACACACCCTGCATCGAATCGGTGTTCTGACAGGTTTCTCACAGGAATCTCTCATCGAACACACCTACGATGACACCCATCAAAGACTTGAATACTGCTAGAAGACGTGTTCTACTAGTAACTGCGCGATGGGAAGCGCGACGCGCGTAAGAGCCCTCCTCACTGATCTTACGCGCGTCTCCCATTTCGGCCCCTTTTTACAGCCGCGTCACAGGCCCGTCATGGGCACCGGCTACGGTGTTGGCCATGACCACGACCCCGCAGCCATCGGATTCCGAGCAGCCGATGCCCCGCCCCCTTCAATCCGGCGGAGACCGGCGCGATGACGGCCTCGCACCCTTAGATGTTCGGGTGCCCCACAGCCGGGCCGAGGATGCCTTCGGGGTCTTCACCGGAACCTTCATGGCCGCCCTGGGCCTTTACATCCTGGAACAATCCGAGGCGGTCACCGGCGGCACCGCGGGGCTGTCCTTACTGCTGACCTTCGGTACCACCTTGCCCTTCGCGGCCTGGTTCCTGCTGGTTAACATCCCCTTCTTCGCTTTGGCGACCTGGCGCAAGGGATGGGTATTCACGGTCAAGACCGCCGTCTCAGTGGCGGTGGTTTCCGGGTTCGCCTGGCTGTGCGAGCAGCACTTCCCCATCCCGGAGATTCAGCCGGTCTTCGGGGTGGTGGCCGGCAACCTCTTAGTGGGAGTCGCCCTGCTGATCTGTTTCCGCCACGGCACATCACTGGGTGGCTTCAACATCCTGGCGATCATCGCCCAAGAGCAATTTCGGCTACGCGCCGGCTATGTGCAGATGGGCTTAGATGTCACCGTGATCCTGCTGGCCCTGTTGGTCATTGCCCCGCAGAACGTGCTGCTCTCAGCACTGGGAGCGGTCATCATGAATATCACTTTGGCGTTCAACCATCGCCCGGGCCGATACCGGGCCTGAAGCCCGGGACCACGCGAGGGCCGAAAGACTCACACCAGAAGGTAGAGCGCCCCCACAGCAGTCAACACCAACACTGCCCGGTCGAAGAGCTTCTGCGGAATCCGCTCGGCGATCATCCGACCAATCAGTGCAGTAATAACCACCAGCGGAATGAGCACCACGGCGATGGTCAGCGTGGTGGTGTTGAGCAGCCCCAGGCCGGCATGGAAGGGCAGCTTGGACAGATTCACCGCGAAGAAAAAGTAGGCAGCAGTCCCCAGGAACGCTTTGACCGGCAACTGCATGGCTAATAAGTACATGCTCATCACCGGCCCCCCGGCATTGGCCACCATGGTGGTGAAGCCACCCAGGGAACCATAGGCGTAACCACCCATCCTCCCCGGCGGCGCAGAGGATTCCTGCCGCCTGCGCCACAGGGTGACACCCAACAGTGCCAGCAGGATCACGGCGATGACCCGACGCACGACGTCGTCACCACTGACTCCCAGAAACAGGGTGCCCAACACCACTCCGGCCACCACTGGCCACAGCAACCGCCGCAAGATCCCCCAGTCCACATCTCGCCGATACATCCACACGGCAAAAAGATCTCCCACCAGCAGCAGGATGAGCAGCGTGGCGGTTGATTCACGAGCCGGCATGGCTGCGGCAAAGACCGCCACCGCCAGAGTGCCCGCCCCCGGCAGTGCCGTTTTTGAGATCCCCACGATGAGAGCTCCACAGCACAGCAGCACCCAGGCGGTGAGATCGAGACCGAGCATCACCCCAGCCTAGCCGCGCTGCATCGGAGCACCCCGGATGGGCATCAACCGGCCTGCTCCTCCCGGCGGATATTCCCCCGAGCCCCCCGAGGGCATAGGATCGTGACGGCAGTCACTACCCGAACCGATGAGAGGCGAGCACACATGACGACGACGATTCCGCTGAATTCCGGGGGCCACATTCCTCAGCTGGGTTTCGGCACCTCCCTGTCGCGTACGCCGGTCGAGTCGGTGAAAGCAGCCTTGCAGACCGGTTACCGGCACGTCGACACCGCACAGATGTACGGCAATGAGACCGAGGTCGGAGAAGGTATACGAGCCTCCGGTGTTCCCCGCGAGGAGGTGTTCATCACCACCAAGCTCAACAACGGCCACCACGCCCCGGCGGATGTGCACAGCACCTTCGAAGAATCACTGCAGCGTCTGGGGTTCGACACCGTGGAGCTGTTTCTCGTCCACTGGCCGATGCCGCACCTGGAGATCGACTACGTGGATACCTGGAAGGCGATGGTGGAACTGCGCGACTCCGGACGGGCGAAGTCCATTGGGGTCTCGAACTTCGAACCCGAGCACCTGGATCGGATCATCGAGGCCACCGGGGTGACCCCGGCGGTCAATCAGATCGAAGTCCACCCCTACTTCGCCAATAATGCACTGCGCGAGTACTGCCAGAAGCTGGGCATTGTGGTCGAGGCCTGGAGCCCCTTAGGCAAGGGGGACGAACTCGGCGAGCCGACGATCCTGCGGCTGGCCGAGGAACTCGGCCGCACCCCCGCTCAGGTGGTGCTGCGCTGGCATATCCAGCGTGGCGACGTCGTGATCCCCAAATCGGACCACCCTGAGCGGATGCGCGAGAACGCCGATGTGTTCAGCTTCGAGCTCTCCGATGCGCATATGGCCGCCATTGACGGTCTTGACCGGGGCGAGGACGGCCGGCGCAGCGACCACCCCAACGAGGTCGGCAAGGACTAAAACCTTCAGCCGTCAAACCGGATCTCCACCCGCCGGTTCGCTGCGAAGGTCGAGGGGTCCTCTTCATCCTCGGTGACGGCTGGCTGGCTGTCACCGAACCCTTCGACATTCAGCTGCAGGTCCGGGCGTTCCTCCTGGAGCGCATCGGCCACCGCCTGTGCGCGGTTTTCGGAGAGTTCGACGTTGTCGAAATCGTAGATCTCCTGGTTCACAGGCCGGGAGTCGGTGTGCCCGTGGACATCCACGCTGGCGGATTCGGGAACTTCCTCGACGATCTCGGCGATCCGGGCACTGGCATTGGCCGGTAGTTCCCACTCATTGGGGCTGAAGAGGATGTCGGTCTCTAACACGATGACGTTGTCCTCTTCGGCATCGGATCCGCCGAGTTCCTCGACGAACTCGTCGAGGTCGATCACGCTGACGAATTCCTCCGTGTCGATCTCGACGACGAAGTCCTCCGGATTGGTGACCTCCCCTTCGGGCTCCGGAGGACCAGATTCCCCCTGGGCACTGGCAGGCGCCCCACCCAGCAGCAAGGTGGTGCTCAGAGCCAGAACGCACGACGTCGCCACGGCCGGTAGAGCTCGCAGTCTCGGCTGCATCAGTCCTCACCTTCCTCGGCGTCGTCGTCGGTGTCCTCGGTGTCTTCATCCTCGGCCTCGCTGCCGGTGTTGTCTTCGGAGGTACCACCGTTTCCGTAGTCGATCTCCACGCTTTCAAGCACCGGAATGTTGAGTGCTTCCATGGTGACGTCCATGGCCTCGACATCATCCTGGGGTGCGGCGTAGTAGGCAAAGAGGAAATAGGGTTCACCGTCTTCCAGGGTCTGGTTGACCATGGAGGAGATCCAGCGATCAGCGCGGCCCCTGCCGTAGTTGAGGACGTGATAGGCCTTGAGGTTCTCGCGGTCGGCGAGGATCGGCGCGAACCATTTAAGCCCCGAGCCGGCTCCGTCACTGTGACCGTGCATCGCGTTGAACGTCAGCACTTCCTCGGAATCGTCGTAGTCGGGAACGAAGACCAGGGTCAACAACATGAAGTCGCCGTCAACCTGCAGCGGGTAGGCCCCCACCGTCATCTCCCCCTCACCCTCGGCGAAGGGATAGGTCAGGGTCTGGCTCGCCTCATCGGGGTCCCGGGTGGTATCCACCGGTTCGCCGCCGGGCGCGTCGCCCGGGGTGCTTTCGTCCTCAGTGGCGTCGTTATCGGTGTCGTCGTCCTCGGAGGTGCCGCCGGCGTCGTCGTTGGTTTCCTCGGTGTCCTCCGCGGTTTCGGCGGCCTCGGCGGTCTGGGCTGTTTCGGCATCCTCGCTGGCGTCATCTCCCACCGGCAACATGCCGCAACTGGACAGGGCCAGCACACCGGCCAAAGCCGCAGTGAACAGTCCCATGGATCGGGCAGTCGTCGATTCTGGTGTACTCATCGTGTCCCTCCGGTCTGTGAGTCGCTGCGGATCCCATCCGCACTTCGCGATTGCAATCTTCACATTAGCAAAGAAACGGATGGTGCGCGAGACCCGGTCGGAGAGACCCGCGAGGCGAAGCCCTGGGGAGGCACTCTGAGCCGATCAGTTAGACGGTAGGGTCGATGAGAATTTTGCCCGAGGCGCCGTCGATATTGTGCTGCAGTGCCTGAGCAGCCTGTTCCAGCGGGTAGACGGTGTCGATGTCGACGCGGAGTTCACCCTCGGCGACCTTTTCCAGGAGGCGTTCGAGCCGTGGGCCATCGGGACGCACCCAGATCCAGCGGCCGCCGGCGTCGACCACTGTGGGGTCGGCGATGGAGATATGCCGTCCCTGAGGGGTCAGCACTGCTCGCGTCTGGTCGAGCACTCCTCCAGCGAAGTCTGCCACTGCTGTGACGCCTTCGGGTGCGATGTCTCGGACTCGATCTACCAGGCCGTCACCGTAGGTCACCGGGCTCACCCCGATGTCCTGGAGCTTCTGGTGGTTGCGTTCGCTGGCGGTGCCGATGACCGTGGCTCCGCAGGCTCGGGCCAACTGCGCACCGAGGAAACCGACCCCTCCGGCGGCAGCGTGGATGAGGAGGGTGTCGTCAGCACGGAGTTTTAGTGCCTCCCGTGAGCGCGCGGCGGTGAGGCCTGCCAACGGGAGTCCAGCGGCGGCCTCGAAGCTGACCTCATCGGGCACGTGGGCGAGGTCAGTGGCACGGACGCTGACGTATTCGGCGTAGGTGCCACCGTGGACGAAGTCTTGACGGGCGTAGGAGGCAACTCGGTCGCCGGGCTGGAATTCAGGGACGTCTGGGCCCACAGCTTCGACGACGCCGGCGACATCCCACCCCGGAATGACAGGGAAGACAACGTCGAGCATCTCATCGAGGTATCCCGCCATGAGTTTCCAATCCACGGGGTTGACTGCGGCCCGCTCCACTCGAATGAGCACGTAGCTGGGACCGAGCTTAGGTGCCGGCTGCTCGGTCACCTCAAGAACGCTGGGGTCTCCGTAGTGGGAGTAGGTTGCTGCACGCATACTTCCACTAACACACCCCACCCCTTCAGGATTCCTCAATCGCAGGCATGGCCAACCCGCCGCCGCCGTCCCTGCCGAGAGATGTCCGCGACACCCCAGAGCGTTACACGTCCCTCCGGGCCTCCGGTGCCTAGTTCACGTCGCAGCAGCTCTCGTACTGGTGATAACGACCACCATTTCGTCCCGGGTGCGACACCTATAACCCCGCACCCCGAACAGGGTTCAGACGCAAACATGCCCCGCACTCAGGCGGGGCATGTTTCGAATTTACTTATGTGGAGGTAACGGGACTCGAACCCGTGACCTTCTGCATGCCATGCAGACGCGCTACCAGCTGCGCCATACCCCCATATTCAGTTCGTGCCTGAGCTGATAACCCCTCTTGGCAACCCCTATACGTTACAGCGATTCGTCCTGCTGGGGCAAATCACCCTCGGTGATCCCCAGGTCAAGGCGAGGCACATCAGCATACAGTCGATCCAAGCCATAGACGGCCCGTTCTTGTTCGTGCTGAACGTGAATCACCATATGCCCGTAGTCCAACAGCACCCAGGTGCCGGAATCGCGACCCTCGCGCCGCAGCGGTGAGGAACCATGTTGCTTCTTCAACTCCACCTCGATCTCATCGCAGATCGCGTTGATCTGCCGATCTGAGGGAGCCGAGCAGATGAGGAAAGCGTCGGTGATACCCAGCCGCTCCCCCACATCCAGACCGGAGATGTTCGTGGCAAGTTTCTCGGCGGCCGCCTGCGCAGCGGTGCGCAGCTCGGCGAGCACGTGGTCGGGAACTGTCATAACTCCTTGTTCGGTCAGCCCAGTAGGAAATAGACGACAACGGCGACCGCAGCCACCAGTAACACGGCCAGCACGATCACCAGTATCAGCAGAATATTCGGCCGATTGGCCTCCCGGGAAGTTTCATCCACCAGTTTGGCGATATCCAAACCGTGGGCCCCTTTGGCCTCCACCGGTTCGATAGATCCGGTGAGGTACTCGGTGTACTCCAGTTCCTCATCATCCAGGGAGTCGCGCACAGCCCGGCCGGTAATAACCTCTGACTCGGGACGCTCACGACGTCGGCGCCGCTGCTCGCGTGCCTTCTCCTCCTCTTCGCGGCGCAACCGCTCCCGGTTGGCCTGCATGGCCTTAGCCGCCAGGGCCTGTTGCTTCTTCAGCAGCTCCGGGTCGGGGTTCTCCGGGTCGTCCGAACGCGAGATTTCCTGGGTGATCTGGTCCAGTTGCGTCAGAGTGGAGGTGTCCAAGCTGGGGATGTTCTCAGTGTCCCGCAGCAGCCGACGAGCCCGACGCGAAGCAGGGATGGGGGCCTCTTCTTCCGGTTCGTCAACCGGTGGGAGCCCACCTTCGGCGGGCACGGCCTCGGTGTCCTCAAGGGTCTCTGAGGTGGCTTCGAAGGCTTCGGCGATCTCTTCCTCTGGCCGTTCCGGCTCGTCAGCGACCGGCTCCGGCAGTGGGGCATCCTCAGCGTCCTCGTCATCGATATCCCCAGCGCCCAGATCCGCTGAGTCTTCCAGATCAGAGGGGGCGACGGCGTCGTCGTCCTCTCCTCGTTCCTCCGGCTCAGCATCCACCTCAGCTGCCGTGTCGAGACCGGTCCCGGTCTCAGCTTCTGGGGCCGGGGCGACTTCAGGCTCGCTGTCTGCCTCCGGCGATGTTTCTAGCGCAGGCTCAGTGTCCCGATCAACACCCGCGTGGAGTTCGTCCTGAGCAGGGGGCTCCTCCACAGTCGGGGCAGGCGTCTCAGCAGATTCGACATCGTCGACTGTGCGCTCGAGTTCAGCCTCTCCCGGGTCACGGGACTCCCCGGGACGTTCCTCATCGGGACGTTCCTCATCCTCAGCAGTGCCGGACGGTGGAGGTCCCGGCAGGCTCACCCTTTCGCCGGCCAACTCATCGGCAGCGGCGTCGGCGGCTTCCTGGGCCTCACGCTGGGCAGCCAGTTCCGCTTCCCGACGGCGGCGCAGCTCTTTCCGGGAGACCGGAAGATACCGGGAGCGCAGGTCATCCCCGCCGCCGGCGTCCTGATCCGTTGTCTCCGTACTCATGGTGAGGCCTCCTGGGTGTTTTGCTCCATGCTATGCCTCCGACCGCTCTGCTGCGGGGCAGTTGGCGCGCGTGTGGCTGAATCCGTGCGGTAGAGCCGGTGTTTGGCGATGTACTGCACCACCCCGTCTGGTACCAGGTACCACACCGGTTTGCCCTCCCGGGCGCGGGTCCGAAGGTCGGTGGAGCTGATCGCCATCGCGGGGATCTCCATCAGGGAAATCTGCTCGGTCAGCCCAAAGTCGTAACTGCGGTAGCCGGGGCGGGTCACTGAGACAAAGTGCGCCAGCTCCCAGAGTTCTTCGACGTTCTTCCAGGACATGATCTGGGCCATGGCATCTGCCCCGGTGATGAAGAACAACTCTGCATCCGGGTAGAGCGCGGCGAAGTCCCGCAGGGTGTCGATGGTGTAAGTGGGCCCGCCACGGTCAATATCCACCCGAGAAACGGTAAACCGGGGGTTGGAGGCGGTGGCGATGACCGTCAACAGGTAACGGTGCTCAGCGGCGCTGACCTCGCGTTCGGCTTTTTGCCACGGCTGCCCAGTGGGCACAAAGATGACTTCGTCGAGGTCGAACTCCGCAGCGACTTCACTAGCGGCCACCAGGTGACCGTGGTGGATGGGGTCGAAGGTCCCACCCATAATGCCCAGCCGGGCGGGTCGGTCTGCAGGCTGTGGTGGAGGTGTCAGGCGATGAGGCAATTCAGTGGTGTGCCGCGCCCTGCTCGGAGTCCGGCGAGGCTTGAGGGGAGCGGTTCTTGTTCGAGAAGGCCAGGGTAACCAGTAGCGAGGCCATGAGCACCACGAACATGATGATGCCGAACCATTCGGCGGGCATAAAGAGTTCGTAGCCGTTGTACTGGTCGGCGACAAGCTGTGCGAAGACCGGCAGGTTCATGCCTCTCCCTTACGACGTCGTGAAGAATTCTGCCCGCCAGTCTACAGGCGGATCTGACCTTCGCCGCGCAGCACCCATTTTGTGGTCGTCAGCTCTCCGGCACCCATCGGTCCACGCGCGTGCATTTTCTGGGTGGAAATCCCTACCTCGGCCCCCAACCCGAACTCTCCCCCATCGGTGAATCGGGTCGAGGCGTTGACGACGACGGCGGCAGAGTCCACTTCGGCAACGAACCGCTCAGCGCTTACCACCGAGTCGGTGACAATGGCCTCAGTGTGCCCGGTGCTGTGCCGGCGGATGTGTGCGATCGCCTCATCGAGGGAGTCCACCACCCCCACGGCGAGTTCGAGGTCCAGATACTCGGTGGCGAAATCTTCATTCGTGACCTCAGTGATCTCACCAGCGGTGTCTGGGGATTCCAGCGGCAGCCAATCCCGCGCCCGCGGATCCACATGGAGCCCGACGCCGGCGCGGTGCAAAGTGCGCAGCGTCTCCTCGGCCGCCTCCGCGGCTTCAGCGTGGATGAGCAGGGTCTCGGCAGCATTACACACACTGGGACGAGAGGTTTTGGCGTTGAGCACCACATCCCGGGCGATCTCCGGATCCGCACTGGCATCGAGGTAAATGTGCACATTGCCCTCCCCGGTCTCAATGACCGGGACTTTGGCATGGGTCACCACACGCTGGATGAGCTCACGGCCCCCGCGCGGGATGAGCACGTCCACACTGCCGCGGGTGCTCATCAGCTCATCAGCGCCTTCACGACCGTAGGGGTCGATGGACTGTACTGCTTCCACGGGCGCGGAGGTTGACCGCAGGGCTTCGCGAATAATGCTCAGCAGGGTCTCATTCGTCTTCGATGCTGCGGACCCGCCGCGCAAGATGCAAGCGTTTCCGGATTTCAAGCACAGTGCGGCGATATCGACGGTCACATTGGGTCGGGCCTCATAGATGACACCCACCACGCCCAGGGGCACCGTCACCTGGCTCAGCCGCACCCCGTTGGCCATCGTGCGTCCGGCAATGACCCGCCCAATGGGATCCTCAAGTCCGATGATCTCCTCCACGGAGGCCGCCAGCTTTTCCACGCGCTCTTCAGTCAACGCCAGCCGGTCCAGCAGGGCCTTCGTGAGCCCGTTCTGCCGCCCGGCTTCGAGGTCCTCGGCATTGGCCTTCAGTAAAGAGGTCGCCGACTCCCGCAGTCCCGCGGCAATGGCGGCCAGGGTGCGGTCCTTATGCGAACGGTCCAGACGCACCAGGTGCCGGGACGCTTCCCGGGCGCGGCGGCTGGTCTCAGCGATGGCGGTGGTGGTCTCGCTCACGTCGTCGTCCTCCTGTCGAGTCGGGCCATGTCATCAGTATGGACGACGGCGCGTTCGTAGTCAGGCCCGAACTGCGACGCCAACTCCGCGGTGGATCGGCCAAGCATATGGGGTAACTCCGTGGCGGAGAAGTTACTGAGTCCCCGGGCACGGACGGTGCCCTGGAGGTCGGTGAGTTCGACGACGTCGCCGGCTTCGAAGTCCCCACTGACCGCGGTGATTCCGGCTGGTAGCAGGGACCGGCGCCCCTCGATGACTGCAGCGACTGCCCCATCGTCAAGGACCAGCCGTCCTTTGGCAGCAGCCAGATGGGCCAACCACACGGTCCGGGCTCCGCGTCTGCGACCCCGGGATTCGAAGAACGTCCCAACCTCTTCTCCGGCGAAGAGCCGTGGCGCGTTGTCCGCGGATGTCAGCAGCGCCGGTGTTCCGTTAGCGGTGACAATACGCGCCGCCTCGACTTTGGTGACCATGCCCCCCGTGCCGATGCCGGCCCGTCCCCGCGGACCCAGAGTCACCCCGGCAAGGTCTTCTTCTCCGGCGATCCGGGAGACCGGACGGCCGCCCTCAGCTGGCGGGCCGTCGTAGAGCGCGTCGACATCGCTGAGCAGGATGAGCGCATCAGCGTGAATGAGGTTGGCCGTCAGGGCAGCGAGCCGGTCGTTGTCGCCGAACCGGATCTCTGAGGTAGCCACAGCGTCGTTTTCATTGATGATCGGCACCGTCCCCAGGGCCAGCAGCTTCTCCAGCGAACGCAGCGCATTGGTGTAACTGGAGCGGCGGATGAGGTCCTCCACGGTGAGCAGCACCTGCCCCACGGTGACCCCGTGGGCGGCATAGGCCTCGCGGTAGTGGGCCAGGAGCACCCCCTGCCCCACAGCGGCTGCAGCCTGCTGGGCCGCTAAGTCGCTGGGGCGGGAGACCATACCCAGTGGGGCAAGCCCGGCGGCGATCGCCCCGGATGAGACGACCACCACCTCGGTGCCGCGGGCGCGTAACTGCTGGCTGGCGTCGACGAGGTATCGAAGCATCGGCACGCTGACCCCACCGGTGAGGGTTGTCAGAGAGGAGGATCCGATCTTCACGACGACCCGGCGGGCGGAAAGCAGGTCGGCTGCCGACCGCACCGGTGAGACTTTCGCCGCAGCGGCAGTGCTCACCGGTGGCTCTCCTGGGGGTCCTGGTCGTCTTCGGGGTTGCCGTGGACGTAGACGACGTCGACATCGGCGGAGTCTTCTGCGGAGTAGAGCTCCTCCATCTCAGCGCGGGTGGCAGCCTTGGCGGCCCGGCGTTCGGCTTGTTCACGTTTCTTCTCCGCGCGGGTGGGCCGGTGGGTGTCCTGAAAGCGGACATCAGTTCCGCGGGGGCCGGCCAGGTGCTCTGCCCCCGGGGCCATCGTGGGCTCCCATTCGAAGACCACCCCATTGTCCTCGGCGCCGATGACCACTGAGTCGCCAGGGGTGGCACCCTGCCGGAAGAGTTCGTCTTCGATGCCAATAGCCTGCAGCCGGTCCGCGAGGTAGCCAACAGCCTCATCGTTGCTGAAGTCGGTCTGCTGGATCCAGCGTTCTGGTTTGGCACCACGAACCCGCCAGAGTGGTTCGCCGGACTTCTCCTCCCGGGTGATGGTAAAGCCCTTCTCGTCGACCGGTGCGGGGCGCAGCGTCACCGGGACGGGGGCCCGCTCAGTGGGCTGCGCGGCCCGGGCCGCTTCGACGAGTTCGGCCATGGCGAAGCTGAGTTCGCGCAACCCCTTGCGGGAGACCGCGGAGATCTCGAAGACTCGGTCACCGCGCTCTTCGAGTTGGCTGCGCACCAGCTGGGCCATGTCCTGACCGTCAGGCAGGTCGGTCTTGTTCAGTGCGATCAGCCGGGGCCGTTGCGTCAGCGGAACCGCGGTGGCGGATTCGTTCTGGGCTGAGGTCACGGCGTCGGGAACGTAGGCGGCCAACTCGGCTTCGATGGCTTCCAAGTCGCTGATCGGGTCCCGGTCGGTTTCCAGGGTCCCGCAGTCGAGCACATGCACTAGGGCTGCACAGCGTTCCACGTGTCGGAGGAATTCATGTCCCAGTCCCTTGCCGGAGGCTGCCCCGGGAATGAGCCCGGGCACATCGGCCACGGTGAAGCGAGTCTCACCTGCTTCGACGACGCCGAGGTTCGGCACCAGTGTGGTGAAGGGGTATTCGGCGATCTTGGGTCGGGCGGCTGACAGTGCGGCGATGAGACTGGATTTACCCGCCGAGGGGAACCCAACCAGGGCGATATCGGCCACGGATTTCAGTTCGAGGATGACCTCGCGCTCTTCGCCGGGGGTGCCGAGCAGGGCAAACCCGGGGGCTTTGCGTTTCTTGGAGGCCAGGCGGGCGTTACCGAGCCCGCCCTGGCCTCCTTCGGCGATGCGCACCCGCGCCCCGGTGCCGACGAGATCGGCGAGCACCTTGCCGTGGCGGTCTTTGACCACGGTGCCATCGGGTACGGGCAGTTCTAGGCTTTCTCCCTTGTGTCCGTGACGCAGTCCGCCTTCGCCGACTCCCCCGTTGCCGGCCCGGCGGTGAGGTCGGTGGTGGTAATCCAGCAGCGTGGTGGTGTTGGGGTCGACGACGAGGTCAACGTGGCCACCATCACCACCGTCACCACCATCGGGCCCACCGAGGGGTTTGAACTTCTCTCGGTGCACGGAGACACAGCCGTGGCCACCGTTTCCGCCGGCAGCGTGCAGCACGACTCGGTCAACGAAGTGCGCCATGGGCTGGTCTCCTTAGGGTGATCTCTCAGATTAAACCGCGTCCGGGTACTCAAAAGCCCCGCAGCATTCAGCCGCGGGGCTTAATGAGAGAAGACGCTCCGCTGGCTCAGCCAGCTGCTGGAACGACGTTAACGACCTTGCGGCCACGCTTGTTGCCGAACTCCACAGCACCGTCGGAGAGCGCGAAGAGCGTGTCATCGCCACCGCGGCCGACATTGGCGCCGGGGTGGAACTTGGTGCCGCGCTGCCGGATGAGGATCTCACCAGCGTTGACGGTCTGGCCGCCGAAACGCTTCACGCCCAGGCGCTGGGCGTTGGAGTCGCGGCCGTTGCGAGTAGAGCTCGCACCCTTCTTGTGTGCCATCGGAAGTACCTAGCCTCTCTTGGTTCTTAGCTGCGCCGGCTCAGGCGGCGATGTCGGTGACCTTCACGCGGGTCAACTCGCTGCGGTGACCCTGGCGCTTGTGGTAGCCGGTCTTGTTCTTGAACTTGTGGATCCGGATCTTCTTGCCGCGCAGGTTCTCCTGCACCTCGGCAGTAACCTTCACACCGGACAGGTCGTCGGCGGAGGTGGTGACCTTGTCCCCGTCCACCAGCATGACAGCGGGCAGCTCGATGGTGCTGCCGGCCTCAGCCTCGACGCGGTCAAGGGTTACGTGGTCTCCCACGGAGACCTTCTCCTGGCGGCCGCCTGCGCGGACAATCGCGTACACCACGGGACTCACTTCTCTCAGTAGATCGTGCTCGGACGTTATGCGGCCGCAGCCGCTCAAAAAGACTGTAGGGTGCTCACAGCACCAGCAGTCCATCGTACCCCAGTGCCCAGGCTGCGGGCAACTGGCAGGGTCAGTTCTTCTTGGCGATCTCCTCGGCACTGACGCCGACGCCGAGCATCACCGGTGCGGTGGCGTCGTCGTTCTTCTGCTCCGAAGCGGTATCCGGGGTACTCGCCGTGGCGGAGAACCGCGCCTGGGTACCGGAGACCTCCGGTTCAACCTGGTGGACCTCGCCGGAGGCCCCTTGAGCCGAGCCGGCGGCACGGCGGCGCCGACGCGGGCTACGCCGTGCCGGCTGCTGGCTGCGGGAGGCCAACGCTTCATCAAGAGATGAGAGCGCCGAAGCCGGGTCAGCTGCTGGGGATTTCTCCGCCGACTGGCCGGTCTTCTTGGGCACCTCCACCGTTTCCCCACCGATGGTCAGTACCGCTTTGTCCTCGGTGTGGTGATGATCCCCACCGGGACCTCCGGATTCCTGCCCGCCGGTGGAGGTGCGCGTCGTGGAAGAGGAACCGGAGCCGGCGTCGTCGGAGCGTGAAGCCTCCGATGTCTGCCCGGAGTGTTGCTTCTCTGCGGTCCCCTGCTGAGCGGCATCCGCCGAGGACTGGTCCGCGGAGCCACCGGCCGAGCCGTTGGTGGCTGCAGCCACCTGAGCCAGTCCCTGCCGGGCCTTTTCCAGCTTCTTCAGTTCCTTCGGGTCCTGGTCCCGACCGGAGTCGCCGTTCTTCTTGCCCTTCTTGCGGCGTTTCTTGGAGTTCTTCGCGCTGCGCAGTTCCCCGTCGGCGGTGTAGCTGGGCCGATTTTCGACAGGCTCCTCGTGGGTGATGATGCCACGGCCGGCACAGTGCTCACACTCACTGGAGAAGACCTCGATGAGGCCAGTGCCCATGCGTTTGCGGGTCATCTGCACCAGACCCAGAGAGGTCACCTCAGCCACCTGATGTTTCGTGCGGTCCCGGCCGAGGCATTCGACCATGCGACGCAGCACCAGGTCTCGGTTGGATTCGAGCACCATGTCGATGAAGTCGATGACGATGATCCCGCCGATGTCCCGCAGCCGCAGCTGACGGACGATCTCTTCAGCGGCCTCGAGGTTGTTCTTGGTGACGGTCTCTTCCAGGTTGCCCCCGGAGCCGGTGAATTTACCGGTGTTGACATCAACCACCGTCATCGCTTCGGTGCGGTCGAAGATCAGCGAACCACCAGAGGGCAGGTGTACTTTGCGACCCAGCGCCTTGTTCAGCTGCTCATCGATGCGGTGCTCGGCGAAGATATCGGTGCCCTCGTGCTCGGCGGGGTCCCACTTTTTCAAACGGTCCAGCAGATGCGGGGCCACGTAGGTGACATAAGCCTCGACGTTGTCGTAGGTCTCCTCGCCCTGGATTTCCATGGCGGAGAAGTCCTCGTTGAACACATCGCGGACCACTTTGATGGTCAAATCCGGCTCCGCGTAGAGCAACTCCGGGGGGAGGACTTTCTTGTCCTGTGCCTGGGACTGGATGGACTCCCAGAGGGCGCGCAGCCGGTTGATGTCGTTGGTCAGTTCCTCTTCGGAGGCACCTTCAGCCGCCGTGCGCACGATCACACCGGTGTTCTCCGGCATGTTCTCCTTGAGGATCTTCTTCAGCCGGGCCCGTTCCGTGTCCGGAAGTTTCCGGGAGATACCCGTCATCGAGCCGCCCGGGACAAAGACCAGATACCGCCCAGGCAGGGAGACCTGGCTGGTCAGCCGCGCCCCTTTGTGGCCCACGGGGTCCTTGGTGACCTGAACCAGGACGGAGTCCCCGGACTTCAGGGCATTTTCGATCTTCCGGGGAGCATTGCCGATATTGGCGGCATCCCAGTCGACCTCACCGGCGTAGAGCACGGCGTTCCGCCCGCGCCCAATATCGACGAAGGCCGCCTCCATCGAAGGCAATACGTTCTGGACCTTGCCCAGGTAGACATTGCCGATCAGAGAGTCAGCCGTGGTGTGGGAGACGTAGTGCTCGGCCAGGACGTTGTCCTCCAGCACGCCGATCTGAATGCGTTCACCCCGCTGGCGGACGATCATCTTCCGGTCCACCGACTCGCGGCGGGCCAGGAACTCGGCTTCGGTGATGATGCCGCGGCGGGAGGAGTGCCGTGTGGCCCGGCGGCGCTGCCGCTTGGCCTCCAAGCGGGTAGAGCCTTTGAGGCTGGTGACCTTCTCCGGGGCGTTCTCCCCGGCCTCACGCCCGGAACGAATCCGGGTGACTGTGTGGCCGTCCTCGGATTCCTCCTCGATCTCCATATCGGCACTGCCACGACGACGACGCCGTTTCTTCCGGATCACGGGAGTGTCGTCATCGGTGGAACCACTGATGGGGCCGGAGGCTTTGCTGGAGCTGCGCTGTGTGCCCGAGCCGGCGTCGTCGTCGGCTTCCTTGTCCTTCTGGGCCTCCGGTGCAGAATCGCCGGAGGTGGTCTCTGCGGAACCTGTGGCCGAGTCCTCCCCCGTCTGGGGGCCCTGGGTGTTGTCCTCGCCGCGGGCGTCATCCTGCTTATTGCGGTTGCGACCACCGCGGCGGCGCTTCCGGCGGTTCTTCTTGCCGCCCTCGTTCTGACCCTGTCGGTTGTGATCGGAGGAGCCACGCTCGGCCTCATCGTCGTCATCATCGGCCTCGGAGCTCTGCTGAGAGGGCACCGGCGTGACTGCCGAGAGATCGGGGGCCTGAAACATCACCTCAACCGGGTCTTCGACCGCCGGCCGCTCAGGCGCGGACTCCGATTCACTACTCGGCTCACTACTCGGCGCGGTACTCGCCGGCGCGGTGATGGCCGGCTCCTGGAACGGCGAGAAGATCTCTTCGGGCTCGTTCGTTGCGGCGGCGGATTCGGATTCGGTGGACTGCCCCGTCTTCGGGGTGTTCGTCTCAGTCATAAATGTTGTCGTGTGCTCCCGCCATCGGGGTCCGCTGCCACACCCGGCGGTCCGACGGCCTCGTCCTGTGAAGTTCGTCTCACGCTCGTCGTCGTGCCCCGGGCGCTGCATCCACTATCTGATGCGCGCTCTGCGCGGAGACCGCGACGGCGATGACTCGTCTGACTTCAGCGGCGGCAACTTGGGTGCCGTGCGGACGCCAGGCCTGTCTTAGGCGGTGTCCACGACGGGTGCCAGCCTCGTACGTGTCAAAAGCCTTCCGAGCTGACAGGTGTGGTCTGCCTGCTCGTAGGGCCAGTATCGCACAGGGTGGGTGAGATTCCGATGCGCCCGCATCAGCGTGGGGTCTGTCACGGCGTACCATGGAGGATATGAGCGCACCCACTGCCGGGCGGGATCTCAGCCCGGAGGCCGCCGAGGAAACCTCCGTCGAAGAGCCTGTAACGCCCGGGCGTGTCCCACACTTTGCTCGGCAGCGCCCTTTCGGCTGGTGGCTGCTGGCCACGGGGCTGATCGGGACAGTTGCCAGTTTCCTCTTGCTCTATGAACGGGTCCAGCTCTGGGAGAACCCGGACCACATCACTGCCTGCGATGTGAACCCGTGGGTCTCCTGCGGCCAGGTCATGGAGTCCTGGCAGGCCTCTAGCTTTGGGTTTCCAAACATTTTCATTGGTGTGGTCGCTTTCCCGGTCCTGGTCGCCGTGGCGGTCACCGTGCTCAGCGGGGTGGGCCTGCCGCGGTGGTACTACCTGGGGCTTCAGGCTGCGGCGACCTTTGCCTTCGGGTTCTGCGTCTGGCTGTGGTACTCAGCGGTCTATTCGATTGGCGTGTTGTGCCCCTACTGCATGATCGTGTGGGCAGCCGTCATTCCGTTCTTTGTGGTGACCACGGCACGGAATTTCACCACAGGGACGTTGCCGTCGTCGTCGAGCGCCAAAGAGCTGGTCACCACGTGGTGGTGGGTCGTGCTGGTGCTGATTTTCCTAGGGATTACCGCCTCGATCTTGTTGAACTTCTCCTACGCGTTCACCGTCTGATGTGGTAGTGATTTCTCTCACAGCGGAGCACTCCCGGAGGCCCCCTTCCCGGTGATTGAATGGCAGTGGTCGTCCGATTCCCGATCCAAGGAGATCACCATGCCTCAGACAGTCAATGCTGTGGTTGTCCTCGAGAAGAACGCTCCCGCCACCGTGGAGAAGATCGTCATCCCAGACCCCGGACCCGATGAGGTCGTCGTCGATATTCTGACCTGCGGGGTCTGCCAAACGGACCAGCACTTCCAGCAGGGCGAAGTGGGAGATAACTTCCCCTACCTTCTGGGACATGAGGCCACCGGGCGGGTCAGCGAAGTTGGTGAGTCAGTGACCAATGTCTCCGTTGGTGACAAAGTGATCCTCAACTGGCGGGCAGTGTGCGGTGAGTGCCGCGCCTGTCGCAAAGGGGAATTGAAGTACTGCTTCGATACCCACAACGCAGCACAGAAAATGACCTTAGAAGACGGCACGGAGCTGGAGGCTGCCCTGGGCATCGGCGCTTTCGCTGAGAAGACGCTGGTCCACTCCGGGCAGTGCACTGTCATCGACGATGTCGACGACTCATCCAATGCCGCAGTTGGGCTGCTCGGATGCGGGATCATGGCCGGCATCGGTGCCGCCATCAACACCGGGGAGGTCAAGCGCGGGGAGTCCGTGGCCGTGATCGGAACCGGTGGCGTAGGCACCGCTGCGATTGCCGGAGCCAAACTGGCCGGGGCCACCACGATCATCGCAGTCGATATCGAGAACCGGAAGCTGGAAAAGGCCCGTCAGCTGGGCGCCACCCACACGGTCAACTCCAAGGAGACTGACCCCGTGGACGCGATCCGGGAACTGACCGGAGGGTTTGGTGCCGACGTCGTCATCGATGCTGTGGGCATCCCCGCCACCTACAAGCAGGCCTTCTACGCCCGGGACCTGGCCGGACGCGTTGTACTGGTCGGCGTTCCCGATCCCACCCAGACCTTGGAGATCCCGCTGCAGGACATCTTCAGCCGAGGCGGGGCCTTGAAATCCTCCTGGTACGGCGACTGCCTGCCCAGCCGCGATTTCCCGATGCTGGTGGACCTCTATCAGCAGGGCAAACTGGATCTGAACGCTTTCGTCACCGAACGGGTGAAACTGCAGGACGTGCAGGAGGCATTCGACACGATGAACCGCGGGGAGGTCCTGCGGTCGGTGGTGGAGATCGCTGCCTGAGGCCAGACAGCGCCAGATAACGCAGAACCCGGTAGACACAGGTTGGTTAAGGAGATCGATGATGAGCGCACGTATTGAGCATCTGGAAACCTCCGGGACGTTCTCCCTGGATGGGGGCACCTGGGAGGTGGACAACAACGTCTGGATCGTTGGGGATGACCAGGAGGTCATCGTCATCGACCCCGCCCATGACGCTGAGGCTGTTGAGAAGAAGGTCGCCGGGCGGAAGGTGGTGGCGATCCTGCTGACGCACGCCCACGATGACCACATCGGGCAGGTGAAGGAGGTGCAGTCCCGCATTGGCGGGTCAATCCACCTCAACTGGGAGGACAAGCCCCTGTGGGAGCAGGTCTACCCGGGGACGGAACCGGATGTGAAGATCGGCGACGGCGATACCTTCACCGTGGCTGGTACCACTCTGCAGGCGATCCACACTCCTGGCCACTCCCCCGGTTCCACCTGTTACTACGTCAAGGATCTCGACGGCGGTGTGGTCTTCTCCGGGGACACGCTGTTCAACGGCGGTCCGGGGGCCACCGGCCGGTCCTATAGCAGCTTTGACACGATCGTGGATTCGATTAAGACCAAGCTGTTCGCGCTGCCGGATGACACCACGGTTAATACCGGCCACGGGCCCTCCACCACCATTGGTGCTGAGAAACCCAATGTGGAGGAAGCCATCAAGAACGCTGAGTAGCCAACACACAGGCGAGGCGCACTACTCGCTCGGGTCCGGAGTCGTTGACCGGACCCGAGCGGTGGTGTCTTGAGCTCGTGGTGAGGCTCAGGAGCCGACGTCGTAGGTAGCCAGTTCCCAGTACCGGCTGTAGGTCTGAAGGATGGCGTGTTCGACGTCGTCGACGCTCACCCCTGGGATGAGATCGTCGGCAGCACCGGCGCTGAGCGGATCCCATTCCAGCCCCATCGCGGAGTAGGCCTCGGTGAGGACCCGCCGAATGGGAGCACCATCGGTGACCACGATGGACGTGGAGAACAGCCACCCGGTGGCGATCTGGCGCTGAGCGGTGCCGACGAGTTTGATGCGGACGTCCGGTTCGCCGGGGGCAACACCGTGGACGGAGTGTTCGCCGTAACAATACTCGTAGGGCACGGGACCGAGTTCGGCGTCGATACCTGCATGGCGCAGCGCCTCGGTGTAGAGCTCACCGAAGGCGGAGAATCGTGCCAGAGACTCCCGGATGGGGTCGGTGTCTGGTTCGATGTGGTCAATGACCAGGGATCCGGGGTGGTAGGCGGCGGCCCGTCCTCCGGCGCGGCGTACCACGGGGGTGAATCCGAGGCGGCGGCAGGCTCCGGCGGCCTGATTGAAGCCGGGGAGTTTGGTGTCGCGCTGACCGAAGGCGACGGTGGGTTGTGGGCGGTAGATCCGCAGCATGGGCGGGGTGTGACCGGTTCTAGTTCCGGCGAGCAAGTCCAGGGCCAGGGCGAGGTCACCCTCGGCACCGCGGCTGGTCTGCTGTTTCCACACTTTCAGCTGCGGGTTCTCAGCTCGCTGTGCACGCCGCCTTCCCATGACGTCTCAGTCTACAAACCAGCAGACCGCAGATGGCCGGCTCATCTCACGCCAGCTTGCCTCCTACCCCTCTACGATGCCATCGAAGCGTGTCGGCATATCAGCTGATTTTCCACGGATCGCTCATGGAGAGGCCCTCAACGCTTTCCAAAGGCTTCAGCCTGAAGCAGCCGGAGAGTTGGATGAGCTGCCCGTGGTGATCTCAATGAGGAACCTCATCGTTCACGAGTACTTCACCATAGACGCGAGAACGCTGATCCAGACCGCGCACAACGACGTTCCAGCCCTACAGACAAAACTCGAAACCCTCCTGAAGTCTCTGGATTGAGCGCATCGCACGTTGAACGTGAACTCGATCGCGTTTTGAAGCCGAATAACCTTTTAGCTGCATACGCAGGCCTGATCAGGCAACAGGGGTCCCCTGATGGAACAGCATGAGCGAGCTCTCCGGCCGTATCCGCCACAGTGAAGATCGACGACTCCGGCGTTCACCAAACTCTAAGAAGTAAGTCAGCAGAACGAGCCCAGGTGCTAGTACGTCAGCGCGCTGCTCACTGAAGACCGGAGTGAGGCCGCTCTCATCTTCTGCGGATACGACGCGCAGAATCTGGTCACGGGACCAGTGCGTGCCTGACTGCCCAATCTCATGAAACTCGGGAGCCAGCAGCTCCCCCATGACACTAGGTTCAGACCGCACCCGCGGATCCAGAAGCCGGAGCTCGCTCTCCCACGCAGCAGCGATGGCTAGACTTTTATCACTTACGTCAACACTCATGCGGCCCGCAGCGGCTGGATGGACTTGATCTGATCAGCGGACTCGTCCTCTGCGACGTCAAGGTCATAACGAGCCTGCAGGTTCAGCCAGAACTGGGCATCAACTCCGAAATAGCGGCCGAGCCGCAGAGCGGTGTCGGCGGTGATGCGGCGCTTGCCGTGGACGATCTCGTTGATCCGCCGCGGAGGCACGCCAATCGACACGGCCAGCTTGTTCTGGGTGATGCCGAACCCGTTGATGAAGTCCTCCAGCAGAACCTCACCAGGATGGATCGGCGGGTAGAGCTTCTCGGCCATCATTCCTCCTAGTGGTAGTCCACGATCTGCACATCTTCTGCCCCGCCATCAGTCCAGCGGAAGCAGCTACGCCATTGGTCATTGATCCGGATGCTGTGCTGCCCAGCACGGTCACCTCTGAGAGCCTCCAGGCGGTTGCCCGGCGGGACCCTGAGGGCATCCAACGTCGTGGCGGCGTCGATCTGCAGCAGCTTCCGGTTCGCAGTCTTATGAATCCTCGGGTCGATCTTCCGAGCCGACTCACGACGCCACACCAGCTCAGTGTCACGGTCAGCAAAGGAGCGGATCACACTGCTAGCATATAACGCATCGCGACAATAACGCTAGACGTTACACCTGAACTCGACCGAGTTCAGAGGCGCCGCTTACTGTCTGCACACCCTTTTTGCCTAGACACACGTATACGCCATCGACCGGAAAGTCCGTACTCCGTCGCGCCGGGAGGGCGCCAACTAGTGAATACTTAAGGCCATGGAGTGGAGCTTGTACCCCGGATTCGTGGCCATCGCGGTGGCGGTGGCACTGACTCCCGGAGCCGATACTGCGGTGGTGTTGAAGAACTCCTTGCTGGGTGGACGGCGCGGAGGGCTCGCCACAGCAATCGGCGTGTTCCTGGCGGCTACCACCCAAGCTGTGCTTGCCGCCGTGGGGCTCGGGATCATCGTGGCACAGTCACAGACCGCGCTACAGGTGATCCGCTGGATGGGAGCGGCCTATCTGATCTGGTTGGCCTTCCAGTCCCTGCGCTCGGCGTGGAAAGGTCAGTACGCACAGCTTGCACTTCCCTCCGGCACTGTGGAACGACATGGACTCCTCCAGGGCTATCTGACAAACATCACCAACCCTCAGGTGCTGATGTTCTTCCTCGCGCTCTTCCCGCAGTTCATGACTCCGGAGATGAGCTTATGGGCATTGGCGCTCTTGACGATGACACTGCCCGTGCTGGGCACCGTGCCTCTGATCCTCATCGCGATATTGGTGGATCGAGCAGCCATGTGGTGGCAACGTCGCACCATCCGTCGCACCCTCGACGCCGCCACCGGAGCAATACTGGGACTCCTCGGAATCAGAGTTGCTGCTGATGCCTTCCGCGAGGCCGCATAACCGCCCCCCCACACACACATCAGGCACCTGCATGAAGGGTCTACCCCATTCACGTGGCAATCTTGTTCTGAAACTCTGTCAAGCGAAGTCGTTATCCTGGAGCCTATGGCTCACACGGAGAAGCAATCCCCGTATCGGTGGATGTCGAAAGAGAGCTCCAAGAACCGTAAGCGCCTCACCCGTGTTCGCCGTCGCCTCGCGCGCATGGCTATCAAGCAGCGCGACTACGAGAAAGCCTCAGAGAAAGAACCCGGCACCCAGGGATGGATGACCTGGTGACCCCAGCAGTGCTGCGACGTATCCTGAAAGCATGACGGACCACCCCGCCACCGCTGAGACTCTCGCACTGCGAGAGCTCATTGAGGCGCGCCGGGATGAGTTCGAGGCGCTGCTCGCCAAGTACCGTGCCCGGAACCCGCGACTGTTCGTGGAATGCCCCCGGTGTTAGGTCCAGTTCTTATGTGAGCTGCGGGGGTTGATCTTCTCTTGTGTGGCGGCAGGCTGCGGCGTAGGCCGCTGGGGGTTGGTAGCCCAGTGAGGAGTGCCGCCGGTGGTGATTGTAGTCATACTTCCAGTCGCTGATCACGACCCTCGCGTGGAGCAGGGAGTAGAAGCTGTTGATGTTCAAGCACTCATCCCGGATCCTGCTGTTGAAGGACTCCACATAGCCGTTACGCCATGGTGCCCCCGGCGGGATGTAGTGCAGTCCGACCTTCTGCCCGGCCCAGTCGGCGAGGGCCTGGCTGATCAGCTCCGGACCGTTGTCACAGCG
>NZ_ATXP01000017.1 GCF_000421745.1 Nesterenkonia alba DSM 19423
CCCCGAGCTACACCACGTGCGCACCCGAGTGAAGACCCCGGGGCAGAACGGGTCCCGTGAACGCGGCTTCGGCACGCTGAAGTACGAACGGCTCTACCTGGACGAGATCGACGACGCGATCGTGCTCGCCGAGCGGGCCGAGGACTACCGGATCGAGTACAACGAGCTCCGGCCCCACGAGGCCATCTCATGGAACCGGCCCAAGGAGGTGCACCTGGGCCTGGCCGACCCCACCACCCCGACATTCAAAACCAAGGAAATCCTGCCAACTACTTGACGCGGGACATAAGCTTGTGACGGCGGACACATTACCATGTGCAATGTGCAATTGCATTGCGCGGCCAATGTAACGAAACCACGTAACGCGCATGTTTCGCCTCAGTAGCTTGGCGTCTGCTTACTGTGTTTGCGCCTCGGCGATGAACCGGCCGATCTCGGTCTCAAGCACGCGCAGTGGCACCGAGCCCAGCGAGAGTACCTTGTCGTGGAAATCACGGATACTGAACGCCTCCCCCAGCTCAGCTTCGGCCTGGGCGCGCAGCTTCTCGATCGTCAGCTGCCCCAAGTAGTAGGCGCAGGCCTGGCCAGGCCAAGAGATGTAACGGTCAATCTCCGTGACGATCTCGTGTTCGGCAATGGCGGTATTGGAGCGCAGGAAGTCCTGCGCCTGCTCACGGCTCCAGCCCAGGGCGTGCATCCCGGTGTCGACCACCAGCCGCACGGCCCGCCACATCTGGAAGGAGAGCATCCCCATCCGCTCATAAGGGGTCTCATACATTCCCATCTCGTCACCGAGACGCTCACAGTACAACCCCCAGCCTTCCCCAAAGGCGGAGATGTACTGGCGGCGGAACTCCGGTAAGTCCAGTTCCAGGGCCAAGGAGAGCTGGAAGGAGTGCCCCGGTGAGGATTCATGCAGAGTCAGCGCCGGCAGAGAGTACAGCGGCCGAGCCGGCAGGTTATAGGTATTGAGGATGTACTTATCCGGGGCACCACGGCCGAAGGTGTCAAAAGCAGCGATCTCCCGAGGCGTCTCCATAATGGAGAACCGCTGGTGGGGCAGCTTGCCAAAGTACTGGTGGATCACCCCATCGAAGGCCTTACACGTGTAGGCGGCGTAGGCCACCAATTCCTTCGGCGTCTTCGCGTAGAACTGCTCATCGGTGCGCATGAACTCAATCAACGCATCGACGTCGTCGCCAAACCCGGTCTCTTGGGCAATCTCCACCATCTCCGCTTTGATCTTGGCGACGTGCTCAACACCGATCGCGTGGATCTGGTCAGCGGTGTAGTCCGTGGTGGTGAACTCCCGCAACTGAGAGGCGTAGAAAGCTTCACCCTCAGGCTGGTCATAAGTGGCGATCGACTCCGGCAGATTCGGCAGGTACTCGGTGGTGAGGAACTCGTAGAGCTTTCCGTAGGCGGGAATGATCTGCTCACCGAGAATGTGAACCGCTTCAGCCTGCAGCTTCGCCCGGGTGGCCTCCGGCATCACAGCCGGTAGTTCAGCAAAGGGCTTGTAGAACGGCAAGGCGGCAGCATCGGTCTCTTGGGCCACTGCACGCACTGGCTCTTCCCGGCCGGTCATACACACCTTCGCCGGACCGAATCCCCGCGTCACACCGGTGCGCATGTTCTCGATCTGCTGGTCAATATAGCGGGGCACCTGGCTGAGTTTGCGCAGGTAGGCCTCAGCGGCATCAGCGGTCTCGAAGTGTTGACGCGCCGCACCGAACGCGAGATTGCGCCAGAAGGCATTATCGGCGGTCACCGGACGCTCCCAGGTGCGGAACTGCTGAGATTCGATGAAGGTCTGCAGCTGGTTCTCGTAGACGTCGTAGGTGGTCTGCTCTTCAGCAGACAGCTCATCCCGGTCGATGGCGCGCAACTGCTCCAAGGTGCTCTGCCACTTCTGAAGGCGGCGCAGCTGGGCCTCTTCGGAGACATCGGGCATGAAGTCATCGGGCTTCTCATCCGGCTTGGCCCGGCCGGAGCCGAGCTCAGCTTCACGCCACTGCCATTCAGCGGTGTAGAGCGCCTCCAGGGCCGCCCCCGCCTCGGTAGTAGCAGCTGCCTGGTCTGCGCTGGTCTGGTCGGTGGTGTTCTCTGCTGCGGTCATGAGGGAATCCTGTTCTGTAGGTCAACGTCAGTGCGCATCGCGGGGGCTGCCGCGGGGTCTGGTGGCCCGCCGAAGCTCAGGGACTTCAGGCCGAGGCCGGATCGTTCGACGCCGGCTTCTCACCAGATCCGGTACTCCAGGCCACAAAGGCGGCCAGGTCTTCGCTTTGTTCGACCCGGCTGGGCTGGTGGACGTACATCATGTGGCCGGCTTCGTAGTACTTGCGCACGAAGTTCTCCCGGGCGGACTCGGGGATGCGCAGGTGGTCCAGAACGTACTCGCTGGCGGCAAACGGGGTGGCCGAGTCGTGGAACCCGAAACCGACGTAGACCTTCAGATCCGGGTTGGCGCGCATGGCGAAGGCGAGATCCTCGGCCGTGGTGATGGAACGGCCTTCGAACTCCTTATAGGACCACGGGTGGACCCGGCGGGAGATGATCTCGTAGACCAGATCATTGCTGTACTGCAGCTCAGCACCGAGCAGGTGGTTGATCGCCGCCGTGTAGGGGTACTGAATGATGGGGTAAGAAGGGTCATCCCCCAGACCATCACCGGTGGGGTGACCCACCGGACCGGTGAACCGGGAGTCGAGGCGGCCGACTTTCAGCCGGTCGCGGCGCAGCAGCTCAGAGAAGAACGCGAAAGCGTCCACTCGCAGGTCATTCAGCTCCACGTACTCCTGGTCCAGCCCCGTCAGCTCGGCGTATTTCGCGGCGATGGTGGAGAACTCCTCGCTCGTGGCGCGGCTGCCCTTCATCAGCGCCAAGGTGTAGTCAGAGTAGGCGAATTCGGTGGCCTCGGCGACCACCTCACGTAGCTGACGGCCCGGATGTTTACCGTGGTAGTGGGCGATGGCGGCATAGGTGGGCAAAAAGTGGATAAAGGGCTGCTCATTGCCCTGGTCGAACCGGATGGTTCCCATATCCAGCACCGCGGAAATCAGCATCACCCCGTTGAGAGCGATGCCGTAGCGCTGGGCGAGGTAACCAGCCAAGGCGGCAGCCCGCGTGGTGCCGTAGGACTCTCCGGCCAGGAACTTGGGGCTCAACCACCGGTTGTTCTTACTCAACCACAGGCGAATCGCCTCACCGACCAGGTCCCGGTCACCGGTGAACCCGTGGTGCTCAGCGGGTTTGGTGCCCTCAGCCGCCCGGGTGAACCCAGTGGTCATGGGGTCGATGAACACCAGGTCGGCGTCTTTGAGCAGTGTCTCGTGGTTATCGGTGAGCCCGTAGGGCGGTGGAGTGCGGTCGTCAACGTCGTTGACCACCACCCGCCGGGGGCCGAAGAGACCGATGTGCAGCCACACCGAGGACGATCCCGGCCCCCCATTGAAGGCGAAGACGACCGGACGTGAGGGGTCGGGGTTGCCGGCGTCGTCGGTCTTGACATAGGTGGTGATGAACACCTGAGCCTTGGGTTTGACTCCCTGGAAGACGCCGTCGTCGAGCTTCTCCTCAGCGACGACCATGCGACCGGCCACCGCCCGGTACTTCAATTCCCCGTCTGGCAGTGAGAGGCTGTGTTCAGTGGTGACGAACTCGTCGACTGGCTCCGCGGACTGCGGCGACGTCGTCTCGGTGGTCGTCTCGGGCTGCACGGCGTCGTCGGCCATGGGTGTCTCCTCACCATGTGCGGCGCACATTAGTTTCTCATGCGAACGATATCCAAGGTACCATGTGAAATATCACTCGGCACGGATAGGGTTGAGAACGGAACCGCCACTGATGTGAAAGGGGCACCTACCACCCATGACCACGCTGACTGAAGCCACCTACCACTCCCTCATCGCCGGGGAAGCAGTCCCCGGTACCGACGGAACCCTGCGGGCCATCGACCCCGCCCGCGGCACCGAGACCGGTCCGGAGTTCACCACCCTGGCGGAATCCCAGGCTGATGCGGCCGCCCAGGCCGCTGCGGAAGCCTTCGGAACGTACCGGAAGCTGCCCGACGCCGACCGTGCGGCTTTCCTCACCACCATCGCCGAGAACATCAACGCCGCCGGGGATGACATCATCGCCACCGCGATGACCGAGACCGGCCTGCCCCAGCAGCGGCTCACCGGAGAGCTGGCCCGCACGGTGAATCAACTCAAGATGTTCGCCAAGCTGGTCGCCAGCGGCGACCACCACAGTGTGCGGGTCGAACCCGCCCTTCCGGATCGGAAGCCACTGCCCCGCCCAGACCTCCGCCAACGGAAACTCCCCCTGGGCCCAGTGCTGGTCTTCGGGGCCTCAAACTTCCCGCTGGCCTTCTCCACCGCCGGTGGAGACACCGCCTCCGCACTGGCCGCCGGGTGCCCGGTGATCTTCAAAGCCCACTTGGCCCACCCGGGTACCGGACTGCTCGTGGCCCGCGCGGTCACCGAGGCCGTGACCGCTCACAACCTGCCCGCCGGGGTGTTCTCCTTCGTCTACGGGCGCGGAACCACTGTGGGCCAGGCACTGGTGAAACACCCTGCGGTCAAAGCCGTGGGCTTCACCGGCTCACGCTCCGGCGGCACCGCCATTATGGCCACCGCCGCCGCCCGCCCCGAACCCATCCCGGTCTACGCGGAGATGAGTTCCATCAACCCGGTGGTGGTCCTCGGCTCGGCCATCAGCGGGGACTCCACCGCTCTGGCGGAAGGCTTCATCACCTCACTCAACGGCTCGGCGGGACAACTGTGTACCGCACCCGGGCTGATCTTCGTGCCCGCAGGCGAAGCCGGGGACACCTTCTTAAGCCAGGTGAAGACCGCCCTGAGTCAGGCTGCAGGGGTCACTATGCTCACCCCCGGAATCTGCTCCTCCCGCGTGGAAGGGGAGAAGAAGCTCGCCTCGGTGCCCGGAGTCACCGAAGTCGGCCGCGGCACCGAGGGGCAGACGCAGAACGCCCCGGCACCAGCGGTGTTCTCCACCGACGTGGAGACCTTCCTCACCCGGGAGGAACTCTCCGAAGAGATCTTCGGAGCCACCTGCCTGGCGGTGCGCTACTCCTCCACTGAGGAGCTGAAGAAACTCGCGGTGGGCATCGAGGGACAGCTCACCGCGACCCTGCACCTGGACACCGAGGACTCCACCGACGTGGCCCTGGCCACTGAACTGGTGGAACTGCTGGAACTGAAGGCCGGCCGAGTGCTCGTCAACGGCTGGCCCACCGGGGTCGACGTCGGCGACGCCATCGTCCACGGCGGCCCCTTCCCGGCGACCTCCGATGGCCGCTCCACCTCCGTGGGCACCGCAGCCATCGACCGATTCCAGCGCCTGGTGGCCTACCAGAACCTGCCGGCTGCCCTGCACCCGGCACCGGTGCGTGAGGACAACCCGTGGAATGTCCCACAGCGCACCGATTTCCTGTCCCAGCTGAGCTGAACCGCTCCCCCTCACCGGCAGACGGCCGCAGTGTGACCACCGGTCACGCGGCCGCCAGCCGGTTGAAGTGCGGCACCCTCTGGGGTCCGTGACGGCACGGACCCCAGCTGGCGGCGTCGTGCTCTTGTGCGGCTGAGCTGACCCAACCCGTCCACTGATATGGAGAGGCATGATGACCACGCCGAAAAACCCGGTGATCCCGTCCGAAACCGAGGATCCGCACCTGTGGCTGGAGGAGGTGACCGGACAGGCCGCTTTGGGGTGGGTCGCCGAGCAGAACGAGCGCACCGAACGCGAGCTGCAGGACGGACTCTTCGATGAGATCAAGTCCGAACTGCAGACCGTCTTGGAAGCCACCGACCGGATCCCCATGGTCACCAAGAAAGGTGACTACCTCTACAACCTGTGGACTGACGCCGAGCACCCCCAGGGCCTATGGCGGCGCACCACTTTCGACTCCTACCGCAGCGAGGAACCGGAGTGGGACGTGCTGCTGGACCTTGATGCGCTCTCCGAGCAGGAGGGCATCACCTGGGTGTGGCACGGGGCTGACTTCCTGCGTCCACCCGAGGGCGAGCCGCACACCCGAGTGCTGGTCAACCTGTCCCCCGGCGGCTCGGACGCCGATGTGACCCGTGAGTTCGACCTCACCACCCGGCAGTTCATCCCGGAGGAGGACGGCGGGTTCTACAAGCCAGAAGGGAAAGGGGGGCTGAACTGGATCGACGCCGACACCGTCACCCTCTCCCACGACTTCGGCGAGGATGAGGTCACCACCTCCGGGTACTCGCGGGTGGGGTACATCTGGAAACGCGGTACCCCGCTGACGGAGGCGACCCCAGTGGTCTCGGTGGGCGCCGATGACATGGCCGCCCGGCTGCGGTTCGACGACACCCCCGGCTATGAGCGACTGGTGGCGGTGAAATCGACTGGGTTCTACAGTCACGAGGTCTACGTGGTGAACCCAGAGGCCGCCGAGGGCGCTGCCCCGCAGCTGACCCCGGTTCCGGTGCCGGATGATGCCCGCCCCGGCTTCCACCAGGACCTGATCCTCATCAACCCGCGCACCGACTTTGAACTCGGTGGGACCACCTACACGGCCGGGTCCCTGCTGGTCGCGGATGCGCAGAAACTGCTGGCCGGGGCCACCGGGGATGAGGCCGGAGTCGAGGTGCTCTTCGAGCCGACCTCGACCACCTCACTGCAGGGAATCACCACCACCCAGAACACCCTGGTACTCACAGTGATGGAAGACGTGCAGTACAAGGTCCAGGCCCACTGGCGTGCTGACGGTACCTGGAAAAGCGCCCCGGTGTTCACCGAGATCACCGGGACCATCAGTGTGGCCGGGGTGGACGATGAGGACAGCGACCAGGTGTGGATCACCGCCCACGACTTCCTCAACCCCACCACCCTCTACCTGGGGGATGTCTCCGGGGTGCTCACCGGCGGTGCAGCCACCACCGAAGCGTTGAAGTCCCTGCCGGAGCGGTTTGACGCCTCCGGTCTGGTGGCTGCACAGCGGTTCACCACCAGCGACGATGGCACCCGGGTTCCGTACTTCATTGTGGGGCCTGCCGACGTCGTCGACCCCTCTCCTGGCGCGGAGGTCACCCCCCGGCCCACGCTGCTCTACGGCTACGGCGGCTTTCAGATCTCCCAGACCCCGGCCTACAGTGCGGTCATCGGCAAGGCGTGGCTTCAGCGCGGCGGAGTGTACGTGGTGGCCAATATTCGCGGCGGCGGTGAGTACGGACCCCAGTGGCACTACTCCGCGCTGCGGGACAACCGGCACCGGGCCTACGAGGACTTCTCCTCAGTGGCCAAGGACCTGGTGAAAACCGGGGTGACCACCGTGGGCCAGCTGGCCTGCCGGGGTGGTTCCAATGGGGGTCTGCTCACCGGGAACATGCTCACCCAGTACCCGGATGTCTTCGGCGCGGTGGTCATCCAGGTGCCGCTGCTGGATATGTACCGGTTCCACAAGCTGCTGGCCGGGGCGTCCTGGCGGGCGGAGTTCGGCGATCCGGACACCGAGGACTGGGAGTACATGAAGTCTTTCTCCCCGTACCACCTGCTGGATCGGGACACCGAGTACCCCTCAGTACTGCTGACCACCTCCACACGGGATGACCGGGTGCACCCGGGGCATGCCCGGAAGATGACCGCCGCGTTGGAGTCCATCCGCGCAGATGTGCGCTACTGGGAGAACACCGAAGGCGGTCACGGCGGTGCCGCGAACCCGGAGCAACAGGCGATCATGAACGGGCTGATCTACCGGTACCTGTGGAAGACACTGGCGGGGAAGTAAAGTTGCGTGGTCTCCGGTTGCGAGGCCTCAGCGTGCGCGGTTTCGGGTGCCAGGATCTTCGGGTACGTGGTCTCCGGTTGCGGGATGGTTTTCCACGACGACGTCGGCACCTGAGCTAACACGCCGATCTCTCCACAGCAGTGGGGCAAGTGAGGTGATCCCGCCGCAGTCTGCAGTGACGCTAGAAGAGCCCCTTGGCACATGCCAGGGGGCTCTTCCCGTCGTTAAGAGGAAGGAGACTGCTATGGGGAAGAAGACCTGGCCCGAACCGTTGACCGGTGAGGAGGCCGCCGACGTCGTCCGTCGCCTCCATCAGGAGGAGGACGGTCTCGCTACCGCGGAATACGGCATTGTCATGCTCGCGGCGGTGGGGTTCGCCGGGCTGCTGACCGCAGTGCTGACCTCTGACACCGTCCAGGGGTGGCTGGAGGCGCTCGTGGAACGGGCACTCAGCGCCGCCTGAGGGTGAACTCTGAGGTCTTCACGCGCAAGGATCGGAGCATGCGATGATCCCCCGCGTTCGGTGTACTGAGTGCGCTACTGGGTGCGGCGACCGGAGGTGTTCCTGCGGTCGCCGCACACCCCGCACGGGGTATGGCACCCAGGGAACAGATTCCGGGTCGGTGACGGCTGAGTTTGCCGTGGCTCTACCCTCCGTGGTGCTGGTCCTGCTGCTGGTGGTGGGCTTCGCGGTCCACGGGGCGGCCCAGGTCAGCCTGGAAGATGGCGCCCGCGCAGCGGCCCGGGAACTTGCCCGCGGCGAGAGCGAAGAGGTTGCGGTGCAAACCGCGCGGCGCACCGTCGGAGCCGACGTCGAGGTCTCGGTGTCCTCCGAGGGTGGCTACGCTCGGGTGCAGCTGAGCCGTCCGGTACGGCTCCTGGGAGTGGTAGAGCTGGATGCCTCGCACTCCGCCGAGGCCTCCGCCCGTGTGGAACACATCCGCGGCGACCGTCTGCCACGCGGCCGTGTGTCGCGCGGCCGTGTGCCCACCCTGCCCACCCACCGTGTCCGGAGGAAGGCATGAGTGAGGAGCGCGGTTCCGGGACGGTGTTGGCCTTGGGGATCATCGCCGCGCTGGTCATGCTCTTAGCGGTGATTCACGTGGTCACCGCTGCGGCGACGGCCAGGGCCCAGGCTGCCTCGGCGGCGGACCTGGCGGCCCTGGCCGCTGCCGACACCGCACGCGGCCTGGCGGTGGGTGATCCGTGCACCGTGGCCGAGCAGACCGCGCAGCGCAACGGTGCCGAGGTCCTCGACTGCCGGGTGGGCGGAGAGTGGGAGACCGAAGTGTGGGTGACCGCCCACGTGGAACTCCCCTTGGATCCGGGACTCACCGGGGAGTGGACACTGGGACCCCTGCGGGCCGAACACACCTCCCGTGCCGGGCCGCCGGAGGCACTACCGAGACCGGGCTAACCGTCCTTAGTCGAAACCGAGGTCGCCGAAGTCTTCGCCGCCGTCGAGCAGCCAGTTGTACCGGACGGTGAGGACTCGTTCGAAGGCAGCCAGCGCCCCGGCGATGGCCACCACCGTGTTGAGCCAAGCGGGTAAGTTCACCGGGGAGGTCCAGGTCCCGACATACTGCTGCACCACATCCCACCGGGTCACCAGCTCGACCATCTGCGGAATGCTCAGCACAAGCGCGATGATAAGCACCACGATGGCCCCGCGGCTTAGCCATGCGCCCAGCCGCGGCCACTTCTCCCCAAGCTGGGCCCGCAGCCCTTCGGCTGACCGCGGCTCCGGGGTGAGTAACTGGCCTTCCTGGCGGGTGTCGCCGTCGTCGTCGGGAACGTAATGCACCCGTTTGAGCCCCACCATGCTGGCAGCGACCTCGATGACCCCACCGGGAACAGGGAACGCTGCGGGCAGTTCCGCGTAGGCGTGGTGCTTCCCATTGCGGTACAGCTGCGCCACATACCCGCCATTGGTCCCGAAACTGAGGTAATCGACGACGACGGCGTAACTCACCTCAGACGGTTCCGCCGCCGTGGCGTGTCCCCCGGTGCCGGCGGCGGTGCGGGCTGCAGGCTGCGGGGGTGACGCTGTGGACGGGGAGCTGGCACGGTCTGTGTGTTCAGCCGGGTGGAACCAGAAGATGGATCGCCAGAGCATCTGCCACCAGTGAAACCGAGGCATCCGATGCCCGTGACCTGGTTGGACTTTGCTCATCCGACGACGGCGCCTGCTTCTGCGGGAGAACATAGCTCCACTGTATGCACCTGGATACATCTGTCTGCATCCGGGCGGCAGATGCCCTGGTGGTGGTCATCACAGGGCGAAGGCCTCCGGGACCATGGAGAGGATCACCGGCACCACCCCCAGCAGGATGAAGGCCGGCAGAAAACAGGCACCCAAAGGCAGCATCATCTTCACCCCGAGTTCAGCGGCGGCACGTTCGGCCTCGTGGCGTCGCTCAGCCCGGGCCTGGGCAGCAGCGGCTTCGAGCATGTCCGCACTCGGGGCACCGGTGGCGTACGCGAACCGTAGGTGGGCACAGTATCGACTCAGCTCGGCGTCTTCGCCCACCAGGCCGGCCGCCTGATCCCAGGGAGTACCCGCCGCCAAAGCCCGGTGGACTCGACTCAGCTCCTCCGCCCCCGACACCGAACGGGCCAACCGGTCCAGAGCGGCTTCGATCCCGACCCCTGCGGTGAGCAGCGCAGCGGTGAGATCCAACAGGGTCGCAGCATCCACCACGGCACAGGATTCCTGCCGGGACCCGCGGGCGTGACTCCACCAGCCGGTGGCCTGCCATCGGCTGGGACGGCTGGGACGCAGCAGAAGCAACACCGCCGCCATGGTGAACGCCGCAGCAGCCAGGGCGCCGATCATGGACGCACCTCCACGCCTCGGATCATTCGTCCGCTCCACACCCTCCCCAGGAAGAGGAAACCCACCCCGGTGGCCAGGCACACCAGTCCCAGTCCAGAACCCAGCAGCATGGCCACCGGATCGGCGCCCATGAGCTGTCCGAGCACCACCCCACCCAAGGGCAGCAGGCTGAGGATCAACTGGGTGAGCTTGGGGCCAGCAGATTCCTTCTCCACCGCGGCCTGGAGTTCGGCGGCTTCATCCAGGGATGCGGCAATCCGGTCCACCAGGCGGGCCAGTGGGGCTCCGGTCTGTTCGGACAGGGCGCTGACGGCCAATAATCGGTGCAGCACCTCGGCCACCTCCTGCGGTGGCTGCTGGGCCAGACTGCGGCGTAACCCCTCGGCCACACCTGCACCCGAGGCCTCTGCGGAAACGACCTGGTGAGCAGCCTCCGCCAAAGGGTGGTGGGGATCCCGGTCTCGCCAATGGTCCCGCAGATCAGTCCAGGCGTGGCCCTCGGCACGACCGGACTGCAGCAGGGCCGAGAGCTGGCGTAGCAGCACCGCGGCGTCCTGGCGCAGGTGGGCATGCTGCTTCCTGCCGGTCCCCAGGCGCACCCCGGTGAGACGATCGGACAGGCGAGGAGACGACGTCGTACGCGTTCGCTGCGTGCCGGGCATCAGCAACAGCACGGCAGCGACCACCGCCGCGAAGACACTTACCGGCAGGATGAGGTTCATCCGAAGAAACCCTCCCACCCGGGTCCACGCCTGACCCGGTCGCTTTCAGTGGTGAGCACCGGGGTCATGACCAGGCGACCGTCGTCGTAGTGCAGTGTGGACAGCGCAGTGGGTAGCCGTCGGCCGTGGCGGCGTTCCATGTGGATCACCGCATGCAGGGCAGCAGCCGCCTGAAGTCGGACAGTCTCCGGGGTCAGACCAGCCAGCGCACCCATGGCCACCAACCGCGCGGGGACAGCCTCCGGGGAGTTGGCGTGGACTGTGCCGCCGGCCCCCGAATGCCCGGTGTTCATCGCGGTGAGGAAATCCCGCAGTTCCGCGCCGCGGCATTCCCCCACGATGAGCCGATCCGGACGCATCCGGAGGGTTTCCCGGACCAACTGGCCCATGTCCACCCGGCCTGCGCCTTCGACATTGCCACCGCGACCCTGCAGGTGCACCACATGGGGGTGGCTGGGAAGCATCTCAGTGGTGTCCTCGACGATGATGATCCGCTCGGTCGCTGGAACCTCGGCAAGCATCGCCGCCAGCAGAGAGGTTTTCCCCGAGCCCGTGGCCCCGGAGACCAGACAGTTCAACCGTGCCGAGACAATGTGCCTGACGGCGGTGAGCCACTCGTTAGCGCCGGTCCACTGGGCCGCGAGAGTCTCGAGCCCGGCGGTGGAGCTGCGCGCCACCCGGACTGAGATCATGGTTCCCTCCACTGCAATGGGCGGAATGACCGCGTGGATACGGCAGTTGCCGATCCGGCCGTCAGCGCAGGGGTGGCCTTCATCGAGACGGCCACCGGCCACGCTGATGAGTCGACGCGCCAAAGCCCGGGCTTGTTCTTCGGATTCCAGGCGTACACCGGTGTGTTGGAGACCCTGGGCGCCATCGGTCCAGATGCTGCGGTGCTGGTCGAGCACCACATCAGTGACCCCGGGAGTGTCCACGAACTGCTGGAGGGGACCGAGCCCGACCAGCTCGTCACGCAGGGTGCGGACCAGTTGTTGGGTGGCGCCTGAGCTCAGTGCCAGGCCTTCAGCCCGGATGGCCTCGGCGATGCGGGCAGCGGTCACCGGTTCCCCGGAGGAGGTCAGTTTCTCCCGGAGTGCTTCGAGACGCTGGTCATCCATGGTGGACTCCGAGGTGTTCCAGCAGAGAGTGGACCAAGCGGGTACCCCGGGTGGTGCGGAGCATCTCGTAAGCTTCAGCGGGGTCATCGCTGCGGGCCAGCCACCGCTGCTCGGCGAGGTCTGCGACCACCCTCGCGCCGAGTGCTTCCTCCATCTCCGCGACACCCCACCCCGGTGAGGCGCGGCCATTGAGAACCACTGCCGTGTCCCCACCTGAGGTCCGCTGAAGCAGTTGCGCAGCGGCATCGGCCCCACGCAGAGACGGCCGGGTCACCACCAGCACCGTGTCGAGGTGTTCAGCCAGTGGTGCGGCCGCATCCCCACGGCTGAGATCGACCACCACCGGGTCGAAAGCCCGAGCGGCGGCTCGGAGCACAGCGCCCAAACCCGCGACGGCCCCTGCGCCGCCAGAGGTCTTGGTACTGTCGCCATCTTCGGCAGGGGGAACCCCCGCTCCGGTGAGTACATGGACCCCGTCCACCACGGGTGCGGCGGTGTGCAGATGACTGGAGGAGATCTCCCCTTCAGCGCCCAACAGCTGCGGCAGGGTCAGTCCGCCACCGGCCAGTGTCCCGGCAGCACGGGCTTGTTCTACCAGGTGGGACGCGCCGCTGCCGGGCCTGAAGTCCGCGTCAATGAGCATAGGCCGGTGCCCCAGCACTGCGGCCTCGGCACTGAGCAGGTAGGCAAACGTCGTCACCCCCACACCTCCGAGCGCCCCCACCAGCCCGAGTACTCGCCCCGCGGACCGCTCCAGGACCCGGGCGGACAGGTGCTCGGAGAGCCACCGCTCAGCTCGGGGAAGCGGGACCGGCACAGTAGCCGGGCATTGGCTCGCCGCACGGAAGAGGGCGTCGTCGTCGGTTCCGACCATGAGCACCTCAGCGGGAACCCGGACCGAGGGCGGAGGCATCTCCGGGGTGCACAGCACAGCTGAAGACGCCGCACCAAGGCTGGTGCCGGCGTCGTGCCAGTTCTGACGTACTTCGAGGCGGGCACCCACCACAGCGGCGATAAGAGCCAGGTCATCACGGATCTGCGGATCACCGGTGACTAACAGCACTGTGGGTTCGGTGGTCTCAGCAACTCGGGGCATGCCCCCAGGCTGGGCCGAAACCTGCCACCTGAGTGCGCCTCACCGCGCCGGATGTGGATATTCCCGGCGCGTCATCTCGCCGCATACGTGACTGTGGAAAACTCAGTGCACCCACCGGTTTCAGGGTGTGAGGGTGTAGCCCTCTTCGCGCAGTTGGCGTCGGGTGTATCCGGCCATCATCTTCTCCCGCAGCTCTTCACGCCCCGGTTTCAACTCATAGGCCAGCAGCTGCCGTGCGGCCTCCGGTTCGGTCTCCCCGATGCCGAACGAGGGGCACCACTGGCTGACCGGACAGGCCCCACACGCCGGGCGACGGGAGTGGCAGATCCGCCGGCCGTGGTAGATCAACCGGTGACTCAACGGCGTCCAATCCTTGGGCTCGAAGAGCTCGGCGACGTCCCGTTCCACTTTCACCGGGTCAGTCTGCTCCGTCATGCCCAACCGGCGGGCTAACCGACCGAAGTGCGTATCCACGGTGAGCCCCGGCTGGCCAAAAGCATTACCCAGCACCACAAACGCGGTCTTCCGCCCCACCCCAGGCAACCGCACCAGCTCGTCCATGGTCTCGGGCACCTCGCCGTCGTGCTCGGTGACCAGCGCGTTCGCCAAGCCCAGCAGTGCCTTGGTCTTGGAGTTGTAGAACCCGGTGGGTTTAATGATCTCCGCTAGCTCTGTCTCCTGAGCCGCGGCCATGGCATAGGCGTCAGGGTAGCGGGCGAACAACCGCGGGGTGACCTGGTTGACCCGAACATCGGTGGTCTGAGCGGAAAGCACCGTGGCGACCAGCAGCTCGAAGGGGTTCTCAAAGTCCAGCTCCGCGACCGCATAGGGGTAGATCTCCCCCAGCACGCGGTTGATCTTGCGCACGCGGCGCTTCTTCGCCAGCAGCGTCTCCTCAGGCACCGCACCATCGTATCCGGCCAATTCCCAGCCTCCGACGACGACGCCGGCACCCGCCACCAGGGCACATTTCCGTCTGGTATGAGGCCACCTGATCCGCAGACCGCACAGAAGCTACCGCCCGCCGTGATGAATTCTCACCCACGTCAGATACGTGCTATACATCACATTGTGACCTGGGTCTCGTCATCGTGTGCGGAGCACGCTATCGTGAGAACGAGTCCGCGAACGCCGCTGCCGCCGAGCAGCTTGAGAAGGAGGACCTGCAGCGCATGACCACTACTGAGAACGCCGAGACCACCACCTTCCCACCGAGTGAAGAATTCGCCGCCAACGCCGTTGCCACCGCGGAGAAATACGAGGCGGCCACAGCCGACCGCCTCGGCTACTGGGCAGATCAGGCCCGCTCAACGTTGAGCTGGGACACTGACTTCTCTGAGGTGCTCGACTGGTCGGAGGCACCCTTCGCCAAGTGGTTCATCGGGGGTGAGCTCAACGCCGCCTACAACGCCGTAGACCGGCACGTCGAGGCCGGCCGCGGTGACCGGGTCGCCATCCACTTCGAGGGTGAGCCGGGCGATACCCGCACTCTGACCTATGCGGAGATGAAAGACGAGGTCGCCCGCGCGGCCAATGCGTTCGAATCCCTCGGCGTCACCAAGGGCGACCGGGTTGCTGTCTACATGCCGATGATCCCCGAGACCATCGTGACCATGTTGGCCTGCGCGCGCATCGGGGCGGTGCACTCGGTGGTCTTCGGCGGGTTCTCCGCCGACGCTCTGCGCTCCCGGGTCGATGACGCCGAGGCCAAGCTCATCGTCACCGCGGACGGCTCCTACCGCCGCGGTAAGCCCTCGATGCTCAAGCCCAATGTGGATGAAGCCCTCAGCCAGCCCGGCCACACGGTGGAGAAAGTCCTCGTGGTCAAGCGCAACGAGGAGGAGGTCTCCTTCACCGAGGGGCGTGACCTGTGGTGGCACGACGTCGTCCCCGGCCAGTCCACCGAGCACAGCTATGTGCCCCACGACTCTGAGCACCCGTTGTTCATCCTCTACACCTCCGGTACCACCGGGAAACCCAAGGGAATCCTGCACACCACCGGCGGGTACCTGACCCAGACCGCGGTGACGCACCGGGACAGCTTCGATCTCAAGCCTGAGCAGGATGTGTACTGGTGCTCTGCCGACGTCGGATGGATCACCGGCCACAGTTACATCGTCTACGGCCCGATGACCAACGGCGCCACTCAGGTGATCTACGAAGGCACCCCGGACACCCCGCACAAGGGCCGGCTGTGGGAGATTGTGCAGAAGTACAAAGTCACCCAGCTGTACACCGCACCCACCCTCATCCGCACCTGTATGAAGTGGGGCAGGGAAATCCCTGACCAGTACGACCTCTCCAGCCTGCGCGTGCTCGGCACCGTGGGCGAGGCCATCAACCCGGAGGCCTGGCTGTGGTTCCGTGAGGTCATCGGGGCCAATAACGGCCCGGGCAAGGAGCCCAAGGAACACCCGGCCCCGATCGTGGACACCTGGTGGCAGACCGAGACCGGCGGCCACATGATCGCCCCGCTGCCCGGGGTGACCGCGACCAAGCCCGGTTCCGCCCAAACCCCGGTGCCCGGGATTGAGGTCGGCATCGTCGATGAGATGGGCGAGGAAGTCGGCCGGGGCGAGTCCGGGCTGCTGGTGGTCAAGGAGCCGTGGCCCGGGATGCTGCGCGGCATCTACAACAACCCTGAGCGGTACAAGGACACCTACTGGTCGCGGTTTGGCACAGACCTGTACTTCGCCGGCGATGGAGCCCGGTACGACGACGACGGCGACATCTGGCTCATGGGCCGGGTCGACGACGTCATGAACGTCTCCGGTCACCGACTCTCCACCACAGAGATCGAATCCGCTCTGGTGGCGCACGAATCGGTCGCAGAAGCCGCTGTGGTCGGGGCGAAGGACGCCACCACCGGTGAAGCCGTCGTCGCGTTCGTCATCCTGCGTGGAGGCTATGAGGACGACGGCAGCTTGGAAGAGACGCTGCGCAATCACGTGCGGGCTGAGATCGGGCCAATCGCCAAGCCGCGCAATGTGCTCATTGTGCCGGAGCTGCCGAAGACCCGGTCCGGGAAGATCATGCGCCGCCTGCTGAAGAACGTCGCCAACGGTGATGAGGTCGGCGACGCCTCGACCTTGGCAGACCCCACCATCATGGAGAAGATCGCTGAGGACATGCGCACCAAGCACGGCAGCTGAGCCGAGACACCATTGCTGCGGTGGGTCCCCCAGTGCATCGGCACGGAGGGACCCACCGGCGTGTGCACCACCTTGCCCCTGGCCGTCTCACGGCTGTTACCGCAGCGCTCTCACCCGGCAGCAGCCGCCCACCCGGCGGCGGCCGCCTGAGGGCTCCCGTAGCCCCAGCCTGTAGAACCGGCTGAGGCCACCTCCGTGGCCTCGCCCTATGGGCCACACGGGCCTGGCCCCGGGGCCTGGGCTGTAGGGGCTGGGCATCAATGCACCGGACCGCAGCTGCGGCTTCCAGAGCGCACAGCGGCCGGAGGCCGGCGGTGTTATCACCAGAGTGCCCCGTTACCGGCGGTAGCTGCCCCGGTATGGTGAGGACATGACTGAGACCGCACGACTGCTGATCCTGCACGGGCCGAACTTGAACTTACTCGGAACCCGCGAACCAGGCATCTACGGCACCTCCACTCTGGATGACATCAACGCCCAGTGCCGCACTACAGCAGCAGAACACGGCGTCGAGGTGGACATTGTGCAGTCCAACCACGAAGGCGAGCTGGTCGAGGCGATCCAGGCGGCAGCCGGGCGCGCTGACGGCGTCGTCATCAATCCAGCGGCCTACACCCACACTTCGGTGGCGATCGCCGATGCCTTGGCGGCCGTGGGCCTGCCGCTGGTGGAGGTGCACCTGTCCAATGTGCACGCCCGGGAGGACTTCCGCCGGCACTCCTACGTCTCTCCGCTCGCCAGTGCGGTGATTGCCGGAGCCGGTCCGGCCGGCTACCGCTACGCCATCGACCACCTCGCACACCTGCTCCGCACCACCTAACCCTCCCCCGCTACCCCCACCCCGTCCCACCCCGTCCCACCCCGTCCCGGCCCTTCTTCCCAGCTTTCCCACGCAAAATGCCCCTTCCCACGGGAATTCCGGTGGGAAACGGCACTTTGGGTGGGAAGAACTAGAGGTCCGATGGGTACACCTCACTCGGTGAGCGGCTGCACCCCAGCTCGCCGCAGCCGCTGCAGGAGAGCCTGAGGCTGCCGCAGCTCTTGCCAACCCCAGCGCACCACGGTCCATCCAGATCGGCGCAGCGCGTCCTCTCGCCTCTTCTCCTGGTAGAGCACCTCTCGCGGGTCCCTCCCGTTGAGCATCTCGTCGTCGAAATACTTGGTACGCCCGTCGAACTCCCCGATCACGCGAGGTTTCTCCCAGCAAAAGTCCACCCGAAACTCACCCTCATCAGTACACAGCACTGATTGCAGCTGGGGTGCTGGAAAGCCTCGAACGTGAATGATGACCCGCGACCAGGACTCACCGGCCGATTCCGCGCGGGGATCGGCAAAGTCCCAGGCCGAGGACCAGTGTGCCCGACCACGGCGCGACCTGAGGTACGGCAACCACGGCTCCACATCCAGCGTCTTCTCCCGGAGTGCCGCATCCAAGACGACCACGGCCGCGGCGAATGGCATTCGACTCACCGTGTCCACCAGCGCCAGTTCCAAGGGATCTACCCAGAAGTGGTCCGGCCCAACTATTTCCTCCAGCACAGCGGCAGGCAATTCCATGCGGGGAATGCGGTGCTCACCGGCACGCAGTTGCTGGCGCAACTGATGACGCGTCACGTTGGGCGGCAGAGCTGGCTCCACGTACTTTGCCGGGATGTTCTGCCCACCAGGCAGCTGTGGTGCCCGCCTCAGACCTGCCCGACCGTACGCGGAAGTCCTGGCGACCACGACAGGTGGCACGTGCAGGAGGGGAAGCCCGTAGAGAAGAAGGGCCGATTCACGGCAGAAAATTGCCGAAGGATTGTGCATCGCCTCAGCCGCAAGAGCCATGCGGTAGCGCGCCCAGGGAGGAGCCTGCTGCCAGGTGGCCGTCTCCACGTAGATGCCGTGCCGCACCCGCAGCTTTTCCCTGCGCCCCACTTGCTGGCAGAGCAGCTTGCTGCCCTCAGCGTTGGCGCGGACTAGGGTAACGGCCTTGCTGTGCCGCGAGACAGTGGACATATTCCCAGCTTCACCGGTTCGCACCACACAGCGCTACCTCCGCCCCGCCACCTGTGGAAAACGCCTAACCTCACGTTCTTCCCACGCAAAATGCTCCTTCCCACCGGAATTTCCGTGGGAAACGGCACTTTGCGTGGGAAGGACCAGAGGCCGGGGGCACTTTGCGTGGGAAGGACCAGAGGTCCGGTCCGAAACGGCACTGGGAAACGGCACTTTGGGTGGGACAGCTGACGGAAAAGTTCGAGCTCAGCGGTCAATCGAGCTCAGCGGTCGATGCACTGGCCCGTACTGACCGTCTCAGTAAACACCTCCGGGGCAGTCAGCACCTCACCAATCTCCTCGGCGGTCACCGCAAAACCCACATTGGTGCCCTCCATCGCCCGGGCAAAGACAATCCCCACCACGTGCCCCTCGGCGTCCACCAGCGGACCACCGGAGTTGCCTTGCCGCACATCGGCATTGACCTGGTAGACCTCCACGTCGCTGGGCGAACTGCCGTAGATGTTGTTGATCTGAGAGGTGTCCCGCGCCTGCACCACCGCCGGCCCGGCCATAAACGGCCCACCGGAGGGGAACCCCATCACGTAGCCGGACTCCCCCGGGTCCATCGGCCCACCCACCGGAGCAGCTCCTGCGTTCACCGGATCCACCGCCAGCAGGGCAATGTCCCGGGCGGTGTCAAAGTGCACCACCCGCGCGGCCAGCACCTGCCCATCGGGCATCTCCACCGTCGGCTCACTCACCCCGGCCACCACGTGCGCATTGGTCACCACCCGCGTGGAGGAGACCGCCACCCCGGAGCCGGTCTGCGACTGGCCGCACTGATGCGCCACCCCACTGATCCGCGCCACAGAGGCCGCTGTCTCCGCCGCCGACGCCGTCAGCTCACCATCTTCGGGAAGCTCGGCCGGCTCCTCCACCAACAGTTGGGCGATCTCCGGGATGTCTGAATCCATCACCACCCCGCGGACCTGCGCGAACATCCGCTCTGCTTGGTCAGGCACCACTGTGTCGATCGCCCGCAGCACCATCGACTGCTTCATGTGGTGGTTCACCGCCGGGAAACCCATCGCCTGGAGCGAGAAACTCAGCGCCGCGATAACGACGACGGCGACCACTGCGTTGAGCACCCCACCCACCACAGAGCCCAGGGTCCGCAGGGCAGAGGACCGGAACATCTTCTGCACTTCACGACCCGCCGTCGAACCCACAGCGTGCCCGGCCACCATCAGCACGATCGCCGCACCGATGACGGCCACAACCCGCCAGGTGGGATCCGGCACCCAGCCGGCCACAACCGGAATGGCGAAGAAGGCGGCCGTGGCCCCCACCAGGAAACCAGCCGCACCACCGAGCGTGACCCACAGCCCTCGCATCAAACCGGCCAGAAAAAACCCGATCACCACGAGCACCAGCACGACGTCGAGCAGCGTGACCTCCACTGCCGACCTCCTCACTTCACACTGTCCGGGACCCGAGGACCGGCCAACCTGTGCACAGCCCGAACCCTAGGATGTCATAGCCTCCACACACACGTCCTCGGCGCAACACCTGGGAACACAACGGCCCTGACACTGCCGAGTCGGCCGACGACCTGGTAACTTCATAGGCAGTCCTGTCATACTGCTCACTTTTGAAGAACGGACCAGCCATGGATCTTGATGTGTTGCGCCGAGCACCACTGTTCGCCACCGTCGACGACGACGTCTTCGAGATGCTCACCTCTGAGCTGACCGAAGTCGAGCTCTCCCGGGGGAAATCCATCTTCCATGAGGGCGACGCCGGCGATGAGCTCTACTTCATCGTCTCCGGCAAGATCAAGCTGGGCCGCTCCACCCCCGACGGCCGGGAGAACCTGCTGGCCGTACTCGGTCCCGGGGAGATCTTCGGTGAGATGGCACTGTTCAACCCCGCACCCCGGACCGCCACCGCCACCGCGGTCTCCGAGACCAAACTCGCTGGGCTGAAACACGAGAACCTCCGCGAGGTCATCACCCGCGCCCCCGAGGTCTCCATCCAACTACTGCAGGCCCTGGCCAAGCGCCTGACCCGCACCAACGAATCCCTGGCCGACCTGGTCTTCTCCGATGTGCCCGGTCGTGTCGCCAAAGCACTGCTGGACCTCGCCGACCGCTTCGGCCGCCCCGCCCCCGACGGCATCCTGGTGGCCCACGAACTCACCCAGGAGGAACTGGCCCAACTGGTCGGCGCCTCCCGCGAGACGGTCAACAAGGCACTCGCTGAGTTCGTCCAGCGCGGCTGGTTGCGGCTTGAAGCCCGCGCCGTGGTCATCCTGGATATTCAGCGCATCCGCCAGCGCTCCCGCTGAGGCGATCCGAGGGCGGGCGCCTGGACGGCGCTCGGCTCAGTCACTCGCCTGCCTGGCTCGCTTCCTTCGCCTCCCTTGCCAGGCACTCCGCCTCGAACCGCTCAGTAGCAAAGCGAACCTCATTTGCGCCTCGGTCGGCTCCGCCGACCTTCACGCCTGAAGCCGACGCAGGTGTCTGGACGGCGGTCGGCTCCGCCGACCTTCACGCCGTCTCTCGCCAGGTGGAGTTCGCGTAGATCTTCCGGTACCGCAGGTCGCGGCGGGCTAAAAACGCCGTACGTTTCCACGACCGGTCCGCCCGGTAACGCAGCGGGTTCCCCCACCGGCCGGCCTTCAGCAGCCGCCGCACATCGGCCTGTGCCTCCGGTTCAGTCACGTACTTGCGCAGAATCGCCGGTGGCACCACGGTGAAAAGCGCATCGCCCTGCGCCAAGGTGAGCTGGCGCCGTCGTTGGTGCACGACGTCGTCCACCAGGTAGCCGAACACATCGTGGCCCAGTTGTGCGGCGAACCAGCTGGACCGCCCCTGGCGCACGTTGACTTCCAGTAGTTTGTGGACGCCGTCCCGCGGGTCGTATTTGAGGTCCGCATTGGCGATACCGGTGTAGCCGACCGCCTCGTGGAAGGCCTGCAGCCGTCGCATCAGTTCCGGTTCGTACCGGGAAATCATCGCGGTGTAGGCCCCGATGTACTGGTCTTCGTGCTCCTGGAGGACCACTTGGGCCAGGGTCACCAGCTCACACCGGCCCTCAGTGTTGAGGTAGAGGATCGCATCCCAGATGTTGGTGTCGTCGCCGGGGATGTATTCCTGGATGATGAGGCTGTCGGAGTACCCGGAGGCCTCCACCGCGGCGATCGTGTCCCGGACCTCGGCCTCCGAGTTCAGCCGGTAGATCTTCTTCTGCCCCGGATAGGGCTTGGCCCAGAACTCGATGACGTTGCTCGGCTTGACGATCACCGGGTAGCGATCAACCTCCACCTCGAAGGGCTCCCCCACCTGGTGGAACTGGGTGGCGGGGATCTCCAGGCCGTGCTGGGCAGCCAGGGCGTAGAACTGTTCCTTGGTTTGGAAGGTCTCGAGCAACTCGGGCGAGGGCGTGTTGAACCGGTACAGCTCGTCCAGTGCCGCGGCGTGAGTGACGATGAGCCGCACGTAGGCGTCGTGACACCCGACCAACACCCGCGGCACACCGGGGTGGCGAGCCTCGAGCCGTTCGGCCAGCGCAGTCAGCTCAGTGAGGAAGACGTCGTCGTCATTGAGGTCCTCCACCAACTGGACATCGCAGATCCCGCTGTAGGCGGTGAACCCCATGCGGAACTTCCCGATGACCTGGGACCGCACCCCGAACTGCTCGTGGAAGGACCGAACCGTGGAATAGGCATTGATATCGGTGCCCACCACCACGGGGATAAAAGGCTGTTCGTGCTGCCTCACAAGGTCACGATGGCGTCGATTTCCACAGGGGTGTTAAGCGGCAGGGAGGGGACTCCCACTGCGCTGCGAGCGTGTTCACCAGCTTCGCCGAAGACCTGGCCCAGCAGTTCGGAGGCCCCGTTGACCACCCCAGGCTGACCGGTGAAGTCCGGGGTGGAGGCGACGAACCCGCCGAGCTTGGCGATCTGGGCCACGCGGTCCAAGTCGCCGAGGGCGTATTTGAGCGCACCGATCATATTGATGCCACACTGCCGGGCCAGATCATAGCCCTGCTCTTCGGTCACCTCGGCGCCGAGTTTGCCGGTCAGCGGAAGTTCCCCGTTGACCAGGGGCAGCTGGCCAGAGATGTAGACGACATCCCCGACGACGACAGCAGGCTTGTACGCCGCCAGTGGCGGGACAACCTCGGGGACAGTGATGCCGAGTTCGGCGAGGCGCTCTTCGACCTGGGACACAGGGGCTCCTTAACTGCTGAAGACGTTACTGCTTGGGACGTTTGAGGTAGGCGACCGGCGCATTGCCGTCCGGGCCGGGCAGCACGGTGACAAGCTCCCAGCCGTCCTCGCCCCACTGGTCGAGGATGCCTTTGGTGTTGTGGATAATGAGCGGAATCGTGGCGTACTCCCACTGGGTCATCTCAGCCATACCGTCAGGCTAACCCACACACCGGATTTCCGGCAGCGGTAGAGGGCACGCACCGCAAGATGACGTCGCGGAGATCACATCAACCGGGCGTTGAAGGAACCGGTGAGGCAGTTTGACCTGCTCGGTACGATGGAATGCATGGCGCCCCGCAAGTCCCCCCTGTTTGACACGGCTACCACCGTGGGCAAAATCATGTCCTTCCTGGGTGTGAGTGCCCTCTGCGGCATCCTCGCCGCCGGTCTGATCTTCCCCCTGGCTGCTACCGGCGGTGCCGCCGCCTCTACCGGCAGCGACATCCTCGATGACATCCCCGTGGAGCTGCAGGAAGAGCCGTTGTCGACGCCGGCGCGTATCTACGCCAATGACGGCGAGACGCTCATTGCGACCATGTTCATGGAGAACCGCGAGCCGGTCTCCCTCGATGAGATCTCCCAGCCGATGAAGGACGCCATCGTCGCCATTGAGGATGAGCGCTTCTACGAACACGGCGGAGTGGACGCCCAGGGTGTGGGCCGTGCTCTGGTGCACAACCTCACCCGGCCCACCCAGCAGGGTGCCTCCACTCTGACGATGCAGTACGTCAACAACATCCTCAACAATGCCGCGATTGTCCGCGGTGAGGGCCGTGTGCTCGCCTCCGGGCTGGAGGAGAAGACCTATGCGGACAAGCTGCGGGAGATGAAGCTCGCCGTCTCCCTCGAACAAGAGATGACTAAGGACGAGATCCTCGAGGGCTACCTCAACATCGTGATGCTCGGTGGACAGAATTACGGGGTCGAGGCTGCCGCTCAGTACTACTGGGGCGTCTCCGCCGCGGAGCTGGATGTCCAGCAGTCCGCCACGCTGGCCGGGATCGTTCAGGCCCCCAACCAGTACCGCCCGGATGTCGAGGAGAACCTGGAAGCTTCCGAGTACCGCCGCAACGTGGTGCTGAACACCATGCTGCGCAACGGCTACATCACCCAGGAAGAGTACGACGAAGCCATCGCCGTGGACCTGGGGGAGACCTTGGAAAACAACTCCTTGGACCCCGGCTGCATGGCCGCCGGCAATAACGTGGCCGGTTCCTCCTACTTCTGCGACTACGTGGTCACCGAGCTCACCGCTGATACCGAATTCGGCCAGCAGTTCGGTGAGGATGAGGACTCCCGTTTCGAGTTCATCGCCCGCGGTGGGTTCGATATTGTCACCACCTTGGACCCGGAGCTCCAAGAAGCCGCCCATGAGGAAGTCATGGAGACCACCCCGATCGGCACCACCGTGACCAACAGCAGCGGAGAGGAGGAAGCCGTCGTCTCCGTGCTCAACACCCAGGAACCCGGCACCGGCAACATCCTCTCTATGGCACAGTCCACCGACTGGGTCCCCGAGACCGACGACCCGAGTGAGACGACCCAGAACCTCAATGTCGGGTTCAACCACCGCGGAGGTGAGGGGTTCAACACCGGATCGTTGCTGAAGCCCTTCGTCGCCGCCGCCTGGATCGAAGAGGGCGGCTCAATGGATGACCTCGTCGACGCTTCCCGGGACCACTACCCGGATGGCTCCACCTGGGAGGCCAGCTGCGTGGACGGTGGACAGATCCGGCTCAACGAGCCCGGTGGCTGGGATGTCTTCAACGTCGCCGAGGATGCCGAGCGGGACATGAGTGTGGACTTCGGGCTCTACTACTCCATCAACACCGCCACAGTGGCCACCGCCTATGACATGGACCTCTGCGCCATTACTGATGTCGCCGACCGTCTGCAGCTGCAGAGCGAAGGCGGCATCACCCTGCAGGATCAGATCGGTCAGCCGTCGTTCCTGCTGGGCTCCCTGGAGATGACCCCGCTGACGATGTCCACCGCCTACGCGACCTTCGCCAATGACGGTGAACTCTGCCAGCCACGCGTCGTCGAGTCCGTGGTGGACGGCCAGGGCACCGAGTACGAGCCGCAGCCGGTCGACTGCGAGCAGGTCATTGACCCCGACGTCGTCGCTCAGGTCAATGACACGATGATCAACATTGCCGAGGAGCAGGCGGCCGGCGGCAACCCGCCCTTCCCCATGGCGGGCAAGACCGGTACCCACCACAACGGAGCGCACACCTGGTTCCAGGGCTTCACCGAAGGCCTGGCCACCAGCGCTTTCGTGGGTCGCTACCAGAGCAACGAGACCCTCTGGGGTGAGACCTTCGCCGGGGAGTACCACGAAGAGTTCTTCGGATCCACACTGGCGATGCCCATGTGGTACGACTACATGAGCCGGGTGGGTGACAACTACGCCACCGGCGACTTCCGCGAAGCCGATGACTCGCCGTTCGATAACCGCCGCTCCTGGCGCTACAGCTGGTCCGACCTGCCCAGCGCCGGCAGCAATAACAGCGATGACGATGACAATGGCGACGACGACGATGACGACTAACCGACGTCGTCGGCTGCTGTGAATCAGCTGCTTCGCCTCGGCGCCGCCGCGGGCCTGACCACTGCTGCACTGGGCGCCGGCACCCTCGCCTACGCACACTTTGTGGAGCTGAAGCGTTTCACCGTGCGACACGTGGAACTGCCGGTGCGTGGACTCCGCGCTCCGCTGCGGATTCTGCATATCTCCGATGTGCACTACGTACCGGGTCAGCGGCAGAAGTTCGAGTGGCTGCAGTCTCTGGCTGAGCTGCGTCCCGACGTGGTGGTCAACACCGGGGATAACCTCTCCCACCCGGCGGCCGTGCCGGAGGTTCTTCAAGCACTAGCCCCGCTGCGCGCATTCCCCGGAGTATTCGTGCCCGGATCGAACGACTACTACGCCCCTCAGTTCCGCAACCCGTTGAAGTATTTCCGCGGACCTTCTGAGGTGCGGCACACTGTGGCCGAGCAGTTACCCACCGAGGAGTTGTTCGCCGGGTTCACCCACTCCGGGTGGATCGACCTGACGAACCGGCACACCGCCGTGCACTACGGGGGCCTGCACCTGCACTTCTCCGGGACCGATGATGCCCATATTGACCGGGACACGGTTACCGGGTGGCCCGAGGGTCCCGCGGATCTCCGCCTGGCGGTCACCCACTCCCCGATGCGCCGGGTGCTGGAGGCATTCACCCGCACCGGGGCCGACCTCATCCTGGCCGGACACACCCACGGCGGGCAGGTGTGCTTGCCGGGCCGGCGCGCCTTGGTGACCAACTGTGACTTACCACCCCGGCAGGCCTCGGGGCTCAGTGAGGTCACCACTGCCACCCGGAATGCGGCCCTGCATGTCTCGGCCGGCATCGGCACCTCCGCGAAGGCACCCATCCGGCTGTTCTGCCCACCGGAAGCGACCCTGCTGACAGTCACCCCCGCCTGAGGCGTACGGACCGCCACAGTTCAGCACACAGTTCGGCCCCGGGGTGTAGCCCACGGTTCAGCCCGGGCCGCACCCCGGCGCCTAAGCTGCGTTCGAGCCGACGACGCCGACCGCTCATCCGCCCCGCGTGACCTTCCGTGACACCACCCCGAGTAAAATTTCACAAACACCCAGGGAAGGGCGTAAAGTAGTTGCGCGATGCAACCATCCGAACGGCGTAACCAGACTCAGACGATCTGGCAGCAGCAATACGAGTCTGGCAATAAGCGCACCATCTGGGCGGCCATGAAGCGCCTGGGCCCCTATCTCGAAGGCCTGAAGCTGCGGTGGTTCTTCGGCATGCTCGCCGCCGTCGGAGCCGGCATTATGGCCCTGTCCATCCCCCAGGCTCTGGGCAGTGTGGTGGACAATATCGAAAGCGACGACGCCACCACCATGGTGGTCTGGATCGGCGGCGGCATCATCCTCATCCTGGGGATCATCGAGGCGGTCATGGTGTTCCTGCGCCGCTTCCTGGTGCTCCCCCCGGCCTCAGATGCCGAAACCTCCATGCGCACCACGCTGTTTAACCGGCTGATCTTCCAGCCGGCAGCCTTCCATGCCGCCTGGGACGCCGGACAGCTGCAGTCCCGGGCCATCGCCGACCTGAACATGCTGCGGCGGTTCTTCGCCTTCGGGTCCATCATGATCGTCACCCAGTCGGTGACCATTGTGGTCGGCTTCACCCTGATGTTCATCAACTCGCCGCTCCTGGCTGCCATCTTCCTCTGCGCGGCGATCCCCATCATGGTGTTGGGCCCGCGGTTCCGCATGAAGTTCATCCACTTCTCCCGATCCTCCCAGGACAAAGCCGGCGACGTCGCCACCAAGGTGGAGGAGTCCGTCCACGGTATTCGTGTGCTGAAGGCCTTTGGACGCGGGGACCACGCCCGCCACGACTTCCGGCGCGAAGCCGGACAGTTGCGTCACCTGGAAGTGGCTAAGGCCCGCACTCTGGCGTCCTTCCAGTTCTTGATGATCCTGCTGCCGGAAGGCATCCTCGCTTTCTGCCTGCTCACCGGGTTGTGGCAGGTGGGCCAGGGCACGGTCACCCCCGGAACCCTCACTGCGTTCTTCGCCACGGCTGTGGTGCTCAAGCAGCCCATCGAAGGTATCGGCATGCTGTTGTCCCAGGTGTTTATGGCCAAGACTTCCCTGGACCGGCACATCGATGTGATGGACATTGAACCGGCGATCGTCTCCCCGGATGAGCCTAAGACCGCCCAAGAACGGGGGCTGGTTCAGCTGCACGATGTGCACTTCCGTTTCCCGGACCAGAAATCCTCTGACCGGGACCTCATCGACGGGGTGACCCTGCGTATCGAGCCGGGTGAGACGATGGCCCTGGTGTCCCACACCGGTGGCGGCACCTCCACTCTGCTGAACCTGGTGCCACGGCTCTATGACGTCACCGGCGGCTCCATCACTATCGACGGTGTTGACGTGCGCGATTACTCGCTGCCGGATCTGCGTTCCCGGATCACCGTGGCTTTCGAGGACCCCACCCTGTTCTCCGCTTCGGTGCGAGCCAATGTCCTGCTGGGCACCGGGCACCAGCGCGACGACGACGATCCCAGTCACCCTTACCGTGCGGCCGCCCCCTCTGATGAGCAGCTCGACGAGGTCTTAACCAGCGCGCTGCATACCGCCGACGCCGAGTTCGTCGAAAACCTCCCTGAGCAGGTCGATACCCGCATCGGTGAGGAGGGGCTGAGCCTCTCCGGTGGACAGCGACAGCGGCTGGCCCTGGCCCGTGCGATCGCCCCGAATCCCTCGGTGCTATTGCTCGATGATCCGCTCTCCGCTCTCGATGTGCGGACCGAGGAGCGTGTTACCGAGCGACTGCGCGAGGTGCTGGATGGTACGACCACGCTCATCGTCGCTCACCGCCCCTCCACAGTGGCCTTGGCCGACCGGGTGGCGCTGCTGCACGAAGGCAAGATCGCCGACGTCGGCACCCACACTGAGTTACTGGAACGCAGCGAGCTCTACCGCAAGGTGATGGCCCCGCCCCGGCCCAGCGGTCAGGACCTGATGAACAGCGTGGCCGAGGAGGTCCGCCCATGACGCAGACAACCCGGAAGAACACCACGGAGAACCCCGCACCGGAGTACTCGGAGGTCCCCCAGCAGGCCACCCAGCCGCCGAACCCCTCGGATACGGGCGGAGGAACCGGAACCGCCGGGCAGGTCGATCCCTTCGCGCATTTGCGCGGTACCGCCGGTGAGGAACAGATCGACCTCAATAAAGAGGAACGCAAGTTCATTCGGCGTCGCTCCTGGCGGCTGCTGGTCCGCACCTCCAAGGGAGTGCGGCTGAAACTGCTGATGACCGCCCTGGCGGTGGTCGTGGCTCAGGCGGCCCAGGCCTCCACCCCGATGATCGTCGGGGCTTTGGCCATTGACTGGGGGATCCCGCGAATCCTCGAAGGCAACGCGATGGGCATGTGGCTGCCTGCAGTGTTGTACATGTGCGCTGCCCTGACTGCGGCCACGCTGCTGTTCTTCTACACGCGGATGACCGCTGAGGCCTCCCAGTTCATGCTGTTCAAGCTGCGGGATGAGGTCTTCCGCAAGACCCAGGAGCTCTCCCTGGACTTCCACGAGGACTACACCTCCGGGCGGGTCATCTCCCGGCAGACCTCGGACCTGGAGTCACTGCGTGAGCTACTCGACGGTGGGGTGAACTCCCTGGTGCAGGGCGTGATGTTCATGTTCTTCACTGTGGTGACCATTGTGCTGATGGACCCGCCGACCATCCTGGTGCTCTGTGTGGCGGCGATTCCGGTGTTCATCGTGGGCCGCTGGTATCAGCGCAATGCGGAGGTCGCCTATCGCCGCACCCGGGTCTCCAGTGCCCGGATGATCGTGCACTTCGTGGAGTCGATGACCGGTATCCGTGCGGTCCAGGCTTTCCGCCGCGAGCACGCCCGGTCTCGGCAGTACAAGAAGCTGGCCACGATCTACCGCAATGACATGCTGCGCTCCATCAGCCTGCTGGGCATTCTGCAGCCCTCGCTGATGCTCATCGGGAACCTCTCGGTGACCGCTGTGCTGCTCTGGGGTGGGTTCCGGGTACTGCAGGGTGATCTCGGCGCAGGTGTGCTGGTGGGTCTGGTGCTGGCCACCAAGCGGGCCTTCCAGCCCCTGGATATGATCGCGATGTTCTACAACTCGCTGCAGTCGGCCACCGCTGCACTGGAGAAGGTCTCCGGCCTGTTGGAGGAGACTCCTAAGGTCCGTGAGGTCCAGAATCCGGTGCGCCTGCCGGAGGCTGACGGTGAGATCGAGTTCCACCAGGCGGAGTTCAAATACAACGACGACGGACCTGTGGTTCTGAAGACACTCGACTTACACATCCCCGCGGGTCAGACGGTCGCCGTCGTGGGTCGGACTGGGGCGGGCAAGACGACCCTGGCTAAGTTGCTCTCCCGGTTCTACGACGTGACCTCCGGGTCGCTGACCCTGGACGGGGTGGATCTGCGTGAGCTCTCCGAGGAGGACCACAAACGCCACGTGGCCATGGTCACCCAGGAGGCTTTCCTGTTCTCCGGGACGATCCGGGACAATATCGCCCTCGGCCGGCCGGACGCCTCGGAGGAGGAGATCATTGCCGCCGCCCAGGCCGTGGGGGTCCACGAGTTCATCATGAACCTGCCGGAGGGGTACGACACGGACGTCAATAAGCGCGGTGGGCGGCTCTCGGCGGGGCAGCGCCAGCTGGTCAGCTTTGCCCGGGCGTTCCTGGCCGACCCGGCGGTGCTCATCCTCGATGAAGCCACTGCCTCTTTGGACCTGCCGAGTGAGCAGCTCGTTCAGCAGGGGTTGGAACGTCTGCTGGGCAACCGGACAGCGCTTATCATCGCCCACCGGCTCTCCACGGTGGCGATCGCTGATCGGGTGTTGGTGGTGGATGAGGGGCGTATCGTCGAAGACGGCTCCCCGCAACAGCTCATCGCCCAGGGCGGATACTTCTCCAAGCTGCACGAGGCGTGGGAAGCCACTATGAGCAGCTGAGGCTGGCGTCGTCGGCGGTGAGATGGTGCCGGCGCACCCGAAAGAGCCCCGCTGGGAGTCGGGAAGTCCATCTGGGAGTGAAGACTCCTGACGGGTGCTCCGCGAGGAACCTCAGAGCACCGGTTCGGTGCGGGTGAGCCGCCGGTAGGCGTCGATGTAGCGTTCCCGGGTGGCCGCCACGATGTGCTCGGGCAGCGGGGGCGGGGCCTGGCCGCTGTCTCGGTCCCAGCCGGATTCCGGGCTGGTGAGCCAGTCGCGGACGAATTGCTTGTCGAAGGACGGCTGCGGGCCGGGTGAGTCCCAGCCTTCTAACGCCCAGAACCGGGAGGAGTCGGGGGTGAGGACTTCGTCGGCGAGGACGAGCTCGCCGTCGTCGTCGAGTCCGAACTCCAGTTTGGTGTCCGCCACGATCATTCCGGCTTCCCGGGCCAGCCGGTCGGCCAGCTGATAGATCCGCAGGGAGGCGTCCCGGATGCGTTCAGCGAGTTCGACGCCGATCCGACCGGTGAGCTCGTCAAAGCTGATGTTCTCATCGTGGTCACCTTGGGCGGCTTTGGTCGAGGGGGTGAAGATCGGCTCAGGCAGCCGGGAACCGTCGTTGAGCCCACCGGGCAGCACGATGCCGGTCACCGTGCCGGACTCGCGGTATTCGGCCAGGGCTGAGCCGGTGATGTACCCGCGGACGATGGCTTCGACCTCCACCATGTTCAGGGTGCGTACCACCAGCCCCCGGCCGGCGACCTGCTCTGGGACCTCCGTGGAGACCACGTGGTTGCGGATGCCTTCGGCTTCGAGTTGGTCAAACCACCACAGGCTCAGCTGGGTGAGGATGGTGCCCTTATCCGGGATGCCGGGGGTGAGGATGTGGTCGTAGGCGCTGATCCGGTCGGTGGCGACCATCAGCAGCACCGGCTGCCCGTCCCATGCGGAGCCGGGGGCCGGGGTGTAGAGTTCGCGGACTTTCCCGGAGGCGCGGTGTTCCCAACCGGACAGAGTTTCGGGCCGCGGGGGCTGAGGCTCCGGGGGCTTCGATTCCGGGGGCTGGGGTGTCGGCGGCTGGGTGGCGCTCATGCTTGGGTCTCCACGGTGATCTCTGCTGCGATGGCTTTGGCCGCGATATCGGTGCGGTGCTGCACCCCGGGCCAGCTGATCTTCGCGACCCCGGCGTAGGCGCGGTCCCGGGCTGCGGCGAGACTCTGGCCTGTGCCGACCACCGCGAGAACTCGCCCACCGGCAGTGCGCAGAGCCCCGGCGTCGTCGGTGCTGGTGCCGGCGTGGAGCACGCTGACCCCCTCAAGGGCCTCAGCGTCTTCAATCCCAGTGATGAGGTCTCCCTTCCGGGGGGTCTCAGGGTAGTTCTCCGCGGCGAGGACGACGTCGACCGCATAGCCTTCCCGCCACTGCAGCGGGGTCTGTTCGTCGAGTTCACCCGTGGCGGCCTGCAGCATCAGTCCCCCCAGCCCGGTCTCCAGACGTTCGAGCACCGCCTGGGTCTCCGGGTCGCCGAAGCGGACGTTGAACTCCACCACACGCACTCCGCGGGAGGTCACGGCCAGCCCGCAGTAGAGCACACCGACGAACGGGGTACCCCGCCGAGCCATTTCCGTCACCGTGGGTCGGGCGACCTTTTCCAGCACGACGCCGGTGAAGTCAGCCGGTGCCCCACCGACACTTTCGCGGTAGTCGCTGAGCCAGTCCAGCGGCGTGTAAGCGCCCATGCCCCCGGTGTTGGGGCCGGCGTCGCCGTCATGGATGCGTTTGAAGTCCTGGGCCGGGCTTAAGGCAACGAGGTTTTGCCCATCGGAGAGGACAAAGAGGCTGACCTCCGGGCCGTCGAGGAACTCCTCGATGACCACACTGCCGCCGGCGTCGAAGCAGCTCTGTGCGTGGGCGAGCGCGGTGTGGCGGTCTTCGGTGACGACCACGCCTTTGCCGGCGGCGAGCCCATCGTCTTTGACCACATAGGGGGGACCGAAGCGGTCCAGGGCCGCAGCAGCCACGGCGGCGTCATTGGCGTGAACGGCTTCGGCGGTGGGGACCCCGGCTGCGGCCATGATCTCCTTGGCGAAAGCCTTGGAGGCCTCCAGCTGGGAGGCGGCACGGGAGGGGCCGAACACGGGCACTCCGGCGGTGCGGACAGCATCGGCCACCCCGGCGGCTAAGGGCGCTTCCGGCCCGATGACGACCAGGTCGAACCCGCGTTCTACGGCGAGGGCGGCGACTTCTGTTCCGTTGCTGGCGTCAATGCTGTGGCAGGGTACATCCCGGGCGATTCCGGCGTTACCGGGTGCGGCCTCTACCGCCTCCACGGCCGGGTCGCGCAGACATGCTCGGACAATCGCGTGCTCTCGGCCCCCGGGGCCCACCACCAGGATCTTCATACCCCCAACCTTATCGGCCACCGCAGAGACCGTAATCCGCCCCGCAGGCAACACAGGCGGCGGCATTCGGCAGCGATATGGTGAGGAACATGACTCAGAGTTCAGCCACGCTGCAGACCCCGACCGCTGAGGATTCCGCCGAGCTGGCCGTGGTGACCCGAGCCGGGGTACCGGAGTCCAGGCACCTGGGCTCGGCGGTGCTCACCGCCCCGGATGGTGAGGTGCTGGAGTCCCTGGGGACTCCGGATCTGCCGACCTTCCCCCGCTCCAGCCTCAAGCCGCTGCAGGCGGTGGCCTCGTTGCGGGCCGGTGCGCTGATCTCCCCGGAGGCGGTGGCTCTTGCCTGCGGGTCCCACACCGGCTCCCGGCGGCACCAGGAGTTGACGGCGGCCACTCTGGCCAAAGAGGGGCTGGATGAGTCCCATTTGAAGTGTCCGGCGGCTCTGCCGTCACGGACGGCGGACGTGAAGATCCATCTGGAGGCCGGCAAGGACGCCACCCGTTTGGCGTTTAACTGTTCGGGCAAGCACGCCGCTTTTCTGGCCGCCGCCCGCACCCGCGGAGACCGGTTGGCTACCTACACCGACCCGCAGCACCCGGTGCAGCAGGTGGTCTGGGAGGTCATCGAGGAGTACTGCGGTCAGGCCCCCGGTGTGGTGGGGGTGGATGGCTGTGGTGCCCCGGCTCCGACGCTGCCCCTGACCGCGCTGGCCCGGGGGACCGGGAGGATCGCTGCGGCGCTGACCCGCCGGGAGGCGGAGGTGCACGCCTTCACCGTGGCGCAGGCCATGCTGGACTACCCGTGGGCGGTGCGCGGGGTGGGCGAACCGGACACTGTGGTGATGGAGGAACTGGGCATCCTGGCCAAAGCCGGGGCGGAGGGTGTGCTGGTTCTGGCTGCCGGTGACGGCACCGCTTGTGCGGTGAAGTGCCTGGATGGCAGCTCTCGGCCGAACTACCTGGTGGGGCTGAGCTTGTTGGCTGCCCGGGGTGCGGTGGACCTGGACCGGCTGGAGGGTGTGCTGCAGCGGATCGTCAAGCCGATCACCGGTGGGGCGGATCAGCAGGTGGTAGGCACCCTGCGTCTGGCCGATGCTGTCACTGCCCGGCTGTAGGGACCTCGGATATGGCACGACGCCGGATCTCCCCTGAGGCGGGAACGGAAGCAGTACGCCATTGGGCGGCTGCTCATCAGGCCGGTACACCGACGGACCGGCGTACGCTCGCCACGGCAGTGCGCTACCTCTTAGAAGAACTGGCCGAGCGGGCTCCGGGACATGCGGTGGAGGTGCGGGTACCGCCATTCGGGGTCGCCCAGTGCGTTCAGGGCCCCTCCCACACCCGTGGAACCCCACCGAATGTGGTGGAATTCGGGCCTGAGACCTGGTTGCAGGTGGCCACCGGGCAGGTGAGCTGGCAGCAAGCCCATCAGGCCGGGGAGATCACCGCATCCGGTACCCGCGCCGACCTCTCGGCTCACCTGCCGCTGATGTGAGCAGTGCGTCCTGGACTGGTCTGCACAGACCCGCGTGGTGGACAGACCGCGGAGCGCTCACTCTTCAGGGCGGATCGTGACCTGGAACGTGAGGTTAAGCTCATCATTGGGCTGCAGTCTCTCCGTGCCGTAGAAGTTCACGCATGCACGGAGATACTGACTCCTCGCCATAGGCTGCACATCAACTGTGCTGGGGGAGGAACTCAACGCCTGGCGTTCGATATGAGGATGCCCTGTAAAGTTAACACTCGTTTGGGTTGTATTGATCTGCCCGTTCCCACCACACCCTGCTCCGCTGTTCTGATCCACTCGAAAATGCACGCTGAATTCGATGTTCTCGGCGTTCTCACCGCTCAGCTCTACCCCGGTGAATTCCACGGTATAACGGTCAATCGCCGCATTACTCGCAGGGTCCATGCGCATCCAGAAGACGGCAGCGGCGGCGCTCGTAGGCCCGAAATCACTGTACTCCCCGCGCATTTGGGGCGTGTGCGGCACCTCTGGGTCATACGGCTCATACCCTGCAGTGCCACTCGTTCCACTGATCTCGAGTTGCCCGTCGACCAGGAAGTTGGCCGTCTCGAGGGTGACACCCACATGGGAGTCGTGGCTCCAGGAGGCCAGGGTGCCGGTGGCACCGACGCCGATCACCATGCCCGCGGCGAGCATCGCCTTGACCTTGGTGCGGGTGCGCTCGGTCATCCGCCGCCAGCGGCGACCAAGCCAACGGTGCGGAGATCTTCGGGAGGCTGCCGGCGTCGTCGTATCCTCGCCAGTGCTCACCGGTTCCACACCGCTTACGGCCTCTGCATAACCCACCGTCTCTGCAGAGCGCATAGGCGCTGTACGCCGGAATTCATCACTCACCGGGCCGGATCACTCTGCCCACCACCGGAGCTACCCTGCTCGGCGGATTGATCCGTGCTCTGATTCGGCGCCTCGCTCTGGTTGGGTGCCTCAAAATTGCCCGTGGTGATGGTGGTCCGCACCCCGGAGGTGTGCTCAGACCAAAAAGCTGAAGCGTGTGCTGCACCCACTCCGAGGACCAGTCCAGCCGCCAACACCGCCGTGAGATAGGCGCGACGACGCCCGGCACCGCTAGAACTAGGGGTTCGTCCGGGCATCACAGCTCCCCGGCTGCTCGCAGGGTTAAGAACATAACGGGGATCCGGCACGATACACGTCCCCCTCAATCTAGACCTTTCTAGCATCCGAAGCGCCTGACATCAAGTTTTCAGCAGGGGTTTACCGAGCTCCCATTAAGGTGAGTGTGCCGCGTCACTGCCTCTCAAATTCTCTGTATACATTGAAGACATCTCCGGTCGGGGCGCGTGAAATCACATGCATGCCCCAACCGCATCCATCCCCTGAACAGGCAGTTGCCTTCGGGGAACGGCTGCGGGCAGCGCGCAGCGAACTCGGGCTCTCACAGGAGAAAGTTGCCCAGGCCGCCGGCATCTCACTACAGCACCTCAGCCTGCTGGAACGGGGCCTCAGTGACCAGACCAAACGCTCCCCCGCCAACCCGCGGCTCGGAGTACTACTGGGGCTGGCCACCGCCCTGCGCGTCGACGTCGCCCACCTGGTGGAGCCGCTGCGCACCGAGTACAACCCCCACCAGCACGGCCCCGACTAACGACTGCTCTCACCTCAAGCCGGTCTGCCTCCGCAGCCGAGCACCCTCGGGGTCACACCCGGGTGTGCGGCAGCCCACAGCGGCGCCACCGGCCTTGCACCCACGGAGTAGACTGACCTCTATGTCGTCTCAGCAGCCGCGCCCTTCTGCGTCGCGCCGGCGGGCGAGAGTTCGCACCACACCCAAACTCGCACCGTTTTTCGTTGTCGCCCTCGGCCTGGCGTTCACCGCAGCCGTCATCACCGTGTACTCCACCCCACCGGCGGAGAACTACACCGATACCGCGGCCGTGGGCTATATGACCTTCGCCTTCGGTCTGCCCGCCGTGGGCTTAGCCGCCACCGCCTGGCTGCTGACAGAGAAGTACCTGCGCCGCCGCGCCACCACCTATGACATGGAGCGCCTCAACCGGGGCCGCGATGAGGGAAGTGAGGCGCCGAGTGGCGCATAAGTCCGGCCTGTCCCATAACCTCCTGGACGAGGACCCCCGCCCCCAGGAGGAATGCGGAGTCTTCGGCGTCTGGGCCCCCGGCGAGGAAGTCGCCAAACTCACCTACTACGGGCTCTACGCCCTGCAGCACCGTGGCCAAGAGTCAGCCGGGATCGCCGCCTCCGACGGCAACAACATCAAGGTCTACAAAGACGTCGGCCTGGTCTCCCAAGTCTTCGATGAGGCAACCCTTTCGGCACTGACCGGGCATATCGCCGTCGGGCACTGCCGCTACTCCACCACCGGGGCGAACAACTGGGCCAACGCCCAGCCCACTCTGGGCGCCACCCCCCACGGCACCGTGGCTCTGGGGCACAACGGAAACCTCACCAATTCCGCCGAACTGCGGGACATGGTCATCGCCCGCCACGGAGAGAAGAAGTTCGGCGAACTCGCCCAGGGCAACACCACAGACACCGCACTGGTCACCGCGCTGCTGAAGGACGAACCAGGTGACTCCTTAGAAGACCAGGCCTTGGCCCTGCTGCCCAGCCTGACCGGGGCGTTCTGCCTGGTGTTCATGGATGAAAACACCCTCTACGCCGCCCGTGACGCCCAAGGGGTCCGCCCCCTGGTGCTCGGCCGACTCAACCGGGGCTGGGTGGTGGCCTCTGAACAGTCCGCACTGGCCACAGTGGGAGCCTCTGTCATCCGGGAGATCGAACCCGGTGAGTTCATCGCCATCGACGCCGACGGGGTCCGCTCTCACCGTTTTGCCGAGGCCTCCCCGGCCCGCTGCGTCTTCGAGTACGTGTACTTGGCCCGCCCGGATGCCAATATCAATGGACGCTCCGTCTATGAGTCCCGGGTGGAGATGGGTCGCCAGCTGGCCCGGGAAGCCGCGCACGACGCCGATATCGTCATCCCCGTGCCGGAATCTGGCACTCCCGCTGCAGTCGGCTACGCCGAAGCCTCCGGGCTGACCTTCGCCCAGGGGTTCATCAAAAACTCCTACGTGGGGCGGACCTTCATCCAACCCAGCCAAACGCTGCGGCAGTTGGGGATCCGACTCAAGCTCAATGTTCAAGAGCATGTGGTGGCGGGCAAGCGAGTCGTCGTCGTCGACGATTCCATCGTCCGGGGCAACACCCAGCGTGCCATCGTGGCGATGCTCAAAGAGGCCGGGGCCGCTGAAGTGCATGTGAAGATCTCCTCCCCGCCGATTAAGTGGCCGTGCTTCTACGGGATTGACTTCGCCACCCGGGCCGAGCTCATCGCCAACGGGGCCACCATTGAGGAGATCACCGCCGCCGTGGGCGCCGACTCACTGGCCTACATCTCCGAGGAGGGGATGATCGCGGCGACGAATCAGCCGCGGTCCACCCTCTGCACCGCCTGTTTCTCCGGGCAGTACCCCATTGAGCTGCCACCGGAGGACCGGCGCGGCAAAATGCTCCTGGAGCAACCGGCCCTACCGGGGATGCCGCACCGCCGAGCGCAGGTGGGGTGTGAGCCCGGACCGGATGCGGAGTTCGACCTCGACCCCACTGAGCCGCCCCTGCGTGAGCAGTCCGGCCAGGCGCTGACTGAGGATCAACGCAACGGCACCTCGAGGACTGAACCAGCCCGCCAGCACACCACGGAGCCGGCCCGATGACCGAGACTACTGCGAACACCACCGGGCAGCCGGGCCCCACCACCTACGCCTCGGCTGGCGTGGACACTGAGGCCGGGGACCGGGCCGTGGAATTGATGAAGTCCCATATTGAGGCGACCCATGGTCCCCAGGTGCTCGGCGGGGTGGGGGCCTTCGCCGGGCTCTTTGACGCCGCGGAGCTGAAGCGGCTGCCACGTCCGCTGCTGGCGACCTCCACTGATGGGGTCGGCACCAAGGTGGCGATTGCCCAGGCGTTGGATCAGCACGAGACCATCGGCTTCGACCTGGTGGGCATGGTGGTCGATGACATTGTCGTCATGGGGGCTAAGCCGTTGTTCATGACCGACTACATCGCCTGCGGGAAGGTGGAGCCGGCACGCATCGCCTCAATCGTCTCCGGGGTGGCGAAGGCTGCCGCGGAGGCCGGCACCGCCCTGGTGGGCGGGGAGACCGCTGAGCACCCAGGGCTGCTGGCCGAGGATGAGTACGACGTCGCCGGCGCGGCCACCGGGGTGGTGGATGCCTCCGCAGTGCTGGGCCCAGAGCGGGTCCAGCCCGGGGATGTGGTGATCGGGATGGCCTCCTCCGGCATCCACTCCAACGGGTATTCACTGGTGCGTCGGATCATCGCTGATGCCGGCTGGGCGTTCTCCCGTGAGGTTCCGGAGTTCGGCCGCACCCTGGGTGAGGAACTGCTGGAACCCACCCGCCTCTACACGATGCCGTGCCTGGACTTGGCCAGAGCGTTCAATGGCGACCCGGCCGAGGGCGAACTTCCTGCCGAGCTGCCAGTGCGTGGTTTCAGCCACGTCACCGGAGGTGGGCTCGCCGCGAACTTGGCCCGTGTGCTGCCTGCGGGGCTGATCGCCACAGTGGACCGGTCGAGCTGGTCGGTACCGGAGGTGTTCTCCGTGCTGGGTGATCTGGGCCGTGTGCCACAGGCTGATGCGGAGCGCACCTGGAACCTGGGAGTCGGGATGGTCGCCGTTGTCGCTGCCGAGAAGGCCGACGACGCCGTGGCTCACCTCAATGCCGCTGGCCAGTCGGCCTGGATCATGGGTGAGGTCAGCGCCTTTGACCCGCAGACCGTTGACACCTCCAGCGTGGACTTCACCCAGGGCGCCAAAGGCGTTGACGGCGGCGGAGTCCTCCTCACCGGCCACTACGCTGCCTCAGCACCACCGCGCCGGTGACTTCACGGCTGGCTTCACCGGTGGCCTGTCGCCCCCTTGTATGACTCAGTGGGGTGAGTCAGTGGCGCCGAGGCGGGTGATGGCGGTGACTACGCGTTCCCGTAGTTGCGGGTCCAGAGGATCGGTGCCAAGTGCCTCATAGAACCACAGCCCATCAGCGGCGAGCCGGGCGATGAACTGGCGGACCTGTTCCTCCTCCGCCCCAGCCGCGGGCGGCTGCACCCCCCAGCGCAGAAAGATCTCATCCCAAATGGCGTAGGTTTCGGGGTCCTCACTGGCCTCGAGCATCAACAGCAGCTCGGCCCGGTCCGGGTTCTGTGAGGCGCGGGTGTAGGCGGCGAACCGAGTGGCGGCGTCGCAGTCTTCGGGCCCACCTCCGGCTTCTTCCACCATGTGTTGTTCCCACTGCCCGGCGACGTGCTCGTGCAGTCCCCGCAGCAACGCGTCCCGGGAGGGGAAGTGGTAGAGCAGCCCACCCTTGGTCAACCCGGATTCGCTCGCCACGGCCTCATAGGACAGTGCGGTGACCCCGTCACGCTGCACCACACGTTTGGCCGCCTCGAGGATGTCATTGCGTTTTGATGCCCGCATCTCTCACACCCTATTACCTCCATCCCTCCACAACAGGCCCCTAGTGGTTATGGGGGTATTTCTGGGATTCCGTGCCCGGGGTGTAGTGCCGCAACAAGTACGACGACGCCACCGCCCCACACATCATCACCACCGCCACTGCGATGAGCACACCCAGATAGGCGGCGTCGAAGGCCTCAGCGGCAGCTGCGGCGACCTGTTCCTCGCCCTGTTGAAGAGCGGCGGCGGGTGCTTCAGTCTCCCAGGCAGCGTGCTCCGGTGGCAGGGTCAGGGTCCGGGTGTAGATGAAGGTCAACAACGAGCCCATTGTTGCCACACCCACCAGGCCCCCGAATTCATAGGAGACCTCTTCCAGGGAGGCGGCCATCCCGGCCCGGCGGGGTGGGACATTGCCCATAATCGCAGTGGAGGCCACCGACATAGATGCCCCCAGCCCGGCACCGGCGACGACCAGCCCGGCGATGAGCAGCCCCATGGAGTCTTGGGCGGCCGCCACGGCGGAGAGAACCGACCCGAGAGCAGCGGCGGTGATCCCCCCGCCGATGAGCACCAGCAGTCCGACCCGGTGCAACACCGCCCCGCCCAGCAGCGCGAAGGGTAGGGAGGCCGCAGCGACCGCGCTGACGAGGAGCCCAGCCTGCAGCGGGGTGAACCCTTCCACCAGTTGATACCGCTGGGTGATGACCAGTTGCAGCCCCACAATGGCGAAGATGCTCACCCCGGCGGCGACCACTCCCCCGCTGAAGCCCCGGTTGCGGAAAATGGCGAAGTCCACCAGGGGCTCGGTGGTACGCATCAGCCGCACCTGCCGGCGGACGAATACGGTGAGCACGACGACGCCGACCAGGGTGGAGGTGATCGCCACGCTCCAGTTCAGGGGAGCTTCCGCCCACGTTTTGATCGCCAATACGGCCGCAGCCATCCCGATGAGCGCCTGAGCTGAGGAGATGGCGTCCCACCGCCGGGCCGGGTTGGTGATGTTCCGGGGTCCGATGGCGATCATGAGGGCACTGGCCAGCAACACGATGGGCACATTGATGAGGAACACCGATCCCCACCAGAACTGGGCGAGCAGTGCCCCGGAGACGATCGGCCCCAGCGCCATGCCCACCGTGGCGGTGGCGGCCCATACACCGATGGCGAGGTTGCGTTCCCGTTCGACGGCGAAACTGATACGGATCAGCGCCAGGGTGGCGGGCATCATGGCCGCGGCTCCGATGCCCAGTAGCAGCCGACCGGCGATGAGCTGCTGGGGTGTGGGGGAGAATGCAGCGATCACCGAGGCGACCCCGAAGATCACCAGACCGACCTGGAAGACCCGCTTATGCCCGAACCGGTCCCCCAGTGCGCCAGAGCCCAGGAGCAGTCCCGCCATCATCAGCGGATAGGCGTTGATGATCCACAGTTGCTCCGAGGAGGTGGCACCCAGCTCGCTGCTCAGGGTGGGCAGCGCCGTGTAGAGGATCGTGTTGTCCAGGGCGATGAGCAGTAGCGCAGAGGAGACGATCGCCAAGACGGTCCACCGCTGCCACGGGGAGAGCGAGGTGTCCGGGGCGGTGGTGGGAGGTGCAGTCACCCGCGAAACTATACCGTACGTTTAGTATAGTTTCGGGTTCGGGGTCGTACCCATACCCTCCTCACCACTGAGGGCCCCGGTCTGGTCGCTCAGTCGGCGGCGGTTTTCGCCTCCGGTGCGGGTGCTGCTGTCGCTTTCTTCTGCGCCCATCGTTCCTGGAGCCGTGCCCCTGTGTGGCGCAGGGCACTGTTGACCCGCTCATAGGTGCGCGTGGAGATGAAGATCGCATCGAAGGCGAGCATCGCCAGGGAGAACCAGGGCAGCCCCATGAGCACGGCGATACTGCCGTGGAAGAGCAGGATTCCGATGAGGGCGAGCCGCCGGCTGACTGGGTGCAGCAGCCCCACGGCGAAGAACAACTGCACGTAGATGGAGACGTAGGTCGCGATGGTCACGAAGGCGGCATTGGCCACCAGCAGTTCGTTCAACCAGGGGAAGACCCCGTATTCGTGGAGGCTGAGCGGGTAGTAGAACGCAGTGCCCTGCTGCCAGAGTTCCCCTTGCACTTTAAAGAGCGCAGAGGCGGTGTAGAGAATGAAGATCTGCATCGCCAGGGTCATCAGCGCAACGTTGTGCAGGGGGTTGGTCAACCAGGTGGGGAGGACGGGCAGCCCGTACCATAGCTTGCGGCCGAGACTGAAGCTGTCGACGTCGTGCTGTTCACGGGCGCGACGTCGGCGTCGCGCGTCGAGTGACCAGTGTTCGGCGGCACTCATCAGCACCATGAGCGTCAACCCGATGCGGGCGATATTGTCCCCCTGGTCCCCGACCATGGGGGCCCGTTCCACGAGGGCGGCCATTCCCACCGCCAGCAGCAGGGTCATCACTCGGGTGCGCCAGCCGAGGATGACCGCTACCGTGACCGCCATGAGGGCGAGGTACATGGTGGTGAACAGGGCCGGTGATTCGACGTCGAAGACACCGAGCAGCCAACCGAACCGTGAGTTGTCCCGTTCGGGTTGCGCCCAGAAGGAAGCCTGCCCCCAGAGGATGTGACGCTGGGGGAAATTGGCCACCAGGATGCCGAGCATGGCGATGCCGACGAAGATCCGGGAGGCGGAGATCCCGTAGGCGGCATGCTTGTCCAGCAGCATCCAGGCTTGGAGAGCCAGCAGTCGCTCATCGGCGGCGCGGGTGAACTCGCGGAGTATCGCCGTCATTCGATCACCCCGGCTTGCCGGGCGTAACGTTCGAAGTACTCCAGTTCCTGTTCGCTGAGCTCGGCGGGGGCGCGCCACCCGTAGCGTCGGTCGTTCTGTGCGGTCTCATCAATGGTCATCTCACCCCGGCGCTCGAAAGGCACGGCGGGACGGGAGGTGGTGCGGTACTGGACGTGGACCACCTCACCGTCCCAGGCGTGTTCGGCGATCGCGGTGGCCAGACTGGTGGCGGTGGCATCGGCCCGCATGTAGGCGGCCACCTGGGCGGGGGTGGCTCCCCCGTCGACGGCGTTGAGCCGCTGGCGCAGTTGCTCAATGGGCGTTTCCACGTAGTTGGCTTCGAGCCACTGCAGCTGGTCGTCGTTGAGGCGGGAACGTGCCGTGTGGAGCCGGTCGGCGGTGCGCCGAGCGATTTTGGAGGTCCGTGCAGGTGCGGGGTTGTGGTGAACATGGGCGTCTTCACCCTCGACCAGGTCGATCCACTCGGTGGTGATCTCCTCCCCGGTCTCCGGGTCCATCACCTGGGCTCGGATTTCGAAGGTGACGGCCACACGGCGGGGATTGGGCGCGAAGATCGACCAGTTCTGCTCGAACCAGGGCAGCACATAGGAGCGGATCCGCTCTTCTCCGATGTCTTCACTCAGGGGTGTGCTGGGGGCCACCCACAGTCCGATGAGCATGGTGTGCACCAGCGCGATGGCGATGAGCGGGAACGGCAGCACACGAGCAAGCACCGGGAGCCCGTTCAGCTCCCGGTGCTGCTCCTCAACAGAGCGGGTCACGAATGCACCTGCGTCGTCATCTGCCTAGTGCGCTTCCTCTTCTCTGATGAGCTTCATGTGGCATGAGCGGGTGGCTGCACGAGTCGGGGGTTCCGCGCAGCCACCCGCAGTTCATGCCCGGTGCCGGTACTCTACTCCGCGGTCTTACGGCGGATGTTGTTCAGTACCAGGGCACCTGCGCCGGTCACCAGGGCCAGTAGTGCGAACACCCCCATCAGGCCCATGCCGGCACCGGTCTGGGCGAGTTCACCCTCACCCTTCCCGGTTCCCGTTCCCTCAGTGATGGTCAGAGTGGCCGAGTCGCTCTGGTCGCTTTCGTCGGTGGCGGTGATGGTGAGGTCACCGGGTTCGGTGTCCTCGGGCACGGTCCACTCGATGCGGAAGCTGCCGTCACTGTCGGTGTCGACCTCGATCTCATCGACGATGGTGCCTTCGTCGTCGGTGATGATGATGGTCACGGTGCTGTCGGACTCGTAGTCGTCACCTTCGATGATGACGGTCTCGCCCGGCTGCGCGGTGTCGGGGTCGACCTCGAGGGAGGGGTCCTCAGCGGTGCCGTCGTCGGTGCCGTCGACATCGCCATCTTCGACTCCGTCTTCCACACCGTCCTCAACGCCGTCTTCGACACCATCCTCCGTGCCGTCCTCGGTCCCGTCCTCGACACCGTCTTCGGTTCCGTCCTCGACACCGTCCTCGGTCCCGTCTTCGACACCATCCTCCGTGCCGTCCTCGGTCCCGTCTTCGACGCCGTCTTCAGTGCCGTCGACGTCGCCATCTTCGACTCCGTCTTCCACACCGTCCTCGACACCATCTTCGGCCCCGTCTTCGACACCGTCCTCGGTTCCGTCTTCGGCACCATCCTCCGTGCCGTCCTCGGTTCCGTCCTCGACGCCGTCTTCAGTTCCGTCCTCGACGCCGTCTTCGGTCCCGTCTTCGGTTCCGTCGTCGTCCCCGTCTTCGGTGCCATCTTCAACGCCGTCCTCGACGCCGTCTTCCACACCATCTTCGGTTCCGTCTTCAGTACCGTCTTCATCCCCGGGGACTTCACCTTCGACCACGGTGACTGTGTCGGTCACGGAGATGTCGTCGTAGGTCTCGTCTGTGGCGACGATCTCCAGCTCACCAAGGGCAGTACCCTCGGGGATCTCGAGGACTTCGACGAAGGTGCCGTCCTCGTCCACTTCAACGCCCTCTTCGGTGTGGACGACCTCGTCGTCGGCGTCGATGTACTCCACCACGACCGTGGACGTCGAGGGCCAGCCGGTGCCGTCAGTGGTGAGGTCATCACCGATGGCGACTTCTTCCGGTGTGGACTCGATGTCCGGGTCCAGGTCGTGGGTGCTGATGGTGGAGGTCGCCAGCGGCAGGGCGATCAGCCCGTCTTCGAGGGCCGGCAGCACCCGCACGGTCAGTGCGGACACGGAGAAGGTGTCGTCACCGAAGGTGGTGTTGTCCTCACGCTGCTCATTGACAGTCACCTCAACGAGGTTCGGCAACGCATCCAGAACCGGGTCCAGGCCGCTCAGCAGGTCATCGAGGATGTCCTGCACGGGGCCAGTGAGGCCGCCTTCGGCCAGTACGACGTCGTTAAGAATCGGGCCGGTGATCTGCGGCACGACGTCAACCAGAATGGGTTCCACCAAGAAGCCGAGGATGTCATCCAGGGGCAGAATCGTCTGCCCGACCAGGGTCAGACCATCACCATCCAGGCGAATGTTGTCCTCGGTGATGGGGTCGTCGTCGTGCACACCGAGCAGCTGACCCAGAGTGACATCGAGGTAGACCTCCAGGTCCACGCCCAGCAGTCCCGAGAGCAGGCTGACGCTCGGGTTCAGGTCCACGGTGACTTCAGAGGTCAGCAGAGCCTCTTCCACCACAGTCGTCACCTGGTTGACCAGTTCGCCCAGCAGGTCGGTGACTTCATTGGTGATGATCTGGAGCTCATTCTCAGACAGGATCTGAGTGTTGGGGTCCAGGTCGTTGAGGTTTTCGCCGTGGAGCTGCTCCAGGTCGACATGAATCTGACCGGTGGCCAGGTCGATCGTGGTGATACCGGAGTCGGCAACCAACGGCTCTTCAAGAATGGGGAAGGTCACGGCGTCGAGGTCTAAGTCGACGCTCAACTCCGGATTACCCAGGCTCAACTCCAGCAGCCAGCTGAGGGCACCCTCCTCGTCGCCGATCTGCAGACCGTCAAGCACGGTGCCGAGACCACCGAGTACGTCATTGAGCGCACCGTCGGAGCCGAGCAAGCCGGCCAGGGTGTCATCCAGGCCGTCCACTGTGGAATCGACAGTGCCCACGACGTCCCCAACGAGGGGGCTGTCGATGACCAGATCAGCACCGGCGATCTGGTACTCAGACTCCAGAGCCCCATCCGGAGCCTGGTGGGCCCGCGAACTGAGCGCACCGAGCTCCAAGCTCACCTCGTCGATGAGGCCGTCGAGGTTGATACCCAGGCCTTCACGCAGCGCGTTGGTCAAATCGATGGTGGCGTCGTCGTAGCCTTCACCGGTGCCCAGGTCGATGGCACCTTCGGCATTGACCGCACCGACCGCCGCGGTGGACTCATACGGGTTGGGCGAGTGGGCGTAGCCGTAGAGGACACCCACCTCATCCATGGGCAGCAGCCCATCCTCACCGAAGATCGGCAGGTTGATGCTGCCCAGGCTCAGGTCGAGAGTGTCGAAGAGCCCCACGTTGATGGGAGCGTGATGCGGCCCCGGGTCGCTCGGGTAGCCCGAGGACACGTAGTCGACGTCTGCGATGTCGATGCCGAGTAGGTCTACGTCAACGGCAGTCGCCAGTGCGGCACTGTCGTCAGTCTCCTCGGGAGCAGCGTGCGCCACTCCGGCCTGGCTCATCGTGAATCCGAGAACCAGCGCCCCCGTGGAGAGGGCGGCGAAACCCCGCTTCGCCGTGCATGGCCGCTTCGCGGCCGATGTGGTCTCCCCCATGTGCGTCCTTCCGGTGCAGGTACGTTGTCTTGTTTCCGTTCGTGATGACGGTGCATCGACACAGCTCCCCTTAAGGCACGGGCCGTCAGAGTTGCGCGAGTGATGCAACGTGAGGGAACTACCGCGTATGAACACGGTGGCTCGCCTCTCAACGTAGTAAGCAGATTGAAGGTACGCAAGTCGTTACTTTTGTGTGACACTCAGGCGTTGTCGAGTACTACTTAACACTCGTCACTATACCTACGCATGTACGTATTTTGGGTAAAAGTGCTGGTCAGAAGCCCCCGTTAGCTTCTAGGGGCACCAGTTTTCCGGCAGGATAAGTGGTGTTGTCCGGTCCGGCTTCTGGGCATGATCGTTTGCCCCCAGTCATGTGATGATCCGGGGGGTGTTGTCACCCAGGAGCTGGTCACGGGCGGATCGTGGATCGCTGATAGAGGCACGACAGTCCCAGTGTTGAGGGCTTGTTTTCTAACGTGGATGCCGAGCATGAACCGCCCACCGACTCCACCCCAGGGCCTGGGGCTGGCAGGGCTGGGCAGCTGGCTGCCCAGGCGCCCCGTTCTGGGTGGTGACAGGACTCCACAATTGATGAGGAGAAGCTCGTGGCCTGGAACCTTCAGGACTTC
>NZ_ATXP01000018.1 GCF_000421745.1 Nesterenkonia alba DSM 19423
GCCCTCCGCGGACTTCTTCCACACCCTGGCTTCCAGGTGTGCCTCGCCCAAGGCCTGGGTCAGCTCGGCGACCTCGGCCTCCAGCTGTTCCTCTCGGGAGGATGGTCCGGACCTGCCGGCCACCAGGGCGGTCTTGCCGGCTTCCAGGAACTCGGCCTTCCACCGTCCGATGGACTGCTCACTGACTTTCTCCTTGCGTGCCACTTCGGCGATGGACATCTCGCCGGCCAGCACGCTCAGCACTATCCGGGTCTTCTTCTCCGCCGGAATCGAGGGTGGTCTACCCATGACTGACTCTCCTTCAGGACCTACATAACGGCCCTGCCACTAAGTCTGACGCGCGACAAGGGTACATAAGGGAAGGAGCTGCTGATGGCGAAGAGCAGTGTCAAGGACAAAGAAGAGTTTGTGAACAGTTCTCCTGCTGCTGGCGGACGGAAGAGTCGTGTTGAGCAGTTGATTGAGGAAGAGCTCTTGAGCAACGTCAAGGGTTCAAAGATCGAGACCACGTATGGCGAAGGATCGTCCTACACCACGTTGCGTAAGGATCCGAAGACTGGGAAGCAAATCCTGGTCTACAAGTATGCGATTGAGATGGGTAAGGACAGCGAGGGCAATCGCAGACGGGTGTTCGGTAGTTCGCAGAAGTCACCTATTGAGGCGTACCGGCGTTGTATCAAGAACGCTGAACGAAGGGCGCACGAGGGCAACGACAAAATCACTCGTAAGAAGCGTCGGACTCGTAAGCAGGGTGCTCGTGCTCTGGCGGAGATGACTCTGGAGGAGTACTACGACCGTTGGATTGCTGATCTAGAGAAGAAGGTGGAAGCAGGGGAGCTGGCTGCTAACACTGTGAGCCACTACAAGGGATCGTTCCGGAACCACATTCTGCCTGCACTTGGTCACTTGAAGATGTGGCAGGTTGAGAAGGAGGACATCAAGAGGTTCTACCGGGACACTCTGCCTGCGAAGAAGAAGCAGGTTAAAGAAGAGGGTGAGTGGGTTGAGACGGATGAGCCACTGCTGAACGCTTCTGGTATCAGGAACGTGCATCGACCCCTGAAGAAGATGTTCAACTATGCGGTTGAGGAAGACGAGTTGTTCTATGACTCGCCTGTTCGTGAGTCCTATGTTCCGAAGAACAGTGAGATTAAGCCGCCAGAGGACTTGAAGACGGTGCTGGCTAAGACTGAGCTTGCACTGTTGTTGTTGGATAAGGTTCGTGATCTTGAGGATGAGTTCACTGAGGTCTGGCTCCGACTGAACTACTGGGGTCTGCGACAGGGTGAGCGTGCTGGCTTGTGCTGGTCAGCGATTACGGACTTGGAGACACCGAATAAGGCTCTGTTGAGTGTTGAGCGTCAGTTCCTCTATGAGTCTGGTTATGGGTATGCGCTGAAACCGCAGACGAAGACGAAGCATTCGGAGCGTGTGTTCCCGATCAGTGAGGGCTTGAGGCAGGCTCTGTTGGCTTGGAAGAAGAAGCAGGATGAGTTGAAGGCGCAGTCCACGTGGAGGCCGCAGAAGGGCTTGGAGGACTTGGTTCTCACGACCGAGGAGGGTAAGCCTTGGAAGAACGGTCGGGACACGACGAAGTGGCATAAGTTCCGCGAGAAGCATCTGGACAACGAGAACCCGAAGCATAAGCCGCACATCATTGATTGGCGTGGGCACTTGAACCGTCATATCACTGCGACGATCTTCCACAGTCAGGGTGTGGACATTGAGACTGCGATGAGGGTGCTTGGACACTCTGATAGGGAGATGACCCGCTACTACACTGCGATGGCAGCTAACAGCCTGCGACCCTCTATTGATGTTGTGGACGAGTTCTATGAGATGTCAGTTGAGAACAGGAAGAAGCGCATCTTGGACGCTGGTCGCTCGATTGAGAAAGCGGAGAAGGAGAACGAGTCTCCTCTGGAGACACTGCAGAAGCGGTATGTGGCCATGACGGGTAGCGACAACCTGCCTCCAGAGCTTTCAGATACTGCTGCACACAGGGCGAGCAAACATGTGCAGTCGGAGCAGGAGGAAGCATTGGAAGCGATTGTGAACCTGCGGAAGCGTGAAGACGGCAAGAAGCTGCGTAAGCGGAGCAAGGAACTGGTTTGAGCGAGGTGCGGCCATTGGGAACCGTTGTGGGCCTGTTCTCGGGTGTTTGCTGGTGGTCAAGGATGTGACGACATACAGATCGTCACCAGTAGGCATATGTAAGCAATGTGGCGACGATCAGTTCGTTGACATAGCGATCAAGGCGGCGTTGTGGGCACTGCGGGGGAGTCGTCGGGTTGTGGGTCCAGGTTCTCCGCTATGGTCAAGATTGACGCTGTAAGCATGGACAACAGGAGAGGCAGGACGATGGCGCAGATCGAGTGGGAGCAGGCCGTGCTCTGGGAGGCAGCAGGTCAAGTGTTTGCTGCGAACGAGGATGCACTGAACGCTTCAACACAGGTTCTCAGTGAGGACAAGCTGGAGAAGTATCGGCAGCAGAACGTGGTTGCGGAGGCTCTGACACAGAAGTTCGAAGCACGTGACGAGCTGCTCTACATTGTTATCTCTGATTTCAGTGTTGCTGAGTTGGAGGTGTTGAAGGAGGGGATGGCTCTGATCGTGGATCGAATGAGTGGTCCTGACCTGTTTGAGAACATCGAAAACTATGTTGCTGATCGTGTAGACACAGATCGTGAGGCACTCGTGGAGAGTTTCAAGAAAAATGTTGAGGCAGAAGAGCTTCCGAATGCTCTGTATCGTGCAGTATCCGATGAACTGAGCAAACAGAGCTGACTATGTTTGTTTGCTGACTCCTCTTCTGCTGATCTTCGAGCTAATGTCATGCCTGTTGATATAGATACAGATGACACAGTCGGAGATGAAGATGATTGCAGGAGCAGAGAACGATCTTAAGTTTGCTTTGCTGGCAGAAGCTGCAGAGCGAGTCGAGAAGAAGAACCAGCAGGTACTGAGCCAGTTTGGTGGTGCTGAGCGAGCGGTTGCGCTGATTGGCGAGAACGCAGAACAACACAAGAACAAGGTCAAGGTTGCTTCTGAGCTGCAGTATCAGATCGATGCACGGTTCAAAGATGGTCTGGATGCAGACATTATGTTGTCGGAGTGTTCCGAGGACGAGCTGAATGTTCTGAAAACCGGGTTGGCATATGTGGGCATCATTGGTACTGACGAGCTGAAAAGCAGGGTGTTGTCGCGTGTTGGCGCGGATGCTGATGCTGCTTTCGATGAGCACGTGATCGAAGCCGACTTGACCGAGCAGTTGTTCCGGCAGATTGGGAAGCTCCAGGCCGAGCGAGTTAAGGACTGATCGAGGATGACGGTAGCGATGGCGGAGAAGAAGAACGCACTGGTCACAGAAGAACAACTTGATCGGTATGCAGAGCTGGCAGTCGAGTTAACAGAGATTGCTTCTGAGGTCGGGAAGTTTGAGCACTGTTGGATCCAGCTGACTCTTCATGGTTTGAGGCAAACAGAGCGGCACGAGCTTCTTTGGCAGCAGGTGGTTCACAGAGGATCGCGTGCGGGTGGCGACAGCGATGGTCGGGATTCGATGATCCATGTTCCCAACGGGAAGCGTGGCGGCGGGTTCAGGAAAATCTATATTGACTGGGAGCTTGATCTGGCTCTCCGTGCTTGGCGGGACGAGCAGATGAGCAAGTTCGGTCAGCAACCATATGTACTCACGAGTCCTCGCGGAAAGCAGATGAGTGCTCCAGGCGAGAACAAGTTCTGGCGGTCGTTCCTTGAGCAGCATCTTCCTCCGTTGCTCACAGACGAGGACAGGAAGCTTGGTATCGGGCCTGAGAACTGGCGGTTGAGTATGAATCGACCTATCTCGGCTGTTCTGTGGCGTTCAGGCGGGAAGAGTGCGGAACTGGTAGGGAAACTGCTCGGCTGAGCTTTGAGGCGCACACAGCGGCGTCTGTGGCCTCGTGTGGCCGTTTGTATGACGTTTCTCTTAGCTGCGCGGCGAGTCTCGTTTGCGTGTCCGACCTCGGAGCTATGGTGTCGGCAGGTGGGCAGACGTTGCCTGCTTGTTGTTGACAAGGACGCTCGGATCCCTGACGAGCGGTAAGGAGGAACCAGATATGACACTGGTTGCCGTTGAGATGAAGCGCGGCGAGCTGGGTAAGCTCCGCGAGATCTTTGAGAAGCAGTCAAAGAAGTTCGATGACTTGAACCGCGATGACAAGATGAAGCAGTGGACGTCTCAGATCGAGCAGTATCTCGGCAATGCTGAGGATACTGACGAGGAGATTGAGTTGACGCTCAAGTTCTCAGAAGACGGTGAGGACTTCACTGCATCTGCTGTTCAGTATGTGCTTGCAGAGTATCGCCGGAAGCATCCGGGATGGTTTAAGGAGAAACAAGCTGCTTGATGCTCTGACAGCAGAGAGATAACTTAATACATAGAGAGCAGCCACTCTGCGCCGGTTTCTGGGAAGGTTTCGGTTCACGGAGTGGCTGTTCTTTATTCGCTTGTTGTTGACACTGCTCATGTTAACAGCGTTTCTCTTCAAGTGTCTACATATGTGGACACTCAGAGTTCAATGATTTCTGGTTCGATGACACTCAGGGACCAGTCGACAGGGAAGTTCTTGAACTCGTCGCCATATTGCTCCTGGACTGCAGTAGGGGAGTAGAGCTTCAGTTTGGATGGCTTCTCATTGTCCTCGTCCATCTCAATGTCGTGCGCCATGTATCCATGCTTCAACATGAATTCTTGGTAGTTGGAGGCGTGGCCGTTGTAGACGATGCTGCCGTTGAGTTCTCCGATGAAGTGCTGCCAGTTGGTTTCTTCGCCTTCACTGGTTGAGCAGAAGATGTCGAGTGCTCGGGCCAATGAGATAGGAGCAACAAATATGGCTTCTTTGCCGCTGGCGCTCTTCTTCTCTATATGGAGTCCATCCTTCTCAACGACCTTGAGAACTGTGCTGTAGTACAGCTTGGCATCATTGAGTCGCTTGAAGATGTCTGCTGTGAGGATCAACCAGCGAGCGTGGGCTGTGAGGACACTTTTGGGGTCTTCTGGGTCTACCTTGCTGCCGAAGTCTTCGTCTGTTCCTTCAAGGCAGGTCTTGATCCATCCGAGCGCAGCATCGATTTGTCTCCAGTGTGTATTTACGAGATATACCACGTCTTGCAGTTCTGCATATGCTTGCAGGTGGTCTCCGATTTCTTCCTCACCGGCATCAACGCTCTTGACAATAGCGCGTGCAAGCTCGTCTTCTTCGTCAGCGTCGCCCCAGTCGAAGTCCTCGTCGGTTTCTCTGTCTTCGAGGCGTGAGCGAGCGACCGAGATCAGTTCATCGGCGGTGTAGTAGTAGAGCTGGTCACTATGGCGATAGCGAGGGTTGCCTGTGACCTCCGAGTATCCAATGGTCTCGTGTGCCAGCTTAGAGATGTTGTGATGCACGAGGGGGTGTGCTGAGCACGCATAACCAGACCTGAGTGCTTCTTCTACTCTCTCGGGGGTCACATTGATAGTGCCTGTCTTCCTGTCGATGGGCGGTGGTTGCTTTGTTGCCATCAGTTGTCCCTCTCGTTGTCGTTGCTTTCTTCTTGTTTTGAGAGAAGTGTTTGAATTTCGTCTGAATGGAAGTACATGTCAATCGCGCGAGCAAGATTGTCAACAAACAGGACCGTGTGATCGTCGTCAGATAAGTGGAGGTGCGTCTCTGGACTCTCGCTTGTATAAAGGAAGTCGAAGACAAAATGCGACAACTCAAGCCATGCTTGGTACTTGTTCTCCGCTTCCCCTAGAGTGGTATTAAACCAATCGAGTGCACTCCTCATCTCCTGCCACTCTTGATCTGAGCAGTAGGTATCACAGTTCTCTTCAGCAAGTTCAATAAAGAGTGCTTCTGCTTGTGGGCTGTCTTTGCCATGCTTCTCAATAGCACTGTGGAGTTGAAAAGCGATCTCTTGCTCTTCTTCGTCGCCCTCTTCGACTCTTTCTCTCGCATAGATGGAGAGTTCTTCTGAATCAGCGTAGAACCTTACCTCAGATGCTTTGAGCGTTATCCTGTTGTCACTGCACACATGTGCTGGCAAGTTATGGATGTTTTTGTAGAAATCTTCAGCTGAGGTGCAAGCATAGGTCAATTCTTCGTGTGTTCTTCCTGCCAGCTTCTCATCCTGTTCCTGGTTGTTTTCTGGGTGCGCCTGAGTAGTCATAGTATTATTGTTCCCCCTCGTTGTCGTTGCTTTCTTCTGCTTTCAGGTCATTGAGTGCTGCCGAGAACTTGTCGATAAGATCGTTGAGCTGCAGGTTCGGGTCATCGCTCCCGCCATTGACAACATCAACGATGTCACGTGCCAGATTGATTGCAGTGGCTTCTGCTTGTGTGAAATTCTCCGAACCATCTTCTGACTGTGTTGCCTCGAAGATCTCGTCCCATCCCAGTCGACGTCGCCCTCTTGAGCTTCTGCTAACAGGTCTACAGCATGTTCTATGAGATCTGGGTGCTCTTGGATTGCAGTGACCTTGTCCTCGACGCGTCCGACCAGTTGCATCAGCTCGTCTTGAGAAAAGATAGGACGATTGTCCTTGTCCGGCAGCTCGATGATCTCAGGTTCTAGCAGGGAGATTGCCCAGTCCTCTGGCAGCTTGCCGAGATCGCCATCGTAAGCGGTTTTCAGATCGTCCACCTTGTAGAGCCGCACTGATTGCTTAAGAAGCCCGGAGGAAGCGTCCTGCTGGCTGTCCAGCACTGCAGCAGAGTAACCACTGGTCAGCATCTGCCTGATGTAGTCGTCTTCTGTGATCTCGACTGGGCGATGGGGGTGAGCGTTGAGCCAGAGCAGTTCGGAAAAGCGCTGATAGTAAGAATCGAGTGCCTGAGCCATCGCGAGTGGCGAGACGGAGACGAACTCTTCCTGCTTCCAGAATTCTGCCTCTACAAGGATGCCGTTGTTATCGCTGTTCTCGAGTTCTTCGATAGCGTTCAAGTAGTGCTCTGCTGTGATGGCAAAGCGTGCACGAGCGTCTGCGAGTTCTTGAGCTGTGTAGTCCTCGTATTTGGTGTCGCCTGATTTAAAAGGAGCGTCTACCAGGCGTCCGATGGCGGAGACCGCGCTCTCAAACTCTTCTTCGTGGTCGAAGCCGTAGCCACCGAGATAAACAACACCGAGCTCTTCCGCGAACTCATGTGCTTCGTGCTTGAAGCTGGATTCGGATCTAAATAATTCCACAACAGCCCATGCCATTTGCCTGAGCTCTTCAGAGGCGCTGGGATCTTCTACAACTTCTTCGGCCTTATCGCAGATCTTCTCTGAGGTGTAGTAGCGCAGCAGATTAGTAGGGGAGTAGGTGATGGGTTCCCCCTTGAGGGTCTCGATGTTGGCGAGACGCTCCCTGTAGAACCAGTTTGGGTAGTGGTAGAGCTTGCCTTCACGGTAGAGCTTCTCGAGCTGCTCGTTCGCAGTGCTTTCTTCGAGTTCAGGGATGGTTGTCATCTGGGATCACTTTTCCTCCATATGAGGGTTTCCGAGAACCCACTCGATGCTGTAATAGCGTTTTGCAGTGTCTGCGGTGTGATCAGAAGAGAAGAACTTGTATCCGTTGGCTTGCGCTTCTTTAAGTTCTGTTGCCAGCGCATTGAGGACTTCATCCATTGAGCCGTGATTTGTTTCCAGCTCTTCTGCGAGGGCAGTGAAAGTATCCGTGCTCTCATCGGTTCTGGCGCGACCCGATGCTTTTGCTTCGTCTTCTGTTTTGAATATAACGAGTTTGAGGTCGGTCGCTTCGGGTAGCAGTGCTTCTGCTTCGTCCTTAAACTCCTCGAGATCCATGTAGACAAGGTTTTCGTCTTCGTCGGTGTCTAGAATGTAGCTCTTGCCGTCTTCGAGTGCTTGGTCTGCCAGTGGCACGATCTTTCGGAGGTTCTCGTAGAAAGCGTCTGTGTAGAGGATGCCGTCGTCACCCAGCACATCTTCCAGCCAGTATTCTTCGAACTCGAGTTCCTCGGCGTCGTCTGGGATGTCTTCAGTGAAGCGGATGTTGTCAATGGCCATCACTTGTCCTCCTCGTCGGCACTGTGCTTGGTCTCACGATACTGGGTTGCGGCTTCAGTCGGCGTTGTGTCCAGCTCGGAGACGATGAGTCCAGCTTCCTCCAGGCGCTCTCTCCGGTCCTGCTCTGTAAGGAAGCTCTTGAGCGACTCCACTGCTTCCTTGTTCTTGGGCGTGTTCTTGATCGTGAAAGGCTCTGTGCTTGAGGCGACGGTGTAGTGACCTTTGAGAACTGTGATGCTCTCTCCCTTGCTTGCTTCGTCCATCCTGCTCAAAATGTCGTTCAGGAAGTCTTGAGCGAAGTCTCTGCGATACTCGGCTACCTCGTCACGGTCAAGAGTCCAGTAAGCATGGTCTTCTGGAAGGTTCTCCTCGTGAGCTAGGTATGCACTGCTGATTGCACCGAATCCAAATGTTCCTTCACCGAGCTTGCCAGTTATAGTGTTCTTCTTGAAACGAGTTGACTGATAGTCCCAGTAGTCGTCGTCCTTCCATGTTGGCTGTGCGTCATTCATAGTGTTTATTGTTCTCCTGTGTTTGCTTCTATATTTATGTTTCTAACGATTCACTCCGATTGATCCGGGCTTTTTTGGTAACGAAATGGTAACGATTGCAGTTGCTCACAGTGTTGTTCTCAGATGTTGCGACCAGTGCTAACGGTGCTGGTTTTGCAGGGGAGGCAGCGTCATCGATCTGTTGACGATCACTTTGCTTACACTGGGGGAGCGGCGAAAATCTGTATGTCCTCACTTTGAAGACACCGCTGCCAGCATGCTTCCCAGCATTGTTCTCACTGTCACCAGCACTGTCCTCAATGAGAATCGAGAGCACTGTCAACAACTGCTTCCCAACAGTGCTGACAACTGCGAGCATTAACTTGCTTGCATGACTACATGCTTCCCAGCAGAGTCCTCAAGATCAGCACTGGGAACACTGCAAAACTGATCGCCCTCACTTCGAGATCTTCTTCAAGACCTCAATCTGCCACTCAGACGGCATGCTCTTGAAATCATTGTCTGCAAGCTTCATGTACTCAGAATGCTTGAGGACAATCGGTGCCCACTCTTCAACAGTGACAGTCCCACCTGTTGACAGTTCTCGCTCAACTTCCCCCCTTTCAAATGTGATGGCGCTATACCCAAGCTCCAACATCCTCAACGGTGTCTTCACCAGATCAAACTGTGGGAAGTTGAACGGCTCGTGTGCGTGTGACATCTTCTGGTTGTACTCATCCAGAGCACGTAGCAGTGTCTCCACCGTAGTTCGCAGTTCAGGTGACAGAAGAACCAGGTCACTACTCTTGCTGACCTTCTTCTCTTTCAGGGAGGCAATGGTTCGGTTGAAGAACGTGACCCACTTCAAGAAGAACTCAATCGGCTCGGTGCCGTCGATCAGTTCCTCCTTGCGAGTCTCTTCGTTGAAGGCAACTCCCAACCAGCGATCAAAAGTTTGCTGGATGCTGTTCAGCTGCTCTCGCTCATGAAGACTGATGTAGTAGCTGAACTCGGAGTCCTCAATGTAGTCATAGAAGATCTGCTCTTCAGGGCCATCAGTCGTGTTCAGGCGACCTTCCGCCTGCTGCTTCTCGTAAGCATCGGCTACCTGCTTTTGTTGCAGGTAACGTTCGTCTGGATCGTCTACTTCCAGCTCGTTTGAGATAGAGGTACTAATGTCCTCGCCGTGCTCGTCACGAATGATCTCGTAGGCGTCTTCCTTAGTCATGTAGAAGCCGCTGTCGTATTTCTCCTGCGAGTAGGGAGCTGTGTTGACACGACTGTGAGTTTTCAGAACAAGATCTGCGAACGCATCGCTGTCGTAATTGAAGTACAGCACTTTGCCGTGATAGGAGTCCGGTGAGTAGCCAACGAACTCGGCCTCATAGAGTGCTTCCAACTTTGTGTTATCGATCTGAACGAGTGGTGTAGTCACCGCTGGCCACCTGCTTTCTGTGTTTTGAACTGTTCGATAGCGATCACCCAGTCCTTGCAGGCACCGCCAACGTGCTGTCCCTTGTATAGGAACTCATCGACAACCGTCCATGAGATAGCACCAGGGAAGTCAGTCTTGAGTTCCTGGATGCACTTGTCCTCAATGTCCTTGGAGATGTACTCGAGGTACTCGTCTCCCTTGCCCATGCTCAAAGCCTTCTCGTACTCATCGCAGAGCATCTGGTAGAGCTCGCGGGGCGGAAGGAACTTGTATCCACGGTTATCTCTCTCCAGGAACCTGCGCTGCATCTCGTTAGTGCCGCCGCTAAAGGGATCCTTGGGGCGTGGAGTTTTCGGAGTCTTGTTCTTCGTACGTGCCTTCTGAGTGGCGTATCGCTTCTGCTTGTTGGTCTTCTTCTTGCTCATCGTTATCGTTGTTCCTCGTGTTCTTCAGGTGCGGTCACTTGCTTGCGGTTTCGATCTGAATGATCTGTGAGAACGTCCCATAGGTGAACAGACCTGGGATCGTTGGGTGGCCAGGGATCACGTCGAACATGAAAACGTTGTTCGGGTCACCGTTGCCTTCGTGCTCTGCAAGGCAGTAGAGCCTGCGTACAGTGGCATCAAACTGTTCTGGTGGCAGTTGCTTGCAGTTCAGCAAGTGATAGATTTCCCCCTCCAGCTCATCCGCTGTCAGCAGGAACTTGTCTGCGGCAGCAGCTTTGTATGACTCCAGCAGTTCGCCTGCACTGACCGCAAGTTCTTCGCCTTCAGGACTTACAACAACATCAGTGAAGATCTGCTCGGGGTTCTTCTCCCACTCGCGTGCTTGTTCTCGGAAATCGCTCTCTACGACAGTGACTGCGACAGCAGGAATGAGGTCAGAGTTCAGTACTGCATCCATGTACTCGCGCTTCATCTCGCGAGTCAGCCATTCAGCGAACGTGATTGCGTTGTCAGTTGTGTTATCGTTAGTTGTAGTCATTGGGATTATTCCTCTTTCCTTATTGTTTTTGAACATGACTCTCTAAGGTCGAGAGCGCGGCAACGCTCAGGACCGAGTTACTTTATTCAGTTGTTTGTTTTTGAGTTGCTTACTTCTTGCTCTCCATCGCAGCGAGGAGTTCTTCCTGCTTAGCTGTGAGCTTCTCCAGCCATGTGGTCTTGCTGTCCACCCAGTCACCAGTGAAGATGCGATGCACGTCCTCGTAGAACTCGTCGTCTCCGTCTGAGCGACCACGTGCGGGATCAGTTGTCAGCACTTCGTTCGCAACTGCGATGTTGTTCTTCAAATCTTCGATGCGCTCAGGGCGCTCAACGATCCTGTCTTTGAACTGCTCCTCCCATAGAAGGAGCAGGAGCTTTGGGCGAGAGGTCTCATAGAACTCTTTCTCGGAGATCTCTGTCATCGCTTCGGAAGGCAGGGTGACATCTGTTGCTTTCATGTAATTCCGCAGCGCAGGGCGGATATCATCCTCGGCCTTCAAGAACCCGTAGTTGTCGAAGAAGTAGTAGACCGCACGAGCTTCAGCGGTAGCGCTCTGCCCGAGATCCTCAGCTTCCTCGCATGCCTTATCGATGACTTGAGCGATGTTTGTAGGTGTCAGCATCGTTGGTCTGTCCTTTCTGATGGTTTGTGTTGTTCTCAGGCGGTTGGTTCTTTTATCTTCAGGTCTTCGAAATCAAAGTCAGTGTCTAGACCGTCAACGAAGAGGTCAGGCACAATCTCGTCAACCCAGTACGTGACGTGCCAGCTATATGGCCCATTGAGCTTGTAGGCCAGCATTACCTTGTCGAGTCCCATTTGGAGGAAATTGAAGAGTTTGGCTACTTCTTCCAATGACCCGAACTCTGACCAGTGGTACTTGAGCGTGCAGAGCGATTGAACCCATGTACGAACTTCGTTCGTTGTGTAGTCATCCTTGTCTTCAACGCCGACGTGACGCAGCACCTCGTTAACGGTAATTCCCATGAAGTGAGCAATGAGATGTGGGTCGTCCAAGGGGCGCTTGTTCATGAGGTGGTCTGTGGCCATGCGTAGACGATTGAGTCTATCCTCTGATGCCATAAGTACCGTCACGTTGTACAGAGGAGAGCGAGAGCTCGCCTGCTTATCCTGACGTGCTGTCTTGTTCTTGTGGTTTGAACGCTTACCCATCAGGCAGCACCTCCCAGCTCAGATACAAGGTCTTGAAGAACGCTGTTGAGAGTGTTCTCGTGAACCAGACCAAGCTCGCTCAAGTAGACGTCCTTATACTTGGTACCCAGCTCTTCTTCGACAGCCACCTGCGGGATAGCAACCTTGTCGCCTCCCCGAACTACTTCCTTCTGAATTACTACCCTCAAGCGACGCAGGACTTCTTCCTCGTTGAGAACGAAGTCCTCAGCAAGCGCACGGCGGAATGCCTCTGCGTGATCGGCTCCAGAGATCCAGCGGGTAATGCCCTGCTCAATGTCCATACGAGCGCTCAGCGCTTCGCGGTCCTTCTCGCGCTTCTCTGACCACTCAAGCTTGTGGGACACAAACTCTTCAAGGTCAGTGTGTCCAGACATCAGACGAATACGAACCTCGTCCTTGTAGTCCAGGACTAGCTCATCGACAGTCATGGTCGACTTCCCATCAGCAGGAGGGTTCTGCATCCCCCAGAACACCTTGATAGCATTCTTGAACTCGTCAGCAGGTGCCCACATTGAGATGCGAGGGCTTTCCGTGAATGTAAGCCCGAGCCAACGGCTGTCAGGAACGTGCTCTACCTGGTCCAGCAGCTCACGGAGCTTGTTGGCATGTGCTTTCGTATGAGCAGCGGGAAAGACCTGGCTGCCCGAAATAAAATTGTGGAGCAGGTCGTGCCCTGAGAGCAGGTTGGGAGTCCCAAGAGCGGGGATGCTCTCCTTGTTATAGGCGACGTGGACTGCCATTTCGCTGAACTCCAGTTCAGGATCCGTTGCCCCCATCAGTGCCATAACATCCTCAATGGTGGTATCGTTAAACATATCGTTGATAGTCATTTGGGAGTTTCTCCTTAAATTTAGACGTGTTTAGTTGAGGTCTGAGAGCACTCACTCTCAGACCTTTTGTTTCTGTTTGATAGTTGGTTCAGGCGTTACGGGAGTCCCGTGCCATGTTCTCAATGGTTTCTAGTGCCCCGGTGAGAGCGTCATAGGTGAAGAATCCACAGATGTGATCGGCACTCAGGCGTACGCTGGTCATCCAGCCTTCGTCGCCGTCTTCAGTGCCCCGCTGATAGAAGTAGTCCTTCATCTGGCGAAGGTCTGAAACCATGTCTTCAAGGGTGTTCTCCTGCAAGTGCTCGAACAGGTCATTCTCTAGATCTACCTGAGTAAAGATGAAGTTTTCTGACTCCGCCTGTTCGTATGCCGCGAGAAGTTCGCTTCCGGTGTAGCTAAATTCCTTCCCAGGCGCTACATAAGGGAACAATCCCTCCGGCTCGTCTGCCCACAGGCGAGGGCCGCCATCAAAGACATGCTCCTCCAGCCAGCAGTCCTTCTCGCGATCCTCCTCACTCGATGAAAAGTATTCACTGCGATACATTGCCTTCAGAAGCGTGACCAGAGACGGCGCTCCGTTAGAAGACTCTTCCTGCTTAGCCTGACGTGCCTGCTTGTTCTTGTGGTTGCTACGCTTACCCATCTTTTATCTGTTTCCTTTCGTTGTAGTCCTGGTGGACTGTGTCTTGTGTGTTTGCTTGTCCTCCCTGCCGTGCAGCTTCAGGAGGTTTTGTGTGGCGCTCTGTGCGCCTCATATCTCTTCTATGGGGTTTGACCCCGGTATTTGTTTTTCAATCGCTGAGACCTGCTTGCCGCCTATATGCTCGCAATCCACTTCGCGAGGAGAGCGTTTCCGCTGGTTACCAGTTCGTGGTTCATGTTTCTGCCTTTCAATCTGTTATGTCTTCTTGTTGACCCTTTGTTCTGCCAACAATGTAAATACTGACAGACTGAATTAGCTTTGTCAACAAACAATCTTCAACAAAAGGGGTTTTTGAGCTAAAAGTTGGCAGTTTTGAGCAAGTAAACATGTCTGCTTCCCAGCAATGACGCGGGAGAAGAAAATAAGATAACAAAATGGTAACGGTTTCAAAAAGTTGCCGAAATCGTGTTGACTTCTGCTTGACAGCATGGATCAGGGAGTTCTCAGAGCAGTGCGTGCGAACAAGTGCAGACACGAGAAAACCCCGAGAACACGCGGAACTCGGGGCCTCAGTAGGGGAGAGGAACTAACTCTCGAAGTGACGACGATCAGTTCAAGTCGGCATCTGTTAGCTTGACGAACTTCCTGAACTCCTCTGGCAGCTGCTCAACAAGTGCCTGCTTCGTAGCGTTGTTGTCTACAAAGTTGAAGTTCCCCAGGCGGTGGATGTCCGGATCAATGATCGCACCAGGGATCGCCTCACCAGTGTCTGCAGAGATAACAGCATCGTTCTTGAAGTCCAGCGTCGCCTCTACGAAGATCAATGAAACCTTCGTTGGATCAGGAACACCAAGCAATACTGGTTTGGTAAAGGTCAAGAATTCCGGTTTAAGCACCTCTGGATCGTTCAGCTCATCCTCGAAACCAGCAAACGCTTCCTGGTATTCAGGAGTCTCCGGACCAAAGACCTCCGTCTGCAGCTCCAGCTTCTTCCTCATGTGATCTGGGTAGTTTGTCTCAAACCACTCATTGAACGCAGTCACTGCTTCCTCGTCAGCAACGTCAATGCGACCAAATGGAACATCGTCTTTCTTGCTCACATATGCGAGCTTCTCGCCGGTCTCTGGGTGGTGGAACTCGATCACACGCTTACCCTTGATGCTCTCAACGTCCGCCATCTTTTCGTAGAGCACGAACTTGTCATTTGAGATCTCTGACTCCAGGAGGGTCTTGAAAGCATTGCGCTGCAGGATCTCAAAGAGCTTATCGTCGTCCAGCTCCAGCTCTTCCTTTGTAAGCACTACATCGCGACCGAGACGACCACGGCTGACCGGATAGCTCTGTGGCTCCTTGTTCAGGAATTTCTCGATCACACTGATGTCCTGATGGATGTAGTCAATGTCGTCGCGCTTGTTCTTCTTGTTCACAGCGGCACGAACCTTCTTGTTGGCCTCATCGATGCTCCAACCAGACACTGCCATCACATGCTGTGCCATCTTGCCAGTGGGCCTCATTTCGCCTTTCTGGTGCTTGAATCCGTGGCAGCTGCGGCATAGGGCCTCGAAACCAACGAGAGTCTGTGTTTTCTTGTCATCGTTGTATGACCAGACTTCGTCACACTCGAGCGGTTTTCCTTCGTGTCCCTCGGGAACTCCGCAGATCTCGCACTTCCAACCGGCTCTGTGGCGAACACCCATCGTGATCTTTGCCCACTGGGCGGATTCAAATGGTCGTCGCAACACCTTGATCATGGAGGTGTGTGTGGTGGGACAGAAAAACGTGTCGACATTGGAAAAGTCAGCGGGTGGTCGCCGGCAATGGGCAGCGGATCGGGCCTTGCGTGCCCCGATGCGTTCCCCTGGGCGGCCTGAGCCGTCCCGTGCGGTGCAGCGCGAATTTTGGCGGTTGATCGCCACCGGGATTACGACAGTCGAGGCCTCAGCGCAGGTCGGTGTGTCAAGCCCGGTGGGGATCCGTTGGTTCCGGCATGCTGGTGGGATGACACCGATTAGTCTAGAAGAGCCGGTCGGCAGGTATTTGACGTTTGATGAGCGTGAAGAGATTGCGATCCTGACATCCCAAGAGGTGGGGGTACGTGAGATTGCTCGTCGCCTTGGCCGTGATCCGGGGACAATTTCACGCGAGTTACGGCGTAATGCTGCCACCCGGGGTGGCAAACCGATCTATCGGGCAGGTGTTGCGCAGTGGAAAGCACAGCAAGCTGCCAACGGCCCCATTCCAGCCTCGACTACCGCACCCCGGTTCAAGCCTGGACCGACCACGAAACACTCACCACGACGCCATCAACCCAAGCGGCCTAACAAAGAAGAAGAAAAAGCCCGAGCAAACTGTCCAAAAAACTTGACACAGCCCAATCCGTAGTGGATAATTTCCCTGCAGTGGGGGGTGTATTCCCTTCCCTTGTGTAAGTTGCCATCACTGTTTTCACAGAGTAACCGGGCCCGCATCCCTGGAAGGTGCCTCGAAACTCGTGACTTTGGGGCGTATTCAAGAGGAGAAAAATGTCAGGTTCTGATAGCGAAACACCGTACAAGGTGACAAGCCAAGGTATCCAATTAACTGGCGGAGACACTTTTAAAGATGGCGGCCACGTTAACATTCAGTGGCTCAAAGCGGACGGAAGTAAAGGCAGCGCTGGAATCCACTTTGAATCTCTAAACGATCAGCCAAGTGGCCAGTGGATCGGAAAAGATTTCCTTCCTTGGAGCGCTTTCCAAGACGGCCCAGGAGAAGGGGACTCTATCGTTTGGGTCCAGATCGATATGTATAACGAGCACTACGGTGAAGGCGGCCAGCCCCCCGTCCCTGTAGAACCAGAGCCTGAACCAGAACCGGAACCAGAACCAGAGCCTGAACCGGAACCGGAACCAGAACCTGAGCCAGAACCGGAACCTGAGCCTGAACCAGAGCCAGAACCTGAGCCAGAACCGGAACCTGAGCCAGAACCGGAACCAGAGCCTGAACCAGAGCCAGAACCTGAGCCAGAACCGGAACCTGAGCCAGAACCTGAGCCAGAACCAGAACCTGAGCCGGAACCAGAGCCAGAGCCTGAACCAGAACCGGAACCGGAACCTGAGCCAGAACCTGAGCCAGAACCAGAACCTGAGCCGGAACCAGAGCCAGAGCCTGAACCAGAACCGGAGCCGGAACCTGAGCCAGAACCAGAACCGGAACCAGAACCTGAGCAGCCTGAAGAACCTGAGCAGCCAGAAGAACCTGAGCAGTCAGAAGAACCTGAGCAGCCAGAAGAACCTGAGCAGCCTAAAGAGGACCATGACGGCACCTTTGCCGGTTCCGTAACTGATGTTGGCGGAGGGGACCTAGCTATGACTGGGTTCGATGCCAATATCGGTTCAGTTACCTTGAGCCTAGCCTTGCTTGTTTCCGGTGCAGTTATGGTCGCTGGTAGCGCTCTTCGCCGCTTTCGTCAGAGCTAGTTGACGAATGTTTCGCACACTAAGGGGTCTTGGGTGACTAAGGGCCTGAGGTGGCGGAAGGCCTCATATAACAACGCAATTTTTAGAGTTGCTTAGCTATGAGCGTCTAATGTAATCCCCTATATGAATATCCCCTAATAGAGAAGGCCCCGGGCCAGTAGATGCAATAAGCATCACTGTCCCGGGGCCTTCTTCCTCCGATGATATTGAGTCTCCCATTTACGTGAGCGTTAGCCCTGAATAATCGACCACGCAAAGTCCTAGGTTTCAGAACCCCGGCAGAAGTCTTCGCCGACCAGCTACAATCGACACAAAACAGCAGTGTTGCAACCACCGATTGAACCCACCCTGTTTGCTGGAGACTGTTTCAAAATAGCCTTCGGAGAGTGTCTTCCCTGCAACGCTTGATGGAGTCAAGTCAACTCTCAGCTTCGGGTTCTTACGTCGACGTTCTCCTGGAAGCTTCTCCGGTATCAGATAGAACTCACCAGTAAGCGGTACTACTGGTTCTCTGTATTCAGTGGCTCCTTCCTGTGTGTTTGCTGTTGCTGTCATTGTTTTGTTGTTCTCCTGTGTTGTTGCCTTGCGGCTCCTTTCTGCTACTCACGGTGAGCAGCTGTGAACTGTGCGTTCGTGTTTATTTATCTAACGAGCTTGCGGTCAAAAAGTGCTCTGACCTGGGGTTTTCGCCTACTTCTCGGCCTTAACCTGCTTGAGGAACCCTGCGAGAGTCTCCGAATCGAAGCGATCTCCCTTGTGCCAGATACCGAGTTGGTCAGTCCACCACTTTTCCTTCTCAGGGTGGGTTGCAGGGTCTGCACAGTGGCGTTCTGGACCATGATTGCCTTGACGGTGGGCATCGAATGCACCGAGGCCGCTGAATGTGCGGCAGCAGGCTCCACAGTGACCAATCTTGTTGTTGGAACGGTAGACAGTGCGGCACTTCACGCAGTGCGCCCATAAGTTCGGGTCATACTCACCGATCTTGGGTACTTCAGTGCTGTTCTTCGATCCCTTCGGACGACCAGGCTTCTTCTTAGGAGCTGCTGTGCTCGCTTGTGTTGCCGGTGTTGGTTCCTGCTTCTTGTTTTTTGAGCCTTTTGGACGGCCATGACCGCGCTTCTTAGGCTTGTCAGCGGCGCTTACAGTGGTCTTGGGCTTGTTCTTGCTTCCCTTGGGGCTACCTGAACCTCTTTTCTTCTTTACTTCCTGTGTCATCGTTCTGTTTCTCCTGTTGTCTGCAGCTCTGAGCTTGTTCTCAGAACTGTTCTCGATCCTGTTGAGTAGCTCTATGAACTATTCGAGGGTGGTTTCTAACGAGCAGTCACTCGTAACCTGCGGATCAAGTGCAGACATGTTGCCAATTGGCTGAGCGAAAGCGCCGAGAGCAGGGGAGTGGTGGTGAGAACAAAGGATCTGAGGGAACTTCGCCCACGACACGCCAGTGTCTACATATGTGGACGTTGAGAACTGGCCAGTGAGAGGATGGATCTCAAGCGAGAACGCACTGACAGCAGAGGTCGACCTCAGTTAACAGTGGTGACAGAGTGATGTGGATCACTCGATATGGGACACTTCTGAAGAGAGCCTTACCTGCTTTGCTCGCGTTAATTCGCATGCACTAATACCCGATTTCGGTTTGTCGATTAGTACATGGGATCGAAGTTTCGCGATTATTTGTTCCCATAATGGTTCTTATGTCAGGTTATATGGGCAGTTTTAGCCACGACTAACCACATGACTGCATGCTGTAACCAACGATTACGATCTCTGAAACGATCCTAATTCTAAGAACGCGAGAACTGTTGTGTTGGCCTCGTTAACAGGTGTTAGCAGGGGAGAGCAGCGGTGGGCAGGATCCTCGTTACCAGCCTTGTTCTGCGACTTCCGCGCGACGATCCTGGTTAAGATCTCCCCAATCAATCACTGGGTCGATGAAAACAAAGTGCATCAGCACGGCGAGAACGAAGCTCACAGTGAAAAACATGATGTACGTCCATACAATGACTTCACGGGTATCCTTCAGCATCTGCTCTCACCTCCTCAAAATTGCGGCAACCCGCGCTCCTTCTTACGTTGGTTGATCTGTTCTTGAAGTTCTGGCGGCAGAACCTCATCGTCTGCAGTGCTCAAGTCCGGTTCTGGTAACGAACGTCCACTTCCGACTACAGGTGATGGCAAACCGCGTGAATTGCCTTGTGAGCCGTTGTCAGTGCTGCCCGGTGTTGGGATGCCACGTGATTGCTTGCGTGGCTTAGAGCCGCCCTGCTGGACGGCAGATCTGCTGTGCGGTAGCGCAGCTCGTTGTGGGGCTGCTGGAGTAGTGTCGTCCCCTCCGAATACACTCCCCGATAGATCGTCATAGCTGCTCTCGTCGTCTTGCCCGAATGCTGTGCCAGCTAGGTCATCGAGAGCGTTGCCATACTCGTCCTCGTACATAGCAGTCACGTCGAACTCGCTGTTCTCCTTGCCCTTGTTGACTTGTGCAAGCAGGTCATCGATCTCTGATTGCTCTTGTGCTTTCTCGATCTGTTCCTTCTGCTTGACTTCAGCGATCTCATCGATCTGGAGTGCTCTGTTCTCAGTGCGTTTCACCAGGTCAGCGTCGTTTGCAGGGTTGTACTGGAAGCTCTTGACTCCTACTTGGTCAATGGCACGGAATATTCTCATTCCTACGAAGATGCATCCACCGAGGACTGCAAGGCTTGTTACCAGTGCTAACGCTTCAACTGCGAAATAGCCGACCACATAGAACATGAAGGTCCAGGTGGCTCCCACGAGGAACAGTGCGAACGGTGCGCCTATGACTATGGTTAAGAATTTGAGCAGTCCTCGCATTGTGGATCACCCAGCGTTCTCTGTGCTCAAGAGTTTGCCGGACTCAACATCCTTAAGCTTGGCTTCTTCTCTCTCGCGATCCCTACGGACTGAGTCTCGGATACCTTTGTCCAGCTTGTAGCCTTCGTCTTCTTTCTCTACTTCGAGATAGGCATCGAGTTCCGCGTCCCAGTAGGCTTCGAGCGCCTTAAGGGTTTCAATCTCCTCACAGAGCTTCGCTGGATCGTAAACTGTCTTGTCTATCTCCACGCGGTAGATCCCATCGGAGAACTTGCGTTCAGCGATGCCCAGAGATAGTTCTTCCATCTGTAAGCCAACGAGCTGCTTGAACTCTTCTGTTCCCGGTGTTGGATCCCCGAGTGCGTCCAGTTTGCTCTTGACCTCTTTGCGTAGGTCTTCTATCTTGCCGAGCACTCTGTACTCAACGCCGTCTATGATCTCAGTATTGTGTGTCATCTGTTCCTGTACTCCTGTTTCGTTGTGTATCCTGTTGATCCTGTTATACGTGCAGTTAGTGGTTGCCAACCTGTTAAATAAAGCAACAACGTGTTATCTCACGTAATACTGTTGTTTCTAACAAGCAGACGCCGGAAATATCGTTGTGTTTCAGAGGCGCGGCACCCCCTTTATCCACTTATCCCATAGATTCGGTGTTTTACGTTTAGGGTTAATCTTTCTCCAGCGGAACAGAATTTTCTCCTGGTCACGCTCATACTTGGCTCGCTTTGTTGGGTCTGTCTGTGATTGAGGTCGGTCCAAATACTCTTGAAGCTGGTTGTATCTCGCCGTGTAATACAGTTCGTTGGCTTTGTCAGCAGGGACGGTTGTTTCAAGTCCGACCGATACATACTTTGGCTCGTGGAACTTGGCTCTCAGGTTGGCCACTGCTTGATGTGCATGCTTGCCACTCATCTTGAATGCTTGGGCAGATGCCTTTTTATCCTCAGCTGTCTTGACCAGCTCGTTGATCTCGTCGTGGGATACGAGAACACTGTTAGGTCGGCTGTCTTTGGTCAATCGCATGTTGAAGTGACCAGCGCCCATCGCGTGAAGGATTCGATCTCTGCTGCTAACGCCCTGACCCAGTGCATCCCACTTCATATCGGCGTTCTCAGTGTTGTCGTAGTGCGGTTGGGAGGTCTTCTTGAGGAGGTTAAGCTCTCTCTTGTTTATGGTCTCTAGTGGCTTCGTGTTTACGCGGTTTTCAAGGCGATCCTCGAGTTTCTCGGCTCTTTCGTTGAGACGAGCTTCGTAGTCGTCGTATCTCTTCTTGTGAGCTTCGATGAAGTCGAGCGGAGTCATATCGTGTTTGAGAGATTTTCCTGACTCCTCCATCTCATCGGCCACTACTTCGTGAAACAACTCTAAGCTCTCACTGTTGAGATGTGGGTAAGTGTCATCGTCCATCTCTTCGAGAAGTCGGTCTATCTTCGCTTTCTTCTCTTGCGCATAAGATAGTGACGTCTGCAGTGCTTCCTTCTGGTGAGCAATGAACTTGGCGTTCGTGCTGGTGCGAGCTAATTGACTGCCTTTGAGTGCCTGATCGAGTAAATCCTTGTCGTCCCTTGTTTTGAACGGTTCGCTGAAGTTTCCGCCGAACTCCTTGTTAAACCTGCGCTCAGCTTCCTTCTGGGCATCCAACTGAGTGTCGAAGTGCTCACTCGGGCCTCCGAACGGACAAGATACCTTCTTAGCTGTACATTTGCCTGGTTCGCCGTTCTCTCCGATATGAAACTTCTGTCCTGATGTAGGTAGTGACATCTGAGCATCCTCCTGTAGTTGTTAATTCTTTACGTACAGGAGTTTCTAACCAGATTTTTCGTCAATCGGATCAAACGTCTGCAACTGTTGGCAGCTGGAGATCAATCCGCATCCTCCGCGTCGAATGCGCCTTCTTCCTTGAGGCGAGCTGCTCTCTGGATGGCTCTCTCAACAGCTTCCTCATTGTGGCTGCGGCGCAGCTCACCGATAGTTGCACGACTCTCTTCCAAAACCTCGCGGTAGTACTGTTCCGCGTATGCTCTGACCTCGTGCTCCTTGAAGAAGTACTGCTTTGATCCCTCTGGACGGTATGCAGGCAAGTCATCCAAGCGTCCCTTTGAGATCGCGTTACGCATGCTTGTCTGGGTCTTGAAACCAAGTATCTTGTGCACTTCTGCCATCGTCTTGAACTCTTCGGGCTTGTTCTGCTCCAGCACAGTCACTCTGCGACCATCGTCTGCTGCGCCTGCCTTCTTCTTGTTCTTCTCCTTCCCTGCCATCGCGGTGTACCTCCTGTTGTTGATTCCTATGTATATGTATCCTGTTCAGTTCCTAAAAGCCGCCATTGTTCCTCTGTGTGCCACAGCTCCCTCAGCTGCCAACAGCTCCTGCTTGTGCTTCTCCACATCGTCTACGTGAAAGGCATATGTGCGGATCCCGTTCCTGTGAGCAAGCAAGAGATCATGCTTCCCACGCTTGATAGCCATGTAGAAAGCCTCTCGTGATGGATAACCAAGAGCTTTCGCTGTCTGTGGAGCGTCTAACCAACTGGCACCATCTACAGCCACAAGAACAAGCCTGTCCTCGTCTGCTGTCACTGCTGCGGCCACTACATCCGGATCAAAGTAGTCCACGCGAGCAGCGTGCATCATGCCTACTGGTTTCGTGAGCTCGTTCAGGTGCTCTTCTATGTCTGACCTGTGGAAGCGGTATTTAGCGTTCTTATGGTCACCGAGCTTCTCACCAACGAGATCAGCGTGACCTCCTCTACGGATTGCCTGACAGAACGCGGAGTAACCACTGAAGCCAAAAATGAGCGCAACCTCTGTGGCGTTGAACCACTCTTGTTCGCTGTCTATCTTGTAAATAGCCATTGTTCTGTCCTTCTCCTGTGTTCCGATCCTGTTCTATGTCCTGTTCTCGTTCTCTAACTCCTGCTGCCACCCTGTTAGATAAAGCTTCAACGTGTTAGATCCTGTAATATTGATGTTTCTAACAAGCAGTGGCGACTAACATCTCCTGTTCTCAGTGCTGGCAACAACATCAGTGCGCGTAAGCAGCGGAGAACTGCGGGTTATTGAACCTTGAAACTATTTTGGTCAGTTCCTTAGACAACCGAACCTCTTCGCGTGCAAGCAGTACACGTGCTGCATCGAGTTCTTCTGTAGCCACTTGACCCTGGTACATACGCTCTACTTCTTTTTGCTTGTGGTAGACACGGTTGATCTCAAAGTAAGTCTGCTCAAAGCGTTGTACGTCCCTGTCGCGGGAGAACTCTGACTGCACTGCTGACGGCCCACTGTTTGCTTCCGAAGCCTTCTCTGGCGCGTGTGTGGCCTGTGAAGTTGTTTTCTGTGGCTTTGCTGTAGCAGCCCCACTGGACTGCAGGTTGTTCGCGTTAGCGTGTCCTGTAACTCCACTCTTCATGTTGGCGAAGAGTCCAAACTTGGCAGCGTTCTTCTTCTCGGCTGCTTGCTGTGCTTCAACCTTGCTCTCAAAGTGCTCTGACGCTGCTCCGAGTGGGCAGTTACCAGGCTCTGCCTTACATACCGCTGGTGACCCTGTCTTCTTGCTGATGTGATACTTAGTCATCTGTTCCTATACCCCTGTTAGTTCTGTACCTATATGTTGATCCTGTTGTGCGATCACTCGTTGTCTATGACAAGTGCTCGATTGTGGTCTGGTGCTTCCTGTTCACAGTTGGATTCAGCCATGCCTTGTTCAACCATGATTTGAGTGTCGTGGTCTTCTCGGCAGGAGACACCCCAACCGTTCGTGTCTGGAGTAACACTGTCGACAATAAATACTGCTGCTAACAGTGCTCCAAATAGTAGTGCTGTGATTCCTAGTATGCTTGCTGTTTTCATCGTTATCTGTTCTCCTGTGTTCGTTTTATATCCTGTTCTGTTGTTGTTCTATGTTGCCAAACTGTTCCGGTTCAGTCCTTGCTATCTATCTAACGAGTTTTTGTGCTGATCGGTTCAGTTAGTACCGAGCTGTTCTAAACTGCGGTCAAAGTTTGCTTGTTGGGTCTCGAGTCCTTGTGCTCGTTCGCTGAAGTTGTCCATGTTGTCTCCAATGTCTGTAAACACTGGTGCTACTACACTGTCCTCAAGGCTGAGTGCTTCTGCTACGTCGTAGTCTGTGAATACTGGAACAAAGACTGCTGCCAATATTCCTACGATCCCTAATCCTGCTTTTTCGAGTGATGCCATCGTTGCTCACTTGCTCTCCTCTCGTTGGCAGGCGTTGATAGCTTGCTCCAACAAGAATCTGTAGAGTTCTTCGTTCCTTGTTCCTTTCAGTAGTGCTTCCATCGTTTGTGTACCTCTGTGCTTGTTTGTACCCTGTTTGCTTTCTAACTCAGATTCGCGCGATCCGGTTCAGTTCCTAAAATCGAAGTTGACATGTTCGCGGTCTTCGTTGCCATCACTTAATGCTGTGACCACTGCGTCCTCGTTGGTTGCTTCTTCTACTGCATCTACATCTGTTCCAGTGAATACGCTGAATGCGATAGCTCCGAGGATGCTTAGGCTGCTTAGTGCTGTTACTGTTGCTGTTTTCATCGTTATCTGTTCTCCTGTGTTGTGTTTGTTTGTTCTACTCTGTTAGCGTGGTTGCTTTATCTAACATCGTATTTATTTATCTAACAACACTGAGAACACTTTGAACGCAGACAAGTGGTAACAGGGTGAGAACACTGGCAGAAAGTGCCGGTGAGATGGCGAAATAAAAAATTTGAAGAAATTTTCGCTCAGAGTTGGCCTGTTCTCACGGCTAACAAGCGAACAAGGGGAGCAGGATCGGTTATGTGGGCGGTGTTATCGGAGGAAACGCGGATCGTGCCCTACTGAACTGCTATCTCCATGCTTTCTTAAGCATCCCGACTGGAATGCAGGTCATGCCGTTAGGCAACTGCTGGTCACTTGCTTGCTGATTCTTTGAACTCATCGATCAGTTCACGTGCCTCAGTAGGAGATACCTCGTCAAGGTCAGCAATGGCATCCAGGAGGTTGCGGTTGAGATCCTTCTCCACCCACTCCGGGATCAGAGTGATCCTTGCTCTCTTGTAGACCTCAACCTTGTTCAGTAGTTCCTTGGTTGTCGTGGTCTCGCGTTGTATCTCTGCTAGTCGTTCCCCGGTCTGCTCTGACAGTTCACTCAAGATGTGAGGGAGCGCCTTGTCAAAGAAGATGTAGGCAAAGTATTCATAGAGCAGTGGCTTTCCACCTATGGTCGTGTTCTGTGTTTGGATACCTTCAGCTATCTGGTGCTTGAGCTCGTCTACATAGGCTGCCTTGATGTCTGACAGTGCCTTGCTCATCTGCTTCTTGATGTGCTCGCGGGTCTTGGCTTCTTTCTCGTCACGGATGACTCGAGTGCCATCCCTGTAGACACCAGTTTCTTGTTCTTGGTCCTTTGAGTTCGTTACTGCAGCGGCCTCTGAGCGGTAGGTCTCCTCGACACCATCCATGAAGGAGTCAAAGTTCTCTTTACCGTTGTCCTTCTTGAGAGCAGGTGCTTGCTTCTTGCGTGCGAGCTGCTTTGAGTAGTCGTGGGGGAGTCCAGAACGTTTCTGTTGAGTAGTGGCAGCATGCTTCTCAGCGTGTGCTTGTTTGGTGGCGACTCGTTGTCGTCTTACCGGAGCTTTGGTAGCAGTGCTGTTCTTAGCGGGAGCAGGAGCAACAGGTGTTTTTTCTACTGGGGGATCAGTAGGTTCCACGATCACCGTTGGCAACGAACCCGTACGAAGGTCTGAGTTTTCAGCAGGGGACAGTTCTGTTGGGACTGTCGGTAACGCAGATGCTTGTTGGGCAGTTCTTTGCCTGTTCTCTTCTGCCAGCTTGTCCTGAGCTGCTTGTACTGTCTTCTCAATCTTGGTCCTCATATGCTCACCTGTGCGTGCTGTTCGTTGTTGTGCTCTCTGTAGTCGTTCGGTGACTCCTGCTTCCTCGAGTGACTGTGCAACGTGCTCTACTCCACGACGGATATAGTCATCGAGCTTGCGTTGGCTCTCTCGCCACTGTTCTGCTGCTTGCTCGTTCTTTTTCCTGAAGGCTTCTGCTCTCTGTTCGCGTCGATACTCTTCAAGGGACTCTTCTGCTAACTGAGCGATGCGTTGGTCGTTGCGTTCTGAACGGAGCTGTGTAAGTTCTCTGACTGCAGCATCGAACTCTTGATCGTCTGCCAACTCGCCAGTGAGGGTTCGTTCTTCCTCGGCCTTCTTGAGCATGTGTCGACGGTAGAGCTCCTTGTCCACGTCGTATTGCTCTTCTAATATGGCGTTCAGCTCACGTGTGATGTCTGCGTATTCAGGGTGCCTGCCGAAGTAGCGAGCAATCTTGATGTCGTTGGAGAGCTTGTCCTTGAGGTATCCAAGCAGGATCTTGCGGTCTATGAGATCAACGTCTTCTGCTGCTCTTATCTCTTCGATGCTGAGGGGATTTACTGTTCGGTCCATTGTTGTCGTCACCGTCCGTCTGCTCAGCGAGTCCTCTTCTCTAGTTCGAAACCAACTTCAGCGAGTCCCACACGGAGGAACAGCAGCTGCTTCTGAGTGCTATTGATGGCACGAGTGTCACCGGCCAGGAATGCTTGCTTCTGATCGAACAGGAGGATGTGCATCTCATCGACTAAGGTCTGATGGGTCTGCTTCAGCTGGTCAACAGTGAGCTTGTCCAGCGTGTGCTTTTCAAAGACATGCGGCATCACTTGTCACCACCAGTGCTTGCTAAGGCTGCTTGTTGGCGGCGTTCCAGTTCCTTCTCAACCAGCTTGATCTGAGCTTCCTTGATGCTGAAATCATCTTGAGTTTGAAAGTGTGCACGAGCGGAGTTGTGGTCTCCGGCTCCTACAAGGCAACCGAGATCGCTTCCCAGTCCATACCCTCCTGTAGACACTGCACGAGCTTCCTTCTTGTCGAGGTCCAGTTGGACTTCTAACTCTGCTGTGCTGCGGTTGACGTACTCACTGTCACGTTCTACAAGTTCACGGTTGAGGACTTCTATGAAATCAACAGTTGAGAGGATCTCTGACCAGAGGGTCTTACCTTCAGGGTGGAACTCAACACTGCTTGCATCTAGTCCTTCTCGTTCCTCAAGTTGTTCCATAATAGCTATGTTGTGCTCAACAAGTTTCCGAGCTAACTCTCGTTGCTTCTTTAAAGCGTCTGTCTCTATTACTTCAAGTGCTGTCCTCACTGTCTTCTCCTGCTGTTCTGTAGCATCCCTACCGGAATGCAGATTGCTTTGACCTTCGTCAAACCTGCGATCCTGTTTGAAGTCTTGGCTATGCTTTGACTCCTGTATGAGTTTCTAACGAGCAGTGACTTTGAGAACGAACTGATCGTCGTCACATTGCTCTAACTGCTCCCCAGAATTGTTCTCAAAAAACATTCTTGAGAGCACGACGAAGGCAGTGCAAGATGCTTTGACGTTAGTCAATCGACTGGAACTCTCTGTATCTTCGAGATAATGTCATGTCGTAAGCAGGAAGAGAACATGACAACAAAGGAGAACAAGAAGATGACGAAGTATCACTACTCGGAGAGCGCAAATGAGCCGAACGGCGGCGAGGCACTTCACTGCAAGGCGGAAGCACGGGACAATGGGGAGATGGCTACTGTTGCTGAGTTCGCGCCCAAGTATCCCGACGTCGAGGTCACGCTGATCGGTGAGGACGGGAACGCCTTTCACATCATCGCTCTTGTCTCCACTGCACTCCGGCGAGCAGGCGTGGATGAGGACGAGATCAACGAGTTCCGCAACGAGGCCACCAGCGGCGACTACGACAACGTTCTGGCCACTTGCATGAAGTGGGTCGATATCAGCTGAGCTGCTGACGAGGAACCGGACCAGAACAGAGAGCGAGCAGGAGGAACAAGATGTCAGCAACCATCATCGATAACACTGGACAGCAGTCGTTGGCAGATGCTGTGAACGAGATGGGCAGCTTCGCAGAACTGGTGGAGCTGGATTACCAGGAACGCTCAGAGTATGCGGGGTTCGGCTATTTGGGAGAGCGGTATCGTTTCCTGAACGAGACTGACCCAGAGCTGCTTGCACAGCTTTCACGTGAGGATCGTTTTGACATTGCTCTCGAAGCTGACATGAAGGTCTTCAGTGCTCTCTCGGAGGCCGGATACTCGCGCGAGAAAGCTTTTGAGTGGATGAACAGCAAGCTCGGTCGCTGGTTTGCAGATGCCTATTTTGGTTCTGCAGGCGAGGATGAGAAAGCAACTGTCCAGCTCTTCTGAGGCCAGAGAAGAAGAGGAAGCTCCGCGATCTCGGTGAGTCGGGACGTTGGAGCCTCCCCTATAACAGCAGAACAACAAGTAGCAGGGTACAAACGCTACATACAGAAGATAGTCCGACAAACAGCAAGTCAGTGTTGTTCTGTTGTGCTTGGTCTAACCTCAGAGCAACCACTCTCTGAAGATGACCTCGTGTGATTTTGTTGTATACCTATGTTAACAACTCAATATCAGAAATGTTCCAGTCTGTGTGTCGTCACTTTGAAAACTTTCGTTCGCTTGTGAGCTGGACATAAGAAAACCGCCAGAGTATCAAACGTTACAGGAGTCATTGCTCTGACGGTTCTCAAGCATCCCAGCTGGAATGCAGGTTAGTTGTGAATACAACCATTGAACGTGACATGAATATCAGAGCGATCAGTGCTTGTTGCTCTTGATCCTCTTCTTGCGAGCTTCGGTAGCATCACGGTTATCTCTGTTGGCTTCGTAGTCCTTCCACTTTTGCCCTTCTTTCTCCAGCTTCTTAGCGGATGACTTCACTGCCTTGTCCATCGCCTCATCCCAGCTCGTGAACAGTTTGCTAACAGTGTTGAGAGGACCGTTGGCATACTCACTGCTCTTACGAGGGGATAGTGGGTCGCCAGCTTGATACTCCTTGCGCAGCTTAGAGTTTCTCTTCTCCAGGAACTCCTCACCCTTGTCGAACTCAACGGGACCAACGTTCGGGTTGCGCTGAACCATGTTGTTGAGCATGCGGCTGTACGCCTCGTCACCCATGCGACCTGTCAGCAGGTGTAGCTTGAGATCCCCGAGCTTGTTGAAGCGGTAGGAACCTCTCTTAGCGTCCTTGCCGAGAGCCTGTGAACCATCTGCTGCGACCGTGTATTGGTTGCGGGACAACCAGTAGTCGTCACCGATGCCGTATGTTTTCTCGCCCTGATAGTGCAGGTGTCGCATAGCCTCGTCCAACTTGAAGGAACGTGCTCCACAGTCCTCGTCCTCACACTCTGCAATCGTCCATGAACTTGAGATGTGATAGTGCGTAGAGTTCCAATAATCTGCTTGTTGAGCAGCTGCTGTTTCTTGAATGTCTGTGAGCTTGCTTGTCCTGGTATCTGCTTCTACTTGTGCTCTGGTGATTGCGTCTAGAACGTCAGCCCCCTCGCCCTTAGTAGCAGCAACGGCTATCTGAGCGATGATTTCACCGTTAAGCATCTTTCCTGCAGGCTCTCCGGTTGCGGCGTCCACAGCGGCACTTGTGTGTATATATAGGCGGTCCAGATAGGTGTAGAGCTTCTCCCTGTCAACTACTGGGAACGGAACATCGAACCACTCACGGTTGCGTTCTACTCTCGTGTCGAATGAGTTAATGTAGATCATCCCGAACACGTTGGCGTCTGGAATCAGATAGCGTCTCCATAGTCCCAACAGTGCGTCTGTGCTCAGTGTGCAGTGGAACTGGAAACCTCTTGATGGTGCCAGTGGTTTGCCTTCAACGATTGGGTGCTTGAGGAGTCTGGCTCCACCGCCTCCGCTGCCTCCACGATCCTGGAGCTTGTAGTGATACCCCTCTTTGAATGATTTCGTGTCTACAACCAGGACAGTGTTCCCCAGGATAAGAATATGGTCGGTGTCTTTATTGTCGTGTAGACCAGGGATGTTGACGCTGTCTACTAATACAGCGTTGTTAATCTCTCTGTCGTAGATCCAGTTGAGAATGTGTTGGCTTGTGAGTGCTTCTGCTTCTCCGGCCTTGACCTTTGTGTCCTCAAAGTCGCTGTCTGCAAGGTTGGCTGCTGGGACTCCAAAGTGACGTCGACCAGCTGCGAGCTCGTCTGCAATGATCTTGTAGGAGGTTTCTGTAACCCCATATAGGTTCTTGTGCTTGCGGGGGAGTAGGTCAGCTTTCGGCTTCCATGTGTATGCGCTGACATTGCTATCCGTTGTGCTGTCATCCCAGAAGTCGCTGCCTGTTGTGTCCTCATCGTCTGCTAACAGTGCCTCTAGGTCTGCTACTAACTGCTCTGCTTCTTCTGTTGTGTAATCCTTTTTGCTGTTTGTTGCCTTATTCATGTTGTACCCTGAGCGACTTTTATATGGTTGTGCTTGTGGTTGTGTGGCCTGCGTTAACAGGTGTTATATGCGCTCATAGGATTGTCTAACCAGCTGAAGTCAGAAATGTGCGGTTTTTCGGGAACTAATTGTGTGCGTCGTCACTTTGTTGACATAGACGAGTGTTGACAGTGGTTAGGCAGGATCAGCGATAACACCGAGAACACGGGTAGACACAGCGATCAGAGTGTTCGCAGTCAGTTAAGGACTGTTGACAGCATCCGGACAAAGAAAAAGCACTGAAGCTCTCGTCCTCAGTGCTCTCTCGTGCGATTGATGTTTAGCCGGTTGTTTCCTCTTCGCTACCGAAAATCATGTCGCGTTGCCACTCGTAAGGGAGCTTGTTGAAGTCTTCTGCTTCAGTGCTCGTTCTTGCAATGCTCCCACCCGGTAATGCCCTGAACTTCTTCTCTCCATCCTCGTAATAGTGTTCGACACCTTCGTTGTACAGGCGTTCTGTAAGTCCAGCAGGAGCAGTCCCTGTCTCCCATGCTGTCTCAATAGAAGTTCCTTTATATGCCGTTCTGTTGTTGCCATCGACCGAGTAAACAGTAGTGTCCATAAGATCCTCTGTTTGAAACGAACGCCAAGCTGTTTGACCTCCAACCCTCATCTTCCACCCGTAGTTCATTGAAACTTGCTGAAGATGTGAGTGATCGCCTGCAGTTGCCTCTTGCTGGTAGCGTCCGATGGCTGTCTCGCTTGCTCCGGAGTTACGTAGGCGATCTGACGTGAAGGCAATCAATGTGTAAGCGTTGTCGTAGTAGATGTCATCCGTCATCTTTGTGTGCTCCGGCATAAGAACTCGTTCGCCGATGCTCTGACGCAGCTGCTCTTCCTCCGCGTCTATGGCAGAGATCCTGTCTCTGGTCTCTTGCGCAGCACGTCTGTATAGCTCTTCTCCAACACTTCCTGTGTCCTCAATGGATGCTTTGCTTTGGAAATCGTCTTCTACTTGTAGGAGTGCCTTGTATTCGAGTAAGTCCTCTGATCCACTTCTGCGTCGGAGGCTGGCGAGTGCACTATTGACGTTGGTCTTCTGTTTGAAGCTCTTGTGCTCGCTTTGGTGAAGCTTCTCGTAGAGTTCATCGGTAGAAAGATCCTGCAGCGCTGGGGTTTCAGCCGTGTCATCGCCGTTCCCAAAGCTTCCTCCTGCTTCCTCAGCAAACCTGCGTTCCGCTGCAGCAGTAGCATCCTGCTTGCTCTCAAAGTGATCGCTCTCACCGCCCAACGGACAGTTACCCTTGCTTGCTTTACATGGTGCTGGTTCGCCGCTCTTACTAATGTGGTATTTACTCATCTGTTCCTGTACTCCTGTTTTGTTGTGTACTCTGCGTTTAGTTTGACAACTCCCTTACGAAGATGTTTCTAACGAGATTTTTTGCTAACCGGGTCACTTCTGCTGATCCCACTCAAGGTTAATCCGTTCGCCATTGAGAACTTGCTCAGCAGCAGTCCAACCATCACCGGAACAAGTGGTATCAGGATCCGGGACATAGTTCAGTGACTCCCACGAGTTGCTATAGGTCTGGCTATGCCACACATAAGCAATACAGTCCGCGTGCTGTTCGAGTCCCTGTGAGTTGTTTTCTACCGTTGTCGGATGCAGTGGTCGATCTCGCTCAACGTCCCCATAGATCTCATAGGTAACCTCACGCAGCTCAGTCCAGTCTCCAGGTTGGTTGTATACAGCTGCTTGCAGAACATGAGCGCACTCGTGAACGATGATCTGGTTCAAGTGGTACTGGTTCACGTCCAGCTCAGCATTCAGTTCAATAGCATTGTGTGTCCTGTGATGCACGCCGTCGTAGCGTCCTTCTGCTGCAATGTCGGGGGAGAGGTTGTTCTCTTGAGGATCAGTGAAGACAATGCGTGTGTCCTCGCATCCAGGCACTCGGTCCCGGAACCGTTCTGCATCCTCCCGTAGCGGGTGCTCTTCTTCTGTTAACTCAGCTATCAGGTCTGCTTGTGCGGCTAACTCTTGTTCACGAGCAAGTTGTGCTTCCTCGCGTTCTTGTTCGAGGGCTTCTCGTTCGTTCTGAGCGCTCACATAAGCAGTCAAGGAAACTATGAAGATGATTGCTGACAGGGGGACCGCGATGAGGTTGAACCACCAGAGGATGCGGAGGAACGGGGAGTCACTTGCGTTCTTGCTGTTGTCATTGATCTGATCGTCGTCGGCATCCGCTTGCGTATGCAGGTCTGCAGTCCCGTAGGGCTGCTGCTCTCTTGTCTGCTCTGTATCCGATCTGTATGTCGTCACTTCCGTCTCACCTCCAGTCCTGCCTAAATATCGCGCGACTCAGCGATCTCCTGTCGTCAGCTGCTCTCAACCGATCCTGTTGCCATTGCTGATCTGGTCTGCAGCTGTTCCACGTGCTCCATCACAGTTGGTTGTGTAATAGGCATACCCGCCTGTTCTGTACCCCCAGCTTTGGGCGATGCAGTCTGCGTTCTGTTCCAGACCGTGCCACTTACCTGGGACGTTTCTTGGATAGTCCGCTCTCAAAGCACCGTAAACAGCGTTGGCATCGTCGTAGAGTTCCTCAACGTGCCCGTCATATGCTTGCCATTGACGAATGTGCGCACACTCGTGAGCAGTTACATATGCTGTCTGGTAAGCATCCATATCATTTCTCAAGTAGATGTATGGTTCGATCTTTGGTGCTCCACCCTCATACCAGACAATGTTTCCGCTCTGGTCTTGGTTTCTGAAAACAATTTGGAAGTCACCACAACCATGTCTGGCTGCTACTTCGTCTGCTATCTGTTGGTTGCTCTTGCCTTCAAGACTGATAGGAGCAGCATCCTCGGCTGTTCCACTGGATCCACTGTTGGAGCTGGAGCCTCCTGAGTTGCTGTTGCCACCGTTGCTGGAGGATCCTCCGGAGCTTGAACCGGAACCGTTATTGCTACCACTGTTAGCTTGAGCTTCTTCCTCTGCTGCAGCTTCGGCTTGTCTTTGTGCCTCTTCCTCGGCAGCCTTACGTTCTGCTTCCTCTTGTGCCTTACGCTCTTCCTCGAGTCGCTCTTGTTCGCGTTGTTCGTTGAGTTCTTGAACGCGACGCTCAATCTCTGCTATCTCATGTGCTTCTTGCAGCTCACGTAGTTCCTCAATGCTGGCGTCGTTTTCAAGTCCTTCCTCAATTACTTCAGGTGCGAACTTCTCTGTGCTGAATACTGGTAGGTCAATGCTTGGTTGTACATCAGTGTCAACAGTGACTGGTTCTGTTATCTGTGTATTGCTTGCTGGAACCTCTAACGTGCTTACTGGTGTTGTGTCGTGTGCTTCTGCATCTACACTGTTTTCTGCGCATCCTGTGAGTGCTAATAGTGCGATAGCTGTTGTAGTCGTTAGTTGCTTGACCGCGCCTCCGGCAGCGGAAGTTGCTTTTCTTCTGAAAATCATCGTTCTTGTACCTCTTGTGTGTTTGTTTTGTTGACAATGTTGGCTGTTGTTGCTTTATCTAACATCGTGTTTATTTATCTAACAAGCATTGACACAGAAAAAGCACTGAAGATCGCTCCCCAGTGCTCTCAGCTGTTAATCCTGCCCACATGCTCGCGAGAAAAGTCTTCTGAAGTTTTTCAGTGACTGCTCAGCTCTCGCGGTTCTCCTCGATAGCAGCATCGACATCAGTCAAGAGAACTCTGCTGACATCTGCATCCTCTGTTGCAGGTTCCTGCTCTGCATCGTCACTGTTCTCAGAGTCAGCAGCTGCTTCCTTGTCCTCTGGTTCGCCAGTGCTGTCATCTTGCTTGCTGTCGTTCTCAGCGATCTCGTCCTCGTCCTTTGGCCAGAGAGCCCATGTGAGCAGTGCACCGAGTAGACCAAATAACCAGATTGAGTACTGTTGCAGCCAAGCAATCGCAGGTGCCACATAGGGAACGTTCCAGAGGATCTTTAAGCCGTTATCCTCAGTGAATAGGTATGGGCGAGCATCTGGCAGATCGTTCGCATCCCCCTGCATTTCAGCAACCGTTACAGTGCCATCCTCGATATCGCTGTGTTCCACGATCTCGAACTCTTGAACCAGCGTGCTTTCACCCAAGTGCCCACGTGTGATGTCGTAGTACCAGTCAGCTTCACCCTCCCAGGTCCAATAATCGTATTGGTTCTCAATTACCTGTTCGATAGTCTCCGGGTTGTTCACGTCGATAACACGGTGAGTGATCCTGTCGGCGTTACGTCCTGGATCGAAGAGCATGATGTCTCCGACCTCAATATCCTCGTTATCCTGTGGGATCGCTATGGCAGCTGCACCTGTTTGAATGGTTGGCTCCATAGACCCTGTGCTGAATAAGACAACTTCTGCGTCGTAGTAGGCAGCTACGCCGATTGCTCCGATGGCGCTGATCCCGAGTATGGCGAGCACCCATAAGAGTGCACTTGCTATCTTGTCTATAATCTTCCTTGTTACTGTTAATGCTGTTTTCATCTTGTTCTTGTACCCCTGTTAGTTTTGTATCCTGTTTGTCTGCTGTTGTGCGGCTGTTTGCTTCTCCGGTCGCATGCTGGCTATCAAGTCAAGCTTCCAGTCCAGCGGGAGGTCTGTGCTCAGTGCTTCAATGAGTCCACTGTCTTCTGGCCTAAACTCTGTTCCTGTATTGATGTCCACAACGGCTGTCCTGTACTCGGTGAGCAGCACGACCAAGCGCTCAATGACCGTGGACAGATAGATGTCCATACTGTCCTCATATGACTCAAGGTTCCATGTGTTCACGATGAGTTGACTGTCTACTGGTGTTGCCGGAGTGAGCTCGTTAAACCAATACAAGTCAGTTAGCTTGCGCAGATAGATGCGCTCAAGTGAATACAGTTTCTCTGTGCTTGGGAGATTGAGGCTTGAGTCTCGTCCTCGTAGAGCATCCTCCAGGGCGGCGTTGTGTCGCTGTTCCTTCCCGTGTGGGAGGATTACTAGCTCTCTGTATCTGTCAACGGCTGACAATGGCTCCTGTGGCCTTACAGCGGTGCTCATCTCACACCGGCTCCAGTTAGCTCTCTGGGTGCTTCACCGTTAAGTGCAGTCTTCAAGTTCTCAAGGGCTTCCTCTGAGGACAGGTGAAACGTGAACCGTGTTTGCTTCTGTGGTGCAGGAGCTTGGACTGCCTCAGCGGCTTCCTGTCCTGCTTTCATGGTCTGCAAGTATGTGCGGTATGCGTTGACGCACTCTTCAATGTCGTCCATAGCACGGTGCGTGTAGTTCGCCTTGTTGTGCGGTGATGGCACACTGGCTGCTTCTGCAAACAACCAGATTGAGGTCACGTCCACTGTGCGGAAATGTGTGCACTCGTTAGCAGCAGGCAGATACTTTTCAAGGAAGCTCCTATCGAACGCAGTGTTGTTCCCACCCAGGTAAGGTCGGCTCCCACCTGTCTGCGCCTGGATCCAGTTAGCAAACTGTGTGTCAACACTTTGAAGACCGCTGTCTACATCTGCTTGCTTAACCAGCTCCCGCAGTAGTCCACTGTTGTTGTGCATCTGAATGCACTTGTTATCCATGAGACTGAAAATATGATCTAACTCAGCAGGGGAGTAGTGGACAACTCTCTCGAATCTACTGATCTCGGTCCCCTGCGTATCCGTGAGGATCGCTGCCACCTCAAGCAGAGCATGCTTGTTGGCATCTATACCTGTTGTCTCTGTATCTATGAATAGGATCGTGTACTTCTTGTCGTCTGTTCCTTTCTGCATCTGTTCTGTACCCCTGTGTTTGTTCTGTATGAGTGGCTATGTATTTGTGTCTAACCAGCAGTGAGTCCAAAAACCGCAATCAGTGCTGATCGTTACCATGTCGTTACAATTAAGCTGCGAGATCCTTAACTCGAACATCGAAATCAAATGCTGACCTGACTGCGAGTGGCGCGTGTTTCCAGCTCACGATGCGATCCAGTGTTGAACCGTTAACAATAAAGTCCTCGTTATACAGCTGGTTGAAGATAATGTGCGGAACATCTTGTTCTCTGAAGTCTGCGATCTGTGCAGGGCTGTCATCGATGAACAGATCAATGAACCCACCGTTGCCAGTGAACCAGGAAGCTTTGTCATCGCTGTGAATCACGCCATCAACAAACGGTGCGTGTTCTTGTACCCACTGTTCTGTGTGCTTACGGTGTTGTTCCTTGCGAGCTGTGATTGCAACGAACCTGTAGCCAGCGTTGACTAAGTAGTAGCAAGCTTGTTGAGCGTGGGGGAGTGGAGCGAGCTTTGAGTAGATGCCTTGCTTCTCTGCTGCCTTGAATGCATCCACGAAGGTTTTGAAGCTGCTGTCAGTGAAGTCCCAGTTGGCGCAGTCATAGCCGTCTGGTGTTGGCAGTGTTGTGAGTGCTGTGCGAACGTCGAGGTTGTCACTGTGGGCGATGAAGTTTCGCAAACCGCCTGTGAAGTCTGTGTATGTGTTGTCTAGGTCTAATCCTATAACTTTGTGTTCTCTTGTAAACATATGTGCTGTGCTCTCCTGTGTTCTCTGTGAGCATCCCTACTGGAATGCAGGTGGTTCACCGTTAGGTGATGCTGACAAGTGTTGACGTTGTTTAACATCGTATTTATTTATCTAACAAGCTCTGTGACGAAATATCATCGTTTCCGTGAATTAATGTCTACATATGTTGACAAAGAGACTGTCGGAGTTTGTATGTGGGCACTTGTCAGGGAGGGTGAGATCACGAAAAACCCCCGCTACGCCGTGCAACGGGGGCTCTTCTCTGCTCCAACAGGATCGAGGGAAACAGCAGCTCACTTTGTTAACGCAGGCGAGCAACTGCGAGCAGGTCAGTCGTTCAAAACCATATTGTTTCCACCAGTGGTTTCAGAGCGAACTGTTATCTCAGCACTACTTGGGAATGAGTTATTCTCATATTCCGTGTCTTGGGTCTCGACCTCTTAACGGGGGAGTGGTCTGTGCCTGCCTTGTCTACATCCGTTGTGTCCTCTGCTGTCATCTTGTTTCTGTACTCCTGTTTGCTACTCTGCCTCCCTTCTGAAGGCTCTGTCGGTCCTGTTATTTGTCCACCGCGACTTCGTCTGCGGAAGTCTGCCGTCCGGTAGGGCCGCTGTAGACACTTTGCTCTCAATGTGAAAGGGAGCCTGGTCTCCGGTCTCTCAACTGAAAACCAAGCTCCCCTATGTTTCTAACGAGCTGTGACTCGAATCAGATCACTCAAAATGGAAGAGTGGCGATCTCCATGTGTCGCTCAAGGAACCTGACTGCCAAACGCCGTGACCAGATGTGAAGACAATGTCGAAACCAACGCTTCCGTGAGTATCAGGCGTAATCTCTACACCATCAGCGGAAGCAAAGTTGATAGTAGAAACTCCTGCTTCCATGTCAGTTCCCTCAAAGTGCCCGACTCCGTCAGCGTCAATCGTATATCCACTACCAGGAAGAAGCACGAGGTCTTCGTCTGGTTCAATACGACCAGCTATGTTGACTGTAGAAGCACTGTCACCGATGTATATGCTCAAAGAAGAAGCAGTTCCGGTTTGATCGCCTACATTGAAGATAACAGAGTCGGATTCGTACTCAACAATAACTTCCTCGGTAGGTGCTCCAGGCTCACCAGGTTCTGGCTCACCAGGGCCATCCGCTCCACCCAAGCAAGCTGCCTGGTCAATGTGTGAGGTGTAGTCGATTCCCTCGGAAACAGTAAGAACACCCCGTTCTTCTAAGTCATCATGGTCCAAGTGCTCAAGTAGATCGCTCTCAGCGTGCGGCGGATCTCCGAGAATCACATCGCCTGCTATCGGATCGTATGCCCAGATTGATCCATCTTCATCCTGCCCCTCGAAAACAAGGAAGTTCCCACCACCGTTGTCTCTGTACTCCTGGTTTGTCAGGATAGTGCTCTCTAGGTTGATGGCGCTCCAGTCAACAGAAACACCACCGCCTTCATTCAGCAGCGGCGCTCCCTCATAGTCCCTATCAGCAAGCTCAGCATTGAAAGTCCAAAGACCCTCGTAAGAACGATCCTGTGACTCGTTGTCAGTGTTGTTAAGCAAGAACTGAGCATCCAGAACGATAGGCTCACCGTCAGCAGGAACATCTACCTCACCAACAGCGCCGTCATTGTTAATAGCAATATGCTCGTTACCGATGTAGTAAGCGATGTCCTCGTTAAATTGACCGTTGACCTGCTCAGCGATAGCCTCAGCCTCAATAACACCGTTATAGGTTGTCTCCTCTGAAGCTCTCAAGAAAACATTTGTTGTCACCATGTCACATGGTCGCCAAGCACTTCCACCAACGCTGTCCTCAATGAATGTGCTCAAGTCAATGGTTGCTGTGGAACCAGGTGTTGTACCTGATAGCCACTCAAGGTTGCCATCCTCGTCAGCACTGGTCGCAATCTCAAGACCAAAAGCACCAGCCTCAATGTCTACCTGTGCTCTCTCGGCATCATTCCATGCTGCAAGGGTTCCGCCGCCGATAAGTGATAGCCCAGCAACGCCTGCAACGGATGCAGCTGCTAGTTTCTTACGTCTCTTACTTGTTTGCGCTTTAGAAGCGTTCTGTGAGCTTGTGTTCGCCCCTTTCTCTGTTTTCATCTGTTCCTATACTCCTGTTTAGTTCCGTATCTTATTTTTCCTCGTCTGCATCCTCTGCAAACAATTCTTGTATGTCTTCCTTGTTGTCTCTGAGGAAGTTTCTCAACAGTTCAACCTGCTCAGCTGTCAAACGATCCTCAAGCGTCATCGTCCTCACCTGCGTCAGCTGAGAAATCAATGTTGTTGTCCTCGTGAGTGCTGTTCTCGTCTACAAATGCAGTCAAGTTCCACGCTGCGGACAACTCGTAGGCTTCCTCTGACTCTGGAAGAGTGTCATGTGCCTCTACTGCCAAACCGAACACAACTGGTGTCTGGTCTGCAGGGAGAACAACAGTTCCCTCACGTTCCTCAACGGCAGCGTCCTCGTCCTCAGAGATAACACCACTCAAACGGAAGTCCTCCGAATCGCGCTCAATGATGGTCCAGCTGAACTCGCCATCGATCTCGTCGTCAATGGAGAACAAGTGCTCAACCTCGGCAGCATCGATCACGCCATCATGTGTGGTCGGCTCTGCTGCTCTCACATAGAAGACAGTCTGTGCTGTGTCGCCAGCCTCAAAAGCGAAGTCCTCTGGAAGGTCTGCAAGCGTTAGCCCTGCATTGTTCTCAAGGTCTGTGCCGTCCTGCCAGCTCTCGCCGCCGTCAGTGCTGATCTCGATCTCAAAGTCACCAGTAGAGAAGGAACCGCCTGTGGACTCCTCATCGGACCAGTCAGCGCCTGTTCCTCCAACAAAGAAGATAGATGCTGCAACACCGGCAACAGCGCCAGCTCCGACCAACCCAGCAAGAGCAATCTTCTTGCGGTTAGGTTTGGTGTCTACATTTGTGGACTCTTTGTTTACAGGTTCTTCGTGTGCCTCACCTTCAGCGAGGTCAAGGCTGCGATCAAAGTCCTGGTCAAGTACGTCAAGTTCTCTTGTGTATGTCATTTGTTGCCACCCCCAGCGATTGTGGAAGCTGCTGCAGCTGCTTTCTTGTTTCTAAGTAGTCTGTAAGCTCCGACACCGATAGCTGCCAAACCAGCTACACCAGCAAAGATGAAGCCCCATAGCACTGGCCCTTCAGGTGCATAACCTGTTGGGATCTCGATAGTGTCGTCTTCTTCTGGAGTCACTGTTGGATCATCGCGCTCTGACTCAGGAACTACTGGGTCTTCACGCTCAGGGTGCTCAAGTTCTGGTGGTACCGGACGATCTGGTCGCTCTGGAGTCTCAGGATCCTCTGGCTCTGGGGGAGTGGAGATGTCAGTAGGAGGATCAGTTGGATCATCTGTTGGTGGCTCCTCTGTTGTAGGAGGTTCCGGTGTGATCGGTGTTGACTCACCCATCGCTGACACGATCAATTCAAGATTGATTTGTTCCCTCTGTGGGGCATCGTCAGCAGCAGTGACAGAGATCACATAGTTGACACCTTCTGTTAGCTCAAACTCGTCAAGCACAACAGTGTCAAAAATGTTTGCGTTGGACTCCGAGTAGATAACCTCGCCAGCGTTCTCCTCGTACACGTTGATCTGTGCTTCAAAGGAACCGTTTACATTAAGGTCTGTGTAAGCAGTTGCTTCCTCACCTGTTAGCGAACTGACGTCAACGAACCAGTATGCTGTCTCACCTGGAGCCAGTGGGTAAGTTGTTTGTTCACTCTCAATGTGAATGTGGTCTGTTTCTGCTTCTTGATAGTTCTCAACAGGAACACTGCTGGAAGCTTGTTGTCTTACTTCCTCGAACTGTTCAGGAGTAATAGTTGAGAAATCCTGCTCAAGCTCTCTAAGTGCTTCTACTTCTTGCCAGCTGATGGAGGATGCGTCTGATTCTGGGATCCCAGCCTCACGAAGCGCTTCTACTTCCTCTGCTGTGATTGAGCTTGCACCTTGTTCCGGCTCAGGTGTGCCATCCTCTTCAAGAGCATCCAGCATCTCTTGTAGTCCTTCTTCAGTGGGTTCATTGCCACTTGTGGACGCTGATGCTGCAGCTGCGCTTGTTAGCATAAAAACACTAGCCAGTGCCCCCGCTGTAATAGCTCGGCTGAGCTTCTTGTGTTCTAATCCTTCTACTGTCATTCGTTCTGTACTCCTGTTAGCGCTGTACCAATGTGATCCTGTTGTATGCGTGTGTCCCGTTAAGGGGCCTGGCCTCTCGGTCTCTCAACTGAAAAACCAGGCTCCCTATTGTTTCTAACAAGCGTGGCTTCAAACCATGCTGTTAGCGTGCTGTCAGTTAGCAACCATGTTGTTACCACTGCTGCCAACTCCGAGGTCAATACCAAGCTCAATCAAGTTGTTCAGTAACTCAACTGAAATGAGTGGCTGACCATCCTCGTTTGCTGGAACCTCAAGTCCTGCCTCGATCAACGGAGCTAACCAAGCTGCAAACTGTGCGTCAGTAACGTGTCCGACTTCAAAGTAAGCATCGAGTGTGCTCTGAGCATCGGCTGCCCAAGCCTCGAAGTCACCGTCATAGTCGCGTTCGATCAACAGATTGAAGCGTTCTGCTTGCTCAGCAAGATCGCGGTCAATACGACTTGAGTTTTCAAAGTCGTCCCAGTCTTGGAGGTTCAGTGCGTCACTCAAACCGTGAATAGGTGACTGACCGTGACGGTTCTCAACCCAGTTGAAGCGATCAATAGTTGCCCATAGGTCAAGATCCTGGGTTCTGAAACCATCAACGTCCAGTGACTCGAGGAACTCAATAGCAAGAGCTTCCGGAGCGTCGTATTCATCCATCAAGTAGACGATGGAGCGTTGTTGCGCGTTGTATACACGGTTTGCTTCAAGATCACTCTCCACCACAGTTACAATGTAAGCACGTCCGTCTTCAACCTCGGCCACATACTCGATGCGGTCAGCAAGGTCGTCCAGATCCCAGTTCTCAGGATCCTCTGGTCCCTCAATCACACGTCCTTCATCCAACCACTCGATGTATGCTCTCCAGCTGGAAACATTGATCTGCGAGTTGCCAATCTCAAGAACACGACCACTCTGAGCAACGTCCTCGTAGTAGGCACCTGTCTGGCTCCTACCATCGTCACCAAGCTCTGCTCGACGGTCGTTCTCGCCTTCCAACAGCTCTTCAAGGTCTAAGTAACCACCTGTTGCCATTAGCTCGGCTTGTAGCATCTCCAAGTCCCAGGTGCGTGGGTTGTAGTCGGAGTACCAGTTCTCTTCACCGTTCACAACGTCAAAAGCGTTGATCTGGCTTACATCGAAGTCTGGGTAGTATTCGGCAGTCTCTGCAGCGATGACCTGTCGTGGTGCTTCCTCGATAGCAGCTGTAGTCCAGTTGTTCTGGCGTGCATACTCGTGAGCTGCGTAAGCGTAGTATTGGTTGACACCATCGCGATCAGTGTCGAGACGCTCAGCTTCCATGTTCAAGAACATTTGTGTGTTCCAGAGTTCCGGGTTCTCTTCTAAGTAGACCTGTAGGTGCTCGTTCGGATCGATTTCCGCATAAAGCTCGTCTACAAGGTTCGTGATGCTTGGGATCCATTGACCGTCAGCCCAGTCGTATGGGTTCTCGCCAAATGCTTCCTCAAAGTCAATCGCGTAGTTGACGATCCAGTCTCTTGCTTCGTCCTCTGTAATCTCAGACGGCAGAGTGTTCGTCGGTAGGCTGCGCAACCAGTTATCGAAAGCCTCTGTGTGCGTTTCTAAAGCCCCAGCACGGTCAGTGTCGTATCTGTGCTCACCTTCAAACTCAAGAGCGTCACCAGCGTAGTTTGCTGCGTTTTCTTCAAGTGTTGGCAGGCTCTCTCCCTCACGAGTGAATGCCCAGTCAAGGTAAGCCATGATCTCTTCTTCAGAGAGCGTCTCGCCATCGGTCAAGTGAGTGTTGTTGTCAACGTGCTGCTTGATCTCAGCAATAAGAGCTGTGTAAGCATCGCCTTCAAACCCTAAGTGGTATTCAAGGGAAGCTGTGTAGCGCTCGAAGTGATAGTCGATCATTGAGTCAGTGCTGTCAGCGTGGGAAGCACCGCCGTAGGAGTCGAGTAGGTGCTCGATAGTCGCGTTTACAGCTGCATCGTCCTCGGAGATGAACTCGCTCCATTCGATCTCGTCAGCAAGGAATCCTCGCAAGTCAGCAACCTCAAGATAGTCCCCACTAACACTGCCAACAGCCCCTGCAGGAACCCAGATACCGTCCGTGTAGGAGTTGTAGTAGTAGTCAATGAGTTCGTCCCTCAGAAGCCCTTGTGGGGCGTCTGAAAGCACTTGTGCAGCGTCTGCCTGCAAGTAGTCTGTTAGTTCGTCTCTGGTGCTGAAGCCGTGACGCTCCACTTCAAACAAGGCAATCTCGTCGTTGTCCCAATCAGATGGGTATTCACCAGTGCGGTCGTTGACGCTCGGGGAGTTGAGCAGCTCATGCTCAGTGTCTCCTTCAAAGAGGAACTGAGTTAGGTAAAGCCTGTGACCAACTGTCTCGTATAGGTCGCTCTGCTCTCGGGCTTCATAGCGGAACAGGGTGCGAGCCATGTCATAGCCAAGTGTGTATTCGTGTAGTTCTTCAAGCCTGTTGACGTGGTAAGCGCGTAGCTCGTCTGGAGTGTCTACACCGTCAATGTTGTCAATCAGGTCTGCAACGAGCTGGTCCATGCTGTCTGCTGCTTCGAACTCAACACAGTCGTTGGTAACACTGATGTCCAAACCGTGTCTGGTGACTTGTAGGAACTCTTGCAGGCCAGCATTCTGTGGTGTTGCTTCTACTTCAACGTCGAGACGTTCTCCTGCTTCAACTTCAAATGTTGTAGTCCCACCGAAATCACCGATACCAAGAATACTGCCTTCTCCGTAAGAGTCACCGTATGGAGCACGGTAGCGAACGAAGCCGTCTTCAAGTCCTTCTGTACTGTCTGACATCTCAACCAAGTCGTCAGGGGAGTAAGAACGAACGTTTTGGTCTACTTCTTCTCCGTCTACAAAGTATGTGTAACGTGCAAAGTTGTTGCTCCAGTCACCATCAAAGCGTGTTATCTCTTGGAGTGGTTCATAGTCTCTGCCTTCAGGTCGTAGTCCTTCTTCCCTGTTCGCATATTGACGCACAATGGTTTCAGCAACGTTGCCTGCTTCGTCATAGCGAACGTCGATTACACGGCTCGGTAGCCTCTCAAGTTGTTGCTCTGCAGCTTCTTGTGGGTAAGCAAACTCGACGTTGCTCCAGTCTTCAATGCTGTAAGTCTCGTATCCAGCAACTCGAGTTACGTTAGGTGTTACTCGCACAGTTGTTGCTTCAACCCAGTCCTCTGGAATGTCAATACTGAACCCAAGGCGATCATTGGTAATCGTGTCAATCGGGCTGTATATGCTCACACCTTCTGTTGTGGTCTCGATACCAGCTGAACCGGAGTCACTGACAAAACCGTGTTGCCCTTCCCAACCGTAAGTATCAGCAAGGTAAGCAGTAGTTGTCTCGTCAAAGCTGTAAACAGGTGTGTTGTCTGAAGTCCAGTAAACCTCACACGGTGGCAGAGGCTCTTCAGGGTCATCCGTAGGAGGCTCTTCCTCGTCCTCCGGTTCCTCGGGTTCGTCCTCTTCTGGGTCTTCAGGATCTTCCGGGGGATCGGTTGGGTCTTCCGGCTCATCGTCGTCATGAACGGCGGTGTTGATTGTCAAACCAGGAGCTTCGCTGTCATCCCATCTTTCTTCTGTCTCAAAGCTGTGGTTTGCGAGTGTGCCACTTGATGTGAGCGTTCCCAGTGCTATTGCTGGTAGTAGGAATGTTGCCCCTACAGATAGCGGTCTACGGCTTGAGATGCTCTTCTGACGAGCTGCGCGTGAAGTAGGGGAGTGGTTTGTCTTGTTCCCTGTGTTATCTGCTGTCATCTGTTCTTGTACCCCTGTATTAGTTCTGTACCTATGTGATCCTGTTGTAACGTTAGCGTGGAACTTAATGGGATTAATCCGGGCAGTCACGTGATCTGCCGAAACCAATGGACGTCCATTATCTGAACCACTACAAGAGTTTCTAACAAGCAGCGACACAGAACGTGCTAAATCTTCAAAATCGGATGCATGTTAACAAGAGTTAGCAGAAGAACAGTTGGTTACAGGTCAATTCGTCTACATATGTGGACTCTTAGCTGTCCTTGTTCTCCTCTCCGTCAAAGCGAGCAGCTCGTCTCTGTGCGTACTCAGCAAGATCCTCGTTCTCGCGTCTGTTGCTGCGATCCGCGATAGTGCCAGGACGCTTGTGCTCCTTCTGACCAAAATGTGGATTGTCAGCAGCTGCGAACTCTTTGAAATCAAGCATCAGCTCCTACCTCCTGCACCCATCCGCGCGACAAGAACAAGGAACGTGGCCGCAATGAGGATCACAGGAACCATGACGACTAGCAGCGTGATCCAGAAGTTCACTCCCAGGTCATTGCTCCAGCTCCAAGCGAAATAGGTCGGAGTACCAATCGAGAGGATCAGAGTCACGATCCAGCAGAACGTTTCCTCGCCAGGGCCGAATGCATCTTCAGCATCCACGACTGCTGACTTGTTGGTATATCTCTGCATCACTCGTCACCGTCCTCGATCAGTTCCCTCTCGCGTTCCTCAAGAACCCAACCTCAGCAACGTCACCTGCAAACATGTCTCCCTCAAATACTGGTAGGGAGGTTCCAGCGTTCTCAAAGACGCCGTTGAACTCACGAGGTACATCCGAGGTTGCTCCACCTTGTCCTACACCAGGTGCCGCGTTGTAGAAGCAGCGGGAGTAAGTAGTGTCTGTAACAGTCTCAGTGCCACCTAAGTAAGACTCACCATTAGAAGCACCAGTGTTACCACCTGGTCTCACCATGCTTGGGACAGTGCTTGCGAACTCGAGCTCATAGTTCCAGGAAACGTGGACTACTTCAGGGTTGGAAGAAGGTGTTGCCCAGTCTGCAGCGTAGGAGAATACGTTCTCTACGTCATCGATCACAGTGATGGTCTCATTGCTGCCAGGAGTGTAGGTTCCGTCCCAGCGAACATTGATCTCGTCATTCCCACGGAACAGGTCAATCTCGTTACCGTTCTCGCTGTGTGCGCGAGCGGAGAAGACGCCACCGTCGCCATTAGGGTCAACACCAAGACCACCGTGTTCCCAGCGCTCAATCACTGTCTGCACGGGAGTAGCTGAAACAATGTCCCCACCAGTTCTCACGGTAGGAACTGTGTAATCGAAGTAGTGTCTCTGGTTGTTTGCTACCAGTCCAAAGCCACCAGCAAAGTCAACAGTGTTCTCACGACCTGTATTTGTTGTGGAACCGTTGCTGTCGATGTGGTCTCCATATGACTCGTCTATGTCGCGCGTCAGACTTAGTGGCAGGGCCGTTATGTAGGTCCTGAAGGAGAGTCAGTCATGGGTAGACCACCCTCGATTCCGGCGGAGAAGAAGACCCGGATAGTGCTGAGCGTGCTGGCCGGCGAGATGTCCATCGCCGAAGTGGCACGCAAGGAGAAAGTCAGTGAGCAGTCCATCGGACGGTGGAAGGCCGAGTTCCTGGAAGCCGGCAAGACCGCCCTGGTGGCCGGCAGGTCCGGACCATCCTCCCGAGAGGAACAGCTGGAGGCCGAGGTCGCCGAGCTGACCCAGGCCTTGGGCGAGGCACACCTGGAAGCCAGGGTGTGGAAGAAGTC
>NZ_ATXP01000019.1 GCF_000421745.1 Nesterenkonia alba DSM 19423
CTGAAGTACGAACGGCTCTACCTGGACGAGATCGACGACGCGATCGTGCTCGCCGAGCGGGCCGAGGACTACCGGATCGAGTACAACGAGCTCCGGCCCCACGAGGCCATCTCATGGAACCGGCCCAAGGAGGTGCACCTGGGCCTGGCCGACCCCACCACCCCGACATTCAAAACCAAGGAAATCCTGCCAACTACTTGACGCGGGACAGAAGTATGACTACAATCACCACCGGCGGCACTCCTCACTGGGCTACCAACCCCCAGCGGCCTACGCCGCAGCCTGCCGCCACACAAGAGAAGATCAACCCCCGCAGCTCACATAAGAACTGGACCTAACACCGGGGGCATTCCAGATTTCGTAACGTAAATGTAACTTGCAACACATGGAATCGATACGTTTAGCCCTCTAGGCTATGTGACATTGCACCACTTGAGGAGGAATCTGTGACCGAAGGATCTGGGCCCCTTGTTCCGGGGCCGTATGCACGAAGGCGTCCGCTGGACAAAGCAGCGGTAGTTGTTACTGGAGGGATCTACAAGAAATGGGTGCAGAGGAATATCTCTGCCACTCTCCCGCATGCCTTCGAGCAGTTGGAAATCTCAGGAACCATGGATAATTTCCGCCGGCTACTCGGTGAGAGTCCGGCGTCGTTTAGGGGGTTGCCCTTCCAGGATTCCGATGTCTATAAAACATTGGAGGGCGCTGCCTGGTCCCTGAGCTTCGGAGAAAACCCCGTCATCCGAGAGTGGTTCGAGCGAACAGTTGAGCTGGTAGGACGAGTTCAGCAGCCTGATGGCTATATCAACACCAACTTTCAACGAGCAGACCGAGAGCAGGAGCCTTGGAGTGATCTCACGAATGGGCATGAACTTTATTGCCTAGGGCACCTTCTCCAGGCTGGCATTGCGGCTCATCGGTCGATAGGCGATCAGGCTCTGTTGGAAATCGGCCGGAGATTCGCGGATTTGGTCGTTGATCGTTTCGGCGGGGACTCCCCTGCCACCTGTGGCCATCCCGAGATCGAAACAGCGATGATTGAGCTCTACCGGGAGACCGGGGATTCCAAGTACCTGGATCTGGCGCAACGGTTTATCGAGCGTCGGGGCAATGGATTCATTGGTGAGGGCATGTTCGGGCCGCAGTACTACCAAGACGATATGGGCGTGCGAGAGACCCGTATCATGCGTGGTCACGCGGTGCGGGCCCTTTACCTGAACGCCGGTGTCACTGATTTATACCTGGAAACCGGCGACACTGAACTCCTTGACGTCATGAAAGCTCAGTGGAACGACATGACGCGGTACCGGATGTACATCACAGGAGGCACTGGTTCCCGTCACCGGGACGAAGCCTTCGGTGATGCGTACGAGCTGCCTAGTGAGCGAGCATACGCCGAAACCTGTGCTGGTATCGCTCTTATGCATTGGGCCTGGCGAATGCACTTAGCCACCGGTGAGCCCGGATATCTCGATGAGTATGAGCGGTGCCTTTATAACGTGGTCTCGGCCGGGGTTTCCGACGACGGCACTCACTTCTTCTACAGCAACCCCCTGCAACGCCGCCGGGATCACGGTGCCTCACAGCAAGAGTCAGCAGGCAATCGCCTTCCCTGGTTCTCCTGCGCTTGTTGCCCACCTAATGTGACACGGACCTTTAGCTCGATTGACAGTTATCTCGCCTCTACGTCCGAGGAAGATATCGCAGTAACGACCTACGCAACCGCTCAGCTTGCTTTCGAGGGTGTCACCCTGGAGATGGTGACGGATTATCCCGCGGCGGGAGAGGTCAGTATTACGGTGACAGGCGAGAGTTCCCGAGACCTGAAGTTGCGTATTCCGCAGTGGGCAGACATTTCAGAAGTCCGTTTGCGCCGTAATGGCATCGCGACGGACATTGTTGTCGAATCTGGATGGGTGCGCTTAGAGGGGGCCCTCACGGATGGGAATCTTCTCCAGCTGGATTTACCCCTGGAGCCGAAACTAGTCGTGGGTCATCCTGAGATCGATGCCGTTCGCGGTGCAACCGCTGTGGTACGTGGGCCTGTCGTTTACTGCGCCGAGCAAAGGGACAACATTTCTCCGATAGACGCTGCGCTCTTCAGAGCCGGAACCCGCATTCTTGAGCACGACAAAGCTGAACTGGGACCGGTGTCTGCTGCGCTAGGGCCCCGTCTGAGAAGCCAGGCCTATGTTCGCGTTGAAACCGCTGACAACATTCCCCTCTACTACGAGTACAGCAACGACAACCCCGTGGTCGGGACAGGTGAGGTCATCCTTCGTCCCTACGCCAGCTGGGGTAACGGGGAGCCGGACTCCATGCGGGTCTGGTTGCCCGTAGCAGAACGCCACCCCCCTACTGTCCAATAACACCTCTCGCACCCCTCAAAAGGAGACTCAGATGAGAACCCCTAGGAACATTTTTGCTTCAATCAGCGCAGCCGGATTGCTGCTCCTCACAGCCTGCGGTGATGGAGGTGACGAGGAAACTCCAGAGTCGATGACCCTGTGGGCTCGTGGGGTAGCCGAGGATCAGGCATTCCTTGAGGCGCTCATCGAGGCGTACGAGGACGAAACCGGCATCGCGATCGAAGCGACGTTCATTCCTCAGGAGCAATTTGTCCAGAACTTCGGTACTGCGGCTGCGACGGGAGATGGTCCCGATATTGCTTTGGTGGATGTGGCGTACATGCCGTATTTCGCCTCTACTGGCACTTTAGATCCCCTCACGGAGCAGATCCAAGGCCTCGACTATTCGGAAGAGCTCGCCCCTTCTATGTTGGAGGCTGGCACATGGGATGACGAGGTGTATGGCGTCCCGTTCTATCTCGATGTTTCGATGCTCTACTGGAATAAAGACCTGTTTGAAGAAGCTGGTCTCGATCCTGAAGCTCCGCCAGCAGATTGGAACGAATTCGCTGATGCTGCAAATGCGATTTCAGATCTCAGTGATGATGTCAATGGATTTTATGTCTCCGGTGCCTGTGGTGGGTGTATGACGTTCCACATCTTCCCGTTCATCTGGGCATCTGGAGGAGATGTCATGGAAGGAGAAGATGAGGCCACCAGGCCTACCCTCGATGATCCTGTAGTCACCGAAACCTATGAGTTTCTCCAAGAACTATGGGATGACGGTGTCATGCCCAACGGTGCACAAACAGACTCCGGGACGAATTACGGCGGTGGGTTCGGTGCGGGTGACCTCGGGATGACGATGCTGGGTTCGTGGAATATCTCTCAACTGCTGACCGATGAAGTTGACATCGACTTCGGAGTCGCGGGGATGCCCGGTCGAAATGGTGAAGATCCCGTGTCTTTCATTGGGGGAGATTCCATTACTGTCCCCGCTGACTCAGACTACCCAGAGGCGGCTTTCGACTTTATCGAATGGATCACCGGTGAAGATGCCGTCGAGATCATGGTGGACTACAACGTCATGCCTTCGCGCATGGACCTCATCGAAGAGCTCATGGTGCCCATTGATGAGCGCTATCAGGCCTTTGCCGACGCCGTAGCCACAGGGCAGACACCCCAAAACGTGGACCAGAACGCCATTTACATGGATGCCACCAGCCCCATGATGACGCTGAACGAGGCCATCTTCACGGGCGCTGATATCGAGGCTGCTCAGGAGTCTGCACAGACCAGTGCCGAAGGTATCGCCGGCGAGTAACGCCTGCGACCCCAAGAAACCGAGATCGGCTGTGCTATCGGTACAGCCCGCAAAGGATGTGGTCCCTATGGCCCTCGGCGCACCTGCCGTGATTCCCAAACCTCACACCTCTATGAGACACCCTCGCAAGGCGCGTTCCCTGAGTCGCCAAGATTCCGTGTTCGGGCTGCTGATGGTGGCGCCCGTGCTGGTCTACACCGGAATTTTCTTCGGGATTCCCACCTTGCTGATGGTTTGGATGTCGCTTCATGACTGGCCCTTGCTGGGAGATCCAACCTTCGTGGGGATGGGGAACTTTTCAACGGCGTTTGCCGATCCCGTCTTCCGCCACGCGGTGGTCTTCTCACTCGGCTATGCCCTCGTACAGACGCCGCTAGTGGTGGCGCTTGCTCTGCTGATGGCTTCCCTTGTCCGTCGACAAAGTAAAGGTTCCGCGCTGTTCAGGATTATTTACCTGATGCCATACGTCATGGGGTTCGGTTCGTCTGCCTTCCTTTGGTATTGGATGGTCGATGACAGAACCGGAGCGGTCAAAGCGGTCTTGTTGGCTGTGGGGATTAATGTCAACCAGTCGGCCTGGCTGAGTGAATTTATCCCCGGCGTCATCGTGGTCATCACCTTGACCATCTGGAAGACCGTTGGCTTCTTCATGCTGTTGATGATGTCGGGCATGCAGTCCATCAGTGATGAGGTCTACGAAGCTGCCACCCTGGATGGAGCTAACAAGGTCAAGCAGTTCTTTTTTATTACGCTGCCCCTACTCCGGCCTACTCTCGTGATGGTCTTTATCTTTGCCATCACGTGGGGAGTACTGGTTTTCGACCAGTTCTACATCCTGACCTCAGGCCGTCCGGATAACCGAACGGTGTCCGTGGTGCACTGGATCTTCACGAACTCATTCGTCCGGTTTGACCTCGGTTACGGAGCGGCGCTCTCCGTCCTCGTAGTTCTTGGCCTGGCGGCCATCACCTATGTCCAACTGAAGATGCTGCGCAACCCGGAGGACTGATGATGAAACGCTTATCTCTGAGCAATGTTTCCTGGTGGGTGGTCTGCTCCGCACTGGCGATCATCATCCTTTTCCCCATCATCGTGGTGCTGCTCGCCTCGTTCAAAACCATTGGGGAACTCAACACATATCCTCCGACGATCTGGCCCAACGAGGTGACTCTGCGCAACTATGTCGACCTCGACAGCACCTCAGCCAATGTCTGGCGCTCGGCGTGGAACTCCACTGTGGTCACTCTCGGTACGGTGGCGCTTTCTTTAGTGCTAGCGACGCTGGCCGGGTATGGTTTCGCCCGCTTTAAGTTTCGAGGCGACGGGATCGCCTTCCTCGTCGTGCTGGCTACCATGATGATGCCCTTTCAGGCGTTGCTGACACCGCTGTTTGTGGTCCTGCAGAGTATGGGGCTTATTGACTCGCTAGTGGGTTTGGTGCTCATTTACACCATGTACGTACTTCCGTTCACGATCTTCGTGATGCGTAACTCGATGTCCGTGGTCCCGCAGGCCCTCATTGACGCCGCTACAGTCGATGGCGTGAGCCGATTGCGGATCCTAGGAACAGTGATGTTGCCGCTGTGTTGGCCGGGCGTCGTGTCTGCCACATTGTTTGCTGCTTTCATGGCCTGGAATGAGTTCCTCGGAGCACTCATCCTGCTCTCCAGTCAGGAGAATTTCACGCTTCCGGTCATTCTCACGACGCTACAAACTGGTCGGTACGGTCAGATTGACTGGGGCATCCTTAATGCCGGCGTTGTAGTCACCATGGTTCCCTGTTTGCTGCTTTACCTGGCGCTGCAGAGGTACTACGTCAGTGGCCTGCTCAGTGGATCGATCCGATAATGCTGTTTTGACGAGGGCCTCTATCTCGGCGGTTGGCGCCGGTCAGTGTCACTCCTGTACCCCATGGGGCACAATGGACTACGACGTCGATTATCCACTGAGAGGGTCCAAACAGCATATGGCCAGGGCCGAAGCTTCCGCGCTTCCCAGCAATGTGCCCGATATGGGGCGTTTAGTGGAACGCACAAGTCTCCGAGAGCGAGTCACACAGATCCTCCGGGAGGCGATGGTCGCTGGCGAGCTGGAACCCGGGGCGATCTACTCGGCCCCCACCATCGCGGAGAAGTTGGGTGTCTCCCCCACTCCAGTGCGAGAAGCCATGATGGAGTTAGAGCGCGAAGGGTTGGTCACAGCGCTGCGCCACCGTGGATATCGCATCAAAGAACTCTCGGATCAAACCTTGGAGCAGATCCTCGCCGTGCGAGCTCTCATTGAAGTCCCCACCGTGGGACGCGTGGCTGAAGTGGCCACTGCCAAGGACGTCGACGCGCTCCGACCCGTAGCAGATGAACTGGACCGCACTGCCGCGGAAGGCGAGTTCCAAGCCTTCATCGCCGCAGATATGACCTTCCACCTGAATCTTCTTTCCATCGCAGGCAATGATGTACTCGTTGAAGAAGTTCGCCGCCTGCGGAGCTTAAGTCGGCTCTATGGACTCCGTGAACTCAAGGAATCACCGATCCTTCGGGAAACAGCACACGAACACCACCTGATTTTGGATCGGGTTGAAGTCCACGATCAACGAGGAGCAGAAGACCTGATGGCTCAGCACCTCGGACACGTTCGGGGCGTGTGGGCCGGGCGACCTGAAGCCTAAATGTCTCAGACGTAACTGTCTTGTGACGATCGTGTTAAATCATCTTGAGGCCTTCTTTAATGCCTAGGTGCCAGGTAACATGTTACGTGTCACCTGCTGCCCAGAGATTTGAGGAACTCCCAGATGAGTACGTCCTGGCGTCTCGCCGTCGATGTCGGCGGTACTTTCATCGACTACATCCTCTTGGATGAAGAAACCGGTGAAATCTACATCGACAAGCAACCCTCTACTGCCCAATCCCTCGTGGATGAGTTCATGACAGGCTTAGAGCGTCTGCCCGCTAAAGTCGAAGACCTTTCCATGTTTATTCATGGAACGACGGTGGCGATCAATACGCTGGTTCAAGAGCGCGGAGCGAAAACAGGACTGCTCACCACTGAAGGATTTCGGGATGTTCTGGAGTTAGGCCGTGCTGGTCGCCCAGAAATTTATGACCTGAGATATCTGCCAGCCGAGCCCCTTGTCCCGCGTTATCTGCGCAGAGAGATTCCCGGTCGCCTGGGCGCTGATGGGCGCGAAGAGACTCCGCTGGATATGCACGCGGTGGCCACCGAGGTGGACTACCTGGTCACACACGGTGTGGAAGCCATCGCTATCTGCTTGCTGCACTCGTATGCCAACCCTGCCCATGAACAGCAGATCGCGAACTACGTCCGTGAGCGGCACCCTGAACTTGCCGTGAGCGTGTCGAATGAACTCGTCCGCGAATGGCGAGAGTTCGAACGGACTTCCACCACGGTCATCAACGGCTACACCCAGCCTCTCTTCAGCAACTATGCCAGGAGTATCGATGAGCGCGTACGCAACGCCGGATACCAAAACGAAATCGCGTTCATGCGCTCCAACGGTGGCGTGATGACGATCGGCGCTGCCGGGGAGAAACCAGTCGAGACCCTCGGTTCAGGGCCAGCCGGCGGTGTTATCGGTGCCCGAGCTCTCTCGGAATACACCGGCCGTAAGAACATCGTCTGCGCCGATGTGGGAGGAACCACGTATGACGTGGCGCTCATTCACGACGGTGAGATCGTTGAGCGCTCCGATACAGACATCGCCGGTCGACCCGTGATGGGCTCTGTCATCGACATCATCTCCGTTGGTGCCGGTGGAGGGTCTATCGCTTCGATCGACCCGGACTCCGGCAGCCTTAAAGTGGGGCCGGAATCGGCCGGTGCGCACCCCGGGCCGGCTTGCTTCGGTAAAGGCGGCACTCGGCCGGCTGTCACCGACGCCCAGGTGATTCTGGGATTGCTGGATCCACAGCGCTTCCTGGGCGGTCGAATGGTTCTCGATAAGAACAAATCCGAGGCGGCGATCCGGGAACATCTCGGTCAAACCGGTGATGTGGTCCAGCTGGCTGCCGGGATCATGACGATTGCCCAGACGAACATGGCTAACGCCATTCGAGTCATCACCACCGAACGCGGGTTGGACCCCAAAGATTTCGCCATGTTGTCCTTCGGCGGTGGAGGAGGACTCTTCGCCGCCGGAGTGGCTGAGGAACTGGGTATGGACACGGTGATCGTGCCACAAGCAGCTGCCGGCTTCTCCGCCTGGGGCATGTTGACCGCCGATTACCGGGAAGACGCTGTGCGAACAGTCGTCACCAACGTCACCACGCGGGATTTCCCGGAGATCAGCAAGAACTTCCGCAGTTTGGAACAGGAAGCACGTACCGGCCTCATCGGCTACGGATTCCCCGATGAGGCCTTAGAGGTCGCCTACTCCGCAGACGTCCGTTATGCCGGTCAAGATCGGACGATCACCACTCCTTTGAAGGCCGAATGGCTCGAAGGCGAGGCAGACGAACTGCTCGGGGGCCTCGCCGCTGAATTCACCCGAAGGCACCGTCAGCGCTACGGACACGGGGAAGAGACTGCAGCCATCCAGATTGTGACGATGCGGTGCCGAGCCATCGCGCCCGTGCAGCGGCCCCGACCCAAAGGCAGTTTCAGCACCGAAGGTGCGCAAGCAGTCTCGCACCGCCCGATTTGGTTCGAAGAGACAGGGTGGGCCGAGCAGGTCCCCGTCTACGAACGCGACACCATGACGGCTGCAGACACTTTGGCTGGCCCCTGTGTGGTCGATGAATGGACCACCACGGTGATCGTTCCCCCCAACTGGACGGCCGCCCTGGACGACATCGGAAACCTTGTACTCACCTATGCAAAGGCGGAAGCACAGTGAATGCATCACAGGAGTCAACGGCGGATCTCACAGGCGGCCTGAATGAGGTCGACGTCGTCAAGGCGGAGATCACCAGAAACGCCATGAAGTCAGCAGCACTAGAGATGAATAACACCCTGGTGCGCAGTGCTTATAACCCCCTCATCTTCGACGTGAAGGACTTTGGCGTCGGGGTGATGTCAGCCAAGGGAGACCTCTGGGCGGATGCGCCAGGACTGCCGGTCTTCACCGGGGTGCTGCCAGCAAGCGTGAAGTCGGGATTAGCCAAGTGGGGAGAGGACCAGATTCACGACGGAGACGTCTTCGTGGTCAACAGCCCATACCTCAATGGGACCCATATCTCCGACACCGCTGTCTACATGCCGGTCTTCTACGAGGGCAAGCTTGTTGCCTTCACCGGCTCCATGGCCCACTGGGCAGACGTTGGAGGTATGAGCCCCGGTGGATGGACCGTCAACTCCACTGAGATATATCAAGAGGGAATCTCCTTCACGCATCAACGACTGAACATTGCAGGGAAGCCAAACAAGGACATTCTCGACCTCATTGAGAACAACATGCGGGTTCCCAGCATCGTCCTGGGCGACATGCATGCTCAGATCGCGACCGCCCGAACCGGAGCCGAACGTGTGAAGGCACTATGCGACCGCTACAGCGCTGAAGAAGTCACCCGATTGATGGACCACGTGCTGGCGAGCACCGAACGCTCACTGCGCGCCAAGATTGCCGCCATGCCGGATGGACAACGGCAAACATCGTTCCGGTTCGACTTCAACGGTGTGGATCGACAGCACGTCGACCACGTGGTGATGACCACCACAGTGCAAGGAGATCGCATCACCGTCGACTTCACCGGCACCAGCGACCAGTCTCCAGGTCCCATCAATGCCGGTGCAGAAGCCTCAGCCGGTTCAGTGGCGGAAGCCCTTAAAGGGATTCTGGATCCCCACGGCACCGCGAATCAGGCTCACCTGACGGTGGCTGACATCGTGTGGCCCGACTCCCCGAGTCTGGTCAACCCCCAGAAACCAGCACCCTGCGACTCATACGGCTATCTGATGACCGGCATCGTGGAGTCCATGCAGCTATCCCTGGCGGACCTGGCACCAGACAAGGTCCGTGCCGGGGGCTACCAAATGGTGGCGAACTACATTATGTCGACCACCTCGGAGACCGAGAACTCATATGTCTTCGCTGAACCCATCCAGGGTGGGCACGGCGCCTATCCCGGCCGGGACGGCGGCTGCATGATGTTCGTCACCGATGGTGACGCCTCAAACACCCCCATCGAAGTGATCGAGCAACGCTACCCCGTGGAATGTGAAGAATTCTCCCTCAACCACGATGTTTCCGGGGCAGGCGAGTTCAGAGGCGGAGCCGGCGTCACCCGCTCCATGCGCGTGAAACAAACCAACACCATGATTAAAACCGCACAAGAGAACACTTTGGACACCCTGGCCAAAGGAGTCGACGGCGGACACGATGGTGGCCCCACCTCTGTGGAACTGCAATTCAGCGATGGTTCAGTCAGCCACGAGAAGGAACGGATCAGCGATATGCCCGTTCCCGTGGGCACGCTCCTCATCACCCGCACCGGTGGAGGTGGAGGCTACGGCGATCCGAAGAAACGAGACCCTCAGCGGGTGGCGGAGGATCTCCGCGACGGCCGTATCACCCTCCGCGAGGCCACCGATGTATACGGCGTGGCGCTGACGCAAGGCTCACTGCCAGACATCTGGGAGGTGGACCTGTCCAGAACTGCAGAACTTCGGGCGGAATAGCTTCCCCCACACCTAGGTGAGCGGCAGGCTCTGACCGCGCTCACATCGCTCGCATCCGAGGAGAACATCATGAAAACGCACCCATTCGGGACAGGCAGACTCAAGTGTGCCGCCGGAATCGTCGTCGCAGGTCTTGTGCTCAGTGCCTGCGCGGCAGAAGAACCGACTGCCGCCGATGGCGGCACCAACGGAGACAGTGAAACAACGCAGTCCGATGGAACACTGAACGTCGGGATGGCTGTGGCCCCCACAACGATCGACCCGGCTTCAGCGTGCACGCTCGACGACAACCAGCTGGCCTACCAGCTGTATGCGCAGTTGCTCGAGTACGGTACCCAGACCAACGATGACGGGGTCAGCGAAGTAGACCCCACCACCGTGGAGCCGTACCTCGCCCACGACTGGGAGGTCAATGACGACGCGGATGTCTACACCTTCTACCTCGAGGAAGGGTGGACCTTCCCCTCCGGTGAGCCGGTAGACGCCGAAGCTGTGAAGTACTCGATGGAACGAACCAACGCCATCAACGGCTGTGGTGCTGCGATCATCAACAACCTCTACACCGAGCCCTTCCTCATCGAAGAAATCGTGGTGGTCGATGACCACACCGTCGAGTTCAACCTCTCCCGGTCAGATGTGGATTTCCCACTGGCGATGGCCACAGCTTCGGCCTCCATCGTGGATCCTTCCCTCGTGGAGGAGAACGGGGGAGTCGAAGACAACACCCCCAACGAGTGGATGGACTCCAATGAGGCCGGTTCCGGTCCTTTCCGCCTCGAAAGCTATGAGCCAGGGAACCAAGCCGTGCTCGTGGCCGATGAGAACTTCCAGGGTGAGGCCCCGGGCAGCGAACAGATCAACGTCTCGTGGATCGACTCCGATTCGGCCATGACCCTGCAGTTGCAAAACGGGGACATCGACATCGCCATGGGTCTGACCAAGAACTCAGCTGCTTCATTTGAAGATGAAGAAGGCTTTGAGCTTGCCGCGAATGTGGCCACGGCCAATATGCAGCTGCTGACCCCCATGGACACCGAACCGTGGGACGACGTGCTGGTCCGTGAAGCAGTCACTCATGCCATCCCTTACGAGGACATTCTCGACAACGTTCTCCAGGGCTACGGAGAGCTCTACTACGGTCCGATTCAGCCCACGATGCCCGGGTTTGACGAGAGTTTGTCAGCACCACGGGATTACGACCCGGACTACGCTCAAGAGCTCATCGACGAGTCCGGTCTCGACACCCCGGTCACCGTGGATCTGGACATCATCTCCGGTAACCCCACCCACGAGGATCTCGGCACCATCATTCAAGGGGCGCTGTCTGAAATCGGCATCGAGGTCAACGTCAACGCCCTCAGCGAATCCGCGTGGAACGACGCCGTCTACAACGGCACCACCCAGATGGCGCTGAGACTGGATGGACCAGCAATCTTCAGCGCCGGGTACTACCTGCAGTACGACGAGTACTGCTCATCACCACACAACACCGGACGGGTGTGTGTGGAAGGTAACGAGGAACTGCTGGATTCTGCACGGTCAGCAACAGACGAGGACGAGCGGGACGAGTACCTGTCCCAGCTCACGGAGAACTGGATCGAAGAATCACCGAAGACGATTCTCTACCTCGACGCCAATGCCGTGGTGCACCGTGAAGGTGTGCACTACCACTACGACATGGTGACCAATATGCGCGACTGGGCACCTGCCGAGTAGTCCCGCACCCCATCAGCAGCGTCGGGACCGTGTATGACGACGCCGAAAAACTCGTAATACACGGTCCCGACATGCTCATCTCACGACTCCAGCCAGAGGACCCACACGATGGCCGAAGCAGCCGCAGTTGAGAAAGCCGCCACCACAGCGGCGAAACAAAAACCCGACAAAAGGCCCGCCCGCGACTGGCAGCTCATCAGCGCGGTGGTGCTGGTGGTGCTCTTGCTGGCCATGGCAGTCAGCGGACTGTCCATGCAAGACACCGTGAACCGCATCGATGTGGCCAATACTCTGCAGACTCCAGGACCGGGTCACTGGTTCGGCACCGATGGTCAGGGTCGGGACGTCTTCGCACGCGTGGCCTACGGTACGTGGATTGCTGTGAGTTCAGGGTTTATCGCAGTAGCGGCCGGCGGAGGCGGAGGCCTTCTGGTGGCGCTGCTCTGCGGCCTGGGCCCGCGCTGGCTCGACATTGTTCTCATGCGCATCTGTGATGCCATTCTGGCGTTCCCGCAGTTCCTCTTAGCACTGGCGATCACGATGGCTTTCGGCGCCGGACTGCAGACCGCCATCGTGGGCATCATCATCACGATCATCCCGGTGTTTGCCCGCACACTGCGCGGTGAAGCACGCCGGGCGACCACAGAGCCCTTCGTCGAAGCAGCCCGCACCATCGGTCTGTCCACCCCGCATATTGCCGTGCGGCACGTTATCCCGTACCTCTCGACCACCTTCATTGTTCAGGCGGCAGCTAACTTCGGAAACACCATCATCCTGCTCTCCGCGCTGAGTTTTATCGGCATGGGAGCCCAGCCTCCCACCGCCGAATGGGGAGCCATGATTACCGACGGCATGGCTTATGTGCTCACAGGGAACTGGTGGATCGGCCTCTTCCCCGGACTGGCGCTGGTGCTGCTGGTGCTCGCCGTGAACCTCCTGGCTGATCGACTGCCCTCCCTCCTGGCGAGGAAAGGAGGCAAGAACTGATGCTTCGCTCCATGATGGAACGGCTAGGAAGCGTCATCATTACGCTGCTGCTGGCCTCGATCGTTTCGTTCGTCATCCTCCGAGCAGTTCCCGGCGACCCGGCCCGCACGGTGGTCGGCCCGCTGGCTTCCGACGACGCGGTAGCGGCTGTGCGACAGCAGCTGGGGCTCGACGACCCTCTCCCTGTGCAGTATTGGAACTACATTACGCAGTTCCTCTCCGGGGACTGGGGGTACTCATACTCCAACGGTGCTGATGTCGCCACAGTGATCGCCGCCAGAATGCCAGCCACTCTTGAACTCGCTTTCTTCGCTTTCCTCATTGCGGTCATTGCCGCACTGGTGATTGCCACCGTGGCGAGCTACCGGCGGGGAGTGTTCGGGATTGTCTCCAAACTGCTGGCGATTATCGGGCTGGGTACCCCGCCCTTCTGGCTCGGCCTGATGCTGATTATTGTCTTCTCACTGGGACTGGGTCTGCTGCCCGGACCGTCAGGACGACTGGCAGGTTTCCTTGAGCCGCCACCGCAGATCACCGGTTTCTACACCATTGACGCACTGTTTGCCGGTGATTTCACAGCATTCAGCGATGCGCTGGCCCGACTGATTCTTCCTGCCTGCGCACTGGCTGTGGTCCCCGGAGCATTCCTGGTGAGACTGTTGGTGGCGAATCAATCAGAAGTCATGCAGGCACCCTTTGTCACCGTCGTCAGGGCCAAAGGCGTCTCCCGGTGGATCACGCACTTACGGCACGTGGTTCACAACGCCTTACTGCCGACCATTGGGTCGGCGGGAGTCATCCTTGCCACCCTGATTACCGGCAGTGTCATGGTGGAGACCATCTACGACTGGCCAGGCATTGGATCCACGCTGGTGAACGGAATCCAGAGACAAGACTTCGCCGTGGTTCAAGCGTTCATTCTGCTCTCTGCCTTCTTATACGTCTTAGCCAACCTGGCGGCAGACCTGCTGCTGGAACTCGTGGACCCGCGGCTGCGCGTGCGGGCAGGAGGAGTGCGAGCATGAACGCTGAGCAATTAGCTTTGGATATTCAACACCTGAAGATCTCCTACGGACCGGTCGAAGTGATCCGGGGTGTCGACATCCAGGTACAGCCCGGAGAGAAAATCGGCATCGTGGGTGAATCCGGTTCGGGAAAGTCCACAGTGGCTCTCGGCGTGATGGGGCTGCTCGCCGAAGGGGGCCGCATCACAGACGGTTCGATCTCCATCGCGGGTAAGCCGGTGAACTACGAGGACGAGAAACGTCTCAACGCCATGCGCGGCAAAGATGTCTCCCTTGTTTTTCAAGATCCGCTCAGCTCCTTAGACCCGGTCAAATCCATTGGGAATCAGATCGCTGAGGCCATTCGATGGCACAACCCCCGCATGTCACGCCGTGAAATCCGGGACAGAGCGATCCAACTCCTCACCGCCGTGGGTGTCCCGGACCCCGCCGGGAAACTCAGCCAGTACCCGCACGAGTACTCGGGGGGAATGCGCCAACGAGTCCTCATCGCCATCGCCATAGCGAATGATCCCGCAGTACTCATCGCCGATGAACCCACGACGGCTCTCGATGTCACGACCCAGGCACAGGTCATGGAGCTGCTGGACTCACTGGTGGAACGCCTAGGCATTGCGGTGGTTCTGGTCACCCATGACATCGGCGTCGTCGCCGAGTTCTGCGACCGGGTACTGGTGATGTACTCCGGGCGCGTGGTGGAACAGGTCAGGGTGGAGGATATCTTCGATCGGGCCGCTCACCCCTACACAGCCGCCTTATTGGACTCCCTGCCCAGCCGCGCGGCTGAAGCCCACGGGGAACTGAAGTGGATTCCGGGCTCGCCTCCACCCATGACTGACGTGCCCCCCGGTTGTGCTTTTGCCCCACGGTGTCACTGGGCGGTGGAGGAGTGCAGCGTCCAGCCCGCTGCCCGGGTCATTGATGCGCAGAAGCTCCACACGGCGGAGTGCCACCGAGCAGAAGAAGTCCAGGCCGCCTCGCGACAGGCCGGCGGAGAGAAAGAGGCTGCACATGCCTAAAGTGAGTCACGCCCACGCCGAGACAGAACCCGCTGATGCTGCGCCGCTGCTCGACGTCGCCCACCTGCATCACAGTTACTCACGGCGCGGTGGTGCCGGTTACGACGTCCTCAAAGACGTCAGCTTCCAGATTTTTCCGGGGCAGTCGGTGGGAGTGGTGGGCGAATCCGGGTGCGGTAAGTCGACCCTGGCTCGTGCCATCCTCCGGCTGATCTCTCCACACGCTGGCAGTATCCGTCTGGGCGAGACCGACCTGGTGAGACTCAGCGGCCGGGCCCTACGCCACGAACGCAGACGACTTCAGATGGTCTTTCAGGATCCCTTCGGCTCTCTCGACCCGCGTATGACAGTCCAACAGCTGGTCGAACAACCTCTGCACGTCCACCACATCGGTGAGAAGAAAGACCGGCGCAGCCGGGCAGCGAACATGCTGGCTGATCTAGGCCTGGGGGAGACCTTCTTAGACCGGCTGCCCAAACAGCTCTCCGGTGGTCAACGCCAACGCGTGGCGATCGCACGGGCACTAGTTCTGGACCCGGAACTGACAGTGCTCGATGAACCCATTTCCGCCTTGGACGTCTCCGTGCAGGCACAGGTGCTCACTCTGCTGAGAGAGGAGCAACGGAAACTGGGTACCACCTACCTGTTCATCGCTCACGACCTGGCCGCTGCAGAGTATTTCTGCGACACGATCTTGGTCCTCTACCTCGGGCAGATCGTGGAATCTGGGCCGGCCACCCAGGTGTTCACCGACCCCCAACACCCCTACTCCGCCTCCCTCATCTCAGCGGCCCCTGACCCCCGTCCGGCGGGAAAGCGCCGCGAACGCATTGTGCTGCGGGGAGAACCGCAAGCCCAGCGGCCTGAACGGGGCTGTCCCTTTGCTCCTCGGTGCCCGGTGGGCTTCGAACGGGAGAAGTGCCGCAGCGAAGTCCCTGACCTCACGCCCACCGACGACGGACGCCGTGTGGCCTGTCACTACCCGGGAGAACTGAGCATATGAACGATGTGTGGCTGATTGGTGGCCAGATATTTGACGCGACCGGACGAGCCCCTTACCGGGCTGACCTTCGGATCAGCAACGGCCGTATTGCCGACATTGTCGAGCACGACGACGTCGTCGACACCTCAGGGACGACCCATACCGCGAACGCCCCGGTCACCCGGTATGACATCACCGGTTGTACCGTTCTGCCGGGCCTCATTGACGCCCATGCCCATGTGGGCATCCTTCGCTTAAGCGGGCAGAACGAGGTGCCTGCGCCGGTGCAGGCCGCCCAGGTGTTCGCCAATCTGGCCACCAGTCTGGAGCAGGGTTTCACCACTCTGCGCGACTTAGGCGGCGTCGACGGTGGTCTGGTCGCCGCAGTGGAGGAAGGCTACATCCCGGGGCCACGGCTTCTGCCCAGCGGTCGCATTCTCTCCCAAACAGCAGGACACGGAGACTTACGGCGGCGGTTCTCCTCACAGTGTTGCAATCCCGGTACCGGGGCCGAGGGGATCGCGCTGCCCATGCACATCGTCGACGGGGTCTCCGAGGCGCTACGGGCCGCCCGGGACCAGTTTCGCCGAGGTGCCACCCAGATCAAGGTGTTCGCCTCCGGTGGTGTCCTCTCCGAAGGTGACCCCTTGGAATCTCCGCAGTTCAGTGAGGAGGAACTCCGCGCGATTGTCAGTGTGGCTGAAGACCGGGACAGTTATGTCACCGCCCACGCGCATACGGTGCGTGGCATTCAGCGCGGGATTCGAGCCGGTGTCACCTGCTTTGAACACGGCACGATCCTGGACGAAGAGACAGTCCACATGCTGGCTGCCTCCGGTGCCGTCGTTGTGGGAACCCAGACAGTCGCCGAAATCATGAGGGTCGCCCCGGAGTCCCTCGGCATTCCCGAGGCGTGGTTAGAGGACGCTGCGCGCGTGCGGGAGAAAATGGCCGAGTCCCTCACCATGCTGTACGAAGCCGGCGTTCCCGTCGGGGCTGGAGCCGATCTGGTGGGAACTGACCAGACTCAGCGGGGGTGGGAAATTGCCCTACGAGCCGACATCGTCGATGCCCAGCGAGCCATCGAATCGTCTACTCGAGTCAACGCGGAGATTCTCGGTATCGCTGACGACGTCGGCACCGTCGAGGGGGGAAAGATCGCTGACCTGGTGGTTGTGGACTTCGACCCGGTGCAGCGCGTGCACCTCTTTAAGGAGCAGCGCCCCCACCTCGTCTTCCAAGCAGGAGACCTCGTCTCCCGCGATGGAACGCTGGTCACCGCATGACGGCAGCTCGGATGGATGCCTCCGCACTCCCCTACGTAACAGCCGATCAGGTGCGCCAGCAGCTTTCTGCAGACCGGGCACGCGAACTGATCGAATCGGCTCTGCGCAGCGGATTCGATCCCGCTGAGGACGCTGCCCGTGTCCATGTTCCCGCCGGTTCCGGACACCTGCTGTTGATGCCCTCCTCCCTGGGGTCTTCTGTCGGAGTGAAGATCGCTTCAGTCGCTCCGGGCAATCCCGCCCGAGGACTGCCCCGCATCCAGGCGGTCTACCTGCTGTTAGACGCTGAAACGTTGACCCCGCGGGCGCTGTTGGATGGCTCGGTCCTCACCGCGCTACGCACTCCGGCGACCACGGCGGTCGCCGGTGACCGGCTCTGCTCTCCCGACGCCCACCGCATGGTGGTGTTCGGTAGCGGACCTCAGGCCGTGGAGCACACGGTGGCGATGAGCCGGATCCGCGCCTTGGAGGACATCCGCCTCATCGGCAGGAATCCGGAGCGCACCCGCCCGGCCATCGAAGAACTCGCCCACCGGGGCCTTGATGCCACTTGGGGACAGCCGGAGGATGTCGGTCAGGCCGAGATCATCATCTGTGCCACATCCTCAGCGGAGCCGTTGTTCGACCACCGCCTGGTGAAGGATGGAGCTTTCGTCGCCGCGATCGGCTCCCACGAACCGGACCGGCGGGAACTTCCGGGAGAGCTGCTGCACCGATCCCTGGTCATTGTGGAGGACCGGGGTACGGCATTCCGTGAAGCCGGCGACGTCGTCCTCGCCGCTAAGGAGGGACATCTCGCCCAGAGCAGTCCCAACCTGTACTCTCTGGCCGAGTTGGTGGCCGCAGAGATCGTGCGCGCTGAGGACCGGCCCAACGTCTTTAAAGGTACGGGGATGTCGTGGCAGGATCTGGCAGTGGTCGCCGGCCTTGAGGTGTGAGCCACCTATTCGGAGAGCTCTTCGGTGACCTCCTCAGCCGCCGCGCGCAGCAGCCGGCCACGTTTGATGTGCATCCAGAGGGCACCAGCCACCCACAATTGGGTCACTGCCGCCAGCACGATCACACCGGCCACTGTGGCGCCGTCGAACACCAGCATCAGCCCCACTGCCACGGTGGCTAGGGCCAGGATCGGCATCAGCAAGTAGGCGACGAACCCCAGCAGCACCGCCTGCGTGAAACCTTCCTGGGCGGAGTCGCTTTGCAGTTCAGGTTTGTCCGTCATACACGGCCTTCCTTCCGGCGGTAGGTGTCAAAGCGATAACGCACACCGGTCTCTGAGGTATCCCACCCCTCGCCCTGCGCACTGCCGACCCACTCCCACTGGTCAGGATCCAGTTCTGGAGCGAAAGTGTCCCCCTCGGTGTCGACGTCGATCGTCGTCACTGAGGCGATCTGAGCCAAGCCCTGCTGCACCGTCTCGGCGTAGACTGCGCCCCCGCCCATAATCCACACCACCTGGCCTGGCTGGAGGTGCTCAGCGGCCAGCTCGACAGCTTCTGGTAGGGAACGGGCAGGCAGTGCACCTTCGGCACCTAAGCCAGTGGCGGCGTCGTGCTGGGAGCTCAGCACAATATTGACTCGTCCTGGCAGCGGGCGGAACCGTTCTGGCAGGGATTCCCAGGTCGCCCGGCCCATAATGACCGGGGCACCGGAGGTGACCTGTTTGAAGTAGGCAAGATCCTCCGGCACATGCCAGGGCATCTGCCCATCCCGGCCGATGACCCGCTGCGGGGTTTGCGCCCAGATGAGCCCGACGACGGGGCGAGGGGTCTGTGCGCCAGGGCGGGTCATCTCAGACCGCCACCTGCGCCTTGATCGTGGGGTGGTGCTGGTAGTTGAGCACCTCGAAGTCGGAGTAGTCGTAGTCGAAGATCGACTCCGGCCGGCGGCGGATGCGCAACTGCGGGTAAGGGTAGGGATCCCGGCTCAGCTGTTCGGTGACCTGCTCGAGGTGATTGTCATAGATATGACAGTCCCCGCCAGTCCAAATGAACTCGCCCGGCTGCAGTCCGGTCTGCTGGGCCAGCATGAGGGTCAGCAGCGAGTAGCTGGCGATGTTGAAGGGAACGCCTAAGAACATATCCGCGCTGCGTTGATACAGCTGGCAGGAGAGCCGGCCCTCGGCCACATAGAACTGGAACAGCAGGTGGCAGGGAGGTAAGGCCATGTGGTCCAGCTCCCCGACGTTCCAGGCGGAGACGATATGCCGGCGAGAATCCGGGCGGGTGCGCAGTTGCTCCACCAACTGGGCGATCTGGTCGATAGAGCCGCCATCGGGAGTCGGCCACGAGCGCCACTGAACACCGTAGACCGGGCCGAGGTCGCCGTCGTCGTCGGCCCACTCGTTCCAGATCCGCACTCCGTGCTCCTGTAACCACCGGACATTCGAATCTCCACGCAGGAACCACAGCAGCTCATAGGCCACAGACTTAAAGTGCACCCGCTTGGTGGTGATGAGGGGGAACGATTCGCCGAGGTCGTAACGGATCTGCCGGCCGAAGACACTACGGGTTCCGGTTCCAGTGCGGTCGGACTTCTGTGCACCGTGATGGAGCACATCGGCCAGGAGATCTTCATACGGAGTGGGGATGCCAGTCACGGGCACATCCTACCGAGCCGGTGGGAGATGGTCGGCCCTCGGCTAGTCCGCCGCGCTGAAACCATTCCTAGGCAAGGAGCGCCTGGTGCTTACGGTACTCCGGATACCGGGCCAGGTAACGGTCAATATAGGTACATTCGGAGGTGAAGCGTTGACCCTGTTCGGCCAGCCGGTCTAGCAACAAGGTGACCAGGGCGCGAGCATAACCGCGGCGGCCAAAGCGCTCATTGACGATGGTGTGCATGAGCCGGACCACCGGTTCCCCGGCGATGATCTCTTCGGAGTAACCGATGAAGCCGATAAAAGTGCGCTGGCCCTCCACGATGTCCCACAGCTCCGCCCGGCAGCGGTCCTCGTCGATGTGCAGCTCCGCGTTGGGGTGCACATTCTTCTGCTGCTCAGCCATACCCCCACAATACCGCGCTGCGTGAGATGTATCACGCAATCGGGGGTGGGGTCCACAAAAGGGCGGAGGAGCTCTTTGTCTCCACAGGTGTCACGAGGGAAGGGTGGGTCAATCGTCGAAGGGCTCGTACACCTCGAAGGCGATGATTTCCCCACTCCGGTCTGCCGCCTGGTGTGCGACGACGACCGCACCTGGTGCCAGGAACGGATCCTCCTCCGGCAAGGTATCGGTGATCTCAGAGGGCACCGCCCACTGGGCCAGGGTGTTGAGCACAATGGGCAGCACCGGACGGTGGGTGCAGACCAGCGAGGGCGCAACCCACTCCAGAGCCTTGCGGACCCGGCGGGCCGTCTTCCCCGGATCCTGGCGGGCCCGCTTCTCGTTGAGGCTTTTGCGGTACTTGATGCGGTGCCGGTGTTTCTTCACATACGGCGCGATGGTCTCTGCGCAGCGCTTCCACGGGGAGCAGTGCAACTGCCGGGGCCGCCAGGCGGTGAGTAGTCGCTCGATGGACTTGGCCTGGCGTTTGCCGGTGGCGGCTAGCGGGCGTTCGGACTCCGGTTTGGACCAGGAAGACCGCGGCTTGGCCTTGGCATGGCGGAGCACAATAAACGGCACAGTGCGTAGCCGGCGCTCTTCGTGGAGCCGTTCCACCTCGTCCAGGGGGGCAAGGTCCCCAGGGTTGCTCAGCAGCTGGCGGGCTTCGGCGGGAGTGACCCAGCGGACGTCGTCGGTCTCTTCACCGTCAGGTTTCGGTTTGCCGCTGAGCGGTTCGGCGGCCCAGTACCAGACCTCCTTGCTCTGGGTGCGGCCTTCCCGGGTGACCTCGTAGCGGGTGATGGGCAGCGGCATGCCGAGCCGGACTTTGAGCCGGACTTCTTCGGCGACCTCCCGCACTGCGCATTCGGGGAGGGTTTCATCCTCGTCGAGCTTGCCCTTGGGGAAAGACCAGTCGTCATAGCGGGGGCGGTGGATAACCAGCACCTGCAACTGCCCTTTGTGCAGCCGCCAGCACACCGCCCCGGCGGCGAGCACCTCAGCGGTGGTTCCCAGGTCGGCGAAAGACTGTGTCCGCCGCCGCGGAACCGGGGGTGCGGGGTGGGTTTCGCTCACGAGGGCAAGATACCAGGACTCATCATGGCTGTGCTCAGAGTCACGCTGACTGGTGGAGGCGGCCCGGCCTCAGCCAGCTGGCTCGGCGGTGGGCTCCACGATGGGTGCGTACTGGGTGTCCGCCTTCCACACGGTGAACCCGAGCTTCTCGTAGAGCCGCACCGCTGGAGTGTTGCTGGCGTCGACGTAGAGGATCACATCGTCCACCCCCCGGTTGCGCAGGTGTTCGATCCCCGCGGCCGTGAGTGACCGGCCCAGCCCGGTTCCCTGGGCAGAGGGTACGACGCCGACCACGTATACCTCTCCGTGGCGGGTGTGGTTCCCTGCCTCGCCGGGTTGTAGGGGGTGGATCTTGGTCCAATGGAATCCGAGGATTTCTCCGTCCTCGACGCGTTCAGCCAGCAGGAACCCGTCGGCGTCGAACCACTCTTCAGACATCCGGGACTGCAGATCGGGCAGGGTGATCCGACCCTGTTCGGGATGGTCGGCGAAGGCGGCGGCATTGGCGGCCAGCCAAGCCTGTTCATCTTCACCGGGGCGGAAGCTGCGCAGCCGCACTCCCGCGGGCAACTGACCAGAACCGACGGCCTCAGGATCGTGAAGCCGCATCACCCACAGTTCACGCATCGGCGCCCATTTGAAGCGTTCGGCCAGGGCCGCGGCCCCGGGATGGTTGCCATGCGCCCAGGCACGCAAGACGGTGCCAGGGGCGGTGGCCAGCGGTTCAGCGGCGAGACGTTCGGCCAGCGCGGTGGCCAGGCCCTGGTTGCGGTGCTCGGGGTGGACGGCAAGCTCAACCACAGTGGGTGCGTCTTCACCGGTGGTCACCACAGCCGCGGCGACCAGCTCCCCCTCGCTGCGTACCGTGGCGACCAACGGAGGGGTCGACGTCGTCTCCGCCGTCCGCAGAGCCGCAGCGGTCTGATCGGAGAACGGTGGTGCGCCATCGGCGCTCTGGGCGGCCTGGCCCAGAGCCAGCACCTCCTCGACCAGTTCGGTGGAGGGAATCGCCTCGGTGAGCTCGATCTCGCAGCGTAGATCACCACTGTGCATATCACCCATATCCCCACTGTACCGAGCCGTACTGAGCCCTCCCGAGGAGTCTTCACATCCGAGGAGGGGCCCTTAGTCCTCCTGCGGAGCCCTTACTCCAGGCCCTCGGGGGAGAGGGCGGTCACCGGTGACGGGGAGCACTGGTCGCGTGGCCCGTGGGCAGCCCGGGTTAGGAGGCGTCGTCGGGCTCTTCTGTCCCGGTGGAGGGTTCGATCCCTTCCACCAGCAACCGGTAGCCCACATTACGGACGGTGCTGATGAGTGATTCGTACTCTGGGCCCAGTTTGGAACGCAGCCGCCGGATGTGCACATCCACGGTGCGGGTGCCGCCGAAATAGTCGTAGCCCCATACTTCGTGGAGTAGCCGGTCACGGGTGAAGACCTGCCCGGGGTTCAGGGCGAGGTGCTTCAGCAGCTCGAACTCCTTGTACGTCAGGTTGAGCAGCTTGCCGTGGATGGTGGCCATGTAGGTGGTTTCGTCGATCACGATGGCTCCGGCGCGGATCTCTCCGGTGGAGGGAATGTCTTCAGCTTCCACCGCGGCCATGCGGATACGTGCGTCGACCTCTCCGGGACTGGCGTCAGAGAGGATGAAGTCATCGGCCTGCCAGGCGTCGTTGAGTGTGGGTAATCCCGCCTCGGTGACGATGGCGATGACAGGCGAGAGCACCGAGGACTTCACCAGCTGACACAGGGAGCGAGCATGCGCCAGGTCCTGGCGGGCGTCGACCAGGGTGACGTCCACCTGCGGGGCGCGAACAATGCTGGAGGCATCGGCGGGAAAGGCGCGCAGCCGGTGGTTGAGCAGTTCCAAGGAGGGCAGCACGTCGTCCGGCGCGTCAGAGAGCAGCAGGACCTGCGCCATCTCTTTGTCCTCTCCTCATGTGGGCGTGCACACGGACCAATCGCTGAGACTACCTGCACTGCGAGCGAGGCGGAATAAACACCATCCACCATTTCCGCAATGCGAAAAATCGGCCCTGCGATTCCCGTTGAGTATACGTGGTGGCCTACCTGCCACTGGCGGGGCTGTTCACCGGCTGGGCGCAGGGCTCTGGCAGGATGGAGCCTGATGAAGTATCTGCCCGTCGTCGCCGCTGCCGCTAGTGCCTCGGTGCTGCTTGCGGTCACCTCCTGGGTGGGGGTGATGGCATTGACTGCCGCGGTGTGCCTGCTGTGCGTGGTGGTGGCGCTGGGGTGGCCGCAGCTGATGGGGGTCACCGCGCGGAAGTCGCTCTCCGTGGTGATCCTCACCGCCGGGATTGTGGCCGCGGTCGGGGCGGCGGTGGTGGAACGGGTCCAATCCCTGTTCTTCTGGTCCACTGTGGCGCTGGCTTTCGGGGTGATGGTGGTCTTTGTCCTGCAGGTATTGCGTGGCAGTGACCGGCCCTACCGGCTGGAGTCCACCCTGGGTGCCTGCGCCGGGGTCGTGGTGACCACGACGGCGGCCGGCTGGGTGGCCGGGCTGCGGTACCCCGCGAGCCTGGCTGGCACAGAGGATGACGCCGGGGTGGCCCTGCTGCGGGTGCGTGGGCTGTTGCCGTACGAAGACTTCGCGCTGCTGGCGGTGACCGGCCAGGGTGGGGAAATCTCCGTGGTGGGGTTGGCCGCTCTGGCGCTGCTGGCCGGGACCGTGGCGGCCTGTTTGCCGTGGCGTGACGCTGTGGTGCTCCCGGTGGTGGTTGTGGTCACCTGTGCTGCCTCGGTGGGAGCCGCTGTGCTGTGGGGCGAGGTGACCTTGCTCTTCGCCGGGGTGCTGGGGCTGGCTGCGGGTGCTCTGATGGCCAGCTTCCGACGCTTCGTGGTTCTGCATGGGCCTCCGGAGGGGGTGTTGTCAGCCCTGGCGGTCGGGACGGCCCCGATCGCGGCGATGGGTGGACTGGTGTACTTCACCGAACGTCTGCTGTTTATGTGACCGGACGGCTGTCCGGCAGATGTGAAAAGCAGCCATGCATGGTGGATGCCCCGCGGTGGTGGTGGTCTGGTTGCGGGGCGCCTCACCGGGTGGCTGCGTTGTCGTAGACTGGATCGCATGACGGACGCACAGCTTCTCGCGCTGGAGATCTTCTTCATCGGCCTGCTGGTGACGGTGAGTGTCATCATCGCCTACATCGCCTATGTGGTGGTCTCCCGCCTGTACAAGGGTCAGCGCTGATCCCTGACGTGACCTACCAGTCACCCCTTCTGAACCGCAGCGGTGCCGTGGCCGCTACGGGGCCCGACGTCGGCGTCGCGGCTCATTACGGCAGCCCGGTGCCGGAGCAGCGCGCCTTAGAGTCCGGCCGCGCCGTGGTGGATCTGTCCCACCGTGCCGTGGTGACGGTCACCGGCCCCGACCGGCTCTCGTGGCTGACCACCCTGTCCTCCCAGCAGGTGGATGGGCTGCAGCCCGGGGACTCCAGTGAGCTGTTGCTGTTGGATATCTCCGGGCGGATCGAGCACGCCCCGGCGATCACTGACGACGGTGAGACCGCCTGGCTCATCACTGAGGCCGACCACGGCCCGGTGCTCGCTGAATGGCTCGATGCCATGAAATTCATGCTGCGGGTGGAGATTACTGACCGCACCGCCGATTACGCCGTGCTCGGCTCCACGGTGCCGCTGCCTGAGGACCTTCCCTCTGCAGTGCCCGCCCGCTGGCGTGACCCGTGGCCGCAGCTGGGACCCGGTGCGGAATCCTACGCGACCGTACCGGAGGAGGAGCACCCCGGTACTGACTATTCCTGGCACCTCACCGTGGTGGAGCAGAAGAGTCTCGACGCCGTGGTGGACCATCTCACCGAGCATGCTGGTCTCAGCCTGGCGGGGGTGCATGCTGCAGAGGCGCTGCGGGTTGCCGCATGGCGTCCCCGGTTGGCCTACGACGTCGACGCCAAGGCGATTCCCCACGAGTTGGACCTCATCCGCACTGCGGTGCACTTGCACAAGGGGTGCTATAAGGGGCAGGAGACCGTGGCCCGCGTGCACAACCTGGGGCACCCGCCGCGCCGGCTGGTGTTCTTGCACGTGGACGGTTCCGAGCACACGCTGCCGGCTGCCGGCTCTGCAGTATTGGCGCCGAAGGATCCCGCCGCAGACCCGAAGACACTGGGTACCGAACGGCCGGTGGGGGTGGTGACCTCCGTGGTCCGCCACCACGAAGCCGGCCCGATTGCGTTGGCCCTGGTCAAACGGAAGGTGGACCCGGAAGCCTCCTTGGTGGTCCGGGACGAAAGCGCCAGGAGCGCTGACGGTGATACCGCCGAGCAGGAGCCTCTCTACTACGCGGCTGCCCAGGAGCTTATCGTCCGGCCCGACGCCGGGCAGGCTGTGGGCCGCCCCCAGGGCGATTTCCTCCGCGCCCCGCGCCGCTAAAGCTCTCCGCTTCAGGGTGGAGAGGCAGAGAAAGCTCAGATGCGTGCGTTCCGTTGAATCGGCGAGCTAGCGTTGGATTTCGTTGGTCAGGCTGAACCGGTCCCCGCGGAAGTAACCGGTGCTGATGCACGCTGCAGTTCCGTTGGGCTGCCACAGGGTCTGGTATTCGGCCAGAAGCGGGGCGCCAGGCTCGACCCCCAACAGTTCGGCAAGTCCCCGGTCGGCGGGGATAGCGCTGGTACGAACCGTGGAGTGGCTCAGTGCGATTCCTTGGCTCTCCAAATAGTCGTAGATCCCCGCGATCCGTATGGCGGCGCGCTCCGGCGGCTCGAGGTTTAGGTCAGCGCGGAGCACGTGGGACCACAGCACCAATGGTTCAGAGGTGGAGGTCAGTCTCTCGAAGAGGATGATCTCCGCATCGGGTTGCACGCCTAGGGACATGGCGTGCAACGGAGAGGCTCTCTGGTGCTCCCACTGGATGACCGTGGTGCGGTGCCCCTCGCGAATCTCCCCGAGGGAGCGGAGTCGATCGCGGCCAAAGAGGTGCACGCGGCTCCGCGGCCGAGTACCGATGCCCTGCCGACGTTCCAAGTACCCCTCACCGACGAGCAGGCTGAGTGCTTCGCGGATGACATTGCGTCCCACATTGAACTGGGTGGCCAGTTCCTCCTCTGAGGGCAGCACGCCGTCGTACCAGACTCCCTCCATGACACCGACGCGGAGAGCATCGCGCACAACACGGGCGCGGTGATGGCGTCGGGTCATCTGTTGCATATGGCAATTGTATGGATGCACAACAAACTCTCGGGGGACGAGATCGCTCAGAATCCCGAAGAACGGCCCGAGGCTTCGGCTGCTCTGCCCCGGAAGAAGAGATAGAGCACCACGGCGGCACTGATGAGCTGGGCGGCTCCCAAGGCCAGCCACAAGGCGGAGATCGCCATAGCAGAGGAACCCAGCGAAAGTCCGACGCCGAACAACAGCGGCAGTCCGCCGGCCCCGGCGTAGGCAGCTGTCTGGATCAGTCCAATCGCCCGAGGCGCTTCACTTCCCGCAGCGAGTGAGACCACATACTGGGTCAGTCCAGCCCACCCCCACCCAGGGCCCAGTGCGAAGATCACCCCGAGGGCGAATAGCGCTTGGTTGCTGCTGGCCATCAGCGCGGTACCTAAGGAACCAGCGATCATCAGCCCGGCGATCATCGGCATGGCGGAGACGCTGCGGAAACCATCGATCATTCCTCCTGCACCACACCGGCACAGTGCTCCGGCTAAACTTCCAACCCCCAGCAGCAGTGCTGCTTGGGATTCGGTAAACCCTTGAGTGACACCTGCTGACACCGTATAAGCGGCCACCGCGCTGCCGACCCCGGTACCTAGAAAAATAGCCACCATCAGTAGCCAGAGTTTCCGCAGTAGATGTGGACCAGTTTTCACCCGGACCGCAGAGAGCTGCCGGGGGGCCCGTTCACGGGTGTATTCGACGCTGAGGAAGACCACCAACACCAGCAAGGCGAGAGCCGCAGCGGAGAGGAACCCCGCCTGCCACCCGAGGGCTACGGCGATCGCCGGCACGGAAATGCCGGCAAGGAATGACGCCCCAGGGACCGCCCCCTGTTTGATCCCCAGAGCCGTGGCCAGTTTCCCGGGATGGACTCGGGTCCGTAGCAGTTCGTTGGAGGCCGGGTGGCCCACCCCATTGGCGGCACCGCCGATCGCAGCCCAGAGCACAAGCATGGGCCAGCTCCAGGTCAACAGGGCACTACCGAGCGCACTGGTGAGGACCAGGGCCAAACTGAGGATGACGGCGCGCTGGTACCCGAGCTGCTTGACGGCTTTACCTGCAGTGTTCGAGGTCAGTGCCGCCGCTGCCCAATAGGCGGCAACTGCAGCTCCCAGAGACCACGCGGGGGCCTGAAGGGTGGCGTTGAGTTGGACGAACAGCGCCCCCAGCAGAAAGGTCGGAAGTCCTCCACAGACAGTGATTCCTGCCGCAGTCAGAACTGAGGCGCGACCCGGACGGTTTCTCATTCCGGTGGCAGCTGGACGCCAGCGGACTCGGTGATGATGCTGTAGTGCTGTGGTTGCCGGTGTTTCTCGAAGTTGAAGATCCAGCCCTTGATTTCTTCACAGCGGTCCAGGTCGATCACCGCTGAAATCAGCTCGTCCTCCAAGGAGACGGCCTGTGCCATCATTTCCCCAGTTGGAGCGATGATGGCGCTCTGGCCAATGAGGTCGCCGCCTTCCTCATGACCGCACTTGGCCGCGCCGACCACGTAGCTGCCATTCTGATAGGCTCCCGCCTGCATGCTCAGGTGATTCCAGAAGCCCTGCAGGTGGTTGTGTTGCGGCAGTCCCGGGGTGTGTACCGGGGTGTTGTATCCGATCATGATGAGCTCGACGCCTTGCATACCCATGACTCGATAGGTCTCCGGCCATCTGCGGTCATTGCAGATCGCCATGCCGAGAATCCCGTCGTAGGCGCGAAACACTGGGAAACCGAGGTCACCAGGTTCGAAGTACTTCTTCTCCAGCTGCTGGAGATTGCCCCAGTCTTTCTTGTGATCTTCGTGGCCGGGCAGGTGAACTTTTCGATACTTGGCGCCAATTGTCCCGTCGGGGCCGACGAATACGGAGGTGTTATACCGGCGCGGGGTTGGACCTGATGTATCTAGTTCGGCATACCCGAGGTAAAAGCCTACGGAGAGTTCACGGGCCCTATCGAAGAGAGGTTGTGTCTCTTCCGAGGGCATCTGGGCTTCGAAGAAGGAATCGATGTCGGCGTCGTCATCCATCCACCAGCGCGGAAAGTACGTGCTCAAGGCGAGCTCGGGGAAGACGACCACCTCAACACCGCGGGAGGCGCCTTCCTCCAGTAGAGCGATCAACCGAGATACGGTCTGAGTCTTGGACTCAGCCCGCGGGATGGGGCCCATCTGGGCAGCGGCAACGTGCAGGGAACGTGTCATGAAGTCTCTGTCCTCTCACATGGTAAGCGGCGTGTTGCCGCCGATCGTGCCGAGCTCAACGAGCGCGGCGTCAGTCCCAGATGGTCCGACCAACTGCACGCCGCAGGGCAGGCCGTCGGTGACGATGCTGGGACGCACCAGGGCCGGCAGTCCAAGGGTGGTAAACGGCACGCTCATATGTGGTGATCCGGTCGCACCTCTGCCCTCGGGAGCGGTTCCGAGCGCCCCCGGAGTCAACAGGGCAGTGAGCTGGTGGCTGCTCAGCATGCTCGTTACTGCGGCGTGCAATGCATTGCGCTCGGACTGGGCCTGCAAATAATCCCGAGCGCTGATCGTCCGGGAGGTTTCCACGATGCCGGCTACGTACTCACCGAGCTGATCCTGGGGAAGATCCCGGTGCGCGGTGCCGAATTCGGAGCTTTCCACGATGTGGTGGACTTCCACGATCTTCTCCGCAGTGACAGGCAACTCAACCTCCACCACCTCTACCCCGACATCTTCCAAGCGGGAACGGTAGGAGGCCACCGCGGCTGCTCCGGCCCCATCGCAGTCTTGGAAGTACTCGTCGACGAGTACACCGACTCGAGGAGCGGCAGGCAGGTGTTGGCCCGACCTCGCCACCGGGGAAAATCGCGCCACACCGGGAACCGTCTCAAGAACGCGCAGAGCTAGCTTGATGTCCTCAGCACTGCGGGCGAACGGCCCCACTTTGTCGATGGTCCAGGCATTGGCCACCACGCCTCGTGTGCTGATCCGCCCCTGGGTGGGACTCAGACCGAAGACCCCGTTGAAGCTTGCCGGCCGCCCGATTGATCCGCGCGTCTGGGTGCCCAGAGACAACGGAATCATGCCCGCGCCAGTCGCCGCACCCGGGCCTGAGCTGGAGCCGCCGGGAGTGTGGTCCGGATTCCAGGCGTTGCCAGTGTCCGGGGGATTGCCCAACTGAGCCAGTTCCGTCGTGGTGAGCTTGCCCAGGATGATCGCTCCGGCAGCACGGAGAGCGCTGACGACATCGCTGTCGGTCTTCGGTGTGTTCGTCGCCAGGGCCTGACATCCGGCTTGGGTCGTATAGCCTTCGACGTCGATATTGTCCTTTAACCCCACAGGCACGCCCCAGAGTGGAGTCTCCGGGGTGGGTCTGGGTGGTAACGCTGCGGCTTGACGGTCTACATCGTCCCAGTTGATGCTCACCCACGCTCCAATCGTGGGTTCGACTGTCTCAATGTGCTCACGCAGCTCGCTGAGGACGTCCCAGACTCGGAACTCTCCAGTGCGGTACCCGGTGTGCAGTTCTGTGACGGTCTTCTGTTGAGATCCAGTGTGCATGTGTCCTCCTTGAGGTGGTCAGGTCCGTTCGTCCCGGCACGCACGCCCGAGGCGAAGAAGTGAGTCTGAGCAGAGAAGAGGGCGCCCCCGGGTGGTGGGGAGGATCCCCGGAGGCGCCCTGCAATCAAGCGCGTTGTTTCTCAGTCGCCGTTGTTGACGAACCGCATGTCCACGAGATCGTCGTAGACGGCCGGATCGTCCTCATCGTCGAGAGTCTGTGCGGTGCGCACCACTTCAAGGCTGGTCTCCACTGACTCTTCGGAGATGTAGGCGTCCTCCCCCCAAAGTTCAATCTCATACTGGCGGTCGAGGACATCCTGGACGAGGTCTTCATCGAGGTTGCTGAACTCTGCAGTGGCCACCTCGAATGCCGTGTCCGGGTCTTCGTGAATTGTGGCGAGTGCCTCACTGAAGCCATCGACAAGCGCCTGAGCAGTCTCCGGGTCGTTTTCGTAGGTTTCAACCGGGACGTTGACCGTGGAGTAGGCGTACTCACCGAGGAACTCCGGCACGTTGATGACTGGCTCACCCCAGATACCCTCGTTGATGCCTTCCTGCATCACCGGGTCCACCGAGAAAGCGTACTCTGCTTCACCTTCGGAAACGATGGTCAGGCGAGCGGCGTGGTCTCCTGCTTCGATGACGTTCTCCATGTCGTCGATTTCCAGGCCAACGTTCTGGATCAGGTAGCGGGTGATGGCGTTCTCCGTCCCACCGTAGGCCCCGGTGACCATGCTGGGCCCCTGGGAGAGGAACTCTTCGACGTCGTCCCAATCCTCGATGTCGGGTTCCTCGGCACCGTCGGCCGCCACCAGATGGACGTTGCCGCGGTTGACCACAGCGGAAATGGCTTTGATCTCCACGGTTCCGGAGTCGTCTTCGGCGCGGACGTAGCCGTTGTGCTCGGGTCCACCGATGAAGCCCCAGGCCTGATCGGTGAGCACGGCGTTGACGTGTCCGCCGCCGTCGCTAGCGGTGTAGACGGAGACATCGAGACCATGCTCTTCGAAAATCCCTTCCGCGATGCCAAGGTAGAGAGGAAGATATCCGATGCTCTGGAACGGTTCGGCGATCACGACCTCCGTCAGTTCTCCGTCGGCGTCTCCTCCTCCGCCTCCATCGTTATCGCATGCGGTCAGGGCTAGGGCTCCTGCGGCCAGAACGCCGGCGACCTTTGCGGCGGGTCCAAATGAGCGTGAAG
>NZ_ATXP01000020.1 GCF_000421745.1 Nesterenkonia alba DSM 19423
AAGGGCCCAGCCGGCCCTCCGCGGACTTCTTCCACACCCTGGCTTCCAGGTGTGCCTCGCCCAAGGCCTGGGTCAGCTCGGCGACCTCGGCCTCCAGCTGTTCCTCTCGGGAGGATGGTCCGGACCTGCCGGCCACCAGGGCGGTCTTGCCGGCTTCCAGGAACTCGGCCTTCCACCGTCCGATGGACTGCTCACTGACTTTCTCCTTGCGTGCCACTTCGGCGATGGACATCTCGCCGGCCAGCACGCTCAGCACTATCCGGGTCTTCTTCTCCGCCGGAATCGAGGGTGGTCTACCCATGACTGACTCTCCTTCAGGACCTACATAACGGCCCTGCCACTAAGTCTGACGCGCGACATTGTTGACATCTGGTGCTGTCCTCCTGCTGCTGAAAAGGGAGGTGCTGGAGAAACTGAGGAAACGAAAGAAAAGGTGGTTAGCTCCTCCAGCACCCACAGGAGTTTCTAACGAGCAGTGACTCGGAGAAGCAGTATGAGAGGGAACTGATCGTCGTCACTTTGTTGACATCGGCAACCAATCGTTAACAGGAGATCAGAGCTGCTCAAGTTCTTCTGACAAGGATCTCTTCCGGTTCAGCAGCTCTTCCGTTCTCTCTGTATACGTCTTGAAATCGATCTTGTCAGCATTCTTCCCGCAGGATCCCGCGCGTTTCTTGAGAGCACGAAGCTCTGCCTTGATGTCCTGGATCTCTTGTTCTATCTCTGCTGCTCTGTTCACCTGGTATCACTGCTGCTCCTGACGACTCTTGTCGACCTTGTACTTCTCACTCTCTGCTCTCGATGCTGCTTCCAGCTGCTTCTTGATCTCCCTCTGCTGGAGCCACTGCTTGAACTCTGGTTTCAGAGGGATCAGCCGAGGACCGCCACGGATAAGCTCATTGCGACCAGCACGCTTCATATCTGCCTTGAACTCGTCTACAAGTGCTTTCTCCTCCGGTGACAGTTCCCTGCGAACATGCTTGTGCTCATGGTTCCAGGTCGTCCTGTTGATCTTGTTCGGGATACCAAAGGCTTGCGTGTATTCACCGGAGGTCAACTCTGATCGTGGAGTGTTCCTGAGCCTCTCCAGCACCAGCTCACGTTTTGCTCGCAGTGTCTTCAGTTCTCGTGATCGCTCACGTGGGGTCATCTCCAATGGCTGTTTGATGTGGAACCAGGTCTGCACATTGTTCTCAAGGTCTTCTATCTGCAAGTCCAGTGAGAGCAGGGTTGCTTCGTCGCGGGTTCTGAAGTGCCGCATCTGACAATAAGGACGTTCATGACACACAGTGGCTTCAAACGGATACTCCACGCTGTAAACACATATGGTCACTGGAAGCTTCTCGCCAGCAAGGTATTTCTTGAAGGCATCCATGCGTGGAGCTGTGGCGTTGGCTTGTCTGCCTCCCCATGAACCATCACTTAGGAACTCTTCGCGTAGACGATTGCCTCCAATGACAGCTGCTCGCTCGGAGAAGAAGTGTGGACGCTTGCAGGCACGGTAACCACCTTGTTTATGCTCTCGAGTCTGGTGGCACTGTTCAGAAACGATCTCACCGTTGTCACCGATGACAGCGTGGTAGTCATATCGGTCTTCAGAACCTCCCTCAAAACCAGCTAACAGTTGCAGACCGGAGTAAACAGGACGGTGGGTCTTATATGACTTCCTGTTAAAACTCATGTCACCGATGGTTCCCGTGGTGGGAGTGTGATCTAGTGGCCGTGCGGGGGAGCGCAGATAGATCCCAGTGTCTACTTCACTGAGGAACGTGTGGTTCTCGCGGAGGAGCTTGTTCACACTGTAGAAGGTCCGGGTTGTCGAGTCGTCGGTGGCGACGAGGTTGTCAGGGTGAGGGAATAGCTCGTCTTCCTGTTTGTCTACATATGTGGACATTACAAACCAACCTCCAGTGATATGCCGGAAGCGCTGGAAGCAGCGGCTCCTCTACCGATTTCCTCCTCTCCCTGCGTTGCGCGAGTAACGTTCGATGCTTCCTTGTCTGCTTGTTGTTCTGCCTTGTTTGCAGCATCCTGCTTACTCTGGTTACCAGGATCGGCATCAGCTGCTTTGCGAGCTTCTGCGGCCTTCTTGTTGGCTTTGGCAGCACGTTCTTGAGCTGCTTTGACTCGTGCTTCGTCCTGTTGTTCCTGTTGCTTCCTGGACTGGTGAGCGTTTTCGAGTAGTTCCATTTGCCACTCGGTCGGCAGGTTCTCGAAAGCACCGTCTGAACTCTTGGCTGCTTCCTGGTAGTCCTCGGGGGTGTAAAAGCGCTTGGTGCGATCTTTTTCGTACAGGGATACTGAGCCGTTCTTCAGGTCTTCGAGTAGAACGTCGTCTTGCTTGTCCTTGTCAACAGCGAGAACGTCCTCTTGTGCCCAGTAAGTATCATCGAGTGCTCTGAAAGCGTTGCGGATCGAGATCGCTTGACCATTGTGTTCGAGGAAGACTGAGTCGTCTGTCCACCCTCTGTCTGGACGTTCTTCCTGGAACTTATTCCAGAACTCAGCGAACACTGCTTGGAACCGAGTCCTATACAGTGACTTCTCGTCGTCGGGGACTTTTTCTACTTCCACGTAACCAAGCTTCTCTTTGAGGTAAACACGGATCGTATACTCGATCTCACCAGCATCACGGTCAGAAACGATCTGGTAACCGTTATCGTCCGCATAGATGTCTATGTCGTCACGATCAAAGTCACCTTCAGCAATCAGGGACTCTAGTCCACCACCCATATTAGCGTCATGGTTGACACGTGCTGCCGCGATAACTTTTTCTTCGGTGTAGTACAGCGTGGGGAAGTCTGGATCGTCGGTAAAACTCTCTTTGTCTCCAAGAGCTGCCGCGATTATTCCGGTGTAGTACATGAAGCCCTTGCGGTCTTTAAAGTTGGCTATATACATAGGCTCGCCATCCCGGAACTCCAATAACTCCAACTGCGAACGCAGCGCAGCATTGGCTTCCTTCTTCTGCTCTGCCAACTGCTGTTCTCTTGCTGCCTTATTGTTGCTATCTGTGCTGACAGCTTGAGTGCCAAAAGTATTCTGTGCTTCCTCAGCGAACCTGCGTTCCGCTTCAGCAGTAGCATCCGCCTTGTTGTCAAAGTGATCGTTCTCGCCGCCCAACGGACACTTCCCCTCGCTTGCCCTACACGGGGCCGGTTCTCCTGACTGCGCTATGTGGTATTTACTCATCTTTTCTGTACTCCTGTTGTAACCTCAAAAATTATTCCTGCTCTCACGAGCGTTCTCCAGCAGTTCCATCTGCCACTCAGTAGGCAAGCTCTCAAAGTCGCTCTCTGAACTCTTAGCCGCTTCCTTGTAGTCCTCTGGCTGATAGATCACAGCGTTCTCGTCAATGCCGCGCTTAGATGCAAGACCACTCTTCAAATCACCGAGCAGGATCTTGTCCTGGCCTTCACTGTCCTCAGCATAAAAAGTCGGAACCAGATAGCCATCCTCGTCCTGAACCCTGTCGGTGTAGTAGTGCTCATCGAGTGCGCGAGCAACGTTGCCAGCTTTGTATTCCTCGTCACCGACCTTGAAAGGAGAGTCTGCTTCCAGTCTGCGTTCCACTACCATCTCGTAGCGAACATCGTTAGCGAGCGTTTGAAAGCGACTGCGATACAGTGCAAGTTCTTCTTCTGAGTCTGTACTGCCAAGCATCCTGTTCCATTGCTGGCGTATCTGCTTGATCTCTGACCAGTCTTCCTCAGAAACCTCTACAACATTGCCAAACAGCTCTTGACCGTCCATCTCGGCTTGCCATATGTCCATCTCAGTTACATAGTGGTTCGGATAGTCACTGAACTCAGTCAGCTCGACTTCTCCGTCAAGTTCCATCTCTAGGTCGATCAAGACGGCGCTGAAATCGTTTGTATCCTTGATGTTGTACGAACCATTATCGCGAGCATCCTGGTCAAACAGTGCATTGTTGGCAACGAGCTTCTCGCCTGCAAGCATCTTTTCCTTCAAAGGATCCCCAATCAGTCCTGAACCAGGCTCACCCTTGCGATCAGTCACTCTGCGATAGTACTCAGTGTTCTCCGTGCTGGCCGGAGTATCTGCAGTGCCCTCGGGATCCAGCTGCTCACGCTCGTCCTCGAGTGCTCGGAGCTGCTCGTAATCCTCTTGAGCGATCTGACCGTCTGTCTGCAGTGAGGAAGCCAATGATTGTCGAGCTGCTGACTCTGCGTGCAATCTCTTCAACCGATCTCGCTCAGCTTCCATATCCGCTATGTCGTAGCCGAGCTGGTGCATCTCGTCTTCTAGGCTCTCATCGCCAGCGTCTACGGCTTCCTTGAGCTCGTTGTAGTCATCGAGAGCAATGCCGATGGAGTGGTTGTAGTACTGAACTTGATGTTCCAGCGGACGATCAGCGATCAGCGGGTCCGTAGGCTTCTCCTTGTCGGCAGCAGTTGCCTGTGTACCGAACTTGTTGTCAGCGTCCTCAGCAAACCTTCGCTCTGCTTCAACAACAGCATCCTGTTTGTTCTCAAAGTGATCCTGCTCAGACCCAAGCGGACAGTTACCAGCTGCTGCCTTACACGGTGCTGGTTCGCCACTCTTGCTAATGTGGTATTTGGTCATGCGCTATCAACCCCATACATCCACGTTTCTTTCTTGGCTCTGGCGACGGCGTTCTTGCTCTCGCTCCTCTTCCTTGAGCCACTCCTTGAACATCGCTAACTGCAACTTGTTCTTGTCGCTGCCAGCAACCTTGTATCCCTTGCCACCACCGCGCTCTGGTTTCACCACAGCACTGCCGTTCTCGTTCAACTGTGTAAGCAGGGAATTGATAGTGTGCTGTCTTTCTTGAAGCTTTGCTTCGTCCTTAGCTCTGAGTTCAGCGTGCTCGTTCCCGTGACGTGGTTCCACAACAGGCTCCTTGTTGAACTTCTCAGCTCCCTCAACCTGTAAGCCGCCCTGATCTCGTTCGAACCAATCGTTGTAGAGCTTCCCAGTGATCGTCCTGTTGTTCTGTAGAACATTGCTGCGGAAATCATTGAACTGTTGTGGTTCCCACTTTGGAGCTTCTCGAGTCGTCCTGCGGCGATCCTCTTTCTTGATCTTCTCGAAGCGGCTCTCGAACTGTTCCTTGTTCTCGAAACCAGCAGCCTCATAGGAACTGCGTGTCAGCTCAGCAATCATTTCTTTCTTGCGGTCGTTGTACTCAGATTTTTTCTTGTAGTACTCAATGTCCTCATCGCTGTAACCGAGCTTCTTCAAGGCAGGGACTTCCTCGTCCTCACGCATACGGTGACCAGCTCGCCTAGTCTTGCGGTGCAGAGCATCCAGTTTCTTATATTCTGCTGACAAGTCTTCTTCGCTCATGTTTACAAGCTCGTTCGCCTCATTGATGTCAGAGGACATGTATTGAAGAGTCTCCGGCTGAATAGCAGTGGTTCGCTCACCAACAGGCGACCAATCAGTGTCAACATCTGGTTCCAACGCTTCTGCAGCACGGAGTGCACGAGTTCGCACCTTGTCTGGGACAGGCATGTCCTCAGCGACCTTTGAGTACTTGTTCTCAAGGATCTCGTTCTGCCAATCCTCTGGCATGCTCTTGAAGGTCTCGCGATCCTCCGCGTCCTTCTTTGAAAGCTTCCTCTTAGGCGCTGGTTTCTTCTCGGCAGTCACGGTGCTCCTGTCTGCACTGTTCTCGTCATCGTTGCCAGTGAGTCCTCGCTGTTTAGCAATGTATTTAGCAACTTGCAGAGAATCCATCTCAGTCTTGACCGCGTCAATCGTCTCACCAGCACGAGTCTTATGGTCCGGGCGTCCCTTGGAATCAGGGCAACCATCACGCACCCACTGATCGCGCTCTACCGCTTCCTTCATGTTCTCAGGAGCAGATCGAATGTGCTCAAGAACAAAGTCGTCTGATGCTTCCTTCTCCCATTGACCAACCACCTGGTCAACAGAAGCGCCACGCTGTTTGAAGGATCCCCTGAACTCTTTTGGTTTAGTATCAGGAACACGAGCAATGATCTCTTCAGGAGTCATATCCTTGAGTTGCTTCCTCTTAGGTGCTTCTTCCACATCCGTCTCCTTCTCCGGCTGGTCTTGTTCAGCACTGTCTGCCACATCCTCGTCTGCAGTGTCAGCAGCTCCACTCTTCAACGTACCGAACGCAGAACCCTCACGCTTCACAGCTTCAGCAGTCTCATATTCCTCAATTCGTGCCTTGAACTGCTCAGGAGTCTCGTTCTCGTGCCTGTGCAGCACTTGAAACTCGTGCCCATTCTCATCCACCACGGTGCTGTTCTGACCATATGCACAGTCACCAGTGCACTTCTCAATGTTCTTGGTCACGGGGGAGTAGTGTGTGGTTCCTACACCTCGTTTCTTCGCTACTTGTTCTCTATCCTTAGTTAACATTCCTTCTTGTACTCCTGTTTGTTGTCCTGTTAGCAGCAAACCTCTTCACTGCAAATATTGTCGAATCCTTTCTAACCAGTTTTCGTGCTGATCGGATCATTCTGCATCCTCTGCTTCCAGTCCAAGCATCTTTGCGATCTCATGGTCAACAGCTTTGAACAGTTTCGTGACCTCGGCATCACTGAGAGCACGATGGGCTGGCGCAGCGTCCAGCTGCGCTTCTCCTGCGTTAAAGATCTCTTCCTGGGTCATCGCGCCCACCTCCTAATACTCTCGCCGCAGAATCAATCCTGTGGCTTCCAATCACTTATGTTTCTAACGAGCAGTGACTCAAGAACCTACCTTCACCGAGAACAATCTGACGACACTCACATCGCTAACAAGAGCTAACACTGGTGACTTGTGAGAACTAATGTCCACATTTGTAGACACGTGCCTCCCAGCACCGAATACAACTGCTTCCCAACACAGCTAACAGCATGGACGAATATTCACTGCCGACAATCTCTCATGCAATCATTCTTGACTGGATCACTTGCAATCATCGAGATAATGTCAACCTGTTAGCAGATGAACAACAGGAGGCAACAATGCAGATCACAGCAAAAGAACTCATTGAAGAACTTGAGAGCATGGATCCAGGCGCAGAAATCAAAATCGCGTACCAACCGATCTGGCCTATGGAGGAACCCGCAACCGGCCTGTATGCCGACCATGACAACCAGGTTTTGTACTTGGCAGGCAGTGGTACCAATGAATACCTGAACCCAGAAGCCGCAGAAGAGTTCTGGAGGATGTGAGATGCACTTGTATGCAGAGAGAACCATGCAACAGGGGAGAGGGACTCACCGTTGTGTGACGACACAGCATGCTCCCGTTAACAGTGCTGGCAGTGCTTCCCCAGAGCCGAAGAACAGTGCTAACGCACAAAACCTGCATTCCAGTAGGGATGCTCGAAAGCAGCGAGAAGGAGTCAAGGTGGAGCGCGTTCAGCTTAAGGACTCACTCGAAGGCCAGCCAACAACCTTGGTTACAGAGCTAGCAGAGTTTGCGCTAGTCGTCGGAGCAACCAATGTTCTCCTCGGCAACTTCCGCTCAAAGTGGTCAGTGACATTGCGATCAGAGCACTACCGATGCATGCTTGAAGTCCAGGACTGCCACAATGAAGTTCTGGTGCGATTGCGCGGCCATGATTCACAGACGGTCAGAGTTGGCTGTGTGAGCACGAGCGATCTTCTGCAAGCAAGGTTCTGGATTGAACAGTTTTGCGATGGTGATATGGAGATCGCAGAGTGCTGAGGAGTGCTGCCTTGCTCTGGTGACTCAATGTCTACAAATGTGGACACTTCAGTTACTGCCTGATGCAACCATCCGTAGTTGCCACTCCACTGGCAGCTTGAAAAACTCAGGATCCTTGTTGAGTCGATTGAACGTACTGACAGGATAAGCCAACGAAGAGTTCTCGTCTCCCGGCCCAGCAGCGCTAAAGCCAGAATTCAACAAGTACGCCTGATAGTGGTTGTATCCGTTAGGGGAGCCGTAGTCTCGCGTGAAAGGTTCAGGGAGAAAGGCATCTAAATAGTTCGTCACGAATCGAAGAACACCGCGCACAAAGTCCCCAGCATGGACAACTCGAGCTTCTTCTCCGCTCTCGACCTGCACCTGTATTAAGTAATTGTCCAAATCCCACCCCTCATTGCGGAACATGACGTCTTCCACCTTCTCCCAACAAGAAGCCATGAGTATGCGGCTCAGGATATGGATACGAAAACCGAGCTCAGGATTCAGTTCGCCATACCAGCTCTCGATAGTCTCGCGGTCAGTTGTCCCAAACACAACCCGTCTGGCATAAGTCTCGACATCCTTGACATCGTCATAGCCGCCATGCAACTCCATCCACTGAAACGAGTCCATGAAGTAGCTAAGGAGTTGATCCTTATCTTCGAAGAACGGAAACTGTCCGTAAACCTTCTCCAGCGTCCTGTTCAGACGAGCAGTTGGTGCAAACCGTGGCAGGCGTGGCTTGGTTGTTCTACTCATGGCGATCACCATCGAGCTTGTGTCCATTGTGCTCCCACCAAGCATCTAAGCTTCTCTGACGTTTGAGGATCTTGGCATAAACCTTGTTGTATCCGTTACTCGGTGATTCGTAGGGGAGTCCTTGTGCTTGGCGTTCTTCTTGCCGCTTGACCCAGTCCGGGTTGTACGGACCTTCCATGCGTCGGAGCTGCTTCTTCTTACCTTCAACACGCCTCTTGTGGCGAGCTAACTGCTTCTCCAACTCTTCTTTCGTGTGCTCAACGTGCATACTCCGTTCAACTCCTGTGATTGTTGTCGTACAGGAGTTTCTAACGAACAGCACGAAGAAAATCGGGGGAGTGGCAAGAGCTACTGAACTCAGAACGTCCACATATGTAGACACTTCAGTCGAAGTCAAAATCCAACTGACTCAGCATCCGTTCCTGTGGCTCCATCGCAGCCCCGCGATCCTTCCACATCTCTGCAAACAAGTGGAGATAGGCATCGAGATCCTGGTACCGAGGCTGCAACCCAAGCTCCTCCCGCAGAGCGTTCGTGATCGCATAACCCGGTTTCATCTTGAGCTCGTAGACAACGTCATCCCATGACTCACAGACGTCAGCAAGGTAAGTAAGTGTCTTCTGTTCCATCGACAGGGACACATCAGGAGAAACAGCATTCAGCAGCACGGAGGCTTGCCACTCGAACGGCAGCGCATTGAAGGTCTCGGCTTCTGCTTCATCCGCAGCCACAGTGCCTCCCGGATAAACAACATGCCTACTGTTGAGGAGGTCAACGATGACTCGCTCCTCTGTGAGAGCCGCAAACTCATAGCCCAAAGATCTCACACGCTTGATCGCTTGGTGGAGTAGGTCTGTGGTGGCTGACGTGTCGATCTCGATCAAACGCACGAACTCAGATACTGCATCCCAGAACGAAACCGTCTCATCGATAGGTATAAGCGCCTGCTCCACATCCTCCAGAATCATTGCGCCTATACCTCACTGGAGGAGAGCTTCGAGGCGCTCTATCCTTCCTTTGAGCTCCCGAAGATCAGAAGCCTTCTCCCTCTTGTTCTTCATGAGATCCTGAGCCTTTTTCTTCAACTTCTTTGAGCGAGGATCGTCCACACCGAACTCGGCTACAGCCTCTTTGTACTCCTGAGTCAGGTTGGCGAGCTTCTCTTCAACCTCACGTGCCCTCTTCACGTCGTTCTTCATGAGCCTGTTGTAGCGATAAGTCAGAGCATCGATCTCATCCTGAATGTACTCTTGCTCTGTCAAGGGCTGAAGCCCTCTGTTAGCTTCCGCAGTCTTTTGATCCTGTTCTTCCCAAATATCAGCTAATGTCATACCACTCATAGTTCCTATACCCCTGCTAGTTCTGGTTCACCGTATTTATTTATCTAACAAGCTCATCCAGTGAAGGTCAGTGCAGCACTATCCAGTCCTTCTTCTGCGGCGTTAGGCTCCTGTCACGCACAAACGATGATCTCTTGACCTTGGTGATGTCGCTATCAAACGGATCATCGTCATCCATGTCTACATCTGTGTCGCCACTATCCGTGGCAGCTGCGGCATCCAGCGCGACTTCGTCTGCGCAAGCCTGCAGTGCGGTAGCGCTGCTGTCTACATATCTGGACATTTGAACTTCATCTCGGCTGCCATCAGCACCAACAGGTGCCTCAACGGTTGCCTCGTCGCCACCGTTCTCTTCCGCGAGGATCTCTTCAAAACCAATCTCAAGCGGCGACAGGAGCTTACGGAACGCCCTGTCAGCTTGAGCCTGTTCCCATGCCGCTGCCTCAAGGCCAAGCTCCTCAACGTCTTGAGCTGAACTGTCCTCAACGGATGCCGATTCCTCTACCTGTTTCTTGCCCGTGACTGGTTCCGTGCTCGCATCAACGTCTGCAATCTCAGCAGCTTGCCCGTCAGCGTCAACTACATCGGCATCTATATGGGCTGCTTCGACGGCATCCTCTGTTGCGGTATCAGCGGTTACTTCTTGCTCTGAGTTCTCCGCTTCATTCTTATTGCTGCCATAGAACTTGCTCTTGTCTGGCCATGCCACAAGTGACTGCCTACGCTTGTGTCTAAGCTCGTGGCCGTGGAAAGCAACATCCTCAACAACAGGCGCTACAACATAGTGTTTCTCGTCAGCTATATGGACTGTGAGCACGTTACGTCCCTCGGACTGGTGTGAATAAACGTCACTTGGGTGAACAGCGTTTCCCTCAACAAACTCAACAAGCTCGTCTGTGAGTCCAAGAGTTGAACCGTGAGCAAGAAGAACACGCTGCCATTTCTGCTTGGCCTTACCGTATGTGCCCAAGTAGTCCAAGACTTCGCCAGTCCTTGGGTTGATCGCGAAAAAGCTTCCTGTTCTCGGGTTGTACTCCATTGCTCGATTAGGGTCAGTGTCAATCCCCAAAAGACGAGCTTTACTGGCGATCACGCTTGAAAGCTCATGGTCTATGTAAGCTTGACCCACTCGGTATCCTGGAAGACGACCAGGGGCACCATTCTTCGCAATATATATAAGACCAGCTTTACGTAGCATCTTCAGAGTGGACATTACGTCGTCCACAGTTACGCCAAATAGGTATGCCAGAAACTCAGGACGCAGTAAAGTGTTAACACGTCCCATGCCAGCATGGTGAATGAAGACCACAACCATAATCTTGAACGCCAGATCGAACTTCTTGCCACCACGTTGCCCCACCATCGAAGCGATAGCCTCAGCGACCTTGTCTACATCCGGAAGCTGATAGAAACGTGACTTGTTGTAATCGCGAGCCTTCCTGCGAGCATGATACTTAGCAGACTCTTCACGCATGAGCTGCTCTCGATCTTCTTGGCTCAAACCCTCAAGTTTGTCTTTTAGAGCGTTAGAGGGCTTCTCGGCGCGGATCTTCTGGCGAATGTTCTTGATGTCCTCGTCCAACTGGTCATCTGGCAACTCTCTACCGCTCCCACCAGCATCTATACCAAGCTTACGCATCTCTGTTCTGTAAGTCTCAGTATCCAACTGTCCGCTTGTTGCTGCCATGTAGATGTATCTCAAACGGTATGCAGAAGAACTCTTGTTCTCATCCTTCCTTGCAGCGTCCACCGCTCTAGCCCCTGCACTCACCAAGCGTGCCTTATTTCCTGAGCGAGCGTGTGTGCCACAAGCAAAGCAGCCGCTCTCACACTTGATACCAGCATTAGGGTTCTTCTCTCTCAAGCGCTCTACATCCGCGATCACAGCATCAACTGTCATCGCCTGGCCGTTCTGCTTGTCCGCACCAGCTTCTATCAGCAACAGTGCCGCAGAGTGATTGGAATAGCAGCGGGGGATACGAGCTACAAGCTTTGCCCTGATTCTGTGATGGGGGAGTCCTTCCTCCGCTTGCTCAGCGACAACTTCCTTGAACTCCTTAACCAAAGCAACCTTTGGTCTCTTAACTGAAACACCACACTTGCACTCAGTCTTGGTCTCTCTACTACCTTTCTCTTTAACTGTGAGAGCGTGTATCTGCTTCTCTTCTTCCTCTACCTTGTCCCACGCATCCTTGCCGTGAGATCCTGGTAACTGGGAAGCAAGCTCGTTACCATCAACGTGTCCTTCTGCTTCCCATGCATCTAAAACTTGTGTACTCTTCATTCTCTACCTCTACTATATCTTTGTTTATGTCCTCGATCTACTCTCGACACCGTTAAACTCGTCGTAGTTCTTTTCTAACAAGCATTTTGTCAAATGAGAGCACTTTTGAAGGAAAAGTTCGAAAAATTGTTAAGGCACAGAAAAAGCCCCGCCAGATATAGTAGAGACTTGAAGGGACGAGCTTAAGTCGAGATGTATAAACGAGCGGCGGGGCTCTTTGCTTATGCTCATGTTTCTAACAAGAGCTGTGACCAAATATCAAAGAAACTGAGAAAAACTTCAAACTATTTTTGTTGGGATCATACAACAGCGCCTCAATGTCCACATATGTAGACACTTCGATCATCTGAAGCCACCTCTTGACTGATACAGGTCAAAGCGGAGTGATCGAATATTAGCGGTTCAAATGCTCGTCCTGATACCAAGTGCCAGCTTTGCTCTGTCAGGCGCTAATCTGCTTGATGCTGATACTCATACAGGCAGTCCTGCTGCATGCGGATGCTGCTCTCACTGCTTGAATCCAGAACCAACTTCATGGTGGGATCCTGGGGCAGGGAAAGAAAAGCCTCGTACGTGCACGCGCGGAAGACAATCGATGACTTAACATTAATACTGTAACCATGTTGTACCTTGTCAACATGTCACCTCATAGGTTACAAGTCCTTGTTATCTATAACTGTTGAAGTTCGTAGATCTGGTGGTATGTGGCTTTTTGACGGAACTCGCCCAAAAACCCACCTCAAAAAGGGCGCGGCTTCCGCCGAGGACTCTGAATCTCGTTCTGAGATCGGAGTAGGAACGTCTGCTGACAACTCTTCTTCTTTCTTCCTCTAACCAAGCAATGAATAGATAGAGCCAACAGAGCTACCAATGAGAAGCCCTATCGTGGTGTGCAGTATTATTGAGGCTCATCTCGAAGCCGAGAAGACATATGACTGGTGGGATGTTTGTTGATCGTTCTCTTCTCATCTACTTGTATTGTTTTAGGTCTGAAGGAACTCTCAGGATCCAGTAGGGGAGTGGTGACGGATGACAAGAAGATGGAACTGCAGGAGTTGAAGATTGAGTCCTCCGACAGCAGCGATATATGAGAGAGCAGATCAACAGCCGATTGAAGTTGACCACAGCCAGCCACCGATGAGGAAGAAGAACTAGACAGTGTTGTGGACCGAGCAGTAGTGTGGAGGGTGCCGTTAGGCGAGATGGTTGAGTGGACGAAGTCTTGAGCATTGAACTGGATGGAAATGGATGCTCAGGATTAAGACTGTGTATACGAAGGTCTGAGTTTTGAGTTCGATCTGCCCAATCTGCAAATTTTGTCCACATATGTAGACACTTTTAACGTCTACAAGTGGTCTATATCACTCGTGACAGCACTTTTCTCTGTGATATGGCCGAATTATGTCCTCTGCTGGACTGCTGACCTTGAGAACGATGCTTGTGTCCCAGTAAGTGCAGTGAGCTTGACGTACTGTGTATACGAAGGTCTGAGTTTTGACTATCTTCTCTGAAGACTTGGTCGTACGAAGGTTTGAGTTTTGCGGTATACGGGACAGTGTACTGACATGTTCTCAATCATCCACTCCAATAGGGACAGTGTACTGACATGTTTTCGGCTGTCGGCTTCGAGATCGACGTACTGTGTATACGAAGGTCTGAGTTTTCATCGTCTCTGTTGCTGCCATTGCTGTACGAAGGTCTGAGTTGTACGACGTCCGGAACTGACATGTTTTGTGAACAGAAGAACCGTCTGCTCATGTGAACAGACGATCCTCCGTATGCAGTTGTTGGCAGAGCAGCTAGCTCTTGTTACCAGATGCTTTCTCTGAGGTTGACGTATTAGCAGATGAGGGCTTCGCAGCTCCCGATGGCCTCCCAGTGCCAGTAGTGTTCTTTTTGCCTGCCTGAGAGTTTCCTGTCGCCTCTTGAGCAGCCCTACTGGACTGCAGGTTGTTTCCGTTAGGATTCTGAGGGCCTCCTGTGGCCTCCTCATCCTCACTGTCACCAACTGAGGATCCAGCTGCTGACTCTGCTCCTGTCATCCGATCCAGAAGCTCCTGCCGGAGAACCATCACTTTCTCCATGTTGTCCTGCATGCTGCTCACATCTGTACTGCTTGCCATCTCGCCACTCACGAACCTGTAAGCATCGACCAGGTCATAGTTCGAGAAGCCAGCAACCTTCTTCTTATACCTTCCGAGCTTCTCCGGAGTCATAGTCGTCATGTTCATCGTCCTTTCTGTCGTTACTTCACGTTCTTGATTTGCTTCGTTCCGAGTTCTAGGTCATATGAGTCCATAAAGTCACCCTGTTCATAGACCTCAAGTTTCAACAGTCCCGTCAGCGTGTGTCCTTCACTCAGCATCTTGTTTGCGAGCGTCTTGAATGCTGACTGCAATTCAGTAGGGGAGTGGTGACAAATGCTCTCGAAGCTCACAACAGCAGAAACCACACGCTTGAGCTGCACACGATTGCTCTCATCGAACCAGTTGCTTGTCGTGGGAGCCGCACTCACTGGATCCAGTTCTTTGACCTCAATGCCATCCAGTTGACCGTCCAGTTGTTCTGTTAGCAGTGACTGCAGCTTTGACTGTTCGTGGCCGAGATACCTGAGTCCTGCTTTCAGACTGTCACCGTTCTTGACGAATGCTCCCGCTTGGATGATCTTGTCGAGGGTCTTGTCGACTGGGCCTGCTGTTAGCTCTCCAGTGACGTGTGTTGTTCTCACCTGTTCTGCAACTGCTGTCATCGCTTGTCACCTCGTGCTGCGGCAGCATCCCTACTGGAATGCAGGTTGTTCAACGTTCGTTGTTGATTCCATTCGAGGATCGCGACTTCCCTGTATGCATCACTCATGGAGTTCCAACTGGGCTTCCTCCAGGGTGGGGTCTGCTTCTCCTGCTCGCTCATGCCGTTGTCAGTTCCTCGAGAGTCGTCCAGGTCTTTTCACCGGCTTCTTGTTGCTCGATCTTTGACCAGGGGAACTTTGGGTAGGCAGCTGTCTGCTCTGTTAACCAGTGCCGTGAATCCTCCAGAGCTTCATACTGAGGCGAGATCAGTTGGTACCAGTCGTTACCTATGCTTGCTCGGTATTTCATGCGAAGCTCCATCCGTCTGCGTACAGTGCGTCAACGAGGCGGAATCGCTTCATATCGGGGCGCTTCTCTTGGACATTGACCCAGATGCTTCCAAGGCGACCAAAGTTCTTCTCTGCCCACTGTTTTGCTTCTTCAATAGTGTTGAAGGTTTCCGAGTTCTCAAGGAGTGTCTGGTGTCGCCCAAGCTGTGCGCGGAAAACGGTGCTGGTCTGTTCTGTCTGCTCTGCTGCCTTAGTCATCTCTGTTTCTCCCTGTTGGTTATGTTCTCTGTTCGCTTGAGACGTTAGCTCGATGACAAGAGATGATCCAGTCGATAATGTCACCAACAATGATTGTTGCTGAGTTAGCTTGCTGACATTGCTGGGGAGCAGTTGTTAGCAATGTGAGGACGATCAGTTCTGTGTCGTCTTGTGAGCGATGTTGGGAGGCAGTGTCCACATATGTAGACAAACCAGAGTGCGAAGTATCAGAGACGAAGAAAACCCACTGGGTTCCAAACCAGCGGGTCAACTCCTGAGTGACCAGATAACCTCATGCTCGCAAGGTCGCCGCAAAACAACTATGCTCACATTCTGGTCCTCTGAAAACTCGATTGAGGTTGAACTTTTCACACCAGCATCCGGCTGGCGCACTGTTGTTTCTAACAAATCGTTTCGTAGGTCGCTGTCCTTCAGGGCAGCGGTATAACGTGGGTGGATCAAGAGAAGCGCCGAAAATAGGGGAGAAGACCCCACACGAGGTCACGCGACCCAACGAGATCGAGAACAGAGAGTCCACATATGTAGACTCTGCTCTAGATGGTGACCAAGCAACGGAGGAAGCAATGACAGCAGGTAAGAACATCGCTGACCAGCAATCATGGGAACGTGATGTTAACGAGTTGGCAGAGAAGGTTACTGCCGAAGATTGGGAAGAAACCTATCAAGCTTGGGTCGAAACTGTCAGTGACCGTGTGTTCTCACTGAACCTCGCAGAGAACAGAGAAGATGATTCAGATGTAACCATCGAACTCATGGTCGAAACACTCCTGGTTGCAATAGGCACAGATTTTGACAACGTCATGGAATACGAACATCAGGTCAACCAGAGAAACTCCGACATCGCAGGTTGGGGACTGATGCTGGCCAAGTATCAGGACAAAGTCATTGAGAACTTGAAGAAGCAACTTGCAGAACAGTGACGACAACCAGATCAAGGAACAACATGCTCACGCAACCAGTCGCCAAGTGCTGACTCTTCAATCCAGGTTGCCAGGTGATCTATCAGAGACCATGTGAAGCTCGCTGCCCACTGAAACAGCTCAATCGGATCCCAACCAAAAGCTCGCAGAAGCACGATGAGGATGGCCATGACGACAATGAACCCGATCAGGTTGCCGATTGCTCTCATACTGCTGTCCTCCTGCTGACATGGTTACCAGTTCCGAGCTTGTTCTCAAGAACCTGTTGTCACCGTCACAGGAGTATCTAACGAGATTTCGCAGGAGTCGATCAGATGGCACTGTGCGCAGAAGAAAACCTCAGCTCCGAAGAACTGAGGTCTCTATGGAAGCAGTCGTTAACTGCTGGCGTCTGGATCAGCCGCTGTGGTTGTCGAACTCAACGTGGTTCCTGTTCTCAAAGTGAGAACCACTGTCTTCAATGTCCTGAGCAACATCGTCAGCACGATCTGCCATCACGTTTCCAAATGCCAAATAGATGGCTAACGCTACTACAACCATTACGCCAATGATGATCAATGATGTGACTAACGGGTCACCACTGTCACTCGCGTTAGCCTCCTTCCAATTCTTTGCTAATGTTTCTAATTTCATCGTCTTATACCTCGTGTACGTACTATTACTTGCATGCATGTGCAAACAGATGCTTAACTAAGACCTGCTCGCATCTACTTTTCTAACGAGCAGTCGATAACAAAGTGCTGACAAGCAGTTGTTTGCGGAGTCAACAGCAGTCAGCGGGGGAGCAGAGCGCACGAGGACAAAAGAAAACCCGGCTGAGAACGTCTCAACCGGGCAATCTCTAACAAACACAAACGAGGCCGAATAACGATCCTCACTCTTAATATCTAACAAGCAGTCACATCAAAAACAGTCACTTCTGAGAAAAAGTTTCGAACTCTTTGATCCGAGCATCGAACTGAGCCACCAAGTCCTCCAACAGTGGCAGCAAGCTCGCAAACTGATCCCGCATATGCTCAAGGTCAATCTCACTGCCAACACCAATAGGCTCATCCGCAGCAGGCACATACCGAGGATCCTGAACACCAGCAGGCAATGTTGACCGGACCAGCTTCAACTTCTCCGCCTCGCTCAACGACTTCGACAGCCCAGTATCCCACCAAATCACTGGCCCACCACCAGCGTCAGGGGAGTAGACCTCCAGCTCCGTCAACACGGTTTTCATAGCATCACTAACGTGCCGAGTCCCACCGAGATCATCGTCGCCAGTGTCCTGAGTGTTGTCGACCAGCTCGTGATTCGAGTAGTAGCCAGTTGTAATACCTTCAATCATCTCCAGCAGGTGCTGACGTCTCTCTTTAAGTTCTGGCAGGTCTTTGCTATCAATCATGTTTTTGTTCTCCTCCTGTTAGCTCTGTTAACAGTCATGCTGTCATCGATGCTCCAGTTTTGATCTCTCGTGCTCGCAACGCATACCAGTGTCCTTCTGCTTTCAAGCGATTAGCTTCCCGTGTGAACTGTGCCCGGATCGACTCATAGTTGGTTTCATAGGCAATCAGTTCGCAAACGTAAGCACGGAACTTGTTGTCATTTGACCACTGGACGAAGTCTTGCCAAGCATCCTCGTCATAGATCGAAGCAGTATCACCAGCTTGCAGAGCGCGTGACCAGATGGCGTCGACGTGTTCGCGCTGCTGTTTCGTGAGCTTTTGAGCTGCTCCTGCTTTCTTCCGTGCCACTGCTCCTCTCTGCTATTTGTCCTGTCGATCCTGTTAACGGAGTTACTCAGTCAGCATGTAACCATCGATGCGATGAGAACTCCATGTAAGAGCATCCCCACTGGAATGCAGGTTGCTCACGTATGTGTTTCTAACCAGGTGGCCGCCAGAACAAGCACACGTGCCATCCTCCCGCGCTAAACCAGCACCCGAGCAGCAATCCCTCCGTCACAGAGAACAACGCCAGCAGAAGCAAACCAAGAGAACAATGAACTGAGTGTCGTCAGATCGTTCTCATAGCTCACTCATGCTCTCATTGTTGCGAATCATTTGTGCTCAGTTGTTGGGAACCAGTTGTATTCAAGTGCTGTGAACCATCTGTCTACATATGTAGACGTTTCAAATCGCGGATCAAAGGGTAATGCAGTCATATATATACCAGTGACTTCAACTGGCTGCTTTTTCGAGTTATCGTCATGGTGACAGCAGATGAGAATGATTCTTAACAGGCAGCAGGGGGAGATGAGCACAGTGAGTATTCCAGCTAAGAACAGCGCATGGCGGAACCAAGAGCTCGCAATGACTCCCTGGCGCGAAGAACGCCTCACCAAGAACACTGCCTCCCACAAGGCCAACAGCACTCACGCAAACACATTCGTTGATGTAAGCGACGATCCCACCAAGCTTGTTGAGATCCCCCACTGGAAGAACGCACTGCTTCCTGGACGCTTGTTCAAGGTGATCGGAACCCGAGTCCGGATCGTTGACAGCAATGAGCCAACAAGCAAACCACTCGTTCGCGATCCCAAGACCGGGAAGACCTCAGTAGCAGCACCTCCTGGTGTTGACTATCAAGCTGAGCTCGAGCAGCTCCCACTCGCTGAACGCCTCCAAGTACAGAACGCTCGAAACCCAAAGACCGGCTCGCGAGGACCGCACCCCAAGGATCCTATTCACCGTCACCAGACTGCCAACAAGAAGAACAAGGTCTCAGATGGTTACAGGACAATCTTCGTGAAAGAAGGAGTCCTCACAGACCTTGAATGGACTGGTAGCCACGCAACCGCTCGAGTCCAGATCGACCATCGCTGGTATGACCTGACAGTCGATGACCCAATGCTCTCGAATGTGGACGGGGGAGCGGACACAGCCAACAAGACCTACCGCAGGATTTACATGGTTGAAGATCTTCTGCAAGTTCCAGTTGCTCACGAACTCGGCATGAACAACTCTGGAAACGAAGCTGCCCACGATGAAGAGTCCACATATGTAGACACCGCAGAGCAGCACACCTGCGACTACAAGGTTGCCTGCCTCCACAAGAAAGCACAGGAGAAGAAAGAACGGGAACGCGAGCACAGGAAAGAGCTGAGGGAGCGCCACCCACGAACACTGGCCTTTGCTTCATGGAAGTGAGGAGGAACAGATGAGCAGCACTGCCAACACGGACGAGAACCTGAAGAGCGAACTATTGACGATCCCCAAGGAGAACTTTGATCGCCTGGTCCAGCACTGCAAACAAGAGTCGCAGCATGAGGAACGCGAGTAGCATCGATCCTATGTCAAAGGAACAGGTCCAGCTCCTTGAAGAAGCACTGGCAGCAGCACGCCAGCTGAACGATGCTCGCAAGCTGGAACTCATCCGAAGTGAGTACATGGATCGGAACAGACGATGAAGACGAGTCACCAGTCCAGCAGCATGAGAAAGAAGCAGTTGATAGAGGATTAGCTGAGATTGCGGCCAACCCAGACGGAGGTATGACCTTCGAAGAGCTTCAAGAACGCATTCGCCTCACTGCTCCTGGATCGCAAACCAACGACAACAAGAGTTAGTTGTCAGCTCCAGCATCCTGCGAGTAAGGATTCGGTTCTCTCTGAACAATCATCTTTGACAGCTCAACAACCAACTGCCGCAACTCACCAACCGAGAGCTTCGTAGCAAGACGCAGAACGTAACCAACGGTCACCTTGTCGGTGCTGCCATCACCAGAGCCTGACTGAACCATACTCAGATCGTACTGCCAAAGTTTTCCAGCAGGCGAACATCTGAAGACCTGTACTCCATCGACGTAACTGCTCGACTGGTCACATACCTGCAACTATCGTCCAGCAGCTCCAACAACTCCAGGTCAGCACTGGCCCACTGCTATCTCACAGGCGCGACGTTTCCGTCTCCCGCCAGCACAGTCAACAAGACCAGCACACGCTCACCTGCTCAGAACAAAGCCCGGAGAACCGATCCGCGATGAGTATCAACTGAGCGTCGTCACTTCCAGCACCGAGAGCACCGCCTCAACACTGCTTCTCAAAGTGTCCACATATGTAGACAAAGAGAAGACCCCTGCCCACACGGAACAGAGGTCTCTCAACTATGGAGTTTTGATCTGCCAACAACCGTTAACAGGTCAGCACATGAACTACTGCTCAGTACTTGGTACCAAACTCAGCGTTGTAAGCTTCGATAGCCTTCTTCGGAACAGCACCGCGATCACTCTTGATCAACGAGCTAATCTCCTCCGGCTGAGCCTTCGCCCACTCACGAATCTGCTTCGCCGGAACAGCCTGCCGACGAACATTCGCACCACGAGCACTCACCGGAGTAGCCTTCTCAACGAACGGAGCAAGAGCCTTGTCCAACTTGTCCCGGTTCTTCTCATTGAGGTCAATCGAGTAAGCCTGGTTGCCAACTGCGAACTGAATCGTCTCAACGTTCTCAGTCGAGCCATCCATGTCATCGATCAGCAAAGTCTGCTTCGCCATGTTCTTCTCCTTCGCTTTGCTTCGAGAGCAGTTTGCACCTGCTCCTTCTACATATTGATGTCTATGTCGCCTCAGTAGTCACTCTCACTCACCAGGCTCAAAACGAACCCAGTAGAAGAAGCTCAACTACTGCTCACTGAGAACAATAAACACAAGAACAACCAGAGTCAATATAAGCAGCGCTACCGCACTGCAGACCTGCAATCCATAGGGTTGCTCCAACTTAAAGCACTACTCGAACGATCAGACTCGTAACCAGAGAACAACTGCTGCCACATACACAAGAGTCAGAGTGCAGACCTAAACAGGTACTAGCAGAAAGACCACGAACTACATACGTGTAGTTAACTCACCTATACAACAGAACAGAGACTACAGCTCATCCAACAGAGAGCACTACTCACTCACGAGCCAGATCAAAAAAGAAAAAAGAAAAACCAGAACGCATGTGGGGGAGCGGAGAACCCGAACAACTATACAACCACTAATCTCAATACAATCTATACAAGTGTCGCGCGTCAGACTTAGTGGCAGGGCCGTTATGTAGGTCCTGAAGGAGAGTCAGTCATGGGTAGACCACCCTCGATTCCGGCGGAGAAGAAGACCCGGATAGTGCTGAGCGTGCTGGCCGGCGAGATGTCCATCGCCGAAGTGGCACGCAAGGAGAAAGTCAGTGAGCAGTCCATCGGACGGTGGAAGGCCGAGTTCCTGGAAGCCGGCAAGACCGCCCTGGTGGCCGGCAGGTCCGGACCATCCTCCCGAGAGGAACAGCTGGAGGCCGAGGTCGCCGAGCTGACCCAG
>NZ_ATXP01000021.1 GCF_000421745.1 Nesterenkonia alba DSM 19423
CTTCCAGGTGTGCCTCGCCCAAGGCCTGGGTCAGCTCGGCGACCTCGGCCTCCAGCTGTTCCTCTCGGGAGGATGGTCCGGACCTGCCGGCCACCAGGGCGGTCTTGCCGGCTTCCAGGAACTCGGCCTTCCACCGTCCGATGGACTGCTCACTGACTTTCTCCTTGCGTGCCACTTCGGCGATGGACATCTCGCCGGCCAGCACGCTCAGCACTATCCGGGTCTTCTTCTCCGCCGGAATCGAGGGTGGTCTACCCATGACTGACTCTCCTTCAGGACCTACATAACGGCCCTGCCACTAAGTCTGACGCGCGACAAAACGACTCGTGCTCTTCACAGTTACGGTTGTTCGTGTTGCCCCATACCCCGAAGCTCGTGTCTTTCCAGTGCGGCTGGGGGCATCGTGACTGCGCTGCGGGAGCTGGTGACCTCGGAGTTCGATCGGTTGCAGGCCACCACCAAGCAGCAGCAGGAGGCCTACGCCCGGGAACGGGAGGACCTGGTCGCAGAGAGAACCAAGCTGCTGCAAGCCCACTACGCCGGAGCTGTCCCGCTGGAGTTGCTGAAAACCGAGCAGGAAAGGATTGCTAAGCGCCTGTCGTTCCTGGAGGCTCAGATCGAGGCTGGCACCTTGGAGTACGAGCAGGCTCAGGCCCACCTGGAGGACTGCCTAGCCCTGGCTGGTGACTGCCACGCGATCTACCTGAGCATCGATGACTCGCTGCGTCGCAAGCAAGGTGGTGGAGACCAGGGTGGAGTTCAAACCGCGAATGTCGCAGGTTTGAACAAGGATCACATGGTGCGGTCGCCTGCTTCGCAGGCTCCGGCACCTCAATCGCCTCGGAAGTGCTGGAGCAAGCTCCGCACTTCGCTCGGCTCAATCGGTGCCCCCGACAGGATTCGAACCTGTGACACCCGCTTTAGGAGAGCGGTGCTCTATCCCCTGAGCTACGGAGGCGAGAAACACAACGACGACGACGTCGGCGTCGTCGGCTATGCCCCTCAATACTAGGGGATCGTTCCGCGGGTAGAACTCAGTGCACGCTCAGCGGCGGGACGCGGCAGCGCGGGCCCGTAGACGGCCGATGACGTCCCACCCCACCACAGCCAACACCCCCGCGGCGATGACCGCCAGAAGTGCCCAACTGATGACGGTGAACGTTGAGGCCAAGGTGACAGTGCCGGCGTCGAGCGTCTCCATGGTGAGGATCTGATCCACCAGGTGGTTCTCAATGATGTCCACCGCCGCGAAACCCCCGGCCAGAGACGGGAAAATCCACCGCCAGCTCCCCTTCACCAGAAGCCCCATGACCGCCCACGTCGCCAACACCACAGTGACCGGGAAGATCCACCCGGCGGTGATGTGCAAGAAATTCAGCTGTCCGGCGGCCGAATCCTCCATCACCGCGCGCAACTGCTCGATGTCCTCCACGCTGTAGCCGAAAACACGCGCCCCCGGCATCGACAGCCCGTCGGCGAAATGCCGCAGCTGCGGCATGGCATACAGATGCAGGTAAAAGAACATGAACGCGGCAACGAACACCAGGGCGTAGACCAGAATTCGCGGGGAGGAATACTCCCCCGTGGCGGCCCGCTGATTGGCGTCGGTGAGGAACCCGTCCTTGATCTCCGGACGGGCAGCTTCTGCCTCCGGCTCTGCCGCCGGATTACCCCGGGCCTTTTTCCTGCGCTTGGACATACCGGTATTCTCCCAGAGATCACCGCCCCGGCCTCCCTCGGGTCATCTCAGGGACCGCCCGTAGACTGGATCCACCATGGAATTCGTCTTCACCCCGCCGCGCGAGTCCACCACCGAGGCGCCCACACCACCCACCGGGCAGGACGCCACCGAAGGTCTCAACCCCCAGCAGCGTGAAGCGGTGCTGCACCGCGGCTCCCCACTGCTGATCGTCGCCGGGGCCGGTTCCGGGAAGACCGCAGTGCTGACCCGCCGGATCGCCCACCTGATCCAGACCGGGGCAGCCCGCCCACACGAGATCCTGGCCATCACCTTCACCAATAAGGCCGCCCGGGAGATGAAAGACCGCATCGGCCGACTCGTGGGTCCCGCCGCCGAGCGCATGTGGATCTCCACCTTCCACTCCTCCTGCGTGCGCATCCTGCGCGCCGAAGCCACCACCGTGGGTCGGAAAACCACCTTCACGATCTACGACGCCGCCGACTCGCTGCGGCTGGTCACCCAGATCGCCAAAGAGAACCAGCTCGACCCAAAACGGTTCAACCCGCGGGCCATCCGCAACAAAATCTCCGCATTGAAGAACGAACTCATCGACGCCGAAGAGTTCAGCGCCAAAGCCCCCAACGAACCCTTCAGCGAGGCAGTCGCTACCGTCTTCACCCAATACACCCAGCGGCTACGGGCGGCCAACGCCTACGACTTCGACGACCTGCTCACCGAGACGGTCTACATGTTCGACGCCTTCCCCGCGGTGCTCGATAACTACCGCCGCCGGTTCCGCCACGTGCTCGTCGACGAGTACCAGGACACCAACCACGCCCAATACCGCCTGGTCACCCAGCTGACCGCCCCCCAGGACGGTGTGGAGACCCCCGGGGCGGAACTGACCGTGGTGGGTGACTCCGATCAGTCCATCTACGCGTTCCGCGGTGCAGACATCCGCAACATCACCGAGTTCGAACGCGACTTCCCCGATGCCGCAGTGGTGAAGCTGGAACAGAACTACCGCTCCACCCAGAACATCCTCGACGCCGCCAACGCCGTCATCGCCAAGAACCCCTCCCGCGGGGAGAAAAACCTCTGGACTGAAGCCGGAGCCGGGCCCAAAGTCACCCTGCACGTGGCGCACAGTGAATCCGACGAGGCCGAATGGATCGCCCGAACCATCGACCACCTCGGTGACGAGGAAGGTGTCCGCCCCGCCGACGTCGCGGTCTTCTACCGCACCAACGCACAGTCCCGGTCCTTAGAAGAACGCCTCATCCACCGCGGGATCCCCTACCGGGTCATCGGCGGCACCCGGTTCTACGACCGCAAAGAGATCAAAGACGCCCTGGCCTACCTGCATGTGCTCAATAACCCCGACGACGACGTCAACCTCCGCCGCATCCTCAACGAACCCAAACGCGGCATCGGGGATAAAGCCGAAACCGCAGTGGCCACGCTCGCCGCCCGCGACCAGACCACCTTCTTTCAAGCCCTACGTGCCACAGTGGCCGACGACGGCGCCTCCGCCGGTTTAGGGTCCCGCGCGGTCAAGGCGATCGGCTCGTTTGTGCGGATGATGGACGACGTCGCCTCCCTCGCCGCAGACGAAACCCCCTCCGTGGTGCTGGAAGCAGTGCTCGAACAGTCCGGGATGATGGCCGCACTACGGGAGTCCAAGGATCTACAGGACGAATCCCGGGCCGATAACCTCGGCGAACTCGTCGCCGTGCTCAAAGAATATGAAGCCGGCACGGAGGAACCTTCCCTGGCTGATTTTCTTGAACAAGTCAGCCTCATCGCCGACGCCGACTCCATCCCCTCAGCACCGGACGCTGAGTCCGCCCAGCTCGCTGCAGATCAGGGGCAGGTCACCCTGATGACCCTGCACACCGCCAAAGGCCTGGAGTTCCCCGTGGTCTTCCTCACCGGTATGGAACACGGGGTCTTCCCTCACGCCCGCTCCATGGGGGACGCCGAACAGCTCGCCGAAGAACGCCGCCTGGCCTATGTGGGCCTCACCCGGGCCGAACACCGGCTCTACCTGACCCGAGCCGAATCCCGCAGCCTCTGGGGCCAGGTGCAATACAACCCGCCCAGCCAGTTCCTCACCGAGATTCCCGACGAGCTGGTGGAACTCAGCGCCGACTCGGCGGCCTCCGGCTCCGGGCGGCTCGGGTTGGGAACCGGCGGGTGGGGAAGCCAGCCCGGGTTGCTGAAGAATGCTGAAACGACTGGCTCCCCACGTGGTGACTCCACATTGCACGATGTCAGCCGTGCACCGATGGCGACATCTGGCACCTCCCGTACCCAGGTCAACCCGGACCGGGAGATCCCCGCCCTGAACCCCGGGGACCGTGTCAGGCACGCAAAGTTCGGCCAGGGTGAGGTGCTCAGCGTCGAAGGTGCTGGGGACAAGACGGTCGCGAAGGTCAGCTTCGCAGGAACAGAGAAGCGCCTCCTCCTGCGATATGCTCCACTTGAGAAGGTCGGCTGAGGGGTGTAACGCCCTTCGGTGCGGCCACCTCGTCCTGCAAGAAGAAGACTTCGACGTGAAGTAAGGACACCACACGTGGACCTGTACGAATACCAGGCGCGCGATCTCTTTGAGGCACACGGGGTTCCCGTGCTGGCCGGGATCGTGGCGCAGACCCCCGAAGAAGCCAAAGCAGCAGCAGAGCAGATCGGCGGCGTCGTCGTCGTCAAAGCACAGGTGAAGGTGGGTGGCCGCGGCAAAGCCGGCGGTGTGAAACTCGCCAAAACCCCTCAGGAGGCCTACGAGCACGCTCAGGCCATCCTCGGCATGGACATTAAGGGCCACACGGTGCACCGGGTGATGATCGCCCAGGGTGCCGACATCGCCGAGGAGTACTACTTCTCCATCCTGCTGGACCGTGCTGAGCGCAACTACCTGGCCATGTGCTCCAAGGAAGGCGGCGTGGAGATCGAACAGCTCGCCGTCGAATCCCCGGAGAAGCTGGTCAAGTACAACTTCGACCCCAACACCGGCCTCGACGAGAAGGCCGCCACCGAGATCGCCGAGCAGGCTGGATTCTCCGCGGAGGAGATCCCCGCCCTGGCCGAGGTATTCCAACAGCTGTGGGGTGCCTTCGCCAAGGAGGACGCCACCCTGGTGGAGGTCAACCCGCTGGTGAAAACCGGCGAAGGCAAGATCATCGCCCTGGACGGCAAAGTCACCGTGGACGACAACGCCGCCTTCCGCCAGCCCGGTCACGCCGAACTGGTGGACGAGTCCGCTGAGGACCCGCTGGAAGCCAAAGCCAAGGCCAACGACCTCAACTACGTCAAACTCGACGGGGAGGTGGGGATCATCGGCAACGGTGCCGGTCTGGTCATGTCCACCCTCGACGTCGTCGCCTACGCCGGTGAGGACCACAACGGTGTGAAGCCCGCCAACTTCCTCGACATCGGAGGCGGCGCCTCTGCAGAGGTGATGGCCAACGGGCTCGACGTCATCCTCGGCGACGATCAGGTCAAAAGCGTGTTCGTCAACGTCTTCGGCGGTATCACCAGCTGCGACGCCGTGGCCAACGGCATCGTCAACGCGCTGAAGATCCTCGGCGACTCCGCCACCAAACCGCTGGTGGTCCGCCTCGACGGCAACAACGTCGAGGAAGGCCGGCGCATCCTCGCCGAAGCCAACCACCCGCTGGTCATCACCGCTGACACGATGGACGGCGGTGCCGACAAGGCCGCCGAGCTGGCAAACAAGTAAGGACTGACGAACAGCTATGTCGATCTACCTGAACAAAGAGTCCAAAGTCATCGTCCAGGGCATCACCGGCGGTGAAGGCACCAAGCACACCGCCCTGATGCTCAAGGCCGGCACCAACATCGTCGGCGGGGTCAACGCCCGTAAAGCCGGCACCACCGTCTCCCACAAGGACAAAGACGGCAACGACATCGAACTGCCGGTCTTCGGCAGCGTCGAAGAAGCCATGGAGAAAACCGGTGCCGACGTCTCGGTGGTCTTCGTGCCGCCGAAGTTCGCCAAAGACGCCGCCGTGGAGGCCATCGAAGCCGGTATCGGCCTGCTGGTGGTCATCACCGAAGGCATCCCGGTGCAGGACACCGCGGAATTCTTCAACCTCTCGCTGACCAAGACCGGCGCCGACGGCAAACCGGTGACCCGCATCATCGGGCCCAACTGCCCCGGTGTCATCACCCCCGGTGAGGCGCTGGCCGGAATCACCCCGGCCAACATCACCACCAAGGGGCCCATCGGTCTGGTCTCCAAGTCCGGGACCCTGACCTACCAGATGATGTACGAACTGCGTGACATCGGGTTCTCCACCTCCATCGGTATCGGCGGTGACCCGGTCATCGGCACCACGCACATCGACGCGCTGGAGGCCTTCGAAGCCGACCCGGACACCAAGGCCATCGTGATGATCGGTGAAATCGGTGGTGACGCCGAAGAGCGCGCCGCCGAGTACATCAAAGCCAATGTCACCAAGCCCGTGGTGGGCTACGTGGCCGGCTTCACCGCCCCGGAGGGTAAGACCATGGGCCACGCCGGCGCCATCGTCTCCGGCTCATCCGGGACCGCGGAGGCGAAGAAAGAAGCCCTCGAGGCTGCCGGTGTGAAAGTCGGTAAAACCCCCTCCGCCACGGCGCAGCTGCTCCGCGAGATCATCGACGGTGACTCCGCCGGCGGCGCCGCCAGCCCGGTGGAGACCGTCAAGGAGAAAGCCGGCGAAGTCATCGACAAGGTCAAAGGGGCCGTGAAGAAAGACTGACGCTTCACCGCTGAAGACCCTAAGACAGCAGGGGCTGTGCTCTCCACAGGGAGAGCGCAGCCCCTCTTTCGATGTCCGATGTGTCGGTATTCAACGCCGGAGACTGTGACGGGATACTTCAGGTGCTTCCGGGCTGATCCGAATGATCTGAATGATCTGGCTGAGCCCGGATTGCTTCGGGTGCACTCAGATTGCTTCGGGTGTACTCAGTCCCCGCCGGCCTCGGAGCCCTCACCGAGCTCACGCTCCGGCTGCTCACCCAGCATGAAGTGCCGCCCGGTGACCTCGGTGGGGACGATACGCACATAGTGATCCTTCGGCGTGGGCACCCAGGGCTTCAGCCCCAGGGCCTCCGCCGCAGCGATCTCCGTGCTGGTCTCCAGCCGCTGGGCAGTGCCACGGACCACCACGGACCAGGCTTCACCGTCGAGCACGGCATCGGCTTCAAAGAGCACGTCCTCATTGATCGCGACTTCTGCCAGCTTGGTGCCCGGTGCCGTGCGGAACACCAGAGACCGGTCAGCGGTGTCAGCGACCACGTTGAGCGGGAAAATATCGGCACGGCCGTCCACGACGGCCACCAGCCGGCCAAATGTCACCTGTTCCAGCAACTGCCAGCACTGTTCAGTGTTGAGGACCAGGACTGCTTCGTCATGCGGATGGCGGAACAGCATGGGTCTCACCTTCTCTCCTGTGATGAGGTTCACCCCGGGGCAATGTGTAGTCTACACCCGTGTTCTACAGTCGGTAGAAATCAGGCGCCGTCCTCACCACCCACCTGACCTGCAGGTTCAGGCTCCCGGCAGGGCCAGCGCCTGCTGGGAGAGTTCTCGGTTCGGTTCTGCGTAGCTCACCGACTCCACCCCGGTCGGGCCGATGTGCAGGCTCGTCACCGAGGTCAGGGAACACTCCCGGGATCGGGGGTCATGCCACAGCGGGCGGTTCTCTGCCCACAGGCGTGTGACCCAGATAGGAAGTTGATGAGACACGACGACGACGTCGGCGTCGTCCCCGTGTTCTGCGATCGCTTGGTCGGAGAGGTCCTTTACCGCAGCCAGCACCCGGGTGACCTGCTGGGCGTAGGGCTCACCCCAGGACGGGCGCAACGGGTTGATGAGCTTGGGCCAGTGTTTCGGCCGACGCAGTTGCCGCTTCACCGAGGAGAGGCCTTCGAAGTCGTTTTCTGCCTCAATGACCCGGTCTTCGATCTGCACTGGGATGTTCAACCGGGCGGACAACGGCGCAATGGTCTCTTGAGCTCGCTGCAGTGGGGAAGAGGCCAGGATCACCGGTGCCCGGCCCTGCTCGGCCCGGGCGAGGAAGTAGTCGGCGATTCCTTCGGCCATTTGCTTGCCCAACTCCGAGAGGCCGAAGCCGGGCAGCCGCCCGTAGAGGACCTTCTCCGGGTTGTACACCTCCCCGTGGCGGACCAAGTGGACCGTGCAGGTGCCTGTTCTCGGCGATGTGCTTCCCTGCGCACGTGCCGAAGCCGTGCCGGAAGGGGTGGTGTGCGTGCTGGTGGTCTCAGTGGTCTCAGCTGCGGACATGCTCCCAGTTTCGCAGACCGCAGAGGTGTCACAAGCGCTGCTGCGGCGTTAGGCTGAGGCCATGAGCACTCCCAACGGTGAGAACGGCGAAAACCAGCAGGGCCAGGACACCCCCGGACAGGGGCAAGACCGGCCGCAGCCGCAGTACGGACAGTACGCCCCACGGGAGGAGGGCTCCGCGGCTCAGGCCTCGGGATCCGGGCAGCAGTCCGGCAACCAGGAGTCCAGCAATCCGTACAACCCCTACGCCCCGCCCAGCTGGGGGCAGCAGAGCGGACAGGGCAGCGCTCAGCAGCCACACTGGGGCCAACCCTCATCCGGTGAAGGTTCCGCCGGAAGCGGGTACGCCAGCAGCGGTCAGTACGGTTCTGGCCAGTATGGCTCTGGGCAGTACAGCTCCGCCCCATACGGTTCCGGTTACCAGGGGGGCGGCTACAGTAGCCAGCCCCAGTACCCCGGTGCGGTGAGTGCCCCCACGGAGAAGCCCAGCCGCCCCGGCACCATGATGACCGCGATGTGGCTGATGCTCGCCGCCGCGGTGACGTCCCTGGTGTGGGGGATCTGGGTGCTGGTCAGCATCGAACCCAATGACCTGCGGCAAGGCGCATTCGGAGAAGAGTTTGAACGCCAGCTCGAACAGCAGATGCAGAACGACCCCGAGCTGCAGGACCTCACAGTGGATGAGGCCTTCGAGGTCTACGCGATCATGCTGGGCTTACTGGCCCTGGGCTGGGCGTTCTTCCTGTTAGCGGTCTACATCACCTTCGCCTTCGTCGGCACCATGGCCGGTAATGTCGGCCGGATCCTCGCCTCCATCTGGCTGGGACTGAGCCTGTTCTTCCTGTTGCCGATTTTCTACGTCGACGGCGGTTCCATGGGCCTGGTGTTCGTCACCGTGGCGTTGAGTCTGGTGGCTCTCATCATGCTGTGGCTGGGACCATCCAACCGGTTCGTCAGCGACAGGAAGGCCTACAAAGACGCCCAGCGTTCACCACAGCCGGCTGCCGGATACCAGCAGCAGGGTTACAGCGGCGGTCAGCCCGGCAGCTGGTGAAGCCGCACGGCGCCTTCGGCCACCGCCTTCAGAACCTCTACCAACAGGCGACGCTCTGAGGATTTGATCCGTTCGTGGAGGGTGGCGACGTCGTCGTTGGGCTCCACATGCACCGCCGCCTGGGCGATGATCGGGCCGGTGTCCACCCCGGCGTCTACTTGATGCACAGTGCAGCCGGTGATCTTCACTCCCGCGGCCAGGGCGTCACGGACCGCATGTGCCCCGGGGAAGCTGGGCAGCAGGGCCGGATGCGTGTTGATGACCGGCACCGCCACATCCTGGAGGAACTGTTCGGACAGGATTCGCATAAACCCGGCCGAGACCACGAGTTCGGGCTCGTGACGGAGCACCTGGTCAGCCAGTTGCGTGTTCCACCGGGTGCGCTCTTCGGCGGAGGCGCCCCGGGGTAAGGGCACCTCGAAGGTGGGAATCCCGGCCCGCTGTGCCCGTTCGATTCCCCCGCAGGCGGGAACATCGGAACCGACAGCGACCACCTGGGCCGGTAGCTTCCCGGCGGCCACGGCGTCAATGATCGCCTGGAGGTTCGAACCGGAACCGGAGACGAGAACCACAATGCGCATGCGCCTCAGCCTATCGGCTGCCGATAAGCTGGAAGACGTTATGAGTGCCTCCCCGCCCCCAGGTCAGCCCAACCAGCCGGTGCTGCCGCCTGTGGTGCCTCCCCCGGGGAAGAACTCCGCCGATCCCCGCCGCGGAAACCCCCGTCAGAAGGATCCACAGCAGCAGGCGGCGGATGCGCGCTACGCCAGCCGATTCCTGGGGTGGTTGGTGCTGGCGATCATCCTTGCCTGGGGCGGGTTCCAGCTGCCATTGCCGTGGAAGATCATCACCCCGGTGGCGGCTCTGGCTGGTATCGCCACAGCGGTGGTGCTGTTCATTCAATGCGTACGACGTCGCCTGCCCGTTTTTATCTATATCGCTACGGTTCTTGCCACGGTGTGTTGTGGATTCTTCCTGCTCATCGGTGGTTTCCAGTTGGTCTTTTGGGAAGCGACTGCGGAGTTTGATGCCTGCCGGGAGACTGCTGTCACCGACCGGGCGCTGCGTCAGTGTGCGGTGGACTACGAGCAGCGGGTTATTTCTTCGATCCCCGGTAGCGGGTAAGCGGGGCCACCAGCTGGGTGAGCGCGCACCCGGCGGCCACCCACGCCCCGGTGAGTCCGGCCGCGGCCAGCGCATGGGGTCCGATGTCCACCATCCGCCCGACCCCCAGGGAGATATGCGAAAGCCATAGCGGCACCACCAGCAGCCCCGCAGTGGTCAGTCCGGTGAGTAGACCCACGGTGAGGGTGGAGACGGTGGCCGAGACTCCGCGGACCTTCAGCTTCAGTGCGCACCAGTCGTCAAAGTGGTTCTCCCCTTCGCGGAGGAACCACACCCCCGCGGCGATTCCGGCAGCCACTGGCAGGGCGAACACCAGCCAGGAGTATTCGCCGGTGCTGGTGGGGACCGCGGCGAGGACTGGCACCTCGGGGATCTCCCCGAGCCGGGTGGTCAGCGGCCCCACCGTGGAGCCGGAACCCAGGGAGAATCCCGCACCGGAGGAGTAGGCCAGGGCCCATAGGGCCAGGTTCGGTGCTACTGCCAGGTGGAGCAGGGTCATGCCGAGGCCCCCTGCTAACCCGGTGTCGAGGTGCTGGTAGGCGTTGACCACGTCCATCCACCGCCAGGCCAGCACGCCAGCCAGCAGCAGGCTCGCCAGACCCACAGCGGCCACCGCCGCCACTGTGCCGGCCCGCACCACCGCCCACAGGTAGGCTCCGGCCCATTTGATCGGCTGACTGAGTTCATCGAGTTTCGCTTCGACGTCGACGCCGAACATCCGGGTCACGCTGCGGGCTTCTGCCACGCAGCCACCGAGGCATCCGGTCAGGGTCACCGCCGCGGCGGCTGTGGCGCTCCAGGTGGGGGAGGTTTCGGCGAAACTGGTGTGCGCATAGCCGCCCACGGCCCCGGCTGCGGTGGTGTAGAGCACCACATAGACCGTTACCCCCACCCATAGTTGGGTGGGGTAGGCCCCCTGGGCCAGCCGGCGCCCCGCCCGCCACGCGATGCCGAAGGGCACCACCAGCAGCCCCAGTGGCACCAGGTGGAACACTCCACCCCCATTGAGTTCTAAGGGGGCTGCGTGCATCACCAGCCACAGTTGCCCGGCCAGGGATGCGGCCGACTCCAGCTCGAACCCGGTGAAGCTGCGGATGGCTTCGACCACAGCCACTGGCACCGCGATGAGCAGAACGGTGGCCAGTAGTGCCTGAACCGCCTCGAAGAGGGCGAAGAGCCACAGCGGAGGGGTCGGCAGCCGCAACCGGCGGGACGAATCGGAACGCATCGCCTCTATGGTGACAGGGCGGGCCCCACCTTCCGGTGAGGCCGGGCCGCACGGGGGCGCTGAGCAGTGCAAGGTCAGGGGCAAACACAATTCACGTACCGTTCACCTGGTAGCAACCTCACCGCTGAGTCGGCGACACCTGCATCGGCCTACTCTGGTGACCGTGAAGGTCGTTGTGGTTGCGGAGAGCTTTCTGCCCCATATGAACGGAGTGACCAACTCCGTTCTTCACGTGCTGGCCCATTTGCGTCGTCGTGGGGATGATGTCACGGTCATCGCCCCGTCCGATTCGCTCTTTGACAGCAACCCCTTGGCTGAGGAGATTCCCGACCAGCCGGAGCTGTGCCACGGCTATCCGGTGATTCGGGTGCCCTCCTTGCCGTTGCCGGACTACCCGAAGGTGCGAGTCGCCGCCGGGTTTGTCATGCGGATCCGGCACTTGCTGGAGGATATTGCGCCCGACGTCGTCCACGTCGCCTCTCCGTTTGTGCTCGGGTGGCGTGCCATCCAGGCTGCTGAGGCGCTCGGCCTCCCGACGGTCTCTATTTATCAGACCGAGGTGCCCACGTATGCGGCACGGTACAAGCTGCCCTGGGCGGAGGAGCTGTTGTGGCAGCACGTGGACCGTATGCACCGGGCGTCCACCCTGACGCTGGTGCCTTCAAGCTTCTGCAAGACCCAGCTGCGCGGCCGGGGCATTCCACGGTTGAAGACCTGGCGGCGCGGTGTGGATGCTGACCGGTTCCACCCGGCCCGGCGCTCGGCACAGCTGCGAGCTCAGTTGGCGCCGAAGGGGGAGAAGCTCATCGGCTTTGTGGGCCGTCTGGCTGCGGAGAAGCAGATCGAAGACTTGGCGGTGCTCGATGCCCTGCCCGGCACCCGGTTGGTCATTATCGGTACGGGCCCGCAGGAGTCGGCGTTACGCAAGCGGTTGCCTCATGCTCACTTCGCTGGGTTCCAGGGCGGTGACACTCTGGGGGAGTACGTCGCCAGTTTGGACGTGTTCGTTCACCCGGGGGAGGCGGAGACTTTCTGTCAGACCATCCAGGAGGCGATGGCTGCCGCGGTGCCGGTGGTTGCGGTGGGGCGTGGCGGGCCTTTAGATCTGGTGGACCCGGGCCGTACCGGGTGGCTCTACCAGCCCGGCGATCTTCCGGCTCTGCGCTCGGCGGTGGAGCACCTGTGTGCCGACGACGACGCCCGCTCGGCTTTTGCACAGGCAGCCCACCATGAAGTCCGCGGCCGGACGTGGGAGGCGGTGTGCAACCAGCTCATTGGCCACTACTCCCGAGCTATCGAAGTCAACCGCCGATTGCACAGTATGCGAGCCCGGCGCTACTTGACCGGTCAGAGCCGCCTGGCCGGGGCGCTTATGCCGCTGGGTGTTCTCCCTCGCTGAGCAGCCCATGCTCCGCCAACTGCGCGGAGATGTCCTTACCGTCGGGTCCGTAGATCCACGGAACCCGGTATCCGTCGACCTCTTGGTATCCCGGTGGGTGGGCGCCGTCGGCCCCTGAACCGCGCAGCAACTGCTCGTCTTCGTGGGGCACCTCAGCACGCCCACCGGCGAGCACCGCCTCCGAGTAGGTCAGCTCCCGAATGATGACCGCCCGGGCGTTCTGCGGGTGCGCGCGGACAAAATCAGCGTAGATGGTGGGGTCGTGCTGGCCGTCATCGCCGATGAGTACCCATTTGATCTGGGGAAACTCTCCGGCCAGGCGTTCCAGCTGTTGTTCTTTGTGCCGACGGCCGGATCGGAACCACCGATCCTCGGTAGGCCCCCAGTCGGTCAGCAGCAACGGCCCATGCGGATACAGGTTACGGGTGAGGAACCGAGTCAGGGTCTGTGCGACGTTCCACGCCCCGGTGGAGAGGTAGAGCACCGGCGAGCCCGGGGAGGCGTTCATCAGCCGTTCCATCATCACCGCCATGCCCGGGGTGGGCGTGCGGGCATGTTCATCCAGGACAAAGGAGTTCCACGCCGCAAGGAACGGCCGGGGAAGTTTGGTGACGACGACGGTGTCATCGATATCGCAGATGATCCCGTCTTCGATCTCGTCGCCGATGATGAGCACTTCCGCCCGGGTGGTGTCCTCGCCAGGGGCTTGCAGGGTGATCTGCTGCCATCCGGGGTCCAGAGTGTTCTCCCCGAGGTCGATGACAGTATCGACGATGCCCCCACGGTCGGCGGTCACATCGTATTCCCGCCCGGCCACTGTGGCCTTCAGCGCGGCGAACGGAACCGGCGCGGAGACAAAGTTGCGCCACCCACGCACGCCGTCCGCGATGACCTTGGCCACCCGACGGCCGTTTTCAAAGTCGGAGTCCGGGGCCATGACAACCCGGGAGAAGATCCGCACCCAGCGGGGCGAGCCGTAGCCGGCCAGAGACAACACGGTGACCTGCTGGCCGCGGCGGCGGGCCAGGTTCAGCCGCAGCTGGTGCCAGCGGTCCTCAGCGCGCATCGCGCGGTTACGGACCGCCTCCGAGTAGTGCCGGCGCACTGCAGCGAGGTCCTGCGCCACAGGCGTGGGCTTCGGCGGCAACTTCATCGCTGCCTATCTTAGGTGAGTCTCCGATCAGGCAGAGGGCTCCTTGCTGAACAGCAAGTAAACAGAGGCCTTGCATAAGCCGGGTGATATATGTCACGGTGGAGGTGCCGTTAAGTTAAAACACAAAGGAGTGGCGACGGTAAGGAAGACACCTAAGATATTATCGCTCGGTGCAAAGCTGGTCGACCTGGACTAATCATGGTAATTTGATCTATGCTGGTGCTTTTTGTTCAGGGTGATGGTTATTAGAGCCAACAAGTTAAATTTCCGTTACGGCATGGGCCCAGTTGGGATAGCCGGGCTAGTGCTTGCCCTCGCTGGGTGTGGCAGTTCTGTGGAGGTTACTGAAGAAAGTACCGTCCCTGACGGTATGGAAAGCCCAGACACGCCCTATCCTTCATCCGAGGAAGAGTACTTCGAGCAGCAACTGCAGTTCCATCGACTCGATGAGCCTCCAGAGGAGGATGTGAGCCCAGAGCGGGTTATTACCCCAGAAGAATATGACGAGGTCACGCGAGAGTGTATGCATGACCAGGGCTGGGAGGTTGAAGTGCTCGAAGATGGTGGGGTTAGTGCCAGCTTCCCGGACGACCAGCGCCAAGCATTCAATGAAGCGTCGTATATATGCGCTGTTCGGTATCCTCTACATCCAGTTTTCTATGAAGAAAAAACAGAAGAAGTACTGAGTGTTTATTATGAATATTTCACCGGAGATTTTTTAGAGTGCCTGAATCATTATAGTATCTCCGTCGATGAGGTTCCATCATTTCAAGTATTTCTCGAAGATTATCAAAATTCAGGCTGGCTCTGGCGACCAGATCGTGGAATGGAAGATCAAGTCCTGGATGAAACCTCGTGCGATCGACAACCACCGGATGAGTCACTCGTTGAAGCTTATGAATGATAATTTTGATTGGGTGGGCTTAGTCTCTTATGGGTGATGCTGAGGTCTCTCATGTTTGGGCTCGGCGAAGATTGTGGCGCTCCTTAAGTCTTCTCGTGATTACATGCCTATTGTCCCTCGCCGTGGGGTGGTGGGCTGCGCGAGCAACTATAGAGGGATCGGTTGGTGCCGCAGAAGGGGAAGATTCGGCTCTTACAGAAGAAATATGGGCCGAGGCTACATCTGGATCGGTTGGTCGGACCCTCAACTTATCGACAACTGTTCGACAGCCAACAGAGTCAATTGCCCAAAACCGGCTCTCCGGGATAGTGCGAGAAGTCAATGAGGGAGAGTTGGAGAACGGAGAGGTTATCTACCTAGTGGATAGCACTCCGGTGCGCCTTATTGAGTCCCAGGAACCTTTCTGGCGCGACTTGGAACCGGGAGTGGCTGGTCATGATGTCCTGGCACTACAACACTTTCTGCAGGACGAAGGTTTGCTGGCCTCAGAGCCTTCAGGGTCATACGATGCCGACACGGAAGCCGCCGTACAGTCATGGCAGGAAGAGCTGGGTTCTACTCCCACGGGCGTGGTCCAGCTTGGAGAGACCGTCGCTGTGCCTGAAAGTCCGGTAGAAGTTCAGGTGGGAGAAGCGATTCGGGTTGGGGCGGAGCTTTCTGGTGGTGAGGAATCAGTGTTTGCGCCGGTCGGTGAACGTCGTTTTGTCATGGTTGTACAAGAGGCACAGGCCCAGCAAATCCCGACTGAGGCGAGCATCAGAGTCACGTACGATGATTATGAATGGGACGCTGTCATTTCCTCAGTTGAGGACGGTGCGGACCAATCCACCAATGTTGAGTACCAATTGACGGCTCCTAATGGGGGTGAGGTCTGTCTAGATGACTGCCACGTTCTTCCTGCGGAGACACAACTAACTTTGCGGAGTCAGGTGGCTGTTGTTCCAGAAATCGAGGGAATCGGCGTACCCACAGCCGCTGTGCGTATCTCCTCAGAGGGGGAGCCTTACGTGACAACACGTCACGGGGATGTGCCGGTGGAAGTTCTTGGGTCGGGCCAGGGAGTTGCCATTGTTGAGGGCTTGGAGGGTGGCACTGAAGTTCGAGTATTTGATGAGTCACGCTCCACTCACACGATGCCACCGGAGGATAATGCGGATGGAGATGAAGAAGTGATAAACGAGGTGCCCGAACCTACCGGCCAGTCGACGGAAGAAGGATCACCCGAAAGTGGGGATCAGAGTGACGTCCAGGAAGAGATAACTGACTAGCTGTGTTGGCGGTTGAGAATCTTACATTCAGGTATCCGAAAAGTTCAGATGAACTATTTAGTGGATTGACACATCATTTTGCCACGGGGAAAGTGACTGCAATTACCGGCCCGTCAGGGCGAGGTAAGTCAACGCTTCTCTATATACTCGGTTTGCTGCTCACTCCGGAGAAAGGTGCCGTTTTTCTCCAAGATCGGAATGTATCGGCTGCCGCAGATTCCGAACGAGCGGTAGTAAGGGCTTCTCAGATCGGTTTTGTTTTTCAAGACGCCTCGTTAGACCTCACGCGAACAGTGTTGGATTCAGTTGTGGAGCCCGCCCTCTATGCCGGATGGCGACGTCGTCGAGCTCGACACCGTGCAATACGTCTCCTTTATGAAATCGGTGTAGGACATCGTGCTAGTCACAAACCCGGTCAGATCTCAGGAGGGCAAGCCCAACGTGTCGCCGTGTGCAGGTCTTTGGTGACCGACCCCTCTGTGATCCTGGCTGATGAGCCAACTGGGAATCTGGATCAGTCCAATGCCGAAAGCGTTCTTAATGTGTTATCCGACGCCGCGGGATCTGGTGATTCTCTCCGGACTGTAGTGGTTGCCACTCATGACCCCTTCGTGATCGATTTCGCTGATGAGGTCATTTCCCTATGAAGGGGAAACTGTGAAGCCTCTTGAGCTGGTTCGAGAAGCACTAGCCAGTGCGTATGCCAGTAAAGTGCCAACACTGTTGATTGGCTTCATCGTCGCGGTAATGTGTGCCGCTACTTTGGCCACAGTGGGCCGTACAGCAGCGGCTGAGGCGCAACTCGATGAGCGTCTCGATTCAGCGGGTGCCCGTGTTTTGACCATTTCTGAACCGAGCCATCAAACGCAGGAACTCATTAATCCCACTGTCGTGCAGCAGGTAGACCGTCTCTCGCTGACAGAACGAGCCGTCGGCATGTCCCGCGTCAAGTAGTTGGCAGGATTTCCTTGGTTTTGAATGTCGGGGGGGGGGGGTCGGCCAGGCCCAGGTGCACCTCCTTGGGCCGGTTCCATGAGATGGCCTCGTGGGGCCGGAGCTCGTTGTACTCGATCCGGTAGTCCTCGGCCCGCTCGGCGAGCACGATCGCGTCGTCGATCTCGTCCAGGTAGAGCCGTTCGTACTTCAGCGTGCCGAAGCCGCGTTCACGGGACCCGTTCTGCCCCGGGGTCTTCACTCGGGTG
>NZ_ATXP01000022.1 GCF_000421745.1 Nesterenkonia alba DSM 19423
GGCCGTTCCGGTCCTTCCGCTTCGAGTCCTTCATCGCCGCCCACCCCGAGCTACACCACGTGCGCACCCGAGTGAAGACCCCGGGGCAGAACGGGTCCCGTGAACGCGGCTTCGGCACGCTGAAGTACGAACGGCTCTACCTGGACGAGATCGACGACGCGATCGTGCTCGCCGAGCGGGCCGAGGACTACCGGATCGAGTACAACGAGCTCCGGCCCCACGAGGCCATCTCATGGAACCGGCCCAAGGAGGTGCACCTGGGCCTGGCCGACCCCACCACCCCGACATTCAAAACCAAGGAAATCCTGCCAACTACTTGACGCGGGACAGAGGCGTTCTGGCTCTTTGGGCTGATGCTGTGCTTGTTCGTGGGACCGGCGCAGGCGTCGTCGCGCGCTTTCCTGGGGCGGTTGGCTCCACCGGCCCGCGCCGGGGAGCTGTTCGGGCTCTACGCCACTGCCGGGCGGGGCATGTCTTTCCTGACTCCGGCGCTGATCGGGCTGCTCATTGGGGTGATCGGTGGGCAGGTCATGGCGATTCCGGGCATCATCATCGTGCTCGGTACGGGGCTGGTTCTGCTGCTGAGCCTGGTGCGCGACCCCTCCGGCCCCGCCGATATGCACGCACACTGAGCACCCACTGACCCGCTCTGGCGCCGGAGACACCCCACCAAACCCCGGGCAGCCCCCGCCCAATCCCTTTCACCTGCCCGGCACCCCATGACGTTAGGTTCTGCATAACCTTATGTACCGCGCATATGGCTATAACGTTATGCACGGTACATAGCGTTATGCAGGATTGAGGAGGGCGGGCCGCGGGCGGTGCGCCAGTGCGGCAGTGTGAGCGGCGGGCTCCCGGTACGCGGTCGCGGGGCCAGCGTGCGGGCGGGCACTCGGCCCTGGTGCTCAGCCGATGATGGTGCGGTGGAAGTTCTCGTGGGAGCGCGACGCCGTCGGCCCCCGCTGTCCCTGGTACCGCGACTGATGTGCCTGGGAACCGTACCCGTGCTCAGCCGGTGAAGTGAGCCGGAAGAAGCACAGCTGCCCGATCTTCGACCCCGGCCACAGTTTGATCGGCAGCGTGGCCATGTTCGACAGCTCCAAGGTGACCTGCCCGGAGAACCCGGGGTCGATAAACCCGGCGGTGGAGTGAGTGAGCAGTCCCAACCGCCCCAGCGAGGATTTCCCCTCGAGGCGAGCGGCGACGTCGTCGGGAAGGGTGACGGTCTCGTAGGTCGCACCGAGCACGAACTCGCCGGGGTGCAGCACGAACGGCTCTTCCGGGTCCACCTCCACCAGCCGGGTCAGGTCGGGCTGCTCCACTGAGGGGTCGATATGGGCGTACTTGTGGTTATCGAAGAGCCGGAACATCCGCTCCAGACGCACGTCCACGCTGGAGGGCTGGATGAGTGAGGGCTCCAGGGGGTCCAGGACGATGCGTCCGGCGTCGAGTTCGGCACGGATATCGCGGTCAGAGAGCAGCACGGGTCACAAACTACCACCGGCGGGAAGTGGGGCCACCCCCTGCGCGAGGAGCACGTCGCCACGGTGAGGCTGGGAAGCGCCAGCCCGACGCCGGCAGCTCCCCTTCAGCACGGGCGTAAAGTTGTCTGCGGCAACAAGTTTCCCAGCGAACGATTGTCCCAGCGAACGTTCACGACGACGCCGGCGCAGCAGGCCGGACAAAAAGGGAGTGGTGCATGGCAGCGGTCCTCTCCGGGTTCACGGTGGTGTGGCTCATCATCGGCGTCGGCTACGCGCTGGGCCGGTTCGGGGTCTTCGGTACTGAGGCGCGGGTGGTGCTCTCTCGGGTGGTGTTTTTTGTCGCCTCCCCCTGTCTGCTGTTCATCACGATCTCCGACTCCCCGATCGCTGATGTGCTGGGCGATCAGTTCTTCGTGGCCGGGATCAGCGCGTTCACCGCCCTGGGGTTGTTTCTGCTAGCCGGGAAGTTTCTGCTGCGCGGGCGCCGGTTCTCCGAGCTGGTGGTGGGGTCCCAGTCGGCCTCCCAGGTGAACGCGGCGAACCTCGGTTTTCCCATTGCGGCCTATGTGCTGGGGGACCTGGCGCTGGCAGCACCGGTCATTATGTTCCAGCTGGCCATCTATATGCCGGTGCTGGTGGCCACCCTGGACTTATCGACTGCCCGGGAGAAGGAGCTCAAACGGGTGGGCCCACAGAGCAAGTGGATGCTGGTGCGGCGGATCCTGCAGACCTTCGTCAATCCGGTCATCATCGGTGCGGCCCTCGGGCTGGTGTTCTCCTGGCAGAGCTGGCATTTCCCGGAGCCGGTGCATGAGGCAATCGAGCTGCTCTCTGGTGCCGCGATCCCGCTGCTGCTGTTGTCGTTCGGCCTGTCCCTGGTGGGCAGCCATCCGTTGGACAAGGCGGCGGGGCGACGTCGGGATGTGTTGTTGGCCTCGGTCATCAAACTGATCGTCCACCCGTGTCTGGCCTTTGTCATCGGTGCGTTTCTTTTCGGCTTGGACGGGCTGATGCTGCTGACCGCGGTGGTGATGGCGTCCTTGCCCACGGCACAGAACGTGCTGGTCACTGCGGTGCGGTACCAGACGGGGGAGACGGTGGCCCGGGATACAGTGCTCATCACCACTGTGCTGGGGATCCCCAGCATGATCGTGGTGGCGTGGCTGTTGGCGTGAGCACTGCAGCCGACCGGCTACCCTAGTGCGGGTGAGCAGCCCGCATCCTCCGAATCCCTCGCACCCTGAGCGTCCCGAGCGTCCGCAGGTGCCGAATCTCTCGGCGCGTGACCGCGATGAGTCGCGCCCGCCGCAGGGGCCCCGCGATCAGAGTGGCCCCGGGTACGGGCCGCGGCAGTCCTCGCAGGGTCCGCACACGCCGCGCCATCAGCAGCCGCAGGGGCAGCCGGGGTTCGAACAGCACCGCTACGGTCCGCCGCAGAACCGCCCGCACGGTCAGCCCTCCGGTCCTCAGCAACACGGCTCGCCCCAGCACGGCGCACCCCAGCACGGCCCCCATCAGCACGGCGTCAACCGCCCCGGTCCCAACCAGCACAGCCCCAACCAGCACGGCCCTCACCGCCCCGGCTCACCCCAGCATTCTCATCAGCAGCAGGGCCCGTTGGGGTTCACCCCTCAGGACCAGGAGGATTCCTCCCGAGGTTTTCCGTGGGGACTGGCTGCCGGCTGGGCGGCGGGTGTCGTCGTCGTGCTCATTGCCGCGGTGGTCGCCATCTGGCAGGTCAACGAGCGGGTCTACACCGCTGAGGCCACAGCCGAGCAGTACTGGGAGTCGGTGCAGAGCGGGGACGGTCCGGCCGCGCTGAGCATGGTGGAGTCCACCCCGGGTTTCATCCACGGCGACGACGCCGCTGACCTCGACCACGTGTTACTCACCGGGGAGCCGCTGGCCACTAGTGCTGAACTCATCGAGGGCGCGACCCTCCAGGAGACCGGAGAGGGCGCCGAGCTGGAGTTCATTGTCGGCTCGGAGAACTACACCACGGAGATCCCGGTAACTCGGACGGGTTCCACGTGGGGTTTCTTCGATGACTGGCAGATCACCTCCAGTGCGCTGACCTGGTTCGAGGTGACGGTCCCCGGTGCCCCGCAGGGTGGGATTGGGCAGGTCACGGTCAACGGGGAGCCGGTGAACCTGGACGAGGAGACCACGCGGCTTTCGGCGTTTGTGCCGACGGTGGCCGATATCGACGTCGACAGCCAGTGGCTGGTCGGCTCCCACCAGCATGTGGTCACCGCCGCGGAGAACAGCGATGACCCGGCCGAACGCATCACACTGGATTTGGAGGCCTCAGAGGAGGCGGCGGAACTGTTGCACACTGAGGTCCAGGAGTACTTCGACGCCTGTGCTGAGCAGCAGGTGCTCATGCCCTCGGGCTGCCCGGTGGGGATCACCACCAACCATCAGGTCGACGCCGACACCATCACCTGGGATTTCCCAGACCCGGAGGAGATCACCCTGGGCTTCGACGCCGAGGGCTGGCACGTCGACTATGAGAACCTCACTGCGCAGGTCAGTTTCGATGCGGTGCATTACCACACCGGGGATGAGCTGGAAGAGACTGAAGAGGTGCCCTTCGATCTCGATATCGCCGTGGGTGCCGATGGTGAGGATCTCATCGTCTCGGTCACAGAGGGTTAGGACGTTGTGTCCGTAGACTTTGCCCGTGACTGAGCAGCGCGCCGAGGACCCCGCCGACCGCCGCTCCGCCGTCGATCCGCACGTCCTTGAGGCTCGCGGCCTCAGCGCGGTCCAGGTGGCCGAACGGCAGCGGCTGGGCCTGGCCAATGTCCAGCCGCACACCACCTCCCGCTCCATCGCGGAGATTCTGCGTACCCACTTGATGACGCTGTTCAACGCGATCATCTTCTCCTGCGCGCTCATCATCATCATTCTGGGCCGCTGGCTGGATTTGCTCTTCGCGATCGCCGCGGTGGGCAATGTCATCATCGGCCTGGTCCAGGAGTACGGGGCCAAACGGAAGCTTGATGCCATCGCCTTGCTGCACCAGGACCAGATCCGGGTGCTGCGTGATGGCATGCTCTGGGAGATCCACCGGGAGCAGATTGTGCTCGACGACGTCGTGGAGCTCAGTCGAGGCGACCAGGTCCCGGCCGATGGCGTCGTCGTCGCCTCCGCTGACCTGGATGTTGATGAGTCAATGCTCACCGGGGAGGCCACTCCGGTGCAGAAGCGTCGCGGGGACCAGTTGCTCTCCGGCACCGCGGTGCTCGCCGGGTCGGGGCGGTTTGTGGTGACTGCAGTGGGTGAGCATGCCCATGCGGTCAAGCTCGCCGCGGAGGCTAAGAAGTACTTGAAGATCAATTCGGAGATTCGCCGGGCGTTGGAGCGGATCGCGTTTTGGCTTTCTATTGCGCTGCTGCCGATCACCGCGGTGGTGTTCAACGGGCAGATGCAGGCCCACGGTGGGTGGTCCACCGCCTGGAGCACCGGTGCCTGGCGGGATGCGTTGGTCACCGCGGTCTCTTCTGTCACGGCGATGATCCCCCAGGGGCTGGCGCTGATGACCACGATCGCCTTCGCGGTGGCGGCGGTGAAGCTCGCCCGCCGGCAGGTGCTCATTCAGGAGCAGCCGGCGGTGGAGATTCTCGCCCGGGTGGATGTGGTCTGCTTCGATAAGACCGGCACGCTGACTGATGGGACCATCGTCTTCCATTCGGCCAGTGTGCTGGATCCTGACGGGCTGCCCACTGCCTGGGAGCGTGGCCCCGCACCGGGTGTCGAGTCCAGTTCGACCCAGGTCGGCACCCCGGAGGCTTGGCAGCAGGTGTTGGCGCACTTCGGTGCCGATGAGCAGGCGAACCCGACCGCTGCCGCGTTGCGTCACCCGTTTACCACTCTGCCTCGGCACCGCCCGGCGTGGCAGGTGCAGTTCTCCTCGATGCGCCGGTTCTCCGCGGTGACGTTCGGTGAGGACGCCGGGGAGTTGGCGGGGCACTGGATTTTAGGTGCCCCGGATGTGCTGCGGGACGGCACTGCGGACCGCAGGGTCGACGTCGCGCGTTTGTTGGGTCACGCTGAGGCGATTGCCGCCCAGGGGTTGCGCACTATGATCCTGGCTCGGGCTCCGCTGGAGGGTCCCATCCGCCCGGAGGACACGGAGGCTATGCGGCGGGGGGAGCAGTTGCCCCAGCGGCTGCGTCCGGTGGCGCTGCTGACGTTTAAGGAGAATGTCCGGCACGACGCCGCCACCACGTTGGAGTACTTCCGGGATCAGGATGTCGCGCTGAAGGTGATCTCCGGGGACAGCCCCCGTACTGTGGCCGCGGTTGCCCGGGAGGTCGGCATGGAGGTGGCCGACGACGGCGTCGACGCGTCCCTGCTGCCTTCAGATCCCGAAGGGTTGCGTTCAGCGATGGCCACCCACACGGTGTTCGGCCGGGTCTCCCCGGAGCAGAAGGCGGCGATGGTCCAGGCGCTGCAGGCCAACGGGCATGTGGTGGCGATGACCGGCGATGGGATTAATGACGCTCTGGCGGTCAAGCGCGCGGATCTGGGGATTGCCATGGGTTCTGGGGCTCCGGCCACTAAAGCGGTCTCCCGCATGGTGCTGCTGGATGGGAAGTTCTCTCGGCTGCCGCGGGTGTTGGATGAGGGCCGTAAGGTGATCGCCAATACGGAGCGCCTGGCACAGTTGTTCCTGACGAAGACCGCCTACGCGGTGATCCTGGGGTTGTTCTTCGCCGTGGCGTTTTGGCAGTTCCCGTTTTTGCCGCGGCAGTTCTCCACCGCTGATTTCATTATGCTGGGGTTGCCGGCGTTTTTCCTGGCGCTGATGCCTAATGCTCAGCGCTACCGCCGCGGGTTCTTGAAACGCTCGGCTCTGTTCTCCGTGGCTCCGGCGGTGGCGATTGTCGCTGCGCTCATTGCGGTCAGCGCTTTCGGCCGGCATTTTGGGGATACTGCCGCTCAGATCCAGACGGCCTCGTTCATCACCTTGTCTTTGGTGGGGTTGTGGGTGCTCAATGTTTCGTTGCGGCCGCTGGATGCTGCCCGGATCAGTCTGGTGGCTGGGCTCTACGTGCTGTTGGTGGCGGTGTTGCTGATCCCGATCTCCCAGGCGTATCACTTGTTCCTGCTGCCCAGTGCGGAGTTGCTCGCCACTGCGTTTGCTGCCTCTGTGTTGGGGTGTGGACTTGTGGAGTTGGGGCACCGGGGGTATCTCGCCGTCGTCGGCCCCGCAGAGGAGGACACGACGACGACGCCGGCTCGCCCCGCTCAGCCTCCGCACGGCACTCAGCCTTCTCACCTCGCCCAGCCTCCGCATGCCGCACCGGCCGCCGAACCGACTCATCCCGACCAGCCGCACCACGGTGACCCGAGCACGTCTGACCACGCTGAGGCCCACCAGCACGGTACTGCTCCGCACGATCCCGGCCAGCAGGCCCCCGGCGCACAGGCTCCCAGCGCGCACGGCACAGGTTCCCCTGACACCGGTTCCCACAGCACCTATCCGATGGGCTCCATCCCACCTACGAAACCTCTGCCGGGGAGGAACTCAGGGAGGAATCAGGGGTGATTCAGGGGCTGCACCCGGTGACAACTGACATCACCACCCGTTAGGTTCGTTCTACAGGCACCACCGGACACCATCGACCACGAGCGAAGGAGCGGAGCATGGGACTCATCTCACTGGGTGTCGGCATCGGCATCGGCTACGTCATCGGGACCAAGACTGGCCGGGAGAAGTTCGACCGGGCCATTGAATCGGCCCGCACCACTGCCGAGGAGACCTGGAACCGCCCGGATGTGCAGGACTTTGTGCACAAGGCCTCGGACACCGCATCTCAGGTGGCTCACGATGTCGCCGAGAGCTCCCGCACCGCCGCCGCCTACGCCTCAGAGGCGGTGAAGAAGGCTGCCGAGCAGGCCGCTGAGGCTGCTGCCAAGGCTGAGGATGCGGCCGAGACCGCGGAGGAGAAAGTCGCCGAGGCGACCGAAGCAGCCGAAGAGAAGGTCGAGGAGGCCGCGGAGGAGTACCGGCCCCCGCAGACCAAAACCACCTACAACGGTGATGTGGTTTCTGACCCGGGTCAGTCCACTGAGCGTAAGGGCACTGACTGGGCCAATGAGGGCGGGGCCAAACCCGCCGACCAGTAGGCCCTGCGCACGTCGGGGGCTGCTGCGCGCATATTCTTGATCCATGCACGCTGAGGCCCAGGCTCCCGAGATCCTCGCGCAGTTCGCCGCCGAGCACATCGCCCCACACCGGGGGGATTTCCGCCGGGCCGAACGGCTGCCGAGCCAGCTGCGGCTGCTCGGGGAGGCACTGGCCGCCTGCCAGATCCGGGTGCAGAAGGTCACCGAGGGCCGGTGGGTGTTCCTGTTCTCCGGTACGGTGATCGGCGGCTGGGCTAACGGGGTCACCACTCTGGCCAGTGCGCATAGCCGCCGCATCCTCAACAAGCCGGGGGCGCTTGAACCGCACCTGGAACTGATGGGGGTGCCCTACCGCCCCGACCCCGAACCCAGCCCCGCACCTGCCGGCATTCCGTTGCAGGCCTATGTGGTGGGGCAGCGGGCTGTCAGCGTGTTGGCCATGGTCCCGCGGGAGTCCCTGGACGATGCGCACGACGACGATCCGGCCACTATCGCTGTGGATCTCACCTCCACGGTGGGTGAGGATATCGCCGACCTCGCGGTGAAAGCCCTGCGTGCGGTCCCTGGCCTCTACGCCGGGGCTGTGGATCTGCGGGTGCAGTCGCTGGAGAACGTCGTCGGCGCCTATGTCACTGGGATCGACGAGGCTGCTTGCATCCTGCCTCACCACTTCCCCACCCTGGGTCCGGGCCGCCCGGTCGCCGGCGCCCTGGTGGAGGAGATCCTGTTCACTGCGGCACTGTGATGCGCCCTGGCAGCGCTAGCTGGCCGTGCTGGTTCAGTGTGCTGCCTGGTAGCACCCTCGGGTAGCGCTACGCTGTACCGCATGAGCCACTCCGCTGCTCCCCCGCCGCCTCCGCCGCCTGCGGTCCGGCAGCGCCCCTTCCCGGAGCTGCACGAAGGCGCTTCTGCCACTGAGCGGTTTATCGCCGAGGTGGTCGAACCGCAGTACGGTCAGCTGCGCCAGTGGACCTCCACCATGCCGCATGCGGAACTGTTGCAGCGCGCCGCGCGGCGTAAACGCATGACGATCAAAAAGATCACTGAATCGAACCAGTTGTTCTTCCTCTCCGGCGTCGTCGTCGGCGGTATGGATGGGGTCATCACGTCCCTGGTGTCTCACCAGGCGCGCCGGGTCTCCCGGTCTAAGGCGATGACCAAACGGTATCTGGATGCCGCGGAGGTGCCCACCCCGAAGGGTCGGGCGATCAATCCCACGGATTTCGCCCGCGCGGTGAAGTACATGAAGTCCCTGGGCAAGCAGGTCACGGTGAAACCGTCCTCGGGCCGGGCGGGTAAGGGCATCACGGTGGATGTCACCCGGGAGTCGCAGCTGCGGGCGGCCTGGCAGTCGGCCATGGCGGCCCGGTCGGCGACCTCCGAGTCGCGGTACCTCATTGTGGTGGAGGAGTACACCCCGGGGCTGGATGTGCGTGCCTACGTGGTGGGTTCCCAGGTGGTGGCCGCAGTGGCCCGGATTCCGCTGTATGTGGTGGGAGACGGTGTCAGCTCGGTGGGGCGACTGGTGGATGCTGAACTGGCCCGCCGCAGCACCAACGAGCACCTGCGTCCCCGTCAGCCGCGGGTCGACGACGCCTTTCTCGCGCCGGTGGGCTTAACCCGCCAGTCGGTGCTGCCGATGGGCCAGATGCGCTTCCTCACCCAGATTGCCGACACCACCCGCGGCGGAGGCCTGGCGGTGGATGTCTTCGGCGCGCTCTCCGATGAGGTGAAGGATCTGGCCGTGGACGGGCTGTGGGCGATCCCGGGGTTGGGTGCCGCGGCGGTGGATCTGCTGGTACCGGATCTGTCATCGGCCGAAGGCGCGGTGGTGCTGGATGTGAACCCTTACGCCAACCTCACCCAGTTCCACTACCCGGCCTACGGGGAGCCGCGGAAGGTCAACGACGCGATTATGGACGAGATCCTCGAACGCGCCTCCCGCTGATCCACCACAGAGAGCACCAAGCTGACCTGCACTTTCTGTCCAGCCCGCAGTAACCTGGCATCACCAGACTGGGAACTGCACCGGGCTGCGAACTGCCTGCGAACCGCGCAGAGAGCGCAGAGAACTGCACCGTGAGCCGGAAAGGGAGATCTACACATGGCAGACGACACCATCACCAGCTACGGGCATGAGATCTCTCTAGGGGACGTCAAGGCCGCCCTGGAGTCGCACTCGGATGTGGTCGAGGCCGGGGTTTGCTCGGTCAGTGATGATCGAGCCGGTCAGGTCCCGGTCGCGTTTGTCGTGCTGAACAAGGCCGGCAAACGCAAGATCGACAAAGGCCGCCTTCCCCCGGATGACCATTCACAGTCCCGCCCTATCCCGCCCGGGGAGAAGAAGCTCATCGATGAGCTGCGCCTGCACGTGGCAGATCAGGTGGCTCCGGACGCTATGCCTAAGCGGATTCTGCCGGTGATCGACATCCCGAAGAACCGCGAGGGCGACGTCGTACGTGAGGTTCTGAGTAAGCTCTATCAGGGCGAGGAGATCGACAATCCCGATGAGGTCTCCAACGGTGCCTGCTTGGCGAGTATTAAGAAGCTTTGCCAGGAGCGTGGCACCGCCGCCGGATAACGGGTTGAATCGGGGGTGACGCCCCGCCAACTGAAAGAGAGCTTGAGTTGACCTCCGACCGCGAGTTCGGTTTCCGCACCCGCGCCCTGCACGCTGGGGCTGTGCCCGACGCCGTCCACGGCACCCGTGCTGTGCCGATCCACCAGTCCACGTCGTTTGTTTTTAAAGATACCGACGACGCCGCCAATCTCTTCGCGCTGCAGAAGTTCGGTTCGATCTATTCGCGGATCGGGAACCCGACGGTTAATGCGTTGGAGGAGCGCTTGGCGTCTTTGGAGGGCGGCATCGGTGCGGTGGCTACGGCCTCGGGGATGAGTGCGGAGTTCCTGGTGTTCGCTGCGCTGTGCCAGCAGGGGGATCACATTGTGGCCAGCTCTAAGCTCTATGGCGGCACGGTGACCCAGCTGGATGTGTCTTTGCGGCGTTTCGGCATTGAGACCACGTTTGTGAACTCGGATGAGGCTGCTGATTTTCAGGCCGCGGTCCAGGAGAACACCAAACTGATCTTCACTGAGGTGGTGGCCAACCCGAGTTCGGATGTGGTGGACCTGCCTGGTCTGGCTGAGGTGGCGCACAACCACGGCATCCCGCTGGTGGTGGATTCCACGCTGACCACCCCGTACTTGTTCCGCCCGATTGAGCATGGTGCGGATATCGTGACCCATTCGGTGACCAAGTTCTTAGGTGGGCACGGAACCACCTTGGGCGGTGTGATCGTGGAGTCCGGCACGTTCCCGTGGGATAACGGCAATTTCCCGCAGATGACCGAGCCGGTGGAGTCTTATGGTGGGCTGTCTTGGTGGGGGAATTTCGCTGAGTATGGGTTTATCACCAAGATCCGCGCGGAGCAGTTGCGTGATTTTGGGCCGAGCCTGACCCCGCAGGCGGCGTTCCAGCTCATCCAGGGTGTGGAGACGTTGCCGCAGCGTATGGAGGAGCATGTGGCCAATGCTCAGCGGGTTGCTGAGTGGTTGGAGGCTGATGATCGGGTCGCCTATGTGAACTATTCGGGCTTGCCTAGCCACCGTCACCACGCTCGCGCACAGCAGCTGTTGCCCCATGGTGTCAGCTCGGTGTTCAGCTTTGGTTTAAAGGGTGGGCGTGACGCTGGGGCTGCGTTCATTGAGAATTTGCAGTTGGCTTCTCACTTGGCGAATGTGGGGGATGCGCGCACTTTGGTGTTGCACCCGGCTTCGACCACGCATCAGCAGCTGACCGGTGAGCAGTTGGCCGCTGCGGGGATCCCGGATGACATGGTCCGGATCTCGGTGGGGCTGGAGGACGTCGAGGACATCATCTGGGACCTGGATCAGGCTCTGGATGCCGCGGTGAAGGGAGACCAGTGATGAGTACGACGACGACGCCAGCACCTGAACACCCCCATGGCCTCTGGGAGGAGCCGGGTCCGGCGAGGCGGTTGCAGCTGCTGCGCAGTGCACAGTCGGTGGCGATCGTGGGGATGAGCGATAAGCCTTCCCGCGCGAGTTACTTTGTGGCGACCTACTTGCAGTCGGATTCCAGCTATAGGTTGTTTTTTGTCAATCCGCGTTTGGTGGGGAAGACGGTGCTCGGCGAGCCGGGGTACGCCTCATTGAAGGATCTGCCGGAGGCCCCGGATATTGTGGTGGCTTTCCGCAAACCGGCGGATCTACCTGCCTTGGCGGAGGAGGCTGCGGAGGTCGGGGCCAGAACGTTGTGGGTGCAGTTGGGGATTCACTCGGAGGAGGCGATGCAGCGGGCCACGGATTTGGGTTTGAATGCGGTGCATAACCGGTGCATCAAGATCGAGCACGGCCGGTTCCATGGCAACCTGCATTTCGGTGGTTTCGACACTGGCGTTATCAGCGCCAAACGCCAACTCCGCGACGCCTAGCACCATCGACTCTCTCGCCGGTCGCCGCCGAAACCGGAGTCCCGCCGAGCGTTGCTGTTCCCGGCGGGAAACCGCTAGTTGCGGCGTCGTTCTCCGGCGGCGCGGCGGGCGGCGGTGATGTAGTCCAGCGGGACCATGGTGTCGTCGTCCACCCACCCTTCGGTGATGAGCCGCAGCACCAGGCGGTGGTACGGGCCGGCACGTTCTACTGCGGTGGCGTAGGCGTAGCCACGGAGGGCGTCTTCGGGCGTGTTGTGGGCCCGGAACTGCTCAGTCTGCTCAGTTCCTTCAGTCTCCGGCTCGGTGAGGAACCGGTCGAACCCCATGGTTTGTTCGAACATCGCCTGTCCCAGGGCGGTGCGTCCGGGGTTCCAGCTCCCCAGGGCCGCGAGCGCGAACGGGATGTAGACCAGCAGGAACACCCCGGCGGCTTGGGAGACGGCCTCAGGGAGGAGGGGTTCAGCGAACATGTACGTTCCCCATACGATGCCGGCGACTGCCACGGCTAGGAATCCTAAGCAGGTCAGTGGCATGATGACTTCCCGCCGGATCCATCCGCTGGGTCCGCCCACGGGTCGGCGGTAGAGGCGTTCCCGGTCGGCGTGTTTGAGGATCTGCCGTTTGATCTGTGATCCCCATAGTCCACGGTGGTGGGGTGTCAGTTCGGTGCGCTCTTCGCTCTGGAAGAGCTGGTCGAGCAGGGTGCGTTCGTAGTCGCGCAGCGGATCGGTGGTTTCGCGGCTGCGGTCCCGGGCGATGACGTAGTGGTCCCCCTCAGCCGGGGTGACCCCGTCGCGGACGGCGAAGAGCCCCCGGTAGATCGTATGGTCTGGCCCGGCACCCTCACTGAGCGCGGAGAGTCCTGGGGAGTTCTCGTATTCGGGAGCGGCGACCACGCGGATATGTCCGCGGAGGGTGAGGTCGACGACGACGGCGGCAACTCCCTCATCCCCCACCAGCCCCAGTTTCAGGGCCCCGGCTTCAGCCGGTGGTAGCCGGGCGGGAACAGACGGGTAGGCCTCCACCTGGGTATCGGGACTGCCTCGCAGGGGGCGGGCGGGTTGGCTGGTTTCGGCGCCCTGGGGTGGCAGGGCTCCGTAGGGCAGTCCCTCGTAGCGGTAGTGGCGAGCGAAGTACCACCGCCACAGCGCGAAGAGCACATAGACCAGGATCCCCACGATGAGCAAGGGCAGCCAGTGTTCGCGCACCCACGGCATGTATTCCTCCGCGAGCCCGTGGAACCAGCCTCCCTCACCCATGGCACCACCATACTGAAGGTGACCCCTGACACCATCACCATCCCACCGCTTGGTATCATTTTGGTATGGCTATGACACTGCGGCTCCCAGAAGACGTGGAGAAGGAACTGGATGCTATTGCAGCAGCTGACGGCGTCTCCAAGCATTCCTTGCTGGTCGAGGGCGCTCGCGTATTGGTCGAACAGCGGAAGCGTCGGGCGCTGATCGATGAGGCGGTGGATTACGTGGACCAGCATCATGGTGATGTCATCGACCGACTCTCGAAGACCTGATGGTACGGATTGAACTCGATGAAGCACTGACGCTCCTGGAACGCAAGGGGCTTCACGTTCGCGACGCCGGACTGTTGGATTCAGCCCTTGCTCGGCCCGCCGCCACGGCCTTCGGTGAGCCTGCTTACGGGACGGTATCTCTTGCCGCCGCGGCGCAGACGGAATCACTCGCGCGTAATCATCCGCTGTTTGACGGCAATAAACGCACCGCGGTCTACTTACTCTTCGTTTTTCTCCGTCTCAACGGATACTTACTGAAGGTGCCCGACGACGCCTTGTACACATACATCCTCAACGTCGCCCAGGGGAGTCTCACCTTGGAAGAGTCGGCCGCGTTCCTCCAGAAGCACATCACCCCTTGGTCTCGGTGACCGCCCGCTTCCGCTTCAGCGCGCGTTTTAGAGTATTTACCACGCTATTGCTTGGCGCCGACTCCTGGTGAAGTAAGGAGGTCATCTCTCCTCCCTCGTCTCAGGGGTTACTTATGAATATGTTTCGGACGCTGCGCCAGCGTGTGGTGGGCATCTGCTCCCTTGGTGTTCTGCTGTGTGTTGGGCTGCTGAGCACGGCTCCTGCGGCTCAGGGGCAGGGTACTGGTCCAGAGCATGTGACGTTCACGGTGACCATGGAGGGAACCACCAGTTTCCGCTTGGGTGAGGGGGCCTCTGCGGCGATCTTTTTAGAGCCCTCGGATTGGAATGCGGAGAGCCTCGGCGAGTGGCACGGGGTTCTCACCAGCAGCACCGGCGGGGGTGGTGAGCCGGAAATGCTCGGCGAACTGTATTTGGCTGACTTCGCTACGGAGATTTCTCTGCCCGATTACTTGCACTCCCCGGGTACGTATTACTTGGGTGTCCACGCCTGGGATTACCAGGGCGTCTACCCGGATATCTATGCCGATCACCTCATGACAGTCACCGTGTTGGCGGAGGACTGGGAAGAGCCAGAACCCGAACCGGAGCCGACGACGCCGGCACCCACCGAGGAACCTACCCCCGCCCCGGAGCCAGAACCTACGGACGAACCGGAGCCTTCCGAGGAGCCGAGCCCCACAGAGTCACCGGAACCCACCGAGTCTGCAGAACCTACCGAGTCCCCTTCTCCCACTGCGACGCCGACCCCGGAACCAACAGAACCGCCTTCCCCCACGAACACACCCTCACCGACTCAGTCCCCGTCCCCGGAGCCGTCCCCTATGTCGCGCGTCAGACTTAGTGGCAGGGCCGTTATGTAGGTCCTGAAGGAGAGTCAGTCATGGGTAGACCACCCTCGATTCCGGCGGAGAAGAAGACCCGGATAGTGCTGAGCGTGCTGGCCGGCGAGATGTCCATCGCCGAAGTGGCACGCAAGGAGAAAGTCAGTGAGCAGTCCATCGGACGGTGGAAGGCCGAGTTCCTGGAAGCCGGCAAGACCGCCCTGGTGGCCGGCAGGTCCGGACCATCCTCCCGAGAGGAACAGCTGGAGGCCGAGGTCGCCGAGCTGACCCAGGCCTTGGGCGAGGCACACCT
>NZ_ATXP01000023.1 GCF_000421745.1 Nesterenkonia alba DSM 19423
CCCCGAGCTACACCACGTGCGCACCCGAGTGAAGACCCCGGGGCAGAACGGGTCCCGTGAACGCGGCTTCGGCACGCTGAAGTACGAACGGCTCTACCTGGACGAGATCGACGACGCGATCGTGCTCGCCGAGCGGGCCGAGGACTACCGGATCGAGTACAACGAGCTCCGGCCCCACGAGGCCATCTCATGGAACCGGCCCAAGGAGGTGCACCTGGGCCTGGCCGACCCCACCACCCCGACATTCAAAACCAAGGAAATCCTGCCAACTACTTGACGCGGGACACTGCCTGGTCCAGTTTCGCAGGCGATCAGGAGATCAGCTCGTTGTTTCGTTGCCGGGTGTGGCATGCACTATCGGGTAGCAACAGGGGACGGATTCGTAGGGGGTGTAAGCAAGTCAACGTGCCACAGAGGTGATTGATTCTCTCGGAAACGTTCTTCCCTCGTAGCATGTAGAAAAACTCATCTTCACTGTTCTTGAAGAGGGGCTGATGCACCAGCGTGGGCTGGAACCAGCTTACTGAGGGGATTGGTGCAAGTTATCCACAGGTCGGAGTGGTCCACCCGATGTGTCAGACCCTCCCGGTACTGTTAAGAGCGGACGGAGAAGACCACGGGAGTAAGGAACATACGATGACGATTGCGCCAAGCGAAGTGGATATGCTGACTGTCTACACATCCATGTTTCCAACGTCCAAGCAGCCCCAGCCTTTCCCACTTCAAGGGAGCAAGCGAGGGCAGGTGCCTGTGATCAACGCGCTGATCCCACCCGGCAAGCCTCGCCTGATTGAACCCTTCTGCGGATCCGCAGCTGTGTCTATCGGCGCACGGACGGCTGATGTGGTGGGTGATGTTGTGATCTCGGACAGCAACGCCGACCTCATGTTGCTATGGAAGGCAATCCTTGAGGAGCCAGAACAACTTGCGGTTGAGTATGCCGAGATCTGGCGTGCCCAGTTCGATGAGAGGGGCACCAGCCCCAACCCCCGTGGGTACTTCAACGAAGTGCGTGAGCGATACAACACTGCAGCGCCGGGCACTCCAGCTGAGCTTCTCTTTATCCTGAATCGCATAGTCAAAGCGGCACTGCGCTATGGACGCCACGGCAAAATCAACCAAAGTGCTGACGGACGTCGGACTGGAGCTAAACCGGATGTCGTTCGGAAGCGGATCACCCAGACACACCATTTGCTTCGGGATGCTACTGCTGTGCATCGTGACTGGATGGAAGCCATCCGATCTGCAAACACTGACGACGTGATTTATATGGACCCGCCCTATCAGGGCACCACGGACACTCGCGATAAGCGGTACATCTCCGGACTTGGCGTAGACGACTTCGAGAGTGGTGTTCGTGAAGGTGTCGCCAGAGACCTCTCGATGGTGATTTCCTATGACGCGCTTCGAGGTCTGTCTATATACGGACGTCCACTTGACCCCAACTTGGGGTTGCTTCCTCTGGACGTGATCACTGGCGTCAGTGCGCAGGGAACCCTGCTTGGGCGGAAAGAAGAATCCCACGAGACGATCTACCTCTCACCGTCTCTCGTGGAACGTCTGGGCGGCGAAAAAGCCGTCCGCTCCAGCGTGTCTCCCCTTCAAGAGAGCTTGCCAGGCATGATGCTTGGAGTGTGACTCCATTAGAAGATGAGCGTAGTGGCGCTTCTGAGCAGCTACGAAACGAGGTAATGGCGCAGTTGGATGCAGGTGAAGCATCCAAACGAGCACGTGTTGCTGCCGAAATGATCTTGGAGCGCGGCTCGTGCACAACTTCCGAGTTAACCGAACTGGCGCATCTGTCTCATCCGCCTCGTGCTCTTGGCGACCTTCGAGATTCCGGTGTTGAACTCGACTCCAAACTTGTGTCATACACGGATGCGGCAGGCAACAAGAAGAGGCAGAAGTGCTACTGGATCGTCGGCACGGACCCAAATAAGAAAAGTCGCCGCAACCTGTCCAAGAAAACTAAAGACGAGATTCTGTCCTCGGGCCGGTGCGAGATTTGTGGGGCATCTCATCGCTTGCAAGCTGATCATCGCGTTCCTTTTGAAATCGCCGGTGAGACGTACCCCCACGTCGTTGAAGAGTTCATGCCACTTTGCCCCTCTTGCAACCGGGCAAAGTCCATGACGTGTGAAAACTGTCCGAACCGCCAGGTCAAGGACACGGATGTTTGCGGTTCATGTATGTGGGCATCTCCTCTGGACTATCGCCACGTCGCTACTCAGCAGGTCAGAGAAGTACGTGCTGTCCTCGAAGACCCGGAGGACATCGAGCGGTTCGACCAAGAGCGCCCTGACGTTCAGAAGTTGCTAATTCGACACCTCCGCAGGGCCGACCTGGATCAGGGGTAGGGTTCATCGGGGTGGATTTCGATCCGAAGGGGAGCCAGCACCACCGTAAGTGAGGTTCAGAAGGAAGGGACGAGGGTTTTCGGCTGGTTCTGAGCTGAACGTAGACTGGACAGCATGCGTATGGGGATGCGAATCACTGCACTGACCACGGTTGCTCTTGTGCTTGCTGCTTGCGCAGGCGATGATCCAGAGCCAGACTTCGCAGCTGATGCAGGTGCAGATGAAACCCCAGAAGAAACAGTCGAGCCTTCGCCTACTGAAGAGCCAACAGCCGCTCCTGTTGCTACCACGCCGACTCCAGAGCCTGAACCGCTGAGTCCGGGCGAAGTTCTCTCCTTGTCTTGCTACCAGCGGGAACCGGGGGAAATGGATCGCCAAGATTTAGGTGAGTTTGAGAGCTTTGAGGATGCGTGGGATGCAATAGACGAACACGAGGATGTTAACTGTAACGCCAGCTTCGGTGAGGACATCAGCTTGCTTGAGTTCACGGAGACTGAAGAGGAAGCTATGGAAACTGCTGGCTACGACGACAGTAATTCGCTTGACATCCTCTACTCGAAATGTGCGGAGCCGTTCTTGGGGGACAACTCAACGCAGTTTGGCGGACTACCTTGGAGCGAAGGACAACGCGACGAAACTCAGGGTGCACTCGTCCTATGTCCTGAACATCCTGACCGCGAGGAAGTCGAAAGCCGCATGGCAGATGCCGCACAGAGAGATGAAGCTCGTGATCGGGGAGAGGTATTCGGTCCAGGGTCTTACCGTGTAGGGGAAGAGATTGAACCTGGCCTCTATGTGGCCGAGAGCGAGTCAGGCTTCGACGGTTGTTATTGGGAGCGACTGGACTCAGCGGGGAACCGCATTGAGAACAATTTTATCCGCGATGGTTTCAGAGCCGAAGTCTACATAGCGGAAACAGACTATTCATTCAGCTCCGAGCGGTGCGGAGAATGGGAACGGCAATGAGCGGACTTGGAGTTGATCTCCCGGTGAGGACGCGTGTGGAACTATCGGGGGTGTAGATGAATGAAAGGTCGATACCGCAGTCTCCTTGTCTACTTCATGTGGTTGATTGCAGGCATCGTTATCGGAGCCACCGTTGCGCTCCTTTGGGTAGAGGGTTTCGATCCGGAGTGGCTCCAAGCAACTGGAACATGGTTCGGGGGTGTCGCCACCGTCCTTACTCTTTTATGGGCTGTCCGTGTATTCCGCACTGACCAGGCACACCGCGAGGCGGAACGTCAGCGTAGACACGAGGAGTCTTTGAAATCCGCGCAAGAACTTGAACAGCAGAAGATTGACGAGGCCTCCAGGGTCTCCTTCGAACCCCGAGGTGGAGCAGGGCATGGCACTGGAAAGAACACGAAGATGACTTCGTTGAACCTCTACTTCCATAACACCACTGATCGCGCTGTTTCTGTGGAGAGACTCGAGTTCGATGAGCCGCTTCAGAGTAGTGCTTGGGTTAAGACGCCGATTCATCTTCCCCCGAATGACACAGTGAAGTTACGACCGAAGGTGGAAGCAGTTCCGATTCTTCAAGAAGAACTGAGCGATAAACCCCTGAAAAGTTATGGTGCGCGCATCGTCTACACCATTAATGGTGAGACATGGACTCGCAGGGCAGGAGAGATGCCACGGCGCGGGAAGTAAGCGGTACTGCCAGCGAGTGAGCGTTTCAGTAGAAAACGCTGGTTCCGTCGAAATGGGGTCTCCTGTGCACATGTTTATTGGGTGGCAGTGACTGAAAACACTGCTACTCCATGTTTCTAACGAATGGGAGGAGAAGCATGCCTCACTCCAAATCTTTTTGTTCCTCCGGTCCTCTCTTAACTTGAGTCACTCTTCTGAGCTGCTTCTCGATCCACGCGTCTTCACTCAGGGACTCAGTGGACTGCAGCTGGTCTGCTACTTCTGGTAGGAGTTCTTGCCTTTGACGCAGGATCTCTTTCCACTGCCGCGCAGATGCTCTCAGCTCTGCCTGTACTCCGTACCAGTGATTGGGTATCTCAAACTGTCTCTCTACGGCGGTCTCAATTTCTCCCCGCGCTTCTTCTATCTCAAACTCAACATTTCGTTTGAGAGCGCGTAACCGTGCGACCTCTTCTTCCTGAGAAGGAAGTAGTTCTAGCTTCTCCTCATGGGAGAGCTCCTGAGGTAGGCTCTTGGCTCTTTTGTAACCAATCAGCCATGCCCACGGCGCTGCAGCTAAACCAATAACCACTCCGAATACGATAAGCGTAGCTTCCCTGCCGCTTAGCGACTGGTCGAGTAACGAGAGGATGACGCCTCCCGCGCCAATGATTCCGAGTGCGATGCTGAATACAGTAAGCCTGAGATTCGAGGGCTGAGATGTGCTGCTCAATTTCTCAACCTAGCGTGGTGAACAGGCCGAGGTCATGGCAGCGACTGCTTCGACTTCGACGAGTTGATGGTCATAGCCGAGGACGGTGACGCCCATTAGGGTGCTGGGGACATCGTGGTCGCCGAAGGCATCGCGGACAACTTCCCACGCTTCTACTAGGTCTGCTTGTTTGTTGGAGGCAACGAGCACGCGGGTACTGACCACGTTCTCAATGGTGGCTCCGGCTTCTTCTAGGGCGATGTGCATGTTCTCGATGCATTTGGCTGCTTGCCTTGCGTAGTCGCCAAGAGCGGCAGTGGAGCCGTCCGTGTTCAGTGGGCAGGAGCCTGCCAGGAAGATCAGTTCTGCATCAGCGGGGAGTTTGGAAGCGTAGGCGTACTCTGCAGCATCGGAGAGGCGCTCTGAACGGATGAGTTTTACAGGGGTAGTCATGTCTTCATTCAATCAGCTGAGGGCTGCTGAGAACTGCTGGATTCGGTCATCGGTCATCGGTCATCTGGCAGGTGCAGTCCTAATGCGTGCCCAGATCTCTTCGGAGGTCATGCCACCGTTGGGATTGACTGCGATCTCTGCGAGTCCTCTGTCGACTGCTGCTTTCTCGCGATCGGAGACGGGACGGTCGTCTCTCTCGTTGCAGTGTGAGCCTGTGGGCATGTGTCCTATTCAACCAGCTGGTGGTGCTGGATGTGTCGCATCGGATAAGCAGAAGTGGCTCTAGTCGGTGACGAACTTCGTGCCCTGTCGCGGTCGGGAACTCACTGGAGACGAATGGCGATCGGAGACGGTGACTGAGGGCGAGATAGAGCCTGCTGGGGCTGAGCTTCAAACCGCTCTGGGGAGCGTGGGCCTGGACCAGGGCAGCGAAGGCCTGCCATTTGCGTTCTCCGGGTGCGAACTTCGAGTCCACATGTGCAATGGCTGGTTCTCGTGCAGCTCCAGATCGGTTCTGGTTCCCCTCAAGATCCCCGAGAACGCGGGGAAGCAAGGGAGGAGCGAGTCTTCGTGTTCACGCAGAAATGGCTGGTTTTCGGCGCATGGGCTTTGGAAGTTCCCGTTCCTGCTCGACTTGGGTGCGAAACCAGCCATTCGGTCTGGCGAGGACAGGAGCTTCTGGATTTGACGGTGACGTCATGTTCGGGTCAAGATAGTCCAGTTGAAAACGACATAGCGTCTCCCAGCGAGTGGATCGCAGGTCTTCAGTGATGGGGACTGGGCGGTCTGGGTGTTGAAGATGGCTCCTTTAATGGCTGCTTTTTGCGCTTAGAACTGCAAAACCCCTTGTCAGAAGGGGGTCTTTGACATCCCGCTGGGGTCACGAAGTCAATTTTTGACACAATTAAACATGCAAAACCCCAGGTCAGCGCCAGATCTGGGGTTTTCGTGTCTCTGCCGTCAGGTGCCGAATGGCTGCTTTTTTGGCTGCTTTTTATTTTGGCGCATGGGGGCCATCTTTTGGGCTTCCGATCCGATGGGAACTTTCGGAGACACGGGTTGGAATCCACGGGGGAGTCAACGCTCGAGAACAGGCGGAAGCGCCGGGGTTAGAATCCGCAAAGCAGCCGTTCCCAGCGATCTGAGTCTAACTCTGCTGCATCAGCGTGATCGAACGCCTTCCGAGTCACGCTATGGTTGTGCAAAAACTCTCCCGCACGAAAGCAGCCATCTGGAGTCAACGGTGTGGGAGGATCTCAGCTTCAGTTCAGTCCTCGTTCGACGGAGGCAGACGACCCTCCCGGACAAGGTTCGATGCTCCTCGGCGGGGTAGGGTCGGCCAATGATCACTATTCACCTTCGGTACGAGATTGATCCAGACAAGACAGATGACTTCGCAGAATATGGTCGGCGGTGGATTCGTCTGGTGAACAAGTTCGGAGGAACTCACCACGGGTACTTTCTTCCCAGTGAAGGCGATAGCGACGAAGCCTTTGCGCTGTTCACCTTTGACTCGCTGGCTGCCTATGAGCAGTATCGTAAAGACGCTGCAGAAGATGCCGAGTGTGTCGAGGCCTACGGGTTCTCGCAGGAGACCAAGTGCATTCGTCGCTATGAACGTAGGTTCGTGACACCCATGTTCGGGGAAGAGAGCTAGATCCTCCGTTTGGGAGCGCCTCGACGGACGAGAGAACCCGCCCTCAATCGGAGAACGGGTAACTCGGTGCCTTGAAGATCCGCTAAATCAGTCCTCAGTGCCTACGGACTGTGCTTCACTTGCCAACTCTGCGTTGAAAGTCCACGAAGCAGAAGCACGGGAGTACTGCTCAGGGGCAGAGCCTTCAGCCTCGTATCCGATGGCCTCAAGGAACTCGCTTCCAGCAAGTTCATCGTTGAAGGGCCACCAGTCCTCCATGAGCATTATTGCGTAATCCTCTTCAGTAATATTGTTGTTAGTTGAACCGTAAACCCACGACGGAGCTTCACCTGGACCGTAGACCTCATACACTTCTACAGGGAGTCCTTCGGGAGCTAGATCCAACAATCCCTCGTAATAGATATCTTAACCGGCTACATATGTTTCACCAATAAATTCCGTGAAGTCTCCTGCATAGCCACCTTCGGTGAGCGCCAATTTCGCAGTGAAGTCCACTGGTTCCCCAGTAGCAGGAACGGTGATAGCTCCAGATGCATCGCCAGTTTCCGCGAATGTGCCTGCGAGGTTCACGGTCTCGTCGGTGGAAGCGATCTCGTAGGAGAAGTACTCGCTGCCATCAACCTCGATCCCGACATTGTCTGCAGAGATAACACCATCGTGTGTGGTGTCCTCAGTAGCGCGGATTTGGAATGAAGTAGTGATTTCGTCACCTGGTCTCCATGAGTGGCCATCGATGTCGTCTACGATGCCGTCAAGGTCTAGGGAGGCTGGGGATCCTGGTGTGGTTCCGTCTTGCCAGTCGCCCCAGGTGCCGTCGCTGTTGGCTGTTCGGATTTCGATGCCGAAGTCACCTGTTTCGATGTCTGCTCGTGCTGTTTCAGCGTCGTTCCATGCTGCGAGGGTTCCGCCGCCCAGTAGGGCGATGCCTGCGAAGCCAGCTACGGATGCTGTGGCGAGCTTCTTCTTGTTTCTGTTTTTCTTTTTAACTTGTTCTGTCATTGGGTATTTACTCCTGTTTTCGTTCTGTACCTATTGAGTGGGTGCGCCCTGCCGATGCAGCTGCTGATCTGCAGATGACCCACTGCACATGTTTCTAACGAGCACCGGATCAGAAGAGGGATGTCCGAAGTCAGCGATAGCGTTGAAGGATGAAGAGTCGCTCCTGGAACTTCCTCGTCCATATCATGTGGCTGATAGCTGGGCTCGTGCTCGGAGCTACTATCGGTCTTCTCTGGGTAAGGGAACTTGATCCTGAGTGGGTGCAGGCCACAGGGACATGGGTCGGCGGGGTGGCAACAGTGCTTACTCTGCTGTGGGCTGTCCGCGTGTTTCGGAAAGATCAGGAGCATCGGGAGTCTGAGCGCCAGCGTCGACATGAGGAGTCCCTGGAGGCGGAACACCGCCAGGAGCAGAAGAGGTTAGAAGAAGCGTCCAGAGTGTCGGTCGCTCTTAGAGGGGGAGCTGCCCAGGGGACTCGTGACAACATGAAGATGACGTCGCTACATCTTGATCTCCATAACGACAGTCCGCACACCGCTGCTGTAGAAGAGGTCGAATTCGATGAATCGCTTAAGCGCAAGCAGCGGATTCAGCTGCCGATCCGTGTACCTCCGCATTCCACTGAAAACCGTAAGGTGGAAGTTGAGGAAGTCAGCGTGCCCAAAGAAGAGCGGGGCGGTCGTCCTTTGAAGAGCTACGGTGCACGCATCGTTTACACAATTAATGGTGAAACATGGAGCCGGAGATCTGGCGGAGACCCGGAACGATTGCCGTAGCGACGGGTTCCTTGGCCCCAGTCGAGAACTTCGTGCTCCTGATCGAGGCTGAGCGATGCCAGCCGTGTAAACAGTGTCACTTGTGTTTTCTAACGGAAGATGCTGCCCGATCTTCATGCCGGATTTTCTCCTGCGTAATTGTTAGAAAATCCCGTGAAGGGAACCCATGTGGCAGTTGGTACTTGCGGAGCACCGAGTGGACGGCTGGGGAATAGGATGACATGAGCACTGATAGTACGGAAGGAGTGAGGTGAATGGCTGAGGTGTTGGGGGCGCTGTTTACGGGCGCAGCCGGAGTGTTGGTTTTGATCCTCGGGGTCGTGTTTGCGCGAGGGAAGTTGTCGATGAACGCTTGGGTGGGGATTAGGTTCCCGTCCACCACTGTCAATGAGGAAATTTGGCAGGCATCTCACCAAGCTGCCTCTGGTTGGATCATTCTCGCCGGAGTCGGACCCCTGGTGACAGCAGTACTGGCGCTGATCTTCGGTGACCCCGATGGTGTCTGGACCTTGGTCGGGATGCTCCTGTTGCTGGCATTTATCTTGGTTGCTGGGGCTGTGGCCAGCAAAGAGGCTAAGAAGGTCGCTGCAGCACAAGAGACGACGCCAGGCGCTATGCGTTGACAGAGTTCTTGATGTCCTGGACGGGATGTTCTGCTTGCTGATGTTCGCTTCACTTCTGGAAGTGTGATCCGTCGCTCGCGGATAGGGTGAGGACGGTCTTGATGCTGAGAGAAGGGGAGCTGCTGAGCCTGTGAGTATTGAATGGCACGTATTCCTGGGGCTGGTGCTACTGAGCTACATCTCTCCTGGGCCGGATACGGTGATGGTTCTACGTGCCAGCGCCAGAGGGAACCGTATTGGCTTCTTAGCTGCAGCAGGTGCACTGACTGGTTTGACCGTCCATATGATGGTCAGCGCCGTTGGATTATCCGCATTGCTGGTGGCTTTGCCAGGGAGTCTGACTGTTCTTACTCTTCTCGGCGCTCTTTACCTGGCTTACCTGGGCGTCCGGGCGATCCTGGCCAGTGGTCAGATGCGACGAGACGCTAAGGAAGGACTCGCAGGGGCTGCGCCTCTAGACGGTGAGAAACTTGGGAGAGCGGCATTCCAACGTACGCTGATCACGAACTTGGCGAACCCGAAAGTCATCCTGTTCTTCGTGGCAGTATTGCCGCAGTTCATTGACGCCTCTTCTACCTGGCCTGTAGCCCTGCAGCTTGGCGTGCTTGGTGCTCTCGATGTCCTGGTCGGGGTCTTCTATCTGCCGCTGTTCGTGCTATTCGGTGCAAGGATCTTCCGAGGCATCGGCGGACGCGGACTAGCGAACCTCGAACTCTGTGTGGGACTACTTCTGCTGATCTTCGCTGGTGTCCTCGTCTACGACACCTTTGTCGGCTGAGAATATCTGCCTACGAGGTGAGGTGTTCTCGAGCGAAAGCGTGGACACTGTCAGTGGTGGTCAGTCCATTGAGGATTTCTTGCTGTGTGAACCATTGGGCGGCGTCTACCTCGCTCTCCTGAGCCGTGATGGTCGCGTCGTCGGCTGCTTCCAGCAGGTACATCATGTCCATGTGGATGTGCTCGATGTCCTTGTGTGATTCAGGGATGAGTTGGGCAGCCATCGCGAAGGGGAGAGGGAGCTGGGATTCGGTGCTGCCGTTGAGCTGCAGATCCAGCGACCCCGTTCCAATGTGGTGAGCTTCGACTCCGGTTTCTTCACGGATTTCTCGGAGAACCGTGTCGCTGGGGAACTCATCGGGGTCCACGTGGCCTCCAGGTGGGAGCCAGCACTGAAGTCCCTTGTGGAAGATCATGAGCATGCGGGTACGTTCGGGGTTGACCACGTAGCCGGTGGCGGTGAACTGCTTCTTCATTCCAGCTGCGTAGTCGATCAGCGCCACGTTGAGCCTCCCAGTAGTTAAGAACGGTCCAGGTAGCGTATCTGCTCATGGATATCGCCTCTCTCTACGACACCTACATCCGCCAAGCTGACCAGCTGATCGAAGAACTGGGCGTCAGGGCGGAGGTGGTGCAGAACGACACTCTCTGCCTGCAGGTGCCGAGTAATGCTCGGTATGCCGAGGTGAAGACTGAGCTGGCGGAGCAGGGTGAGCTGATCAGTGAAAGCGAAGTAAACGGACGCCTCATCGCTGTCTTCGAACTCCACGCGCCGCTTGAAGCTGCTGGCTGGAAGGTCAGTTTTGTGGAGCTTCCTCAGCCGAAGACTGGCTCAGAGAGTGAAGGGGTACGGCATCTTCAGTTCCTGACTCGCACCAGTATTGAGAGCTTCCGCAAGAAGTTCCCCACCCTGGAGTTCGATGACCGAGGAAACACTCGCAACCGGCTGTTGGAGATCGAGAAGGACGGCGTCGCGGTGCGGTTCCATGACAAGAACATGGGCTCGGTCGTCGCCCTGGAACAGATGGACTGACCTAAGCAGAAGGGAGCCGAATCGGTGCTGGGAGAAGATCTGCGAAGTGCGGCTGAGGCTGAGGGGATTCAGAAGTTCGTCGTCGGCGCGGTCGTCCACGATGCAGGCAAGGCGTTGTTGGTGACACGCAGCCTTGAGGATGATTTTCTGCCTGGGTTGGAGGAGGTGCCCTCTGGGGGAGTGGAGTCCTCGGAGACGCTGAATCAGGCTCTGCACCGGGAGCTGGAAGAGGAAGTCGGGTTCGGTGCTGAGTTTGTGGATGAGGGTTTCGTGGTGGTGTTCGATTACCAGTCGCGGTCGGGGAGGATGGTCAGACAGTTCACGGTTTCGGTGCCGTTGCGAGGAAGAGATGTGCAGCTCTCGGAGGAGCACACCTCTTTCCGGTGGATTACTGCGGTTGAGGTGGAGGCGGCGAATGCCACCCCTGAGACCAGGGAAGTTCTGCGTCAGTGGTTCGCCTACGGAGAAGATCAGGGCTGATCTCAATGGCTGCTTTCGTGCTCAAAAGCAGCCATTCGGGGTCAGAGGCCCCAGAGAGGAATCCTGGCTCATGTAGAGGGGTCAGTCGAGGGCTTGGATGGCGAGCGTTGCTGCCATGACGATGAGGGCTGCGCCTGCTCCGCCTTCGATGATGCGGGTCCAGCGTTGACTCATCGCCCGGCGCAGACCGGCGATGAATCCTGCGCAGATGAAGCACCACAGCAGCGAGGACGCCATGAACGCGGCGAAGAACACCAGCAGCGCACTGAGGGCTGCGTCTTCTCCGAGTGCCCCGCCCACGGCTCCTCCTGCTCCGCCCCAATAGACCACGTTCCACACGCTGGCCAAGGACATCAGGGCTCCAGCGACAAGGGGACCACTCTTCGTGCTGGTGGGTTCCGTTGCTGCACCTGAGGTGTTGGGTGTCGGTGTTTTGAGTGCTGCGTGGATTCCTTGTCCGCCGAGGAAAAGGAGAACCAGGCAGCCTGCCAGGGTGATCGGTATATGCAGATGCGGCTGGGTCAGCAGGGCAGCTGCTCCTGCCAGGCCGAGGATCGCCCAGGCTGCATCTCCGACCAGGGAGCCGGTCTGCACGCCAAAGGCGGGACCGAATCCGCCTCTGACTCCACGTCGCAGCGATTCGGTAAAGACGGGTCCGGGAGCGGCGTTGAAGACCAGTCCCAGCCAGAAGCCGGTGAGGATGACTTGAATCATGGCATCCAGAATCTCGCAGACAGATGCTGTCAGTCTTGAATGATTCCGACTTCTTGAGCGCGTCTGCGGAACTGTCCCGGGGTCTGGGCGTAGGCGGCTCGGAAGTGCCGGTGGAAGTGGGACTGGTCGCTGAAACCAAGTTCGGCAGCGACAACTGTTGCAGCAGCGCCAGACTTCAGCCGCCGTCGTCCTTCTCTCAGCCTCAGTTGGAGATGCCAGGCATATGGGGTCATTCCGGTGAGCTTGACGAAGGACCGGATGAAGTAGTCAGGACTGAGCGAGAGCGACTGAGCGAGTTCTGAAACATCAGCCGGGGAAGTGAGGTCGCTGCGCATACGTTCCACAACTGGAAAGAAGTCCAGCTGTCTCCAAGATTCATGACCACCAGGCGAGTTCCGTTGGAGAGGTTTCGCTTGATGCAGGGCCTCGGAGATCACCCATGTCACGGTCTCTTGCATCAGTTGGTGGTCGGAGAGCTGTGCCGCTGATCGGAGAGTTTCCGCGAGGAAAGGGTCAGTCACGATGGGTTGCTGGACTTCAAGCTCTGCGATTCCAGTGAGCTCGGTGACGATGTCCGGTTCCAGGTGCACGCTGAAGCACTCCCAGCCAGAACCTGACCGGGTTTCAGCTCGAGACCCTTGAATCTCTCCAGGGTTGTAGACGGTGATCGCGTCACTGCCGACCTCGAACTCGTGCCGGTCCAGTTTCACCTTCTCGCGCAAGGTGGAAGAGCCGTTGACCGAAATGACGAACTCATCGTGTGAATGAGCAGGGAATCGAGCGCCCTCGGGAACGAACCGCTCTACGGTGAAGGCACTCGGAACCCCTGCGGCAGCCATGTGTCCATCCTTGCGCGTGAGTCGAGGTAGATCGGCGTTTGGAAAAGCGGACTTCCTACAAGGACCGGGAGTAGTGGTAGAAGCCGCTCTCCTTGGTGAATCCTTCACTCTCATACAGTGCCTGAGCGGTTGTGTTGTCCTCTGCCGTTTCCAGGACTACATCGACAGCGCCTGCAGCGGCTGCTTCAGAGCAAACGTGTTTCAGCAGTGCCCGGCCAGCACCGGTACCTCGAGTTTCAGGGTCTACGAAGAGGTCGTTGAGAACCCATGAGCGAGCCAGGGACAGGGAAGAGAAAGTCGGATAGATCTGCGCGATCCCTACAGCTCGATCCTCTGCATACGCGAGGTAGATGATGCTGTCTTTGTTCGCTAAGCGTTCCTGGATGAAGTTGCGGATCTGGTCGGCGGGGTGCTCACGCTTGTAGAAGCCGAGGTATCCGGTGAACAGGCGCACCGCGTCATCGAGATCTTCCAGAGCAGCAGTCTTGATTTCCATCATTCCCCAAGCCTATCCGCCCATCAGGGGGTAAGTGTGGAGAAGTACGTGGTGCCTCACAGTCAAGTCCCCGGGAAATGACCCCTCGTGCCTCACCTAAAAATCCCCGCGTAATCGAGGGCCCTGGAGGGGGTTAGGCTGCGCGGGCTCGGCGTTGGTCGATCTTGATCCATTCAGCTTCTGGCATCGCCGCGGCGGCCTTGGCTTCGAGCTCGCGCTCTAACCTGCGGGTGGGAGCCGCAGCTAGCGCGGTGAGCCGCTGTTGGATCGTGGTGATCCGCCGGGCGATGTCCACGACGTTCAGTGAGGCTTTGTAGGCAGCCAGCTCGTCCTGCTGGGCCTGGTTGAGCACTTCGGCATCCAGCAGCCGGTAGTAGGGGGTTCGGGGCT
>NZ_ATXP01000024.1 GCF_000421745.1 Nesterenkonia alba DSM 19423
TTCATCGCCGCCCACCCCGAGCTACACCACGTGCGCACCCGAGTGAAGACCCCGGGGCAGAACGGGTCCCGTGAACGCGGCTTCGGCACGCTGAAGTACGAACGGCTCTACCTGGACGAGATCGACGACGCGATCGTGCTCGCCGAGCGGGCCGAGGACTACCGGATCGAGTACAACGAGCTCCGGCCCCACGAGGCCATCTCATGGAACCGGCCCAAGGAGGTGCACCTGGGCCTGGCCGACCCCACCACCCCGACATTCAAAACCAAGGAAATCCTGCCAACTACTTGACGCGGGACAACCCCACCCTCGCAGTGTATCCCAGGTGGTTAAACGACTCGTCAACACACGCACCACTCCCCAGCAAAGAAAAAGCAGCAAACACCCAGTTCCTGAAAACGTTACTATAATACCCTGGCGCCCAGATCATCTATCTTCAAAATACTTTGCCAGGCGCCTCAAGAAGCACATTAGATCGCACCTAGTAGCTGTACTTGTCTATCTACCTTCCCTCACCAATCGGGCAGTAATCGACCTCTTGGACCCGCACTTTGTTATCCATGACCGCGTCGTGGACTGGGCAAGCGTCCCAGATTCATGGTATCCGCCACGCTCTTGGCGGCAGGTGGAGGCCTCGTTTGAACAAGAGGCCCGGGAAGACCGGGTGTTACTTGTCACAGAAAATGACCAAGTCGCTGCGGACTGGTGCAAAGCCGACTTGAAGTACCTTCAGGTAACTCACCCCGCAGACGATGAGTTCGTTGAGCATCGATGGACACGTGGCTCAGACCAGGGCACTTTGGGATATTTTGGCACCGTCCGGAAAGAAGAGATTGACATCGAGAAGATGGTGCGCCTCGCGCAGGTGCATCGTCTCGAGATAGTGGGCCCTGTCGATGATAGTGCAGTAGAACCGCTTTTGCGCGCCGGCGCCACTCTCCATGACCTGCAGCCTTTGGATGAACTCGTAAAAATCATGGATACCTGGGACGCCATCGTGTTGCCCTACAGAGAAGGTCCCCGCACAGAAACGCTCGTGCCGGCCAAAATCTGGAATGCGCTGGCTACCGGCAAGCCTGTCTACTACACGGGCTTAGCGCTCCCCGCGAGTGTGACAGACATGCTGAAACCACTTGACGAGCTTCTTGAGGGAGCCAAGCCCGAGTGTGAACTGAGCGCTGACCGACCCATACCAACTGCAGACGACGCATGGCATCACATTAGTCACGCCCTCCAAAACATGCCTCCCCGTCATAGGTGAGGGGGAGATGGATCAGATGCTAAGCAGATTGCGGAAGAGTACGCTCGAGGCGTTAGCCATCTCACGAGGGATCAGGACATGAACGCAAACGCTCTTAGCGCTGACAGAGTCTCTAGCAGCGATTTTACACACCTCGTGCGCCTCACCCTTTACACCTACCCTCTACTATGGGCGCTCGGCCTAGGCGGACTCTTCTGGCCGCTACTAGGACTAATAGGAATCTTGGACCTCTACCGACACGGTGCACGACGGAAGGTCGTTTGGCTTCCCCTAGGTATATTTTTCGCGCTCTGCCTGTCGTCTGTGATTGGCGTGGCCGCCTTCGGGTGGAGCCTCGACCGCATCGCTGGGTTATTTGGCAACGGGCTTGTCTGGGTAGCTCTCAGTGCCCTGTTGGCCAACACTCCCTCGCCAGAACTTCGAAAAGCATTATCCAAAGGAATAGTGTTGATCGTGGCCATACAAGGCCTCGTTACTGCAATGGCAGCCGTCCTCTACCCCCAGCCTTTCCCCCTTCCTTTGATGCAGGACACCTGGGGCGCCATCCTGCCTTCCGGCATCGGAGCTTTTGCCACGGGAAGCGTTTACTACCTCGACTGGCTAGGCGGAGAAGCCTTCAGATCGACGGGGATGATGGCTAATGCGACATGGGCCGGGGCAGTATCTGCAGCCGGAATCCTTCTCTCTGTTTCGTTGTTGAAAGACAAAGGCGCATGGAGACTCCTAGCCGTGGTTGCCATACTAGGCGGGAGTTTAAACCTATACCTATCTCTCAGCCGCGTTGGCTGGGCCGCCTTCTTAGCGTCACTTGTCGTCGCCGCTCTCATTCTGATAAGGCGACACGTATCGCAGGTTGCATATTATTTCTCTCTAACTCAGATAATTATATTTACTATTGCCACCACCATATTCCTCGGAAGCGCTATATACTCTTTCCTTGAAGATCTAAACATGGAACGCGCTGGGTCCGGAGCATCTCGAGGTGCCATCTATGCCCACACTCTTGATCTAGTAGGAGACTTATGGCTCCCACTACTAGGCTACGGGGTGAAGCCCGAAGGCATCGACCTAGTCGCCAATATAGCAACTCATTCTGCCTATATAGGAATGATATTCCGGGGCGGATTGATTGGGTTCATATTTCTTGTAGCTCTCATAATCCTGGCACTCAGCGTAGCCATCCGCCACAATGACTGGCTGTCCGCCAGCCTAGTTGCATTCGTGGCCATCTGGGCTGCGCTAGAGGACCTAGACGTTGGCCACCTTCTTACCCTAGTCCTAGTTCTCCCTTTCACCACCCAGAGTGGCGGAACTACAAGGACCTCCCCACCAGACAAACAGAGCCCCGCGCATTCCAGCCCAAAGTACGCACAAGCAACGCTGCCCTCGCTCCAGGACCATGACACTCCAGACCGCTCCGCCCGGTCACAGGCGAAATGAAAGGCGCGTACCAACGGATGTCATCAAGTCCCAACGCTCAACTCACCCCTGAAGCAGCAGGTTCCGGTTCTACAGCGTCAGATGTCGGCAAAGAACATAAAAGACGTGCAGTGGGAAGCGGGCTCTGGAATGTACTGCACGCAGGGGGGACCACCGGACTCAACACACTCTTCGGCGTTCTACTCATTATCGGGCTCCCCCCAAGCGAAGTTGGTATCTATAACTATGCTGGTGGGGTAGTGGCGTTGGGCGCTGCAATGATGACAACGGGCTTTGACTCATTTGTAGTTCGACGAATCTTGCAAGATGAGCAGAAAGCCCCTCAAGTGTTGGCCTCCGCCCTAGTCCTGCGAGAGGCTCTCGCCGCCTTCGCGTTGATGATGGCAATAGGTCTTGTACTTACCAGCGGCAGCCTCACAGTGGCCATGGCAGCCGTCGTCATGACATCAGCACTTTTCCTCAGGGCATTGGAAACCCCCAGCTTATGGTTTTTAGCACACCTACGCAGCCGGACTCCGACCATAGTCGTGGTCAGCGCATCAGCAGTACTCTTTTGCGTCAAAGTAATCTCACTGTTTACTTTTGGGGAACTATGGATATTAATTGCTCTGTTTGTACTTGAAGCGGGCGTCTGTGGTGTTTCCATCTGCCTCACGTACAGACGAGTAAGTGGGCTGCCATTTTTTGTCAGCCCCTCGTGGGCTGACATCCGCCATATGCTGAAGGAAGCATGGCCCCTGATGGTCGCCGGTGGTGCCGACCAGTTCGCATCGAAGGTAGGAATGTTCTTCCTCCAAGCGGTGCACGGGTCTGCCTATGTCGCTGTCTACTCGGCTGCCGTCCGCTTTACAGAATTGGCTGCTATGTTGCCAGTTGTCTTTATGACCTCCACGCTTCCCTTGCTAGTTAAGTTTTCTCAAGGTGACTCAGGTGTCTACCAGCGCTATCTTCAGAAGTCGTATGACCGCGCCTTCTGGTTAGGGGTACTCGCTGGTCTCCTGCTCTGGGTGGCTGGAAGCATAGTGATAACTGTTATATTTGGAGACGACTACCGAGAATCCATAACAGTCCTGGCGATCACTTCTTGTGGAGCACCCTTTCTCTTTATGGGAGCCATCTATACGAAGTGGACGGTTACGGAGGGGCACTACAGAGTGCTGTTGACCCGATATTTCTGTGGTGCAGTAGCGGCGACAACTGTGGCCTTTCTCGTTGTCGATCGATGGGGACCGGTAGGTGCGGGGGTCGCTTGGCTATCGGCCATCGTTGTTGGCACCTACCTCTCGACCCTAGTAGACCGGCGCTCTTGGAAAGCTGCCGGCCAGATGAGCAAGGCCTTTGTGTGGCCAATTAGGGTGACTATAGCCTTCTTGCGGGACAGGCTTTCCAAGCAGGGATAGGTAGAGGGTTCTTCCTGGACATGGTTCTTCCTCCAGATATAGAACGCCATGTTCCCTACGGAGCACTTAAAACATCCGCGGCAAGTGTCGGGGTTCCACTAGGACTTTTTAAAGGATACTTTACGTGATTCGAAAGCTTATAGAAGAATGTGTTACTTTCGAGGTACAGTGAACGCAGATCCTTTGATGAAGGTGTACCCTTTTCAAGCTCAGGACCAAGAAGCTCACACAGTTGGTTATTTGGGGGTATATCCTCGTATTGCTTACTAATAGCAGGGAGGCACTCCCGTGCGACTTTTGCGACGTGGTTAAGTAGCAGGTAATCAATCGGACGATTGTACCGTCGTAGATACTGGAGCAAAAACTCTCTAATAAAAGAGACTAGAAGACCCTGCGGCTGGGACGCAAGCATATAGCCCTGCCAGTGACATATATCAACACAAACCGGCTCAAGAGGGAAACGCGGGTCGATTTCCTTCGCTGTCCAATATGGGGACAGCCACACTTCTTCCGGTATCTCACTCACAAGGACCACGCTCGAATCCAGCCAAAGTCCTCCATGTTGAGTTAGCAGCCATATCCGTGCAATATCTGAGAAGAAGGCGTGTGAGATGATCCCAGAGTCGTATTTTTTGTAGATATCGTCAGGAATATTCACGAGGTGACGAAGGTCCGCCCTGTCAACGACCTGAACGGGGTGGCGGCCCGCGTGTTGGCGAACGGTCCTCACTTTTGCCGCTACATGTGGGGGTATGGCGTGTTTCCCCTGTAACCATAGGATCCAGATTGGTGCTGTCTGGGACCAATTCAGAGGCAAGTTGGGGTCGGATTCTTCTCGCTTTTTCCAGTCATCGATGAGGTCGGAGAATTCACGTCGAAGAAAATGCTGCACCCAAATGTCCTTGCGAGCATGAACCTCCCGCGTGAATCCAACCCACCCATTCCGTATCGCTCGTTGCGAATCTATAGTGCACCGCATTTGGAGTAGCGCATACCGAGGAGAGAAGTCCAAGGCATAGTACATTAGCTGCGTTGCACGCTTACGGGCTTGTGCAGCTTTAGCGAGACCTCTCATGGCTAGGCCATCCTCCATATTGACGTGTGGCGACTCCCGCGTCCTCAGATCTCATTTCGTTTGCTTCTCACAATGAGTCCCACGAGTTTGACCGGTTCCACTAAATAACGAGAGGCAAGACGTCGGGGGTCGTGTACTAGTCTCCAAATCCACTCCGCCCCAATACGACCTACCCACCGAGGTGCTAACGTACTATGCCCTGCTACATAGTCAATTGCTCCGCCAACAGTTGCGTAAACGGCTTCCGGAAGCTCTCCCCATGCGGCGTGTAAGAACTCCTCTTGCCTTGGCATACCCAGGCCTACGAGCACGAGAGAAGGGTTTCCTGTGCACAGCCACGCAACTGCTTCGTTGTGATCCACATAGCCATGTTTGCCCTCCACTTGCCAGCCCTGTGCGCCCAGTTCTTCCCGTAGTTTGGCAACGGCATCCCGGTTACTGGCTTCTGTTGCACCGTATACAAAGAGACGCCCTGGGCGAGGAGATTCGGCCAGCCGAGCAATCCAGTCAGTGGAGCCAATCCGATTTACGGTTTTCAGTTCCTGATGCGAGTTTCGCCGGGCCAACCAAAGAATCGGGGCACCATCAATCACGACCCGGTCCGCCTGCTCGTACACTTCACGAAATTTCTGGCTCTTTTGGTAGATGTATGCACTATGGAGGTTGTGATTGAGGAGGAGCCGCTTCCCTGTCTGCTGACTGACCCACTGCACTGTTTCCGAAGCAGTCATCGGAGTTACTGTGAGCCCAAGTGGACGCACCTCGATTGGATGTACGTCTGCAGGCGAAAGTTTTGTCCCCGCCCGTCTCGTCTTATCCACGACTCTGGCTCCCTCTATCGCCGAAGGCCCGCGAGCCCGCGAAGATACTAGTATGCACCCGATCCCCGGATGACGGCTCTTAACGTCCGCCAAAGAATGGCTAGATCTGCTGTCAGTGACCAGTTCTCTACATAGTACAGGTCCAGCCGTACTGCCTCTTCCCATGGTAAATCAGAACGACCACTCACCTGCCACAATCCAGTAATTCCTGGCTTGACGAGGAACCGCCTGTGAACGTGGGATTCATACTGTTGCACCTCTCGCTCCAGAGACGGCCGAGGGCCAACTAACGACATACTTCCGCCAAGGACATTAAACAACTGGGGCAATTCATCGAGGCTGTACCGCCGCAACACCCTTCCAACAGTTGTGATCCGGGGGTCCTCTTTTATCTTGAAAAGGACACTGCCCTTGTCAATCTTCGAAGAATGGTCTAGCTGGTCCAGCAGGCTATCGGCGCCATCCAGCATCGATCGGAATTTGAGCATCTGGAAAGATTCCCCCCGAAGGCCTATGCGCTCCTGTTTAAACAGCACAGGCCCGGGAGAGGTAACCTTCACCAGAAGAGCGATCACCAGCATGGGCAAGGCGAGTGTGACTAGGATCGCTAAAGAGGCCACAATGTCGAAACCCCGCTTCATCACCATACGTAGACCTGAATACTGCGGGGTTTCAACATGCAGCAAAGGCAGTCCCGCTACTGGCCTACTATGAATCCGAGGACCACTGACATCCGTAAGGCTTGGCGCCACAATCAAGGAGTACTTTCCTTGCTCCAGATCCCAGCTCAGCTCTTTCACCCGTTTGGGATCCAAGTCATCGGAACTAGTAACTATTACGGAATCGGCGCCGATTTTCTCCATGGCAGTACGTGCAGACTCGAAATCCCCGACCACGGGTATTCCGGCCACAGTCTTACGCAGGCCGGCAAGTCCACGACTAAGGCACACACCCACCACCTGGTAACCCGCCCAGGGCTGGTTAGACAGTTCTCCCGCAATGTGTTCCACCGACGCTGGAGAGCCCATGAGAAGGACCCTCCGGCAGTATGAGCCAGAACGCCGTTGACGATGTAACCAGCGGCGCCATAACCAGCGCTCCCCCAAAAGAACCAACATCCCCAGCGGGAAGATCAGCAGCAAGTATCCTCGCGCCAAATCCAGCTTCAAGAGGAAAGCGAGTGTTGCCACTCCGGCAAAGAGCCTAACAGCCCAGTCCGCAATGATTCGATACTCAAGCCAACCAGACCCCAACACCCGCGGATTCCGGGAACCGCTAAGCCATAGGGTGACAGTCCACAATGCAACGATACTTGCAGACACAAAGCCGTAGCCCAAACTGCCTTCACCAACAGTAGACAGACTGTACTCGACGTCAGAGCTCAGGCCTGGCCACGTCAACTGCACACCCAGCACTACTGCAAGCACCACAATGAAATCAGAAATCACCAGGCGACATTGGAATGCCCCCGGTGTTAGGTCCAGTTCTTATGTGAGCTGCGGGGGTTGATCTTCTCTTGTGTGGCGGCAGGCTGCGGCGTAGGCCGCTGGGGGTTGGTAGCCCAGTGAGGAGTGCCGCCGGTGGTGATTGTAGTCATACTTCCAGTCGCTGATCACGACCCTCGCGTGGAGCAGGGAGTAGAAGCTGTTGATGTTCAAGCACTCATCCCGGATCCTGCTGTTGAAGGACTCCACATAGCCGTTACGCCATGGTGCCCCCGGCGGGATGTAGTGCAGTCCGACCTTCTGCCCGGCCCAGTCGGCGAGGGCCTGGCTGATCAGCTCCGGACCGTTGTCACAGCGGATCACCT
>NZ_ATXP01000025.1 GCF_000421745.1 Nesterenkonia alba DSM 19423
TCGAGTCCTTCATCGCCGCCCACCCCGAGCTACACCACGTGCGCACCCGAGTGAAGACCCCGGGGCAGAACGGGTCCCGTGAACGCGGCTTCGGCACGCTGAAGTACGAACGGCTCTACCTGGACGAGATCGACGACGCGATCGTGCTCGCCGAGCGGGCCGAGGACTACCGGATCGAGTACAACGAGCTCCGGCCCCACGAGGCCATCTCATGGAACCGGCCCAAGGAGGTGCACCTGGGCCTGGCCGACCCCACCACCCCGACATTCAAAACCAAGGAAATCCTGCCAACTACTTGACGCGGGACAAAGAACGAGGCAAACCTGTTGTCAGTCACCCATCTGGTTATCCAACAGTGAGCATTGATGGTCTGCATGCGTTAACAGGTGATGCGCAGGCAGACGATGAGGCTCGTAAGCACATGTTCCCTCTGGAGAGTGTGCTGGGTGGATTGCTGTTGTTTTGGCAACGACACTTTAACCCTGTTCTCCAGCGAACATCGATCATCCGTGAGTACAAGTTGCTTGACTCGGAAGCAGAGTTGGCACGCTGGAAGGATCGACTTCTGCAGTGCTTCTTGATTGCTGGTGCTGACATTGAGGTTATGGAGATGGTCCATGACGAGTGGGGTGGAGCTTGGGGAGATGCCTTGAGACTGTCCCGTGAGTATCGAGAACTTGTAGACAGTGGGATGCCTGCTGACTGGGCGTGGACGATGTGTGCGCGATACTACCCACCATTCCGCGCTTCTGACGAGGAGATCGAGCAGTGGATCCAAGAACAGGACGCGGAAGCTGATGCTGATTCTGGTGAAGAAGAGTCCACATATGTAGACACGGACGGTGATGCCTAATGTCTGCAGCCGAGTACAGGAACCCCGATGAGATCCGCGCTGAGATCAAGCAAGCACAGGAGACTCGAGAAGAGATCGAGAACCTGCCAGACGCTGAGTATGGGAAACGCTTTGGCGAGTGGCAGTGGCTCGGCAACAAGCTAACAGAGTTACAAGACGAGCTAGAGCTGGCTGAGTTCCAGCAAGCAGAAGACCTGGAAGCTGAACGTCAAGCACGGTTGGCAGAGAACCCGTTCATCGAGGATCCCGACTATGTGCACTTTGAGGTTCCAGAAGAAGCAACACAAGGCCAGACAGTTGGCAAGAAGACTCTCGGTGTAGACGATGAAGGCCGAGTACAGACACTGGCTGTCACTGAAGCCACTCCGGAGACGCTGACAGAGAAGCAAGCAGAGTTCAACAAACTGCAAGCAGAGATCGAGAGCATACAAGAAGGGCTCAAGGAAGTAGAGCGGAAGCGTAAGGAAGTTGTTTTTAACAGAGAGCTGAGTCGTTCGCCAGATGGGATGACAGAACAAACTGTGGCGATTCGAAGAGCTGAACGAGAGACCAAAGAACTCAAAGCAAGATTGAAACCACTCGTGAAGCGCAGAGACCAACTCATTCGAGAGAACACTATTGGCAAGCTCAGGAACAAGAGTAAACGTGTTGTGGACAACCTGAAGCGCGATCTCGCTCCGGAGAACTACCAGCGAACCCTGTCTGCAGATGCTGCCGAGAAGGAAGCCAAGAGATCATTCGGTCGCCGTCACAAGAAGAAGCAAGACTCCGCTCCCCCAGCACAGAGAACACTTGGCAGCTCAGTGAACAGTGCTGGAACTGACGACGATCACTCTGAAACCTCACTCATAGCACGCTCCCGCGATGTCTCCAATGTCGTTACAGCAGACGACTGTGCTACCGACGACAAACAAGGACTGCACTTCAGGCCCGAACGCAAGAACCCGCTCAAAGCACTCCTCCCCCAAAGCAAGCAGATGAGCATGCGAGCCGATGGTGACATCCTCGAAACTCCCTCGATGAAGAAGCCGCCATCAAAGACTGCACGCCGGTTGCAGAGATACTTTGGCTTCCTTATGGACGACGAAGACGAGACACTCAAGCCTCAAGTCAAGAAAGCAAGCAAGTGGACCGGGATCATTTCCGCACCAGTCATAGCACTGTTCTTGTTCTATCAAGTGAGTTGGTACACAGACCCTGTTAACCAGGAAGCACGTGAGATGCAAGCATGGCAGAACATGTCAACAGAGGAACAGATTGAAGCCGCAACTGATGGTTACGAGATCACTGTAAACGCCGATGGTGACGTTGTTTTCGAGGAAGCTGCCCAACCTGAACGACGCAGTTGGTATGAATGGCAGTGCGACGAGTCAATGCTCTTCTTTTGGTGCTGACGGTGAGGACAGGATCCTAAGTGTCCACATATGTAGACACTCACTGCTAACTCTGTAAACAATCTGACGACACGCAGATCGTCGTCAATGCTCGCGATTGTTCTCAAGATCGATGAGAAATGCTAACAATGTCAACATTCCGAGTCACTGCTCGTTAGAAACTCCTGTACAGGTGCTGGGGAAGCATAACCACCTTTTCTTTTGTTTCCTCGCTTCCTCAGCGCCTCCCCTTTGACAACAGGACTAAACAGGAGGACATAGAGAACAATGTGGTACAAAGCTGACGGTTTAAACGTTTCAGACAATTACGACGAGGCCAACCAGCATGACTGCCCAAGCCCCATGCACGATTACTACACAAAGCAGATCTTCAATACACCATGTCCTGGATGTGGTGAGGAGCACGTGATGTTTGAGTGGTCAGAGAAAGATCAAGCTTGGCACATTAAGAGGTGAACACGATGGCAAAGAGAATCATTGACGGAGTTGAATGTTACTCCGATATGGAAGAAGCAAACGAACAAGGTTGTAGTCATGCTCAGCACTATGCGTCCCTTGACTATTATTTCACTCCTTGTCCTGGATGCGGAGAGCAACGATATGCTCACATGGAAGGTGAGGATGGACAGCAGCACTTCTATCTGGCAGCTAAAGGGAAGCCAGTTGGTTGGCAACCTCCGATTTCAGGAGGAAGAAACAGTATGGACGTCTGATCCAGCAGGATCTTTACAGGCCGCAGTTCCTCGGAGCTGCGGTTTTCTCGTGACTGCAGTTGTTCTCCTGCTAACAACTGAGTTCCTCTGAGTCACTGCTCGTTAGGTTTGCTTGTCAGCAAAAGCAGCAGCTGAGTTCCTCCGAGTCACTGTTCGTTAGAAACTCCTGTACCACAACACAGGAGGACAGAGATAGCAATGTACAACATTGATAGAGCAGGAAACAGGTACTACGAGAGATTATCGGATGCCGAGGACGCAGCCTTTGGCAACAAGAAAAAGGGCTTCTTTGAACCTTACGAGCGCTGCGAGTACAAGTACCATAAGAAATATGTTATGGCTATGAACTCACCATGCCCTGGGTGTGGTGTCACAAGGATTTTAGTCGAACCGGAAGAAGAACCCTGGTGGTGACGTTTCTTGAAAATAGCAGACCGCAGTTCTTCGGAGCTGCGGTTTTCTTCTGCCTGCAACTGTTAACAGATGCTCCGCTGAGTCACTGCTCGTTAGAAACATGAGCACGGCGGAGTTCCGGGAGCACTTTCTGTCCGATTGTAGGGAATATACCTCCTGTGTGAACGCTTCCGGAGCTTCGTCGCCCAACAGGACATGACCTAACGGTCAAGCAACAGGACAGCAGGTGTAAACAAAATGCCAACAAAGAAAGGACACGCTAACGCGAACAACCTCCAGTCCAGTAGGGCTGGTCAACAGACATACGCTCAGAAGAAGCAAGCCGAGAAGAAACGCAAGCGACTCCTAGCAATCATTGCTTCCATCCTCATCGTGTTACTCATAGCAGCAGCCAGTGTATTCATCTGGAACTACGAAGGCACAGAAGGCGACGAGACTGGCGAACAAGACAGCACCGGCCAACAAAACCAGGACAACGGTGACAACGGCAACAGGCTAAGCGACGGCGGCGGCAGTGGTCACAGTGGTGGCTTGACCTATGAGTCTCCAATAGACATCGATCCAGACGACGAGGTCTATCTGCGTGAGGACAGTGACCACATTGCTCCCGGACTCGAGGAATACGAAGAGGAGCACTCATCCGAAGCTGACAATTGGGAAGCACCAGACGGCAGCGTTAGCGACTATCAAGAAGGTGGGAGCGACGAAGCAGACACTGGGAACACTTACACACCTGGCGAACAGATCAATCGCAACGATGTTAACAATGCTGACTCTAGTGTTCGCTACTACATTGAACAACGTGGCGCTGAAGTAGACGGTGTTGGCAGCTCAACAAGTGGCAACAGTGGTGGTGTAGCTTCCATGTTCCCATCACGCGACGCTGGTTATACCAATAACTATGACCTGTATCAGATCGACGGACAATACAATCCAATGTACTCATATGTGCTCGCTGAAGACGTGCAGTTCTTCTATGGACACCATCTACAAAGGCTGTTGAATCCGGTTTATGGAAATTGGTGGGAAGCACAGATGGGCAACGAGTATCCATATAGACACGTTGGCAGCATTGGTGGCTTGCAGGACATGTTCCATCCGGACTGGTGGGAAGAGAACGTGGTGAACGGTGGTTACGAGAATGTTCCTGTGTTAGCAGACTGGAACGGCGATAACTTTGGCAACGATGAGTTGACTGATGGTCCTCGCTGGTTCGGTGAGATCCGCAGCCATAACGTTAGTCTCGGTAGCAATGACAGGATCACTTCAACATTCCAGGTGCGCTGGACTGCTTATACCTCGGATGATTCTGGTGCTGATCGTGAGCGTGTAACCAAAGACAGCACTCTTCGACTTGTGTTGGAACCGAACCCCAACCCCTATGCGGTTAACAATCGTCTTGTGATTGTTGATGCTGAGCTCACGGTTAACAACTGATCGCATCTTCTGGTTTGGCAGGATCCCTGATCTTCCCCATCGCTCCGCGCATACAGTCGCTCCCCTATCCTCACTGCAGACACTGGATCTGCACTCGTGAACAATGCAAACAAGGGAACAACAGCAAGTTCTCACTGGTCACAAGAGGACAAGAAGAGAATTGCGAAATTGTTAATTGGCGGTTCTTACGGTTCTCTCGGGTTTTCTAGAGATCCTGCCCTCCCTGTCAGCAGATGCATGCAATCGACAGAAGATATTCTTCAATCAAGCAAACTTTTTAAACAGCAGCCCAACTGGACTGCAGGCCTCATCGTTTTTCGAAACGATGTTGTTAGAAACAGTAGTAGTGAGTTTTCAACCTGCAGATAGCACGTGCATTTGTAGAGAGGACTCCGGCACCAGACCCGGTGCACCCAGCAGTTGGAGACACTAACTGTTGACTTGTAATCGGCTAACGCCGAAGCAACCGTTTTGAGAACAAGCTCAAAACTGAGTACAGAACTATACAGGAGTATAAGAACAGATGACAGAAGAAGTACAAAACAAGACAAACGGTCGTAAGAAAGCAGCTATCGCTGGTGGTGCTCTAGGTCTAGGTGCGTTAGTTGCACTTGGTGGTGGGACTCTAGCAGCATGGAACGACGCTGAAACTGCAGAAACCAGCTTCGAAACTGGTGGATTCGGCATCGAAATCTCTACTGACGGTGGAGAAACATTCGTAGGCGGAACAGTTGAAGGAACATCTGCTTCCATTGACATCTCCGGTATCGTTGACGATGTTGACGGTGAAACTTGGAGACCAGGTGACAGCGTGACTACTACAGTTCATATTGCTGCTACTGACGACACTACTCACGATGGTGTTATCGCTAACATTGGAGAAGAATACTCAGGTATCTTCGCAGACAATGAAGCCTGGATCAGCTACAGCTTGACTCCAGTTGACGGTGAATTCATCCCTGCTGATGGAACACCAGTTGAATACGAGTTCACTGTTGAACTTGCAGACGTTGAAGAAGTGGCACAAGGTGGAACAGGTTCCGCTCAATACACTTTCGAAGCTGAACTCGCAACAGAAGCTCAAAGCGTTGACAACACTATCGTTGAAGACGGTGGAGACGCTGGAGAAGAAGGCTGATCCTAACTGATCCCCTGATCCCAACACTAATCGACTGACAGAGAGCCGCTTGGTTTCGACCAGGCGGTTTTCTTCTGTCTGCTGTTAACTCTGTCAGCAGAGTGACGACGATCTTTTAAGTGCCTGCTTGTTAGAAACATACACAAGGAAGTGTTCTGGTGACACCACTCCTATCTGTTGGTTGCCATAGCCATTGTTGTTTCCAGAGCACTCCCCTACTAATCGTTAACGACATCGCAGGTACAGAGAACATGACAGCAGAAGTAGACAGGAAGGAGACATTCAACGGAGTTGAAAGCGACCTGCAGTCCAGTAGGGCTGCTCGCAAACCCCATAGCCTATTCAAACGCGCCACGTTAACTCTGGCAGCATGTGTGACTGCTGGGTTCATAGCGCTCGGTGGAGCCACAGCAGCCCATGCCGACGATGACTGGGGTGGTTCCGATGGTGGATCCACTGGTACCGGTGCTGAAGGTAGATGGCACACTGTTTACCCAGGAGCAAACACATCCGCATATGAGCGTTACTCACAGAACGTAGCCTCTGTTTACTCTACTAGTGGCAATTGGAGCTTGAGTAGCACAGACGACTTCCTGCGCAACTATAGGGGCATGTCAGAAGGCATGATCCAAATATGTAGGAACGCTGACTTTTTGTGGTATTGGGGTCACTACCCAGCTCAAAACGGGCTTACTCACATGGACGCCAACTTCAACACGAACAACACTCCCCTACCAACTGAAGCATCCAGCAGCCTCGGTCGCGCTGCTAACAGTGAAGAATGGGATGCCTGGATGAACACAGGTAGACACAGGTTTGGTACTGCTTGGCAAGACGGTCGTATGGACATGATCTGTGCCTCCAATGCTTGGCTCAACCGTGAAATCACAGTCACCGAATCAGAAACACGAGAACAAGACCGCAGCATCCAGAGAACAGGTGTTGCCTACTTGAGTGCAGACATAGCACCAGGAATTGACTTCTCCGGTGACATTGGAGATGTCGCGCGTCAGACTTAGTGGCAGGGCCGTTATGTAGGTCCTGAAGGAGAGTCAGTCATGGGTAGACCACCCTCGATTCCGGCGGAGAAGAAGACCCGGATAGTGCTGAGCGTGCTGGCCGGCGAGATGTCCATCGCCGAAGTGGCACGCAAGGAGAAAGTCAGTGAGCAGTCCATCGGACGGTGGAAGGCCGAGTTCCTGGAAGCCGGCAAGACCGCCCTGGTGGCCGGCAGGTCCGGACCATCCTCCCGAGAGGAACAGCTGGAGGCCGAGGTCGCCGAGCTGACCCAGGCCTTGGGCGAGGCACACCTGG
>NZ_ATXP01000026.1 GCF_000421745.1 Nesterenkonia alba DSM 19423
GCCTGGGCCCGCCCCTTGGGTTGGCGCATCCGCCGACGTAGCTGCTGGCGGGCGTGATCCCGGTTCCACCCGGTCACCTCAACCAGCTGATCCAGGATCCTGGACTTATCCTTCTTGCCCGCGGTCTGGTAGGTAGCGGCGTATTTCTTGGTGATCTCGACCCTGGCGGCCAACGAGACGTCCTTATCCGGCATACCCCATCGTCGCCGAATCCCACCCCCAAAACTTGCCGGGGACATTTGCGTGAGGCACGGCCCCTGACTACGCGGGGACTTTCCATGAGTCTCGTCGCGCCCTGGGCATCGTCAGGCTGCGGCGGTAGACTGGGAGTTCAGGAACGGAGGAACAGCCGATGAGCCAGACCATCCTGACCGCCCCTGCCCCGCAGGCCCGGCCGGACTACACGGGAATCTCCGATGCCATGCTCTACGACATCGCCCGCCACAACGCCTCGGTACTGTCCGCAGGACTGCTGAACCTGGCCCGCAACGCCAAGGACGATGAGGACCGCGGCCACTGGGTCGCCAGGCGTCGCCTCGTGAAGCAGCAGGCGCGCGTGCTGAACCCGGAGGATCGGGCCGAGATCATCGCGCAGAACGAGGTCTGGCGACTCGAAAACCTCGCCCTCCCCGCCACTGCATGACCGAAACGGTCGGCAGCAGCGCCTGGCTGCGCCGGGTCTTCGAGGAGGAGGCCCGGGATGACCTGTTCGCAGGTCACGCCCCGCAAGAGCAGCCGGTGCTCGTGCTCCTGGGCGGGCAGCCCGCGGCGGGCAAGACCCGCGCCCAGCACGCGATCCTCGCCGAGCACGCCGCGGATGATCTGGTCGAGATTACGGGAGACGACCTCCGCGAGTACCACCCCGACTTCGGCGGCTCGCGACCCGGGCCCCGTTCGAGATGCCCGCGGCGACCGCTCCCGTCTCCGGCGGCCTGGTGAAGCTCGCCCTGGATCACGCCCTGGAGCAGCGGTACTCGGTGTTGTTGGAGGGCACCTTCCGCGACCCGGCCATGGTCACCGGCACCGCGACCCGGTTCGCCAAGGCCGGATACCGGGTCGAAGTCGTTGCCGTCGCGACCCCGGCTCCGGTGTCGAGGCTGTCGGCCGAGATGCGGTCCCTCGGCGACGGCCCGAACGAGCCCGGCCGCTGGACACCGCCCGAAGCGCACGAAACCGCCCTCGCCGGGTCGGCCGGGGTACTCTCCGCTCTTGAAGCGCTCCCGCACATCGCACGCGTGCGGGTGTTCTCCCGCGAAGCCCCGCTTTTCGACAACCATCGGGATGTCGCTGGGGGCTGGGAACGGGAGCCGGTCGCCGCGCACACCCTCCGGGAAGAGCAGCAGCGGCCGCTGTCGCCTGGCATGGCCGCTCAGTGGTTGAAGGACTACTCAGCCGTCTACGCGCGAGCGAAACAGAGACCGGGCTACCTCGGCGCGCAGACCGCCCCGACATATGCTCGCCTGCAAGACGACGCGGCGCAGATGCTCCGTATCCTCTCCGGCCGGGCGATGGCACCGGAGTTCCTGCTCCACGAGCATCAGCGCCGCCAGCTCGATCTGGAACATCGCCTCCCTTCCGGCACGTTCCCGCCCAGGCCACCCCGCGACCTCGGACAACCGACGACGGGCGAGCGTCACGGTGTCGACCAAGGAGGCCCGAGCCTCGGCAGATGAGGGAACGCGCCCGGAGCCAGCCGTTCCATGTGCGAAAGCGTGCTGTCTCGCCGCGCAGACCTACAGGCTGAGGCCTGGCCCCGGCCGGTGAGGGGTCGCGGGGTCGTGGGCGCGTGTCGTGTCACGCAGTTGCCGGGCTCGCGCTTCCCGTGCCTCCTTCGCAGCCTTGACAGCGGCGGCGCGGGCGTCGAGGTACTGCCCGGCCTCCGTGGGAGTCATCGCGGTGAGCTTCGCGGCTTCGGCGCGGTCGCGCCGCGCTTTCGCCGCCCAGGTGGCGGCGTTACGGGCGGGCATGTTGAGTTCAGCGCGCACGGGGTCGGTTCTGACGCGCTCGGCCCCGTAGACGAGCGCGGCGAGCCGCTGTCTCGCCCGCCGCTGCTCGGCGTCTACTGCTGGGAGGCGTTCACGTGCAGCGGTCGCGTTCCGGTCAGCTCGGGCGACGCGCGGATCGGTGTCCGTGCGGCGGGCAGCTGCGGCGTCTGCCCACTGCTCGATGTTCCCCGTGTCGAGCGTGCTCGGGTTTCCCCATTCGCGGGTGAGGTGGGCGCGGGCGGCAGTGAGTTGGTGCTGTGCGGTGGCGTGCTCTTTCCGGGCGCTCCGCCGCGCGAACAGCCCCGCCGTCCGCATGCGCCGCCCGGCCTGTTCCTGCGCGTCGGCCAGGCGCAGGACTCCCTGTGCGTCCGTCAAGGCCGCTGCTCGGAGCGGGCCGTGGATGCTCTCGCGCAGCTGCTCAGCAGCCTGGGTCGCCGCCTGCGCGATGGCTTCGACCTCGGCACGTTCCTGCTGGTGCCGCGCGCTGAGCCGGTCGAATCGCTCCGCGAACTCCGCGAACCGGGCGGCGCGCTGCTCGGCCTGCTCAGCACGCTCGGTCAGGCGTCCGATCACCGTGCGCACCCGCCGCGCCGGGCCGTCCGCCACGAGGCCTGCGACTGCTTCGGCGGCGCGCTGGGTGGCGTCTTCAAGGCCGCGGTCGGCGCGGTCGCGTTCCATCGCCGCCACGAATTGCGCCCGCGCGTCAGCTTGGTTCTCGGCCACGGCGTGCAGCAGGTTCGTCTCGCGCCCGCGCGTCATGCCGACGTAGACGCTCGCGGCGCTGGCCTGGTCGGTGAGGAGCGTGTGCGACCCGGTGACGGTCGTGCCCTGCACGCCGTAAGAGGTGGCCGCATAGGACAGGTGGGCGTGCTCGGCCACATAGTCGGCAGGGAGGCGGACGGTGCGCTGCCGCTTCCGCCCGTTCCCCACCTCGCGCACCCTCAGCGATCCGTCGTCGGCGACGTGCTGCACGATCCATTGCTGCCGGTTCGCGACGCCAATGCTGGTGTTGTTCTTGCGGGTTTGGATGAGGTCACCCGCGCCGATGGGGAGGCCGTCGCTGCCGTCCACGGTCGCCGTGTCGTCGACCTCACCGCGCGCGACTCGTTCGTCACGGATACTCGAGTTCACGGTACGGGCCTCATCGTTCGTGCTGACGGTGACCGCTTCGCCGTCGTGCCGGTAGCGGGCGATCTGCTCCCTGGCCTCGTCGCTGCTCGCGTGGAGGCGCACCAGCCCCAGTGCTGCGAGCTGGTCGAACACCTCGCCGGGGCTCTTCCCGTCGCGCATCCGCAACGTGAGGTCGGCGTAGGCGGGGTCGGTGAAGCGGTGCACCTCGGCCATGTCGAACGTGCGGCCCCGGAGCTGCACGGCCATGTCGAGTACCCCGCCGCGCCCGATGGCGGCGAGCTGCGCGCGATCCCCGACCAGCGCGACCGTCGCCCTGGCTTCGGCGCACACCGTGAGCAGGGCGATTGCGGTGTCTTGGTCGAGCATTCCGGCCTCGTCCACGATCACCCGCTCACCGCGGGCGAGCCGAGCATCCTGGGAGGGGCCGCGATAGGTGCGTCCGGTCTCGGGGTCGGTGTCGCCCGGGGCGAGGCGCGCCCATACGCCGTCGTCGTTCCAGCGCCACCCGTGCGCGTGTACGAGTGCCGCGACGCTCGCGGCGGGTACGCCGAGTTCTTCATGCGCGACCTGCGCGGCGCGCAACGTCGGCGCCAGCACCCGCGACGCCCTGCCGTGTTGCGCCGCGACTTCGATTGCGACGCCCAGCATAGTGGTTTTGCCTGCGCCTGCTGCGCCCTCCACGATCACGAGCGGATCGGGAGATGCGACGGCGGCAGCAGCTTGCTGCTGTCCGGCATCGAGGCCGCGCGCCTGCGCCGCCTCGCGCACGTCGGGGTGCTGCGGTTCCCGCTTCGGCACTCGGGCGGCGATCAGGTCGCGCAGCTCGGCCTCGGCCTGCACGACGCGCACAGAGGTGAGGTGCGCCACATGCTCGGGTGTCGCAGCGCCAGGGGCGAGCACGGAGAAGCAGTCTTCCAGCGCCAGCCGCGTCGCGACGGTGATGAGGTCGCGCAACTCCTGACCGGTGGCGCGTACCCCGGCCTCGGTAATGATCTGCGTGGCGTGCTCCTGCACGGTGTGCCGCGTCCACGCCGAGCTGCCTGCCGCGCAACGGTCAAGTGCGCGCGATGCGATCTGCTGCACCGATAGCTCATCCAGCGCAACCGGCTCGCGGGGCGTGGCCCGTCGCAGGGTCGCGGGGTCGTATCCGGCCTCTCGGAGTTCGGTGAGCCAGGCCTCCTCTTCACGCAGGGTCGTGGGCTTCTTCGCAGGCCGCTCATGCGCCCACGCCTGCGCCATCAACCGCGACGAGACGACCGGCCCCATCGTCTCGCCGGGATGCGCGGCCTCCCATTCGGCTTCGAGGCGTTCCAGGTTCCGGCGCACCTGCTCGCCGCGCTTACTCATCACGTGGTTGTACGGCTCCAGTTCGACCACTTCACCAGTGACGGGATCGAGGGTGAGGTCGTGCCGATCCAGTACCTCGGCAAGCTCAGGATGCGCGGCGATCACCGCGGTGCCGAGCGCGCGGATCGCACCCTGCTGCCGGAAGACCGCGGCCGTATCGAGCGCCCGCCACTTCCCGGCAGCCCACACCCTCGTACCGATCTGCATGTGAATATGCCGGTGCGGGTCACCGGCCCGAGAGGTGCGGTGCGTGATGCCGACCACCTGCATGTGCTCGACCGGCACCACCTCCTGCTTCCCGCGCGGGCCGACCCGCGTCACCGAATGCAGCGCCAACCACCGCCGAATCTCCGCCAGAGCATCCTGCTGCGCACGATCCAGCGCCGCCGACACCTCGGGGTGCAGCGCTGCGGCGATCGACAGCGACTTCGGGCCATTGATCGTCATCTCCGCGAACCTGGGCGACCCCAAGCGATCCTGCCCGGCAAGACGCGGCTTGCCCATCCGCTCAACCGTATCCGGGTGGATCCCGTCCACCCACCCGGCGTACTCCTCGTTCGACAGCGGCCGAACCGTCACCGCCATTCCGCTCGCGTCGAGCACGGCGTACTCGATGCCCGCTCCGTCGCTGAGGTAGTAGTCATCGGCGCGACTGCGATCGGCCTCGACATAGCGCATCGCGTCGGCTCCGGTGCCCCGGAACAAGATCACGCCGCCATGCATGAGAATCACCATCCGATGTTTCTACTACAGAAACTAACGTATCTACCACGGTAGCATACGTTCATTCATAAGAACAGGGTGAGATCTCAGACATAGCTCCGCATCAGGACATCGTGGACACGGCGGAGTTGTAGCGGACGAAGTTGATGTGCTTAATTCCGGGTTCGGGAAGTCGATACTTGGCGATGATTCTCCAGAGAGCCGTGCCGGCCGTATCAGCGGTGGTGCGGCGTCCCTCGCCGCATGCCCTTTGCAACGTCGGCGACTATGGTCCTGGCGTTGATGCTCGGCGCCGTAAGGTAAGTTCGCCTGGGGCGACCAGCACACAACGCTCCCTCGTTCTCCGCTTCGGTGCAGTCTCGGCCATGATGTGCTGGCAGATGCATCGCGCAGCCCGCTCACATACTCGTCCAGAGTGCTCTCGCTACAATAGGTTTGTGTTCCAAGCCCTCCGAACTGCCCGCATGACGCGGCGACGTTTGACGATGAGGGCTACGACGCTTCTCCTCGCCACCATCGTCGCCGTCGTGGGCCTCTGGTGCGCGAGCCATGCGGATGACCTCGGGCTCACCGCGCCCGCGGCGACTGCGATTGCAAGCCCAGTAGGCGTAAACGGCGAACACGTGGTCGATACCTCGGCGGAAGCGGTCGGGGACGGTTCCATGGTGATCGGGGTCGTCACCTGCATCCTCGGGCTCCTGTGCGGGCTCGCTTTGGCGACGTTGTTGTCTTTCGCGCTGCGTTTCCGCCTGGTGCGTTTCCAGCGCCGGCGACCGCTGCCCGGCCCTATCAACTTCTCCTCGGCGTTCGACCGCCACGGACGGCGTCGCATCGGGCTGCTCGAACTGAACCTCCTGCGAATCTAATCGCTTCTCACGCTGCCCTGTCGGGCAGGCACGGGCCGGCATGTCCGCCACTGCCCGCGACCACGCGTTGAGGAACGAGGAGAACCTAGAACTTGAGGACGTCGAAACGAACGATCCTGCTGAAAACCGCACTCGTGGCGACCACCGCGATCAGTCTCGGGCTGATCGGCTGCACGGCCGCCACGCCGCTCGCCGAACGGTACCAGCAGGACAACGAACGAACCGGAAGCGCCGACGGGCGGATCGTCGAGATCCCTGTCGATGAGCGCGGAGCGCCCGTGAGTTTCACCGGCACCACCGAGTACGGCGACCCGATCGCCAGCGACGACTACGCCGGTCAGGTGTACGTCGTGAACTTCTGGTACGCCGCCTGCGGGCCCTGCATCGTCGAAGCCCCGATGCTCGAGGAGATCTGGCAGAAGTACCAGGATGACGGTGTCGGTTTCCTGGGCGTGAACATCTACGACCAGCCGGCGACCGCGGTCGCATTCGCCGAGGACAATGGCATCACCTACCCGAGCGTGATCGACGTGACCGATGGCCGCGTTAAACAGGCCTTCGCCGGGGTCACCCCGATCCAAGCGACGCCGACCACCCTCGTGCTCGACCGGGAGGGGCGGGTGGCCGCCCGCATCATCGGCCAGCTCGAATCCGCATCCATCCTCGACGTGCTCGTCTCCGACGCCCTCGAGGAGACGACATGAATCCCAGTGATCTCGTCTTCGACGGAGCGCTCTGGGTAGGCGTCCTCCTCGCCGTGCTCGCCGGGTTCGTCTCCTTCGCGTCCCCGTGCGTGCTGCCGCTCGTCCCCGGCTACTTCGGATATCTCAGTTCCGCTGTCGCCTCGGACGGGAGCATCGGGACGGCGGCTGAGGGCACGGTCGCGCAGCGCCGCCGCCTGTTGCTGGGCGTGCTGCTGTTCATTGCTGGGTTCTCTGTCGTGTTCGTCTCCGTCACCGTGCTCGGCGGGGTTTTTGGCCGGGTCTTCATCTCTTACGCCGACATCGCCACTCGCATCCTCGGCGCCGTGGTCATCCTCATGGGGCTCGCGTTCGTCGGTGTCTTCCGTCGGGGGGTGCCTCTATGGTTTTCGTCAAGCTGCTAGGGCGTGCCCGGTTCTGCCTCTGATGGTTTCGGGGTCTTGGTAGAAGGTCCCGTCACGC
>NZ_ATXP01000027.1 GCF_000421745.1 Nesterenkonia alba DSM 19423
CTGGCTTCCAGGTGTGCCTCGCCCAAGGCCTGGGTCAGCTCGGCGACCTCGGCCTCCAGCTGTTCCTCTCGGGAGGATGGTCCGGACCTGCCGGCCACCAGGGCGGTCTTGCCGGCTTCCAGGAACTCGGCCTTCCACCGTCCGATGGACTGCTCACTGACTTTCTCCTTGCGTGCCACTTCGGCGATGGACATCTCGCCGGCCAGCACGCTCAGCACTATCCGGGTCTTCTTCTCCGCCGGAATCGAGGGTGGTCTACCCATGACTGACTCTCCTTCAGGACCTACATAACGGCCCTGCCACTAAGTCTGACGCGCGACAACATCCCCCTGGGGGTCATGGAGACCGATGCCGTAGTCGTGAATCTCGTAGACGACCGTATTGAAGGCGGTCCTGCAGAGATTGCGGGCCATTTCATCCGCTCCGGCCAGGAGGGAGTGTCGAATAACTTCGAGGGTGATGGCGTTGCTCACTGGCCCGCTCCTTCGGTCTGGATGTGAATGGTGAGTTCTCCGATGGTGCCCACCTCAAGGCGATCACCGTCGTGCAGCACAGTCGTAGCGGTGTGTTCAGCGACGATTGCCGGGCCTGAGATGACGTCGCCGGCTAAGAGATCTTCCCTTACATAGACGGCATAGGAGACAGGAGAGTCCTGCACGTGCACCTGGCGGTGCAGAACCGGCTGAGGTGACCCCGACTTTCGCCGTTGGGCCTGAGGCCATTGAGGTTTCTGAACGGTGCCAGTTGCCTTCAGCCGCAGTGTGGTGATCTCTACGGGATCAGACATGGTGTGGCCGTAGAGTCGCTCATGCAGCACGGCGAACTCATCACCGATGGCAGCCACCACGTCGTCTGCTTCTCCGGGAAACGGGACAGTGGCGGAGTGCTCCTGACCGGAGTACCGCACATCTACACTGCGCTGGTAGATATGGTCCTCTGCAGCGAAACCTTCGTCTTTAAGAGCAACCGCAGCGTCCTTCTCCATAGCCGCGTAAGTGTTTTCGAAAAACTCCCGGTTAGTTTCCTCCAGTGGCTGGACTTCTGTGCGGGAGAAATCGTGTTGGACATCGGCCATGAGCATGCCGAGGGCAGAGAAAGCACCCTGTCCCGGAGGAACAATGACTCGGGGAATATTGAGTTCGCGGGCCACATCGACGGCGACCAGGCCCCCGCCGCCGCCGAAGCTCATGAGTGCGAAGTCCTGGGGGTCTCGGCCCAGCTCCACCGTGATGGCCCGCACCGCACCCACGATCTTCATATTGGCAATCTGAACCGCCCCGCGGGCTAATTCTGCCGTGCTCATGCTCAGGCGCTCAGCCGTGGGGGCCAGAGCATTCTCGGCCAGTCCCTCGTCGAGCTTCAGGTCTCCGCCGAGGGCAAGGTCGGCCCCCATGTAGCCGAGCTTCACGGCGGCATCGGTGAACGTGGCAACCGTCCCACCGCGTCCATAGGCCGCTGGACCAGGTACTGCCCCGGCACTTTGCGGTCCCACCTGCAGGGCACCAGCCTCATCCAGATCGATGATAGACCCGCCGCCGGCCCCAATGGTGTGGATATACAGCGAAGGAGTGTTGATGGGGAGGCCCTCGAATTCAGCGCCCTGGTACATGACTGCCTCGTGGTCGATGACAAGCGATGCGTCCAAGCTGGTGCCGCCCATATCAATGGTGATGATGTTGGGTTCTCCGAGTTCCTGGGAAATAGCCGCTGCTCCGACTACCCCTCCGGCAGGACCGGAGAGGATGAGATTGACCGGCTGTTCCGCTGCCGCCGAAGCAGTCATAGCTCCGCCGCCTGAGCGCGACATGAGGAAGCGCCCCTCGAAACCAGCCGATTCGAGATTGACGCCCAATTCGGTGAGGTAGCGGCGAACGATCGGCTTGATGTACGCATCGAGCACCGCCGTGGAAGTACGTTCGTATTCGCGATACTCCCGGGACAACTCATGGGAGAGGGTGACTTCAACATTAGGAACAATTTCCTGGAGAACTTTCCCCATGGCGAGCTCATTCTCAGGGTTGGCATAGGAGTGGAGAAACGCCACGGCAACGGCGTCGTACTCACCTTCGGCAATTTCCCGGGCCACAGCCTCCGCATGCCCTGTATTCAGAGGCTTGTAGATGGAACCGTCATAAAGAGTCCGTTCCTCTACTTCAAAAGTGTCCCGACGGCGCAGGAGAGGCTCTGGTTTCCGATAAGTGATGTCGTACATGGGCTTCCGGTCTGTACGACCCAAGAGGTAAACGTCGCGGAACCCTTCAGTGCCGACAATGGCCACCTTGGCCCCAGTGCGAGTCAGGAGTGAGTTCAGTCCAAGCGTTGTTCCGTGGTTGAAGGAAACGACCTCTTGGATCGTGGCTTCGGCTTTCTTGAAAGCATTGAGGACCCCTTCTTTGGGGTCGGATGGAGTGGTGGGAACTTTCTCGAAACGCAGCTCAGACGTTTCTGGGTCGAGCTTGACCACGTCGGTGAAGGTGCCCCCCACGTCCACCGAGATGCGGGTGTTAGCTGTCATTGGCGATCTCCAATCAGAAGCAATTCCATCAGTACTATGTCACACGGCACTGCTAAACCGCTATGCATCCGCCAGCTTTGACAGACCCAAAGGAGACTCATGTTCCGCACAGTCCTGCGTTTTACTCCGAACCCAGAGGACATTCCCCAGATCGAAGCGATCTTTGCTGCTGGGGATGTTCTGGGTTACTCGCTTGAACAGACCCGGGCGATCAGCTCTGAGTTGTGCGTGTCTGTCGATGGGGGCGAGGCCGAAATCATCGTGACGGCGACGTGGCCCGACGCCAAGGCATATCAAGAATGGCTCGATCATCCGCGCCGTGGGACGGTTGCGGCCGGCCTCCCGGAGCTGGTGGGTGAGCCGGGAGCTGCCCGCCTTTTCAAAGTGAAGCAACGCGCAAGTCGCGTGGATGAGAACGTCGTGCGAGAAGAAATCTAGGCGTAACAAGGAATTTACAAAAACTCTTGATCGCCGTTCTATGTGACCTGTACCATGTCACACACTACTCGCTCCGAAAGGTGAAAATCTTATGAGCCCCAACGCACGGACAGCACTGGCAACCAGTGCAGCAGCTCTACTCCTCATCACTGCCTGTGGGGATGGGGGAGGGGATGGAGAAGTCCCAGAAGACGGTTACAGCATCGCCTTTCTTGCGGCCTCCTCCCAGAACGGATACAACCAGGCCTTTTACGAAGGTATGCAGAATGCCGCTGAAGAATCTGACATCGATATTGACGTCAGCATTCTGGACGGTCAGTTCGACGCCAATACACAGCTTTCCCAGCTGGAGAACGCAGCAACTGGAAACGAGTATGACGGTATCGTCGTCGTTCCTCAGGATGGACCTTCGCTGGCCGGAGCTTTCCCTCTTGCGAACGACATTCCGGTGGTGACGGGCCTTAACCCTATCGGTCCCGACATTGATGAGATGGAACCGCAGGTGGACGAAGTCGTCTCAACCGTGGCGGTGCCGCCTTCTGATGCCGCACGCCGGCAAGCAGAAGACGTGGTCGAGTACTGCGAAGATCTTGACCCCTGCGAAGTGGTCCTCATGGTTGGGCTGCTGGATAGCCCCTTGGACATCGCTCGGCGGGATGCATACACCGAAGTCCTTGATGAGCATGACCACATTGAGATCGTGGCTACGGTCGAAGGCGCATACGATCGCGATCAGGGAATGTCCGCGATGCAGAATGTGCTTCAGGCCAATCCAGACTTTGACGTTCTCCTCTCTAACGCTGACCAACACTCTCTGGGTGCCACTGTCGCGATTGAGGAAGCTGGTATCGATCCGGCTGACGTGTATATCACCGGTGGCGGAGGAACCACGGAGGCAGTGGCGAACGTCCAAGAGGGCACGTGGAAGGCCGCTTATATCAACTTCCCCGTAAGTATGGGCGAAGTAGCCCTGGAGCAGGTCATCAACGCGCTTCAGGGTGACGAGGTCGAGACCTACATCAATGCTGATGAGGTCGGTGAGATTGACCCCTATGCGACAGAGGACACGATCGATCCTGACTTCGAAGCCGAGTGGGATGGCTGAGCAAAACTCGCAGCACCGTGCGACCTCGGCGGAGTCAGGGAGCGCTTCGCAAGTGACTCTCGCCGAGGCGCGCGGTATCTCCAAACGTTTCGGCGGAACGCTCGCTTTAGACCGGGTAGATGTGCAGCTCCGTGGGGGCGAGGTGCATGCCTTTGTTGGCGAGAACGGGGCCGGTAAATCGACCCTCGGCAAGGTCATCGCGGGAATCTACAGCCCCGATTCAGGTGACGTCCTCGTTGACGGACAAAAGGTTGATCGGTGGGATCCGGCCAAAGCGCAGGCTGCAGGTGTCGCTATGGTCGCCCAAGAACTGGCGCTCGCCCCTCAGCTTACGGTCGCCGAGAATGTCTTCTTAGGCCAGGAGGACCGAACATTCGGCGTCTTGAGGAAAACTCTCGTTCGACGCTACCGAGAACTCGATGCTCGTGTGGAGTTCGGTCTCGATCCCAAAACGCTGGTAGGTGACTTGGGGATCGCAGACCAGCAGAAGGTCGAAATTTTACGCGCGCTGGCTCGCAATGCCAGAGTCATTGTGCTCGATGAGCCCACATCATCTCTATCAGCCACGGAGACACAGAGACTGCACGAACTCATCAAACGTCTCTGCGAGCAAGGGTGTGCCGTTGTATACGTCTCCCACTTCTTGGATGCTGTCCTTGAGATTAGTGACCATCTGACGGTGCTCAGGGACGGTGTATGTGTAGCCTCCTATCCCAATGAGAACGTCAGCAAAGACAAGCTGGTGGAATCCATGCTCGGGCGGGTCCTTGAAGACGCTTACCCCGAGAAGCTGCCCCCTCCTTCGAGTGAGGATCCCCCTGTTCTGAAGGTCAGCGCTCTGGCCTCCCGCTCTGGTGTTGTCGAGGCGAGTTTAGAAGTGCGGGCAGGAGAGATCGTTGGTTTGCTTGGCCTCGTCGGGTCAGGCAGATCAGAACTGGCCCGCACGATCTTTGGAGCCGATGAGCGTACTGCTGGCGAAATTGTGTACAAGGGAACGCCCGTTCCTTCTGGCTGGAGTGTCCGTGATGCGGTGGCCGCCGGTGTTGGCATGGTGCCGGAATCTCGTCACCACGACGGCCTAATCCTCCAGCGGTCAGTGCGCGAGAACGTCAGTCTGGCCAGTCTCAGGCGTTATTCAGCGGCGGGCGTTCTGCACGTCGGGCGGGAAAAGCGCGACGTCGATTCTCAGATGCGACACCTTCAAATGCGACCACCCAGGATTGAACTCTCTGCGGAAGGATTTTCCGGTGGTAATCAGCAAAAGGCACTGCTTGGCAAGTGGCTGATCGGGGGGCCAGAGCTCATCATTCTCGATGAACCCACCCGAGGGGTGGATGTCGGAGCTAAACGAACCATCTACGAAGCAATCGCCAAAATGGCCGAAGCGGGCATGGCCGTGTTGCTCATATCCAGCGAGCACGACGAAGTTCTGGGGCTTGCCCATCGCGCCTATGTCCTTAGCTCCGGACGCACTGTAAAAGAAGTAGACCCAGACGCACTGACTGCCGACGAAGTCGTTCGCACGCTCTTTGCGCTCGAAGATCTGGAAGAAGAGGAACTTGATTCATGACTGCGCCAGCGCCGGCCAAGCGCCGCACCCTCGACGCAACGTACGTCCTTTTGTTCCTGCGTGATTACGCGGTTCTGATTCTTATTGCTCTGGTATGCCTCGGGCTAGCTTTCGCACACCCGGCATTCTTCTCCACGGGCAATATGCTCAACATTTTGAACCAGAACGTACCGCTGGCGATCATCGCTGCTGCCGGGACATTCGTCATCATCTCGGGGAACTTCGATCTCTCAACAGGTGCCATCTTCAGCGTAGGGTCGGTACTTGCCGCCTGGGTAGCCATGCAGACGGAACACGCATGGTTCGGTCTCCTGATGGCGCCTGTTATTGGTTTGATCCTCGGTGTACTCAATGGTTTTGCCATCACAACGCTTAAAGTGCACTCTTTCTTGGCGACATTGGCCATGTCCCGCGTCAAGTAGTTGGCAGGATTTCCTTGGTTTTGAATGTCGGGGTGGTGGGGTCGGCCAGGCCCAGGTGCACCTCCTTGGGCCGGTTCCATGAGATGGCCTCGTGGGGCCGGAGCTCGTTGTACTCGATCCGGTAGTCCTCGGCCCGCTCGGCGAGCACGATCGCGTCGTCGATCTCGTCCAGGTAGAGCCGTTCGTACTTCAGCGTGCCGAAGCCGCGTTCACGGGACCCGTTCTGCCCCGGGGTCTTCACTCGGGTGCGCACGTGGTGTAGCTCGGGGTGGGCGGCGATGAAGG
>NZ_ATXP01000028.1 GCF_000421745.1 Nesterenkonia alba DSM 19423
GGGTGTGTCGTCCCCCGCGTGGTCCGTTGGTGGAGTGGATGCATCAGGCGATTACCCGGGATACTGAAGCCGCCCTGGCCAAAGGCTACAAGTAAGCTAGCCCCGTGCGAACCCAGCACGTCTACCACGCTGTCGACTCCCACACTGAGGGGATGCCCACTCGGGTCATCACCGGTGGGGTGGCGCCCATTCCCGGGGCCACGATGGGTCAACGCCGCCTGTGGTTCATGGAGAACCGTGACCACCTGCGCAAGCTGCTCATGCGTGAACCCCGCGGGCACAGTGCCATGAGTGGAGCCATCCTGCAGCCAGCCACGCGCGAGGACGCCGATTGGGGAGTGCTCTTCATCGAGGTCTCCGGTCTCCTGCCGATGTGTGGACACGGAACCATGGGTGTGTGCACTGTCTTGGTAGAGACCGGCATGGTGGAGGTGACGGAGCCGACGACGACGATTCGGCTCGACACCCCCGCCGGTCTGGTCACCGCCGAGGTTGCCGTGCGTGAAGGCCGGGCCGAATCGGTGACGATCACCAATGTGCCGTCCTTCCATCTGCGCACCGCGGCCACTGTGGAAGTGCCCGGGCTAGGTGAGGTGACCTATGACCTCGCCTTTGGAGGTAACTTCTACGCCGTCGTCGACCTCGATTCCCTCGGTTTGCCCTTCGAGAAGGCGGCTAAGGATCAGTTGCTCGCCGCGGGGTTGAAGATCATGGACGCCATCAACACCGCCGATGAGCCCATCCATCCGGTGCGCCCGGATATCCGTGGCTGCCACCACGTCTACCTCACCGCACCCGGTTCCACGGCCCAGCATTCCCGGCACGCGATGGCCATCCATCCGGGCTGGTTCGACCGTTCGCCCTGTGGCACCGGCACCAGCGCCCGGATGGCCCAGTTACACGCTCACGGGGAGCTGGGCTTGGGGGAGGATTTCATCAATGAGTCCTTCATCGGCTCACGGTTCATCGGTCGGCTGGTGGGTCAGACGCAGGTGGGGGAGTACCCCGCAGTGGTGCCCACAGTCACCGGTCGGGCGTGGATCACCGGGACCGCCCAGTACTTCCTGGACCCCACGGATCCCTATCCTGAAGGCTTCGAGCTGTAAACTCTGACATGTCACACTGTGCTGGAGCGTGCCAGCTGCTACCAGCCCCGGACTCCCAATCCCCGGAACAGAGAAGAGTATACGAATGGCCGCCCACGATATTCCGCTGAACACCATCCAGCAGTACAAGAGCCTGCGCAGCACTGTGACGGAAGCGCTGCGTACTGCGATCATCGTCGGCGACCTGGAGGAAGGCGAACTCTACTCCGCCCCCGCACTGGCCGAGCCGCTCGGAGTCTCCGCCACCCCGGTGCGTGAGGCGATGATGGACTTGACCAACGAGGGGCTTGTCACCCCGGTGAAGAACAAAGGTTTCCGGGTCACCGAGATGACCCCCGAAGACCTACGGGAGATCACCGCGGTCCGCCAACTGCTCGAAGGTCCGGCCGTCCACGCGGTCACCGGTCATATCCCGGCCGAGGAATTCCCCGCGCTGCGAGCCAAAGCTGACCAGATCAACGCAGCCGCCGCCGACGGCGACCTGCGCACCTATCTGGCCGAGGACCGTGTTTTCCACGCCGAGATCCTCAAACACACCGGCAACACACGGCTGGTCAACCTGTGCACCCAGCTACGCGGACAGACCCGCCTGAAAGCGCTGCGCACCTTGGTTGACACCGGCCAGCTCATCGAATCGGCGTATGAACACGTCACGCTGCTGGATAAACTCGAAGCCGGTGACGCCCAGGGCGCCTACGAGGTCATCATGCATCACCTCGGTCATGCCTCCCAGCTGTGGTCCGAAGGCACCGAGGGGCAGAACCGAACCCGGGTCACCCCCATCCTGCTGCACGACATGGAAAAACCCGCACGCGAGGGCTCATGAGCCCCGTGGCGTCTTCGACGAGTGCCTCCGATGTGCTCGTCATCGGCTCCGGGGCCATCGGCGCGGCCATCGCCTACTACTGCACCCGCCGGGGACTTTCGGTCACGGTGGTGGATTCCGGGGCCGTGGGTTCGGGGACATCCTCTCAATGTGAGGGCAATCTGCTCGTCTCGGACAAAGAGCACGGCCCGGAACTCGATCTGGCCAACTACTCGTTGAAGCTCTGGCAGGGCGAACTCTCCGAGCACTCTCACCTCTGGGAGTTTGAGAACAAGGGCGGGATCATCGTCGCCTCCCAGGATTCGTCGATGGCCTCCCTCCAGCGGGCTCTACGGGTCCAGCGCGAGCACGGCATCCGAGTTGAGGAAATCGACGTCGCCGAGTTGAAACGCTACGAACCCAATGTCACCGATGAGGCCGTGGGCGCGGCGTTCTACCCCGACGACTCCCAGGTGATGCCGATGCTGGTCACTGCGCACTTAATGCGCATGGCTGCCGAGGCCGGCGCCCGCATCTGGCCCTACACCGAGGTCACCGGTTTCCTCCGCGGCGGCGAGAACGTCCTGGGGGTCACCACCACTCGGGGTAGCTTCTGGGCCGATGCTGTCATCAACGCCGCCGGCCCCTGGGGTGGGCAGGTGGCCCGGCTCGCCGGGGTCAACGTTCCGGTGGAGCCTCGCCGGGGCTATGTGCTGGTCACCGAACCCATGGAGCCGAAGGTCTTCCGCAAGGTCTACGCCGCCGAGTACATCGACAACGTCGGCTCCTCGGACGGTGGGCTGCAGTCCTCTCCAGTGGTGGAGGGAACCCCCGCTGGGTCGATCCTCATCGGATCCTCCCGGGAACGGGTCGGATTCGATACCACCTTCAACCCGCAGGCGGTCCAGCAGATCGCGGCCAATGCGGTCAAACTCTTTCCCTTCCTGGCCGAGACCCGCATCCTGCGGCATTACTTCGGCTTCCGCCCCTATGTGCCGGACCATGTTCCCGTCATCGGACCTGATCCGCGCGCACCCGGGCTGTGGCACGCCTGCGGGCACGAAGGAGCCGGCATCGGGCTCTCGGTGGGCACCGGAAAGATCATCGCCCAGGCAGTGGCCGGTGAGCAGACCGATCTGCCGCTAGAGGATTTCACCCCCGCACGGTTCGACGAGCTGAGTGAGGCATCCGCATGAGTCAGACCGTCACTGTCACCGTTGACGGTGAAGAGATCACCACCGAGGCCGGCCGGACGGTGGCCGCCGCCCTCATGCTTGCCGCGCAGCGCCCGGCATGGCGGCGCACCCGATTCGACCACGACCGGCGGGGATTGTTCTGCGGGATCGGGGTCTGCTTCGACTGCCTCGTCACCGTCAATGGGGAGCCCGCATTGCGTGCCTGCCTCATCCCGGCTGAAGAGGGCATGGTCATCGAAACCTCAGAGAGAGGGGCGCGTGGTGAGTGAACGCAGGTGCGACGTCGTCGTCGTCGGTGCCGGTCCCGCGGGGCTGGCCGCCGCGGTCCAAGCCTCCCGGGCCGGAGCGCAGGTGCTGCTCATCGATCAGTCCATTCGCCCCGGAGGTCAGTTCTGGCGGCATGCCGCCGAAGAGCACGACGCCGACCCGGGGCGCTGGCATCACGGCTGGTCCACGTATACCGCGTTGGCCAGCGAGCTACAGGCCGCAGTGGACGCCGGGGATGTGGAATACCTCTGCGGCCACCATGTGGTCACCGCGCAGCAGATAAGTCCAGCGCAGCAGATCGGCTCAGCGCAGTTGCAGCTGACCATCCAGCCGGTGCCGGAACTCGCCGCCGGTGCCCGTGGGCTGATGACGGTGCGCGCCCCGGCGGTGGTGCTCTGCCCCGGCGCCTATGACCGCCAACTGCCTGTTCCGGGGTGGACCCTACCCGGGGTGATGGCAGCCGGAGGTATCCAGGCATTCATCAAGACACAGGGGGTGGCCCCCGGTCGGCGAGCGGTGCTCGCTGGGACCGGGCCGTTCTTGCTGTCGGCTGCCGCCTCGGTGCTGCAGGCCGGGGGAGAGGTGGCTGCCGTGTGTGAGGCCGCCAACCTCACCGGATGGGTCCCCCGCGGGGCAGCGGCAGCCTTGGTTCCCTCGAAGGGTGCTGAGGGTGCCGAGTACATTCGGCTGCTGGCTAAACATCGGGTGCCATATCTGCGCCGGACAGCGGTGACTGCCATCCACGGGGAGCACCGGGCTGAGGCGGTGACGCTCTCCCGGCTGGACAGCAACGGAGCGGTCATCGAGGGCAAACAACGGTATCTCGACGACGTCGACCTCGTCGGCCTGGGGTGGGGGTTCGTTCCGCAGTCTGAGCTGGTGGTGCAGTGTGGTGCGCGGACCCGTGTGGACGTCGATGGTTCCCTCATCGGCGTGGTGGACGTACACCAGCGCTCCAGTGTGGAGGGGCTCTACCTCGCCGGGGAGATCACCGGGGTCGCCGGTGCCACCGCGGCAGTGGTCGAGGGGCGGATCGCCGGACGTGCAGCGGCCCGGGAAGCCGGGTACACCACTGGTGGGGCACGTCAGCTGGCAGCAGCGCAGCGGGATAAGGTGCTGCGGGTCAATCACCGGGCTTTCGCGCAGGCGATGCACCGGGCGCACCCGCTTCCGGAGGGGTGGGAGTCCTGGATGCAGCAGGACACGGTGGTGTGTCGCTGCGAGGAAGTCCCTTACCAGCGCCTGAAGGAGGCTGCGCAGACACTTTCGGCGCAGGAACCTCGGGGACTGAAGGGCACCACGCGGACCGGGATGGGGTGGTGCCAAGGTCGGATGTGCGGGACCGCTGCCTCCTGTGTGGCCCGGCGCAGCGGTGCCGAGGGCGCCGAGGAGTCTGCCGTGGCGGTGGCCAAACGTCCTCTGGCTGCCCCGGTCCGATTAGCTGACTTAGCGGAGAGGGACCCCTCCGCATAGCCAGGTTGTGCCTTGCGTCACAAAGACGTCATCTTTCGTGGTGTGGTGGTCACACGCCCACAGCACTGACGAGATCAGTACAATGTCACATGTTGACTGTACGCACCAGGAAGGCATGATGACTGCTCACGCCCTCGGAGGCCCCGTCCAGCCCAGCACCGGCGCTCTGCGCCCACTCACCAGTGGGGAGGTGGGCATCACCGGCGGCTTCTGGGGAGACCTCCAGCGGCTCTCGGCAACCGCGGTCATCGACCACGCGCTGAACATGATGGAGCAGCACGGCTGGCTGGAGAACTTCGACCGCGCCGCCTCCGGGGAGCTCAAAGGCAAACCCAATGGGATGTGGTTCGTCGATTCGGAGTCGTACAAGATCCTCGAAGCGATGGCCTGGGCCCTGGGCTCCGAACAGCGCACCGAGGAACTAGAGGAGAAGTACCACGCACTGGTGGCCCGGGTAGCCGCCGCACAGGAACCCGACGGCTACCTCCACACCTACTACGGGCGTGAAGGTCAGGAGCCCCGCTGGTCGAACATGGAGATGGGGCACGAGCTCTACTGCTTCGGCCACCTGCTCCAGGCCGGAGTGGCCCGGCTGCGCACCGGGTACGACGACGCCCTCGTGGAGGTCTGCCGTCGCGTCGCTGACCACGTGGTCGCCGAGTTCGGTGGACCCCAGGGGCGCAATGCCATCTGCGGCCACGCCGAGATCGAAATGGCCCTGCTGGAGTTCGGACGTGCCACCGGAGTCCAGGCTTACCAGGATGTCGCCCGGCTGTTCATCGAACGCCACGGAGACAAGACCCTGAAACCCACCCACGGGGACAGTCGGACCTACTACCAGGACGATGAGAAAGTCCGCGAGGTCGATGTCCTCTCCGGTCACGCCGTGCGGGCGCTCTACCTCGCCTGCGGAGCCGCCGACGTCGCCGTCGAGTTCGGTGACACCGAACTGGCCGAGGCTGTGCAGACTCAGTGGTCCAACACCGTGGCCAAACGCACTTACATCACCGGGGGGATGGGCTCCACCAACATGGGCGAGGCCTTCGGTGCCGACTACCAACTGCCCCCGGACACCTCGTATGCCGAAACCTGCGCCGGAGTGGCCTCCTCTATGCTCTCCTGGCGGCTGCTGCTGGCCACCGGGGTGTCCCGCGTCAAGTAGTTGGCAGGATTTCCTTGGTTTTGAATGTCGGGG
>NZ_ATXP01000029.1 GCF_000421745.1 Nesterenkonia alba DSM 19423
CGGCCAGCAGTCGTTTGAGCCGGTCATTCTGCTTCTGGAGCTCTTTGAGTCGCTTGGCGTCCTCGGCCTTGAGCCCGCCGTATTGGTTCTTCCACCGGTAGTAGGTGCCCTCAGTAACTCCGAGTTCCCGGGCAACCGCGGCGACATCATGGCCTTGGGCCAGCATCTTCTCAGCCTCACCGAGCTTGCGGATGATCTGCTCCGGGGAGTGCCGCTTCCTCTTCGCTGTCATGGTTACACCAGTCTTCCTCCCGCCAAGAGCGGGCGCCAGTGCAACTCACATAACTACTGGACCGAAATCAAGGGGTCACTCCACCAACACCACCGTGTAGGTTCCTGTGCCGGCCTCAGTCACGGACTCATCGCCGGTGACTACAAGCGACTTTGCTTCACCGGCCACCACAGTCAGCTCGTCTTCCAGAAGAGTCCTTTCCAGGTACTGAACGACGACGTCATAGTCACCAGCAGCCGTGGGCGTCTCGGACTTACCGTCGAAGGTGATCGTGGCGTTGTCGGTGACATCGTCAACTGTGCCGTCCTCGGCAAATGCGTTGACGGTAATCGGCTCACCGGCCACGATCTCCTCAGAGTCAAGCTCCGCACGGGCAGCCGTGGCATAGAGGAACACCGAACCCTCATCCAGCAGGTCAGCCAAATCTTCCTCAGCGATCACATCACCTGCCGGTGCCCCATCACGCCACCCGGTGAAGACGAACCCCTCAGGGACTTCGGTGTCGTCCTGATCCGGGATGCTACCGGTGGCCGATTCATCACTGAAGGGAAGGAACTGCTGCTCAGTCACTGGCTCCTGGCCCTGGCCGTGACGGAAGTCGGTCAGCTCCAGGACATGCCCGAACTCCACCTTGAACTCCCGAGAGTTCTCATCCGCTTCAACCAGGGCATACAAGTCACCCTCGACATCCGCTGGCCACGTAATGGTTGGACGCTGACCTTCCGGGCCACCACCGTGCTCGGCAGAATCCTCGGTCTCGTTCGCCCTGATGACCAAGGTTCCGCCGCCGCCGCCCCTGCCGCCGCCGATGCCCGACCCGTCTTGTCCGCCGATGGCAGTGATGGTGCCGCTGGTGATAGTCACCGCCCCGCCATCACCCTGGCTGCCGCCGCCGATACCCGCCCCGCCGAAGCCCCCGATGGCTGTGACGGTGCCGCCGTCGATGGTCACCGCCCCGCCACTGCCGTTGAGGCCGCCGCCGATCCCCGCACCATAGTCGCCGCCGGTAGCGGTGATGGTGCCGCTGGTGATAGTCACCGCCCCGCCATCACCCTGGCTGCCGCCGCCGATGCCCGCACCCCAGTTTCTGGCGGTCGCTGTGACGGTGCCGCCGTCGATGGTCACCGCCCCGCCATCACCCTGGCTGCCGCCGCCGATGCCCGCACCGCCGTAGCCACCGGTAGCGATGAGTTCGCCGTCCCGGGAGTCGGAGGTGTCAGTGATGGTCAGCACTGCGCCTGAAGGCACATGAACCGCAGCGTTGTCGAAACTTGGGTTCTCGATCTCCAATGTCTGCCCATTGAGGTCCAGGGTGATCTCACAGTCCGCGAGATCCAGGTGCTCGTCCTGCTCAGCGGCGATATTGGCCTCGAGGGTCACCGTGCCAGGCTCACCGAACTCGCAGACCGCCGCAACAGCCGCAGTGAGGCTGTCCCAGTCAGCCACGTGTCTTTGTTCCCAGGTGGCGTGGAGCACCAGCGGCCCGTCCATCGGCTCAGCGCCCTCAGGCTCCCACGCTTCGCCGTCAGGATCGCCTTCGACCCACCCGGTGAACGTGTACCTGGGACGGTCTGGGGTCTCGGGAGCCTCCGGGGCCACCCCGAGAACCCTGAAGCTCTCCTCCGGGTCATCGTCACCAAACCCGGGGTAAGCCGTCAGCAGGTAGCCGAAGTCCAGGACAAAGTCAGCGCCGCCTTCCGCCCGGGCGTAAGCATGCAGGTCCTCGTCGTCAGCAGCCCCGTCCCAGTCGATAACTGCCGAGTTTTGCCCACCACCGTGCTCGGCAGAACCCTCGGCCTCGTTCGCCCTGATGACCAAGGTTCCGCCGCCGCCCTCCCAGCCGCCACCGATGCCCGCAGCGGCCTCGCCGCCGGTGGCGGTGATGATGCCGCCGGTGATGGTCACCTCGCCGCCGTCGCCCCTCTCGCCGCCGCCGATGCCCGCACCGTGTTCTCCACCGGTGGCGGTGACGGTGCCGCCGGTGATGGTCACCTCGCCGCCGCTCTCGCCGCCGCCGATGCCCGCACCGGCCTCGCCGCCGGTGGCGGTGACAGTGCCGCCAGTAATGGTCACCTCCCGGCCGCCGCCCTGGACGCCGCCGCCGATGCCCGCAGCCCAGTCGCCGCCGCTGGCGGTGACGGTGCCGCTGGTGATGGTCACCGCCCCGCCGTCGCTCTGGTCGCCGCCGCCGATGCCCGCAGCCCACTGTCCGCCCCGGGCGGTGACGGTGCCGCCGTCGATGGTCACCGTCCCGCCGCCGCCGCGCTCTCCGCCGCCGCCGATGCCCGCACCGCGTTCTCCGCCGGTGGCGTTGATGGTGCCGCCGGTGATGGTCACTGTCCCGCCGCCGACCCAGACGCCGCCGCCGATGCCCGCCCCGTATTCTCCGCCGGTGGCGGTGAGTTCGCCGTCCTCGGAGTCGGAGGTGTCGGTGATCGTCAGCGCCGCATCTGAAGGCACATGAACCGCAGCGTTGCCCTGACCTGGGTCGTCGATCTCCAGATCATGGCCGTTGAGGTCCAGGGTGATCTCACAGCCCTGAAGGTTCAGGTTCTGACCCCGCGAGGCGGTGATGTTGCCTTCGAGGGTGACCGTGCCACCGTCCGCGCAGGCCTCCGCGACAACCGCAATGAGGCTGTCCCAATCAGTGGCGGCTTGGGTGCTCACCTCATCGGTGGTGATGTTGGAGATCTCAGCGCCCTCAGCGTTCTCGCCCGGCAAGCTGTTCTCTCCAGCCTCCCCGTCGGTGTTCTCAGTGGCGGCGTCGTCGTCAGTGCCACTGTGGTGCTGTTCCTGGTCTTCAACCTCGTCCTCAGGGCCAGTGTCTTCTTCGGTGGTGCCCTCTTCGTCGCTGGAGGTCAACACCTGCGCACTGTCCAGACCCTGGGCCTGAGTCCCCGCCGGTGCAGCCCCGGATAAGGGTGCGATCAGGCACAGGGCCAGCACAGCACCAGCGAGACGACGTGGAACAGATGCGAACGACATGGGCTTCCCCTCAAGAATGAAACGGACCTAGAAGTCCGGAGTGTGTCCACGGCCACCCTACAGGATTAACCGGACTACACAATCCTCTATCGTGTGTATGACCGCGGAGAAGGCCGGGCAGGCACCGCAGCCGGGTCTGGTGCTGGGTGGAAGCGGAACCATGCCCATACCGCAATGGAGACCACCCCGAAGGCCCCGAAGCCCAGCGACCAGACCAGGGTCTGCTGTGAGACCTCGATCCAACTCTCTGGCAGAGGCGCGACAACCAGCACAAACGCGACCACCGAGGCCATAGTGAGCACTGCCCACATCCTCTTGGACCACAAGAAGACCGCGTGCCCGATAAGGAATCGCAGCGGCAATATCGCCACCAAGGTTGAACCGATACCACCGATCGTCAGCGTGGTGAGAACCTCGCGCAACAACTCAGTGAAAAAACCCTCAGCCACCGGATCAATGGCTGCATAGGCGAACCAAGCCACTAGCCCCATAGTCAGGAATCCGGCGCCGTCGATGGCCGCGGCTTTGCCCTCCTGGGTGCGGTTGAGGGCGCCTACCGCAACCACCGTGAACAGCAGGCCGAACAAGACCCCTGGCTGTAGGCCGAACACACGAGAGGCCACGACGCTGACCGCCGCCAGCAACAAGAAGCCAGGCATCAACCTGATGCGCGCCGGGACGCGGTACCACTGGTACACCACGCTCCATGAGAACAGTGCTGCGGCAGCGTTCATGATGCCCAAAGACACCAAGACCGCCAGGTACAGGCGGGCCACCACCGAGGGGCTGGCCGGGTCAGCTTCAGCTAGAACACCCACGACCGCCCCGGAGGCCAACAGTCCGATGAGCCCCAGGCGCTTATCGGGGACCCGCCGCAGCCCAGAGCCCCACCGAGCCCACAGCCTCCTCAGGCCGGCAACCCACCCGAAAGCACGGTCATAGTTGCTTCTCAGTGTGGAGTACAACAGCTCCGAGGGCAGCGCAGCCAGCAGCGTGAACCCCAGAGCAAGCACGGCAGCAGTTACAGCATTCCGCACCGGGTGATCCAGAAGCTCAGCCGGTGAGCGCAGGCTCTGCCCGTACGCAGACGCCTCAGCACCAAGCGCCTGGTCCGGAGCAGACTCGGCAACAGGGCCAGACTCCTCGTCAGAACCGGCCTCAGGGGCAGACTCAGCGTCCGGACTCGGATCAGAGGTGGCATCAGAGTCAGATGGGGGATCGGGGCTCGGCCTCGGATCGGCAGAAGGACTTGGAGACGACGGAGGAGTTTGGGTCGGGCTCGGAACCGGAAGCAGCTCAGCCCCCTCAACCGAACCAGGCTCCACATCTGGGGGGAGGGAAGGACTCAGTGTTGGCTCATCCACCGGCGTCGGCGTCGCTGTCGGTTCCTCTGTTAATGCCGACTCCTCAGTCGGTTCCGGGGACTGTGTTGAAGTAGGAGCTGCGGTCGGAGTCACTGTGGACGTCGGAGACGGCGTCGGCTCCTCCGTGGGTGAAGGTTCCTCCGTGGGTGACGGCCCTCCTGTCGGTTCCGGAGATTCCGTCAGTGTGGGTGTGGCAGTTGAAGTCGGACTCGGTGTCTCTGTTGGTGTCGCGCGTCAGACTTAGTGGCAGGGCCGTTATGTAGGTCCTGAAGGAGAGTCAGTCATGGGTAGACCACCCTCGATTCCGGCGGAGAAGAAGACCCGGATAGTGCTGAGCGTGCTGGCCGGCGAGATGTCCATCGCCGAAGTGGCACGCAAGGAGAAAGTCAGTGAGCAGTCCATCGGACGGGGGAAGGCCGAGGTCCTGGAAGCCGGCAAGACCGCCCTGGTGGCCGGCAGGTCCGGACCATCCTCCCGAGAGGAACAGCTGGAGGCCGAGGTCGCCGAGCTGACCCAGGCCTTGGGCGAGGCACACCTGGAAGCCAGGGTGTGGAAGAAGTCCGCGGAGGGCCGGC
>NZ_ATXP01000030.1 GCF_000421745.1 Nesterenkonia alba DSM 19423
GCTTCGAGTCCTTCATCGCCGCCCACCCCGAGCTACACCACGTGCGCACCCGAGTGAAGACCCCGGGGCAGAACGGGTCCCGTGAACGCGGCTTCGGCACGCTGAAGTACGAACGGCTCTACCTGGACGAGATCGACGACGCGATCGTGCTCGCCGAGCGGGCCGAGGACTACCGGATCGAGTACAACGAGCTCCGGCCCCACGAGGCCATCTCATGGAACCGGCCCAAGGAGGTGCACCTGGGCCTGGCCGACCCCACCACCCCGACATTCAAAACCAAGGAAATCCTGCCAACTACTTGACGCGGGACAGTGGAGTACTGGTGTCTCCTCGGTGACGTCCTGATTCTGGAAAGGAACACGTGGAGCTTCGCGATTACCTTCACATTCTGCGGAAGAACTGGATTGTGATTATCGCGCTGATGCTGCTCGGTGTCGGTGCGGCGGTGGCCTACTCTCTTGCGCAAACACCGATGTATCAGTCGACAAGTCGGGTGATGTTCTCATCCCAAGCCGGCGACACTATCGGTGAGCAGCAGCAGGGCTACTCCTATACCCAGGAGCGCATGGCTTCGTATGTGGAGCTCACCAGTACGCCTCGTGTGCTTGAGCCGGTTGTCCAAGAGCTTGAACTCGATGAGTCAGCATCTGAATTGGCTGAGCGGTTGGAAGTAGAGAACACCACCGGTACCACCATCATCAGTGTGACCGCTGCGGACGAAGACCCTGAAGGGGCGGCTGAGATTGCCAACGCGGTCTCTGAGAGTCTGAACGGCGCGGTCAATGAAGCCGAGACCCTGCCCGGGACGGATGAAGCGCCGGTGAACATCACCCAGGTGACTCAGGCGCAACCGGCTACCTCGCCTTCCTCCCCGGATATTCCGTTGAATGTGGCCCTGGGGGGTCTAGTGGGCCTGGCTCTGGGGATTGGTGTGGCAGTGCTGCGTGCCACCTTGGACACCCGTATTCGGTCTTTGCGGGAGTTGCAGCAGGTGACCGATCAGCCCGTTATCGGTGCGATCCCTGTGGACTCGGAAGCCAAGACCCGGCCGATCATTATGAAAGAGGATCCGCTGGACCCGCGCAGTGAGGCGTTCCGCTCGCTGCGTACGAACCTGCAGTTCATCGAACTCGATGGCGGCAAGGTCTTCACCGTGACCTCCAGCATCCCTCGGGAGGGGAAGAGCACCACAGCGGTGAACTTGGCGATCGCTTTGGCCGATGCCGGGAAGAACACGGTGCTCATTGACGGAGATCTCCGTAAGCCGAAGGTGGCCGAGTACCTTGGCATCGAAGGCGGAGTGGGGCTGACCGACGTGCTCATCGGTCGCGTCGACGCCGAAGACGTCTTCCAACAGTGGGGCAATCGGCCTCTGTTGGTGTTACCTGCAGGAAGAATCCCGCCCAATCCCAGTGAGCTGCTGGGATCCCATCAGATGCAGGCTCTGCTGGACACCGTGGCACGGGGTTCTGACGTGGTGATTATCGATGCTCCGCCTCTACTTCCCGTCACCGATGCAGCAATCCTTGCCCGGGAGACGGCAGGCGCCATTGTGGCGGTTTCAGCGTCACGGACCTCTCGCGGGCAATTGCAGCAGGCGTTGGAGAACTTGGAGAACGTGGGTGCCAAAGTGGCCGGTATTACCTTGACCATGGTTCCCACGCGCGGGGCTGACGCCTATGGCTACAACTTCAGCTATGGATATGGCTATGGGTATGGACATGACGGTAAGTAAGTACCTCGCCCACCAGTCGACAGTAAGATAGCCACGATGGCGAGCACTCGGTGGTGGCACAGGGAAGCGAATTACCAGGTTAAGGCGGGTCGGGTCGCCCTGGGGTTGCTCATAGCGTTCGTTCTCGGAGTCCTGGCCGTGCTTGCTTGGAGTGGAATCAGCGTGGCACGCGCTATGCCGCATATTGAGCGCGCACAGCATATTGCGGCAGAGCTGGATACACAGTCAGTGCTTAGTGGCGACACCTCGCAACTTGATGAGTTGCAGCATGAACTGACTGCTGCACGCGGCCATATGGGAGGGCCCATCTGGTCGGTGGCTGAGGTGATTCCCTGGGTCGGCCCGCAGTTCAGTGCTGCCCGTACACTGACCGAAACACTGGACGAGCTGGCGCATGACGGACTCGCCACAGCGGCCGAAGCCGGTGCTGGGTTAGACGCACTCCAACCGAACGATGGACAGATTGATGTCGACGCTGTCGCGGCACTTAGCCCGCAAATTCAATCTGCGCATGCTTCAGTCCAAAATGCCAGAGAACGCATTGCAGGCATTGAATCTGCAGGCCTTGTGGCGCCGCTGCGTGAAGGTACAGCGCAGGTTGACCTACTGCTTGGGGAAGTTGAGCCGACACTGGAAGGTACGGCACGAGCTACGTCGCTTTTGCCGGCTTTTCTCGGCGCCAATGGACAGCGGGAGCACTTGCTCTTGCTGCAGAATAATGCCGAATGGCGATCCCACGGTGGCATTGTGGGACAGGTTATTCACATCACAGCCACGGACGGGTACATCGAGTTCTCCGATCAGGTGCCGGGCGCCGATTTTCCCCAGTTGGAAGAGGCCGTCACGCCTTTAGACTTTGACACTGAGCTGATCTTTGGTGACCGTCCAGGTCGTTACATGCAGAACTCAACAATGATTCCCGAGTTCAGCGAGGGTGCGCAAGTAGCACGTCAGTTTTGGCTGGATGAGTATGGCGGCGACCCTTCAGGAGTTATTGCCACTGACCCGGTCGCGTTGTCGTACATCTTGGAAGCTACAGGGCCAGTACATTTACCCACGGGAGACGAGCTGACCAGCGATAACGTCGCTCAATTGCTGCTGAACGAAGCCTATTTGAGGTACGAGGACCCGGCAGAGCAAGATCTGTTTTTCGCGGTAGCCGCCGATGCCATTTTTGATGCTCTACTTGGTGGTGAGGCAGAACCAGCTGAGGCGCTACGCGCTATCACTCGATCGATCGAAGAACGACGCCTTCTGGTCTGGAGTACAGAAGAACGAGAGCGGGTACTTCTCGAAGGAACTCCGGTGGCGGGCGAAATGCCCGTTAGTGATGCCCAGAGCACCAGATTCGGTGTTTACCTCAATGAAGGTGGAGGAACCAAGCTTAGCTACTACACGGCTGTCGGATCGAGTGCTGCTTGGTGCGGCGATAATACGGCCGTACTGCGCGTAACTCTGCGGAACTACGCTCCAGAAGATATTGAGGATTATCCCGACTACTTGCTTGCCACCTTTGATGGTGATGCACACACAGCCAGTGGTGTCCCGAGGGGTATTACCCGCACACTGGCGCATGTGTACTTACCGGAAGGGGCAGAATTCATTGGAAGTAGCCAGAACGCGGTGCATCTTGGCCAGCATGATGGACGTCCTGTATACGAATGGACTACCGATCTAGCTCCGGGTGAGTCGGCCACACTTGACATGCGAGTGCGGCCTATGACGGGACCTCAACTCGAGGTCCTCTCCACCCCAGTACTGAACGACCTTGACGTCGTACCTGAATGTGGGGCGTAACCTGGACTGCATTCTGATGCGCAAATCGCAGAAATTTAGCTTTTGAGAGCTTTTGTTGGTTGCGCTCCACCCATGTAGGTCTGTAGATTGAGATCTATCAAGCATCCGGAGCAGTAGTAGACGGGCGCATGATGACAGTCGGCGACTCTACACCCAGAGATTGCCTTCAACTGCTAATTACCTAGCTCTGAGGTAGACCACCATGAAGAAGACCTTCGCAAAGGCTGTCACAGCCTTCGCCATCGCCGGTGGGGTTGCGCTAGCGCCCGCACCTGCCCTTGCCTACGCTCCGACTCCTACTGAAGATGTCGTTGAGGTGCCTGCCGGTGCCGCGGCGGATGTTGCATTTGATCCGGTCTTCACATCTGGCGAAACCGTTGAGGTTACGTTAACTGGAATCAATGGTGCCTCTCAGACGTTGGCCACAACGGGCGAAATCTCCAGCACCAGTATCAGTAAAACTGCTGATGATAACGGAAGTGCAGTTGTAACGGTCACCTTAAACGAGGACGCATCGGGTGCTTATGAGTTGACCGCAGTTGGCCTGGAGAGCGGCGCAAGTGATGCGGTTACTGTGGCTACCGCGTCCGATGCTGCCGCCAGTGGGGCGGGGGACACAGATGCCGGAGCTCCCGGTGCCTCCGAAGATGCAGCGGCCACTGGTGAAGAACTCGCTGAAACGGGTCTTGACTCATCTTCCCTCGGTCTGTTGGTTGCTGGTGGTGCCCTGCTGCTCGGCGGTGGTGCGATCCTCACCGCACGTGCGCTGCGTAAGCAGAGGGCCCGCGTCTAAAGAGGCTCATATAGGAATTATTTCGACAGGTGCTCTGCGTTTCTCCTCCAGGCGAGACGCAGAGCACCTGTCTGTCTAACACCGTATGTCCTTTAGGGGGTCTTGGCACCAGAAGTCCATAAAGTATTGCCGTTACACTCGTTGCACAGAGCCTGCTGACCCGTCTATGAACCCATGTCACGAGGGGTGTGAACCCGTGAGCGACTACGTCGACGTCTCTCGAGACGCGAAGCGTGCGAACGGAAGAGACCTCGCAACGGATGCGGTGTCTTCCCCTCCTTCTCAGTTAGATGCTTGGCGGAAGAGCTACGTATGTTGGAGTGACCCCTTGATTTCGGTCCAGTAGTTATGTGAGTTGCACTGGCGCCCGCTCTTGGCGGGAGGAAGACTGGTGTAACCATGACAGCGAAGAGGAAGCGGCACTCCCCGGAGCAGATCATCCGCAAGCTCGGTGAGGCTGAGAAGATGCTGGCCCAAGGCCATGATGTCGCCGCGGTTGCCCGGGAACTCGGAGTTACTGAGGGCACCTACTACCGGTGGAAGAACCAATACGGCGGGCTCAAGGCCGAGGACGCCAAGCGACTCAAAGAGCTCCAGAAGCAGAATGACCGGCTCAAACGACTGCTGGCCGAGGCAGAGCTTGAGAAAGCTGCGCTGAAGGAGCTGGCT
>NZ_ATXP01000031.1 GCF_000421745.1 Nesterenkonia alba DSM 19423
GGGTGTGTCGTCCCCCGCGTGGTCCGTTGGTGGAGTGGATGCATCAGGCGATTACCCGGGATACTGAAGCCGCCCTGGCCAAAGGCTACAAGTAACCGGGGGCCTACAGGAGAGCGAATGGGCGGCTGGCCAGTCATCTAGGTGAGCCTGTCAGAGTCGATCCAGCGCTCTTTGCCAATGTGTAATGTCACAGTTGACATGCGACATCGCGAGTGTAAAACTCTAGCGACTGCGATGTGAGTCACACTGAAGTGACTGCATCGGTGGATTTCTGAGCAGAGGAGATCACCGTCATGGACGTGATCGGCACTATCAATGACTGGATCTGGAACCCCATGGCGTACTTCGCCCTCGCCGTGGGACTGTTCTTCACCATCGTGACGGGAGCAGTCCAGTTCCGCCGGATCGGGGACATGCTCCGACAGATCACGGCTAAGAAGCAGAGCGATGAGGGAATCTCGTCCTTCCAGGCGCTTCTGTTGACTCTGTCCAGCAGGATCGGCGTGGGCAATATCGCCGGGGTCGCCACCGCGCTGCTGGCTGGAGGCCCGGGTGCCCTGTTCTGGATGGTGGTCGTCGCGCTCGTCGGCGCCGCCAGTTCCTTTGCCGAAACGGTCCTGGCGCAGGTCTACAAGCGAAAGATCGACGGAGAGCACCGGGGAGGTGCCCCCTTCTATGTTGAGTTCGGTCTGAAACTGCGGTGGCTGGCCGTTGTTCTCGCCACGCTCTACCTGTGCGGTTACGGTTTCGTCTTCCCCGGGGTCCAGTCCAACAACATTGCCTCCAGCATTGAAGTCGCTTTCAATGTTCCGGTGTGGCTGACCGCGATCGGCCTGACCGCCCTGCTGGCCTTCACCATTGTCGGCGGGACCCGCAGGATCGTGCGCACGGCCCAGATTATGGTGCCGATTATGGCGGTGGGATACATCGTCTTCGCAGTCCTCATTATTGGCGCCAACCTCGGCGAAGTGATTCCCACGGCGCAGATGATCCTTGGTTCAGCCTTCGGGGTAGATCAGGTCTTCGGGGGAATGGCAGGTGCCGCGATCGCCTGGGGTGTTCGCCGTGCGGTCTTCTCCAATGTGGCAGGTGTCGGAGAGGGAACCTTCGGTTCGGCAGCAGCCTCGGTGACTCACCCGGCGAAACAAGGCTTAGTGCAAGCGTTCTCCGTGTTCATCGACACGGTGGTGGTCTGCACGGCTACCGGGGTGATGATCCTCATCACTGGCTCTTTCAACGTGGAGCATGACGGTGACACCGTCGTTGAGTACGTTCCTGGTATCGAGGCCGGTGTCGCCTATACGCAGGAAGCCGTGAATACCCTCTTCTCCGGGTTCGGTCCCGCGTTCGTCGCCGCTGCGCTGTTTTTCTTCGCCTTCACAGCACTCATCGCCTTCTACTACATTGCTGACACAAACCTCGCCTACATCAGGCGCCGTACTGGAGGAGCTCCAGAGTGGGTACTGAAACTCGGGTTCTTGGGTATCACCTTCTTCGGCTCCGTGGTCTCCGCGGATCTGATGTGGGGCTTGGGTGACATCGGCTATGGCCTGCTCGGCTGGGTCAACATGCTGGCGATTCTGGCCATGACCCCGGTTGTACGCAAAGTCATCAAGGACTATGACCAGCAGATGCGCGCAGGCGTGGACCCGGTCTTCGATCCGCAGAAGCTGGGCATCTCCGGTGCCGAATACTGGGAAGAAGCCTCGCGGACTAAAGACGTGCGGTGAGCGGGCCGATCACTGTGGATGGCCTCAGAGCTTACCGATGGCGATGAGTAGCATGCGCCGCAGTGGCTCGGCGGCTCCCCAGAGCAGCTGGTCACCCACGGTGAAGGCGCTCATGTACTCACCACCCATGTCCAGCTTCCGGATCCGCCCCACGGGGATGGTGAGTTCACCAGTGGCTGCCACAGGGGTGAGCTGTTCGATCGTGGCTTCCTTCTCATTGGGCACGACTGTGGCGTACTCGGTTCCGGCGTCAATGATCTGCTCGATCTCGTTGACGGGCAGGTCTTCGCGCAGCTTCAGCGTCAAGGCCTGGGAGTGGGAGCGCAGTGCACCGATGCGCACACACAGCGACTCGAACGGGATACGATCCCCACGTGAGGTCACCCCCGGAGCCAGATGCTCTCCGCGGCCTAAGATCTTGTTCGTCTCGACTCCGCCCTTCCATTCCTCTTTGGCAAGGCCGTCGCCAAGGTCAGCATCAATCCAAGGGATCAAGGAGCCGGCTAGTGGGACGCCGAACTGGGAGGCATCAAGGCCATCCCGCTGGGTCTGCAACACCTTGCGGTCGATCTCCAGAATGGCACTGGCGGGGTCGGCCAATTCGTCGGAGACCACCTGATGCAGGTGCCCGAACTGAGTCAGCAATTCCCGCATGTGCTTGGCCCCACCGCCGGAGGCAGCCTGGTAGGTCATGGCGGTTCCCCATTCGACGAGACCCTCTTTGAAGAGGCCGCCGAGACCCATGAGCATGCAGGAAACGGTGCAGTTGCCGCCGATGAATTCCTTGACACCGGCATCTAAGCCGGCGTCAATGACGTCCCGATTGATGGGGTCGAGCACAATGACTGAACTGTCTTCCATCCGCAAGGTGGAGGCGGCGTCGATCCACAGGCCCTCCCAGCCGGCTTCGCGCAGCTTGGGGTAGACCTCCTTGGTGTAATCCCCACCTTGTGCGGTGACGATCACTGGCAGTTTGCGCAGTGTGTCGACGTCGTAGGCATCCTGCAGTGTCGGTTCCTCGAGTTCGACACCGTCGAATTGCGGTGCCGCTCGGCCTGCAGAGGAGGTGGAGAAGAACACCGGGTTGAAATGGGCGAAGTCGCCTTCGTCGAGGAAGCGGTGCACGAGCACGGAACCCACCATGCCTCGCCAGCCGACGAGTCCGACCGAGGGCGTGCTCGAGGCGGCAGTGGAAGCAGCGAAAGCATCAGTCAGCTCAGCAGTCATATCTCAACAGTAGCGAAAATGCTGCCGCGCAGGCAGGGAGGAGGAGACGACTGCTCTTCTATGCGCCCAGCACGGTGGAGCCGCGCGCCACCAATCGAGGGGGTGGAGGAGTTTGGTCAGCGTCGAGATGGAAGAGAAGAGAGGCTGCGTGTCGCCCCAGTGCTTCAAGGTTCATATCAATACTGGTCAATCCTGGGTCTGTGGCATTAACCACGACCTCCCAGTTATCAAAGCCCATGATGGCAACGTCTTCTGGAACAGAGATATCGGCAAGGATGAGTGCGTCCATCGCGCCCCTGGCGATTTGATCGGAGTCGCAGATGACGGCATCCACTTCTATGTCGGAGTTCAGCAGTTGCTGCATCGCTGAACGTCCCCAGCGTTCAGTCCATTCGCCGTAGTTTGTTGTCCACACCAGGGAGAGATCCTGGGCCCTCAGGGTGTCTAACAGTCCTTCAGCTCGATCCTGGGCGGCGCGTTGCCATCCCTGGCCGCTAATGTGCGCGATGCGTCGTTTACCTAGACTGAGAAGATGTTCCGCAGCCATGCGACCGGCGGCGACGTTGTCGGGCAATACCGAGCGGTCCGTCTCAGCCATTGAGGGTGCATGCACATAGACGGTGGGAACTGGTAACGCATCCCCTAGTGATGGCCGAGGGTCGTTGTACGTGCCGACAACGAGCAATCCATCCACGCGGCGACTGAGTAGGGTTTCGAGATGACGTTGCTCTCGAATGGGATCACCGCGCCCATCACAGAGGATTACGGAGAGCCTGTCGGCACCTAAAGCATCTTCGGCGCCCATGAGAATCGGAAGAGAAAAGCGCCCCTCGAGGTCCGAAGTGAGGAGGCCGACAATTCCAGTGCGACCTTCGGAAAGGCCCCGGGCAGCTGGGTTCCCGACAAAAGCCAAGTCACGTGCCGCTTGTTTGACTCGCAGGCGGGTTGCCTCACTGATTCCAGGACGGTCATTTAGGGCTTTGGAGGCACTGGCTGGGGAGACACCGGCCAGACGGGCGACATCATTGAGGCGAATGCGATAGTTGCTCACGCAGGGGCTCCGCTCGTTAGAAACACACTTTCGTTGACTATAGCGCGCTAGATCACGGGCTGGCTATGGGAGAAATCGCGAAATGACACAAATGAACGAAACCGATTTGGAGTGACCCCTTGATTTCGGTCCAGTAGTTATGTGAGTTGCACTGGCGCCCGCTCTTGGCGGGAGGAAGACTGGTGTAACCATGACAGCGAAGAGGAAGCGGCACTCCCCGGAGCAGATCATCCGCAAGCTCGGTGAGGCTGAGAAGATGCTGGCCCAAGGCCATGATGTCGCCGCGGTTGCCCGGGAACTCGGAGTTACTGAGGGCACCTACTACCGGTGGAAGAACCAATACGGCGGGCTCAAGGCCGAGGACGCCAAGCGACTCAAAGAGCTCCAGAAGCAGAATGACCGGCTCAAACGACTGCTGGCCGAGGCAGAGCTT
>NZ_ATXP01000032.1 GCF_000421745.1 Nesterenkonia alba DSM 19423
GCTGTCATGGTTACACCAGTCTTCCTCCCGCCAAGAGCGGGCGCCAGTGCAACTCACATAACTACTGGACCGAAATCAAGGGGTCACTCCAACATCGCTGACAACTGTGTGGGCACTACGTGCAGCTCCAGCAAAGAAAATGACTGCTGGCCAGGGAACGTCATCTGACTCTGAAGATCAGCCGCAGAAGTCTCTGCACTCCCGACTTCCAGCGGGATTCATTCCGCTCACCTGCGCAGTTGCAGCAACGATGGCGGTCCTGGAAGCATTCAATGTCCATCGCATCGCTCGATTCGAAGCCACAGGGTTCGACCCCATCATGCTTGGCTGGTGGGCTGTCGCCGTTGGAGTACTCAGCTTGCCCGGACGCTATCTTCTCCCGATGCTGGCAAACAGGTTCGACTCCGCCAGAATCTGGATCGCACTGACCCTCCTGATCCTGCCCTCGGTCCTAGTAGCAATACGAGGAAGTGAAGCGTGGGAGATGAACAGTCACTTCATCCTCTTCGGACTGCTCTTCGGTGCTTTTATGCCTCTGCGTGCAGTGCTCATGAGTGACTGGTATTCCGGTCCACGGTTCGGAGCACTGATGGGTATCCAAGCGGTTGCTCTTGCTGGAGGACGAGCAGGCGGACCTGCCTTGGTCGGCTGGATGGCGGACTCACCACTGGGCTACACCGGTGGAATGATATTCCTCGCAGTACTGCTCATCTGCTCCCTACTATGCACAATGATGGCAATACAACAACGCAGAAAAGCCTGGTCGAGCATGCCTCAATGATATTCCTGCCTCCTACGATGTGTTTTCAGCCCAGGCCTCAAACATGCAAGGGGCTCGGAGAACGCTTACTCTGTGTTGAGGGGTCCTCTGGGATCACGCGTCAAGCTCTGGTGCGCTCAGTCCTCGCGCACTCCAGCCGTCACGGTCAAGTTGAGAAGCCCCTGTCTGCACTACGTCGAATGGCTGCTTTTCGCGCCAACATCAGTCATCGAGATCAGCCCTAATCTTCTCCCCCAGTGAACCCGGCTGAGAGGCTCCCGTAGCCTGCTGGCTACTGGTGCACCGACTCAGGCAACAAGTGGAAGGTCTCCACATGCCGTGGTCGGACAACAGAGAAGTGTCGATGATCTGTAGTGGCGACTCGACGCGCACCTAGTCGTTCTGTCAACAACGATCACTGGCCGAAACCGTTCTCCCGCAGAATCTCATCCACTCGAGATGAAGCATCCGGCCGACCTCGTCGCATGCCCAGGGACTTAGGCATCCGACGACGCGGTGGTGGCTCTTCCGCCAAAGGAGCCAACGCCTGCGCAGCCTTGTCCAGCTCCTCGGGGCGCACCCTCTCAAGGAGCTCATGCAGCTCATCGCGACTCACGGTACTCATAGATCAAGAATAGCCCGACGAAAAACAACGTGTAAGTAGATCACTATCGTCAGGACGACTCACGGTATGCGAACCACTGGCGCAGCACTTGCCTGGTCTCAGGGGTAGGGGATCCTGCCTACAGCCCCTTACGCCTACCAGCCCCGCTCCGGAGGTCGAGTCCCGCAGCTTTCACAGCTTGAGCAGTCCATCCACCTGTAGATTATTCTATTTACACTAGAATAACTATACTGCTGTTATGTTGCTTCGGATTGAGCCATCCTCTTCGCTGCCAATCTTTGAGCAGTTGGCCGCGCAGCTACGGCTGGCTGTGATCAATGGAGAGGTACGCGATGGCGAGCGTTTGCCTGCTGCTCAGGAGCTGGCTGAATCGCTCGAGGTCAATAAGCACACCGTGTTGCACGCCTATCAGCTACTACGCGACGAAGGCCTCGTCGAGCTGCGCCGGGGACGCGGCGCAGTGGTTACTGCTCAGCACGCCGAGCAATACGAGAGTCTGGCCGCCGCTTTGGAGGTCGTCCGCGAAGAGGCCCGGAAGCTCGGCGTACCGCTGAGCGCGGTAGCCAAAATGGTTACCCAACACCCCTTAACACAGGAGAGATTATGACCACCCCGCCGTCAACTGCTCAGTCGGAGCGCGCTTCCCGCCCCCACCCTGGTCGACGGTGGCTGCTCGGCGTCATCCTCCCAGCACTCATTACCGCAGGGGCTTTCACCCTGGTTCTCTTGTGGCTGCCCAGGCTGCCCGAGGAAGTCGCATTGCACTGGGGGCCACAGGGAGTCAACCGCACTGGTTCGGTGGGTGAGTTGATCGGTATCCTCGGCGGGATGGCTGTGCTCAGCCTGGTCGTCCTGGCACTCTTTGCCATTCTGACCGGCCGGACTGCCTTCATCCGGCGCCTGGTGCTAGGCCTGGCTGTGGGTATGGCGGTCTTCATGTCGGGGATGTTCGTGGTCCCTGTTGCAGTCCAGCTGAATCTGAGCCCCGGAGAGACCCCCGGCAGTATTGATATAGGAATGCTGATCAGCACGGGTGCAGCTTTAGCTGCCGGTTTGCTGTCAGGTCTGCTCGGCGGGAAGGATCCAGAGGTTCCAGCAGCTGGACCTGTGGCCGGGGAGCACGCAGAGTTAGCACCTGGTGAACGTGCAGTGTGGGTGAAGCACGTTGGTCCTTCGCAGAACTTCAAGGTGTGGGGCCTGGTCGCGGTCGTTCTTTACGTGGGGTTCACCACTGCTCTCTCATGGTGGGCACAGTCCTGGTTTACCTTTATCTTCAGCATGGCCCCGCTGCTGCTGGCACTGGTGATGCTGGTCTGGACGGTTCGGATCGATTCGCGGGGCTTGACAGCCCACAGCGTGGCGGGGTGGCCCAAACTGCATGTGCCCGCTGTCGAAATTGAAGGTGCCAAGGTCCGGGAGAACATCAGCCCGATGGGCGAGTTCGGCGGTTGGGGCATTCGTGGTGCGCTCGATAACATGGGCGGAAAAGTCGGTGTGGTGATCCGTGGCGGAGAAGGGATCGAGATCGCCCGCAGTGCCAACCGGACAGTGGTGATCACTGTCGACGACGCCGCCACTGGCGCCGCCCTGCTCAACACCAAAGCAACCAGGGCTCGGCAGAACTAGAAGAATAGATCGGTTATTCGACTCGGCGACCGCTCAGAACTGTTGTGGAGATAACGGGTAAGCGGCAGGACTACCAACCCAAAAAGTGAACGATGACCTGACACACCCCCGCGCCACACAAAAGAAAAGTGCCAGGACAATCGCGGAACGATGTCCTGACACTTCACATTCGTGACCCCAGCGGGGCGTCACAGGCCCCCTTCTGACAAGGGGTTTTACGGTTCTGAGCGCATAAAGTAGCCAAAAAGCAGCCATTCACAACACCCGCAACCACACGACCCCCCGTTAGCTTCTAGGGGCACCAGTTTTCCGGCAGGATAAGTGGTGTTGTCCGGTCCGGCTTCTGGGCATGATCGTTTGCCCCCAGTCATGTG
>NZ_ATXP01000033.1 GCF_000421745.1 Nesterenkonia alba DSM 19423
CTGCGTGACGGGACCTTCTACCAAGACCCCGAAACCATCAGAGGCAGAACCGGGCACGCCCTAGCAGCTTGACGAAAACCATAGAGGCACCCCCCCATCACAGGAGACTCATCGACAACCGCTGAAGGCATGTATCAAGCTCTTCTACGCTCTGCCTTCGCCCACTTCAGACGTCACCGTCAAGCTGAAACGCTACTGTCTTCGTCATACCGAATGGCTGCTTTTCAACACAGCAGCAGCCACTGAGATCTTCTCTACGGGAGAACTCAACGCTGCCCTAATCGCCCTTGCCAATCCTGACCTCCGTGAAAGACACCATTTATCTCTACGAGATCTTTATCCTCCAGGACTCGGAAGATGATCTGGGTACGTTTGCGGTAGCTGACTACCCTGCCTCCAGGGAGTAGCTCATCGATTCGTGTGCCACGACGTGGGAGCACCTCGAGTTGGTCGCAGAACTCTTTGATTCGCTCGATGAAGTCTGCCGCGATCTTCTCATCAGCTCTATCTGCAATGTAGGTGTACAACTCGTAGAGCTGGTCCTCCGCCTCGGGCAGGATCACTACCCTGTACTGCTTCATCCCAGCGTCAGGACGATTCAGCGGCCCGGCGCTGCCGGAAACGCTCCACCAAACCATCTAGAGGACGACGACGCGAGGGATCCTCATCCGCACGCTGAGCTGCAGGCACCACATGGCTACGGATGAAGTGCTCAAGGCCAGAAACTTCTTCGACCTGCAGCTCACCCAGATGATCTCGCAGGCTTTCAACGACCAGTTCGTCACTGCTGGTGTATTCACCCGACCGCACATGCTCCTCTAGACGCTTGGCAACGTCGTCTGGCAGGGCAACTGTCACGTGCTTCATGCCCCCATAATACTCCTGGACAGGGACAGTTGACCTGACCATCCCGTCGCGCAGACCTTCCGCACCGTCCCACACCCGGGTCTCAGCTACCCATAGACATAGCCTCATGATTTATCTCGTCATAGTTCTGATCCTGCTAAAACCCTTCGTCCTATCTGGAATGATCTGGCTACTCCTACACTTCTTGAAGACAGCCACACCGACTCAATTTCGCCGTCTCATGGAACTGCTCCGAACACTGCGCAGCGACAGGAACGACCAAGAACCTCACCTATCCGCTTGAGGAACAGGCGTCTGCTGATACGACGCTAACCGCCACTCACCTTGACGCTCCACATAGACGCTGGACATCAGTGCCCGGAACTCAGGATCTTCCTCATCCCGCCACGCTGCGCCCCGGTAGACCAGAACCGCAGACGAAGCATCCAACGGAATCAACCGCTCCTCAGAGATCTCGTACCGACTCCACGGCGGAGCATCGTTCAGTGACTCGATGACCTGCTCACGAGTGAACACATACCCGTGAGAGAGAACCATGACCCCATCCTCAGTCATGATCCGACCGTAGAAGTCCGCGCCTGTACTAGAGCACAGCGACTGCCACCCTTGATGCTCCAGCTCCAACAGCTCCGCGATACCCATGTGCCTATCGTAGTTGCAGACCAGGCAGCACATTCTTGCCGCTTACCCAAAAAAGCAGCCATTCGGCACCTGGCAACAGAGACACGAAAACCCCAGATCTGGCGCTGACCTGGGGTTTTGCATGTTTAGTTGTGTCAAAAATTGACTTCGTGACCCCCGCGGGATACCACAGACCCCCTTCTGACAAGGGGTTTTGCAGTTCCGAGCGCAAAAAGTAGCCAAAAAGTAGCCATTCAGAACGCCCACAACCACACGAACCCCCATCACAGGAGACCTGCCAACAACCACTGAGGTGGACTATCAAGTTGTTCTGACGTCCATCTTCGCCCACTCCAGACGGGACCATTAAGTTGAGACGCTGCTGTCTACCTCAGACCAGATGGCTACTTTTAAGCACCGGAATAGCCATTGAGAAGTTCCCTACAGGAGAACAATAAGAACAGATCGATCATTCAACTCGGTGACTGAACTGCCGTTCATCTTGGTGCTGGGAAATGCACGCCAAGACTCTGACGATCCGACGATCTTCATCGACCACGTACCAAAGCTTGTAAGGAAAAGAGCGGAGAACGATCCTCCGCGTGTCACCCCTGACTCGACGAAAAGCTAAGGGCGCATCGCTGAGCAGAACCTCGACATCAGCAATCTCAGCCTCCAACCGCTGGACCACGTGCGGAACATTCTCGGCATACCAGGACAGCACCTGCTCCACATCCTGCAGAGCACGGGACCGGTACCGGACGGAGTAACTCATCCGAACTTGCTACGAATACGCTTCCAGAACTCCTCCGAAGACATCTCGTCATCGGGGTTAGCTTCCAGATCCGCCAACCGCTCATCTATCACCGCAGCCTCATACGGAGTGACTGCCTCGCTGCTGTTCACATCATCCAGCAGCACATAAGCCAGCTCACGTTTCTGCGCATCGTTCAGCTGGCGGGTTCTCTCCAGAAGAGCCTGATCGACCATGCCCCTATGCTACGCCCGAGCGACTTCGGGAGGAATACTTCGACGAGACTCATGGAAAGTCCCCGCGTAGTCAGGGGCCGTGCCTCACGCAAATGTCCCCGGCAAGTTTTGGGGGTGGG
>NZ_ATXP01000034.1 GCF_000421745.1 Nesterenkonia alba DSM 19423
CCCGTTAGCTTCTAGGGGCACCAGTTTTCCGGCAGGATAAGTGGTGTTGTCCGGTCCGGCTTCTGGGCATGATCGTTTGCCCCCAGTCATGTGATGATCCGGGGGGTGTTGTCACCCAGGAGCTGGTCACGGGCGGATCGTGGATCGCTGATAGAGGCACGACAGTCCCAGTGTTGAGGGCTTGTTTTCTAACGTGGATGCCGAGCATGAACCGCCCACCGACTCCACCCCAGGGCCTGGGGCTGGCAGGGCTGGGCAGCTGGCTGCCCAGGCGCCCCGTTCTGGGTGGTGACAGGACTCCACAATTGATGAGGAGAAGCTCGTGGCCTGGAACCTTCAGGACTTCGCGCTGTTCATCGGCTTAGACGTCGGCAAGAGTGAGCATCACGCCACAGCACTGACCACCACCGGCGAGAAGACCTACGACAAGCCCCTGCCCAACGACGAGGCCAAACTCCGAGACCTACTAGCCGAACTCACCAGTAAGCATGGGCTGGCCCTGCTGGTGGTCGATCAACCAGCGACCATCGGCGCACTGCCGGTGGCTGTTGCCCAGGAGGCTGAGGACGTTGAGGTGGCTTACCTGCCGGGGCTGACCATGCGCAGAATGGCTGACCTGCACGCCGGTTCAGCCAAGACTGATGCCCGGGATGCGTTCATCATCGCTGAGACCGCCCGGACCATGCCTACCGCGTTGCGGCAGATCGCAGCATCTGATGAGCAGGTCGCCGAGCTGGCGGTGCTGACCGGTTTCGATGATGATCTACTGGCCCAGACCACCGCCGCCAGGAACCGGCTGCGCGGTCTGCTGACCCAGATCCACCCCGGCCTGGAACGGGTCATCGGACCCCGGCTGCATCACTACGGGGTCCTGGATGTGCTGAGCAGGTGGTCTACTCCGCAGCGGATCAAAGACGCCGGCCGGGGCCATGTGCGCAACCGCATCACCAAACACAACCCACGGTTGGCTGAGCCACTCACTGAGGAGATCTTCGCTGCCCTGGCCGCCCAGACTGTGGTGGTTCCCGGCACCGAGGCGGCAGCAACCATCGTGCCGATCATCGCCGGACAGCTGAAGGACCTGTACTCGCAGCGTCAGCAGGTGTTGGCCCAGGTCGATGCCCTGGTGGAGGCGCACCCTCTTGCCCAGGTCCTGACTTCGATGCCCGGAATCGGGGTCAGGACCGCCGCCAGAATCCTCACCGAAATAGTCGGTAAGGACTTCAAGACCGCGGGCCATCTGGCCTCCTACGCGGGGATTGCGCCGACCACCAGGCGTTCCGGGACCTCGATTCGAGGTGAATACGCCAACCGTGGCGGGAACAAGAGATTGAAATCCTCCCTGTTCAACAGCGCCTTCGCAGCCCTGCACCACCGCCCATCCAGGGCTTACTACGACAAGAAGCGCGCCGAAGGAAAGACCCACAAACAAGCCGTCATCGCCCTAGCCCGCAGACGCCTCGACACCCTCTACGCCATGCTGCGTGACGGGACCTTCTACCAAGACCCCGAAACCATCAGAGGCAGAACCGGGCACGCCCTAGCAGCTTGACGAAAACCATAGAGGCACCCCCC
>NZ_ATXP01000035.1 GCF_000421745.1 Nesterenkonia alba DSM 19423
CGTGGTGCCTCACAGTCAAGTCCCCGGGAAATGACCCCTCGTGCCTCACCTAAAAATCCCCGCGTAATCGAGGGCCCTGGAGGGGGTTAGGCTGCGCGGGCTCGGCGTTGGTCGATCTTGATCCATTCAGCTTCTGGCATCGCCGCGGCGGCCTTGGCTTCGAGCTCGCGCTCTAACCTGCGGGTGGGAGCCGCAGCTAGCGCGGTGAGCCGCTGTTGGATCGTGGTGATCCGCCGGGCGATGTCCACGACGTTCAGTGAGGCTTTGTAGGCAGCCAGCTCGTCCTGCTGGGCCTGGTTGAGCACTTCGGCATCCAGCAGCCGGTAGTAGGGGGTTCGGGGCTTGTCGTAGACCCGCCGGCGCCGGCCCGCGGTGTCGGTGGTGTACCCGGTGGGCTTCTTGGTGGGGGTGAAGTAGTTCAGCCGGTCACAGACCAGCGGCCAGAGCTGGTTGAGCAGTTCCCTCTGGTGGGCGGTGTCGTATCGGTAGTAGAACCCGTAGCGGCGCACCAGGTGGTTGTTCTTCGACTCGATGGTGGCTTGATCGTTCTTCTGATACGGCCGGGACCGGGTGTAGAAGATCTTCCGGTCCGCCGACCAGCCCAGGACCTGGTGGTTGATGAACTCCGAACCGTTATCGGAATCGATGCCGGTGACCATAAACGGCACCGCAGCGATGAACGCGTCGAAGGCCGGGACCATGCGGGCCATCGCGTTGTTGCGGATCGCGGTGGTGAACACCCACCCGGTGTGCATATCGGTGAAGTTCACCGTGCGGGCGAACTCCCCTTTCAGGCTCGGTCCACAGTGGGCTACGGTGTCGACTTCGAAGAACCCGGGCTCTGCTTCTACTTCATCGCCTGATTTGCGCACACTGATTGAGTTCCTCAGCAGCGTGCCGGGCTTGGTGGTGGACTTGCCTCGGATCGGATCCCGCGCCTTAGCGGCCTGCAGGCGCCTGTCGATCGTAGCTGCGCTCATCCGAAGCAGCTCGCCCCGAACCTCAGTGCTGTACCGGTCACAGCCGGGCACCAGGTCCCCGGTGGCTTCCATCGCATCAAGCCAATCGGCCATCGAGACTGCTAGGTACTTCCCGCAGATACCCCCGGCCACCGCCCAGACATGCTGCAGGACCTTCAACGCGTCATAGGAGTACTTACTCCCAGGGTTGCGCCGCCGATCGATCACCGCCACCGTCGCCTGGGCCCGCCCCTTGGGTTGGCGCATCCGCCGACGTAGCTGCTGGCGGGCGTGATCCCGGTTCCACCCGGTCACCTCAACCAGCTGATCCAGGATCCTGGACTTATCCTTCTTGCCCGCGGTCTGGTAGGTAGCGGCGTATTTCTTGGTGATCTCGACCCTGGCGGCCAACGAGACGTCCTTATCCGGCATACCCCATCGTCGCCGAA
>NZ_ATXP01000036.1 GCF_000421745.1 Nesterenkonia alba DSM 19423
GCACCTGGGCCTGGCCGACCCCACCACCCCGACATTCAAAACCAAGGAAATCCTGCCAACTACTTGACGCGGGACAGTGGCCCCGAGTCTGACCGATGTGGCCGGCCCGCGTATTCATAGCCGGCCGGTGGCTGGTCTGCCTCTGTTGCATGTGGAGACTCCGCAGTATTCGGGGTTCCGCGCAGCGGTGAAGCGGGTCTTCGATGTGGTGTTGAGTTCTCTGGCCTTGGTGGTCCTCGCTGTGCCGATGCTGGTGGTGGCGGCGTTGGTGAAGACGACGTCGGCTGGTCCGGTGTTCTTTATGCAGGAGCGGGTGGGGTATCACGGCCGGGCGTTCCGGATGTTTAAGTTCCGTTCGATGCGCCAGGATGCGGAGGAGCTTCTCACCCAGTTGGATCAGCAGGAGAAGATCGACCAGGCGAGTGTGCTGTTTAAAATGAAGGATGATCCCCGGGTCACACGGGTGGGGAAGTTCATCCGCCGCTACAGCATTGATGAGCTGCCTCAGCTCATCAACGTGTTGAAAGGGGACATGTCTCTGGTGGGTCCCCGGCCTTCGCTGGCTCGTGAGGTGGAACTGTACGACCCACACGTACACCGGCGTTTCCTGGTTAAGCCGGGGATCACCGGGCTGTGGCAGGTCAGCGGCCGCTCTGATCTTTCCTGGGAAGAGTCAGTCCGCCTGGACCTCTACTACGTGGAGAACTGGTCTCTCACTGCCGACATCATGATCCTCTGGAAAACCACCCGAGCCGTCTTCCACGCCTCCGGGGCTTATTAGTCTGCCGATTCGTTGCATGTGCGCCAGCACATGCAACGACAAGCTTTGCCCCATACGGTGGACGAGGCAACACTCACGCGGGATGGTCTAGGACAATCAATCCCTAAACGTATGTGGTGACTCGTTAAATACGATCTCACTGATACGTATATACCCATCACGCACCTAGGAATCTATTGAATGTCCGAGACATACTTGCTATGTCAAATATAGGAACTGTCTTGAGGAGCTGCGGTGTCGAACGCAAAGAATGATCGCACATTAGTAGTCCTAAGCTCAGCGAAGTGGAACTTTGCCTGGCAGCGATACCAGGCATTCGCCCGAGCAGCTGCTCATGATGGATGGC